>QCBN01000001.1 GCA_003281585.1 Prochlorococcus sp. AG-347-I15
CTCTTCTTCAACTTGAAGAAGAGGTTTAAGTTCTCCTGCTCCGCTTAAAGGGAGTGGTTTTTTTCTACCTTTCAGCACTAATGCAATTCTTCTTCTAGGGTTAAATCCCTCACTTATATCCAGCTTTACCGATTTAATTTCATCAAATTTCAATTTAACCTCTATATCTTTAAACAACCCCTTCCTCTTTATTTCAACAGATTTAGATGATTTATCAAAAGAATTACTTCCTGATCCAAAATTAATATAAACCAAATACCATAAATAAAAATTTAATAAATTAGCTATTATTCCATATGCTCCCATTATTATTCCCTGAGGGATAAACAATAAAGTCGAAGGATTGCCTAAAGGCAATAGATCCCTCCCTGTGTAGCTAGATATAGAGGCTAAAAGAAAACCAATACCCCCTATCGTTAGCATTCCACCAATAATGTAATTAGAAATTTTTCTTGATCCACCAATTTTTTGTTCAATTTTATCGAAAGAAGTAAGATTTGAATCCATTTTTATTTTTTTTGAGGCCTAATTCAGATAATTTAACAAACTTAGGGAGTATTCTTACCTAATTTTTAATAAAAAAGTCAGGAAAGCTTTACAAGGCATTTCAGATATACAAATATTTCCCCACATTACTCTCAATCTTTGTTACAGTCACTGCGTATCCCGAAGCTAAAAACGATTTCTCATGACGATCGCAGTTGGTAGCGCCCCACAAAGAGGATGGTTTGATGTCCTCGATGATTGGTTGAAGCGTGACCGCTTTGTATTTATTGGTTGGTCCGGACTACTTTTACTTCCTTGTGCATATCTTGCAATTGGTGGTTGGTTTGTCGGAACAACATTTGTTACCTCTTGGTACACTCACGGAGTTGCAAGCTCTTACCTTGAAGGTTGTAACTTTTTAACAGCAGCTGTAAGTACCCCTGGTGATGCCATGGGACACAGTCTTCTATTTTTATGGGGTCCTGAAGCCCAAGGTAGTTTCGTAAGATGGCTACAACTTGGTGGACTTTGGAACTTCGTTGCATTACATGGAGTATTTGGCCTAATTGGTTTTATGCTTCGTCAGTTTGAAATTGCTGGCCTTGTTGGAATTAGACCTTACAACGCTTTAGCATTCTCAGCTGTTATTGCAGTATTCACAAGTATTTTCCTTATTTATCCTTTAGGACAGCATAGTTGGTTTTTTGCACCTTCATTCGGTGTTGCAGCAATCTTCCGTTACATTCTGTTCATTCAAGGTTTTCACAATATTACTTTAAATCCATTCCACATGATGGGTGTTGCTGGAATTCTTGGTGGTGCTCTTCTTTGCGCTATCCATGGAGCTACAGTACAAAACACTTTGTATGAAGATACAAGTATTTATACAGATGGTAAGGTTCAAAGTTCAACATTTAGAGCTTTTGATCCAACTCAGGAAGAAGAAACTTATTCAATGATTACAGCGAATAGATTCTGGAGTCAAATCTTCGGTATTGCTTTCTCAAACAAGCGTTTCTTACATTTCTTGATGCTGTTTGTACCTGTTATGGGTATGTGGACATCTTCAATTGGTATTGTAGGCTTAGCACTAAACTTAAGAGCTTATGATTTCGTAAGCCAAGAAATCCGTGCAGCAGAAGATCCAGAATTTGAAACTTTCTATACAAAAAATATACTTTTGAACGAAGGTATGCGAGCATGGATGTCTTCTGTGGATCAACCACACGAAAACTTTGTATTCCCTGAGGAGGTTCTTCCACGTGGAAACGCCCTTTAATAATTTATTAAGAGCTCCAAACCAAAGTATTGAGGAAACTGGTTACGCCTGGTATGTAGGTAACGCTAGATTAATCAATTTATCTGGACGTTTACTAGGAGCTCACATTGCTCACTCTGGACTAATAGTCTTTTGGGCGGGAGCAATGATGCTCTTTGAGGTTAATCATTTTACTTTTGATAAACCAATGTGGGAGCAAGGTTTAATCTGTATGCCACACGTTGCAATGTTTGGCTATGGAATAGGCCCAGGTGGCGAAGTTACCGATATCATGCCTTTCTTCCAAGCAGGCGTGGTTCACTTGATAGCTTCCGCTGTACTTGGTTTTGGTGGTATTTACCATTCATTAGCAGGTCCAGAAAAACTTGAAGAAGATTTTCCATTTTTCTCAACCGATTGGAGAGATAAAAATCAAATGACAAATATCCTTGGATATCATTTGATTGTTCTAGGTGTAGGTGCACTAGCATGGTCAGTAAACTGGTGTTTTATTGGCGGCGCATATGACACATGGGCACCAGGTGGTGGTGAAGTCAGACTTGTAAACCCAACCTTAGATCCAAGAGTTATTCTTGGTTATCTATTCAGATCTCCATGGGGAGGAGCTGGTTCAATAATCGGTGTTAACTCCATAGAAGATATTGTTGGTGGACATGTTTACGTGGGTATTACTGCAATTATTGGAGGAATATTTCATATCTTTACCAAACCTTTTGGATGGGCAAGAAGAGCTTTCATCTGGAATGGTGAAGGATTATTAAGTTACGCTCTTGGTGGAATTTGTGTAGCAAGTTTTATTGCTTCTACTTTCATCTGGTTTAACAACACTGCTTACCCTTCAGAGTTTTATGGTCCAACAAACGCTGAAGCTTCACAGGCTCAAAGCTTTACTTTCCTAGTGAGAGATCAAAGAATTGGAGCTAACGTAGGTTCAACAATGGGACCAACTGGTCTAGGTAAGTATCTCATGAGATCTCCTACTGGTGAAATTATATTTGGTGGTGAAACAATGAGATTTTGGGATTTCAGAGGGCCATGGTTAGAACCTCTAAGAGGTCCTAATGGATTGAGCCTTGAGAAAATCCAAAATGATATTCAGCCTTGGCAGGTAAGAAGAGCTGCTGAATATATGACTCATGCTCCTAACGCTTCTATCAATTCTGTTGGTGGAATCATTACAGAGCCTAATGCTGTTAACTTCGTTAACTTAAGACAATGGTTAGCTGCAGCTCAATTCTTCCTAGGATGGTTTACATTCATTGGTCATCTTTGGCATGCTGGACGTGCTAGAGCAGCCGCTGCTGGTTTCGAAAAGGGAATTGACAGAAAGAGTGAGCCAGCTCTAGAAATGCCTGATTTAGATTAATTTCTATCTCAACAAAAAAGCCCTATCTTCGGATAGGGTTTTTTTTTGCTTAATTTTATTATCTATATAAATTTTCTCTAAGCCATGGCAAACTTAATCCCATTACATTACTGAAGCAACCCTCTATTTTTTCTATATATTTACCGCCTATACCTTCCAAGGCAAATCCTCCGGCGCAGTATAAAGGTTCATTTGTATCTACATAACTTTTTATTTCCCAATCTTCCAAATTAGAAAAATACACTTTTGAACTTACTGTTTTTTTTATTATTTCAGTGATTTTTATAATTTTTGAAGTTGAATCAAAATTCCCAACTATTAGGGTATGACCAGTATGTAAAAATCCAAATTCTCCAGACATTTTTTTCCATCTAATAAATGCCTCCTCTTTATTAGATGGTTTTCCATAAGCTTCTCCTTTAAATTCAAAAATTGAATCGCACCCAAGAACTTCCAAAGGACCATAATTAAATTCTTTGGGCAATGATATGTTTTGAATATTTTCAGATAAACTATTAGCCTTTTGAAAAGATAATTCCAAAGCTAAATTAAATATATTCTTTTCTTGAATTGTAGTTTCATCAAAGTTACTTGATATTTGGATAAATTCGATTTGACAATTTTCTAGTAATTTCTTTCTAGATTGAGAAGCAGAGGCTAGAATTAACACAAATTTTTTTCCAAATTATAATTCAATTTAATAATTAATAAATTTTTAAATTAATATAAATTACTAATGGAGTTAGAAGCAAAATTACATGAAATAAAAAAACCAATAATGGTCCTAGGTACTTCTAGTGGAGCAGGGAAATCGTTAACAGTTACTGCTATTTGCAGGATTCTTAAAAATTTAGGAGAAGAGCCAATACCTTTTAAAGGACAAAATATGAGTAACAACGCTTGGGTTGATTGGGAAGGTGGAGAGATGGCATATTCACAAGCACTTCAAGCTTTTGCTTGTGGCATTAATCCCTCTGCAGGGATGAATCCCATTTTATTAAAACCACAAGGAAACTCAATAAGCGAGGTAATTCACCTTGGGAAAAGCATAGGGACCACAACCGCACAAAATTACTATAAAGATTGGTTTGTTCCAGGCTGGGAAGTAATTAAAAAAAGTTTAAAGTCTATTTATAAACGAAATCCGAATTGTCGATTAATTATCGAGGGTGCTGGCAGTCCCGTAGAAATGAATTTAATTCATAGAGACCTTACTAATTTAAGAGTTGCAAAATATTTAAATGCAAATTGCATATTAGTTACTGATATTGAAAGGGGAGGAGTATTTGCTCAAATAATTGGCACTCTTGAATTAATGAAGCCTGAAGAAAAGAAACTTATTAAAGGAATTATTATAAATAGATTCAGGGGAGACCTTTCATTATTTGAAGAAGGGAAAAAATGGATTGAGAGTAAAACTCAGATTCCTGTTTTAGGAATAATTCCTTGGCTAAACGAAAAATTTCCTCCGGAAGATTCTTTAGATTTGCTTGAAAGAAAATACCATTTAAATCATCCTGAATTAAAAATTGGAATTGTAAAGTTACCCTCTATAAGCAACTTTTCAGATTTTGATCCTTTAGAAAATGAAGAGTCAATAGAAATAGAGTGGGTAATCAAATCTCAGAGTTTAAATCAATTTGACTTTGTTATTCTTCCTGGAAGTAAACAAACCATTAAAGATCAACTTTTTCTTGAAAAATCAGGTCTATCTAATGACATCAGAGAATATTCAAATAAAGGTAATATTATTGGAATTTGTGGTGGACTACAAATGTTAGGAACTGTACTTGAAGATCCTTTTTTAAAGGAAGGTTCAAAAACTAATTTAGAAAAAAAAATTAGAGGTATTGGATTACTCCCACTAAAAACAACTTTCCTCGAAAAAAAAATAACACGTCAAACTTACTCCAAATCAATATGGCCTTGCTTATCAGAAATACATGGGTTTGAGATACATAATGGCATAACAGAATTAGAAAATAGTATAGAGTCTTTAAAAATAAAGCCTATATTTAATAATAAAGAGCTTGGTTGGTATAGAGAAAACGAAGGCGGAGGTACAATTGCTGGCACATACCTCCACGGTATCTTTGAAAATGATGAATGGAGAACTCAATATATAAATTTAATCAGGAAGAATAAAAAATTACCCACAGTAGATAAAAGAACAAGATCTTATAAAATCAAGAGAGAATCAATTATTGATAATCTTGCGAATGAATTTAACAAACATTTAGATATTTCATCATTATTAAATTGAAAAAATCATTCATTAAAATTTCTTGGCCTAATAATATCGAGACATATGCCTCTGAAGGTGATGATTGGTTTTCAACTGCAGAACAAGCAGGCTTAGAAATCCCTACAGGTTGTTTAACAGGAAGTTGCGGAGCTTGTGAAATTGATGTTAATGGAGAAACTATAAGAGCTTGCATAACAAATATTAAGAGTAAAAAAGAACAAATATTAAATGTTTCACTTACAACAGATCCATATTGGGAAAACTAAGATTTTAAAAATTTTTTTATATTAATAATAGCGGAGAAAGTGAAATTTAATCTCAACAACAGTAGTTAGATAATGGACAATAAAGGACTTAATTTTGAGGATAGTGAGAATATCAATAACATCAAAAACCTGCAGATATTGATCGATATATGAAAGTAAAAAAAGTAGTGAGTTTGCAAAAAAAAGACCCCTGTTTTAGAGGTCTTTTTTGGTTTTACTAAATAAAGTGTTTCCTTGTTTCCACTATTTTAGTAAAACACTCCTTCACACTACTATAAGATATGTCATATATCCTTTTTTTGTGGAAGGGGGGATGGAATGTTACTTAACTGTCACATGTGCCAGTTATCTATTGCATTATATTTGTCATAAAAAACAAGTTAATTTAGAGGGTTGTTAGTTGAGATAAATTCATTAGATACCGTTTTTAGGAAGAAAATACAATAATATTTGTTATTACAGTAATTTATAAAGATTTTGACTCTGACAGAATGCCTCTGACACTATCAGGCGCTAAAAAAAACGGAGAGGGTGGGATTCGAACCCACGAATAGAGTTAACTATTAAACGATTTCGAGTCGTTCGCCTTCAACCACTCAGCCACCTCTCCGCCTTTTTATAAGTATGCCCATAATTAAGCTAAAATTATGAACTATATAATTATCTTAATTTTCAATTCCAACCTGCATCTTTCATCAACTTAATAGCTATAGAATTTTTTTCTCCAAGGTCTTCTACAGTAACACTATCAGGCGTAAACTCTCCAAAGCTCTTTACTATTTCATTTTGATTAACTTCCTTCAAAGGATGTTCAAAAGTTGGCGCAGCTAAACCCTCACTTCCTTCAGGAGATGCTAAGAATTCAAGCAACTGAATAGCTTCATTTTTATTCTTTGCATATTTTGCAACACCACCAGCACTAATATTTACATGTGCAGGATTAGGAGTAAGGACCTTTGTTTTTTTAGCATATAAAGCATCTCTTCTTCCATTAACACCAGCTAACATTCTTGCGACATAATAATGATTAACTATTCCTACTCCACATTTTTTTTTGGAAACTGCCCTAATTATTGAAATATCCCCTGGGAAAAAAGGTTGGGAAACGTTTGAAATCATTCCGCTTAGCCACGCCTTTGTTTCTGATTGACCTTTGTTAATTATTTGATTTGCAACTAAAGATTGATTATACGGACTTTTTCTATTTCTTAAACATACTTTACCTTTTAAAGAAGGATCAGCCAAATCAGTGTAATCATTAATCTTACTAACATCTACTACTTTTGGATTGGCTATCATAACTCTCACTCTTCTTGTTAATGCGTACCATTCCTTATTTGGATCTTTCAAGCCAACTGGAACATCATTTTCTAAGTCATAAGATTCTATTGGTTGAAGTAGTCCAGCTTTAGCCGCATTAGTAATTCTTGCAGCATCAACGAGCAAAATTAGATCTGCTTGAGAATTTTTTCCTTCTCTTCTAAGCCTTTCGATTAAGGAGATCCCAGCAGCTTCAATTAGTCGAACTTTTATACCAGTTTCTTGTGCAAATTTTTTATATACACTTCTATCTGTGTTGTAATGTCTCCCTGAAAAAACTTTAACTTCTTTCTCAGTTGAATTAACAGGTATATTAACGTTCAATAAAAATGTACATGCCAATGCCGAATAAATTACTTTTTTAAGTTTTTGCACTTTTTAAAAATAGTATCTATGGTTACTTTATACCTGTAAAAACATTTCAAACTTCAAAAGAGAACTTCTATACATTAATTTGTATCATTTTTTATATTTCATATGAATTATTTACTCCATCAGTTATTAAACACTGAAGACATAGAATGTATAAAAAAAGAATTAGAACAAAGTACCCAAGATTGGGAAGATGGGAAAAAAACTGCTGGAAGTCAAGCTTCAATGGTAAAAAATAATTTGCAACTAAATAGAAATTCAGAGGTATCAAAAAAAAACTCTCAACTAGTAACTAAAAAGATCATCTCTAATGAATTAATTAAAAGTTTCTCGTTACCTAAAATAATCCATGGAATAATGTTTACAAAATCATCAGAAAAGATGCATTATGGCAGACATATTGATAATCCATACATGTCTTCAGGTAGATCAGATTTATCTTTCACTCTTTCACTAACGAATAAAAAGTTGTATGAGGGAGGAGAATTAATTATTGAAACAATGAATTCAGAAGAGAAATTTAAGTTAAATGCAGGAGAGATTATTATATATCCAAGTTCTTACTTGCATTCAGTAAGTGAAGTAACTAATGGCGAAAGATTAGTTTGTGTAGGCTGGATAGAAAGTTATGTTAAATCAACTGAGGAAAGGGAATATTTATTTGATCTTGATGCAGGAGCAAGAGGAATCCTCGCAAAATATGGGAGGTCGGATGAAGTTGATTTAATTTTCAAATCCTATTCGAATTTATTAAGAATATTAGGTAACTAATAGATCATTTTATACATCAAATAGAAAAAGTTATTAGAGATATTTAGAATAATCAATATATAAAAAAATAAAATGTCAAGAAAAAGTTCAATTGCAGTATTTATAGCAGCAACAAGTGCGCTAGCAATTTCATCACCTGTAAATGCAGGAGATCAAGATCTAGGTGGGTTGAAGGAATGGAATACTGATATGTCAATTGATGCAGATTTTATTCTTGATGAAGATGCTCAAAAAATTGCTGATGAAGCTGCAAAATCATCCGTATGTATTCCTATTGGCGAAGGTGAGAATTGTTGGTAGTTATTTGCAAGAAATATTAAAGATAAAAAAAAAGCGCTTAATTAATAAGCGCTTTTTTTATTTCAGTAATAGAAGATTTAAAACTTAAATGTAGTTTGTACAACTGCACCTGTTACATCATCTCCTGCAGTTCCTGTTCTATCAGAGCCTCCAAAAATTGCCGGAGTCATAGTTACTGAATCATTGATTTTAAATGAGTAGTAAGCTTCCCATGCAAATGGCTCTACAGTATCTGTTTCAGCTGTTTGAGGCTGACCTAAAGCTATACCAATCCTGTCATCAGCTTGGAATGCATCTTTCCAAGATAAACCAACAAAGTAAGCATCAGTATCTGCATCTTGACCTTCAACTGTTGATATATCGTAGCCAGCAGAAATTTCAGGAATTGCAGCGCCGCTATCATCTGGTCTCCAATAGGCTCTTAGACCATAGTTTGTACTATTCCCATCAGGACGAGCTTGTCCTAAAGTAGTGCTGTAGTATTCATCTATCCACCCATTATATTTCATTGCAGAAATCAATGAAACATGATATTTATCGGTTGTGTATGCAACCTGGTTTGACCAGTTGGTTCCAGCTTCATTAGTTAAGAAACCATTTTGTGATGCATTTTGTTTACTGACAACATTTGAACTTACTGAGAATCCATTATCAGCATTGTAAGCCCAACCTACACCAGAGTTGGTACTAGCTCCATATGCAGCTCCATTACCACCAAGCTTAAAGTGCTTTGTAATTGGCTTATAAATGGATGGTGAAGCACCATGCATATAATAGTTTTCGATCTTAGGGCCTACCCAAATAGTATTTTTCTCTCCAACTAGGAAAGAGTACCAGATCTTATCAACTTCTAAAATATCATCATTACCATTTGATGAAGAAAGGTATGTACCCCAGGCTTTATTAGAGAATGTATCAGTAGCATTTCCTGATTTTAAACGAACATATAAATCATCATCACCAGTAAAACTGGTATTTAGATTTATTTGATAAGTGTACTGGAAGCTTACTGCTTCACCTAAGTCTCCAGAGTCGTTTTCAACACCACCTACATCGAAAATTGCTTTTCCGTTCATCGTGGTGGTATCAGAGAATCCACCAGCTTCAAATTCATTTTGCTTTACCTCAAGACCGTCAATACGACCTTTAAGGTTTGCTATATCTTCACTAACTTCGTTAATGAATGTATTACTGTCAATTCTTGAAGATTTTGATTGGCTACGTGTGTAGCTATTTATTTCTTCTAAGTTGACGGCGTCAGAAGCTTGAGCAGCGATTGGAGCTAATAAGCTCAAAGATGCTCCTGCCACCAACATTTGTTGGAAGAGTTTCATTTTACCTCACACTAAAAAAACTCAATAAAATTGAGTATCTATACTGTATCGAGCGTAACAAAAAAAGAAAGGGATATAAGTTTCAACTCGATGTAACTTTTGATACAGTCAATTTCTTATGAACTCACATTATTTCACTTTTTTACTAACGGATAGTCTAAGTATTCCCTTTCCTCTACCCAAGCAGATGCAACTTCTCTAGCTAACTTTCTAATTTTTTCTATATATTGAGCACGATCTGTTACTGAAATTACACCTCTAGCATCCAGTAAATTAAAGATGTGACTACATTTCAAGACATAATCAAGCGCAGGATAAGTTAGTTTCTTTTTAATTAATAAATTTGCTTCATCTTGATAGATTTCAAATAATTTCCTGAGATTTTCGGGATTTGATTCAGAAAAATTATATAAGCACTGACCTTTCTCAAACTGAAGCCATATATCACTATATTTCAGATTTTCATTCCAACTTAAGTCCCATATACTCTCTTTATCTTGCAAGAACATTGCAATCCTCTCTAAACCATATGTAATTTCAATTGGTATTGGTTGACAATCTAATCCACCGCATTGTTGGAAATAAGTAAATTGCGTAACTTCCATACCGTCCAACCACACTTCCCAGCCTACTCCCCAAGCTCCAAGCGTTGGAGATTCCCAATTATCTTCAACAAATCTTATATCATGATCTTTTGGACTTATACCAAGAGATTCTAGAGATTTTAAATATTTTTCTTGTACCCCATCAGGCGAAGGTTTAATTATTACCTGATATTGAAAATAATGTTGAGCACGATTCGGATTCTCCCCAAATCTTCCATCTGTTGGTCTTCTACATGGCTCAGCATATGCAACGGACCAGGGTTCCGGCCCAATAGCCCGCAAGAATGTATGAGGATTCATTGTGCCAGCACCCTTTTCAGTATCGTAAGGCTGCATAATCAAACAACCTTCCTCAGACCAGAAATTATTAAGAGTTTGGATTATATCCTGAAAAAACATCAAATTTAATTAAATGGAGAAATTTAGAGCATTGTCATTCAATAATAATATAAAACTTAAAAACAAAAAGTTTTCAAATATGGTTTCTAAAGACTATATATCTGGAGAAAAACTATCATAAAAAAGTCTTTTATTTTACATAAATTAGAAATTTTTTATGTAAAAAAAATCTAATGGTAATGGTCCAAAAGTATTTGAATCTGAGGCATTTTCATCATACTGACATGTGATAATAATTCCTTCTCCAAGACCATTTTCGGATCTAAGAAAAACATTTCCAGTTTTTTGATTAGCTTTTAAAAAAACACTCCCATTGGCATGAAGTGAATCTAAATTCCCAAATTTGATTGAGGAGTATTTTTTAGAAATTGATTGTAATGCTTCAACAGCCTTAATATCACTCGGCGCCATTATTCCTATTGTTATCCAATCGGCGTTAAATATATTTGCTTCTAATTCTTCAAAAAGTTTTTTTGCTTGACTATTATTTAACCTAGGAGCAACTCTAAGACTGTTTAAGTCAATTAACTTATTTATTTGCATTATATTAATCTTAAAAATATTTCTTAACCAAAGGTTCTTCCATTCCAAGCCCACATTGAAGCAGGCACATCCTGAAAGGAAATATAAATTTTATCTTTTGGAATTCCCATTTTTTCATATACAAAATTAGATATTTGCTTTGCCATTTCAGAAGGATTTAAAGAGCCTATAGACTTAATTTCGAAAAAACAACAAGGGCTTTCATCTTCAAGATTCATGTCGGAATTATCATCTAATTTAACCATAATAAATTTTTTCGATTTTTTAGTTAAAGATGAAACTAGTATTGTAGTCTCTTCAAGTAATTTTTTCTTATCATCCACCTTAACTGAAGTCGAAATATTAATGTAAGGCATATTTATGCCACTAAATAGTCTTTTTCTGAGGCACTTTGTGAAAAAGCAGATTTAGATTTTAGAACTTTTTTTGAAGACAGGTAAGCCATATCATATGAGCTAATTCCGTTTTTATAGGGATTGAAAAGGGCTTTTTTAGATCTACTTTTATTACTCCTTTTGAATTCAATCATTTTAATTAAATTATTAATCATTAACTTAACTTTTTTTGAAAAGATGTCTAGGTTTTTTAAAAAATTTTTAATTAATTTAGATAAAAATTACCTATTTTAATCACAATATAAATATCTATTTACTAAATTTAGGATACGTTAAAAAGCATTAGTTTTGAAAGTTTTAAATAATTATCAAAGAAAAAAACTTGATGAAACTAATGATGAAGAATTTTATTCTGACCCAAAATTTGTTTATCATCTGGATGCAAATTTCAGGCAAAATTTATCAAATGTTTATAAAAATGAAATTGCAGATTATTCTACTGTCCTTGATTTAATGTCCAGTTGGGATAGTTATTTGCCTTTAGAAAAAAAATACAAAAAAGTTATTGGGCATGGATTAAACAAACAAGAACTTGAAAAAAACAAAATTTTTGATGCTTTTTGGATACAAAATTTCAATTTAAATCAAGAACTTCCTCTTGAAAGTGAAAGTGTTGATTATTGTCTGATGGTGGCTGCTTGGCAATACTTACAGTATCCAGAAAATTTAACTAAAGAAATTGCAAGAATTTTGAGTGGTCCTGGCAAATTTATAATCGCTTTTTCAAATAGAGCATTTTGGCATAAGGCTCCAAATATATGGACTACTTCTACTGAGAAAGAGAGAATCCAATATGTAAGAAAAGTATTAATATCAAACGGATTTAATGAACCAAAAATTATTGAAAAGTTTAATCAACCAGTCCATAATATCCTTAATTTTTTAAATAAAGACCCCTTTTATTGTTTAATTGCCAATAAGGTGTAAATATTGTCCCTGTCGAATTGACGGAAATCGATAATTAAAAGCTTATTAGTATAGTTAATAGCCATATTTTTAAATTTTTACTAATATTGGTTAGTTAAAAATAATAATTATGGGTTCTAAAAGAGAAAAATATCCTGAAAAATGCCCTTGGGACCTTGGCCCTAGTCAACATTTAGCTAATGAAGAAAATTGGACTTTAAGATTAGGAGAAGCAAACGTATGCTTTAGTAAAAACAAATTAGATAATAATTATTTTCATGTAATAAGTAATGAAAATGAAGAACAAATTTTAGCCTTTAGAGCAAGACTTCTTTATCAAAAACTACTTGATAAAGGTTTTAGATTGGTTGAATGAATTAATCTAGTTCAATAAACATAGTTCTTCGAAAACAAATTTCTGTATTTCTTCTTCTTCGTTTTCGTTTGAGTATTTTATTGTTCTTGAATTCAAAATCCAATAATCATTTGAACTTATATTTACAAATTCATCTTGATATTCTAATTTTTGAGAATTCGGTTTAAGAGAACTGGGGTCAATTTGTTGACTAGTATATTTTTTACTTAGTAAACCGTCACCTGTGTCTAAAAACTCCTCAACAAGAATTTCAATTATGGTTCCGTGGATTTTTCTATAAACCATATTAATACCCTGACCCTTGACCCTATATTTATCTCCATCATTTTTCCCTGAAACTTTCATTTCTATTCCACTTTCAGAACTCTTTATTAGATTAAAATGATTCTCTGAATGTATAGAATGAAAATCTCTTCTTACTCTATGAATAGACACTTCAAACAACTGTGAAGCAATACTTTTAACAATATTCTCATCATCTATTTTTTTAATATTTGGTTTAAAATCTTTGCCTAATAGAAACCTACCTTCATGGATACTATTTTTATTAATAAAAGTACATTTACCTTGATAACCATTAAAATTATTTTTCCAAGTGTACCTATTTTCATAAGCCTTTCGAAAAATTTCTTTACAATTAATTTCTCTTAGATTCTCCATAAATTTTGATAAACTCACAAAATAATTCTACAAAAAAAACCTCTCTAAATTTAAGAGAGGTTTTTTAAAATTAAACTAATTTTGAGTAATTTTTGCATTTTCTATGTTATCAAATGCTTGGCCAATTTTCTTAAAGTCAAATCCCATAGCTCTTAAAGCGTGCCAAAGATGACCTTGTAAGAAAAAGAAACCTAAATAGAAATGAGTATTCGCAAGCCAAGCTCTTGAGCTGTAAGCTCCTGAACCTAAATCAACCGTATCAGTAAAATAAGGTGCAAATTCAAATTGAAGCTTTAGAGGCTCTCCATATAAATCAACTGGATATATAGTTGTGTTTGAAGCACACCAAAAGGCAGCTACAAAAGCCATGTAAGAGACTCCTACTACTGAGTAAGACAATATTGCCTCAGCTCCAAGTAGTCCTTTACCTTTAAATTCTGTGTATTCTCCAAATTGTTTAGTACAAATATGGAAAACACCACCAATAATTTCAAGGAACGCTAGAAAAGCGTGTCCTCCCATGACATCCTCTAGACTGTCTATTTTTAAAAAATCAAATTGATGATTCCAAACAGCTGCAATATCTAAATTGTAAATAACTTGTCTTGTAGATCCGATTGCAGGATCGTAAATCCCATGTATGCGAGCCCATTCCACAAACATTATTGCTCCAAGACCAAGAAAAATAAGATGATGGCCAAGAATAAAAGTTAATTTATCAGGATCATCCCACTCAAAATCGAATTTTTGAGGCTTACTATTTTCTGGGTAGTCTCCAAGATCACCTGCAAATTTATTAGAATGCAGCAATCCCCCAGCACCTAATACAGCTGAAAAAATTAGATGTAATGTGCAAATTACAACAATTCCGTATGGTTCTGTGATCACACCATTTTCAATGCCTCCAATTCCAATACCCGCTAGGTGAGGCAAAACAATTGCTTTCTGTGCACCCATTGGAATACTGGCGTCGTAACGAGCTAATTCGAATAATCCAAAAGCTCCTGCCCAGAACATCATTAATCCTGCATGGGCAGCATGAGCTGCAATGAATTTACCTGAACGGCCTACAACACCAGAATTTCCTGCGTACCAGTCATAGGTGACATCAGCTTTTCCGTAAGTTTGTAACACTTGATTTAAGTAAACAGCAAATCGAGCATATTGCTAATCAGTATGGTTTTTTACATGTTGTTTACAGATTTAATTACTTATGTAAAAAAAACATATTGAGAAAGAACAAATGTTACAAATTAGGAAAGTATTATCTTTGAAAGCTTACGCCAAAGAAGGAATTTCACCCTTGAGCTGAGAAGCCCATGTTTCAAGACGTGAATCTGTCAAGTCAGATTCACTATCTTCATCGAGAGGTAATCCACAAAAAGTTTCTCCAATAACACTTTTAGACTCATCAAATGTGTAAGAAGATTTATCTACATAACCAACCATTTCTGCACCTGCTTTAGTGAAATAGCTATGAAGTTCTTCCATCGCATCACAATAGTTTTCTGTATAAGTAGAAGAATCTCCTAACCCAAAAATTGCAACCTTTTTTCCTGATAAACTTAGTTCACCAATGTCCTCTAAAATTGAATCCCACGCAGTGCCTGATCTTTCTTCATCTGCACCGGTGTTCCAAGTAGGTATTCCGCAGATAATTCCATCAAGACCCTCTAATTCTGACAAATCATCTACATCAGAGACGTCTTTAGGTGCTTCTGCTGAAGAAATAAAGTTGTGAAGACGATCAGCTACGTCTTCAGTTTTTCCAGTTGTAGTTGCGTAATAAATTCCTACAGTCATAACTTCAAAATGTTTACATTAAAATAATAAAATCTAAAAACGTCAAATTAATTTCTTTAAAAACTTTTTCATGTAAAATTTTATACTAAATAAAGTAAGAAAAATTTTTTAAAAGAAATCTAGTATAAAAACACTTAAAACATCGTGACTGATAAATTTAAAAAAGATATCCAGAATCTACTAGAGGAATTTAATTTTAAAGGAGAAAAAAAATTTAAATTAATTGTTTTATTTGGTCTATTAGGAGATTTTGATAGCTTTGAATATGCGATTAATTTGAAAAATTTTATAGAAAATCATAAAAATAAATATTTAGATATTTTTGCCATTGCCATTGGCAACCAAAAAGGGAAACTAAAATTCTGTGAATTTACTGGCTTCCGTGAAGAAAATTTAATAGTTGTTTCTGATAATCAAATTCATAATAATCTTAAAGTCTCAAGAGGTTTAGATATAGGATTAGGAGGATGGATCAATATGATTTTGATGCTATCAGGGATTAATTCTTTTAAAACAATTAAAGAAGTTATTAGGGGTTATACAGGCGACAAAAAAGCAAACCAAATCTATTCAGAATTTGATGAGATTGATTTTTTAAAATTCATAAAATTTTCAGGTAAGTCTTTTAAACAGATTTTCGGGTCAGGTTACCTAAGACCATTTGAATTAGCAACATTTAGATTAAATAATATGAATGAAATAATCCGTAATTGGAGTGATTATATTCTTCATGAAAAATTTCTGCCTCAAAGAGGAGCTTCTTTTATATTAAATGATAAAAATCAAGTTATTTATAAATTTTATTCTAATGATGTTCTTGGATACTCATCAAATATGAGAGATCCTTTAGGATTTTTATCTGATTTAATTGAACAGTAGTTTTGAAACTTTTATGATTGTAGACATATTTGGATATTTTGCCGCGATCTTAACAACAGCTGCATTTCTACCTCAATTGTTAAAGACTTTAAAAACAAAAAAAGCAGATGACGTTTCTTTGACAACTTTAATAATGTTTATTATTGGAGTCATGTCTTGGATTATTTACGGTTATGAAATTTCCTCTACACCAATATTGATTGCTAATTTGATTACCTTAATTTTAAATCTCTTAATATTAATCTCAAAAGTGTATTTTTCAAAAACCTAAACCCAGTAATAATCAATTTAACAGTAATAAATTATTAAATATAGTATAGATATTGTTTAAATTTTATTTATCATAGAACTAAATTTTGCAAATCTTGAAAACTTCAAAATGCTGGGTTTGGTTTAAAGGTAGTCTTAACAATGGTGGGTTTTGGAAAGAGGGATTTACTTGTACTTTAGATGAGAAACCAGGGGTTTTAATAGAAAGTCCTGCTTACGTCACTTGTAGAGTTCCAAATTGGAGAGTTTTGACCAAAGAACCAGAAGATTTATATAAACCTCCTTTAATTCCTGATAAAGCAATATGGAAAATAATTTAATTTCTACACGTATTAAAGAAATCTTTTACTGTGCTATGACAAGTTAAAATTGCTTTATTAAATATTTAACTAATAACATCTACTCTCTCTTTATAAATATTATCCCTTTCTTAATATTTGGGTTTCTTCTTGGAAAAAAGAATCCAAAGATTTCTAAATATATAGCAAGACCTCTTATAAGATTTGGCATTCCATTAAGTGTTATGGGTCTTTTATTAAAGGAAGGTATAGATATAAATCTTATTAAAAGCGCATTTTTAGCATTTTCCCTTATTGGATCCCTAATAACTCTTATAAATATCGCACCAATAATTAAAAAAAGGCTTTCAAATTATAGTTTGCAGCTGGCAGGCCTAGTAGGTAATACTTCATTTCTTGGAATACCAATTGCAATTGCTCTTCTACCTTCCACCACGATTAATTTCACTATTGGATTTGACTTGGGAACAACATTATTCGCTTGGATATTTGGACCTTTTCTTCTACAAGAAAAATTCCAAAACACGAGCATTCCAAATTTAAAAGGATTATTAGATGCATTAATGAATAGTCCTGCATCAAGAGGGATAATTGGTGTACTAATAACATATCTTTTCCACTTAGATGAAATATTAGGCAATTACCTTTGGATACCTGCAAGAATAGTTATCGGTTTGGCAATAATAATTGTAGGAACAAGACTCGGGATAATAACAAATCAAAAGGATAAATTTTTTGATCTTAATGAAGAAATTAAATTTTCAATTTTACTGAAATTATTTATTCTTCCTTTTATAGTTTTCTTAACATGTAAATTTTTAAATTTTGACTTCTATCAATCTTCAGCAGTGATTCTTCAGGCAGGAACACCTACGGCAATATCAACAATTTTAATGGCAGAAGCTTATGACGTGAAACAAAAAGTCGCTTCAAAAATTCTTTTCACAACAACATTAATTTCAATAATTACAATTCCTCTCATAGCAATTCTTATTGAAGCCTTCAACAAAAGAATTTTGTAAAACAAGCAACACAATTAATGCTGATTGTAAAGATATTATTCCGATATATACATAATGTCTTAAGATTTAGGACATGAAGTCAGCAAACCCTGAAAATGAATATATTCCTTTAGATATTAGGATTTCTGTGAGAAGAGATACCCTAAGGCTTATCGCAGAGATGGCGCAAGATATGGGAATAAGCATTAATGAAGTTTTTAGTTTTTTAGCTGAAGATTCTGTAATTGATCTTGAATTACTTGAAGATTTAAAGGAAATTGAAATTCCCAATAAGTGTAGCCTTGATGATCTAAAAACAGCAATTCTTAGAAAAAAACTCTGTTAAAATTTCTCAACTTTTCTAATTTTCCAGTCAGATTTATAGCCGTTTTTAACTAAAAAATCCGAATACTTATTTAAATCACCTTTCTTAATACGCCATAATTTGTAAATCCCATATTCACCAATTTTTTGATGATTAATTTTTGACCAACGTGGTGATCGAGAAGAGTAGTCATCTATAACAACCAATAAAGATTTGTATTGATAATTTGGCTCATCCTCGTAATTTACTCTTCTATCAAAATTTAATCTTTCTGAAAGGTTAATTAATCCTTGTCTACTGTTGGGTTCATAAAAGACTATTTGTCTGGAGTAAAAATGTAAGGATGGTTTTCTTATGCCAATCATAGCCAAAGTTTCTCCCCCCTCACGAATATCTAGGATTAATTTTG
The DNA here is from genome assembly GCA_003281585.1 of Prochlorococcus sp. AG-347-I15. Taxonomy (GTDB): domain Bacteria; phylum Cyanobacteriota; class Cyanobacteriia; order PCC-6307; family Cyanobiaceae; genus Prochlorococcus_A. The sequence continues at coordinate 18,610 of QCBN01000001.1, forward strand.
AGATTTTCCTTAAAGGTAGTTGCCTTGAGGTATCTGCTAATTTTCTTATAGGGGACATCAAAAAGGGTTGTCCAATTAAAAGCAAAATTTGAAGATAAAGAAAAATATTTTTAGACTTTAAACATAATAAAGTTAACGCAAGAATTGTGAATGAACAGAAGAACAATCTGGCTTTGAAAATTATCCCAGAGCTTATTAGTTCAGACGCAAGATTAGGCATTTCAGGATCATTTATTGAACTTAACCAAATATTTGAGAAAAAGAATGCTGAAGAAACTCCAAATAATATTAATATGTTAAAAATCCACAAACAAAAATAAGTTTTATTTGGAATTTTTAAGTTTATAAAGCTATTACTTATTAAAATTGCAGCTGCCGGGATTGCTGGTAACCAATAGCTTGGTAATTTCGTAGCAGAAATACTAAAAAAAATTAAAACCGATGTTAACCAACATAGAGAAAATATATTAAGAGTTTCAGAAGCTGTGCAACTTTCTTTAAAACTGTGCAATAAATCCTTGAAAGCTTTAAATATTCCGTGAAACAAAAAAGGGGTGAATGGTAATGAAGCAATAATCATTATGAAAAGAAAAAACCAGAATGGTTCAGTGTGATTATTGACAACCGAAGTATATCTTTGAAAATTATGATAACCAAAAAAGCTATCCCAGAAAGGCTTACCTTCCTTTATCAACTCCAAAACGTACCATGGAAGACCTATAAGTATTGTTATAAATAACCCTTTCTTAAGTTTTATCTTAAAAAGAAAACTTTTCCAATCCTTCTGAATTATCAAAAAAGATGAAATAGTCAAAGTAACCAAAACAATAGCGACAGGCCCTTTAGTTAAAATTGCTAATCCCAAAAATATCCATGCTGAGATACATTGATCATCATTTTCACTTGCCATTCTTCTCCAGAACAAAAGCAGACTAATCCCTAAAGTCCCAGTAAAAAGAGCATCACTTACAGCAGTTCTACTCCAGATAATTATTAACGGAGAAAGAGAGAAAGCTAAAGATGCAACTATTGGAGTAAAGAATTGCCTATCTCCTTTCTGAGGCCAACAAAATAATGTATCTCCAATCATCAACATTAAAAATAATGATCCCAAAGCTGAAGGTAGTCTTGCTGATATTGTCCCGAGAGTATCCCAAATCTCATTCTTTGGTAATGAGTAAAAAAAACCCATCAGCCAATATATTAGTGGAGGTTTATCAAAACGAAACATCCCATTGACTTTTGGAGTTAACCAATCACCAGATCCACTCATTGCTCTTGCTGCTGCTGCAAATAATGGAGGAGTTTCATCCACCAGTCCTGTAGCACCTAAATCTAAAATAAATATAATGATCCCAAAGAATAGAATTAACAATAAGGTTGCAAGCCTTTTTTTTGAATTAAGAAAAATCATTTACTAAATTATTTTACTTATATTCGTTGATTACCTTATTAAGCCAGCTCACAACCTTGTTAGCAAATATCTCTGCAGAAGCATTTCTTTCTACCCATTCTCTGCATGTTTGGCGCTTTATTTTGCCGATAATCTCTACATAAGAAAGCATAGTTTCTTTATTGTCGGGGTCCGCAAGATATCCTGTTTTACCATGCTGAATAATTTCACCAGGCCCTCCTCTTTTATAAGCTATAACTGGCACCCCACAGGCTAAAGCTTCTACAATAACGTTACCATATGCTTCATTCCATTTCGGGGTGTTTAGCAAAACCCTGCATTTGCCAAGTTCCTTTTGTAATTCGTCAGTCGCTAAAAAACCCATCCAATCTATAGTTCCGGGAGGATATGATTGCTCTATTTTTGAGGCGTATTTCTCATCTTCTATGACTCCCCAAACATTCAGTTTTTCACCAAGTGCATTTGCTACATATACTGCATCTTCTAAACCTTTTTCCGGAGCTACTCTTCCAACCCAACCCATTGGTCCCCTCATAGATTCTTGAAAAATATAATTTTCTAATTCAAAACCATTACCAATTATTATTGGTTTTTTTATAAATGGATAATCATTTGCTTGTGTTTTTGAATGAAAGGCAAAATTGTATGGATATTTCTTATAAACCTTAGAGATTAAATTACTAATTATTGAACTTTCAGAACCCATACTAATAAGATGGGCAATCGGGATATCTACATTTAATGTCATCCAAATAGGCAACCAATCATAAGACAGGTTTAATAATACATCTGCTTTTTTGGCAATATCTAATCCTTTTTCAAGCATTCCAGCTAGCAGCGAATTATTAGGAATACTTACAGGAGAATTATAATTTTGATGCTGCCAACTGACTTGATCTTCACCCTCTACAAAATGTAATTTAGCTTTTTCATTACTTCTGTATAATTTAGAATTTTTAGGAGCTATCACTTCTACAGAGTGACCTAATGAAAGCAAACCTGAAACTAAGGAATTCAAAGTTAATTCAACTCCTCCGCCTTTACCGCTTCCCAAGTAACCTATTGGAGTACTAATCAAAACTATTCGCATTATTAGACTTTTACACCTAGAAACTAACTAAATATTAGTATCAGTAGATTTATTTTCCCATAATGACCTTCTCTGGCTAACAAAAAATACCGAGGCAAGAACAAAAACTACTCCTATCCATTGAATAATAGTAAGCCTTTCATCCAACCAAATACCTCCACTTAAAAGAGCAAATACAGGAGTTAAAAATGCAAGGGTACTAAATCCAGTTATTTCTTTATTATTAGCAAAATAGAAAAACAACCCATAAGCTATTGCTCCTCCAAAGATACTTGCAAATGACATCAGACCCCACTCAAATATTGACCAATTTGGGAGTATTTGAAAATTTGATTGTAAGAAATACTTGATAATTAAGGGCACACTTCCTAAAACCATATGCCATCCAGTAACTGCAACTGGATCACTTTTGGTACAGGTGAACCTTATTAAAATTGTTCCTAGTGCCATAGCCAGAGAAGCTGCAAGCATCCAAAGTTCTCCAAAGTTAAAGGTCACATCGCTCATAGCCTTATCAGACAGAAGCCACCAGTTTTCTAAAAATTCTTGAGGTAAACCCAAGAATACAATGCCTCCCAAGCCAAAAAGTAAGCCTAACCACCCTATTGGATTAATTAAATTTCCAAAAATTGCTCTTGCTAAAATTGCTACCAAAAGGGGTTGAGAATCAATCAGTACAGACCCAAGACCTGCGCCAGTTTTTGCAATCCCATAAGTTAGAAACAACTGAAAAAAAGTAGCATCGACAATTGTAAAAACTAAAAACCATTTCAAATCGCATCTATATATTTTTAAATCTCGTTTTAATAAATATGTTGTTATTAGAACAAGGATTCCTGCAGGGAGTAATCTCAATGAAGCTACTAACTCAGGCCCAGCACTTGATACTAAAGGAGTCATAGCGGCCATTGAAGTCCCCCAAAGTGCGAATGGGAGTATCATTAAAAACCAATTTAGGATTGAATTCATTAGTTCTGCTGATAATCTTTTTAAAGTAGTTTTATGTTTTTACCTAAAAGAATGATTTGGCCTTTTAGACGAAAGTCAAAAAAAAGATTGGCTCGTATCTTAATTAATGAGCCTATTACAAGTTCTACAAGAGTTTCTGTCCTTAAAGCTCTCAAACAAATAGAGGATAGAGAATTTCCTGCCTTGATAGTGAGAATTGATTCTCCAGGAGGCACTGTTGGGGATAGCCAAGAAATATACTCTGCCATTAAAAGACTAAAAGATAAGGGATGTAAAGTAATTGCTAGTTTTGGGAACATATCAGCATCTGGAGGTGTTTACATTGGTGTTGCATCTGACAAAATAGTTGCGAATCCTGGCACAATTACAGGTTCTATTGGAGTAATTATAAGAGGAAATAACTTATCTGAATTGTTAGATAAAATTGGTATAAAGTTCGAGACTGTTAAAAGCGGTGTATTTAAAGATATTCTTTCTCCAGATAAACCTTTAAGTGAGGAAGGTAGAGGACTTCTTCAAGGCCTGATAGATGAGAGCTACAATCAATTTATCAACGCTGTAGCTGAAGGAAGAAATCTGCCAGTTGAAGAAGTAAGAAAATTTGCTGATGGAAGAATTTTCACTGGAACGCAAGCAAAAGAATTAGGTCTTGTTGATGAAGTTGGAGATGAATTTGTTGCCAGGGAACTTGCTGCAAAAATGGTTAATATCGATCCTAAAGTTGAACCCTTAACATTTGGAAAGAAAAAAAAGAAAGTTCTTGGACTAATTCCGGGAAGTAAAATTATTCAAAAAATTATGGATAATATCTTTTTTGAGATCGATTCATCTAATAAAATACTTTGGTTATACAAGCCATAGATCAATATGTACGAAAAAATGGAAGACAATTATAAAATTACATTTATTCGTGGAGCGACTACAGCATCTGGGAATTCTGTTAAAGAAATAGAGCATGCTGTAGTTGAATTAATAAATGAATTAATTTCACGCAATAATCTAATAAAAACAAATTTATTATCAATCACATTCACCGCAACAAAAGATCTAGATGCATGTTTCCCTGCTTCAATCGCAAGGAAATGTAACGGACTTGATTCAGTAGCTTTTTTAGACTGTCAACAAATGTATGTATCTAACGATATAGATTTTTGTATTAGAATGATGGCACAGGTTTTATTGCCGCCAAATAGTTCTATAAAGCATCCTTATTTAAGAGGTGCTTCAAAATTAAGGACAGATAGATGTTAATCTTAGTAAAACAATTTTCCACATTAAATTTGGATAGATCTAAATTAATGCTTTAAAAAATTTATTTGATCAATGTTAAAAAAAACAAAGAAACTTACTTTAAATTTTAAGATTTTAAGATTTTTTCTTCTACCTACTATTTTATTTTCTACTCCATTTTTTAATAAACTCCAAGATACAAAAGCTGGATTGGAATTCCAGTGGGATCAAGACTCTGGGTATAGACGTTTAAAGTGGTTCCAAAAAGATAATAGAAGTAAATTTAGAAATACGATTTATTTTTTCTTGAGACCATCTGACAGAAGAACTGATCTTATAAAAATTAATTTAGCCATCCCCAAAACTTTTAAAGCTACTCTAGATAATGAAAAAATAAGTCTTTGCAGGGTAAAAATAGGTGGCTTTAGTAGTCGTACAAAATGTTTAGAGGATATTCCAGCTGATATTGAAATCAACACTGACGAATCATCCCTGCGTTCATTAAATATTTACCCTTATAGCCCAATTCCCTCTGACAAAGAAAGTTATTCGATTGTATTAAAAAAAGTAATTAACCCAAAAAGATCAGGTCTATATCAATTCCATTCATATGGTCAGCCTAAAGGGGAATCAGTTTCAAGTTATTTAGGAAGTTGGACAATAGTGATCGATTAAATGATAAATTAATTAAGGGAAATTAAAAAAATGACTAAAAGAACTTTTGGCGGAACTTCAAGAAAAAGAAAACGTGTTTCTGGTTTTAGAGTAAGAATGCGTTCTCATACAGGTAGAAGAGTAATTAAAAGCAGAAGACAAAAAGGTAGAGAAAGAATAGCTGTATAGTTTAAAATTTTAATGGCCTTACCTAAAAATATGCGTTTAAAAGGTTATAGGACTTTTAATTATATTCATAAAAACTCCATAAAATATTATGGAGAATTAATGACATTTAAATTGGCAAAATCAAACCCAAAAATTCCCCTATCTCATAAATTCACAAATTCCAAGAACAATTTTAAGGTTGCAATTGCTATAAGCAAAAAAGTTTCAAAAAAATCTGTAGAAAGAAATAAATTGAGAAGAATTCTCCATGAGTGGTTATTATCAAATATTCAAAAAATTAATAACCACAAACCTTATTGGTTACTTGTTAACCTTAAAATTGGCGTCTTCTCCGATGATAAAGATAGACTTTTGGAGGACTTCCAAAACTTAATGTTCAAATCTCGACTAATCAAATGATTAACACAAATGAAGAAACCTTTTATGAAGGTGGTCCTGCAAAAAGCGATTTAATAATAAATCTGTTAGCAGGTATAACTATTCTTGGTTTGCCATTTACCTTTGCTGCAATAGTTAGAGCATTGTGGTTGAGATATAAAATTACAAACAAAAGAATTTCTATAGATGGTGGGTGGTTTGGTAAAAACAAAACACAAGTCTCATTGAGCAATATCGAAGAAATTAGATCTATTCCAAGGGGATTTGGATCATATGGTGATATGGTTCTTATTCTTAACGATGGATCAAAGGTTGAAATAAAATCACTACCTTTATTTAGAGAAAAGCAAAAATTTATCGAAGAGAATATAAAAAAAAGATCCCAAATTCCAAATCTCAACGAAGTAGAGGGATTTGCTACTAAATTCTAAATAAATTAATTACAAAAATCTTTTTTTCCTGTAAAATAAAATGTCCAGTAAAATTACACTCTCTTTAATATCGTGATAGGGTTCATTTCTGAAAAACTACTTATCCCGATTCTAGATTTTTTCTACGGTTTAGTCCCTAGTTATGGCTTAGCTATTGTTGCATTAACAGTTGTAATTAGGATTGCACTTTTCCCTTTGAGCGCTGGTTCCATTAGGAGTGCAAGAAGAATGAAGATTGCGCAACCAGTAATGCAAAAAAGGCAGGCAGAAATAAAATCTAAGTTTTCAGGTGATCCAAAGAAACAACAAGAAGAATTAGGAAAACTAATGAATGAGTTTGGCAGCCCTCTGGCAGGATGCCTTCCATTAATCGTACAAATGCCTGTATTATTCGCTTTGTTTGCCACATTAAGAGGATCACCGTTTGCTGATGTTCCTTACAACATAAATCTAAAGGTGGTTCCACAGGATCAAATTGCAGCTGTTGATCCAAAGCCTTATAAATCCCCAAGACATTCTATATTCATAACAGAAAAATCTCATTTTCCTGTAATTGCCACTATACCTAATGGAACAAAATTAGGAACAGAAGAATCAATCAAAATAAATTTGCAAACAACAAATGGTAATAGCTATTCTGAAGTTTTATCAAAATATGATAATGGATCAAAATTTCTCCCAACTTGGAAGGTTTCAAAAGGTGCCGAAAACTTAAAAGTTTCCCAAGATGGTACTGTAACTGCAATTAAACCAGGTGATGCAACTATTGAGGCAAAAATTCCTGGTTTAGCTGCCAAAAGTGGTTTTCTTTTCATTAAGGCTCTTGGTCAAGTTGGCTTTTATGTAGATGGGGCTATCAATTGGGATATTGCTGCACTTGTTGGTGCCTTTGGATTAACCCTCCTTCTCTCTCAAATTTTGTCTAGTCAGGGAATGCCTGCCAATCCACAGCAATCAACAGCCAATAAAATTACACCAGTCATGATTACTGGAATGTTTCTGTTTTTCCCTCTACCAGCTGGAGTATTACTATATATGGTTGTTGCTAATATTTTTCAAGCATTTCAGACATTTCTTCTTAACAAAGAAGCTCTTCCTGAAAATCTTCAGAAAATTTTAGATCAACAACTATCAGCCAAAAATGAAATAATAACAACTTCTGCTTCAACCATCTCAGATAAAAGATTACCTTTTGAACCGAATAGCAAAAAATAGTCTTAGTCTTAAACAATGAATGCTTGGAGTAGAAATTTAGAGTTACTTATAAAATCAAGAAATTCATTAATTTGGATAAAGACTAAAGAAGAGGAAAGATTAGAAAAGCTTGTTAGTTTTTCTTGTGAAAATTTAAATATCAAAAGATTCATTTGCTGGGATTGTGTTAGCGGTATTAAAGGATCAATAGGTGAAGAAGGTAAATTTTCTAACAATCCATTAGGTGTTCTTAACTGGCTTAAAGAACAAAATTCTGGAGCATCGACAATATTATTGGTTAAAGATTTTCATAAATTTTACGATGATCCAACTATTAATAGAACTATGAAAGAACTATCATCTGCGCTTAAGGAAACTAGTCATAATTTAATTATTAGTTCACATCTATTCCCTTCATCTGAAGAGCTTGATGAATTAATGACAATTATAAACTTACCTTTGCCTGATCAAAATGAATTAAAAAATCTAATTAAAAAAATTGCTATCAACACTAACTCAAATCTTGATGAACAAGACTTAAATGAACTTTCTATAGCTTCAAGTGGATTAACAGAAATAAAAGTAAAGCAAGTTACTGCAAAGGCGCTTGCGCAAAGAGGAAAAATAAGTAAAAAAGATATCAAAGATATTCTTGAAGAGAAAAAACAAGTGATTGCCAGAAGTGAAATTTTAGAATTTTTTGAAGCCAAATCAAGTCAAGATGATATTGGCGGTTTAAATGTTTTAAAAGTTTGGCTTAATCAAAGACATAGGGCGTTTTCTAAAGAAGCTAGAGACTACGGACTACCTGTTCCAAAAGGAGTCTTACTTGTTGGAGCACAAGGAACAGGTAAATCTCTTACTGCGAAATCAATTTCTAAGAGTTGGTCTATGCCGCTTCTGAGGTTAGATGTTGGAAGACTATTTTCTAGCCTTGTTGGTTCAAGCGAGGCAAGAACAAGAGAGACAATATCTAGAGCTGAGGCGATGTCCCCTTGTATACTGTGGATTGATGAAATTGATAAAGGCTTTGGTGGCGATGCTAGAAGTGATGGAGGTACAAGTCAAAGGGTATTGGCAAGTTTATTAACTTGGATGTCTGAAAAAGAATCCGCCGTATTTGTAATTGCAACCGCTAATGCTATAGATAAGCTTCCTGCTGAATTATTAAGGAAAGGTAGGTTTGATGAGATTTTCTTTCTTGACTTACCAAATTCAGAAGAAAGATTAAGCATTCTTAACTTGCACTTAAAAAAAAGAAGACCAAGCTATAGTTTCCCTCTCTCTACTATTATTGACAGAACAGATGGATTCTCTGGGGCAGAACTTGAACAGGCAGTAATAGAGGGTATGCACATCTCATTTTCTGAAAATAGAGAACTATTGGAGAAAGATTTAATAAAGGCAGTTTCTGAATTAGTTCCTTTATCCAGAACAGCTAAAGAGCAAATTGATTTACTAAAAGAATGGTCATCTACAGGGCGTGCTCGTTCTGCATCGTGATTAATTTATAATTTTTAAAATACTGCGTAAGTTAGAAATCATTAATTTAGTTAATTTTTCATCAAAAATCCCAAATAATGAATTGAGATTAACTATCTTAATTAAGGTATAAAACAAAAAAAGAGTGTTAGATCAAAAATTAATAAGAGAAAATCCAACATCAGTTGAAAAGAATTTATCCTTAAGAGGAAAAGTTTATAGAATTTCCGAAATACACGAATTAACTATTAAGAAAAAAAATATCGATATAGAAATAGCCAGTCTTCAATCTAAGAGCAAAAGGTTAAGCAAATTAATTGGTCAAGAAATCAGCAAATCTAAAAACTATGATTCTCAAGAACTAATTTCTTTAAAAAAGAAGGGAAACGAATTCAGAATTAAAATTTCTGAACTTGAAGAGAAAAAAAGAATATTAGATAAAGAAGTGGATGATGAGATTTGTAAGTTGCCAAATTTTCCTAGCAATGATGCACCCATTGGAAAAGATGAAAATGATAATGTCCAAGTAAAAACTTGGGGAGATCCTTTGACAGAGGATGATCTTAAATCCCACTGGCAAATAGGAGAAAATCTTAATTTATTCGACTCTATAAATTCAACAAAAATATCAAAAAGTCGTTTTATTACTCTTATTGGTAATGGTGCAAGATTAGAGAGGGCATTAATTAATTTTATGCTGGATATGCATAGTAAAAATGGTTATTTAGAGTTAATGCCTCCAGCTTTAGTAAATTCAGAAAGTCTAAAGGGATCTGGACAATTACCTAAATTTTCCAACGAAAGTTTTAAGTGTTCTAATGACGATCTTTGGCTTTCTCCAACTGCAGAAGTTCCACTAACTGCTTTTCATAAAAATGAGATAATTGACTCCAAGCAATTGCCTCTTAAATATGTTGCATATAGCCCATGTTTTAGAAGAGAAGCTGGCAGTTATGGAAGAGATACTAAAGGTTTAATAAGACTTCATCAATTCAATAAGGTAGAGCTTTATTGGTTTTGTGATCCCAGCAAATCCACTGAAGCTCATGAAAAAATTACTTCTGATGCGGAAAGTATTTTAAAAAAGCTAAACCTGCCCTATAGATTAGTAGATATTTGCACTGGAGACTTGGGATTTTCTTCTAGTAGAACTTTTGATCTTGAAGTTTGGCTACCCAGTAGTAAATGTTATAGAGAAATTTCAAGTTGTAGTAATTGCCTTGACTTTCAAGCACGCAGATCATCAATAAGAACAAAAATAGATAAAAAAAATACATATTTACATACCTTAAATGGAAGTGGCCTTGCTATTGGAAGAACAATGGCTGCAATTCTTGAAAATGGCCAACTAAAAGATGGTAGCGTGAGGATTCCAGATGCTCTAGTTCCATATTTTGGATCAAATCTTTTAAAAACTGCTTAATATAAAAAAATGAATGTTTTAACCTCAATAACAGTTCTGGGATTTCTCATTTTTTTCCACGAAATGGGTCATTTTCTTGCAGCAATTTTGCAAGGTATTTATGTTGATGGATTTTCAATTGGTTTTGGACCTTCAATAATTCAGAAAAAATACAAAAACATAACTTATTCATTTAGAGCATTTCCTTTAGGAGGCTTTGTTTCATTCCCTGATGAAGAAGTAAATAATATTGACCCTAATGATCCAAACCTTTTAAAAAATAGACCAATATTTCAAAGGGTAATTGTAATTTCTGCTGGGGTATTCGCTAATTTAATCCTTGCCTATACCATCTTAATTTTGAATGTCACCACTGTTGGTATTCCATTTGATCCAGAGCCTGGCATTCTGGTTTTGGCGACTCAACCTCAAAAGGCTGCCTCTATTGCTGGCTTGGCACCAGGAGATAAAATATTAGAAATTGGGACTAGTAGTCTAGGGGTAGGTGATCAAGCTGTTTCCACTTTGGTAAAAGTGATTCAAAATTCTTCAGATGAACCAATTTCAATAAAAATTGAGAGAGATGGGACTTTAAAAGACATCACTTTAATACCGAAGAATGTTGATGGGAAAGGAACTATAGGTGCTCAATTACAGCCTAATATAAGAAAAGAAACTAAAAAGACAAAAAACGTTTACGAACTTTTTAAATACACTAATAATGAGTTTTCAACACTTTTGCTAAAAACAATTCAAGGTTATAAAGGTTTAATAACAAATTTCTCTTCAACAGCTCAACAATTAAGTGGGCCTGTCAAAATTGTTGAAATTGGCGCCCAACTATCACAACAAGGTGGAACAGGGATATTATTATTTGCCTCTTTAATTTCTATTAATTTAGCGGTACTTAATGCTTTGCCTTTACCTCTATTGGATGGAGGACAACTTGTTTTCACTCTAATTGAAGGCTTTTTGGGAAAACCTGTTCCAGTGAAGGTACAAATGGTTGTTACTCAGTCTAGTTTTTTTCTTTTAGTAGGATTAAGTGTTTTGCTCATTATTAGAGATACTAGCCAACTTTTGATCGTACAAAGATTTTTTAATCAATAAATATATTTTAAAAATTGTTAGACAAGCTGTTAATATAAAGATTAGTTTTAAAAATACTGATTAAATGGCGAAAAAGTCCATGATTGCGAGAGAGGTCAAACGCAAAAAACTTGTGAAAAAATATGCTGCAAAAAGGAAATCATTATTAGATGAATTCAATGCAGCAAAAGATCCAATGGAAAGATTAGAAATACATAGAAAAATTCAAGCTCTTCCAAGAAACTCTGCTCCAAATAGAGTTAGAAATAGATGTTGGGCAACAGGTAAACCTAGAGGAGTTTATAGAGACTTTGGTCTGTGCAGAAATCAGTTAAGGCAAAGAGCTCATAATGGTGAACTTCCTGGGGTAGTTAAATCAAGTTGGTAGTATGAGGTTCTAATTTTTATTTTCTAAATAAAAATATATACAAAAAATTAGTTTTTATTAGTAAGTACATTTTTAAAAATTTTATAGCTTATTTAAATAATTTACTCAATTTGTCCCTATAAAATGTAAGAATAGATCATGTATAGAATTATAATTTAAAAGTGGAAGGACAAAATAAGTCGATCACGTTTGACGGACGAGAGATACGACTAACTACAGGACTATATGCTCCTCAAGCAAGTGGATCAGTAATGATTGAGTGCGGAGACACATCACTACTAGTTACAGCAACAAAAACAACAAAAAAAGAAGTTTCTGACTTTCTGCCTCTTATATGCGATTATGAGGAAAAATTATATGCTGCGGGAAGGATTCCAGGTGGTTTCATGAGAAGAGAGGGTCGCCCTCCAGAAAGAGCGACTTTAATTTCAAGATTGATTGATAGGCCGATGAGGCCGCTTTTCCCCTCATGGATGAGAGATGAGATACAAATAGTAGCTTCATGCCTTTCTCTTGACGAGAGAGTACCAGCAGATGTTCTTGCTGTTACAGGTGCTTCAATAGCAACCTTGCTCGGAGAAATACCATTTTACGGGCCAATGGCTGCAGTAAGAGTTGGACTAATAGGAGACGACTTTATACTAAATCCAAGCTATAGAGAGATAGAAAAAGGAGATTTAGATATTGTTGTTGCAGGATCACCTGAAGGCATTGTCATGATTGAGGCAGGTGCAAACCAATTATCAGAGCAAGATACTATCGAAGCAATAGATTTTGGTTATGAGGCTGTATCAGAACTTATTAAATCTCAAGAGGATTTACTAAAAGATTTAGGAATAAAGCAAACTAAACCATCTGAGCCTGAAGAAGACAAAACTTTGCCCTCTTACCTAGAAAAAAATTGTACAAAACCTATCGAGCTTGTTTTAAAGAAATTTGATCTATTAAAAGAGGACAGAGATCTCGAACTTGAAAAAATAAAAATTGAAACCCAAAGTAAGATTGAATCTTTAAAAGATGACAACCAATTAAAAGTTCTTCTATCGGAAAATGATAAGTTATTAAGTTCTGACTTTAAAAAACTTACAAAGAAATTGATGAGATCCCAAATCATTAATGATGGCAAAAGAGTTGATGGCCGCGAGTTAGATGAAGTAAGAAAAATTTCAGCATCTGCAGGAATACTTCCAAAAAGAGTTCATGGCTCAGCATTATTCCAAAGAGGTCTAACTCAAGTTCTATCTACGACTACGCTAGGTACACCTAGTGACGCTCAAGAGATGGATGACTTAAATCCTAGTACTGAGAAAACTTATTTACATCATTATAATTTTCCACCATATTCAGTTGGGGAGACCAGACCAATTAGAACGCCTGGCAGGAGAGAGATTGGTCATGGAGCTCTTGCAGAAAGGGCGATTATACCGGTACTTCCCGGCAAAGAGACTTTTCCCTATGTTTTAAGAGTAGTAAGTGAAGTTTTGAGCTCAAATGGCTCTACTTCAATGGGATCCGTTTGTGGAAGTACGCTTTCACTATTAGATGCTGGTGTACCCCTTAAAGCTCCTGTAAGTGGAACCGCTATGGGATTGATCAAGGAGGGAAAAGAAATCCGAATTCTCACGGATATTCAGGGGATAGAAGATTTTCTTGGAGATATGGATTTTAAAGTTGCAGGGACAGAAAAAGGTATTACAGCATTACAAATGGATATGAAAATCACAGGATTACCAGTATCAATTATTTCTGATGCCATAAAAAAAGCACGTCCTGCAAGAATACATATTTTAGAAAAAATGCAAGAGGCTATTGATAAACCTCAAGAATCACTCTCTCCTCATGCTCCCAGACTTTTGAGTTTCAGAATCGACCCAGAGCTTATTGGTACAGTTATTGGGCCTGGGGGCAGGACAATAAAAGGAATTACAGAGAGAACAAATACTAAAATAGATATTGAGGATGGTGGAATTGTTACTATTGCATCTCATGATGGTGCTGCAGCAGAGGAAGCTCAAAAGATAATTGAAGGATTAACGAGGAAAGTACATGAGGGTGAAATTTTCTCAGGAGTAGTAACTAGAATTATTCCAATTGGAGCTTTTGTAGAAATATTGCCTGGGAAAGAAGGCATGGTCCATATTTCCCAGTTATCAGAAGCTAGAGTTGAAAGAGTTGAGGATGTTGTAAGGCAGGGAGATGAGGTGACAGTCAGGGTAAGGGAAATAGATAGTAGAGGAAGAATTAATTTGACATTAAGGGGAGTATCTCAAAATAGTGGTATGAACTATCCTGAACCGACTCCTACTCCAGTTGCTCCACTTAACTAAAAACTGAAGTGGGTAAATTCTATTAATATCAATATTTTTCTTTGTTTCTAGACAGATACTCTCGCCTGTTTTGATACATTGAAAGCCACTAAAGTCTCCTTCAATTAGAAACCAATTTACCCATAGATTTAATTCTTCATTATCTAAGTTTCATTTACTCCACCAGCTGCTTTCAATATAAATTCTGGTGGAATAAAATCACAATCTTTTGGTGAGCTTTTTACCTGCAAACCAAGCAAGGTATTAATATCACTGTCTCCTCCAACAATAGATGTTATTCCCAACCAACGCTTCCAAAAATTTCAACTCTGCGAAAATTAATTTTATTGATTATATTTCTCAAAGTTTAATTCCCATGATTTTTAATTTTTATAAAGTCATTTCTACTAATAAATTCATTAACTTTTAAGTCCGCCAAAGTTACAGGATATTATTCATTATTACTATGAATTTATTTATTAAATAATCTCCATTTTCTAACAATGTAGAGTAATAAAGCAAAATATCTGACGCTTGACAGCTGAAAATTTTTATATCATCGATAAGATTACTAATATCCACTCCAGAGGATAATTCAATTATTAAATGAATAATAATTCCTTAATATTTCACAGAAAAGAAGAACCGGAAAACGGTATCTTGTATTTAGTTGGAACGCCAATCGGAAATTTAAATGATATATCTCAGAGAGCTTTAAATATCCTCAATAATGTTTCTATAGTTGCATGTGAAGATACAAGACAAACAAAAAAGATAATGAACAAATTTAATATTTCAAATAAACTTATAAGTTTTAATAAAAATAATTCATTATTTAAAATCCCAAAATTAGTTAAAGATCTTAAAGAAGGGAAATCCATAGCTATTGTAAGTGATGCTGGCATGCCAGGAATTTGCGATCCAGGAGAAGATATTGCCAGAAGCTTAAAAAATGAAGGGATAGATATAATTTGCATTCCTGGAGCATGTGCTGCTATAACAGCACTTGTTTCAAGTGGCCTGCCCTCCTCAAGTTTTATATTTGAAGGCTTTCTTCCTAAAAAAATAATTGAGAGAGAAAAAATTCTGTTAGAAATCAGCAAGAATGAAAAAACTACTATAATTTACGAATCTCCTAAAAGATTAAAAAAATTATTAAAGCAATTATTTGAATATTGTGGAGGTGAACGAGAAATCATAGTAGCCAGGGAATTAACAAAAAAGTTTGAAGAACACATTGGAAACAATATTAAAGATGTTATGAATTTTTTTGAGGGGAAAGAGATTATTGGTGAAATAACAATCGTTATAAAAGGTATAAAAAAAGGGGATTTAAATATAGATAAATTTACTATCAAAAAAGATCTCAATTATTTAATAAATGCAGGCTTAAGTTTATCCGCAGCCTCTAAATATCTAGCAAAGAAAAATGGAATAAAAAAAAGCGAAATTTATAACATGATTTAGAATTAGTAATAAACGATTAATTTATATGAGCTTCTTAATTAAAAAGATATTTTTTACCGTCATTTTCAATTCTTGTTTATTTCTACTCTTATTTATTGGGATACAAAATAGTTCTAACAAAAGCAAAGTGAATTTGTTAATTGACGAAACTATTGAACTGCCTATAAGTTTTATCGTTGGATCTAATTTTATATTAGGTTCAATTCTAGGAAGCTTTATGGTTTTAGAAAATTATAATGAATAAAATAATATTCAAAGAGCTATTAGATTATCAGGGCAGACAATTCTTGAAATTCCTTTTGCGATAAGAACAGGTGCCGCGATTCTAAATACATCAGTATTTGGGACTTTAAGAACCTTTTGATCTTTATTACAAGATCTTTTGGCAAGGTTTAAATCAAAAAATATTTCTATAGTTTTTCTTTTCAAATCATCATAAGGTAAGAATTCCCATTCTGGAAAATCTTTTAAAAATTTAGTCTCTAATTCAATTTTCTTATCCACAATCATATAAACAACTTTAGGGAAATCCACCTCTGTAATAGAAACTGAAGATAATTCTTTTCTAGATGAATTTTCGATCTCGTAATCTATGGGAGGGATTTCAAAAAAAGAATCAATTAAATCAAAGTTAGAAGATGTTACATCATCATTTAGAACTTTGGCATTTTTCAAATCTTTATTTAAATCTTCATTAGCAAAATTTATTTTTTGTTTATGTACAATTTGATTTTTATTATCTATAGGTTTTCCCTTTGATGATTTACTTTTTTTTGATAGCTCCTTAAATTTTAATTCTCCAAGATTTTTTTTTAGATTTCTAATAATTGTGGAGTTAGTGCAAGAATATTTTTGCGACAAAAAATCAATTGATATTCCTGATTTAAAACTTTGCAATATTTCTTCTTTTTGTTGTTCGGTAAGCCTTTTAGTCAAGATAAAAACTGATCACGCTTTACAATTCTATTTTATTACTTTTTGAAAGAGAATAAAAGATAGAGACAATACTGAATTTTTTTAAAAAAGAATTGACTTAGATTGTTTAGGTCTATGGGTTTAGATATAATAAAAAAATGCTTCCTTAGCTCAGCTGGATAGAGCAACTGCCTTCTAAGCAGTGGGCCGCAGGTTCGAATCCTGCAGGAAGCGTTAACAAAAAATTATGATCAAAAGGTTTCAAAAAATAGGATTCATTATATTTCTTATTGGTTTATTTATATTGCCCTCAATATTTTTTTTTGGAGCAATACTGTTATTATTTTCAGCAATACTTTCTTCTATTTCTAATAGAAAAGACTATTTTTCAGACAATTGGAATAAATCTTTTTTCATATGTGGGTTGTTAATTGTATTCAGTGCAATATCACATATATTAAATTTTAATATTCCATTTGATGGGATCCTAGATTCAAAACTTTCATTAGTAGGAATATTTAATTGGGTACCTTTTTTTTGGTTATTTTGGGCCTTTCAAACTTATCTAGATTCAAACAAAAAAAGAAAATCAGTAGCTTTAATGCTCGTTGCAGGTACATTCCCAGTTTTAATTAGTGGCTTTGGACAATATTTTTTTAATTGGACTGGACCTATGGAGTTATTTAATGGATTAATAATTTGGTATCAAAGACCATTAGGTAATCATGGACTAACAGGACCATTTAATAACCAAAACTATGCTGGGGCATGGCTTAGCCTAGTTTGGCCATTTTCAATTGCTTTTATTTTAGACAAGACCAATAAAATAATTAAAAAAGGGTCATCTATTTTCTTTTTTCTTGCGATAGGAGTATCAGCTATCCTCACAAACTCAAGGAATGCTTGGGGAAGTATTCTCGTTTCCCTTCCATTAGTTATTGGAATACGAAGTTTATATTGGTTAATCCCAATCATTTTCACTTTGTCTTTAATAATAACAATTACTGCTTCTGATCTTCTAGTTGGCAGCGTGCAAGAAATATTTAGATTAATAATTCCTGAAAAAATTTGGATGGAGTTTATTCAAAAAGTTAATTTAACAAGATTAGAAATATTCACAAGTGGACTTAAGATAAGTCTAATAAATCCTTTTTTTGGTCTAGGAGCTGGATCATTTCCTATTATTTATGAACTACAAAATAATAATTGGTTAGGGCATCCTCATAATCTTTTTTTAGAACTAGCGGTTAGTTATGGTTATCCCGTAGCAGTACTCCTAATAATAAATGTGTCAAGTCTAATAATAATATCCGGAACTTTAGTATTTAGCAAAAAATTACCAAAAGAACAATCAATTTTTGACAAGGCCTGGTGGGTATCAATTTTTGTTTTCTTAATTTCTCAACTAGTCGATGTTCAATATTTTGACGGCAGAATTAGTATCGTATTTTGGCTTCTCTTGTCAGGATTAAAAGCAATTATCGAAGAAAGTACATTAAAAAATAAAAGCATTAACTAATTAAATAAATTAAGTAAAAAACGTTCTGATATAATGCTTTGAAGGTTTCAAATTTTATAGATCGTATTAACTAAAATTAGTTTAATGAAAAATAAGATTAAAAAAATTTGTTGCATTGGAGCAGGATATGTGGGAGGTCCAACAATGGCTGTAATTGCAAAATATTCTCCTGATATACAAATTAATGTTGTAGATACTAATGAAAAAAGAATTTCGCAATGGAATAAAAAAGATCTAACATTGTTACCCATATATGAACCAGGATTAGACCAGATAATTGAAAAGACAAGGGGCATAAACTTGCATTTTTCTTCGGAAGTAAATAAGAATATTGAACAGGCAGATATGATTTTTATATCTGTTAATACACCAACCAAAACGAAAGGACTTGGAGCAGGTCAAGCTAGCGATTTAAAATGGGTAGAAGCATGCGCTAGGCAAGTTGCTTCCTTTGCGAAGGGGCACACAATAATTGTAGAAAAAAGTACTCTCCCAGTTAGAACAGCCGAGGTTATTAAAAATATTTTAGAAGGCTCTAAATCTAAAAAATCCTCTGAAGAAAAAGACATAAAATCTTTTGAGGTTCTTTCAAATCCAGAATTTCTATCTGAAGGCACTGCTATAAGAGATCTAGAAAAGCCTGACAGAGTATTAATTGGGGGGGAAAATACTAATGCAATTGAAGCTCTAAGCCAAATTTACTTAAATTGGGTACCAAAAGAAAAAATACTACAAACAAATATATGGAGTAGCGAATTGGCTAAATTAACCGCAAATGCTTTTTTAGCGCAAAGAATTAGCTCAATTAATTCGATAGGAGCACTTTGTGAAGCTACTGGGGCAGACGTTAGAGAAGTGGCTAGGGCTATAGGAACTGATTCTCGAATTGGGGCTAAGTTCTTGGATTCAGGTCCAGGCTTTGGAGGGAGCTGTTTTAAAAAAGATATTCTCAATTTGGTTTATTTATCGAAATATTTTGGATTGCCAGAAGTAGCAAAATTCTGGGAAGGCGTGGTAGATCTAAATAATTGGCATCAAAAAAGAATATCAGAATTAATTGTAAAGAAACTTTTTGGTACTATCTCAGGTAAAAAGATTGTGATTTTAGGTTTTGCTTTTAAAGCAAATACTAACGATACAAGAGAATCTTCAGCAATACAAATATGTAAAGATCTAATTCAGGAAGGGGCTCTATTATATATTCATGATCCAAAAGTCATTTCAGAACAAATCTGCAATGATTTAAATGCTTCTTTAATCAAAGAAGGTGAATCAAAAGATAAAGGAAATTATTGGTTTAGAGTAGATGATATAACTTCATCTCTAAAAGATGCTGATGCAGTTTTAATACTAACTGAATGGGATGATTACTCTGACATAAACTGGGATTTAGCATCAAAAATAATGCGGCATCCTGCTTGGGTATTTGATGCTAGATCAATTGTTGATAGTAAGAAGATTCTCGCTTCAGATTTAAATTTTTGGCGAATAGGTGATGGGTCAATAATTTAATTTACTAAATATTTTCAAATCTTTATTACTTCAAGAATCAAATAATTGTATTAGAAAACCAATTCCATCCATCTTTGCACATATCTTTTAAATCTTTTTTGGGAATCCAAGCAAGTACTTTTTTTGCCAATCTATTATCTGCAACAACAGTACCAAAATCTCCTTTTCTCCTTTCCCCATAAATAAATGGAATGCTTATTTGATTTGTCTCTTCAAATTTTTTTATTAATTCAAGAACACTTGTCCCTTCGCCCGTTCCAACATTCAAATTCATAAAAACTGGTGTATTGTTATTAAGATATTCCAAAGCTCTAATATGACTTTCTGCAAGGTCATCTATATGAATATAGTCCCTCACGCAAGTCCCATCACTACTATCCCAATCATTACCAAAAATAGTAAATTTTTCTAATTTCTTTGATGCTACATCCATTATTAAAGGAAATATATTATTTTTTTCCTTTAAAGGGGATTCTCCAATAATACCCTCTGGATCTGCTCCAATTGGGTTGAAATAACGTAAGTTAATACATTTCCATTCATTTTTTGAACTTTTATGGATATCTTCTAAAAATTTCTCAACAACAAATTTTGTAGATCCATATGGATTGATAGGACTTATTCTGGAATTTTCATGGAGTAAGTCCCCTTCAGAGGGATCATAAACTGTTGCACTACTACTAAAAATAATTTTTTTACATGAATAACTTTCCATTATATCAACAAGATTCATTGTTCCTAAGACATTTACATCCCAATATTCTTTTGGATTAATTATTGATGTTTGAACAGACTTGAGACCAGCACAATGAATTACAGATGAGATAGCACATTCTCTTTTTGCATTGTCTTCAAAAATATCATTTAGTAACTTTCTGTCCCTTATATCTCCAGTAATAATTTTAAAATTTCTTTTTAAGATTTTTTTATCTATTACTTTGCAAAAATTGTTAAAAACATCCTTAGAACTATTCACAAATGAATCTAGAACAATAACTTTTAAACCTCTTTTTAAAATATTTAAAGTTATGTGGCTTCCTACATAACCAGCTCCACCAGTAATTAATATATTTTCCATTTTATTTATTAAAATTTAAAATTTAAACTGTAAAGCATGGGTTAATTATATTATCAAACAGGTTAAAAGATTTAAAAATCGTAGTTTATAATGAAGTCTAGAATAAAATTTAGGTAGATTTATTATTCTTAAATAATCCATATGAGAAATAAAATAATAGTAACTGGTGCGGCAGGCTTTATAGGATTTCATGTTTGCAAGAAACTTATTGAACTTGATCAAGATATTTTGGGTATTGACAATATAAATTCTTATTATGAAACTGGCATTAAGAAAGCACGTATCTCCGAAATTGCAAAAAAGGCGAAGAATTCAGATAAAATTTGGGAATTTGTAAAAGTTGATTTAGAGGAAAAAGAAACTTTAAAGACAATTTTCAAACGTTTTCAGCCTAATATTGTTGTACATCTTGCAGCTCAAGCAGGTGTAAGATTTTCAATCACAAATCCTGATTCGTACGTCAAATCAAATCTTGTTGGATTCGTAAACATAATTGAATTGTGCAGAAATTTTAATGTAGGGCATTTAATTTATGCAAGCAGCAGTTCGGTCTATGGAGGAAATTCAAAAACACCTTTCCATGAAAATGATCCTGTTAATCATCCAGTTAGCCTATATGCCGCGACCAAAAGATCGAATGAATTGATAGCTCATGTTTATAGTCACTTATATCGCATTCCATGCACAGGATTAAGATTCTTCACTGTATATGGACCTTGGGGAAGGCCAGATATGGCACCTATGAAATTTGCAAAGGCAATATTTGCTCGAAAACCAATTCATGTATTTAATAGAGGAGAAATGATTAGAGATTTTACTTATATTGATGACGTTGTTAACTGTATGATTGATTTAATAAATAAACCAGCAACTCCAGATAATAATTTTAATCCTGAGGAACCTCAACCTGCCATAAGTTGGGCTCCGCATAGAATATTTAATATTGGGAATCAAGACCCAATACCTTTAATGCAATTTATAAAGATTCTAGAAGAAGAGATAGGTATTTCAGCAATAAAATCTTTCGAAGATATGCAAGATGGTGACGTGGAGGTAACACATTCTTCAGGCGATCTAATGCAAGAATGGATTAACTACAAACCTGACACACCTTTAAAGGAAGGCATTCATGAATTTATAAATTGGTATAAAGAATATAATGAATTAACTTAGAATAAATTATGCAAATTTTTATTAATACAAAAAGACAAGGGAAGATTAAATTATTAATTATTATTATTTTGGAAATTCTTATTCCTTACTATGTTTTAATAACTAACAATTCTAATCTATTAAAATTTGACATACCACAAATTAATATTATTGTATTTATCTCTTTTTGGATTCTTTTAAGTTATATAAGAGGACGATATTCAAAAAAGACAAAGCCTACGATTTTAGAGAGGATTGCAAAACAGATAAAAGAATTAATCATAGTAAGTGTTGTTATGATTACAACAATTTTTACTTTAAAGATAATCGGTCTCAATTATTCTTTTGATTCAAAAAATCTTCCGTATATCTTCAGTTTAATTTTCTTATTATCTACATTAAAAGAAATAATATTGATATTCGTCTTGGAAAAATTTATTTACAAGTCCTCAAAAAAAGTATTTATTTTGGGAACGAATAATGACCTATCAATTATAGAAAATCTCTTGAATGAATATAACTATAATGAAAAAATTAAATTTACAATAATCAACTCAGAAACTAGGAAAGATTTTATTCCGGATCAACTTATAATTTCGAACAAATACAAACTTAATTATAAAGATAATAAAATTATTGAATATTACAGTATACAAGGCGTTCAAATCTTCTCAGTTAATAAATGGTTTGAATATGAGCTCAGTTGCTGTCCTGTAGTTTTGTTAAGTGATAATATATCAAATCTACCTTATTTAACTAATAATAAAGATTTTGAATTCAGAATAAAAAGACTAGGAGATGTTTTGGTAAGTCTTTTATTAATAATATTTTTATTTCCGATAATATTTATAGCAGGATTTAGTATTTGGTTCGTCGATAAAGGACCTATCTTCTACATTCAAAAAAGAGAGGGGATGTTTGGAGAAGAAATAACTATAATTAAATTAAGAACAATGGTTATTGATGCTGAGAAAGATGGAGTTCAATGGGCAAAAAATAACGACAATAGAATAACGAGTATTGGTAAAATACTTAGGAGAAGTAGATTAGACGAATTACCACAATTAATATCAGTCTTAAAAGGAGAAATGAGCTTAATTGGTCCAAGACCAGAAAGACCTGAATTCAATCAATTTCTAAATGATTCAATACCTCTTTATAATTTAAGGAGTTGGATAAAACCAGGTTTAAGTGGTTGGGCGCAAGTAAACTATCCTTATGGTGCGTCTACAAAAGATGCTCAAAATAAATTAGGATTTGATTTGTTTTATATTTATAATTTCTCTATTTTTCTTGATTTTCTTATACTTTTTAAAACCATGAAAACTGTTTTGAGCGGTATAGGTTCAGTACCTAAGATATAATTTTTTCATTTTTCATAAGATCAATATAGTTCAGATTTACCCTAAGGATTAAGTGCATTTAATAATGTTCAAGAAGTTTCAAAATATGCGATTCAGACTTTCTATTTTGATTAGAGTACTTTACCCTAAGATTAGAATCTTAAAATAAATCGCAAGATTTCACCAGAAATGATTAGGAATAAGCAGAATAAAAAATCTATAAGCGTAATAATTCCTACTTACAATTCAGAAAATACTATAAAAAGGGCTTTTGATTCTATATTTATTCAGAGCATTAGAAATTTTATTGAGATTATTGTCATAGACGATAACTCATCTGATAACACTATAAAAGTAGTCGAGGGAATTAAATTAAAAAAAAATTTTGGTTTAAAGCTGATTTCCAATAAGAACAATATGGGTGCAGGTTATTGTAGAGAAATTGGAATAAAAATTTCAACTGGGTTCTATATCACTTTTCTAGATTCAGATGACGTATGGCTGAGTAATAAACTTTATGATCAAATTAAATATATGGAGGAAAATCAAAATGCTAAGTTCGTTATAGGAGACTACATTAGAGAAATAAAATTCAAAAATAGGTACTACTATTTTTATATAAATACGCCAGAATTAGTCACAATAAACAATAATTATTACATTAATAATATTCCTAATTCATCGGTAATACTACTTTCAGAAATCGCAAAAAAGGTAAAATATCCCAATATTAGAGTAAGGAATGATTTTATTTATTGGAATAAAATATTATCTTCAGATAAAAAAATAAAGGCTTATAATAGCTGCCCAGGTAGAGCATATTATATATATGGATCTCAACCAGGGATATCTGATAAAAGATCAAAAGTTCTTGTAAATCAATGGATAACTTATAGAAAATACTTTAAATATACATTTATAAAATCTTTTTATGGAGTTCTAATTAATATTTTCTTTTACTACAAAAGAAAAATCCTTATAAATATTTTTATCCTTAATAAGATATTTAATATTATTAAAACTAAGTCTTTATAGTTTTGTAGTATAGAATCAATTCTTAAAAAGGACAGATGCATAATATTTTTGGAAATGATAATCTTGTTAAAGAGGGCATAATAAAGATTTTAATGAAGGCGCATAATGCAATTTTAGAAATATATGAAAGTTCAAATTATGAAATTGATATCAAAAGTGATAACTCGCCACTTACTAAAGCCGATCTAACAGCACATAAAATAATAATTGACGGTTTAAAAAAGATCACTCCCGAAGTCCCGGTTGTAAGTGAAGAAGATAAAAATTCATTTTATGTTTCTAAAGATGTAAATTTATATTGGATTATTGACCCTTTAGACGGAACAAAGGAATTCATTAAAAGATCTGGTGAATTTACCTGCAACATTGGATTAATAGAAAATTGCAGACCTATTTATGGTTTTGTTGGTGTTCCTACAAAAAGTCTTATTTATTATGGAGGTAAAGATTTTGGGAGCTATAAAATATCAAAAAATAGTTTGCCAGAAGAAATTAAATGTACTAAAAATAAGGTTCCATTAAGAATAATAATGAGCAAAAGTCATCTAAACAAAGAAACTTTAAATTTCATCGAAGGATTAAATCAAGAATACGAAACGGTTCAGGCTGGATCTAGTCTTAAATTTATTAAGATTGCGGAAGGTGAAGCAGATTTATATCCTAGACTTGGCTTGACATCTGAATGGGATACAGCTGCTGCTCAAGCAATATTAGAGGGTGCGGGTGGATCTGTTAAACAAATTGACGGCAACCCATTAGAATATAGTAAAGATAATATATTAAATCCTTTCTTCATAGCAAAAGCATATTAATAAAAATTTTTTCAAACATATTATCTAACTCTTTAAAATAATTAACTTTCGTAATCCTATTAAAATATCAAATGTTGATGAACTTAAAAAATTTATTTAAAGGGGAAAATAGTTTAATTTATTATTTGGCACTATTTTTTGGAGTAATAAAGAAGATCTTAGAAATTATGATATTTATAGTTCCTATACAATGTATAAGTTCAGTTAGTAATGGACAGTTGTCTAATAGACTCAAAATAATATTTAAACTTTTAGGTTTTAATAATGTAAATAATGAAAACCAAATTATATTTTTTTCACTCATACTTATGATTTTGGTATTAAGTCTTTATCTAAATATAGTCATTAAAAGAGTATTTATAAATTATTTAAAAAGAGATAAATTAGAATCAATGATTAAAAATAAGTTATATAAAGAAAAAATGTTTGAACTTAGAGCAATAGACAATAATATTGAAAATAATTCTATTTTAATCTTTTGTATAATTTTGCTAGTAGCTACAATTTTATATGATTATATAATAGGTACTATAATATTAATATCTGGATATTTATCGATATTAATTTCAAGAAATATAAGTAATAGATATTTAAATAATCTTGAAAAAAATAAAGTAGATAAAAGATTCAACAAATTAATATATAAAAAGGGATTTTTATTAAGAAATTTCAAAACTAACATTTTAAAAAGTAAATTTGTAGACAATAAAATAGTTATTAATACTGCAGTTAATGTATTTACTATGTTTTGTATTATGTATAGTATTTATTTTAGAAAAGATATAAATATCTCAATTATTTATATTTTTATAATAAGAATTTATTTAGGTAGGATAAAAAGTGTAATTTCTAATTATTTCATGAAAAAAGTTAATTAAACAACTAGCGAGAGGGCATGCAGTGTAAAGATTAGTAACAAATTTCCCAGAGAAGCTTAATAGTTAATTAATATTTGTTCGATATATTATGTAAAAAGACCTATAAAAAAATATTATGAGAAATCGTAAATATTTTAGAAAATTTTTTAAATTATTATATTACTAATTGAGTTTAAATAAAATAATATATATTTATTATAATTTTTTTTAAAATCATCATGTATTATAAAAATATAATTAATTCCTTAAAAGAAACTTTAAAATTTAAAGATATACCTAAAATCAAAGTATAACTTTATGATGAGAATAATAAATAAAATAAAAGAAGTTATATATAGATTATCTAATAACTTTAAAAAAATTCCACTTAATATCGCGCTCAGGATATATGAGCGCTTATTTACTTTTAAAAATAATATTAAATCTGTAACAACTTATAATTATGGAACGATCAATTTGGAGAAAGAAAAAAAATCATTAAATAAATTAAACAAATTAGGTGACTTTTTTTTAAATATTTTAAGTCGTTTAGATCGATTAACTATAGCGAGTTTCAAAATTAAATTATCTCAGTTAGATTTAATTATCCTTAATCAAAAATATAAAAGTTCAATAGAGGAATGCATAAATTTAATGCAAATATATCCAGAATATATTGAGCAATTGATGACAAGATATCTGTACTTATTAAAAAGAACCAATTTCAGATATGATAAAAAAATAGTTGAACCATTCATACAAATCGAAGGATTAAATGAAGGTATTATCTTTCTAATTGACTCATATCATCTTAAAACTCCCGGTCTTTTATATTACTCTCTAATATCTAAGACCAATAATAATAAAATTCTTGGTCTTACTGTAGAGGAGAGTGATATTACTGAAATGAAAAATTTAGCTAGTGATTATAAGGTAATCAATCTCCATCTATCTTATATATTTAAATTAGAAAAAGAATTATTCGAGAAAAAAATTCTTCAGTTCTGTAAACTTAGTCGTCTAGGTTACAAATTAAATATTTTTATTCATGAGTATTCAGAAATTAAAATTAATTTAAATAATAAAACTTTTGGGAAATTAATTAATCATTCAGAATATATTTATGTTCATAATCAGAAGATTAAAGATAAAATCAGCCTAAGTTTGAAATTGCCAATTAATAAAATCTTAGTAATAGATATTATTAATTATCGATCATTAATCAAAAAAAATAGCCCTAATATATTTATTAATAATCTTAGACTAGAGCCAACAAATAACTTTACTCTTCATATCAATAGTTTATCTGACATCAATAATTTTAATTTCTTAAAATCTCTTATTGAAGATTACTCAAGCGGCCAAATTTTAAATAAAAAAGATGAAAAACTGATTATTGTTCTTGATCCTAATGCTAAAAATCCTGAATTCTCATATCGATCAAAAAGAATAAAAGATTTGATTATAAAAAGCCGTAGAAATATAATTCTTCTAAAACACACTACCTTTGGATTTTTTGGTCAATATACATATTATGAGATATTTAAATTAGCTAATAATTATATAGCTATTAACAATATTTTTCATTATGAATACAGAGTTCTAATAGATACTTTTAACATAACAGCTTTTGTTGATAATAAAATATTCTTAGATTTTGATTCCTTAAATAATCAAAATTTGCATAACTTTAAAAATTACATTGATTTAAGAAGACAATTAATGAATAATACCAATTCAATTAATAAGGATCTAAAACAAAATAAGTCTTACTTTAACGCAAAACATACCCAAAAGATTATTGATAAATTTTTATTTTCTAAAAAATTACATTCAAAACCAAATGACCAAATAAAGAAAAATGACTCTTTTGATTACGAATTTATAATCCTTAGAATTATAGGAAATGATTTACCTCCTTTACACGACAAGGGACAATCAATTAACAACATAACCTACATACTACAAAACGAAGTGATTGAGGATAATTCCTTAAGAGTTTGGATTTTAAATAGGATAATATCAAAAAGTAAATTAACAAAAATAAAAAATTTACTAGATCAAAATAATGAAAAATATTACGAGATCGAATTCATTCCACAAGATTTTATTAAACAAAGTTTTTCAAATTTTGATGGTTCCAACTATATATTCCAGAATTCAAAAGCATATTACAACTTAGAAAAAGGATTACAAAACAAGTTAGTAAACTTGATTATTAAAAACCATAATAAATATTTAATGAATAATAATGGAGCTAGAAATTTCGCATTGCAAATAGGTAAAAAACTTAAAGGGAAATGGATCTTCCCATTGGATGGAAATATTTACATCGATCCAAAAAATTGGTCTGAGATTTGCAAAGATAGTAAAAAGGAGGGATTTAATTATATGTTTCTTCCAATGGCAAGGGTAAGTAATAAATCTGATCTAGAAAAAAATAAAAATTTATATTTTAATGAAGAACCTCAAATAGCATTTAAATTTGATAGTCAACTTAGTTTTGATGAGGAATATGTTTATGGCTCAAGACCAAAAATTGAATTACTGCAAAGATTATTAATAATTGATCTCTGGGGAAGTATTAGAGCAAATATTCCTAATTATTTATATGGATTTAAAGATAGAACAAGACATTTCTATGACTATAAATTTTCTTCAGGTGTGATAAGATTACCTCCAAATATGTCAAATTCTTTTAAAGAAGATTCGAAAATAAATTTAAATAAAAGGGCTCTGGATAGAGATGTAGCAATTTTTTCTTTCATTAAGAATACTTTATTAGAAATTGGAAAGGTTACTAAAAAAAGAAGTGATTCAATGTTTTTCAATTTAAATAAACTAAATAGTAAAACAGTAAAAATTTCCGAATTAGAAACAATTTTGAACAAACAATTTGTTAGCGTTCTTGATAAAACTCCTCCAAAAGATATTAGTAATTACATAGATATGCATGATTATGTATCTTTTGCTCCATATTGGTGGCCTAATGAATCAACCATTTCGGGTTTACCATATGTTAGGAAGGACGGATATTGGAGAAATGAATGCACTTTATACAGTAAAGAAAGCATTACGAATGATAGATCAGCTCTTCAATTATTGATTGATAGATTAACTACTTTATCAATTGGATATAAAGTTAATAAAGATCCAGTGTTATTAGATTACATAAGCGGGCAAATATCACATTGGTTTATTAACGATGAAACAAAAATGAATCCTAACCTAAAGTTTTCTCAAACAAGAAGAGGTATAGCCAAGGAACATAATTCTGGAGTAATTGATTTTAAAGATATATTTTATTTACTTAGTGCAATAAAAATAATCAACCAAGAATTGCAAGAGAAAAAAGATTTTTATTATGAAGGATTTAAATATTGGTTAACTGAATATAAGTACTGGCTTTTAAACTCAGAAATGGCACAAAAAGAATCTTGTACTCATAATAATCATGCAACTTGTTATTTTCTTCAATTAGCTTCAATCGAAGCATTTCTTGAAAATAAAAATGACTTATTTAAAACTTATATCCAAACTAACATACATTTAATTCAACAGATTTCTAATGAAGGTAAACAACCTGGAGAATTAAATAGAACCCTTTCTAAGCATTACGCTACATTTAACCTGCAGCAATTTTTAAATCTAAATCTAATTTTTAAGAATTCGTTAAACCTTAGTTATTTTGAAAATGATTCAAAAGATAATAAATTAATAAAAGCAATAATTTGGTTATACGAATCTAGAAACCAGTGGGAATATAAGCAGATAAAACATTTTGACAACATTCGTCTAGATGTTTTATTTCATATAGCAAAAAATAGTTCTAGTATATTGGATGAATATATTCCAAATAATGAGTTAATCCCGATATCTGAATTGCCAAATAAGTTTGAGCAAGGAGCAGGTATCCCTTTATTTTGGAAAGAAACTTTAACTTAATTAATTTTAATCAATTCTCATAATCTTATATAATGCAAAAGTTTTTAAAAAAATTCTTTAAAAAATCAAAAAAATTATTTAATTTTATAAATATTTTTGATCAAAAAAAAAGCAATATTGATTTAGAGTTATATTTTTATAAAACATTAGAAGAAAGAAATATAAGACTAAGGATTACCAACAAAGATACTATTGAAGAGGTAATTAATAAACTTGTAACAGCTTTTAATGAATATAAAGAAAAAATAGGCTCCTTAAAAAATCAAAAAGCTAAACTAACTGAAAACAATTTTAAATTAAAAAGTGAAATAAAATATCTTCGTGAACAATGTGATTCTTATAAAATGCAATTAGATTCTCTTAAAAGTCAGTAAGATTATCTTATTTACTAAAGTTATAAAATATAAAATATAAAATATAAAATATAAATGGAATATAAAATATAAAATTTAATTAATTTACGAATTTTTTCTTTCATTCCTTACTATATGATTGAATGATATTTGAAAAAACTTAAAACTTTATGTCAGTAATAATTCATATTGGACCGCCTAAAACTGGAACAACCTCAATTCAAGATTGTCTATTAAATAATTCTTCAAAAGAAAATTTACAAAAATTTAATGCTTTTTATTTATATAACTCCACAAGTAACAATGATGTTTTATTTTTTCTCGCTCATATTAATTCAAATATTCCAAGAACATATAAACAAGAATATAGTAAAGATTTAGAAACACATAAGAAAGATGCACAAAATTATATAAAAAATTTAAGAGGCAAACATAAAAAAAATAATATTTATATTAGTTCTTCTGAGTATCTTTTTAGATTAAGTAGAGATGAAATAATAAAATTAAAGAATTTAATTAGTGAATTTGATGAAGACATTAAAATATTTTGTTATGTAAGAGATCCTTTGAAGTATTTGATTTCTTTGATGTGTCAGAATATGCCACATTCAAGAAGATTAAGGACTCCATCTCACGACGTAAATATATTAGATCGACTTTCTGCTTGGGAAGAAACTTTTAAAGATAAATTTACTGTATATAGTTTTGAAAAAGCAATTAGTGGCACTAATGGACTAAGTGGTGCTTTAGAGAGAAATATTAATGAGCTAGCTTTTTTAAATAAAAAAAGTAATGGAATAAAGCTTATACATAATGAAGAAAGATCTAATATTTCTGAGTGTAGTGAATTATTATTAGCCTTAAGGAATTACAGAATTAAGCATAATTTAAAGGATAATAAATATGATAAAGATTTGCTGGGTGCTAAGAAGAAGATAACAAAAAGACTTAATAATTTAAAAAATTATATAGGTACAAAAATGGAATATTCTGAAGATGCAAAGATATTTTTTTATAATAAAAATAAATCTTTATATGAATTACTTGAAAATAAATATAAGTTTATATATACAAATAATTGGCGAGATTATCTTAATGAAGAAAAGTACATAAGCTTAAAAAATATCAAATGGGAATTTGATAATATAGTTAAGTCATATAATAAAGAATTATCAGAATTATTTTTGATAAATTTAGAAATGACAATTTTAAAAAATAAGAAATCTAATTTCTTTATAAAAAAAAGAGTTAAAAGATTATCTTCAAAAACTAAGAAATACTTTAATATATCCTTTACTTTACTTAAAAATATTTTTATAAGTGCTCTTAAACTTTTTAAATAATAAATCTATTATTGGATTAAGAATTAATTTTATTTATTAAAAAATTTGTTATTTTTATTAATTTATAGTTAATAAAGAAATTATAATTTTTTTAAAATATAAATTAGTTTTAGATATTAAAATAATTTCATATTTAAACTGCAGATATCATAAGGAAAATATTTACAAATACTTTTTAAATTACATTCGATGCGATACCTATAAAATAATTTTTGTACTCAATTTTCTTTACTTTTACTTTGGTAGAAGAGGAATAATTAATTGCTAGGTTTTTTTTATTATTAAACTCCCAATTTCTAATGTCTCTTAAAATCCTACCATTATTTCTTTTTATAAGAGCTTCTTTTAGAACCCAAATTTCAATAAATTTTAAACATTTATCAGTAAAATTCAAGGAAGAAAGATTACTAAACTCTTTATCTGTAAGAACTTTTCTTGAAATTAAATTAAAGTCTATTTTTCTGTCATTCCTCTCAATATCTATCCCAACATTCTCATTTGACCAAACAACTACTAATGCATCAACACAATGACTAAAGCTTAAATAACCAAAATTTTTTGGCAATTTAGGTTGCTTTCCCAAAGGAGCGTTCAATGGTACCAAAAGAGGATCAAGTCTAAAAATGTCAGATAGTATTATCCTTGAATATGATCTTGAATGAATAAACTCTTGTTTTCTTTTTAAACTAAGATCTAAACATGCATTTTTTTCTATTTTGGTTATTAAATCAAAAGTAATATCTTTTCTACAAAAAAAAATCTTCAAATTTTTTTTATTTAATAAACATTTACCATAAATATTTTTATTGGTTGTCTTTGACATTTTATAATTTTTTATAAAGCTTAAATGATGAGAGTTCATTTATATAAACTTTATCACCAATTTTTATCATGGGGAAAAATGAAAAAGACTTAAGGCCAATACAAACCACTTAATTATTTGCTAATAGGGTGTATTCAAAGTTGCTAAAGATAATTTTCTAGATCTTTTATGGTTAATATCTATTTTTCCTAGTTTATTTTTAAACCAATTTTTATCACTAACAAATACTCCTGAATCTATATGACTTTAGTCTAAGGATTAATTGTTTGGTTAATTATTTAGCCTTATGTCGATATACACCTTTTGTCGAAAGCGATGCAATTATTACGAATGAAAATTTTATTTTTTGTAAACCTTATATAAATGAACATCTTCAGCGAAAATGCTTCCAAGTATTAAATAGTCACTAGTGAAATAATTTATATTTGAATCATTATATCGATTAATTTATTTTCTATTTAATTTTATAAATTGAAAATGGTTTACATTTTAAGTAAAATCATAAAAAAGAAATTACCTCGAAATGGGAATAACAGAAACTTCCAAACGCGAAAAAGAATTTCATGATAGACGTTATCGAAAAAATAAGGGTCATAGAGGTTTGGTAACAAAGTCATACATAGCTTATAAATTTGCTGTTGAGAGACATCAATTTTTAACTGACGTTAAAGAATCAAGAGTATTAGAAATTGGATGCAGTCTTGGTATATCAAAAGCAAAATTTTTTAAACATAAAAATTGTTCCTATACAGGAATCAACATATCGGAAAATTGTATAAACATAAATAAATATCTAGCAAAGAAAGAAAATTTAGATGTTGAATATATTACTGATGATGGGAATACACTTTATTCTTTAAAAGGAAGGAAGTTTGATTTGATATTTATGACCGGTGTTTTGCATCACCTAGAATATGATATTGCCTTGCCAACTTTAAGATCTCTATTAGATAAAAATGGAAAACTTAT
Organism: Prochlorococcus sp. AG-347-I15; assembly: GCA_003281585.1. GTDB lineage: Bacteria > Cyanobacteriota > Cyanobacteriia > PCC-6307 > Cyanobiaceae > Prochlorococcus_A. Next base: position 51,949 of record QCBN01000001.1, read on the forward strand.
TATGTTAGAACCTATGGCAACTAATCCATTAATTAATTTATTTAGAGCACTAACACCAAAAATCAGAACGGTTGATGAGCATCCTCTAAACTTTTCTGATTTTGATTACATTAAACAATTTTTTCCCAATTCTATATTTGAATTACATAGTATTTTATCAGTAATTATGATCCCATTTTCATTATTAATATCTAAAAAAATACTATATAAATTTTGTAAAACTTTAGGAAAACTGGATTTATTACTTACAAAAATTCCTCTCGTCAAAAGATTAAGTTGGCTTGTGTTAATTGAGGCTAAATTTTAAGAAACATTAAACATTTACCATAAATACTTTTATTGGTTGTTTTTGACATTAGATAATTTTTTATAAAGCTTAAAATGATGAGAGTTGATCATTTAGCCATTTGCTAAAAATATACCTTCCATTATTATTTAGATGAGTTGGGTCTGCATAGTTTTCAGCAAGATTAATCTTTTGAAAAATAGATTTAGGAGGATAAATAAAATCTTTATATAAAGATTTTATTTGTATAATCTCATTATTGGAAGGGTATCTATCATATATTCTAGGTATAGAAGTTAGTATTAATTTACCATTATTACTCTCAATAATTGATCTAATTTCATCTATTATTTTTAAATCATATTTTGTTATTTTTGATCTTCCCAGTATTGCATTCTCATATTCAAGTCCAGGAATTCCAAAAGAAAATCCATGTATTATTCTTTTTATTGAATATTCAGATAAATCTTTTAATTTAGGTTGAGGAACATTCAAATTATTATGTTTTTCCCAACTTCTTTTCAAGATTTGTAGATTATTTGAACCAGGAGGATAATTTTTATCCAAATAAAATGGTTTCATTTTTGCAATATTATTATCTTGAAAATTCCTAGATCCATATCTCTCAAGCCAACAAATATCTCCCATCCACAACCCTTTAATTTTTTCAGAATTTGTCAATTTTTCTTTTATGTAAATATAAGATTCTTGGAAAGCTCTATTAAAAACAAATAGAAATCTTTGAGCAGTAACAAATTTAGTAAAAATGTATGGCAAGTCAAAACTTTCAGAGTATATTTTTGGTTCTTCTAAAAATAAAGTTTTACTTAAAGGGCTTCTTATATTGCTAGCAATTTTTTTTGAAAGTTTAACTCTATTAATAAAATTATTTCTATGAATAGAGTATTTATGTGCAGTTGAGAAATACTCTCTTCCCATTATATTTTTTATGGATTTTAAAACTTTTTTTTGATCTTTTTTACTAATTTTTTTTGTTGGATATTTTTCCAAAAAATATTCATTAATAAAATCTTCTCTATAATTATTATTTTTTAAATTTTGTTTCTCCGCAACTAAAGAATCTAAATACAAATTTTTTGTTTCTAGTGCTATAACTACGAATTTGGGATTTATGCCATTTTTGTAGAGATTTTCTATTATTGAATAAGTCCTTTTATAACTTTTTCCTTGTAATCCTAAATTTAAAGATTTATCATTTTCTACTTCATTCTTTCCAAAAATCAACTGCGGTTCTATGCCTCTTCTTACTCGAGAAGAACCAATAGAAACACTAAAAGGATTTTTATTTTTATTGAGTGAAATAATATTACCTAGACAATAAGTATTAAAGCTCCTATCAAATCTTATTAAAGAAATCCATGGTATAACCTCATAAACAAATAAAAATAAAAATAAAATTGGTAAAGGTAAAAATAAAAATCTTTTTATTTTTTTGTTTCTAAAATAATTAATAAGATTAGACATTTCTAATAATCAGATTTAATTAATTTGCATATCTTGGTACAACCCTCTCAAATGGATAATTATAAAGAAATATAATTAATCCAACCAAACCCAGAAAATACCAAGAATTTAGAAATTTGTATATTTTTTGAAGGAACTTTAAGTTTTTCATATTTTTTTTTATGAATATAATTATAATTTAAAATCTTATTTTATAAAATAAAATAAAATTTTTTAAATGTATCCTGTAGCAATTGCAGATAAAAAAGTAACAATATTAAAAGTTAATAAATAACTTAAAATTCTATTAATTAACCAGTATTTTTTTGTCTTAGAAGAGTTTTTAATTGTTACTGCCATACAAGTTCCATGACCTATTCCCCAAAGAAGAAACCTTAATGATATTTCATGCCATAAACCTGCAAAAATAAATGCTATAAAAATGCCCAGTCTTTTGTTGTTACTTAACCTTACGTAAGGTTTATAAATATATGTACCTATAAAATTACTCATTGACATGTGCCAGCGTCTCCAGAATTCCTTGATATTTGTAGCAAGAAAAGGCTTATCAAAATTCTCTGGCAATTTAATTCCAAACAAAGCCGCAGAACCAATTGCTACAGAGCTATAGCCACTGAAATCAAAGAAAAGTGAAATGAATCTAAAATAGACGCCTAAAACAATTTGTTGAAATGAATCAGGGTCTTTTGGTACTACAGATGCTAGAAGTGGAGCTATTACCATTAATGAAGCGATACCCCAGAAAATCCTCGAAATGGCAATTAAAACATTTTGAATTTTATAATCTGTGCCCTTTTTTTTAAATTTATTATTTTCCCACTCTAGACATCCATGTATAGGCCCTGCAGGAAGACTAGGGACAAAAGTTAATGCTGACAGTGCTTCAATTATCAATATTTTATCTCTTTTTATCCATTGTTTTAAAGATATATATGACTTTAAAACAATAAATGTCGCACCAATTTTAAAAGGAGTTTCATTAAAAGTTATTCCAGTAAATAATTTTCTAAAATATTCAGATAGTGGTAAATTAAAAATTGGCCCCGATAAAAATATTAAGGGCAAAATTAATAGCCAAGCATAATTTGAATTAAATTTATATTGTTTAATTAAAAAATACATAGATAGCATTAATAATATCTGCAGACTGATCAATAAAATCAAGAAAGGGCTTGCTAATGTTATTAGGAATAAATTAAAAATGGCAAGAAAAATTAAAGAAGATCTATATCCAATAAATAATTTTGAAAATGAAAAAAGTGGAGCTCCAATAAAAAGATAGATTAAAAAAATTCCAGTAGGATAAAGCACTATAAAAACTCCTTATTATTTTTGATTTTTTTCTTTCAAATATTCTCTCAATTTACCGTAAGCAATTTTTCCATTTGCAGATAATGGTAAATTAGAATCCAATTTAAAAATTGATATTCTTAATCCAAAACCTAAAAAGAATTTCTTAATATCTTTCTCAGAAATAATATTTTGATCTAATTCTTTATTCTTAGATACGAAAACAATAATTTCTGTATCTCTTATACTATTTTTCGTTCTGTGAGGAATAACTGCAATTTTACCTTCTAGTGTCTTAAATTTTTTTTCTAATTTTTCCTGGAGTGAACTTGAGCTAAACAATTTACCTTGAAAATTAAATAAGTTGTCTTTTCTTCCTTTATGAAATAAATACCCATCTTCGTCAAGGTAACCAATATCGCCAGTCTTAAAGAAACCATCGTCAGTCAATCTTTTATTCCATTCTTCACTATCAATATACCCATCAGACAGATGCGGGCCTTTTATAAGAATATCTCCTATAAGATTTTTATTTTGGTCCTCATCAAAAAATTCTTGTTTATTTTCTAATTGGTTAGATATTTTATTTATTTTTATTTTAGTTCCGTATGAGGCCTTACCTTCAGAATTAGCTTTATTTAAATTACTTGATATTTCATAGAATGTAGCTCGCATGTATTCTGTCATACCATAATGAGCAAATATTTTCGTATTTGGAAGTTTTTTAACTATTTCAATTTTTTTATTCGAAGGTAAAAACATAGCTCCTATTTGTACATATTTTAGTTTTTTTGAAAAATAATCAGAATAAATATTACTTGAAAGAATTCCATAAAGAACAGATGGCATGCAAGAAATTCCACTAAGTCCCTCTAATTCCATAAATTTATCGATAGTTGAAGGTCTCAGTAATTTTTTACTATTAAAAAATAAAAAAGATGAATTACTTAAAGCACAAGAAATTATTCTACCTAAAGCAAAAGCATGATCTAATTGGGCATAAATAATTTCCACATCTTTTTCAACCATTTTCATTGTCTTAGCCATGAAATTTGAGCAAGAAATCATAGCTTTGTGACTAATAATAACTGGCTTTCTTTCTCCTGAACTACCAGAAGTAAATAAAACAATTGATTTAGAAAATTCAGTAAATATTAAGTCATTCTTAATTTCAATAAATTCATATTCTGTTTCATAAATATTAAAAGTTAAAATAATAGAATAATTAATGGCAATATTCAAAGAGAAAGATTTAGGCAAAAGAATATATCTAAATTTATGTTTATAAATTATTTGATCTAATGAAGATTCTTTTGCATCATATTGGAGAATACTTAAACCAGAATTATTTTTAAAACTGTTTTCTAACATCCACAAAATAATTTTCTCATGAACATTTACGACTAATATATCTTTATCATAAAAATTATTCATAAATATCTTTTTAAAAGAATTCATATAAACATCTTCTTTATCTTCTTTACTTAAAGAATTAAAATTGATTTGCATTGGTATTAGTTTAATTTCTTACTTAATTGTTAAACTTACCATTTACTTGGTATATTATTTAGATTAATTGATAATACAACTTATATTTTTATGAGTGAAAATATATTAGGACTAGGGACTAGACTATCAGAAAGACACACAGAACTATTATCTTCAACTGTTTATAAAGATGAAATTGATTTGTTTGGAGATTATGAATATCTATTCTCAATAGGAGATCTTGCACATTTACTTTGTCTAGAAAAATCAAAAGTTTATGAAAAAAATAAACTTATTTATATAGTAAAATACCTCAACAAAGAAATAAATGATAGACCAAATTTTTCATCTTCATATTCTGGAAATAACGGCGATTTCTTTAGTAACAGATTAAAAAGGTTGAGAAACAATAATGAGTTAGGAATTGATGCTGAGTTGATAAATTGTGGTCGTCCAAGAAGAGAATCCACTAATATTGCTTTTACATTATTGCTTAAAGAAAAATTATTAATACTATCGGAAGAAATTAACCTATTAGCAGAAGTAATAGCAGAAAAATCTATCCAATCCAACAAAATACTATTTACTGACTTTACATATTGGCACAGCACACAGCCATCTTCATTTGGACATTTTCTAAGTAGTTATTTGGGTGGCTTGGATAGACAAATGAAATTATTGTTATCAATATATGAAATATTCGATATGTCACCAGCTGGAGCAGGAAGTTCCAATGGAACCATGTTGGGTTTAGATAGAGAATACCACTCAAGATTATTAGGCTTTAATGATTTAATTAACAATACTAAAGATGCTACTTGGGCAATTGATAGTTTTTGTTCTATTTCTAATTGGATAAATTTGTTTTCAGGAATGCTTTGCAAAATGACTGAAGACTTTTTGACTTTATGCAACGATGGATTTAAGGTCATTCAGTGTGCAGATAAGCACTCTAGAATAAGTGTGATAATGCCTCATAAAAAAAATCCTTATCAATTATCTATTTGTAGAGGGAAATTTTTAGAGATTTCTGCAAAATCTCATCTTTATTTATCAGCATTAGCAAAAAGTAGCGGTTATCCTGATTCAAGACATATTTTCTATAAAGATTTGCCCAGAGATATTGAAGAACTTAAAAATAATATAGTTATGCTTAGAGATGTAATATCATTATTTAAAATTAATGAAAAAGAGTCGAATAAACTAGCCTATAATAAAAATATTTACTCAGCTGATATTGCTCAAGAATTACTTCTTAAGTATAAAATCACAGATAGAGAAGCACATAAAATTTTGAGTGATGCCATTACATACTCAGAATCACAAAGTAAAGAACTAAATATAAATTGTCTAAATTCTATTTTAAAAACACGAGATCTACCTTTATTAGAAAATGAAGACTTCGCTAAATTGACTGATCCGAATTATATTTTGTCCAGAAGGAGTGAAATTGGATCGGCGAATCCTGAAATTTTATTAAAGAATGTAAGAGACAAAAATGTTTCTATCGGTTCATCTTTAAACAAAATTTTAAAAAAAAGGATAAATTTATCTTATCTAAATTCTGAGGTGAAGAATTTTTTATTAAATTAAGCTTATGACCAATCCAAATACAACACAATTAAGAGGTCAAAAAAGAATAACGAGCATTTTAGACAAAGTTATTCCCATTAAAATTTTAGAATCATATTTAGAATCTGTAGGAAGTTTTATTCAAGTTGCAAAAATTGGATGGGGACTGTCTTTAATTGATAAAAGTCTGCAAGAAAGAATAGAGCTTTATAATTCTTATGGTGTAAAAGTTTGTTCAGGGGGAACGTTATTCGAATTTTTCTATAAAAATAAAGAATTAGATAAGTTTTATGACTTTATAAAAAATAATAATTTTCAAGTATGTGAAATAAGTGATGGAACAATTGATATACCTCAGGAAACCAAGTTACTACACATATCAAGAGCATCCAAAGAAATAGAATGTTTATCTGAAGTTGGGAGTAAAGATTCTAAAACAATAATGTCTCCAAGAAAATGGTGCCTACAGATTCAAGAAGAATTAGATGCTGGAGCTTCTCATGTAATTCTAGAGGGAAGAGAGACTGGAAATGCTGGGATCTATAGGAATTCTGGTGAAATTAGACAAGGTTTAATTGATGAAATAATTGAATATGGTATTAGCTGTGATAGTTTAATATTTGAAGCCAGTTTAAAAAAACATCAGGTTACTTTTATTGATAAATTTGGTCCAAATATTAATTTTGGAAATATTGATATTAAGGAAGTTATGTCACTAGAAAGTTTGAGGATGGGTTGTCGTTCTGACACATTAAATATCGTTAATGATCCTGATAATTTTGAGCGAATTTGGAAGCAGCATCAAAAGAAGTCAAGATAGATTGAGTAATTCCCATTCCAGCAGGTCTATCAAGTTTAAAACCATTAGTTTTACATTCCCCTACTCTTAAAATTTTATTGTTCAGTATTTCTTGTTGCGTTGATAACAAATAATGTGCCACTGGAAAAATTTCGAGAACTAGTCCAAATGATTCTTTATTTATTAAATAAGCTTTATATCTTTTTTTTATAAAATCAATATTGTTCTGAGAAGGTATAAGGTATATTTTTTCTTTTTTATTTTTCATCCAACTCACACAATCTTTCCTTGAATTGAAATTATTTAAGGATATTTTTTCGTTATTAGTTCCATAAACTAAATAGCCATTTTTTGCTAATATCTCGGGTAAACACTTTATTGGACCAGAATTCTTACCCTTTATTAACCCAAATGGGTGAAATTGAACATTACGTCTTTTAGTATCACCAAATAATATTTGATGCATTTCATAGCTTTTATATTGCATGTTAGAAGAATATTCATATTTTTCACTTCCTATATCTCCACCTATTGCCAAGATGGCATATTTATTATTAATTCTGAATTTTTGTCCCCTAACATTTGTCGCAAAAAGTGATTTATTAATTTCTTTTCCTGAGATTTGTTCATCTTCAAAATTTACTAACATATTTTCATAAACTGATATCAATTCTTGTTTCTTGACTTCTTTTATTAGATGCTTTAAGAGTTCAACACCAATATTCTTTTGATGCAAAGAATACATAGGTAGTCCATGAAGTTTGTCAATATGTTTATTTGATACTTTCATACTTGAGAGGTCAATATCCATCAAGCTTAGAGCTTCAGGTAAATGATCAAATAAAGTAATAAGCCATTCTTCAAAATAAATTTTGAAATTATTTTCAAGTTCACTGGTAAAAATAACTTTTCCTTTGTATCCTTTGCCAGCTCTAAATCCACTTTGCGCCATTATAGAAGAACTTTTCCCCAAGTTCGATTCAGTATAGAGATCGACTTTGATATTAAATAACTTACTTAAGAATATCGAACTGCATAATCCCGCAATACCTGAACCAATTACGGCTATTGAAGAATTCATAACCAAATGTATTTTTACTTTAATAAGTAAAGTTTTTATATTAGCATAGTTGAATTAATTTAATTTGAAAATGAATGCTACTGAATCAGTTTCTCTAATCAAAAAAGCTCTTATTTCAGCTGAAGTTGATATTGAGGATTATTCCTTAAATGAAGATACTGATTTAATTGAAGAGGGTATTTTAGATTCTTTAGATGCAATGACTTTTCTTTTCCATCTAGAAAAGGAGGTGAATGAAAAAATAAGTGAGATTGATGATGAATTCGACGATTTCACAATTTCAACTTTGATTCAAATCCTTTCCAATTATTAAAATTTTTTTCTTATTACTTTTAGATATCTTTTTTAGATTTTGTTTAACTATGTCAAAATCATGTGATAGTGTTTAATTTTAATTTTCTTCTAAATATTGATTCAAACGCAAAGCCATAAACATAAACGTCCAATTTGAAAAAGTTACTTCTGAGATGGGGAATATATTTGTTCCAATCATCAAACAATTATCTATACAGTTAATTTGGGATTTTTATTTATATAAACTCTATCGCCAATTTTCATCATGGGGATAAATGCACGAGACTTAGGGCCAGCATAAACAATTTAATTATTTGCCAATAGGGTGAATTCCAAGTTGCTGAAGAAAATTTTCTAGATGTTTTATGATTAATATCTATTTTTCTTAGTTTATTATCAAACCAATTTTTATCACTAACAAATACTCTTGAATCTAAATGACTTTTTATTATTCATCCAAGATTATTCATTTTCATTTTTTAAAATTGATTTTCTAAAAGATGATTTTCAATATCAAATATTAGGCCTCTAGCTTTATCAACAAATTCCTCATCAGATAATTTCCTCTTAGCTCCAGTTGTTAATCGAAATTCAGGTATAAAAATTTTAGAAAACTTTTTATTTATTTTTAAATTTTCTATTTGATTTTTAAATTATCAATTTTATTTTTTAAAGCAGAAAATTTTTAAGTAAGCTTTGTTCTTTTACTTTTTAAATCACATTTATTTTTTGAAAGTAAAACTTCTTGATTTTTGAAATTATCCTTATTTTTTACCAAGATTAATTTACCAATAAGTAGTAGTTCACAATAATATATTTTTTTACCAAAAAAAACTTTAAGGAAATTTTTAACTTTTTTTTTAAAAAGTAAATTGTGAAATTTATTACTAATATTTGATAATAGTTAGAATGGAGCCAAGCGGACTCGAACCGCTGGCCCCCTGCATGCCATGCAGGTGCTCTACCAGCTGAGCTATGGCCCCAAATCTCGAAACGTCAGTGATATCAATCTATCTTAAGATTTCTTTCGTAACGTCCGTAATTCCTATAGTACTTTATAGCGTTTGATTATTGAAATCTGCACCTTAAAATGCACCTAGAGATTTACAAGCTGTAGCATGCTTGACAGTGTACCTTCTTCTAAATGAGACTAGCAAATTAGAACATCAATTAAATTATGTTATACTTTTCAAAATTTTGACAAGATGACTAATTTAACTTTTTATTTTGGTGGAAGCTCTAATGCACCAGAAAAAAAAGTTGCTGACACATGGAAAACTTCTTTTCTAAAAGCTATTAATAAAAAGGGTAATAATAAAAAAAGCTATAAGGCAGGGGGGACATTTTTTAACAAAAAATATGACGTTCACTACAAAGGGAAAAACTTTAAATACCAAGAAACTGGCCATTTGAACTCAGGTCTTGTTAAAACAATGAAAATCTTTGAGGACGGCAAATTAAAAGAAAAATGGGTAAACGTTAATTATCATGTTGATCATTACCTGGATGTGATGGAAGGTCATGGCAACAACATACCAAAATTATTGAAATTATTTAATAACTACATGGGGACATATTTTTTTGGAAAGAACGATTTAATGAGCGGAAAAAAGGTAATGATAATTTATAGGGATATGGAGGAAATGATAAAATTTCTGGCGGTTCTGGAAATGATATTTTGAATGGAGGTAAAGGTAATGATTTATAAGTTGTAGGCAAAGGAAACGATACATTAATTGGAGGTAAAGGAAAAGATATTTTTAAATTATCTACCGGTAAAGGGTATGATCTAATCCATGATTTTAAAAATAAAGAGGATAAGATTTTTACTGGATCAATGAAGAAATTAAAACTTAAAAACAAAGGCATGATGTCTACATATATAAAGGAAAAGATTTAATGGCAAAGGTAAAAGGAGCTAAAGGAGACCTATCTAAAAAAAGTGGATATTTAGTTTAATAATCAAAAACAAGCGCTTACAAATCTGAGAAAATAATGCTTAATTTGTCATATTAAATCTCTCCACATGCTATACCCCGGAATTATTTAGTTATGGCTTTTATAAAGCCATGATAATCCGCAGCACATTAGCAAAGTTTATTAACTTCTGAATCTAAATTTGCATTACCAGCATAATTAAATCCTGAGCAGCTCGTAGTGGCCTTAGTAAGAGTTTCATTTAATCTTTTTTATCATGAAGCTTTTACCCAACCATATCCAATAAGTGAACGTCAAAATAGGTAGAATCAAAAATACAATTTCTATAACTAGTATTGGAAATGAGTTTTGATTAAAAAGCCCAAATTCATCTATTTTTTCCCAAATTATTTCAATTATTAAACTTGTGAACTCTTCCCAAATAGCTATAAAGGCCACATTAATTGCAACTCGAGAAATTTTATTCTTTGGAATTAATAAGATTTTCATTTACGTAACAAGGTCGATAGAATACACAGTATCTTCACAATTATTTTTTTTATCCCATTCCTTTGCGAAAGGAGATTCCATCTCTGCACCTAATTTTTCTAAGTCAGTGCAGTTAATCAATAAATGAGATTTGTGTTCATTAACTTTTACAAACTCATAATCAGTTACAAACTCCTTGCACTTTTCTTCAAGAAATAATGTAGTTACATCATTTTTAAATTCTTCAAATGTGCAGCTAAAAGTTGAGATGATGAGAGTGTTCATTAAAAAAGGAGCTAATTGACCCTTATTTTAGGTCAAATATAAATTAATAACTGCATAGATTATTTGCCCAAAATCAAAGATATTATTCTAAAGCATAGTTAGTTTTTGAACATCGGCTCTAATTTTAATTTAGACTTCCAAACCAATTAATTTCAACGGAAAACCCAAAATTTACCATAATTTAAGTCTTACATAATTGTTAATGCAGCTTAATATAGTGTACCCACTATAGATTTTTGGGTAACTGTTTTCTTACTCCAAAATGTGTTTAGGGTTAGAAATTTATTCTTAAATTTCTAAAATTTTTAAATTTTTAAAAATTATAAAAAAGGTTTTTAGCAATAATTTTTTCTATTAAATTTAAATTTATATCTATAGATTTAATGTCTAGAAATAGATTTTTTGTATGAAGTTAACTTTATAAGAATAAAAAACTAAATAAGTAATTTAACAAATGAAAAAATATTGCTGGATTATACTAATTCAAAACAAGTTAAGTTTTTCAAAAAGGAAATTAAAACTTTGAACTCAATCCAGAATAATCAAAATTAAATAAATTAAAATTTATGCCCACACTTTCCCGTGCTGAATCATAAAAGGCTGACAATGAATATGCTCTTCTCTTAAAATCTAGTGCGTATTTAGCACTACTGTAAGTTCCATCTTCTAAATTGAGAGTTTTATTCAAATTAAATACTAATGGGCCATATATTTGTTGTTGAAAATTAAAATTCAACTTTGGTATTTCACTTATATTATCAAAGCTAAATGGGCTGTCCCCATTTTTCAATACGAAAGAGTAAGTTGTACTAAATTTAGTGTAGTCGAGAAAATCTTTCTTTAAGCTACCAAGGGTTATAACTGGGCCAGTATTGAACTTTATAGCACTTTGATTAGTTCCATCGCTATACAAGTAATAACCTGATTGAACTCCTGTTGACCAATCTAAAGACTGGTTAATAACCTTGGGAGAATATTTATAACTTTTATCTATTGTGGTGTCTAAAGTGGTTTTCTTCCAAATTGGAAATTTATATCCATAAAGTGCCACAAAAGAATTCCTAAATAGTTCTTTAAATTCCTCTACTTCTCGGCTTTTAGATTTAAAGTGACCAAAATCGTAAATTAAAGACAAATTTGTATTTTTTCCATTATTTGACCAACTCCTTTTATTTGAGAGATTCATGCCGCTAGCAAAATAAATCTCTTCTGTAGCAAAATCCTTTATAATTGTTTCTCTAAAAATATTATAAAATTGAATATCTAAGATATTGCTAAATTGATTTTTATCATTTTCTAAATAAATATTTGGCAAATTTAATTCTGCTTGATCATTAAAAAAGGAATTTGAGTTATCACTTTCCTCAATACTTATATATTTATTAAATTGCTCTTTATTGTTAAAAACTCTTTCATTTGCCTTGTTATCTTTTAAAAATATTCGTTTTCTTATATTCAGCTTAGTTCTTATTGACTCATCAAGCCTTTCAAAATTCAAACTATTTAATTCAATTTTTGACCCAATTTTCCAATCTTTTTCCTTGCCACTCAAATCTAAATCTAATGCAAAATTATCAAAGAAATTTATATCACTCTCTACCTTTTCACTAAAAACAGAAGAATTCTTGGCAGTATAAGATTCTGTATTACCTTTTAGATATCTTTGAATTAAAAAATAGGGTTGAACTTGAAGATCATAGTCTCTATAAATCTTTCTTAAATCTGTGCTTCTAAATAAATAGTATCCATCCTTATCTTTAAAATCGGCTCCTAATCCCCATCTAGTTGTAGGATCGCTATCGAAAATAGATTGTCTGCCAACAGGAATTTTTATTTTATTATCTAATATTATCCAGCTGTTTCTGCTAAGAAGTCTTAACTTATCGTCTATTATTTCTGCAGAGAAATTTTTACTCAAAAAAACGAATTGTGGTTGATTATAAATATCATTAGTAAAAAATATTTTTTTTGATTCAAAAGTTTTGGATTTATAAACTAATTGATCTGTTTTAAATCTCCATCTATTAATTGTAGGAATTCTTAAATCTGCTTTTGTAATATTTAAAGATTTATCATCTTCAAAGTCATTTACTAGGCCTATAGTGGCACTATCTACAAATTTAGGTTCGTTTACTTCATTATTTTTATCAATTAATGTTTTTTGATTTTTATTAATTTCAAGTTTAAAATCCTCTGTAAAAGTTTTACTGTCTATTAATCCATAAACATTATCAATATACCCAATGTCTTGTTTAACATCATAAAAAAGTTTTGAAGCTTCAAAATATTGTTTTCCTTTTTTAAAAATTACGTTTCCAATTACAGTTAATAACTTTTTTTCAAGATCATACTTAACCAAGTCTCCTTTCAAAGTGGCATCGGATAGATAAATTGTGACATTTCCTTCAGCAATAAATTCATCATTTTGATTATATTGTGTATCGGAATCTATTTCTGCGAAAAAATCATCTCCTGAATCTTTTTGTTCAAAAGCCAAAAGAGTAAATAATGCATCTCCATTAGCTTTTAAATCTTCAATTACTTTATTTTTTGATATGTAACTACCAGTGGAAATTTCAATATTATTTTGAATTCCGATTGGTTCAAATTGAGCGGTATTTTTATTTATTTCTGTTAAATTGTTTTTTTTAAAGTCTTTTGCAAAAATCTTGGCTGGATGAATAGTTAAGAGGTCAAATATTAAAAATCCATTTAAATAAATAAAAAGATTTATTTGTTGAAATTTTTTCAATATTTTTTTTTTATTATGCACTCAATTATATGTTAATCAGAGAAATTATTAACAATCTTATAAATCAAACCTTCCTCCAAACAGCAAGTAATTTTCCTTGGATAGATATTTGATCAATGTCAACCATAATCGGATCATAAGCTTGATTTGCTGCTTCAAGAAATATTTTTCCCCCTCTCTTTACAAAATACTTTAAGGTTGTTCCTAAACCTGGAACCATTGCACTAACAATTGTTCCATTCCTAAGAGAGTGTGAATCTGTAATTGGCTCCATCAAAACCATATCGCCATCGGCAATACATGCATCTATCATCGAATCACCATTAACTATGAGAGCAAAAACATTTTTCTTTTTTAAAACATCAGAAATATCTAAATTCTCTTGAACATCAGAATAAGTTTCAATTAAACCCCCAGCAGCAACTGAACCCATGATTGGAACTCCTTCCACAATTTCATCAATTATTTGCATTGTTCTCGCTTTACCTTCTTGCCATGATATGTATCCCTTTTCTTGCAAATGCTTTAAGCGACTTTGAATTGGAGCAGGAGATTTTAATCCCATAGCTTGCATCATTTGCCTAATAGATGGGCTATGTTGGAAGTCTTTCATATAATCTTTTATCCATCCATAAAGCTCATTTTGAGCCTGGGTAAGATCACCCTCTGAAGAAGTTTCCATGAAACAAATGTACTCTAATACATTTGTACCCTTTTATTGATTTGTTTGCAAGTATACTTATTGGAGAAGGCAAGATAGAAGTGCTTGCTGAGCATGCAATCTATTTTCTGCTTGTTCAAATATTCTACTCCTTTTACTTTCAAAAACTTCATCCGTTATCTCTTTAGATCTATATGCAGGAAGACAATGAAGAATAATTGCTTTTTTATCAGCCTTGCTTACTAAATTATTATCAATTGTGAATCCATTAAAAACTTTATCTTTCTGTTCCTTTTGATTTTCTTCTCCCATAGATGACCAAACATCTGTATAAAGAACATTTGCTCCTAAAACGGCAGTAGTGGGATCGTTGGTAATTTTCAATAAATTCTTATTTTTATATATTTCATATGCTTTTTTAATAACCACAGAATTTGGTTCATAACCTTTGGGACACGCAATTCTAACTTCTACTCCTAATAATGCACCGCACAAGATAAGAGAATTTGCCACATTATTGCCATCACCTATAAATGTCAAAACAACATTTTTAAAATCAATAAATTCCTCATGTATTGTCAAAAAATCAGCTAGAGCCTGGCATGGATGCTCCAAATCAGTAAGAGCATTAATTACTGGCTTTGAAGACCACTTTGCATATTCTTCCAAATCTGAATGATCAAATGTTCTAATTGCTATAACATCGCAATATCTACTTAAAACTCGTGCAGTATCTTTAATTGGCTCACCTCTTTTTATTTGTGATGTTGTGGGATTGAGGTCAATAGTGGTTCCGCCAAGTCTGGTCATCGCAACCTGAAAACTAACTCTTGTGCGTGTTGATGACTTATCAAAAATTAATCCCAAAACTTTGTTACTAAGGTTAATATTTATTTCTTTATTTTTAAAATTAGTTGCTAGTTCTAGGATATGAAGAACTTCATTTGTTGATAAATCCAAGCTTGATAGGAAATTATTATTAGCAAGCTTAATTGGTTTCAGCATGAATGTTTCTAGTGAGATCTAGATTCTACTATGCAGGCATTTTACTCTCTGCTAAGAGAGTCTTGAGATCCTCTCCTTCTATAACTTCTTCTTCAAGAATTTTTTGTGAAATCGATTCAAGAAGAGGTAAATTATTCCTCAAAATATTTAGTGCAGTTTCATGAGCATCATCAACTAAATCTCTAACTTCTTTATCTATTGCTTGAGCAGTCGCATCACTAACAGATCTTCTAGGATTATTTCCATTTCCTAAAAACTGACCTCCTCCTTGCTTGTCATATGCAAGAGGCCCAAGAATATCACTCATGCCAAATGTACCTACCATTTGTTCGGCTATATCAGTAGCTCTTTGTAAGTCATTTGAAGCTCCTGTGGTAATTTTTCCAAAAACCACCTCTTCTGCAGATCTTCCTCCAAGAAGTGTAGCTATTTGTCCTTTCAGCTCTTCTTTGGAATTCAAGAATCTTTCTTCTGTTGGCAACTGAAGAGTATAACCAAGCGCACTCATTCCTCTTGGCACAATCGAAATCTTCGCAACTTTTGAACCTCCAGGCATAAGATGACCAACTATTGCATGACCGACTTCGTGATAGGCAACGACTTTCTTTTCGTCATCTTGCAAAACGCGACTCTTCTTTTCCAAACCAGCAACAACTCTCTCTATTGCTTCACTTAAATCTTGCTGTTCTACACTTTTTCTTTTGGCTCTGGCGGCAAGTAAAGCTGCTTCATTTACCATATTAGCTAAATCAGCTCCTGCGAATCCACTTGTAGCCTGGGCAATTGAATCTAAATCGATAGATTCAGCTAACTTTACTTTCTTGGTATATATTTCAAGTATTGTCTTTCTGCCAGATAAATCTGGTCTATCGACTAAGACTTGCCTATCAAATCTTCCAGGTCTAAGCAAAGCCGCATCTAGAACCTCAGGTTGGTTGGTCGCAGCAAGTACTATGACTGGTTTGTCTGTAGAAGCAAATCCATCCATTTCAGTAAGTAATTGATTTAAAGTTTGCTCTCTTTCATCATTGCCGCCGACGACTCCCATTGAACCCGAGCGACTTTTGCCAATAGCATCTAATTCGTCAATAAAAATTATACAAGGAGCCTTTTTCTTTGCTTGTTCAAATAAATCCCTTACCCTAGCAGCACCAGCACCTACAAAAAGTTCAACAAACTCTGAACCTGAAATAATAAAGAAAGGAACTTCTGCTTCCCCTGCAACCGCTTTGGAGAGAAGAGTCTTTCCTGTTCCTGGAGGACCAACCAAAAGAACACCCTTTGGTATTCTCGCACCTATATCTGTGTATCTTTCAGGCCTCTTTAAAAAATCTACTATTTCTGTTAATTCGTCCTTGGCTTCATCAACTCCTGCAACATCAGCAAATGTTACTTTTGATTCATCATCAGGTACATAAACTTTAGCTTTACTTTTAGTAAAACTTAGGGCTCCTTGGGCACCACCACCCCCCATACTTCTTCTAGCAAAGAATTGCAAAACAAGGATGAAAATTAAAGGAGGAACAACCCAGCTCAATATTGTTGAGAAGAAATTAGGTTTCTTTGGGGGTGCAGCTGCAAATTCAACTCCTTTGCTTTCTAACCTTTGTGGCAAATCCATATCAAAGATTGGGGTTGTTGCTAAAACTGAAGGTGCGCCTTCTTCAGCTCCATTTAACTCATATCTAATTTGTTCTTGAGTTATATAAGCACGCTTAACTTCCCCATCATTAACCTGATCTATGAATAAAGAGTATGGAACTCTAGGGATTTGCATATTTTGATTAGGGAAAAGGCTACTAAATAGAAGTAATGCTCCCACTCCTATCAAAATGATATTTACAATTCCAAATCTTCTATTAGGTTGATTATCGTCTTGTCTTATAGGCATAGTTATGAACAATTTTGAGCTTATTATAAACTAAACCAAGAGTTTCCGTATCTGTATAAATTTTTTTGGGTAAGAACCGAACGGTACTTTGACCCATAGAAATTAATATTTGAAAACTAATTTTCAAATGAACTCTTAACGCATATATCATTCCCAACCAAACTAAACTGAGAATTATTTAATGTAATAATTTCATTCATTTCTTTAAATTCAAAATCACCGAAGGGGTTCATACTATTTTCTCCACCTAAGATTTTTGGAGCAATAAAAGTAATTAGTTCCTGAATACAATTATATTGGATTGCGGCGGTAGCCAATTTAGGTCCACATTCCCAAAGAACTTTATTACACCCTCTTTTAGCAAGTATTTTTGAAATTAACTCTGGATTATCTGATGATACCTTTTCAATCTCCACACATTTCGGAATCCTGGCAAGGTAATTTTCATTTGCTGAAGAAGAATCATAAATAACTAAAGTTTTTGCCTCATTACAATCCCAAAGATTAGCCTTTGAAGGCAGATCCAAACTTTTTGTGAAAACAACTCGCAAAGGCTCAGGATTTTTAGTTCCTCTAGTAGTTAAAAGTGGGTTGTCTCTTCTTAATGTGTTTCCCCCAATGATTATTGCATCAAATTCAGATCTAAAAGAATGAACTAATGACCTTGATTCATCATTAGTAATCCATTTACTTTTTCCATTTTTTAAAGCTATTCTTCCATCTATACTCATTGCCCATTTAAGAACACCAAATGCTTTTTTTGTAATATTACGATGAATAAAAGCTTTATTTAACTCTAACGATTCTTTTTTACATAATCCTAAGTCAACTTGTATTCCAGCTTCTTTTAGAAGCTTAATACCTTTACCAGAAACTCTTTTATCAGGGTCTTCAATAGATATAAATACCTTTTTTATCCCAGAAGATATAACTTTTTCTACACATGGAGGTGTTTTACCATGATGGCAACAAGGTTCAAGATTGACATACATAGTTCCACCTTTAGCATCCTTTTTTAAATTATTAAAGGCCATTGCCTCTGCATGAGGCATGCCTGCCTTGAAATGAAACCCTTCTGAAATAAGACTTCCATTCTTATCAAGTATCACTGCCCCCACCAGAGGGTTAGGACTCGTTGTATTACTTCCTAATGAAGCCAAAAAAATTGCTCTTTTCATCCACTTTGTATGGCTTATATTTTTTTCAGACATCTCCAAAAATCAAATTCAGTTTATTGATCTCCACTCTTTGACAACGAAAGGAGGCACAGGCAACTCAGAAAAGACTCCTGACAAAGATAATCTTAATGGTCTATTTTTATCTAAATTTTGTATCAATTCGTCAAGATCAAATTCTGCAGCAGCTTGTCTTCCATCATTTGCTAATTTTATATTAAGTAATGTTTTATCATCTAAAAACCACTGTTTTCTTCCTGATTCAACCCTCAAGTCAGTGGGATGATCAATTCTGAGATTTCCTGGATATCCTATTACTCTCAAGATTAATTTATCTTCAAAAAGAGGTGATTTGTAAGCTACTAATTGCCAAGTTTCAAAGTCCAAGTCCCTTAAAAACTCACTACTAGCATTTATTAATTCCCCATTTATTTCTGTTTCTGCAACTTCTGCAGATACTTTTAATGGGTTAAAAATAAAAGATAACAGTAAAAATAAAGGTAATATACCTTTTAAAAAAATTTTTTTATTTGATTTTGTAATTTTCTTCATTTTCAGAATCCATCAGAGCATCTAGTGTTACTGCTGTTCTAACAATAGCTTGATATCTTTTGATTATTTTACGATTTTTTTCTATAACTCGAGATAAATTCAAAGTGTCTTTTTCAGAATAGCTAGATGTTAAATCGCTAGAATCTTCCTCAATAAACTCAAATTCACTATCTTTATTAATTAGAGTTAACAATAAATCATGTAATCTCTTTCTCCTTTCAGACAATTAATTTACTATGATAACTCGAATAATAATAAGATAATTTAATAAAACATTCAAACAATTTAGTTCTATTTCATTAAATATTGATGACTGAAGTTAATAGAAAAATTCATGTTATTGGGATTAATTCTTTTAAATTTGAGGATCTATCTTTCAAGTTACAAAATCTATTTTTAGAAACAGCAAATATTGCAGTTCCAAATTCATATTTTGAAGAAATTAAATCATGGAGCGAAAATAGTTTATTAAAAAAGAAATCATTTTTTTCGAGCAAAAGTAATAACGAACTTGTTAACTGGCTTAGATCTCAAAAAACTGATGTTATTTTAATTTCTAGAGGAGATCCACTTTGGTTTGGAATTGGGAGGATATTACTAGAAAATTTTTCAAAAGATGAATTAAATTTCTACCCTTCAAATACTTGCATTCAATTAGCATTTAGTAAGTTAAAGATTCCTTGGCAAGATACTGTTAATGTAAGTATTCACGGCAGAGATCCTACCAAGTTAGTTGAGGCTCTTAAAGCAAGGCCTTCAAGTTTAGCTATTATTACAGATTCAAATAATGAGAGTTTAGAAATAATCAAAGAAAACTTATCAGAATTAAATCTGATTAACTTCTATGATTTTTGGCTCTGTGAAGAAATAGGCTTCGACAAAGAAAATATAAGAAAATTGGATCTTAAAGAATCATTACCCTCTGATATATCGAGTTTGAACATTGTTGTTCTTACAAAAACAAAGAAAAATTACTCAAATGATAATCTCCCTCTTTTCGGAATAAGTGACCATATTTTTAAGACTTTTGATGATAGACCAAACTTATTAACTAAAAGGGAGGTTCGTGTTCAAATCTTAGCTGATCTAGAACTCCCAAAAAATGGCGTAATATGGGATATAGGATCAGGTTGTGGGTCAATTGGGTTAGAGGCATTAAAATTAAGGCCCAACTTAGATTTGTTTTGTATTGATAAAAGGTTTGGATCAAAAGCATTAATACTAGAAAACTCAGAAAGGCTTGGCGTTAAACCAAAATTTATTTGTGAAGAAGACATAAATAATATCTTGAATACAAAAGATTTAAGTCCTTTTGAAAAACCTAATAGATTAGTAATTGGAGGCTGTGACAAAAAGACTAAACTTCAAATTATTAATTGCTTGGATCAGTGGATGAGTATTGGAGATATTATCGTTATCCCAATAATTGACTTCCAAACTATTAAAGAATTGAAAGAGGAATTAGAAGGTAAAAATTTCAAAACAAATTTAAATTTAATTCAGACCTATAAAAGCTTAAGTATTGCCGAGGGAATGAGATTAGAACCAAATAATCCTGTTTTTCTATTAAAAGGGAAAAAATAAATTCAAATAATTGTTATTTGTTAGGTTTAGCCACATGGGGCAATCCCCAACCGAGTTTATTTCTTAAAACCTGGAAAAATTCATGGTCTTCAAGTCTAATAAACTTTACTGAGTGTTTACTTTTTCTTATTAAAACTCTATCTTCAGGCCAAACATAACAACCAGCATTTCCATCCACAACCATTACTAATCTTTCAGGAGTTGCTGGGAAAACAGTTACTGGCTCTGAATCATTAAAAACTAATGCCCTTGATGCCAATGAATGTGGAGCAATTGGAGTTAATTGCACGACTGGGCAATCAGGTGTAATTACTGGTCCTCCAGCACTTAGAGAATATGCAGTAGAACCAGTTGGAGTTGATAAAATTACTCCATCAGCTGAGATATCTACAGGAGCATGTCGCCCTATAGAAATCTCAAAATGACACATGCTTGTCAAAGGTTCTCTATGAAGAGCCATCTCATTAAGGCAGAGCGACTCCCATCTCCTCTGATCATTCCTCATTACACTAATTATAAAGCAAGTTCTTTCTTCAATATCCCAATTTCCAGCAATAATTTTATCAATAGCTTCATCTAAGTTAGATAAATAAGCTTCAGCAAGAAATCCTAAATGACCAGTATTAATTGTAAGTATTGGAATTTTAGCAGGTGCCGTTTGTCTTGCCGCAGAAAGCACAGTTCCATCTCCACCAAGAACAATTGCAAATTCAACTGATGAATCAAAACCTTCGGGGACACAATTTGCATATCCTAAGGGACGAACATGTTGATCCGGATTGGCGAATCCAACCATCCCTCCAGAGCTACTAACTCTTATTACCTCATAATTGGATTTTTCCAACTTTTCTTGAACAGAACTTGCAGTTTGAACAGCAAGTTCTTTCCCATCATTAACAACTAGTCCTGCTTTACGTACCAATCAAACAATTAAAACTATTACTATTTTAAACTAATTTGCTTGACAAGCATAATTTAAAAATCAGCTCTATAAGAACTGCTCTAAGAATCTAATGTCATTTGTATAAAATTTTCTGATATCGTCAATCTGATGTCTTACCATGCAAAATCTTTCAACTCCTAATCCAGCTGCGAATCCAGTCCATTTCTCAGAATCTATCCCTAACTTTTCTAATACCATCGGATCTACCATTCCACAGCCCATTACTTCTAACCATTTACCTTTCCATTGAACGTCTACTTCCGCTGAAGGCTCAGTAAATGGGAAATAACTAGCCCTAAATCTTACGGGAATATCTCCAAAAAAGGTCTTTAGAAAGGTTAGAACCGTTCCTCTTAAGTGACTAAAATTAATATCTTTATCAATACATAGAACCTCAACCTGATTAAATACAGGTGAGTGAGTAGCATCAACAGCATCTCTTCTATATACTCTCCCTGGAGCAATAATTCTCACTGGAGGAAGATTTTTTTCTAAATATCTTATCTGAACGGGAGAAGTATGAGTCCTTAAGAGTCGATTCTCATCTAAGTAAAAAGTATCCTGCATATCTCTTGCAGGATGATTTTTAGGTATGTTAAGAGATTCAAAATTATAAAAATCAGTTTCTATTTCAGGGCCACTTTCAACTGAGTAACCCAAACCACAAAAAATATCTATTATTTCATCTTGAGTTGAAATTAAAGGATGTTTGCTTCCTCGGGGGGTTCCAAATGGAGGAACTGTCACATCAATTTTTTCGTTTTTAATCTTCTTGTCTAAGGCTTGATTATTAAGTTGATTTTTTCTCTTAGTAATTAGGTCTTGCAAATTTATCTTTATTAAATTTGCCTTTTGGCCAACAATTGGTCTTTCTGCGGCAGATAACTTACCCATAGTTTTCAAAATAATTGATAAATCACCTTTTTTCCCTAATAAAGAGACTCTCAGTTTATCCAGTTCTTCATGAGTATTGGCATTATCTATGTTATTTTTCGCTGTTAGAGAAAGATTATTTAGTTTTTCCTCAATTTGACTTAATGATTCAATTTGACTCACTGATATAGTAAAAATAAGTATTGCTTTATCTTACTTAAATATCGTCCATAAATAAAATGTATTGATTAATGAAACCGTTAAATATACTAATTAGCAATGATGATGGTGTTTTTGCAGCGGGAATAAGAGCTCTAGCAAAATCAGCTCAAAAAAGAGGACATAAGGTAAAAGTAGTATGTCCTGACCAAGAGAGATCAGCTACTGGTCATGGTCTTACATTACAATCTCCATTAAGAGTGGAAAAAGCTGACGAACTATTTGGGGAAGGGATTGAAGCCTGGGGATGTTCTGGCACACCTGCTGATTGCGTCAAATTAGCACTTTCTGAACTCTTGGATAATAAACCTGATCTTGTTCTATCTGGAATAAATCACGGGCCCAATTTAGGTACAGATATTTTTTGTTCTGGCACAGTTGCTGCAGCAATGGAAGGAACTTTAGAAAATGTTCCCTCCATGGCTGTAAGCGTCGCTAGTTTTAAATGGAAGAATTTTGAATATGCTGGAGAAATTGCAATGAATATTGCCGAACAAGCAATTAACGATGGTTGGCCAGCTTCACTTTTATTAAATTTGAATATACCACCTTGCGAAAAAAGCAAAATAAAAGAACTATCTTGGACAAGATTATCAGTAAGAAAATATAAAAATCAATTTTCCAAAAGAGAAGACCCAAGGGGAGACGAATATTATTGGCTTGCTGGTGAGGTAGTTTTAGATCTTAAATCAAAAGGTTATGGTCCAAAGAAATGGCCAAGTGACGTATCGCAAATACAAGAAAATAAAATATCTCTTACACCCGTTGAACCAGATTTATTTTGGAGGGGTAATTTAGACAAATTACCTAAAATTAATAACTCATTTATAAATCCTTCTTAAAAGCCATAAAGAAAAGCAAAGTCCAAAAAAATGAGCTGCAATAACTTGTGTGTTACTGAGAACTGATAATATTTCGAGTCCAGTAATTGGTATATCAGATGTCGCTGTAATCAATTGTCCAGTTGTTTGAGAAGATGCTTGTATAAATAAGGCACCCATAAGAGCTTGATATCCAATTAGTCCAAACAAAATTCCTAATAAATCAACTAATAGGCCTCGTTTTATCAATTTACTGGTTTGTCCTCTTGAGGGTCTTGCATTGCTTGCGATTGCTCTACCTGTTCTAACTATTAACCAACCTTGCCAAAGGCTAAAAAGTAGTAAAATCAAGGCTATCGTAGTAAGTGATAGACCTGGCGCTAAGCCAAGCTGCCCTTCGCTATTATTTACAACATTTGAAAAAAGCAAAACAGCTGCAACAACAACACCTAAAATGGACTGAACCCAAAATCGTATCCATCCAATGCGCCGCATTCCAAATGAAAGGGACTGAAAATCAATTTTGTCTGACATTCATTTGATTGAATAAACTATAATCTATTCAAATTTGCCATCAAAATTATAAAATTGCACGAAATCTTTTGATCTCTTTAATATCGCCATCTGAAGTTAAGAATCCTACTTCAATAGCTATTGGAAGTTTTGATGGGCTTCATGCTGGTCACAGAAAATTAATTAAAAGTGTAGTTGAAGAGAATCAATATACCCCAACAATTGCAAGCTTCTGGCCTCATCCCAGAGAAGTACTATACAAAGAAACACGTCTTAGACTTGATCTACCTTATGAAAAACTACCTATTCTTGAAGATCTTGGGATTGAACAATTAGTTTTGATTCCTTTTAATAAAGAACTATCTAAATTAAGTGCAGAAAGATTCGTAAGAGATATTTTGATAAATCAATTACGAGCAAAAAACATTTCTGTAGGTGCTAATTTTAAATTTGGTTTCAGAAGAAGTGGAGACATAAATACTATAAAAAATACGCTTAAAGATACAGATATTAAATTAAAAATTACTCCAATTTTAGAAGACAAAGAAGGCAGAATCAGTAGCAGCAGAATAAGAGATCTATTAGAAAAAAGTGATCTGAAAAATGCTTTCAAAATTCTAAAAAGGCCTTATAGTTTTAATGGAAAGGTTGTTAAAGGTAAAGGGATTGGAAAAAGTATAGGATGGCCTACTGCAAATCTTGAGATAGATGGCAGAAAGTTTTTACCTGGAGAAGGAGTCTACGCATCTTGGACATCCATAGAAAACTCTAACCAAAAAATTGAATCTATTATGAATCTTGGCTCACAACCAACAATAAATCCTTTGTTGCCGTCTGCAGTTGAAGTTCATTTAATAAATCAAGATATGGATCTATATGGTTTAAATCTATCTGTAGAACCAGTTGAAAAGCTTAGATCTCAAATCAAGTTCAAGAATATAGATCAGCTATCTAATCAAATTAAAAAAGACAGAGATAATGCCCTGAAAATTTTTAAAAACTGCCAAAAATAAATTTAAAATGCTGAATTCCAATACTACCGACGCTGATGATTTAAGAATTTATCAAATTATTGACGCTAATTTAGATAGAGCTAGAGAGGGACTTAGAGTATTAGAGGATTGGGCTAGATTTGGTCTAGGCAAGGAAAAATATGTTGAAAGGATTAAAAATTTTAGACATATTTTAGGGAAAAACCATTTAGAAGTTTATAAGCAATCTAGAAATCACATTGAGGACAAATGTAAAGGATTGTCTCATAAAGAGCAAAGTAACAAAAAAACATCTAAACAAATTATAAGTTTTAATTCAGGCAGAGTTCAAGAAGCATTAAGAGTCATTGAAGAATTCTCAAGGTCACATAATCATGAGCTTTCAAAAATTGCTTCAGAAATTAGATATGAAATTTATACCATTGAAATAGACTTATTAAGTTTAAGCAAATTTAAGAAGTCGGAGAAAATATTAAAAGAAAATGACTTATATGTAATCACAGAACAAAAAGACAATTTATTAGGAACATTAGAAGAGATCTTAATTGCAGGAGTAAGAATAATTCAATATAGATTTAAAACGGGAACCGATAAGGATCATCTTCAAGAAGCAATTCAGATTAAAAATCTATGTAAAAAATATAATTCTTTATTTATCGTTAATGACAGAATTGATATAGCTCTAGCATCTAATGCGGATGGAATTCATCTTGGACAAGATGATTTAGATTTAAAAACCGCAAGAAAATTATTAGGATATTCAAAGATCATTGGTATAAGTGCAAATAATGAAATTGATATTTCTAATGCTCTTAAGGAGGGTTGTGATTATATAGGTATAGGACCAGTATTTGATACTGTAACAAAAAGGGACAAAGAACCCATAGGCATTGAAAAAATCAAAAGATTAACCAAAGATTTAGATATTCCTTGGTTTGCCATAGGAGGAATTAAGTCAAATAATATTTCATATTTAAAAAACAATGGTTTTAAAAAAGTTGCCTTAGTTTCACAATTAATGAATTCTGAAGATCCTAAAGAAGAAGCTATTATGATTTTAAAAGAGTTGTCTTATGAAAATTAAAGTAAATGGAGAAGAAAAAAAAATAGAACTTGATCAAGAAAATGCTCTACTATCTACAGTTATAAATTTAATGGGATATAAACCAAACTCAATTGTAGTGGAATTAAATAACTTAATTATTAATTCATTAAAATGGGAAAAAGTGAAACTTAAAGATGGTGATAATTTAGAAATCGTTTCAATAGTTGGTGGTGGTTAAATGATAAATTCTTTATACATTAAAAATCTTCATATTTTTTTAAGTTTAGGCTCGAAACAATAACCAAATTTATCCAATTTTCGTTTTATATTCTTAATACTTAAATAGAACAATGAAAGAAAAAATTGAAAGTAACTCAAGGTCCTTAAAATGGGAGCAAAATGGGGAGTTGGCTCATAATGATCTCTCTGAGTTAATTGAAAGATTAAAAAATGTGGAAAGTGAACTTACCTCATCTGAGCTTTCTAGATTAGGAACAAAATCAAATATAAAAGATTAAATTTGTTACTTAGGTCTTGTTTTTATAAAAATTTGTACCAAATTAAAATTACTTAATATAAAAAAGAAATGCCGAAAAGATTTCCAGAGTGGGTAAATACAGAAGTCGTGATAAAAGCAATCAAAATGAGAGAAGAAGGAATGTTATCAAAACAACTAAATTTATGGATAGAAAACCTATTAGAAATAGAAAAAAAGTGATTACTTAAGAAATACTTTTAATAATTCTGAGAGCCGCCATTGCTGCTCCGTAACCATTATCTATATTCATAACTGCAATACCTGGAGAACAGCTTGACAACATACTATTTAAAGCAGTTACTCCATCCTTGCTAACACCGTATCCTACTGAAACAGGTACTGCAATTATCGGTTGTGCCAACAATCCACCCACAACCGTTGCCAAAGCTCCTTCCATTCCAGCACAAACTATTAATACATCATATTTATTAATTTCTTCTAACTGACTCATCAATCGATGAAGTCCAGCTACTCCAACATCTATAAAAGATTGACAATTCACTCCATAAATTTCAAGTGATAATTGTGCTTCAAGTGTTACGGCCAAATCGCTTGAGCCGCCTGAAATTATTGCAACTTTTTTATTCGTATTTATTTTATTCAGATTTTTCCCAATTGTTAGGCAATTTGCTTCTTCATAGAATCGTGCATCATCATACAAATCTAAAAGATAATTGGCCTTCTCACTATTAATCCTAGTAATGAAAACAACCTCATTTTTACTTAATACATTTTCAGATAATCTCTCTAATTGGTCGATACTCTTATCTTGTCCCCAAATAGCTTCAATGAGTCCAAGCCTATCTCTTCTTTGAAAATCAAACTTGATATCAAAATTCATCTTTGCTTATCTAATTCCCCCTCATAAATCAATTCAAAAGGATTTTCTGCTAAATTTAGAGCAGCTTTAACATTATCTTCAAATTTTTGTTGAACTACATTTACTTCTGACATTGGTATGCTTTTCCATAATTTCCTACTTTTCCAATTTACCAATATTAAAGCTTCTTCTTTTTCTTTATCCCAAAATAATTGTCTTCCCAAAAAACCATCTTGAGAAGATAACCATGGCTCCCATATTTCTTTTTCAGCATTCAACCAAGCTGCTTTTACATCTGCAGGTACTTTAAGTCTTAATTCCTCTATGACCATTTTACTTTGAAAATCATCCATTGTAAGAGCTTGTAAATTGGTAATATCAGATTGAAAAATTAAAACTACTAAGCAAATTAATAATAAACAAAATCTTTGAATTTTTTTTTTCAAATTTAAAATAAATCTCATTTTTTCTCAAGTAGAACTACTGAATGACAACTTATACCCTCTTCTCTACCTTCTGGACCTAATTTTTCATTCGTGGTTGCTTTAATCCCAATTAAATTTTCATCAATATTTAAGATTTCAGAAATGTTTTTTTTCATTAGTTTTATATGTGGCATAATTTTTGGCCTTTCAGCAACGAGAACACTATCAATATTATTTATTTCCCAACCATCTTGTCTTATCAAGTCAATTACTTTTGATAACAAAAACAAGCTATCAGCATTTTTCCATTTTTCATCAGATGGGGGGAAATACTTTCCTATGTCACCCAACGAGAGTGCTCCCAATAATGCATCCATTATTGAGTGACTTAAAACATCAGCATCACTATGACCATCCAAACCTAAATTTTCAGGATGATGCAATTTTACACCTCCAATAATTAAATCTCTATCCTCTACTAGTCTGTGAATATCGTATCCATTTCCTATTCTAAATTTCATGAATTGATTATTTTCTTTAATTATTCTCTTACTTTGTGGGGATTTTTTGTAGTCTTCATTCGAAATTAAGTCACTTCTTCTCTCAAATGTTCTTTCAAAACTTTTTCTTCTTCTCCATGATTTAATCTCTTCATGGTTACCGCTCACAAGAATATCTGGCACTTTCATATCTTTAAAAGTTAACGGCCTCGTATATTGAGGATATTCTAATAAAGAAGAATTATGACTCTCATCGACTAAGGAGTCTGGATCACCAAGAGTTCCTGGTAATAATCTAGTCAAGCCGTTAATTATTGATATAGCGGGTATTTCACCTCCAGAAAGTACATAGTCGCCTATCGATATCTCTTCATCAGCTAAAAATCTAATCCTCTCATCAAAACCTTCATATTGACCACAAATAAGAATTATTTGATCCAAAGTGGACCATCTCGCAAGATCCTTTTGCTTTAGGACTTTACCCTGTGGGGTCATCAGCAAAGTTTTACTTTTAGGTAATTTTCTAATTGATTCATATGCCTTATAAATAGGTTCAGGTTTTAATACCATACCTGCTCCTCCTCCATAAGGCCTATCGTCTACTTGTCTATATGGCCCCTCTCCATATTCTCTCAAATCATATAAATTTAAATCGATCAAATTTTTATCTAGGGCTTTTGTTATGACCCCTAAATTATTTATTAATTCAAAAGCTTTAGGGAATAATGTAATTACATCAAAATTAAAACCACTCATTTATAAATCTTCCTCATAACCAAACTCAATTAACCTTGATTCTTTTTTTCTCCAATTTGGAACAACTTTCACAAACAACTCTAGGTGAACTGGACCATCAATTAATTTTGACATATTTGATCTTGCTGACTGACCAATCATTTTTAACATTGAACCTTTCTTTCCAATAAGAATGCCTTTTTGAGTTAATCTTTCAACAACAATAGTAGCCAAAATAGCTGTAAAAACTTTGCCATTTTTTCTTTTCATTTCCTCTCTCTTTTCTATCTTTACTGCGACACTATGAGGTACCTCCTCTCTTGTATTTTTTAATACCTGCTCTCTTACTAAATCAGATAATAAGTTATCTAATGGTTGGTCGCAAATCGTCTCTTCGCCATAAAGTTTTGGTCCCTCTGGAAGAAAATTAAGTGCCATATCGACTAATTCAGAACATCCCTCTCCTTTAGAAGCACTTACAATTTGAAAGTTTCTATTAATTCCAAAAAATCTTCTATATTGTTCTAATCGTAAATTCCTAAATTGTTTATTAACCAAATCCCACTTATTTAATGCCACAATAAACTCAGTTTTATTTGCGATTAGAAAGTTCAAAATATATTCATCACCTCTACCAGGTTCTTCACTTGAGTCAATTACAAAAATTACCATATCAACTCCATTAATTGCAGATTTTGCGTTTTTTACTAATATCTCTCCAAGTCGATGATGAGGTTTATGAACACCTGGCGTATCAACAAAAATTATTTGCCCATTGTCTGTAGTCAGTATTCCTTTTAATTTTTTTCTAGTAGTTTGCGCTATTGGAGAAGTAATTGTTATTTTTTCTCCAATCAATTTATTTATTAAAGTAGATTTACCAACATTTGGCCTTCCTAGTAAAGTTACAAACCCAGATCTATAATTGGCCAAAGACTTTTAATGCATCAATAATAAAATTCTGATCAAAAATGGAAAAAAAAACCATAAATTTAAAAGAAGCTTCGTTCACGCAAGCAATAAATATATCTGCACAATGGTGCAAAGAGTGGGGTGAAGATTTACTAAGCGAAGAGGTTTTAGCAGATAGAATCGCAGAGCTAACTAAAACAAGAAATGGACTCAGAGGATTTTTTGCATACGCTTTATCAGATAAAGATTGTTTTTTGTTAGATAAACTTCCTTTTTCACTAATTTACAAACTGAACGAAGGTGGTGATGCTGTAACAGAAATAGTAGTAAAAAATTTAATAATGAGTTCCGCTCAAATTATTATTCATCGAAGAGATAATAATCATGAATATGAGATAACATCGGAAAACATTTCAGATAGATGTAAAGCTATTTTAAGACTGCTAGAAACTAAGTCAGTTACAACGTATGTCAATCAAGTCCTTAGAGATTTAGATGATATGGGCAATAGTTTTGATAATTCAGTAAAGTATGACTTTGAGCAAAAGGAATTCATAAAAAAGCAAATTCTTGATATCGCACAATAAAAAAGCGTAGAAAAAATCTACGCTTTGAAATAAATGTTAGATGATTTGTTTAGTCTCTTCTTCCACCACCTTGAAGGGCGATCATTAATCTTAATATAAAAACGAAAAGATTAATATAAGTTAGATACATGCCTAATGCACCAGCTAGGTATTGATCATCATTATATCTTCTTGGCATTGTATAAAAGTCGACAAAAGACATTGCAACAAATAAAACAGTTCCAAATCCCGCAATAATCAATTCAAGTCCTGAACCTCCAAAAACACCTGGGGCAAAGAATCCTCCGATTAATTGAACAAACATTGCAATTAGAAGGCCTATCAAACCAAGACCGACAACACCACTTAGTGCTTGACCAACGCTGTCACTCATTCTCTGGCCAGTGTAAGAGGCAATAACAAAAGTTATACCTGTAGCTAAGGCAGCTGTTCCTACCGAACCAATACCAATGGTTCCTATTGCTAAAGCAACTATTCCACTTAAGGTGAATCCAGTTAGTAAACTAAATCCGGTTAGTAAAGGCAATGCCTTTGCATTATTTGCGTTATTTGCAGCGCTTGTGGCTATAAAAAACAAAACCAATTCTGCAATTAAAGCAACTATTGAAAGAGGCTGGAAAAGTCCAGGATTTGTTGCTATGAGTGAGATACCTGCTAAAACACCTAAAGAAGTTAAAACCATACCTCCACCTACGTAAGGTAGAGCTTTCTGAACAACATTAGGACCAACTATTGAACTAGTTTGTGCTTCACGAATAGCTTGATTGAAATTACTACTTGCTGGCATTTTTTTTTTAAATTATGGTCTTATTCTACTTGATTTTAGAAATTTCAGGGTACGGATCACCAGAGTTATAAAGTTATTGATAAGCCTCAATAATTTTCTGGACTAGCGGATGACGAACCACATCTTCAATAGTTAAAAAACAAAATTTTATACCTTTAGTTTCAGAGAAAATTCTTGATGCTTCTATGAGACCGCTTTCTTGATCTTTTTTTAAATCAATTTGTGTAATATCTCCGTTTACTACCATTTTTGATCTCTCACCTAATCTGGTTAAAAACATTCTCATTTGAGAGCAAGTTGTGTTTTGTGCTTCATCTAAGATAACCAAAGAATTATCCAAGGTTCTGCCTCTCATAAATGCTAAAGGGGCAACTTCTATAATTCCTTTATCTATTAACGAATTTGTTCTATCAAATCCGAAAATACTATGTAAAGAGTCAAATAGGGGTCTTAAATATGGATCTACTTTCTGCTGTAAATCGCCAGGAAGAAATCCCAAACTTTCTCCTGCTTCAACTGCTGGTCTAGTTAGAATAATTTTTTCAATCTTTTTCTCATTCAATAGTCTTGCCGCGCATACGGTTGCCAAAAATGTCTTACCAGTTCCAGCTGGACCAATTGCAAAAGTAAGATCAAAGTTCTCAATTGATTCAACATATTCTTTTTGCCTTATAGTTCTAGGTCTTAAATATCTTCCTTCTCTCGAACGGGCTAGCACTTTCTTCCCAAGTTCAGCATGTGATGATGACTCTCCCATATTTAAAGAACTTAAAGCCGCTTTTAGATCTACCTCTGGAACTTCTAACCCTTGTTCCCAAATTGGTCTTGTAAGCTCTACTAATGCTGAAGCTCTCTCAATCTTAGATATTACACCGTTCATCTCAAGTTGTAAGCCTCTTATAGTTAAAGAAACTCCAGTAAGAGACTCAAATTTTTTTAGGAAAGAGTTCCCAGGTCCTGATAATGCTGTAGCAGCATCAGAGCTTGGCAAATCTATAGTGAAGTGACCAGTTTTGGAAACTTCTTTCATTTAGTTATCAGATAAGAATGTAAATTTATCACCCACTAGCTTTCAGCTTCAGTACTATCGCTTTCAGCTTTACTACTATCACTTTCTTGGTCTTTGTTTTTAGCTTTAGCTAATTTTTCCTTTTCTAACTTTGCCTTACCAATAGCAATAGAGGGCCTTTCAATTTTTTCTAACAACCCTCCTTTTTCTAATAACGTTCTTACAACATCAGTAGGCTGAGCACCTTGAGTAAGTCTTGTTCTTAAAGCTTCTGTATCAAGCCTCGTTTCTTTAGTTCTTGGGTTATAAAAACCTAGTTCTTGCAGGGGTCTACCATCTCTTCTGGAAGTACTATTGCATGCAACAATTCTGAAACTTGCCTCTTTTTTCTTTCCAAAGCGCTTAAGGCGCAATTTAATCATCTTAAATTAATGCGTTTTTAATAATAATATCATTTAAAGGTAAAAATTCAGAAACTACAAATCAGCAAAACCTTTTTTCTTCTTATTATTTTTTTGTTTTTTCATTGGTTTATTACCTCCCATTCCAGGCATTCCTCCCATTCCAGGCATTCCTCCCATTCCAGGCATTCCTCCATTCGACATTTGTTTCATAAATCCTCTCATTCTTTGAAAATCAGCTAGTACTTTATCGACATCTTTTGTTTCATAACCACTTCCCTGAGCAATTCTTTGTCTCCTAGAGGGCTGAGCAGCAAGAACCTCGGGTTTTTGTTTCTCCTCAAGAGTCATTGAAGAGATCATAGATTCTATTTTCTTAAGTTGATCTTCTCCATCTTTTATCATCCCGTCATCGATTTTATTCATTCCAGGTATTAATTTTATCAATCCACCAAGTGATCCCATCCTTTTAATTAATCTCATTTGCTTAACAAAATCATTAAAATCAAAAGTTGCTTCTTGAAGTTTCTTTTGCAACGCTTCTGCATCAGCAAGTTCAACTTCTTTTTGAGCTTTTTCAACAAGTGTCAAAACATCACCCATGCCTAAAATTCTGCTAGCCATTCTCTCTGGATGAAATGGTTGCAGTGCCTCGATTTTTTCACCTACCCCGATAAATTTGATTGGTTTACCACTTATTTTTCTTATTGATAAAGCAGCCCCTCCCCTTGAGTCTCCATCCAGCTTAGTTAGTATTGCTCCTGTAATTCCTACTTTTTCATGAAATGACCTTGTCAAGTCAGCAGCTTCTTGCCCAATCATAGAATCAACAACAAGCAAAACTTCATCAGGCTTAGAAACTTCTTTTATTCGAACCATTTCACTCATCATGGAATCATCAATTTGCAATCTTCCTGCGGTGTCAATAATTATCGAATTAAAATCGTTTTCATTAGCAAAATTTAATGCGTCTTTTGTTATCTCTTCGGGTTTGCTATTTTTTTCTTTAGCTGAAAAAACTTCTAAATCATATTGACTTCCCAATGTTTTGAGCTGTTCTACAGCTGCTGGTCGATAAATATCTGCGGCAACCAAAAGAACTTTTTTTTCTTTTTCCTTTAAGTAAAGACCTAATTTTCCTGTTGCGGTTGTTTTACCCGCTCCCTGGAGTCCAGCCATTAAAATAACTGTGGGACTATTTTCATTCTCATTTAACGGAGAATTCTCATTCCCCATAATATTAATCAATTCTTTATTTACTACTTCTATAAATTTTTGGCCTGGGTTTACACCCCTAACTACTTCTTCTCCAATAGCTTTATCTTTTACATCTGATATAAACTCCTTTACTACAGACAAACTAACATCTGCATCAAGGAGTGCTCTTTTTACCTCCTTCAAGGCCTCGTTTATATTATTTTCACTAATTTTTGCTTCGCCTCTTAAACCCTTTACTGCGTCTTCAAAGCGTGAAGAGAGTTCATCAAACATTATTTAAAAGAAATTTCAACCATTATAGATGATCTTGAAGTTTGTAATTACAACCCACTCACGAAATCAACTAATTTCCACGATTTATTTTTAAAACCCAGGATATATTTAACTTTCAAAGGAGTCAAGGATGTTTCATTAACAAATTCGCCAGAACTCTTTATTATCCTCTCAAGATAATTTAATTCTACTAACACAACTATCCTAGAGGATGTTTGTGACTCGAAATCTATCTTCTGAATTTGGGAATTAATTTCTTTAACAATTCCTTTTTTGATATCTTTTTGTCTTTCTTCGATTGTTCTATTAATCAAACCATTACTAACAATGTTGGAAAGATTAATTTCACTTTTTCCAGCTAAATAATTACTTTTACTAAGAAGCCAAGTATTAATTAAATTTTTTATCTCTGCAATGGAAGGAGAGGCTTTAGAAATTTTTTCGACTTTAAAGAGATTTTTTTCGGTATTAGTCCCAATAATTGAGTTCAATTCATTGGAAGGTTTTTTTTTAATTTCTTGAATACTATCTTTTTCAATAACCTTTTGATTTTTATCATCTGCTATTAAAGATTTATCTGAAATAACTTGATTCTGCATTGATTTTTTAAAATTATTTCTTATAAATCCAATTCCAATGCCAAATGTAAATAAAATCACAAACGCATAAAGGTAAATCAAATAAGGTGACCGGCTAAAAATTTCTTTATTATTCAATAACTCCCCAAAATTAAACTTTAATTCAGCAATTTTTTCAATTAAGTACTTATAAACCTCTATTGGTTTTCTCTTAAAAATTTCTCCACTGAATTTGGTTTCATAGATATCAAGCTTCTCTAATTCTTGTTTAATTCCACCAGGCCAAGGTAACCTCCTTTCATCAACATTTGCTGATGAAACATCAAAATCTTCATTGATGTTTGTTGAAGATTCTTTTTTTATTTGTTGGTTTTGAAAGTTAGATTTAATTGAAGTTATTTTTGATTTCTTTTCTAATTTTTCTATAAATTCTTGAATTTCTCTATCTTCAAACCAAGAATCCAAATCTACCCCTTTTGAGTCAAGATCTCTATAACCAACTAAAACATCATTCTCTAACCAATTTTTACAAAAAATACATATCGCTTCTAACTTATTCCCTGGATAATTATTAAGCCAATCTCGTAAATTCTCATCTGAACTGCTTGAAAATCTTGCAGAAGCCTGATCAATATCAGCCAAAAGCAGGTCTAAACAGCCAACAAGCGGCATTGAATCAAGACCTGATAAATTTAGTTTCTTTAGAATTTTCCTTGCTTCAAATAATTTTTCTGGCTTTCTTCGAGAAAAGCCAATTGCTGTTAAGGATAAGAAAGCTAAGAATCCTGCTTCTAATGATCCTCTTTTTTGCAATTCAAGAAACAAATCTATCTGTTCTTGCACGGTCAAAAATGGTCTTATTTGTTGAAAAAAAGCTTCAAATTCTTGCTGATTTAGATAATCTCCATATTCAGACTTATTATTACCTTCCAAACCACCTCTTTTAATTATTAAAGTTTCCAACATACTTAAGCCTTTTTTATGAGACTCTTGATCATTTAAATCCCTACTAAGTAAATCTAGAATCCGATAAGGAAGCAGAGCAACTAAGTCTTCTTCAAGTTCTCTCCTTTTTTCTACGAGCTTTCCCATTCTTTGAAGAAGTTGTATACCTTCAATTAAAAAGTCCGCAGCGGTTGAATAGGATCTAAGCTGTTGTTCTTGAATTGCTGAATCTCTAGCTGTTAATGCAGCTAATAAAGTTAGATCAGCTTCTCTACTACTTCCTAAAGCTGGAGTTTGTGGAGGCTGCAAAGCTTTTCTTGTGATTCTAAAAGCTTCTTTCGAGGCACCCGATTCCCAAAGAAGTATTAATCCTGCTACTTCTCTATTTGAGGAAAAATCCAGTCCAGATGCGCCATTTAATAACAAATTTTCATACTCCCTCCTGCTATCTGAATCTGTAAGTAAATCAGCAGTTAGGCGAAGCAACTCAGATCTTTGGGTTAAAACCTCATAAGTAAAACCTTCATCAGGGGTTTTATCCAACCGCAATTGAAACGCCCTTAATATTTCCTCAGATGTTGCAGAGGGGCTTACGCCAATTAAACGAAAATGGTCTAAAGGAAGTTCCAAACAAATATCCTATTGAAAAATTCTTAGATAAATCTTATCAAGTTAAAAAAATTTTTCATAAGGTCTTACAGAGTTATTAAAAAAAATCATGAAAATCGACCTTCACAGCTTAGAATGTCAACAAATCAAAACTTCATTAAGGTATTTTTTTGGAAACACACGTAGAGAGAATCTCAAATCTTCAAGGAGTTAAAAAAGCCCAATTAGATCGAGAAACCGGATTATTTCTTTATGAAGATATGATACTTGGTCGAAGATTCGAAGATAAGTGTGCAGAAATGTACTACAGGGGCAAAATGTTTGGTTTCGTTCATTTATACAACGGTCAAGAAGCTATAAGTACAGGAATAATTGGTGCGATGAAAAAGAAACATGATTGGTTTTGTAGTACTTACCGCGATCATGTCCATGCACTAAGTGCAGGTGTTCCCTCTTTTGAAGTAATGAGTGAGCTTTTTGGAAAAGCTACAGGCTGTAGTAAGGGCCGTGGGGGGTCCATGCACCTCTTTTCAAGAGAGCATCACTTATTGGGAGGATATGCTTTTATTGGGGAAGGAATTCCAGTTGCTCTTGGAGCAGCCTTTTCAAGTAAATATAAAAAAGAAGTTGCTGGAAATAAAAATAGTGATGCAGTAACTGCAGCATTCTTTGGAGATGGGACTTGCAATAATGGACAATTTTTTGAATGTTTAAATATGGCCCAATTATGGAAATTACCCATAATTTTTGTTGTTGAGAATAATAAATGGGCCATTGGTATGGCTCACGATAGAGCAACCAGTAATCCTGAAATCTGGAGAAAAGCTTCTGCTTTTGGAATGCATGGTGAAGAAGTTGATGGGATGGATGTATTAGCAGTAAGAGGAGCAGCGCAAAGAGCAATCGAGCGGGCAAGAGAAGGGGAAGGGCCTACTCTTTTAGAATGCTTGACTTATAGATACAGAGGACATTCTCTTGCAGATCCTGATGAATTAAGGTCAGAGGAAGAGAAGGAGTTTTGGAGCAAAAGAGATCCAATTAAGAAATTAGCTAAAGAAATTA
This sequence comes from Prochlorococcus sp. AG-347-I15, assembly GCA_003281585.1. GTDB lineage: Bacteria > Cyanobacteriota > Cyanobacteriia > PCC-6307 > Cyanobiaceae > Prochlorococcus_A. The sequence goes on from QCBN01000001.1 coordinate 89,360, forward strand.
TTGATGGTAAATTTGCAACTGAAGAAGAATTAAAAATTATTGAAAAGAAAATAGATTCAGAGATATCAGAATCTGTTAAAAATGCCATAGAGGCTCCTGAACCGCCCTCACAAGAATTAACTAAGTATATTTGGGCTGAAGATTAAACTAAATACCGCTTGGTAATTTTCTGGTTAAGTTTCTTAATTTTCTTAATGCCTTAAGTTCGACTTGTCTAACTCTTTCTCTAGAGACTTCTAATAATCTTCCTATTTCAGCAAGTGTATGTCTCTCGTTCCCATCAAGTCCAAACCTTAATTTAAGAACTTGTTGCTCTTGGTCGCTTAGATGACTTAACCACTTACCAAGTTGCTCTTGATGCATTTTTTGCTCAACTTGATCTAAAGGCTCTTCATTATTACTATCCGCAATTAAATCTCCTAAAAAGCTCCTACCATCATCACCATTAACCGGAGCGTCTAGACTACTTGTTGATAAAGCTTGTCTTAAAACAGAATCTAACTCTTCTACATCAATTTCCATTGCTTCTGCAATTTCAATTCTGCTTGGCATAGCACCAAGTTTATGGGCTAAATCCCTACTGACTTTTCTTATAGATGCTAATCTTTCGCTTAAATGAACTGGTAAACGTATCGTTCGTGATTGACAAGCTATTGCTCTAGTCATACTTTGTCTAATCCACCAAAAAGCATAAGTAGAAAACTTATATCCTCTTGTAGGATCAAATTTTTCAACAGCCCTCTCTAAACCAAGAGATCCTTCTTGAACTAAATCAAGGAGTTCAAGTCCTTTACCTTGGTATTTCTTCGCCACACTTACGACTAGTCTTAAATTAGCTTTCATCATTCTCTCTTTTGCTCTTCTGCCAATTTTTATTGTTCTTTTTTGCTGTGTTGTAAATTCATTTATCTTTTCATTTAGCTGACCATCTTCTGTGAGAATCATCATTCTCTGAACTTGATTACCCAATTCAATCTCCTCAGCAGGTGTAAGCAAAGGTACTCTACCGATATTCTGCAAATACCAGCTGATTGGATCATTACCTCTCCTTTTAAGCGGTTCTGCTGATGCTGGTACTGATGAAACCATTTTTTGACCTGATAAGGTATTAAAACTTTCCTACATTTTTATGAAAATGGCCCAATATTTAATACGCGCTTCAGATTTCAAGTAATATTTGTATATTTATGTGTTTAAAACTATAAATAACTCTCTTAAATTGTTTCTTTCAAGATATTTGTCTCATTTTTATATTTCGCATTAATTTTGACAATTCATCACCAATAGCAGAAGCATTTGACCCTTTTTTGCACTTTGATGCAGCAAATGAATGCAAAAGTACATATTTAGCAAAAAAATCTGTTGTTATATTTCTACAAAAGGTTAAATCAATCGCAGAACTACCAGCTATAAATCCAGATAAAAGATCACCCAATCCAGCTCGAGCTGTGTGTGAATCAGTCCCAAAAAGTTGCCAAGCCTTTTTATTGTCAGCGACTATGCTATTAGCTCCCTTTAACAAAACACTTATGTTAAATTCTTGCGCAGCATTAAGAGCTTTTTCAACATTAGTCTCGCATTTGATATTAGGGAATAACCTCGAAAATTCTTTGATATGAGGTGTTATCCATGTCTTAAATCTTCTCTCTAAGAAGAATTTTGAACATAATTTAGATTCTGAAATTCTATTGAGTGCATCCGCATCCAAGATCAATAATCCTTCAAAACCAGTGAGAATGTCTTTTGCTTTTTGCCAATCATCATTATCAATTCCTATTCCTGGGCCAACAGCTACTGAATCAAATGCACTTAAATCAATATTTTTTAACGCATTAAATAAGGATGCATTTCCATTTTGATTAGATTGCATAGTATTCTTTATGACTATTTCTGGAGCAACTTGCCAAATAGATTCAGCAACTAACTCAGGCAGGACAGCCGAGATATAGCCTGCTCCACTTGATATCGCCCCTTTTAATGCTAAGTATGCAGCACCAGGATATTTTTCACTTCCAGCTATTAATAATGTTCTACCTCTTTTATATTTGTTGGAATTTCTTGGTAAAGAAGGTAAATCAATATTTTTTAAATCTTTGTAAGTAACCTTAAAAATCTTTTTATCCACTTTTGAAAGTTTACTAATAGGCACCCCAACATCTATATGGTGCAATTCTCCAATAAAAGGTAATGCAGAATCTTGCGTCAACCCAATCTTATTAAGACCAATTGCCAAGGTATGGTCTGCCTTTACTGCGTTATCTAAAAAAGGCTCTCCTTTATCAGGACATAATCCTGTTGGAATATCAATACTTATTACCTTGCCATATTTGTTATGAAATTTTTGATTAAAAAGTTTAATTAATTTATTATCAACTTTTCTTGTTTGATTATTACCAAAAACAGCATCGATCCAAAGTTCTTTACCATTTGCATCAGGGGGCTCTACTAATTTTGTGACACCAATAGATGTAAGATAATTAAGGTGGTTATTTGTTAATGTTTTTTTTATCGGAAATGGACACCATACCTTTACTAAAAAACCTTTCAAAAAAAGCTCTCTAGCTATTACTGCACCATCCCCACCATTATGCCCAGGACCTATAAAAACAGTTATTCCATAATTTAGAAGAGGTTTTCTTTTCAAGAGCCATCTACTAATTTGAATACCAGCTTTTTCCATCAATGCTTCTTGAGGCATTCCATCAGAAAACATTTCTTTCTCTAATATCAACATTTGCTTTGAATCAACAATTAAATGTTTAGAGTCAATTGTTGGCCATACAATTTCGTTCATAATTAGTACGAAGCAATTGAAGTAATGTTCAAAAATTTAAACTTCCATGTTAAAGACACAAAAGGATAAAAAATTAGAGAACTTTTTTTCTTCTAATGATAAAACTAAAAAGAAGAAAAATATTATTGTAGGTCTTTCTGGTGGGGTAGATAGTTCACTTTCAGCTGCTCTTCTTGTAGAAAGAGGCTGGAATGTTGAGGGACTAACTCTTTGGCTAATGAAAGGACAAGGCTCCTGTTGTTCTGAAGGATTAGTAGATGCTGCTGGCCTTTGTGAAGATTTGGGAATTAATCATAAAATAATAGACTCAAGAGAAATTTTCGAAAGAGAGGTAATTAAAAAAACTACTGAAAGCTATGAGAAAGGATTCACTCCACTTCCATGTTCGATGTGCAACAAGAATGTGAAGTTTGAAGAGATGCTTAATTACGCAATAAGCAAAAAAGACTTTACCTATATTGCGACCGGACATTACGCAAGGATAAAAAAATCATCTTATGCTGAAACAATTGATTGCAAGAGCTTTGTATTTAAGGACTTCCTTCTTCTAAGAGGTGCTGACAAAAACAAGGACCAAAGTTATTTTCTTTATTCTCTTTCACAAGAAGTACTAAGCAGATTAGAATTTCCCCTTGGTGAAATGAAAAAAGAAGAAACAAGAAAGGAAGCCCTGAGATTAGGCCTTAGAACTGCTCAAAAACCAGAAAGTCAAGATTTATGTTTAGTTGAGCATTATGGATCAATGCAGAGATTTATTGACAAACACATTGAACCCAATGAAGGAGAAATTGTGCATGTAAATGGGAAATTCCTTGGAACGCACAATGGTATTCAGCACTTTACAGTAGGTCAAAGAAAAGGTTTGGGCATCGCTTGGCCTGAACCATTATATGTAAAAAGTTTAGACAGGGTAAAAAACATAGTTTATGTAGCAGATAAAAGTGATCTATTTAATAAAGAAGCAATAATTACTAAGGTTAACTGGGTTTCAATCGAAGAACCTAAGCAAGAGATACAAGTAGAAGCACAAATCAGATATAGAAGTCATCCAGTAAAAGGAACTTTAATCCCTTTGAAAAATTTAGATAATCCAACTAAAACATTTAAATTAATATTTGAAGAAAGTCAAAGTTCGGTAACACCCGGACAAGCTGCTGTTTTTTATAAAGGAGAAATTCTATTAGGTGGCGGATTAATTAATTAATTTTCAAAAAGAAATTTAATCCCATAAAAAATATAAACAATAACAAAATAGGTTTATCTCCAAATTTTGTATAGAAGGTTTTGTCGGATGAAAAATTAGGTAAAACCACTTTATTTTGCTCCACATTTAAATCTAGAAGTTGAATTATTTTCCCATCATCTCTAACTAAACCCGAAGGACCAGTGTTTGATACAAGTAGATTATCTTTTTTATTTTCAATACTTCTCAATCTTGCCAAAGAAAGGAATTGATTATAAAGCTTAGTTGGATAGGGATCTAAATTTGCTGCAGTTATTATTAGTTTTGCACCGCTATTAATAGCCTTTCTTATTTTCAATCCATCACTAATTTCATAACAAATAGCTACTGCTAGAGGTTGTGTAAATTTAGGATCAAACAATCTTGCATCAGAGCCAGGTTGAATTCCTCCTACAGCAGATAATCCTCTTGAAAAACTATCTAGAAATCTAGGTATTTTTTCACCTAATGGAACAAGTCTATATTTATCTATAAATGAGGTAAAAGATTTATCTCCAATTTTAAATCCGAGTAAAGAACTTCTTAACTCATTATTAGAATTTCTGAAACCTCCTGCTAAGGTATTAACCTTAAAGCCTTTAGATAAATAAAAATTACTATTTAAAGTCCCTTCAGGAGCAACAAGAAGTTTCACTTTTTTTGATAAAGCATACTTTTGAGCGATAGATAGCTTTTCTTCAATAAATTCATTATTTATTTTTAATTTTTCTCTTGTTGGTATATTAGTTTGCCAAATAGCTACTGGATATTCATAATTTCTTTTAATTTTAGTTGTTAAACCTCCAAATAAATGTAAGAAAATAAAAACCAAAAGTCCTAAAAGAAATATTTTTTTAAAGTAAAGTTTTCTTTCCCATCTACCTTGAATATAAAAAATCCAAAATCCAATCAATATTTGTAATACGCATAAACCACTTGCACCAATCCATCTTGCTAAACCCGCAAGATAAATATCACCTGGGATAAGACTCTCTCCTAAACCTATCCAAAAAAAAGGTGTTTGAGAAAGTATCAATTCACCAATACCCCAAGTCAAAGATAAAAAAAATACTTTTACTATTAAAGATAATGTTTTCATTTTGAAAACATCTTCTTTCCAGAGAATGATTTCAACTAACAATCCCCATAAATAAACTAATATCCCACCCAAAAACGCGCAAAATAATAATATTAAAATGGTGATTATTAAACTTGTAAGCCATGAAAAACCAAGCCATGTCAATGGATGAAGATCATAAAGCCAAGAATGACTTATCAAGATAAAGAAAAAACCCCAACAAAAATTTGCTATTCTCCTTTCACTTCCCTTCCATAAAATAAATAATGATATCGGCATAAAAATCAGCCAAAAATGAGTTGAGACTGAAATTCCTCCTAAAATCCCTCCTAAACAAGGGTAAAAGTATTGTCTTAGACTTTTAATTTGAGTTGGGATTAACAATCTAAAATTACGAAATTAAATTTATAATCACCCATTTATTGTACCTTCATTCTGTAGACTAAGCTCTAGTAACTTTCAAAATTTAAGTGAAAGAAGTCTTTATCAGTTTTGCAGTTTTTGTTTTTTGTGTTTCATTAACTCTTTTCAGTCAATTTAATTCACCTCAAATTGTTAATGCTGCTGAATCAGAAACTCAGTCAGTTCAAAGAACACCTGTTGCAAAATCATCAAATGTCTCAAATAACAATTTATTTGAACTAGACCCATCTGATCCAAATCCTATACTTTTCGCTATGGCAGAAGAAACTTCCTCAGACAACAATACAAGGACTACAGAAAGTGGTTTAATTATTGCAGATATCATAAACGGGGAAGGAGATGAGGCTAGTGCTGGGCAAACAGTTACTGTAAATTACACAGGAACACTAGAAGACGGGACACAATTTGATACCAGTATCGGCAGAGCTCCATTTAGCTTTCCCTTGGGTGCTGGACGAGTAATAAAAGGTTGGGACGAAGGTGTAGCTGGCATGAAAGTTGGAGGCAAAAGAAAATTAACAATACCTCCGGAACTTGGATACGGATCAAGAGGAGCTGGAAATGTAATACCTGCAAATGCGACTTTAATATTTGAAGTTGAATTATTAAAAGTCAATTAAATTAGGTAAGAAAAATATCTAAGACTTTTCAATTTAGTTAATCTCCAAGTAATATATATACAACACCAAAAATTTGAAATGTTAAGTAAATTCATCAATTCTTTTCTAGATAAAAAATCCCCAATGACAGTCCATGCTCACTGTGATGGTCCTTGTGGTGTTTACGACCCAGCATCTACTAGAGTTGCAGCTGAAGCAGTTTTATCAATGACAAAAAAACTTATTGCATTAGAAGCTCCTTCTAGCACTGATTCAGCAGAGTGGGCTGCATACAGTAATACATTTTCTAGATATGTTGCAGTTAAAGAAGAGCAAGCAAAAGAAACAAAAAAAGAGATTCTAATTTTGTGGACAGATTACTTTAAACCAGTTCACTTAGAGACTTATCCAGACTTACATGAAACCATTTGGAAGGCGGCCAAATTGTGCAGTGCGTGCAAAGTTAATATTGACTTGGCACAAGCTGAAGAACTCATGAGTTATGTAGAAAAAATTCATAATATTTTCTGGGCTTCAAAAGGAAGATCAGACGCTTTTGTAAAAGCTAGTTAATCAGAGTTATTTTCAAAAGTTTTTTTGATTTTATTTTATTTTTTTTAGGTTTAAGAAAAACCGCGATTATTAGTGGTGAATCGATGTTTCCTTACCTAAAAAAAGGTGACATTGTATTTTTTAAAAAATATAAAAAGAATAAATCAATACTTAAAAATCGACAAATAGTTATTTTTAATCATCCAATTAAAAATAAAAACCTAATAAAAAGGATAAATTCGGTAAATCAAAATAACGTTGAGGTTATTGGCGACAATATTCAATTTAGCGAAGACAGTAATAAATTTGGATTAATCAATAACGAAAAAATAATTGGGATTGTCACCTCTAAATTAATTATTCCTAAATTAAAAAATTTTTTAATTCAAAAAAACAGAAGCACTCCTTTGAATCCAAAATAATCCCAAAGAAAAGGAAAGACCTCCTGCTACAGCTATTAATCTTTTAATAAATTTTTGACTTGCTTTAAAGGTAGTAAAAGATATTAAACAAGTAAAAAGATTCATACTTATGAGTGAACCAATCAAATATGAAATCAAATATAAGCACGCGCTTGTTAAAGGTAGTGCTAAAGCAGGAAGAACTGCAAGAAAATGTGAACCTCCAGCTATACCGTGTAGCAAGCCTAAACCAGTCAAAGCATGTGAGTGCTTATTATTATTTTTTTGTTCCTTAACATGAAAGTGAAAGTGACGATGGGCAATTCCATTCTCATGCTTATGGGAATGCGAGTGGATACTTAATTGAAAAGAATTTTTTATAGCAAATACTCCAACAATTAGAAGTGAAATTCCAACTAGAAATTCGGTAATACTAGAAAATTTATTTAATGGCGTAATATCCTTAATAAAAATCGCTAGAAAAGCTAACAAGAGGACTCCTGAAGAATGTCCCAAGCCCCATGAGAAACTATTTTTAAGAGCTTTTTGGGGATTATTAATCGCTGCTGGTGCCATTGCAATTAGATGATCAGCGCCACTAACTACATGCACAAATCCTGCGACTATACCTGTTAAAATTACAGCCTGCATATATATTCAGTACAATTCTGTTTATTCAATTTTATAGCACGATTTGAAGTCAATATTAAATTGAGTTAAATAATTTCTTAAATGATTGTTCAATATCAGTTTCTTTCATAAAAGTTTCGCCAATTAATACTCCCATGATTCCAATAGATCTAAGCGATTCTAAATCTTCAGCACAATGTATTCCAGATTCACTTATGGGAATAATATTTTGTTTTAAAAATATATCTGCATATGTATGCATCAATTCTTTTGATGTTTTTAAATCCGTTTTAAAAGTCTTTAAGTCCCTATTATTTATTCCAATCAAATTAAAAGATTTTAACTTTAGAATCCTTTCTAATTCATTAGAGTTATGGACTTCAACAAGAACACTCATCTTTAAATTATCAGCTATTTTCTTTAAATAAATTAAATCATCATCACTTAAAATCGCAGCGATTAATAATATTGCATCAGCACCGGATACCCTTGCTTTATAAATCTGATAAGCAGAAATAATAAAATCTTTGCAGAGTAGAGGGAGATTAGTTGATTTCCTTACAGTTTCGAGTATTTCATAACTTCCTTGAAAAAACCTTTTATCGGTAAGTACTGAGATACATGATGCACCTAATCCTTCATAAGAAATTGCTATTTTTTCAGGGTTAAAATCTTTTCTAATAACTCCTTTACTAGGACTAGCTTTTTTTATTTCAGCAATAACTCCTGGTTTTATTTTTGACTCCAAGATATTTTTGTAAAAATCTTTTGGAGTAGGAAGTTTTTCAGTCTTTTTGATGAGATCTTCTAAAGAGACTATTTTTTTAAAATTCTTAATTTCAATATCCTTGTGCCATACAATTTCTTCCAGAATGTTTTTAGCTTGTGATTCTCTATGAGGTACAGCATATTCTAAATTTTCTACCCTTACTGTTGGATTTGGTGGCCTGCGTCTTATCTCCATTAATTTTAGATATTATTTTATTTGAGAAGCCGCTTGTTTATATGCGACCTCCACTACTTCACTAAGTGTAGGATGAGTATGAACTTCTTTAGATAATTCAATTACATCTTGGTTCCTTGAAATAGCGTTCGAAATTTCTTGAATTAAATCTGCTGCATGTAACCCAAAAATATGAGCCCCTAATACTTTCCCATTATCTTTGTTGAAAATCAACTTTAGCAATCCATCACTCTCTAATTCAGCCAATGCTTTTGAATTAGCCTTAAAGAAACTTTTGACAACTCCCAAAGTAAAATTTTCTTTTGTAGATATCTCTTTAGCTTCAACTTCAGAGAGACCAACTGAACTTATCTCTGGGTGAGTAAAGGTTGCTGCGGGGATACTTTTATAGTTAATTTCGACATTACCACCGCAAATATTATCAACAGCAATAGTACCCTGCGCTGCAGCTGTATGGGCAAGCATTAGTTTGCCCGTTACATCTCCAACAGCCCAAATATTAGGTATTATTTCATCACCATTCTTAACTCTCATTTGATCATCTACAGGAATGAAACCTTTTACTGTTTCGATACCAACCGACTCAAGATTTAAGTTATTACTATTAGGACTTCTGCCAGTTGCGACTAGTACAGCGTCAACTTCTAAAGTTTCTACAACTTCCTTAGATTTTGCATCAGTCAGTTCTATTTTTACAGGGCATCCAGGTGTTATTTTTGTCGCAAAGGCATTTGATTTTGTGTCTATATCTCTTGCTTGAATAAGGTTCTTCTTAGCAATTTTAGTGATGTCTGGATCAAATGTTGGCATAATATTTTCCAAAGCCTCGATCATGGTAACTTCACAACCAAGCGCGGTATAAACATCAGCAAATTCTAGACCTATATATCCGCTTCCAATAATTGCTATCCATCTTGGAAGCCACTCAAGTTTAACCGCATCATCACTAGTAAATACGGTCCTATTATCCAAAGTTATTCCACGGGGGACAAAAGGAGAAGAGCCTGTTGCTATTACAATATCTTTACATGTGAAAATTTTATCAATTCCGTTTTTATCTCTTACACCTACTTTTTGATTTCCTTCAATTCTTCCAATACCCAAAATAATTTCAACTCCACTTCTTTTGAGAGTTTTTGTTAAATTTTCTCTAACATTTAAAACTAAATTATTTGCATGATCTGCAATTTTTGATCTCTCGAACCTCACTGGTGAAGTATGTATACCAAATTTAGCTAAATGTTCATAATTAGCTATTTCTCTAACTTTTCCACTTGCAGCCAAAAGAGCTTTAGATGGAACACAACCTTTGTTAACACAAGTGCCTCCCATATCAGAAGATTCTACTATTGCGACTTTCAGTCCCTTACCAGCAGCATGTTTAGCGGCATCAAAACCTCCATATCCTGCACCTATTACGATTAAATCAAAATCAAAACTTGAATCAGTCACTTTTTATTTATTTATTTAGAGGTGTATGCGACTCTTTTTCGTTCTAGTAATAACGGAACTGCAACACAAGCCACATTCAATGATTCTACAATCTCGCTATGCGGAATTGTAATTGTTTCATTAAATGCTTCTTGAATTTTTTTATGAATACCTTGGCCTTCATTACCCAAAATTAATGCTGTACGTCTAGACCAATCAACTTCCCAGTAAGGTTTTGAAGGTTTTTTTGAACTCTCATTATGGCTACTAGTAGAGAAAATTTTAAATCCTAAACTTGATAATTCAGACAAAGACTTAAGTAAAGAATTTAATATTTCTTCTTCAATGCCATCAAATCTTAAAAATGGCAGATGAAAAACTGCACCTGAGGATGCTCTTAATACCTTTTGGCCTAATGGGTGCGCACCTCCAGCTAAAAGAATTACATTAACACCCGCAGCTAAAGCGGTTCTAAATAGATTACCCATATTCCCAGGATCTTGAATTCTGTCGAGAACAAGAACAAAATCATCTTTTCTATTAAATTGATAATTAGGCATTACTGAAATCTCCACTAAAGCTGCTATCCCATCTGGATTAATTGTTGAAATCGCAGATGCCAAGACTTCCTCTGAGACAATATTTATTGATGTCTCATCAAATTTTTTGCTTAGATTTTGATTCTTTCTTAGCCATTTTTCGGTAACTAAAATCTTAGAGGGATTTTTTCCAGACTTCAGCAATTCTTCAATGAGATGTGTACCCTCTATGCAAAAAAAGTCTTGATCTTTTGGAGATGATCCTCTTTTAAATGATCTAAATCTTTTAACTAGATTATTGTTTTTACTAGTTATTTTTAAAAAAGTATTTTTTATGAGAATTTTGAAAAATTTGTTATCAACTATATTTTAATTACATAAATATTTTGATCAATTATTTATTAAATTTTTATTTCCCAAGAAATCAAAAAATACATTTTCATTTTTAATTAATATTCATGACGTTACATAGGGTGGACTTAATATTATTAGTTTGTCATGATGAATCTAATAAATTAAGTCTTAATGATTTGCGGAAGCAAAACGAAGTCATATCTTAAATCGCAAAATTTAAAGATTCTTGGCCAAGGCAAGTTAAATGGAATAGTTGAAATAAGTGGTGCGAAGAATTCCGCCTTAGTTTTATTAGCCTCATCATTGCTAACTAATGAAAAAATAATTCTTGAAAATGTACCTTTTCTCACTGATATTGAAAAGATGGGGAATATCTTAAAGAATTTAGGAGTGAATTTAGTTCGTAAAAACAACCAACTAGAAATAGATCCAACAACTATTTCGATTAAAGAACTTCCATATGAACTTGTTAAAGGATTAAGAGCTAGTTTCTTTTGTATAGGTGCGCTATTAACTAAATTTGGAGAAGCTCAAGTACCGTTACCAGGTGGATGCAATATTGGTTCAAGGCCAATAGACGAGCATATTAAAGGATTAATCGCACTAGGAGCAGACATTATTATTGAAGAGGGAATTGTAAAGGCAAAAACAAGGGGAAACAAAAATAGACTTCATGGCACTCATATTAAATTAAATTGTCCAAGTGTAGGTGCGACTGAAACTTTAATAATGGCTGCATCTTTAGCCAAAGGAAGAACTACTATTGAAAATGCTGCTAGAGAACCTGAAGTTCAAGATTTATGCCAAATGCTTAATAAAATGGGGGCAAAAATTTATGACTCCGGTAAAGAAACAATTATTATTGATGGTGTTAATAATCTTGGCGGATGTACTCATAAAGTAATTCCGGACCGAATTGAAGCTGGAACTTTTCTAATAGCTGCTGCTGCAACTTCCTCTTCAATAACAATTTCTCCAGTAATCCCTCATCATCTTGAAGCTGTCACTAATAAGCTTAAAGAGAGTGGGAGTAAAATTACGATTAAAGGTAATTCGATTTCTATCAAGAGTAAAGAGATTAATGGAGTAGATATTGAAACAGCTCCTTTCCCAGGCTTTCCTACTGATTTGCAGGCACCATTTACAACTCTAATGACAATCGCAAATGGTGAATCAAAGATAACTGAAACAATTTTCGAAAACAGAATGAATCATATTTATTTACTTAATGAAATGGGCGCAAGTATAAAACTAAACAAAAACGTAGCTCACATCAAAGGTGTTAAAACAATTAATGGGATGAATCTAGTTGGCTCAGATTTAAGGTCATCAGCTGCATTAATAATTGCAGGAATCATCGCAAAAGGCAGTAGTAATTTCTATGGATTAGAGCATCTAGATAGAGGTTATGAAAATTTTGAATTAAAACTAAAAAATTTAGGTGTAAAAATAATCAGAGAGATTAGTAAAAATACTTTTGAGGAAAATGGATATAAAATTGAACCAAGATCTGAGAATCTTCCAAAACTCGAAGCAGCTTAGTCTTTTCCAAAGATATTTTTAAAACTAAGGAAGATGATTCAAACGTAAGCAATATTGATTAGTGAAATACAACCCAAAAATAATATAAACAAAACTAGAAAGCGATTAGACCATATTTTATTTAAACCATTAAATTTAAATTCGCTCATGCCCAAGTTCCGCTATTAGATCCGAATGTTGTAAGTATAGTTACTGCAAAAAAAAGATAAGGGACCAATTTAAAGGATAATTTTTTAGCTTGAGTTTTAGACATTTGTTTTTTTTTCTAATATAACACAATATTACTAATCATGAAGCTATCTCCTTTCAAAAAAGACTTTTAGGCGTAAATTAAACACAAAAACGTAACAGAAATGTTTTTATTTTCTTTTTTCCCTCATTTCTTGTCAGCAAATGCAATAAATAATTCTTTGTTTTTATCGAAAAGATTAACTATTAACAAACGTTATCTTGATCACTGTTCCTTTACCAAAACAATAGTCAATAAGTTGATTTTTGTTATAATAAAAAAGTTCATTTTTTCAAAAGCCTTGGGAGCGTGGTGGAATTGGTAGACGCACCGCACTCAAAATGCGGCACCTTCGGGTATGTCGGTTCAAGTCCGACCGCTCCCACTTTAATGAATACCTATAGTCGATTCGACGTATCATTCAAAAAAGGAAAAGGTTGTTGGCTATGGGACAAAACAGGAAAAAGGTATCTAGATGCGGTCGCTGGTATAGCAACTTGTAGTCTTGGACATAGCGACAGAGTTTTAAGAAGAAGGTTATCAACTCAACTAAAAAAGATTCAGCACATTTCTAATCTCTACAACATTGAAGAACAAGAACAATTAAGCAGAACTTTAACGAATATGAGTTGTGCTAAAAGCGTCTTTTTCTGTAATAGTGGTGCGGAAGCAAATGAATCAGCAATTAAATTAATTAAAAAATATGGAAATAAAACAAATAAAGGTAAAGAATCAATTATTCTCGCAGCAGAATCCAGCTTCCATGGAAGAACGCTTGCAGCCTTGAGTGCCACTGGACAACCAAAATATCAAAAAGGTTTCGAACCAATGATTCAAGGGTTCAAATTTTTTAAATTTAACAATTTTGATTCGGTAAAAAAATTATTTGAGGAGTGTGAAAATAATGATCAAAAAATTTCCGGCGTTTTAGTTGAACCAATACAAGGCGAAGGCGGCGTAATTCCTGGAAGTAAAATATTTTTTAAAAGCCTGAGAGATATATGTGATAAATATAATTCTCTTCTCATTTTAGATGAGGTCCAAAGTGGAGTAGGTCGAACTGGGAAAATGTGGGGTTATGAGAATTTAGGAATTGAACCTGATGGATTCACCCTCGCTAAAGGATTAGGAGGAGGTCATGCAATTGGAGCATTATTGGTAAAAGAAAAAGCCAACATTTTTTCTCCAGGGGATCATGCAAGCACTTTTGGAGGGAACCCATTCGCTTGTAAAGCTGCCCTAACTGTATTAGAAGAAATAAATAGAAGAAATATTATCAATAATGTTTATCTAAGGGGGGAACAATTAAGTGCTGGGTTTGAAGAATTGTCAAAAAAATTTCCAAATATTATTAGCGGGAAAAGAGGTTTAGGTTTAATACAAGGTCTTGTGATCAATGATGATTATGCTGATGCAAAAAAAATTACATTAAAAGCTTTTGATAAAGGATTACTGGTTGTTCCTGCAGGAGGAAATGTTGTAAGGATTGTCCCACCATTAGTTATTTCTCGAAGAGAAATTAATATTCTTTTGGAAAAGCTAAATTCAATTTTTGAAGAGTTATAGCAATTTAAATTTTGAAAAATGCAAATTTAAAAACTTTTGAATTATTATCTCCTAAATATGAAAGGGATAATATCAAGTTAGGTTTATCAAGAATTAAAAAAGCACTTCAAGAACTTGGTAATCCTTGCAAGAATATCCCTGCGATACAGATTATTGGAACCAATGGGAAAGGATCAATCGCGGCATATTTAGAAAGTATACTTTCAGAAGCTAAAAGGAATTTCGGTGTAACGACATCTCCTCATCTTTTGGATGTATGTGAGAGGATTAGAGTTAATAAAAAAAATATCAACCAAACTGATTTTGAAAAAATCTATAAATTAATAGAAAAAAATTTTTCAACATTTGAATTAACACCTTTTGAAAAAATCATATGCTGCGCACTAAATTTTTTTGACCATCAAAAAGTTGAATTACTCATTCTTGAAGCTGGCTTAGGGGGACGGTTAGACGCTACAACAGCCCATAAATCTAGACCAATCATTGCTATTGGGAATATTGGCTTAGACCATAAAGAATTTCTTGGAGATACGATTGAAAAAATTGCCGAAGAAAAATTAGCAGTTATTGAAAAAAACTCAATTGTCATCTCATGCAATCAAAGTAGTCAAGTTGAACATTTAATAACAAAAAAAGTTAAAGAGGTTGGAGCAGAAATTATTTGGAAAGATTCAATTTCAAACAGCTATGAACTTGGATTAAAAGGAATTTTTCAAAAGCAAAATGCTTCAGTGGCTGTTGGAGCAATTGAAGCGCTGAATAATTTGGGATTTAATATAAAAGAAAAACACATATCTGAAGGTCTTAAAAAGACAATTTGGAACGGAAGGCTAGAAATAATAAATTATTTCAACAAAGAAATTCTTGTAGATTGTGCGCACAATTATCCTGCTGCAAAAGCACTCTCTAATGAGCGAAGCAATTGGGAGAATGAAGATAAAGGAATTTATTGGATTTTAGGTGTCCAAAGACAAAAAGATATTTACGCAATATTAAAAACACTTCTAAAGAAAAATGATCACTTATTACTTGTGCCAGTTCCAAACCAACCTAGTTGGCAATTAAATGATCTCTCTCAGATTAAAGAAATTGACTTTAAAAAAACACTTGAATTTAAAACATTTGAACTTGCCATTGAGTATTTATTTTCCCTAGAAAAATGGCCACCTAATCATCCTGTTCTAACCGGCTCTATTTTTTTAGTTGCTGAATTTATTAAATTTGCGAATAAACAGAAATATTAAATTTTAAATTGTTCTTTTACTTCCCAACCTTCTAATTTTCCTGGATTTAATAGCCCTTTAGGATCAAATCTCAATTTCGCTTTTACTTGATCTGCATCCACCACTCCGAGACCTCCGCCTTCAACTGTTAAAACATGAGGATTAAAAATAAACGCCCCAAGTTTCTTACAATCTTCCATTATTTCATTTAATTCTTCTGCCCCATTCCACTTTAATAAAGGCAAAGCAGCTAATCTCGGTGATCCTTGTTGAGAAACTGCCTCTATATGCCAAAGAACTTTTTTACCCCATTTTTTTCTCAAAAAATTAATTAATTCTAGTTCATTATTTAGTGGCAAAAGCATCTGTAAATACGTCCAATTTTTATCCCTAGACCTCATATGAAGAGTTGTATGATTCCATACGACTTCAGAAATTCCATTCACGAGCTTTTCTTCTTCCCCAAGTACGGTAGATTCAACCTTAAATTTTTTACAAATTAGCTCGATGGTTTTTATTCCTCCAAGAGTAGATTGTATTAATATCTTGTGACTTCTAGATTTACCTTTAAACCATTTTGGCATTTGATCTACAATTTCTTCTTCAAGAATTGCTCCTAATTTCAGATTAATTGCTGCGCTAGTAAGAGTTTTTAATAATTCTATTGTTTTTTCAAATTCAATACAATCGATAACTATTGAGTACCACTTACGTTTAATATCAGTAGCAAGTAATAAAGAAGTAATTATTCCATTAGTCCCATAAGCATGATTTAGAGGTTCGGATTCTTCAGCATCAAATTTTAATAATGCAGGTTTTTCATTCATCGTTACTGCCTCTAAACCTAAAAGATTTCCTGGATCTCTTAAAAATCCCCACCTAATGGAACCAATACCTCCTGATCCACCTGCAATAAAACCTCCAATTGTTGCTGTTTTCCAAGTACTAGGAAGCAACCTCAATTCCCTACCATATTTCTCTAATTGTTTATTCAAATCTCCCATAACACAGCCAGACTGAACTTTTACAAAGCCTGTATCTGGATCAAATTCTTCTAACTTATTAAATTGACTCATCTGCATTACAACTCCTTTAAATAATGGTACAGCTTGTCCATAATTACCTGTACCTGAACCCCTTAAAGTAAGTGGGATAGATAATTCCCAACAAATTTCTGCTACTTCTTTTACCGCTTTGTGATCACTAGGTCTTACCACCAAATCTGCAATACATTCGTCTAATTTTTCAGTAAGGATTGGAGAGTAGTTATAAAAATCTTTTGAAAGTCTTTTTACATCGGATTTATTTTCAATGATCTCTAAGTTTTTGACTTCTCTAAGTTTGTCTGTAAATTTAAGTTTTGATATCATTAATAAAAATTTTTATGCTTTGTATATAAATTAGCCAATTAGCAATATAAATCGCCGTTTATAAATACTTTTCTCTTTAAATTGCTCGAAAAAACATCTGCCCATCTTTGTGCATCTAAAATCACAAAATCAGCAGGACAACCTTTTTTGATTAAACCATCCCATTTTAAATTTAATAATCTACTTGGAGCTAAAAAAATAGAAGATAGAGTCATTCTTTCCCAGGGATTTAGTTGAAGCATAGGCATCGAGCAAGACAACATATAAAAAGGGTCAAAATTACCAAATGGGTACCAAGGGTCTTGAACATTATCACTACCAAGAGATACATCCACATGTGTCTTTTGTAGTTGCTTTATTGGCGCAACTGGTCTTTTTAATGAAGTAGTTTTATTACTTCGATTGAGCAGCCAAAAATTTGTTAAGGGTAAGGCAATAACCTTAATATTTTTCTCAGCCATTTTTTCTCCTAAATTTAAAATCTCTCTATTACTTAGAGAAATAAGACTACTCAAATGACTACAAGTGATCGGAATACTATTAATTTTTAAATTTTCGATCGTTTCTAATAAAACTTTTATTCCCGCTCCAGGTTCAATAATTGATTCATCTATATGCAAATCAATTTCTAATTTATATTTGTTCGCAAGAAGAAGCATCTTTGCTAGAAATTTGCTTGTATTTTTTTTGTTAAAAGGGGGTACAATAACACCTCCTAAAATGCCTCCATTAGAGGAAAATATTTTTGCCAAATCTTCTCCATCATTTGTATCCCAGAATTCCAATGGAGCTAGAGCAACGTATTGTAAAGTCAACTCAGATGAAAATTTTTTTTGTAATTTAAAAAGTTCAATCCAAATATCAATAGATTGACTTTTGTATGTATCAATATGACTTCTAATTGCTCGGTATCCATTTTCTATGGAAAGTTTTAATGATTTCTCAACTCTTTCAAGAACCTTTTCTGTAGTTCTAGTTTTATGTTCTTCAAGATTGACTGATAATGCTCCTCCATAGTTTGATTCCAGATTAGGAAAGTCTGCCCATGTAAAAGATTTATCAAAATGCGAATGCGTTTCAACAAATCTTGGGAACAAAATATTTTTTGGTTTTGTAATTTTATTTTTTAAAGGCTTTAACTCAGAAACAAATCCATCCTCCCAACTGATGGAAACTGAACATAAATCCTCTACATCGATAATGAGGTTATCTATATCTTCTATTAAACAAAGGCTTCTGGGAATAAGAACCTCAGCTTTGCCGGAATTACTCAAATTTTTAAATTTTCTTTTATTTTAAATCATAAGAAAACTTTACTGAATTAGTAAATAATTCAAATTTCGCTAAAAGATAAAAATAACTATGAAAAATTACCCTTAAGTTGTTAAATTTATAAATGTGAGGCGGGCGTCGCCAAGTGGTTAAGGCAGCGGCTTGTGGCGCCGCTATTCGGGGGTTCGAATCCCCTCGCTCGCCCTCAAAAAAATTGCAGCAAAATTATTTAACTTGTAATTTTGAATTAAAGAATCATAAAAAATTCCTAGCAAAGTGCTAACAAAAACAAAACCAGACGAAAAAAAATTTCAAAAGAATTCAACTACTAGCAGTTATTGGATAACAACATTCGGATGCCAAATGAACAAGGCTGATTCTGAGAGAATGGCTGGGACATTAGAAAAAATGGGATACACCAGAGCAGATAATGAATTAAATGCCGATTTGGTCTTGTACAATACATGCACTATTAGAGATAATGCAGAGAAAAAAGTTTATAGCTTTCTAGGAAGACAAGCAAAAAGAAAGCACAAAACACCTAGCTTAAAACTTGTTGTTGCAGGTTGCCTTGCTCAGCAAGAGGGAGAGTCCTTACTAAGAAGAGTCCCAGAACTTGATCTGGTTATGGGGCCTCAACATGTAAATAATCTTGAGAATCTTCTGGGGAAAGTTGATTTAGGAAATCAAGTTGCGGCCACAGAAGAAACTTTCATTTCTGAAGATATAACAAGTGCTAGAAGAGAAAGCTCTATTTGTGGCTGGGTTAATATTATTTATGGATGTAATGAAAGATGTTCATATTGCGTAGTCCCCTCTGTCAGAGGGAAAGAGCAATCAAGATATCCAAATGCGATAAAAAGTGAGATCCAAAAATTGGCTGATGATAATTTTAAAGAAATTACTCTTTTGGGTCAGAACATTGATGCTTATGGTAGAGACCTTCCAGGAACGACAAAAGAGGGGAGAAAAGAAAATACTCTAACTGATCTTTTGTATTATATTCATGATGTTAAGGGAATTCGCAGAATAAGATTTGCTACTAGTCATCCAAGATATTTTTCAAAAAGGTTGATTCAAGCTTGTTATGAACTTGATAAAGTCTGTGAACATTTCCATATTCCTTTCCAAAGTGGAAATGACGAAATCTTAAAGCAGATGTCAAGAGGATACACTATCAAAAAGTATAAAAATATCATTGAAAAAATAAGATCATTAATGCCAGATGCATCAATTACAGCTGACGCTATAGTTGCTTTCCCAGGAGAAACCGAAAAACAATATCAAGATACATTGAAACTTATATCAGATATTGGCTTTGATCAGGTTAATACAGCAGCATACTCTCCAAGACCAAATACACCTGCAGCAGTTTGGTCGAATCAACTTTCGGAAGAAGTAAAAAAAGCTAGATTGCAGGAAATTAATGCTTTGGTAGAGAGAACTGCCAGAAGCAGAAATCAACGATACATTAATAATGTTGAAAGCGTTTTAATTGAGGGTTTAAATCCAAAAGACACATCGCAAATTATGGGTAGAACTAGAACAAATAGATTAACTTTCGTAGAAATTCCCAAAAACATTAACTTTAATTTTTCATTGGGAGATGAGATAGATGTCAGAATAAACGAAGCAAGACCTTTTTCTTTAACAGGAAAACTTTATTTATAATTTTTTTTTCTAAATGATAGGGGGTAAGAAAAAATGTATTGGGTTAATATTTGGCGGTAATTCCAATGAACATGAAGTATCGATATCCTCCGCGAAAACAGTTTTTCAAGCTTTTAATTCAGAAATAAATCAAGAACGCTTTACAGTTCATGCCTTTTACATAAACAAATATGGTAATTGGCTTGATAGTGATAGTTCAGAAAAAATCCTAATTAGTGAAATTGAAAACAATAAAACAAAAAATCAAGAAATTTTTAATCAAGAAAAAATTAACTTCCTTGAGGGAATTGAATTTCAAAATGTTGATGTTTGGTTTCCTCTCTTACATGGATTTAATGGAGAAGACGGATCAATTCATGGTTTACTGCGATTTACAAAGAAACCTTTAGTCGGATGTGGAATTGTAGGTTCTGCGCTAGGAATGGACAAAATATTGATGAAAACAATTTTTTCAAATCTTGAGATTCCACAAGTTAATTATCTTGCTTTTCAAAATGAAGATCTCAACAATAAACAAGTTCAAAAAAAATTAATTAATGAAATTCTAAAAAAATTAAATTTTCCTGTTTTTGTTAAACCCTCCAACTCTGGATCATCGCTTGGCATCTCAAAAGTCAACAAAAAATCAGAAATATTACAAGCATTGGAAAAGGCTAGAGAAATAGACCCTAGAATCTTAGTAGAGGAAGGTTTAGAGGTAAGGGAGATTGAATGCGGAATAATTGGAAATTCACAACTCTCAACCTCTGAGATAGGCGAAGTAAAGTACAAGAGTGATTGGTATGATTTCAATTCAAAATATTACTCAAATAACGAAATAACTATCCCAGCTGAAATAGATACCAAAACCACAAAAGAAGTTAAAGAAATTGCTATTCAAAGTTGTAGAGCACTAAATATTTTCGGTTTTGCAAGAGTAGATTTCTTTTTGGAAAAATCTTCAAATAAGATTTTATTAAATGAAATAAATACAATTCCTGGTTTTACAAAAAACAGTATGTTTCCAATGCTTTGGAAAGCTTCAGGGTTAAATATTGAACAACTTGTGGCTAAACTGGTAGATATATCTTTAGATTTATAATTTAAATCAGATGTTGCATGGTCTTCTTTGGTTACCATTACTATTAATCTTCGTTTTGTTAACTGCATTAGGATGGTTAGAAAGAAGACGGCAAAATCTTTTTAAGAGCTGGGCCAATGGTTCTGAACTTTGTAAGTTAGATAGCTCAGGCGCAGCGTCCTTAAAAGATGGAGAATTAAAGTGGAGCGCATTTGAAGCTGGTTCATTTGAAGAAAAAGATAGTTTTACAATAAAGAAACTAGAATTAGTTGAATTAATGGCTTTGACTTCAGGAGAAGCTCCTCTTACAAGTGAATCACAAGGAAAGTGCAGATTGAGGTTAGTTGGTGATGGGAAAGAGATGGATGTGCCATTTTCAGATGCAGACCAGGCTAGAGAATGGATGGAACAATTGATGGAAAAAGCTAGATGTGATTTGTGAAAAAAACAAAAAAGTTAACATAAGAAGCTTTTTATTTCTTACTTTATTTTTATTTTCCTTAAGCTTGGTAAGCCTAAAAACCCTAAAAAAGGTTGAAGTTCAGGACATAAAAATTTCTGGTAGTGAATTATTTTCTCAGGATGATGTGGTAAATAATTCATCTTTAAAATTACCAATCCGATTGATTTTTATTGAAACTTATTTTTTAGAAAAAGAGTTAAAGCAAAATTTATCATTGAAGAATGTTTCAGTAATCAAACAAATATTTCCTTTTGGTTTAAAAGTTCAGGTTAATACAAGAACTCCAATAGCCTACGGTGAGAGAATACAAAATGACGAAAAAATATCCGGATTTATTGATAAAGATGGAATTTTTATAAATAAAGTTAAAGCAGACGAAAAAAGTTTGAGCAAACTTGTCATACAAGTTATTGGTTGGAGAGAAGAATTTAAAAAAATATTATCTGAAATTTTTAATGCTCTAGAGAATTATGAATTTGAATTAGTAAAAATAACTTTCTCACCAAATGGATTTCTAACTGTTGAGGAAAAAGATTTAAAAACAATATTCCTTGGATTTAATCCAAATTTAATCAACTATCAATTACAAATGATCAATAACCTAAAAAAAGAATTTAAGAAAAATAAATTTCTTGAAAAAATAGATAATATTGATCTTACTGATCCAAATAAACCAAAAATAAAAGTGTTCAAACCCTAATATTTGGGAATTAATTAAAAAATTTTTTTTCTTGTTATTGTAGTGTTGATAAGGATTTAGCATTTTTAGTAAAATATTTATTAAGTAAATATTTTAAAGATTTTCCTCAACAAATTCCTACATATGAGCTTAGTGAGTTCATAATGCATCCAATAGTAGTATTAGATCCCTAATTAGAGATGAGCTTCGGTAACAATCCAAACTTTGATCAATCGAGAGAAATTCTTCCAAGTCAAAACGCTAAAATAGAAGTTATTGGCGTTGGTGGTGGTGGAAGTAACGCAGTTAATAGGATGATAAATAGTGATTTAGAAGGCGTATCATTTCGAGTACTCAATACAGATGCACAAGCACTACTACAATCTTCTGCAGAAAGCAGGGTTCAACTTGGTCAAAACCTTACTAGAGGGCTTGGAGCAGGAGGGAATCCAAGTATTGGCCAAAAAGCTGCAGAAGAATCTAAAGAAGAGCTTCAACAAGCTTTAGAGGGCTCTGATTTAGTTTTTATAGCAGCAGGAATGGGCGGTGGAACAGGTACGGGGGCCGCTCCTGTAGTAGCAGAAGTCGCCAAACAAAGTGGGGCCCTGACAGTAGGTATTGTGACAAAACCATTTTCTTTTGAAGGGAAAAGAAGAATGCGTCAAGCAGAAGAAGGTATTGCAAGACTTGCTGAAAATGTGGATACTCTTATAGTAATTCCAAATGACCGATTAAAAGACGTTATTGCTGGAGCCCCCCTTCAAGAGGCATTTAGGAATGCAGATGATGTTTTAAGAATGGGAGTAAAGGGCATAAGTGACATAATTACTTGCCCAGGATTAGTAAATGTTGACTTCGCAGATATAAGATCAGTCATGACTGAAGCAGGAACTGCTCTTCTTGGTATAGGCATTGGTTCAGGAAGATCACGAGCATTAGAAGCTGCACAAGCAGCCATGAATAGTCCTTTACTAGAAGCCGCTAGGATTGATGGAGCAAAAGGGTGCGTTATAAACATAACTGGTGGCAAAGACATGACCTTAGAAGACATGACCTCAGCATCTGAAATTATCTATGATGTTGTTGATCAAGAAGCTAATATTATTGTTGGTGCAGTAGTTGATGAAGCAATGGAAGGGGAAATACAAGTCACTGTAATTGCTACCGGATTTGAAACAAATCAACCATTAAACCAGCAAAGAATAAAAAACAGATTATCCAATCAACCACTATATAATTTTTCCGAGAATAAAGAATCAGGAGCTAGTATCCCTGAGTTTTTGAAATTAAGGCAGAATAAAAAAGATATAGGTTAAAGGGTAAAATAAAGTGACTCGGTTATCTCGCCTGCCTCAAGCATCCCTTGTGGCTGCTACCTTCCGGTCCTGACCAAGTTTAGGCGTTAAAACCGCGAAAGGCCGAGTCAGGATTATATTAGCAATTCTCGATTAAAAAAGATACATAAATTTATTATGTTACCTTCAGACCTAGTTAATTATAAAAAAAAATCTCGCAAAATCATTGCATTAACTGCATGGGACTCCATATCAGGATCTATTGCAGAACAAGCAAATGTTGATCTCGTACTAGTAGGGGATTCATTAGCAATGGTCTGCTTAGGATACAAATCGACATTGCCATTAACTTTAGAAAACATCATTTATCATACTAATGCTGTTTCAAGAGGATTTAAGAAGAAAATTGAGGAACAACCTTTAGTCGTTTCAGATATGCCTTTTCTGACTTACCAATGTGGAGAGGATAAAGCTGTTGAGTACGCAGGGAAAATCATTCAGAGCACTTATGCAAAAGCTGTAAAAGTAGAAGGAGCTGAACCAGAAATACAAAAAGTTATTTCTAGATTAATAAGAATGGGAATCCCTGTTATGGGGCATATAGGTCTTACGCCACAAAGTTATCTAAATATTGGATTTAAAAAACAAGGAGAAAGCTTAGCAAGTCAAGAAAAAATCAAGAAAGAGGCTGCGATTCTTGAAGAATTAGGGTGTTTTTCAATAGTTCTGGAACATATTCCTGATTTGCTTGCTAAAGAAATACAAAATTCTTTAACAGTTCCCATCATAGGTATCGGTGCAGGTAATTATTGCGATGGGCAAGTAAGAGTTACTGCAGATTTGTTAGGCCTCAATGATTATCAACCACCATTTTGCCAACCGCTTATCCAAGGAAAGAAATTATTTAAAGATAAATTAAGAGAATGGGTAGACTCTGAAAGACTTAATTAATATCATCCCACCACTTAAACATAGAAACAAGAACTTGATTGCTTAGTTCCACTCCATCAGGCTCACTCAAAAAGAATCTATTCCCCTTTCTAATTAATAGTCCACTTTCAAGAAATCTTTCCCATTCTTCAAGTAATTTACTAAAGTTGCTTTCAAATTTTTTGTTTTCCCAGTCTTGTTCTTTAAACACTTCTTTAATGTCAACACCCTCTTTGAGTCTTAATCCCAACATTATTTTCTCATCAAGTTCTTTATAGACAAATTCCTTGTTAATTAGAGATGAATCTAAATTAAATTCGCATTGTCTAATTACCCATTTTTTATATTCTTTACTAACTCTTGGTCTTGTTAACTTTTCCCCCCAAGGAGAACTAGTAGAACCTTGACCAAAACTCCACCAGCCTAAACCACTCCAATAAACTCTATTGTGTCTCGATTGATGTCTTGGGAGGCAATAGTTTGAAATTTCATATCTTGAATACCCTGAGTTTTTTAAAATTAAATGAGTTGTTTCACTATTTCTAAAAGCCTCTTCATCACTTAGGAGTTTTAATTTTCCTAAATTAACTAATTTTTCAAAAACAGTGCCATTTTCAATATTTAAATCGTAAATAGATAGATGCGGTGGTGAAAATTCTATTGCTTTTTTTAAGTCATCTTGCCATTCTTTAAATCCACTCAATGGCAAGTTTTGAATTAAATCTAAACTCCAGCTTTTTATTAACCCAGATTCATACTCTCTCTTCAACCATAAACAAGATTTTTCTGCATCTTCTTTCATATGACGCCTTCCAGACTTGTGAAGTATTTGATTATTAAAACTTTGCACTCCGAGACTAAATCTATTTATCCCAGCATTTATGAACCCAAAAAGATCATCTCGTGTAAAACTAGCTGGATCAACCTCCATTGTAATTTCAGCACCATAATCAATTCCATAATTTTCTTTAAAAAGATCAATTAATTCTTTGATTTGGCTAGGATCTAAAATTGATGGTGTACCACCTCCAATATATATTGTCGATAAAGGTGATTTATGCTTAATTGACAATATTTCTTTATATAAAAATTTCAAATACTCTTGAACAGTTTTGCTTCCGTAACCTTTTAAAGTTTCAACTTTGTTTCCTAGTGGAATAACTGCAAAATCACAATAAAAACACCTTCTGTGGCAAAAAGGAATGTGCACATAAGCACTTCTTGGAAACTTATTCATAATTTAAATTCATTTTTAAGCTCCAAAAAAGTATTAAGGATCGAAAAAAATAAAATCCTTATTTACTCAATTAATAAATCCTAGTAGATTATAGATATGACAGATATCTTAGTATTAATTTTATTTGTATTGTCTGGGGCTGCTTCAGGGTGGCTTGGTGTTGATTTATTGCCAGTAGACATACTTAAACAGGTATCCAATGTAGAAGGTTTTAGAATTGTTTTAGCAATAATTGGTTTTTTTGTAGGATTAGCAGCTGGTTTTGTATTCCTTCAACTTAGAAAGACTTTTCTGGATCAAATAAGAACAATGCCTACGGATTTACTAATAAGTAGGTCTGTTGGATTAATTTTAGGATTACTTGTTGCGAATCTCCTACTAGCTCCAATACTATTAATTCCTTTCCCTAGAGAGGTTTTTTTCGCAAAACCTTTAGCAGCTATACTAAGCAACATTTTCTTTGGTGTTCTTGGTTATAAGTTGGCAGATACCCATGGAAGGACATTATTGAGATTATTCAATCCAAATAACGCTGATGCATACCTAGTCAATGAAGGAATTCTCCCTGCTGCAAGTCCAAAAATTCTAGATACGAGTGTAATTATTGATGGAAGAATCAATGGTCTATTAAGTTGCGGGTTATTGGAAGGGCAATTAATTGTTGCTCAAAGTGTAATTGATGAATTACAAACTTTAGCTGACTCAAGCAGTAATGAAAAAAGGTCGAAAGGTAGAAGAGGTCTCAAGTTATTAAAAGAATTAAGAGATTTATATGGGAGAAGGCTTGTAATAAACCCAACAAAGTATGAAGGTAATGGGGTAGATGAAAAACTCCTTAAAATTACTGAGGATATGACAGGAACTTTAATTACGGCTGATTATAATCTTTCTCAGATCGCTGAAGTTAAAGAATTAAAAGTTATGAATTTGAGTGATTTGGTTATTGCTTTAAGGCCAGAAGTACAACCAGGAGAGTCACTTAATATAAAAATTGTGAGAGAAGGCAAAGAAAAAATGCAAGGTATTGGATATTTAGATGACGGCACAATGGTTGTTATTGATGAGGCAAAGAATTTTGTTGGAAGCAGATTAGATATTGTCATCACAGGAGCATTACAAACTCCTACCGGAAGAATGGTCTTTGGAAAACTAATAAATAATCCTGAGTCAAACAAATCTTTTAAATCACCAGCGACACAGGGCTAAATCTAGCTAGAATCAGTTCAATCTTAATTTTGTGATACAAATGACTGTATCTGCTCCTTATTACGGCGAAAACACCGTTATGAGGACCCCGCCCCCAGATCTCCCCTCTCTTTTACTGAAAGAGCGAATTGTTTATCTTGGCTTACCATTATTTTCAGATGATGATGCGAAAAGACAACTAGGAATGGATGTTACAGAGCTAATCATTGCTCAACTTCTTTATTTAGAGTTTGAGGATCCGGAAAAACCGATCTATTTCTATATCAATTCAACTGGGACAAGTTGGTACACTGGTGACGCAGTAGGTTTTGAAACAGAAGCTTTCGCTATCTGCGATACAATAAGCTATATTAAGCCTCCAGTACACACGATATGTATTGGACAAGCAATGGGCACTGCTGCAGTTATCCTTTCATCTGGCACTAAGGGACAAAGAGCAGCTCTCCCACATGCTTCTATTGTTTTGCATCAACCTATAAGCGGAGCAAGAGGTCAAGCAACCGATATCCAAATAAGAGCTGAGGAAGTTTTGAAAAATAAAAAATCAATGCTGGAGATTTTATCTCGTAATACTGGAAAGACCATCGAAGAACTCTCAAAAGACTCTGACAGGATGAGTTATCTCAATCCACAAGAAGCTCTAGATTATGGAGTTATCGATAGAATACTTACAAGTCAAAAAGATCTACCAAATAAAATTTAACACTCACAAAACTATTTTAAAATCATGCCAATAGGAACTCCAAGCGTGCCTTACAGACTTCCAGGAAGTCAATACGAAAGATGGGTCGACATATATACAAGACTAGGCGTTGAAAGAATTCTTTTTCTTGGGCAAGAAGTGAATGATGGTATTGCTAATAGCCTTGTTGCACAAATGCTTTATTTAGATTCTGATGATAATTCCAAACCTATCTATCTGTATATAAATAGCCCAGGAGGATCAGTAACTGCTGGCTTGGCAATTTATGACACTATTAAATACGTAAAAAGTGATGTAGTAACCATATGCGTAGGCCTCGCAGCCTCCATGGGAGCGTTCCTATTGGCCGCTGGTACAAAAGGCAAAAGAGTTGCTTTGCCCCACAGCAGAATAATGATTCATCAACCATTAGGAGGGACATCTCAACGCCAAGCAAGTGATATTGAAATAGAAGCTAAGGAAATTTTAAGAATTAAAGATATGTTAAATATGTCTATGGCAGATATGACAGGCCAATCATTTGAGAAAATTGAAAAGGATACCGATAGAGATTATTTTCTAAGTGCGGAAGAAGCAAAAAATTATGGATTAATTGATAGAGTAATTACACATCCAAGCGAAGCAAATCAGTCTTAAACTTTCTAAATTAATATTTTAATTTTAATTTTTTAAATTAATAATTTTTTTTGGTTTATTGCACCTTAATGTCTAAAATATTAATTATCAAATGCAAAGAAGTTACAACTAATGACCCAACTCTTTTACGACACAGATGCAGATCTAAGTCTTTTAAATAATAAAACAATAGCGATTATTGGATATGGATCACAAGGTCATGCACATGCCCTAAATCTTAAGGATAGCGGTATGGATGTAATTGTTGGATTATATAAAGGAAGTAAGTCTGAAAGCAAAGCTATTAGCGATGGTCTACAAGTTTTTAGCGTTTCTGAAGCTTGCGAAAAAGCAGACTGGATTATGATTCTCCTCCCCGATGAGTTTCAGAAAGATGTTTACCTTAAAGAAATAGAACCAAACTTAAAAGAAGGAAAGATATTAAGTTTTGCTCATGGTTTCAATATTAGATTTGAACTTATCAAACCTCCTAGTTTTGTGGATGTTGTAATGATTGCCCCAAAAGGGCCCGGACACACTGTTCGTTGGGAATATCAGAATGGTCAAGGAGTTCCAGCGTTGTTTGCAGTAGAGCAGGATTCTTCTGGAAGTGCAAGATCATTGGCGATGGCTTACGCTAAAGGGATTGGCGGAACGAGGGCTGGGATTCTTGAAACAAACTTCAAAGAAGAAACAGAAACTGATTTATTTGGCGAACAAGCTGTTTTGTGCGGAGGATTATCAGAACTTGTAAAATCGGGATTCGAAACTCTTGTAGAGGCGGGATATCAACCCGAACTTGCTTACTTCGAATGTTTACATGAAGTTAAACTTATTGTTGATTTAATGGTGAAAGGAGGCTTATCTCAAATGAGAGATTCTATTTCAAATACTGCAGAATATGGAGATTATGTAAGTGGTAAAAGACTTATCAATAGTGATACAAAGAAAGAAATGCAAAAAATTCTAAGGGATATTCAAGATGGAACTTTCGCTAAGAATTTTGTAGAAGAATGCGATAAAAACAAACCCTTAATGACAAAATTAAGAGAAGAGAACTCAAAACATGAAATTGAGAAAGTGGGTAAAGGTCTGCGCTCGATGTTCAGTTGGCTGAAATAAATTTATTTTTAATATTTCTTGGATCCATTGGTTTTGATTTATTAATCGGCGATCCAAGATTCTTAATCCACCCTGTTCAAGTAATTGGCTTTTACATAAAAAAAATATCTGATTACCTAATAAATAATTTTGGAGACAATAAAAATATACTGTTTTGGGGTGGTTTCTTCGTAGCTATATCCACTATTGGAATAAGTTTTGGTTTAGGAAAATTGATAGAACTAAGTTATGTGCAATCAAGAAATCATTTTTTTGTTGGATTGTTAATTTTTTTTGGACTTTCAAGTTGTATTGCGACTAAGGGACTTATTTCAAGTGTGAAAGAGATTGCAGAGCTAATAGAACGCAGAGAAATTAATAACCAAAATAAGAAAATAATTAAAGAGAAGGTACAAAGAATAGTAAGTAGGGATGTAGGGTCATCTTCTATAAAACATCTTTTGAGATCAAGTACCGAAAGCCTTACCGAAAATTCTGTTGATGGAATATTTGGACCATTATTTTGGATTTTTATTGGAATTATTTTTATGAAGTTTTCACTTTTTCTACCAGGACCTTTGTCACTTGGTTTTTCTTATAAAGCCATAAGTACTTTAGATTCAATGATAGGTTACAAATATGATTATTTTAGATATTTGGGTTTTTTCAGCGCAAAAATCGAAGATATTTTTACATTTGTTCCTTCAAGATTAGTTTTAATAACGTTACCTTTAGTTAGCTCAAAAGTTAATGAGTATGGGTCAATAATAAAAAAAAGTTATCTTGATGGTAAAAAATATGATTCGCCTAATGCTGGGATTTCAGAAGCTATATTTGCCTATATTTGCGGTATCAAATTGGGAGGTAAAAGTAAATATAAAAATGAAATTATTGAAAAGCCAATAATTAATGAGACTGGAGATAATTGCAATAAAGAAAAAATCAAATTAATTTGTAAATTAATTACGAGATTACAATTTTTATGGATAATAATTTTTGTCTTAATTTTTTTTATGATTTCGACTTTTTTTTAATAATAAATTAGTTTTAAAATTACTAGAATGAATTTAAAGAATATATGCAAGAAAACGGCTCTCCAATGGAAAATCAAAAAGATGATTTGAATAGTACATCATCAACTGATAATGAATACTCAAAATGGGTAGACAATCAGGGAGATGAAGTAAAGAATGTTTTCGGATTTAATAGCAGTGCTGAACTTGTAAATGGAAGAGCAGCAATGATTGGATTCTTGATGCTCATATTAACAGAATTGGTTTTTAGCGGCAGGCCTGTGACTTCTTCAATTTTTGGTATCAATTAAAATGGAAGAAAAAAAATCTAATCCAATAAAAGCAATCTTATACATATCTGTATGGGTAATAATTTGGGGAACATTAGGCTCTTTCATTGATTATCCTCTTTATAAAAATAAAATTTATTTAGAAGGAAGCATATATCAGTACCTTACTTTCGCAATTACAGCGATAATATCAATAATAAGTGCAAAGTTTTTTTATAAAAAATTTGATTTATAAAAATTTGTACCTAAATTTCTTAATAATTTTAGCTGGTTCTATTTTGTCATTTGACTCGTAAAGTATCCACTGATGTGTCTCAGTATCATGATCACAACCATAATTTCCAGATATATTATCGTAACTTGCAAGATATGAATGACAATTCTGGTCTGCCTCAAAAGCAGAGTCATAACCTGTTAGAAAATATATCAAAAACAGAAGGATTACTAACAAAAAAAATACTTGAAAAACTAAATTTACTACCTTCATAAGAATTTCTAAAATTTAAATATATCATTTAAAAAATTTTTTCGATCTAAAAATACTTAACGACCAACATTAAAAACAAAGTTACGGAATTCTTGATTCTTTAAATAAAGGATGACTAGCAATATTAAAATCAAATTTAAGCCTAATACTATTGATCCAAATATATTTATTTGTTTTTTACCTGGCAAAGTGTACGTAAATTTCTTACCTTTAAGAAAAGCTGCTAAGCCTTTTTTTTCCTTTTTTGATTCTTTTATTACAGCATCATTTTTAACTTCATTATCAGAGAAACCTTTTACCATTAAAACTTAAAATCCAAAATTTATAATATTCTAAAAAAACAAAATTTTTTAATAATTAACAATTTTTAATCACATATGGGATCGTAAATGAAATCCTTTCATTTGAAAAATTTTTTAAAAAATAAGCTTCAACAATTGCCGACTGCAGCCCCAATAAACTTGATTGACATTTGAATCTATTTTGGTCAAATACAAATAATTGAAGTTTTTCTATTTCAGAAACTAACTCTTTACAAACTTGGGCTTGAGGATCTTTAACACAATAAGTAGCTTCTTTTAGAATCTTGGATTTTGTTGGCATTGTTTCTGCCATAACAAAATTAGATAACAACAAAAATTTTAGTAATAAAAAAGTTAAATATTTCATTACTGCTTAAGACTTCAAAATTTGAGAAAACTTTTAAATAGTTTTAGGTATTTAGCTATTAGCATTTTATTGAAATTAAAAAAAAAGATGCTCTAAAAGAGCACCTTGGTAATAAAAGAAGAAATAGATTAAAAAGATTACCCTTGAACTCTATCCTTAAAAAGTTTACCTGCAGAAAATGTTGGAACTCTTTTAGCAGGTATTGCTATTTTTTCGCCTGTCTTAGGGTTTAATCCCTGTCTAGCAGAACGATCTCTTGGCTCGAAAGAACCAAATCCTAGTAAGGAGACTTTTTTGCCTTCCACTACTGAGTCAACAATAGTTTCAATAGCTGCATCAACAACTAAAGAAACATCAGTTTTTGTGAGCTCTGTACGAGCAGCAACAAGATTTACTAAATCAGCTTTGTTCATTGAATTGTTTGTAAAGCAGAGATTTAAAGACAAGTTTTTTAAGCAAGCCTAAAAACCTCGAACTTGCACATCATATGGAGCAAATACAAATACGGCAACCGAAAATGCCGGCGGCGCAAAGCTTTATACAAATCTTAGGGACATTTTTAGCTCCATTATTTATTTTTATAGCCTCACTTTTTTTCTTATAAAAAGAAGCCTCTTTAACTATAAAACAGCTAAAAGCATTGGTATCACTAAGTTTACCCTTGAAAAATCCAACTTCATTTATCAGAAAAGAAATATCAAAGATAAATTAAGTTAAGAATTGAAGCCATTTATTATGTTTTATTAATTTTCAGATATATTTCCTTCTCATCACATGAAAAAACATAATTTATATTTTGAAATCAAGAAAAATCAGGTTTTTTCACAAATAAGCTTTCTCTCTAAATCTTTTTATTCATTAAAAAGATGGATAGACAAATTGCAATTAATTTGGAAATTTATAATATCAAAATCTAATAAAGTTGATTAGTGAAACCTGAAATTTTAGTTTTTTTCTTAATTTTGTATCTATTATTCTAATATCAATAATTTAAATAAATTATCTCAATATTTAATTAATCAATGATAAAGAGAAAGTGACTCATATCAATAAAGGTAAACCATTTCCTTTAGGAAGTTCTCTAACTCCAGAAGGGGTTAATTTTTCCCTAGTAGCCACTAATGCAGAATATGTAGAAATATTATTGTTTGAGAAAGAGGGGTCTATTTCCCCAAAAAGTATATTGAAACTAGACCAGAATCATAATACGGGTCCCTACTGGCATGCAGAGGTAAAAAATCTTAATGAGGGTTGTATTTATGCTTTTAGAGTAAAACAAAAAAATAATTCGATCAACAACAATTATGAAAAAAAAGTATTACTCGATCCATGTTCAAGGGGTATAACTGGGTGGGAAAGTTATAAAAGAGAAAATGCATTAAAAACGCAAGAAAATACTAATTCTTGTCTTAAAAGCGTTGTTTGCGATAGAAAATTATTTAATTTTAAAGACTATCCAAGACCGAAACATTCTTGGGAAGAAACAATTATTTATGAACTCCATATCAAATCCTTCACTGAATCAACTGATAAATCTGAAAGTTGTTTCAAGAAGTTTTTAAAAAAAATTCCATATCTCAAAGAACTGGGAATTACCTCAATCGAGTTACTTCCAATTTTTTGTTTTGATCCAACTGATGCACCAAATGGTTTAAAGAATTTTTGGGGTTATAGTCCAATCAATTGGTTTACTCCCCATTTTGAATACCTTTCGAATGAATCAGCTGAAAAGAATAGAGAGGAATTTAGAAAATTAGTAGAGGAGTGTCATAAGGCAGAAATTGAAGTTATTTTAGATGTCGTATACAATCACACTTCTGAAGGAGATCACAAAGGACCTGCGATATGTTGGAAAGGTATTGATGAAAACCTTTATTACTTTATTGGGAAAGATAAAAATTATCAGGACGTATCTGGTTGTGGAAATACTATTGCAGCAAACAGAGGATTAGTTAGAAAACTAATAATTGAATCATTAAAGTGTTGGGCTAGTGAATTTGGAGTTGATGGTTTTAGATTTGATTTGGGTATTGCCTTATCAAGGGGAGAAAATCTCTCGCCACTGGATAATCCTCCAATTTTTGAAGATATAGAATGTGAACCAGAACTTGTTGATATAAAGTTTATTAGTGAGCCATGGGATTGTGGTGGTTTATATAAATTAGGGGATTTCCCATCTAAAAATACTTTCACTTGGAATGGTCATTTTAGAGATGATTTGCGAAGATTTTGGAAGGGGGATAAAGATACAGCTTGGAATATGAGCGATAAAATCAAAGGTTCTCCATCGATTTATAAAGAAGATACTATTTTCCCAAAATCAATAAACTTTATTACTTCACATGATGGATTCACTCTAAAAGATTTAGTAACTTTCAATAGAAAACATAATTTTGCCAACAAAGAGCAAAACAGAGATGGTGATAACCATAACAATTCTTGGAATCATAGTATAGAGGGACCAACTACAAACTATTTAATTAATGATTTAAGAAAAAGACAACAAAAAAATCTTATTCTTAGTTTACTTATCTCTAAAGGTGTTCCAATGATACTTATGGGTGATGAGATAGGAAGATCACAAGGCGGTAACAATAATTCATGGTGCCAAAATAATTTGTTGGGGTGGATGAATTGGGAACATGATCAACAAGATTTGGAATTATTAAAATATTTTAAATATGTTATAAAAATCAGAAAAAAACTAATAAAAATTTTTAATCCATCATTCTTTCCTAATAATAAAACTAATGAAAATATTCCAACCTATCATTGGCATGGAACAAAGTTAGATAATCCCGATTGGAGTAGTTGGTCGCACACAGTTGCCTTTAGTATTAACGAAGGCATTTCTAATCCGCTGGTCTGGATTGGTTTAAATGCATATTCAAAAAGTATCGATTTCCCCTTGCCGAAATGTAAATATAATTGGTTGAAAGTTATTGACACTAGCATATCTGAGATTTTTAAACCCTTAACTATCAATGAAAAATCTGTTTCAATAAAGAGTAGAAGCTCTTTATTAATCATTTCAGAAGAAGTATTTGGGGCAAAAAACAATTTGTTCTAAAGCGGGCGGCGGGAATCGAACCCGCATCTTCAGCTTGGAAGGCTGAGGTTTTACCACTAAACCACGCCCGCATTAAGTAATAGAATTACCATTGCAATAATACATTAACAAACAATCAACAAAGCAAAAAGATTGGAAAATTCACACTCGAAAAAAAATATTACTAAATCAACAACAAGATTAATGTTCTCTTATGGGCTAGGAGATGCAGGCACAGGTTTAGTCGCGACGCAATTTGGTTTTTTTCTGTTCAAATTCTTTATTTCTGCTGGTTTACCAGTAATAATTGCAGGTTCATTATTAATGTTAATAAAGATATGGGATGCAGTAAATGATCCGTTAATTGGATGGTTAAGTGATCGTACTAAATCAAGATGGGGGCCAAGAATCCCCTGGATGATAGCAGCATCTGTTCCTCTTGGTTTCTCTTTAGCTGCGATATGGTGGACACCCACTGGCTCCGTACTAACCAAGACTATTTACTATGCAATAATTTCTATAATCGTAATGACTGCTTATACAAGTATTAATCTTCCTTTTGCAGCTCTATCTACTGAAATTTCTGAAAAAACAGCAATAAGAACAAGACTAAACGCATCTAGATTTACTGGCTCAATAATTGCAGGACTAACTGGTTTAATAATTGCTGGAGTTGTATTGGGTTCTGAAGGATCAGCAAGTAATGAATATTTTTTAATGGGTAAAATTAGCGGATGTATTGCAGTTGCCGCAACATTAATTTCTTGTTGGGGATTAGCTCCATTCGCCAAAAAAGCAAGAAGGCCTTCAGGAAAAGTTGAAGCCATAACACTTCAATTCAAAAGGATCTTCAGAAATAAAAAATTTCTAAAAGTTATCACGCTTTATATTCTTCTCTGGTGCGCCTTACAATTGATGCAAACAGTAGCGTTAATCTATGTGGAGGATGTACTGAATGCACCAACATACATCGCGAAATGGATCCCGATTCCTTTCCAAATTAGCGCTTTAGTGGGTTTACAAATATGGACCAGAGTATCAAATAAATTAAACAGGATTTCAGCTTTAAACTATGGAGGGATTTTGTGGATTATTTCATGTACGGCAACATTATTTTTACCTTCATTATCAAACATTTCAGAAGTTGGAGATAGTTTATTCCTAAATGCAGGCAACATATTTCTGTTCATTCTTTTAATTGTCATAATCTGTCTTATTGGCATTGGAGCTTCAACCGCTTTTCTTATCCCTTGGTCACTACTTCCTGATGCAATAGACGAAGACCCAGAGAAACCGGCAGGACTATATACTGCTTGGATGGTGCTTATTCAGAAGATTGGTATCGCGTTTAGTGTTCAATTATTAGGATTTTTATTGTATTTATCAGATTATCAATCATGCTTTGTTGATAAAAATGGTCTAGATATTATTGAACAATGCTTTTCAGCACAATTAACTATTAGATTATGTATTGGTTTTATACCCTCAATATTGGTAATAATTGGTCTTTTAATCATGAGAAAATGGGATCGAAAATTAATTACAAACTAATATAAAGATATGTATTACTTTAATTTTTTCAAAAGACTTCTAAGCAGCTTAATCATTGGCGGGCAAGCAATTAATTTTATCTTTAAGGGTAAAATTTCCAAAAATGATCTCTTTGACCAACTTATGGAGTCAGGTCCCGGCAGTTTATTAATTGTATTAATAACAGGAATTGCCGCAGGTACAGTTTTTAATATTCAAGTTGCATCACAGCTTACAAGTATGGGGGTTTCAAGTGAAATAGGAGGTTTATTAGCAGTAGGCATGGCCAGAGAAATGGCTCCTCTTCTAACTGCTACTTTAATGACTGGAAAGGTTGCCACTGCCTATGCTGCTCAACTGGGCACTATGAAAGTCACAGAACAAATTGAGGCAATAACCATGTTGAGGACCGAACCAGTCCAATATTTGGTAGTCCCAAGGTTACTATCGATGGTAATAATGTCTCCTATACAGTGTCTTTTGTTTTTATCTGTAGCTTTATGGAGTGGCCAAATTTGGAGCACAATTTTTTATAAAGTTCCTCCAATAGTTTTTTGGACATCTGTAAGATCAGGTAATGTGAGTTTAACCAGTACAGATTTAAGTTCAATGTTAATAAAATCTGTAGTATTCGGATTACTTATTTCAATCATTGCTTGTGGATATGGACTCACAACTAAAGGAGGTCCAAAAGAAGTTGGAACAAGTACAACAGGTGCAGTTGTAATGACTCTCGTTACTGTATCTTTAATGGATGTATTACTAACGCAAATTTTATTTGGATGATACTATGTTTAATACAAAATCAAAAAAAGAGGAACCAGTAATAATATCTCCTTCATTTCAGTTACCAATCATTCTAATAGTTTTAAGTTTTATGCTTTTGTTTTTGAATATTGGTTCTTTGCCAACAATAATTTTTGCTTCTTTTAGCTTTTTTTTATTACTTCAGTCATTCACCTTAAGAATAAAAATAACAAATGACGATTTTATCGTTTTACAATTAGGAAAAGAGATTAGAACTTTTCCATTCAAGAACTGGATATCATGGAAATTCTTTTTCCCTATAATCCCAGGTATTTTTTATTTTAGAGAGAAGTCCAGTCCTCATTTGTTACCAATTTTATTTAATCCAAATCAATTAAAAGATGAGCTCTTAAAGAAAGTTGATTCCCTAGAAATTAAAAATTCTTAAAATTCAGACTTTGCCTAATCATCAAAATTATTTAAATGACCAATACAGAAATTTCCAACAATAATCCTGAAAAGGAATTAATACTAGATAAGTCAATTTCAGATGAAAAAAACAAACAAACTAGTAAGAAAAATACAACGCAAAATAAAAAAATTACACCAAAAAACGGTAAATCAACAAAATCTTTTGATGAAATTTCTAATGAAATTTTTAGAGATCTCGTTTCAAAAAAAGACTCTTTAGTAAAAGAAATAAAAGAGTTAGAAACAAAAAAAAATGAAATAGAAGAAGATATCGAGTCAAATTTTAAAGGACAGTCAGATAATATTGCTAAAAGAGTTAAAGGCTTTCAAGAGTACTTGACTGGAGCTTTGCAAAATCTTTCACAAAACGTAGAGAAACTTGAATTAGTTTCTCAACCAATAATCGTAAAGCCATCTCCTCTTGATGAGAAAAAGCAAAACAACAACACAGATAATGTAGTTAATGTTCCTGCTCTTTCTGAAACATTTAAGCCAGATGAAGAGATTATAAAAAGTTGCTTTACAAGTTTCCGGGAACAACCTGACTTTTATGCAGAACCTTGGAAATTAAGACGAAGTCTTGATTCATCAGATATAGAAATTATGGATGATTGGTTCTTTAACATGGGCGGAAGAGGTTCTCTTGAAAGTAGAGGATCTCGACAAAAAAATGCCTTGTTATCAGCAGGTTTAATATCTATTCTTGGCGAATTATATGGAGATCAGTTTCAGACTCTTATTTTAGCTTCGCAGCCTGAACGATTAGGGGAATGGAGAAGAATTCTTCAAGATTCACTTGGCCTCACAAGGGATGACTTTGGGCCTAGTAGTGGGATTGTTCTTTTTGAAAGGCCTGAAGGTGTCATCGAACGAGCTGATAGATTAGAAGCCAATGAAGAATTGCCATTTATTATCATTGATGCTGCAGAAACCTCTGTTGAAATTCCAATTCTTCAATTCCCATTATGGGTTGCATTTGCTGGTTCAGATAATGAAATTTACGATGATCTTGAACTAAACTAAGCCTCATGAATATCTTAATAATCTTTACAAGTTATCTTTTGGGATCACTTCCAACGGGTTTTTTAATTGGAAAATATCTCAAAAATATAGATCTAAGAACTATAGGTTCTGGATCTACAGGAGCCACAAATGTCTTAAGAAATGTTGGAAAATGGGCAGCACTTTTTGTATTTATCATTGACGTTGGGAAAGGCCTTATTGCAGTAAAAATTGCTCAATATTACGCAGATCAAGGATTAATAGAAGTAATAGCAGGGATATCCGCTATCTCAGGACATATTTGGCCAATATGGCTTAAAGGTAAAGGAGGGAAAGCTGTTGCGACTGGATTAGGTATGTTTTTAGCTCTTTCTTGGAAAGTTGGACTCGCATCTCTTGGCATTTTTTTAATAGTCCTAACAAAAACTAAATATGTTTCTTTATCAAGTATTTCAGCTGCAATCTTACTTCCCATTTTTATGTTTTTTTATCTAGGTAAATTTATACACTCATACTTTTTTATAAGTTTAATTGTGGCATTATTAGTAATCTGGAAACATAGAACAAATATAACAAGACTACTTAAGGGAGAAGAATCCAAAATTAATCCTAATCAATAGATTTAAATATTTCTAGTAGAGCTTTATTAGGATTTAAAGCTTTTGATATTGATCTACCAATGACTAACTTTGAAGCGCCATTATCTATAGCTTCATGGGGAGTCATAATTCTATTTTGATCATCTTTATTGTGAATATTTAATCTGATTCCTGGTGTAATAAGTTCAAAATTATCATGATAAATAGATCTCAACATTTTTACCTCCCAAGGGGAACAAACACATCCATCTAATCCGGCATCAAAAGACAACTTTGCAAGTCTCAATACATTTTCTTCAATTGAATTATTTCTATCAAGATCAGTTTGAAAATCTTTAAGAGAAAAGCTTGTTAAAACAGTTATTCCCACCACTAATGGAGGTTTTACACTGACTGAGGTAGCTCCTTCAAAAGATGCTTTTTTCGAATCCTTAAGAGCTTTTAGACCTGCTGAAGCATGAATAGAAATTATATCAACCCCTAATTTTGAAACTTGGTAACATGCTGCACGCATGGTATTTGGAATATCGTGAAATTTTAAGTCTAAAAAAATTTTTTTATTTAAACCTTTTAATATTTCAATAACTCTTGGACCTTCCCTAACAAAAAGCTCTAAACCAATTTTTACCCACTTAATATTAGGACATTTTTCCAAAAGTAATTTTGCTTGACTTACATCTAATCCATCCATTGCCAATATTATTTTATCTTCTGAATTAAATCTGTTATTCATCAATTTTCAGTTTCAAACCTCTTAATTATTTTTTTTCCAATTTGCAAAATTTTTCCTTCCAAATCATTTTTTGAATTAAAAACTAAATCAGGATTTGATACTTTCTGACTATCAATTTTTACACCCCCACCTTTAATAGATCTTTTGGATTCGCTGCTAGATTTGAAGAGTTTTAGAGCACTTAGCAAGTAAAAAAACTTTACTGGAAAAACTACTTCTTTTAAAGAAATCTCTGGAATTTCTCCAACTTTTTCTTTTTGTCCAAGAAATAATTTTTCGCAGTTTGATTGCGCCTTTAATGCTTCTTCAGCTCCATGGAATAAAGTAGTAACTTCTAAAGCCATTCTTCTCTGTAATTCACGAGGATTTGTGTTTTCAAGAAAACTTAAATCTAATTCAGTAAGTAATTCAAAATAATTAGGTATTATATTATCGGGTACTTTTTCTAATTTTGAATACATTGAAAGAGGATCTTCAGTCAAACCGACGGTGTTAAATTCAGATTTACTCATCTTTTTAATTCCATCTAAACCTGTCAAAATTGGCAGCAGAACACCAAATTGAGGATCTTGTTTAAAATGCCTTTGAAGATCTCTTCCTATTGCAATATTAAATTTCTGATCCGTACCTCCAAGCTCAATATCTGATTTAACAACTACCGAATCGTAACCTTGTAGTAGTGGATATAAGAATTCATGCAAAGCAATTGGAACTTGCGAAGTGTACCTTTTATTAAATTCCTCCTTGGCTAGCATTTGACTAACTGTTGCACTACCCATTAATTCAATTATCAAATTAAGATTTAATCCTTTTAACCATTCACTGTTATATCTAATTTCTATTCTATCTTTTGAATCAAAATCTAAAATAGATTCATTAGCTGGCTTTCCCATACCAAGTTGGTTTAAGTATGTTTTTGCATTATCCTTGACTTGTTTTTCCGATAACTGAACTCTTGTTTTGTTTTTTCCGGTTGGGTCTCCAATTTGAGCAGTAAAATCTCCAATAATTAAAACTGCAACATGTCCATTATCTTGGAATGCCCTAAGTTTTTTAAACAATATGCTGTGCCCAAGATGAATATCTGTTCCTGTTGGATCGATTCCGAGTTTAACTCTCAATTTTTTATTATTTCTTTTCGCATGATCAATTATCTCCGAAAAAGTTTGATCTGTTCCCTTAATTGGAAAATATTCTTCTATTCCTCTTAACAGCCATGATGGCAATATTAAATTATTTGACATGGAGTTTTAACCTTTTAATTTAAGAAGTTCTATCAAGTTCATCTTTCATTCTTATTAAGGTTTTATTCATCTGATCGAACATTTGATCAGGAGTAATCCCAAATTGACTTAACTGAGTCTTTAATTGTTCTACTGTCATTTTTGCTTGAAAATCTTCAGACAATTCAAATCTCTTCATAAAAACCTTGTAACGATCCATAAGAGATTCCATTTTTTTTATAAACATTTTTTTCCCTTCTCTGTCAAATTTTCCATAATCAGAACCAAGTTTCATAAGTTCTTGGTAATCTATAAAAAGCTTTTTAGCTTCCTCTTGAACGATGTCTGACTCAAAAAATCCCATTTTTATTTTTTACTTCGCTAATATTAGGCTCAACTACAAGATAACAAGAATCTTTTAAATTGATTAGAACATTAATAAATTTTAGTTTATAAATAATTCTTTGATTTATATTTTTTCAGAATTAAATTTAGTAGACATATTTCATAAATATTGGAAAAATTCAACGTAAATAATATTTCAAACCAAAATAGACAATTTGAATTATTTGGTTCAAATGTAAATACATCAAGTAATTTTCAACACTCAAATAATCTAAAAATCAAAGGCGAAATCCTAATTGAATGGAGAAATAAAATCCATAATCACCAATTTAATATTTCAGAATATTCTCCCAATAAAAATTTGCACCAAATTAGTCTTCCTATAAATACAATTTCCAATGAAATAAAAATTGATCCCTTTTCGCTGCAGCCATTATCATTGAACTTCTGGAGAACTAATCAGTATATACATAATGGTCCAGCAATGTATTTTGTAATTGACTCGATGGAAAATTCTAAAATAATCCTTTATATAGGAGAAACAAATTCAGCTAATAAAAGATGGAAGGGTGAACATGATTGTAAAAATTACCTCACAAACTATAGAGAAGCCCTAGATCAAAACAATCTCACTAGTCACCAAGATATACGGTTCTTCTTAGATGTACCCAAAGAAGTAAAATTAAGACGTAAATTAGAACAGCAACTGATATATTTATGGTTACCACCGTTTAATAAAGAAACTCGAGATCGGTGGACAACTACTTTCACAAACAATTAAAAAGTTAATTTAATCCATTTTAAAATGAAATTTTCCACTTACCAAAAAGATTTAGATAGCTGGCAAGGTAATACATTAATATTCGGAGTTGTAGAAGAAGAACTCGAAAATCAATTGGAAAAAATAAAATTCGTTATTGACCCAAATTTACTATTAAAAAAAATTGAACAAAAAAAATTCAAAGCTGAAAATGGAGGGATTTTAAATTTTGAATTTTTAGATCAAAAATTAGATAGTTTAATAATAGTTGGTCTTGGTGAATCAAAAGAACTTAATAAAGATAACATAGAAAACTCTATAGGAAATCTCATTAGGAAATCTGTTGATATAAATGAAAAAATCAGCATCTTGTTGCCTTGGGAATTAATAAATTCACAACTAGAAATAAATAAATTAGCAGAGTCATCCAGATTATCTGCTTATAAGGACAATAGATTTAAGAAGAAAAAAGATGAAAAGAAAGTACTTAAAGAAATAGAATTTTTGAACTTAAAAAAATTTGAGAATATTAACTTTGAAGAAATAGAGAAAATATGTGAAGGTGTAGAACTAGCCAGAAGACTTGTGGCTGCCCCTCCAAATAGTCTTACACCCCTGGAGATGTCAATTCAAGCTACTCAAATAGCGAAAGATCATGGATTGGAAGTAAAAATTTTAGAGGCAAAAGAATGTGAAGATTTAGGAATGGGGGCATATTTAGCAGTAGCTAAAGGCTCTGATTTAGATCCTAAATTTATACATCTTA
This sequence comes from Prochlorococcus sp. AG-347-I15, assembly GCA_003281585.1. Lineage (GTDB taxonomy): Bacteria > Cyanobacteriota > Cyanobacteriia > PCC-6307 > Cyanobiaceae > Prochlorococcus_A. The sequence goes on from QCBN01000001.1 coordinate 132,193, forward strand.
CTTTGAAATCAGAGGGTCCTATTAAAGAAAAGATTGCGCTTGTTGGGAAGGGTTTAACCTTTGACTCTGGAGGATACAACCTGAAAGTAGGAGCATCTCAAATTGAAATGATGAAATATGATATGGGCGGGAGCGCTGCAGTTTTAGGAGCAGCAAAAGCACTTGGAGCTATAAAACCAAAAGGACTAGAAATACATTTTATTGTGGCAGCTTGCGAAAACATGATAAATGGGTCTGCAGTACATCCAGGAGACGTAGTTAAAGCATCAAATGGTAAGACAATTGAAATAAATAACACCGATGCAGAGGGTAGACTCACATTGGCAGATGCTTTAACTTACGCATCAAATTTAAAACCAGATTCAATCATAGACCTCGCCACCTTAACGGGGGCAATTGTAGTAGCTTTAGGAAATGATGTAGCTGGATTCTGGAGCAACAGTAATGATTTAGCAAATGATCTAAAAACCGCATCAGCTGAGGCTGGAGAAGAATTATGGCAAATGCCTTTACAAAAATCTTACAAAGAGGGGTTAAAGTCTCATATAGCTGATATGAAAAATACAGGCCCTAGAGCAGGTGGTTCTATCACTGCTGCTTTGTTTCTTGAAGAATTCTTTCATGAGAGTATAAAATGGGCTCATATTGATATTGCTGGAACTTGTTGGACTGATAAAAACAAGGGTATTAATCCATCAGGTGCAACCGGATTTGGCGTTAAAACTCTTGTCCAATGGATCAAAAATAAATAATTATAATTATATTTATAATCATTCAGACCAAAGATTTGTTGATCTAGAGTTAGCCCCCCATAACTTATCCAATTTCTGATCTCTCCCACATGAGAATCTATAGAACTTATATTTTAATTCATTTCTCTCAGCAAAATCCTGATGGTATTCTTCAGCTAACCAAAATTGACCTCTCGATTTCAGTTCAACAGATATCTTTTGCAATGGAACTCCCAATTCATTAGAAGCCGAGAAAAGTGAATTTTCTGCATCACTTTTCTCGATTGTATCTTTGTAAAAGATCACTGGCCTGTAAGAATCCCCTCGATCACAAAATTGCCCGCTGCCATCGAGAGGATCAATATTTCTCAAATAGAGTCTAAGTATCTCCGGTAAACTTACCAATTGGTTATTATAATTAACCAAAACTACTTCCTGATGCCCTTCATGATTTTCATAGGTTGGATTTTGTAAATCTCCTCCTGAATAGCCACTTTGTACAAAATTTATTCCCTTCAAGGACTCTAAATCGTGTTCTAGACACCAAAAACAACCTCCTGCAAGAATCAATTCCTCTGCAAGAGTGTTTATCGGGTTAATTAATATTGAAAGAGTAATTATTAAAGGTAAAAAATATTTCATTTTTTTATTATAAAGTTTAAATAATAGAATTAATAATCTCTCTAGCAGCTCTTTGTACTACGCCATCTTCGCCTAATTCCTTTTTTAAAAAAGCATAACCTTTTTTAATTTTTATTTTTTCTGACTGCTCTTCAAGAATTTTACAAGATTTATAAAAGATTTTCTTTGCATCAAAATCTCTCTGTACAAATTCAGGGATTATTAACTTATTAACTAACAAATTCACAGGAGAAATAAATCTTACTTTGAAATTAAGAATTTTTTTAGCAATAAAAGCGGTTACCCTACTGACTCTATAACCAACAATCTGTGGTATTCCATATAAAGCTAATTCCATATTAACTGTCCCAGATTTGCAAAAAGCAATTTTTGTAAGTGAATAAATGTAAGGCTTTAATCTTGCATTATCTTTTTGAGAAATCACTTTTCCTTTAACTTTATATTTTCGAAAGGCTTTATTGAATTTTTCATCAAAAACTTTCCTACAGGAGGGTATATAGATAACTAAATTTGGATATTTTTGTTGTAATTTTCTAGCCGCCATCATAAATGTAGGTAATATATATCTCAATTCTTGAGGTCTTGACGCGGGCATCAAAAGGAGAATATTTTCATCTTGGCGAAGACCTAGGATAATTCGGGCATCTTTTTTTAAAGGAAGTTTTTTTGTCAAATCAATCATTGGATGTCCAACCCACAAAACATTTCCACCCCTCTTTTTATAAAACGCGGCTTCTTTCTTAAAAATCGCAAAAATTTTATCAGAAAAATTTATTAAATTTGTCGTAGTATTATTTCCAATCCTCCAGGCCCATTCTTGAGGAGCAATGTAGTAAAAAATTGGAATTTTTGTCTTAGATCTTTTTAATTTAGTGCCAATTTTTATATTGGGACCCATATAGTCAATCAAAATTAGGCAATCTGGGGGATATCTTCTTAATAATTTATAAAATCTTTTTTGAATAATTATTGTTGGAATAATCAGAGGTAAAGCCTCCCAAATTCCTATTGCACTTATGGATGTAGTATCTTGAAGAATTTTTACCCCTTCTTTCTTCATCATCTCCCCACCTAATCCGCAAATTTCTAAATCAATAGATTTTTTTTTTGCTTCATCTAATAATGCTTTTGATAACAAACTTCCGTGCAAATCTCCAGAGACTTCTCCGGTGCTGATAAATATCTTTTTGTTCATTAATTTAGTAAAGGCATTGGACCACGTCTTTCTTTTGATATTGAAACTTTTAAAAAATCACATAATTTTGTTGAAGACATATCTAATTTGCCTTTTGTTGCCATTTTCAATGCTTCAGACATTACATAATTGGACTTAAAGAGTAAATTCCAGGTGCTTTGCAAAAGTTTTAAATCAAAATCCTTATTTTCCAGTAATCCACTTCTTTTTATTCCAATCCTATTCAAACCTCTCAACCTCCCAGGGTGTCCTTCTGCTAAACAAAAAGGAGGTACATCTCTGTCAACTCTAGTCATTCCTCCTATCATTGCTAAATATCCAACATGTACAAATTGATGAATACCTAAACAGCCGCCAATAATAGCTTTATCTTCAACCTTTACATGGCCTGCAACTTGAACACCATTTGATAAAACTACCCCATTCCCAATTTCACAATTATGGCCTATATGAGTGTAAGCCATTAACAGATTATTATTTCCAATAATAGTTTTTTCTCCTTCATCAGTTGCCTTATTAATAGTTACACATTCTCTAAAAGTGTTATTATCTCCAATAATTACTTCAGTTGATGCACCTCTATATTTAAGATCTTGGGGATCCAGACCTATAAAAACATTTGGGAAAACTTTATTGTACTTACCAATTTGAGTTCTTCCTGAAATAACCGCATTAGGACCTATTTCAGTTCCTTGCCCGATAGTCACATTAGGACCAACTGTAGCTCCTTGAGAGATGATAACTCCATCATGCAATTGGGCACTTGAGTCAACAAAAGAGTTTGGGTGAACTTTTGCACCCTCAAAGCTTTTCTTTAATTCAGAATTTTTACTTGTCATATTTCTAATCAACTAATGAAAACATTAATTCGCCTGCACAAACCAACTTTCCATTAACATGTGCCTCTCCTTTGACCTTGCCAAATCTTTGTCTTTTAATACTTAATAACTCACAAGTAATTATCAATTGATCTCCAGGTACAACAGGTTTTCTGAATTTAACATTATTTATTCCTGCAAAAACAAAAAGTCCTTTAGGAAGATCAGGCATTTGCGTTACTATTATCCCCCCAACTTGAGCCATTGATTCAACAATAAGTACACCTGGCATTAAAGGTCTTTCGGGAAAGTGTCCTTGAAATTGAGGCTCGTTTATAGTTATATTTTTTACGGCGACAGCTCTCTCCCCAGGAATATGTTCTAAGACTTTATCCACTAGAGCAAATGGATATCTATGCGGTAGTAAACCTAGTATGTTCTCAGAGGAGAGTTGATTATTGTCACTAGATAATTTTTTTTCCAAAGCAATTAAAGATAAAATTAATTTTTTAGCGATGAGGCCAACAAAGCATTTAAAGAATGTGATCCTTTATAAACTAAAATTTGAGCCTTAGGTAACCCTACCAAAGCCAAGTCCCCAATAAGATCTAAAATTTTATGTCTTATTGGTTCATTATCAAATCTTAATGGTGGATTAACCCATTCATCACCATCACAAACAAGAGCATTTTCCAAACTTCCTCCTTTAATTAATCCAAGTTCACTTAATTCTTGAAATTGATCCTTAAAACCAAATGTTCTTGCTGGAGCAATCATCTCGACGAAACTTTTTGGATTTAAATCAACTACAAAAGTTTGATTACCAATTGCTTTATAGGAAAAGCTTATAGTGGAAATAATTGTAGTTTTTTCTGACGGAGTAGCTGCTATAACTGAGCCTTCTTTGTTTAAAAGAATTGATTTATTAATCTCTCGAAAAAAATTATCAGGTTTAGGTGCTTTTTTTATACCTACTTCTTCAAAATCTCTAACCCACTGAATTGCCGATCCATCTAAAAGCGGGATCTCTTTACCATCAACTTCAATATGTATATAACTTAATCCACACCCTGCCATTGAAGATAATAAGTGCTCAATAGTATATAAATTTCTCCCTCCTAATTTAACCGCCGTACAAAGCATGGTACTTCCAATTAAATCTTGGGTTAGCTTAAAAATCTCATCTGGTTTATCCCTGAAAGAAACATAATATCCTTCTTTTTCATAAGAAGAAATTTTAACTCTTGTTTTTTCTCCACTATGAAGGCCAATACCTTCTCTGGAGATAACCCCAGATAAGGTATAGCAACAATCATAATTAGAAGGCCAAGAAAACACTTAAAACTTCCATCCTACTCCAAGTGTATATCTCAAATCTCCACTTAGATTCTTACTGGCGACGTCTAATCTTAATGGACCAATTGGGGTTTTCACTCCAACTCCCCCACCTAGTGAAAAACCTGAACCAGACTTCTGCAATAATATACCAGGCTTCCCAGGGATATCATTTTGAGAACCTAAATCACTTCCTCCATCAACAAATAAAGCTCCCGATATCATTCTCCAAACAGGGAATCTATATTCAGCTGACCCCTCAACAAAACTTCTACTGACTGCTAAATCACAAGATCCCCAACCTCTAACAGATGAAGTTCCTCCCATACAAAATGCTTCATAAGGAGGCAATTCTCCAAGAATAGTTCCTGCCTTAAATTGAAACCCAATTGCTTGTGGACAGTCTTTACTATCAGAATTACTAGACTTACATGCTTTAGTTAAATTTATTAATTTTGTGGGTATAAAAAATGAATATGAGGCTTTCATTCTATTAAAAGTTGGAGAGTTTTCTCCCATAGAAACAAACTGTTCAGTACCTACACTAAATTTATTTCCTGAAGTTGGGTTGATAGAATTATTCAAATTATTTCTAGTAGCACTTGTAATAACACTTACCAATATATTTTCTTCAGGGCATGACCCGTCATTTTGTGTAAATCCTATACAAATAATATCGCTTATATTATTTCTGGTTATGGTTGGAGTCCTGTCGCCAAAGGGTTTTGGGTTACCATCACCATCAATCATTTTTACTCTTTTTAGATTCATACCTCCTAGGACTCTCCATTTAGCGTTCCTAAATGGATCTCCTCCATTTAGAGGTCTCGAAAAAGAAAATCCACCACCTGTTTTTTCTAAAACTATTGATGAAAAAGTGTCAGAGCTTGATGGCGTTTGATCATCTACTGCATAGAATCTCCCATTTTTTTCACTTTTAAATTCTTGAGGATAATGTCTACTCAGAAAAACATTTGTTCTAAATGAAGTTCTATGTTTATCTCCCTTAATCCATGGATCAGATAAAGAAAAATTATAGGTGGTTGAATATTGTCCAAAATTCATGTTGAGATTAGTATTCCATGCTCTCCCTAATGCATTCGTTTCATTCAAACCAACTGAGGCAAATATACCTGAAGCATTGCTATAACCTAGACCACCTGTCAATGATCCTGTTCTTTGTTCACTCAAGTCTAAAAAGATTATGACTCTGCCAGGATTTGAGCTATCAGGGCCAAGGGAAACCTTCACATCATCAAATAAGCTAGTGGCATAGAGTCTTCTAATATCTTCTTCTAAAATTTTTCTGTTAAATATAGAACCTGGTTGTGTTTTTAATTCTCTTTTTATGACCCAGTCTTTCGTTTTTCCTTTTCTAGGTTTCCCATCAACAAAAGATTCCCCATCAGTGCCTAGAAATCTTAACTGAACATCAGATACGATACCCTCAAAGACATTTAGTGTAACTATTCCATCTTTATTTATTCTATCTGGTCCTTGAATTCTAGCTAAAGAATAACCCTCACTTTCATATCGATTCTTTATTCTGTCAATTTTGTTTTGAAATTCATTTAAATTAAGTGTTGTTCCATAATAATTTTTAAAAATATCATCTAGATATTCATCAGTGATAACAGAGCTTTTTGAATTTAGTTCAACTTTCTTTAATATCGGATTGGGAACTACATTCACAATTAGCCTTACTCCTAACGGACCATTTTGAGAATTTATATTAACTCCTGAAAACCAACCACTAGCATATATTGCATTAAGGTCTTGTTTTAAAATTTGATTATTAACAACACTACCTGGCTTTATACTCATAGAATCATAGGCAGCCAGTTCAAGTTTTCTACCCTCAGGATGATTTTCCCAACCTTCGATAATTATTTCTGAAATAAGAACACTTTCTATCTCAATATTTTCATTATTTTCTGCGATGAAGAAATTTTTCTCCTGATTGATATCAATTCCTTGAAATAAAACATTATTATTTTTATTATTTATTTCTAAACCTGTAATTGTTTCTTCAAATTCATTTGGCAAATACTTAGCAAATAATTCAGAATTGTTTGAAATTAAAATCAGAGGAGAACATGCAATATTTGTGAAAACTTTTCTGAATTTTAAAAAATGTTTTTGCATAGTACTTTTGCTTAAGGTAAGTAAAAAATTATTTATTGAATTGAATTAAATGAAATCGTTAATTCTTCGATTAATTTCACTATAAGCTTCAATTAGACCACCTAAATCATTTCTAAATCTGTCTTTGTCTAGGCTTACAATTGTATCATTATTTTGATTAAGATCCCACAATCTACAATTATCAGGACTTATTTCATCCCCAAGTACAATGTTATTTTTAAAGTTATAACCAAACTCCAATTTAAAATCTACTAGTTGAAGTTGAATATCTTTAAAGAAGTTTTTCAAGATTATATTAATTTTTAAAGTTAAATCAATTATTAGATCTAAATCTTTAGAGCTTATTATGTTCATTAATTCAATTCTATCTTTTGTAATTAGCGGATCATTAAGTTCATCATTTTTAAGATAAATATCTATTAATGGTTTTACCAAGTTAGTGCCAGGTTCAATAGTAGTTTGTTTACACAAAGAGCCATAAGCAGTATTTCTTAAAACAATTTCCAAGGGAATTATTTTTATTTTATGGGCAATCATTGTATTCTCATTTTTAAGTTCAATAAAATGTGATGGTATATTTTTATTTTTTAGAATTTCAAAAATTCTTGCACTTATTAGGCAATTAAGTTTGCCCTTTCCTTCAAATTTAGCTTTTTTCAAAGCATTAAAAGCTGTAGCATCATCTTTAAATTCAATAATTACTTTATCTGCATGATCATGAGAAAATACTTTTTTAGCCTTACCTTCATAAATTAATTCATATTTATTATTCATTAAATTTAGGACCTCATTTGATTACTAAAAGTATGATTTATAATTAACATAATTATTGGAATTAAACTTTAAAGTAGTTTATTTCATTTTAACTGATTATTCCTCGAAACCTCATAACCTTCAAAATCAAATTTATGAGTATTAATTCAAAAAATTTTAAAAACTTCAGTAAGTTAGAAAATATTTTAATAATTGGAAATGGAGGGAGAGAAAATTCCTTGGCCTGGGCTATTCAAAAAAATGAACTAGTCAAAAAAGTTTTTTTAATCCCTGGTAACGCAGGATCAGAAAGAATAAATAAATGTGAAAGAATAAAAATTGATATAAAAAATAAAAACGAATTAGCAGAAAAACTTGATTTTTTGAAAGTTGATTTAATTGTAATAGGACCAGAAATACCTTTAGCAGATGGACTAGCTGATTTTCTTCGCAAAAAAGAATTTAAAGTTTTTGGCCCTGGTAAAGATGGAGCAAAATTAGAATATAGCAAATCTTGGGCAAAAGAATTTATGCGAGATGCAAATATTCCAACTTCTAAATTTTGGAAAGTAAATTCTTTAGAAGAAGCAAAAAAAATTATTCATTCAACATCTATTCCACTGGTCGTTAAAGCGGATGGCTTAGCCTCAGGTAAAGGGGTTTTTATTCCTGATTCAAAAGAAGAATGTTTTAGAGCAACAGAATCAATCTTCAATGGTCAGTTTGGCAACTCTGGGAATGTAGTAGTTCTTGAAGAGAAAATTAATGGTCCAGAAGTTTCAGTATTTGCTCTATGTGATGGAAAAAACTATATTCTACTTCCCACTGCCCAAGATCACAAACGACTTCATGAAAAAGATAAAGGTCCAAATACAGGAGGGATGGGGGCTTATTCTCCTGCTCCACTGTTAACAAAGCGATATCTTGAAAGAATCATCAAAGAGATAATTGAACCGACAATAAACGAGCTCAATAAAAAAAATATTGATTATAAAGGGGTAATTTATTTTGGATTAATGATCACAGAATCTGGTCCTAAAGTTATAGAATACAACTGTAGGTTTGGTGATCCAGAATGTCAAACAATAATGCCTTTAATGGATCAAAGTTTTTTATTTCTTTTAGAAAAATGTTCAATGGGAAATTTAACTGGGAATGAAAAAATTAATACTTCTAATAAGGTTAGTGGGTGTGTAATTGCTACTTCAAAAGGTTACCCACACGAATATAAAACTGGCTTTCCAATTAAAATTGGAAAGATTGATTATAGTGATTGTCAAATTTTCGACTCTGGGACCTCTTTAAGCAAAGATGGGGAATTATTAACTAATGGAGGAAGAGTTTTAAGCATCGTCTGTCAAGATAAAGATTTCGATATGGTTTTTGAAAAAGCATACAAAAATTTAAAAGAAATAAGTTTTGATGGTATTTACTTTAGAAATGATATCGGTCATCAAGTGAGAAAAAATTATAAGGAGAATTAGGGTTATGATAGATACCAACAATCAAAAAAGTAGAGAATATAACATCGCCGACAAAGAAGATATTAATAATAATTATTGGATAAACAGACTTCTTACTTGGTGGAGTGGGTTTAGTTTAAGGACAAAACTACTAGCAATAGCAACTTTAGTTGTAAGTCTCCTAATGACAGGAATAACATTTTTTGCACTAAACAGTATTCAAAGGGATGCAGGCATGAATGACACTAGATATGCTCGAGATCTTGGATTATTATTATCGGGGAATGTCACGGAATTAGTTGCTAATAACCAAAAAAAAGAAATCTCAAATGTTGCTGAAAAGTTCTGGAGATCAAGCCGAAATCTTCGTTACATATTTTTTACAGATGCTGAAGATATAGTTCAACTTGGAATTCCGATTAGTGCGACTCCTACAAATTCAGATAGCCAATTCCAGCTAACTAGAAGATTAAAACTACCATCGGAATTAAAGAAAAGGCCACAATTCCCATTAGTTAGGCAACACGTAACACCTCAAGGTCAAGTTACAGATGTTTTTGTCCCAATGCTATGGAAAGGAAAATATCTCGGAACTTTAGCCTTGGGTGTTACGCCTAATAAAAAAGCATTAGCCAGCGCAGCACTTACTAGAGAGGTTACAATAGCTGTTTTTATTTCTATTTGGGTTTTAGTAATACTTGGAGCTGTATTCAATGCACTAACAATTACAAGACCCGTAAGAGAGTTAGTAAGAGGTGTTAGAGAAATTTCAAAAGGGAACTTCAAATCAAGAATTTCTTTACCTATGACAGGAGATTTGGGAGAACTTTTAAATGGATTTAACCGAATGGCCACTCAATTAGAAAATTATGATGAGGCAAATATTGAAGAACTTAAGGCCGCTCAAATAAAACAGCAATCACTTATAGCTACTATGGCAGATGGTGCAATATTGTTGGATTCCCAGGGAAAGATTGTTCTTACTAACCCAACAGCAAAAAGATTATTTCGTTGGGAAGGAAGATTTCTAGAAGGAAAATTTTTTTTAAATGAGATCCCTGAAATTTTATCTAATGACTTACACACAAATATAGAATCTATATTAAACAGAGAAAAGGAGCAAGATGATTTAAGGTTTAGCCTTGGTGAACCGGCAAGAACTTTAAGGATTGTCCTACAATCAGTATTAGATACAAACAAAATTGAACTCAAAGGTATTGCAGTAACAATTCAAGATCTAACAAGAGAGGTGGAACTAAACGCAGCACAAAACAGATTTATTAGTAATGTTTCGCATGAATTAAGGACACCACTTTTCAACATTAAAAGTTACGTAGAGACTTTACATGATTTAAAAGATCAGCTCTCTAATGAAGAGCAACTCGAATTTCTGGGTATTGCAAATTCTGAGACTGATAGGCTAACAAGACTTGTGAATGATGTATTAGATTTATCAAGATTGGAATCAGGGAAAATAATTCAACTAGAGGAAATGGATATTAAACCCGCAATAGAGCAGACTCTCAGAAACTATAGACTTAATGCTATAGAAAAAAATGTTTCGATGGCACATGATATAGAAGAAACTATCCCTCCAATTCTTGGTAATTTTGATTTACTTTTGCAAGTTTTTGATAATTTATTTGGAAATGGATTGAAATTCAGTCCTAAAAACAGCAACCTAATGATTAGAGCTTACACTTGGCCAGATTCTTGTCCTGCCCTCCCACCAAATAATAAATACGATTCAGCTCCTCAATGCGAGTTAGTTTCGCCACTACCAAAAGTAAGAATTGAGATTGCTGATACAGGATCAGGAATATCTCAAGCGGATCAAGAAAAGATATTCGACCGTTTTTATAGAGTAGAGAATTCCGTTCATACTGAACAAGGAACTGGTTTAGGTTTATCTATAGTTAGAGGTATAATTGAAAAACATGGTGGAGAAATTCGAATGGCTAGTGAATTAGGAGTTGGAACCACTTTTTGGTTTGATCTACCATTATCACAATCTGATAAAGATGAATTATTTACTCAAACCATTAATAATGAAGATACTTTCTCGAGCTCTGAAATTCAAGAAATTATCTAATTGTTATCTACCCCTTTAAAAATATTTTGAACATTTTGATCAGGAATAACTCTATGCGGGGCACCACTAAATATCTGTTCAAAGTTAGAAAAGGAATCTTTTATTTCAGGACCATTATTAGTGATAATAAATTCTCTTATTCTTTTATCATGCCATGATCCCCTCATTTTAAAAACGTTTAAAGCTCTAGCCATCTCTCCTTTTATTTCGACATACTGGAGTAACAATATAGTATCTGTAATCGTTGAAATGTGAGAATCAGTAATTGAATGACTGCCCATGAATTCTTCTGCAGTATTGGTAAAAAAGCCTGCTATTTCTTCTTGTTTGGTATAACCAGTGACTGCAATAACAAACTGTCTAAATGCATTCAAGCTTACACCTCGAGCTAATGCTGAGAGAGAATCAATTGCCATTCTTTTTGGTTTAAATTGGTTAATTTGCGTTTTTATGATTTGCAAGTGATCTTCCAAACCAGTTGATTCAGGATATGCGCAAATAATTTTTAATAACCCATCACTTTCCATCTTTTCAAAATCTATTCCCCAACTAGTAGCATTTCTAAGCAATTGAGCCCTAGATTCCTCATACGCGAAAAGTATTGCTCTTTCATTATTGTTATAAGCGTCTTCTACAAATTTAGATACAAGCATTGTTTTACCTGTACCAGTAGCACCTGTGGCGAGGATAATAGAATCTTGAAAATAACCTCCTCCACACATTTCGTCAAGATCTTTAACTCCAGAACTTATCCTAATATTGGAAGATCTTTGTGTAAGTCTCATTGCTCCGAGGGCAAACACACTTATACCATCAGTACCCATAGTAAAGGGGTATTCCCCTTTCATGTGTACGGTACCTCTTAATTTCAAAACTTCTAAAGTTCTTCTTCTCTTCTCTGACTCTAGGACATTTCTTAATAAGACAACATTATCAGAAACAAACTCTTCTACTCCATATCTTGCTATAGGTCCATAATCATCGACTCTTTCTGTAGTCATAACTGTTGTTACTCCTATTTCTTTCAATCTTGCTATTAATCTAAAAATTTCTCTTCTGACAACGTAAATAGCGTCATATTGTTGGAAAACCGCAGTTATTGAATCTATTGCAACTCTTTTGGCCTTGTATTTTCTAATAGCGTAACTAATTCTCTCAATAAGACCAGACAAGTCAAAGTTACCTGCGACATCTTGACCATCAGGATCGGGTGAAGCATCTAGTATGAATAACTTGTTTTGATCAATTAATTCTTGCAAATCCCACCCGAAGCTAGCAGCATTTCTTATTATGTCTAAAGGTGATTCTTCAAATGTAACGAATATCCCTGGCTCATCAAAATTACAAATCCCATGGTGTAAATATTGAAGCGAAAAAACTGTTTTACCAGTACCTGAAGTACCACTAACAAGTGTACTGCGTGATACAGGTAACCCGCCTCTACAAACATCATCGAAGCCTTCTATGCCTGTAGGTAATTTTTGTACTTGCATTTTATTTGATTTGCCTAATTTCTTATCTTTCATAGTGATTTGCTAAAAAAAATTAAATAAAATAAACATTAAAATTAATTCTAATTATAAAAAGTTGTCTATTTATTATTATTCCCACTATATTCAGTTTCAGTTAATTCATCAAAAAGTAAATCTAAACCAATTAAAACTTTTTCTCTATCAGAAAGGTCGCCAATTATTTTTCTCACTGGTGGAGGTAAAATTTTAGATAAAGTTGGGGTAGCAAGAATTTTATCTTCTTCTGCAAGTTGTGGTTGCTTAAGTACATCTATAACCTTTAAGGCATAAACTCCTTTAAATTCATTTTCCAGAATTTCTCTTAGCGTGTTTAAGGCTCTCATTGAATTAGGAGTATTTCCCGCAACATACAGTTTTAAAATATATGTTTTTCTTGCTGCCATTATTTAGATACCTCAAATTGATATGTAAGATTTAAAACAACCCTTGACTTATTACACTACAAAATAAGAAAATAAACAAACTATTATGATTGCTCATTTGGCTTAATCAAATTATAAATTTGAGCCTAATAGCGTCTTTAAGATATGACAAATTCTAAAAACTCCACAAACAATTCTTCTAAAAGTAATGAATTGTATGCAATAGCAGAAACTTCAGGTCAACAATTTTGGTTCGAAGTTGATAGATACTATGACATAGACAGGTTAAATGCAAAAGAAAAAGATAGGATAACGCTAGAAAAAGTTTTACTTTTAAAGGATAAGGACTCAATAAGTGTTGGTAAACCTTACGTTAAAGATGCAAAAATTGAATTAGAAGTAGTTTCTCATAGAAGAGATAAGAAAATTCTTGTATACAAGATGCGTCCGAAAAAAAAGACAAGAAGAAAGATGGGTCACAGACAAGAACTTACAAGAGTTATGGTAAAATCTATAACAATTGGTAAAAGTACTCCCAAGTCTTCTGTAAAAAAAGAAACTGTTAAAAAAGAGACTAAACCAAAATCAGAAAAATCTACAAATTAAACACTTCTAATGGCACATAAAAAAGGAACAGGTTCTACTAGAAACGGAAGAGATTCAAATTCCAAAAGATTGGGTGTTAAAGCTTATGGAGGAGAAAAAGTAACTGCTGGATCAATCTTAATTCGTCAAAGAGGTACCTCTTTCCTTCCCGGAAATAATGTTGGGAAAGGTAAAGATGACACCCTTTTTGCCCTCAAAGAAGGAACAGTAAGTTTTGAAAGCATTAAAAGAAATTTAAGAAATAGAAAAAGAGTTAATATAGTTATCTAATTTTCTTATAAGCTCTTGTAGTTATAAGAATAGGATGAAATACTTCTAAAAAATTTGATTGAAGAGTCTCAAAAAATTTTTCAACAATTTGAATGTCGTCGATATGAAACGGATATTCATTTTTTTCTCCTTTGAAAAAATACCAATTAAATAAAGCAATAGAATTAGGATCCATAAACTCATTGAAAATCTCAATTTGTGAAGCTGGATCAGCAAGATGTTCCAAAACATCAAGGCATACGATCGTATTAAATTTAGATATTTGTGTATCTTGAATTGTCTTGCAAAAAGTAAGTTTTTTTTCGACTCCTAATTTCTTGGCCCTGTATTCAACAAAGTTTCTATTTGTCTCATTAATATCTACAAAAAAAACATGCTCAACTTTTGAGGACATAGCGTTAGCTAAGGCATGCGTTCCAATACCTCCTCCAAAATCTAAAACCAGATCTCTAGAAAATCTCTGCTGAAGTTTTAAAGTATCAGCAATGTAGTCCTTGCTTGTGATATGCCAAGCAGCTAAATCAGCTACATGCCGATCCCCAACTATTTCAGTATAAAAATCCGAAACATCATTCAAAACATCCCCAGGATGTGAATTTGCCAAATTCATCTTTGCATTTGAAAGGAATCCATCAAAATCACATTCTCTAATAGATAAGTATTCCATTAAATGTGATTTCAAATTAAAAGCATTGTTTAAAAACTCTTTTACAATTATATTGTTCTTCAATTTCTTACTCTAAAATTTCCGATAACAAAATCATAGGATGGTTATAAATCTTTCTCAAAGTATTCTTAATATTAAAAATGGAAACTAAAGATGGATTCTTAGTAATTAATAAAGATAAAGGATGTACCTCACATGATTGTGTTAGACAAATAAGGAAGTTACTTAATACAAAAAAGGTCGGTCACACAGGAACTCTTGACCCAGAAGTTACAGGAATATTACCAATCGCGATAGGCAGTGCAACAAGATTTATTCAATATCTCCCTCAGGGTAAAACTTACATAGGACAAATTAAATTAGGGATAAGAACTAACACTGATGATATTCACGGAGAAATAATTAATCAAAAAAGTTGGCCTAAAATCAGTGATGAAAAATTAGATCAATACTTAAATAGATTTAGAGGAATTATTAAACAAATTCCGCCGAAAGTATCCAGTGTGCACGTTAATGGTGAGAGAGCTTATAAGAAATCCTTCAGAAATGAAGTTTTTGAATTACCACCAAGAGAAATAAAAATAGACGAACTTACTTTAATGAAATGGGACCAAATAAACGGAATCATAGAAATTAAAATCAAATGTTCAGCTGGCACATACATAAGAGCAATTGCAAGAGATTTAGGAGAAATTCTTAATTCCGAAGGTTGCCTTCTACAACTAAAAAGAATTTCAGCTTGTGGCTTTGATGAACAAAACTCGGTAAAAATATCTGATTTTGAAAAAGGGAAAATGGGGGTAAACTCGAAAAATTTTATTATTCCAATAATTTCTGCTCTTCACCACATTGCAACATTTGTCTTAAATAATGAAGAAGAAATCAATTTTTGGCAAACGGGAAGAGCTATCAGAGTTGATTTTAATTACCTTTTTAAAAGTAGTAACTTTGATTACAAAAAACCCATAAAAGTTATAGATGAAAAACAAACACTACTCGGGATAGGCTTCTTAAATAAAGATCAATCTTTTATAAATCCAAAATTAGTCCTTAATGCTAAATAACTTCTATAGGTATTCTTTTCTAAAAGGTTGAATCTGTACACCCCTATAAAAATACTTTAATATTCTTTCAGCTTTTTGGCCTCTAGATGCCAGATATTTAGCACCCCATTGACTCATTCCTACTCCATGACCTGATCCCTGTCCAAAAACTAACAACCCTTTTCTTGCAGGAAATTTATTACTTAATTTTTCCTCAAAAAATTTAAATCTAACAAAATTACTGTTGAGGCCTAATCTTTTTCTTAAAAATACTCCAGACATTTGATCAGAACCATGAGTCCCAATAAGTTTTACATTTTTTACCCTCCCCGTGCTTGTAATATCAAGAATTTCTATATTTCTTAAACCTCCAATCTTTGGAAATAAATTTGCCAATTCATTACTCGAAAATTTTTTTTGCCATTTAAATTTTGGATTATTTTTATCAAAATCTTTCACACTTGATAAATATGGATATTTATTCTTCCATACATCTTGACTATTTTCCGTCATTCCACCTGAGCTGCTATGGAACAAAGCATTAATTAATTTATTTTTATACGTCAAAACCAAAGATCTTGTATTTTTAACGGCTCTGATAGTTTTATAAGTTCTTGATTCCAAACCATTATAGACCTGATTGTTCTGGGTTGAATCTATATCAAATAAATTATTTCCCTTTTGCTTTAAAGCATAAGTTCTGGAGGCAATTGCTTGTGCTTTTAATGCTTCGATAGGCCATTTCGTTGGCATCTCTGAACCCACTACACTACTTAAGTATTTTTCTATTCCTAAAACATTAACCACCAATATTTCAGAATCAAGGACAAAAAGATTAAGCTTACCAGAAAATCTCTTTTTACCTACCCAAATACCTCTTCCATCAGAGGATCTAACTTGAAATTTTTGATTACTTTTTAAGTTATATTTTTTTTGTTTATTTTTATCGAAATATAAAATTTTTCTATTTTTCTCATTTTTTAACGTTAAGCCTTTTATTTTTTTACTTGAAAAAAGTTTCCCCTCTATAGTTAAAGGAATTGATCTGTCTGATCTAATCCTTAAATTGTTATTTTTTGATATTAAAACTCTTATTATTGGCTCTCTGGATGCAAAAACACTTTCACTTTGAAAAACACAAATAAATAAAATGCTAATCAGGCAACATTTACTATAATTATTTTTAAATTTAAGTATCACTTTGTTTAAAAAACAAATGCTTAATTTGCCTAAGTTTGACTAAAAGTCTAGATTTAATCCAGATATAAAAATAAAAATATCATAAATAAGTGAATATCACCTTCTTAGGAACAAGCTCAGGAGTACCAACCCTAACGAGAAATGTTTCTTCATTAGCACTTAAATTATCACAGTCATCAGAAGTTTGGCTTTTTGATTGTGGAGAGGGAACGCAACATCAAATAATGAAAAGTAATATTAAATCTTCACAAATCAAGAAAATATTTATTTCACATATGCATGGAGATCATATTTATGGTTTGCCTGGACTTTTAGCTACCTTAGGTTTATCAGGAAATAGTAAAGGTATTGAAATTTATGGTCCTTCAGAGTTGAGAAGTTTTATAAATTCTGCACTTAAAAGTAGTTTTTGCAAATTGTCTTTCCCATTGCATTTTGTGGCAGTTGAAAATTTTGCATCAGAAAATAAAATTCTATTTGAAGACAACAAAATAAAAGTAAATTGCGCCTGCCTTAAACATAAAATACCTGCTTATGGTTATCGAGTTAGTGAAAAAGATAAGCCAGGTATATTTGATATCAAAAAAGCAGAGTCTCTAAAAATAGCACCTGGACCAATTTATTCAGAACTACAACAAGGTAAAAAAGTCACGTTAGCGGATGGGAGGATATTTGATGGGAAAGAATTCTGTGGACCTCCTAGAGAGGGGGAAAGTTTTGTTTATTGCACAGATACGGTCTTTAGTGAATCAGCTGTTTCACTATCAAAAAATGCCGATTTACTCGTACATGAATCGACTTTTTCAGAGGATGATGAAAGCATGGCCTACGAAAAATTACATTCCACAACAATAATGGCTGCTAAAACAGCATTATTATCTAATACAAAAAAATTAATTATTACTCATTTAAGTCCTAGATACACCAATAAAAATGCAATTACTCCAAGTGATTTGCTTAAAGAGGCTCAAAAAGTTTTTCCAAATACTCAGCTCGCAAAAGATTTTCTAACAGCAGAAATAAAATAAACTGCAACAGTTCGTTAGAAGAAGGGTCGCAAATGACCAACCCATGGAATAATAGTCATAGGTTTTCTATATTGATGTTGATCGAAATGGTTTCTATTTTTTCATCACTACACAAGTCTTGTAAAAGACTAATTATTTTTCTTCCATTAATTATTGGTTTACTTATTAATCCAATCTCTGCAAACGCACTCTATCCCAGTGATCCTTCATCAGTTGATGTACTAAAAGATGATCTTCACGGTGCCGACCTTCATAATACTGAATATGTTAAATATGATTTATCTAATCAAGATTTAGGAGAAGCTAATCTTCAAGGGGCATATATGAGCGTAACAACTGCAAAAAACTCTAGTTTTAAAGGAGCCAATATGACCGACCTCATTGCATATGCAACACGCTTTGATAATGCTGATTTTACAGATGCAAATCTTACCAATGGTGAGCTAATGAAAAGTGTTTTTGATGGAGCAATTATTGATGGAGCAGACTTTACTGATGCAAATCTTGATCTTTCTCAGAGAAAATCATTATGTGAAAGAGCTAGTGGAACTAACTCACAAACTGGAGTTAATACGATTGATAGTCTTGAATGTACCGGCTTAAAAGGTTATATGCCTCCAAAGCCAAAAGCATAATATATAAAGCTAACTAACTTTAGAAGGAAAGATATTACCAGGCTCTTTTGAGCCTGGTTTTTTGCTATACCACCATTCTTGTACATCAGAAGAAAATTTCTTTGAAAAAAGAGTTATAACTGTTTCAACAGGTTTTGATCCAGGCTCCAAAATCTGTACTGAGTAAGATGGGCATTTTCTTGAAGCCATATCAGCAACGAACCTAGAACCTATTCTTCTCCAACTTGGTTCCTTACTTCTCCAAGCAAGCCTTGAGCAGGGCCAAGGTAACTCTTCCCTATCATAAAGTCTGCAACATGGTCCTATCACCTTATAACTGTACTGACCTCCATAACTTGACTGAACACTACCAGTCTTGAAAAATTCAAATTTATTCATTTACAAAAAAGCCACCTTAATAGAGGGTGGCAAAGAAACAAAGAATAATCAACTTAGAAAAGTTAATTTTTTATAATTAATACAATTCTTCCTCAGCATGAGTTGTAATTGTTACATCAGATGTTGGATAAGCAACACATGTAAGGACAAAACCAGCTTCTAGTTGATCATCATCTAAGAAGCTTTGATCTGATTGATCCACACTACCTGAAGTAACTTTTCCCGCACATGTTGAACATGCACCTGCTCTGCAGGAATAGGGGAGGTCGATACCTTGTTCTTCAGCAGCATCGAGGATGTACTGGTCATCAGGTACTTCGATAGTTGAATTGAGTCCTTCACCTTCGCTGATGAGTGTAACTTTGTAAGAAGCCATTTAAATAAAAAATTGTTGGTAATTAATACCTATCAAATACATTTTTAACATCGATTGAGTCGATATGTGAGATTTTGAAGTAAAAAATGACACAATAAAATGTATTAAAGATTATCTATAAGAAAAACTTATACTTAGGTTAGATCGTTGTTTTTTTGGGCAGAAATGCATGCCCAATCTTTTCTAGTTGATACATCCAATAATTTCAAGTTATTGTGATTTAATATTTTTATAATTTCATCTATTTGCGAATTCAGAATTCCACTGAAAATCACTTCCCCATTGTTTCTCAAGCACTTATTAATATTTGGAATCATTTCTTTTATAACTTCAGCAAGAATATTGCATAAAACAAAATCAAATTGTTTAAGCTGATTCTTTAAAATTACCTCATTAAAAGATCCCAAATATGTATTTAAGTTTTTTAAATTACCGAAATTTATTTGAAAATTAGAGTTAGTTGAATTTATAGCTAAATAATCATTATCCACTGCACAAACCTCTTTAGCACCAAGCAATCTTGCAGCAACACTCAAAATCCCGCTACCACTCCCAATATCTAATACCCTTTTATCAGAAAAAAAATTATTCTCCATTTTTTCCAAGCATAGATAAGTCGAAGGATGACTTCCTGTACCAAAGGCTGCTCCAGGATCAATTTTTATGATTTGTTTATCTTTAAATTTTTCATTTAGATCTATCCAGCAAGGCAATATTAAAAAATGATTTCCTACTAATTCAGGGGCCCAATATTTCTTCCAGCTTGTCAACCAATCTTCCTCTTTAATTATCCTCCAGTGAAAAAGTTGATTATTAGAGTCATTAACGTTAAGAAGTTTGCTAATTATTTTTTCAAAACTACTTTTAGAACTATTGTCCCATTCATCAATGGGAAGCCATATATTCACCTTTTTTTTATTTTCATTTTTAATTAAATATTCAAATGAAAAACTAAATATTCCCAGCTCATTTAATTTCCAAATAATAATATCTTCTAAATCACTTTCTATCTCAAAAGTTATTTTATGCCAATCTTTAGTTGCCATTATTATAAATTCAAACTTTTACAAAGTCACTGGATTAGCGTTGGTAATACCCTCTACTTCAATAATGGTATCAAGTAACTTATTAGGTATTGGATCATCAATACTTAGAACCATAACAGCTTCCCCTCTAACTATTTTGCGCCCAACTTGCATTGAGGCAATATTTACATTGTTGCTACCTAATAAAGACCCCAGCTTGCCAATAATACCGGGCATATCTCTGTGCCTAGTAACCAACATATATCTGCTTGGCGATACGTTAACTGGGTATTGATCAATACTAATAATTCTTAATTCCCCATCAGCAAAAATGCTTCCTGCTACGCTATGGTCGCCATTATCTCCATAAGTAGTTAACTGAAGCGAACCACTCGCAAATTCAGGTCTTGCCTCATCTTTATTCTCGACTACTGAAATACCTCTTGAATCTGCTTCTAGCGAAGCATTTACATAATTAATCCTATCTCCCAACGCTTTACTTAGAAGGCCTTTAAGACTCGCTATTATTAATGGCTGGGAAGGATGTTGAACAAATTCGCCTTGAAGTTTCACCTCTAGTTTTTGAATCTGTCCACCTGAAAGCTGGCTTACAAGCAGACCCATTGTTTCAGCCAACTGCAAATGAGGTTTAAGACTATCCATAATATCAGGGCTTAATCCTGGTATATTCACTGCTGTTCTAGCAGATAAACCAAGCAGAACATCTCTTATCTGTTCTGCAACATCAACAGCTACATTTTCTTGAGCTTCCCGAGTAGATGCTCCCAAGTGTGGGGTAAGGATAAGATTCTTTTCAACCTTCAAAAGTGGTGAATTAGATTCCAAAGGTTCTTTTGAGAAGACATCTATTGCAGCACCTGCAATCAATGATTTATTTAAAGCTTCAGCTAATGCCTCTTCATCAATTAAGCCTCCTCGAGCACAATTTATTAATTTTGCACTACTTTTCATACTTTTAAGTACGTCTATATTTACTAAATTTTCTGTCTCTGGTGTACGAGGTAAATGCAAAGTTACATAGTCGGATTGTTGGAATAAATCCTCTAGTTCAGATAGTTTTACTTGTATTTGTTGAGCTCTTTCAGTTGAAACAAAGGGATCATATCCGTAAACTTCCATTCCTAATGCATTAGCAACTTTCGCTACATGAGCACCAATTTTCCCTAAACCTACTACACCTAATTTTTTCTTATAAAGCTCATTCCCAACAAATTTTTTCCTTTCCCATTTACCTGACATAGTACTGCTATTAGCAATTGGAATATGTCTAGATAAAGCCAACATCATAGCTATAGTATGCTCAGCAGCTGCTATTGTGTTTCCTCCTGGGGAATTAACAACAAGAACTCCTTTTTGTGTAGCAGCCTTAACATCTACATTATCAACTCCAACTCCTGCTCTTCCAATAATTCTCAGTTTACTTGAGGAATTAATAATTTCCTCTGTTACTTGTGTACCAGAACGTATCATTAAAGCATCATAATCTTTAATAATGGAAGCTAACTCAGAGTCTGAGATTCCTATCTTCTGATCAACCTGAGCAACTTTTGAAAGAATATCGATTCCTGTTTGATCAATTGGATCTGTAATGAGAACTTTTGTCATCTAAGATTGGTTCTTTAATCTTTTACTTTAACTTAATCTATAGTGTATGTATCTTATTTTATTAATTTGAATAACACACAAACATTTGAGGATTGAAAATTTGACAAAAAGTATTGTGATATTTGAAGACATTCATAAATGTTTCAAGCTATTTGATGTTTTCACAGAAAAATCAGTGATTCTTTCTGAAGCTATTTTGATCCCACCAATCAATGAAAAAATAACATCAGAAGAAAAAGAATTGCTAAATGCGAAAGCAAATATCTCACTCAAATCTCAAAATTTTGAAGATATTAGAATTTTAAATCCAAAACTTGATAGAAAGATTAGACAAAAAGATATGAGTAGATGGCTAATGCCATTTGGTTTTATAGCTGGAATAGCTTTTTCAAATATGACTAATTTATCTACCTTCAGCTTTCTTGGTTTAAATACCATCGGGGAATCATTAATTGGAGGTCTCTTAGGAATGGGTTCGGGTTATTTAGGAAGCATTGTTTCTTCTGCGAGTATCAACATCAATAGAAATAAAGAGTTGAGATCAATTGTTAATTTCAATAAAGAGGGTAAATGGCTAGTTCTACTAGAAAATCAAATTGGAACTGAATTACCTTGGGCTTTGATAAAACAATCAGACGCAAAAGATATAATTTTTTTAGAAGGCTAAATGATTGATCTAAAAGGAATCTTAATAAATTCAAACTATAAAAAAGAAACTGAGGAATTAATAAAAATTGCTAACTTAGCTTACAAACACTGGGAAACTTATTGGACTGGATTTAATTCAACTTATGTTTGCGAAGAGATTTTAAAAGATTTTGAAAATTTAAATGATTTCAAATTTTTTATTTATGGAGGATTCTCCTCTTCTCAAAGATCTAGGATAGCTTGCTTTAGAGGAGATAATATTCCTGGAGAGGATACGCTAAAAAATAATTTTCCAGCTCAAGGAATAAAAATTAATGGCAATTTTTTATTTGATAATGCTACACAAGACGACTTTAGATCCCTCTTAATTGAGAATGGGGTAAATAAATTAAAAGTAGGAGATATATGGACTACTGGCGATAGGGGAGCACAAGGGATAATTGATAATGTAGTAGATATTGAGCATCTAGATCAAAAGATTTTTTATTTGAGAGACGTAAAAGTAAAAATTAATTTAGTTAGTATTGGTGAATTACAAATACCTACTGGAAGATCAAAAAAACTTGTTAATACAGTAGAAGCTTCAACAAGATTAGACGCTATAGCTTCAGCAGGTTTTAGGATATCACGAACCAAAATTATTGAAAGGATAGAAAATGGAATGCTCAAATTAAATGGAAGCAAAGTTAATAAGCCAACTATTAATCTAAAAATAGGCGACAAACTAGAATTAGAAAATAGAGGATTTATCGAAATTCTAAATTTAGAAATCACCAAAAGAGAAAGATGGAAAGTTAAATTACTTAGAAAATGAAACTTAACCTGCTATTTTCTTATAAGGGGGATTTAAAATTCTTCAATTTGGGCGATTAGCTCAGTGGTAGAGCACTACCTCGACACGGTAGTGGCCACTGGTTCGAATCCAGTATCGCCCATTAAAACTTTTGAGCACTTAGCTTATATCCACAGAAAATAATTTCATTTTTTAGATTATTCAAAAAGATGAAACTTAACCAAATAATTAATCTTCATAAGGGGCTCACAGCTTTTGTAGTTGTTGGTCTTATGATCTTTTTTAATAATTTTACAATCGCTCCCTACGTTTATTTAGCTCTGCATGGTACATATGGATTACTTTGGCTTCTTAAAGAAAAGATATTTCCCGATCCCTATTTTAAAGAAAAAATCAATTTTTTAACTTCAGTTACTGGTTTTATTTTCCTAGGTAGTTACTGGATAGCCCCCTACATTCTTATCTCATCTCAGAAATCTGTTCCTAATATTGTCATAGCTACATCTGTATCTATAAACATAATTGGTGTGTTTTTACACTTTGCTAGCGATGCCCAAAAATATTTTTCTCTTAAATTAAAAAAAGAACTAATCAAAGAAGGATTCTTCAAAAATATAAGGAATACAAATTATCTTGGAGAAATACTAATTTATCTATCATTCGCCATCCTCTCAATGAGTTTCGTTCCATTAGCAATTCTTGCAATATTTTTCTCTATAGTTTTTCTCCCAAGAATGATAAAAAAAGATAAATCACTCTCAAAATATGATTCATTCGAAGAATACAAAAAGAAAAGTGGTCTTATTTTGCCTAAATTAAATGCTTGATAACAACTTACCAAGTTGGAGACAAGATTTAAAATCTTCCAGAAAAAAAGAGGGAAAATTACCCTCTAATAGATGGATTCAGCTTGCAACAGTTAGCGAAGAAAATCAGCCAAGATTAAGAACAGTTGTTTTCAGAGGATGGCATAAAGATAGTTCAATGATAATTTTTACAGATAGAAGAAGTGAAAAAATTGGGCATTTAAAATCCAACCCTAATGCTGAAATATTATGGTTCTTTTTGAAATCCAAATCACAATATAGATTTAAAGGAAAAATACGTGAATTATTTGATAACAAAAATTATTGGGATTCATTATCAGAAAAATCAAAATCTTCTTGGTTTTGGGGGTCTCCTGGAGAGAAAATAAGCCCAAAAGTCCAATCTACTTATAAAATATTATCCAATCTACCCAAGACAGAAAATTTTGTGGTACTAAATTTTGAAATCGATTCAGTAGATCTTCTTAAATTAGAACAGCCTGTTCATAAACGATATCTTTGGGAAAAAGTTAAGAAATGGGAAAAAGTCGAAATAAATCCTTAAATATTTCTAAATTGTATATTTAGGTTGAAAAACAATTAGTGATCAGTCAGTTTTAAAAAAGAAGTATTATTTATATGAATTTCTCAGAAATTCCAGAAAATCCCTTTATTTTTTTATCTTGGGTGACTGCTATGGGGCTGTTTATAAGTCTTTCTGAAGCAACGATTAAGATAAAGCTTGAGAAGAGAAACAATTATCGAAAAAGGTTGGAACTAATAAATAGTCTCTATCCTAAAAAGTTAGCTTGAAGTATCTGAGAGTATATTCGCTTGTAAAAACTGAAATAAACCACCTTTGTTTGTTTCTTTTTTAACTTCAACTTGCTTGGAAGATTTTGATTTTGATAAAGCTGGAATCTCTTCTTCATCTTCTGATTTCAAAATTCTAATAATGACTTCATCTAAAGAAAAATTACCAGGCCCTGTTAATGCAATTGAAGTTGCTGAGGCGAAATACAAAAGTAACAACTCTAGTAAAAAAATATTAAAGCCTGAAGTAACAAGTGCATGATATATAGCCACAGAAATTGTTCCAACAATTGCCAAAGCTCCGAATCTTGTAGCTAAGCCGATAATTAGTAACCAACTACCACCAATTTCTGAGAATGCCGCTATGTATGATAAAAATATTGGGAATGGGAGATGTAATGGTCTAACAAAAGCATCGGCGAAATTTTCTATATTTGCTAATTTCTCATAACCGTGATGAATAAGAACAGTTCCAGTTATAACTCTAAGAATTAATAAAGCAGTATCTTTGCTAAACGACTTGGTAAGAATTGTTGAAAGCACTATAAAAAAGTTATCCTTAAGTAAAAATAACTAGTCACAGTATCCATCGTGGATTAAAGAGCAAAAGTCGCACCTAAATAAGTATTTATACTTACTTACCAAAAAATATTATTTTCTGTTTGGAATTCAACCAAGTTAAAAATTATTTTTTGAAAAATTTTCTAATATTCTCTGATTTATTTTTGGAATATTTTCTTTAAATTTAAAAAACCCTCTTTTAGCAAATTTCCAAGCAAATAAATCTTCATCCCTCACAAGATTAAAAATATTTTTTTGGTGTAAATTTTTGAACTCAGTTATAAAATCATAATTTTCTCCTACTCCAGGATAAATAATGTCTATTTCGTTCGTATTTTTAAAAGTATTTTCCAGTGAATAAGGATCAATCTGTTCAACATTATCAAATTTCTCTACAAATTCAGAGACCAAATCTTGTTTAAATTTTAAAACAGATTCAGACAATTTAATTTGTCTTTGTTCATTTTTTAAAAGGATAATAAATACTTTTTTATAGCTTGGAAGCAAATTTTTAAGGGTTGCAAGGTGCAGATCATTTTCAAACATAATCAGATTATCTGATTTAGGATCCATATCATTTTTATAAATCTCATCTTCAAATGGTATTTGATTAGATTCTTCAAGAAAAATTTGTTGATTACTTATTTTTTCTACATTAAATCTATTATTTGAAAACTTTCTGAGGTTTGATGATGAAAAAAGATATTGTTTCCCCTTCGTTTGCAATCCTCCTACCCATCTCCAGCTAAGAAGATTAGATGAAGCATCTCCATCAAAAAGATATTTAAAGAAAAAATTTGCTCCCAATTGCCATGGGAGGCCTAAATTAAATATCCAAGTACTCGCAAACCACATTCTTGTATGGTTATGCAAATAGTTGTACTGCTTTAATTCATGGACCCAAGAATTAAAAAAATCTAATTCTGTATTGCCATTAATTGCACTTTCATATAGCTCATAATCAAAATCGAGATTGTTTTCTGAAATAAAATTTCTCCAAACTCTAGGTCTATTTTCCATCCACCCTCTCCAGTAAACTCTCCAAAATATTTCTTCAACAAATTTAGATGAATCTTTGATTTTATACTTACTTTTAATATCATGGATCAGATCATATTCCGATAATATTCTATGAGTAATAAAAGGTGATAATTTTGAAACTGAACTTTCGTTATTTGGACCAAAATCAAAATTTCTTAATTTTGCATAATCATTAATTTTGTATTTCGCAAAATTTTTCCAAGTATTTTGTGCTTTTAATAAAAATGACATTTTCTCATAACTTTAAAAAAATTTTTTTTGTATTGATAGAAATTCCAAAATTTGCCTGCAAATTAATCCTTAAAATTTTCAATTTCACTTTTTAGTAAATATGTTTGATTGAAGTATTTAATTTAAACCGCTGATGAGTACATTTTATACTCTTAAATCGCTCTCTGCGTAGGAGGATATTTAGTTGTCAATTACTTTTTTAGATCTAATTTTAATTTTCAAATCTTTATTTAAATGATTTTTTCTAAAAGATTTTTAAATATTTATCAAAATTATTATGAATAATTTATTAGTGAGAGATGTTAAGTATCTAGATAAACAATACAGAATAGGTAAAGGCATAATTTCGGATGATGCATTTAAGCAACTTGAAAAGCTCTTTATTCCTGTTGATCCAGAGCCTAACTACTTTAATCAAAAAAATAATAAACTTTTGCCAAAATTAGCCAAAGAAAACTATAAAGAATTTTTGGAAAGTTTATTAACAAAAACAAGATTAAGCATTCAACCAAAAATTGATGGCTGTGCTATTGCAATTAGATATATAGATGGCAAGTTTAATAAAGCTATAACAAAAAAAGGATTTGATGTCTCAAGCAAAATTAAACAAATTAAAAATGTCCCCGATTGTATTCCTATCAAACGAGATCTTCAAATTAGAGGTGAACTATACGCTACAAACCAAATTGCCGGCATTTCCCAAAGAATTACAAGAAAATACCTCAATGATAAGAAAGGGATTGGAGAAAGTCTCCGCTTTTGCTGTTTCCAAATACTTAATGGAAGACTTAATCAATATGAAACCCTTAACTATCTTAAAAAATGTGGCTTTAGCACCCCTGACAGTTACTTCACAAATCATACAAGCGAAATCCAAATATATAAAAAAAATTGGCTAGAGAAAAAAATATTTGCGAAATATCCAACCAATGGGATAGTTATAAAGATAAATAGCAGGAAATTACAGTTACTTAGAGAGAAAAGTTTATCTCGAAATAAAGAATGGCAATATGCAATTGAAAAATAATATTAAATAGTAACTTCAAAAAGAGCTCACGATACTGACTTCCAGTATTTACAGTGGAAAAGTAATTAAGTTTTGGTTAAATTCCAAAGCAATTTGCAGGATTACTAAATGACTGCCACTATTTCAAGACCTAAAATCTCTAATTGGGAAACATCTAATATTCCAAACCTTACAGGCAAAACAGTTCTAATTACTGGTGCAAATAGTGGTCTTGGATACTACACTGCAAAGGCCTTAGCAGAAAAAAATGCTCATGTTGTTATAGCTTGTAGATCGCTTGAAAAAGCTAATCAAACTATCAAAAATCTTAAAGGTTTTAATCCTGAAGGATTATTTACACCTTTAGAATTAGATTTGTCAGATTTAAAAAATATTGTTGAAGTTCAGTCCACTATTTTTGATAATTTTGAAAATTTGGATTTACTAATCAATAATGCAGGCATTATGCATCCGCCTAAGACTCTTAGTGCCCAGGGATATGAAATACAATTTGCAGTTAATCATCTAGCTCACATGCTTTTGACCCTAAAGCTACTTCCAATTATTGAAAAAAAAGAAGAATCTAGAATAGTGACGGTTACTTCTGGAGCACAATTTTTTGGCAAAGTTGGTTGGAAAAATCTTAAAGCCGAGAACTATTACAACAAATGGGAATCTTACTCCAATAGCAAATTGGCAAATGTAATGTTTGCTTTGGAACTAAATGAAAACTTAAAGCACAAAAATATACTTTCTTTAGCTGCTCACCCAGGAATTGCAAAAACAAATCTCTTTACTGCTCAAAAACCTAACCCTAGTCCACTAGAAATTTTCTCCTTGGAATTATTTAGCCCAATTTTTCAAACTGCTGAGATGGGTGCTTTACCTCAACTTTTTGCAGCTACTTCACCAGATGCAAGAGGCGGCGACCACTATGGTCCTAGATTTAATTTCAGAGGTCATCCAAAACTATCCCCTACTTCTCCTTTTGCTATGAATAAAAAAGAAAGAAAAAATTTATGGGAAAAAAGCCTTGAAATACTTAGTAACTTCTTATAAATTTTTCATTTTTACTAACTTTAGAAAATACTTCAAGATATGTAATTCACTCTCTGAGAGTTTCATAAATTCTGTTAAGGCTTCATAATTTTTTTCATCAATTTTTTTTGACAATTTAATAAAACTATCATGGTTTTCATTAACAAAGCGCTCAGCAATCTGAGACGGAGTTAAACCCTTTTCAATTAATTCACCTGGAGCATTTTTCTCCCACTTTTCATAAAACCAAGAGAACCAATATTTTGCAGTATTTTCTTCCATTAATTAACTTTTCTTTGACAAATACTATAAATACTGAAGAAAGATCTCATGATTGAATTACCCCTTAAACACAATTAATATAAATACAATTATTAATTTAATGATAGATAATCATTCTAGTAAAGGAAATATTAATCTTGTAATTGGATTAGGTAAATCTGGATTTTGGGCTGCCAAGTATTTGAGAAGCATTAATAAGAGAGTAATTGTTTGGGAAAGTAAAGATGGGATAGAATTCTTAGAAAGAAAAACAGAATTAGAAGAGCTTAATATACTAGTTTCTCTAAATAAAGGGTTTCTATTTGAAGAAATTCAACCTTTTGTGAAAGAGATCGAATCTGTTGTTATAAGTCCATCAGTACCTTATGACCATATAACTATTATTGAATTAAAAAAAAAGGGAATTAAAGTAATAGGAGAAATTAATGTTGCATGGGAAATTTTAAAAGACACAAATTGGATTGGTATTACTGGCACAAATGGCAAGACTACTGTTACTCATCTACTAAGCCATATACTCTGTGATAATGGATTATATGCTCCTTTTGCTGGAAATATTGGTACACCTTTATGTAAATATGCTCACTCCAAAAAACATGAAAAAATTGATTGGGTTGTAGCTGAATTAAGCAGTTATCAAATAGAAATATCTCCAGAAGTAAAACCTAATATTGGAATATGGACAACCTTCACAGAAGATCATCTTGAAAGACATAAAACACTTGAAAACTATTTCAACATAAAAAAAAGCTTGCTAGAAAAATCTGATTTTAGAATTTATAATTATGACGATAAAAACCTGAGAAATCACTACAGTTCGCTATTAAATGGGGTTTGGATAACAACTAGTTTCGATAAATCAAATTTTATTCAATGCGATTATTGGATAGATGATCAAGCATACATTGTTGAGAGAGGAAAGAAATTATTCAAACTTGAACATTTTTCTTTAAAAGGAATGCATAATCTTCAAAATCTTTTATTGGTAATTGCAGCAGCTAGAAAAGTTGGATTATCCGGGATGAAGATTAAAGATTCTTTATCTAGTTACAAACAATTACCCAATAGGATGGAAACAATTTATAAAAATAATAATCTGGAAATAATTAATGATAGTAAAGCTACAAATTTTGACTCATCTATTGCAGGAATAAATTCAATTGAAGGTCAAATAATAATCATTGCTGGGGGTAGATTAAAAGGGAATGAATATGGTGAGTGGATAAAAGTTTTAAAGAAAAAAGTTAAATGTGTTTTCCTTTTTGGAGAAAGCTCAAAAGTACTAAAAATGGCGCTTATTAATGAAGGATTTAAAAAAAATATTTTTGAATTTTCAGAACTAAAAGAGCTTTTAAATTTTGTTTTTCATTATTTACAAAATAATAGTGTTGGAACATTATTATTCTCACCTTCATGCTCTAGTTTTGACCAATTTAAAAATTATGAAGAGCGTGGAGATTATTTCAAGAAACTAATAAGTGAAAAATTAAAGATTAATAAATCCATTTTTTATTAAAGTAAAATTTCGTAATTTTCAGGTCGGTCATCACAACCGACTCCCCTCTAGCAAATATTCACTAAATTAGTTAGATTTTGGATATAAATTAACTACTAGTAATGAGTGAATCTAACAATTTACCTCAAGCAATAAGTCATAAAAAATTAAGTTACTTGATGCTTAAGGCACAAAAGGATTCTCATTTTTCTGATGAATTAGCAGAAATAGAAAGTCCCGAAAAAAGAGAATTTGAAGAGTTAATAAACACATGGGAAGCTTCAACTAAGAAAGTAGTTAATGAGTTATCAAAAAGAAAAGAGAATTTGCTAAAAAATAAATCACCGAATTCTTTAATCGCTCTTGGTGCTATGGAAGTTCACCTTAATATGGCTTTGCAAGCCTTAAATGCATTTAATAAAGGAGTTGATGGGTAAAAGTAACATATAAATTACAAGGAAGGCATCGAAAACAAGAGAAATTCTAGGTCTTTTTCAGTATCTATGGAGACATCATCATAATAATTAACTTCAAAACCCAAGCCATCGCCAGATTCGAGACATATATTTGAATTAGAGTCTTTATCTTTTAATAAAAGATCACCTTCTATTATTTGTATCCAATTATATTTATCGATTGTTAATGGCAATTTTTTTTCTTTAATTGGCTTATATTTGCAACGCCATAAAGAGATTCTTTGATTTAGAAAAAGCTTATTATTTTTTACGTCTTTGTAATTAAAAATAAGATTATCCCACAACTTTTCATTTAATGAAATTTGATCATATCGGGGTTTGATATTTTCTTTTTGAGGGTATATCCAAATCTGGAACAACTTACAGATCTCATTTTCTTCATTCTTCTCGCTATGAGCGATTCCAGTACCTGCAGACATAACTTGTACTTCATCTTTGTGTATTTTTCCAAGATTATTTAACGAGTCTCTATGAGTTATTGCTCCTTTTGTTACGACAGTAATTATTTCCATATTTGCATGGGAATGCGTATTAAATCCTGCATTAGGAGAAATTATATCTTCGTTTATAACTCTAATTTTCCCAAAATTATCCCATTTTGGATCTCTATGCTCTGCAAAAGAAAATGAATGCATCGAATTTAGCCATTCTCTAGTTGATCTAAATCTTTCGTGAGATTTCCTTATTTTAATTATTTTCAAAGACATAAATAATTAGAAAATAATATGGTGTATTTGTGTAAATTAAATATTTTGAAAATTATAAATTATGAATAAGCGAGATTACTTTTTATTTATTTGTTTATTTTACTTTGTGCTTTATTTGCTTTATTAATTATTTTTTTTGCTTCTTCTCTCGTAGAACATTTTTCTGCCTCAATATTCAAATTTTTTAGTTTATGTAGTTGCTTTGAAATTTTCATATAAAATTAACTTAACAAATAGAAACTAACACATATTTAATAGAATAGCTAAGTATACTGTTTTGCATTTGAGCCTTACTTCCTAAAAATAAGATTGGAGGATGGAATTATCAGAACAGTATAGAGGATGTATTGGATTATCTTTGATTGTTTTCTTAATTAAAAGCGGTCCCAGAGGATTATCAAAATTATTTTTCCTAATTAAGTTATATTGTATTATTTTTTTTGATATTTTTTTATTTCTATTCAAAAATTTCCCTTTATTACCCCAACCTAACCATAAATCGCAATTTTTATTTTCTGACCAGTGTTTTAAATTTTTATTAATATGACTATTGTTTAGATGACCAACAGGATTTTTGTGATTAAAAAGTTTTTCTGGTTTGCTTGAAATAAGAGCAAATAGATTGATTAATTTTACTTTGCCATAATTATTGTTTTTCGAAATTTTGATTATCTTTTTTGTTGTTTTATCTAAGAAAACTTCATCCGATAATGAGGGATTTAAGCCAATAAAAATAATTTCCTTTGTAGATTTAAACATCTTATAACTTAAACTCCATCTATATAGTTTGTTAGCACTTATTAAACAATTTCTTTCTAGAAATAAATTTTTCAACCTAAACCTACACCTCTAGCCATAAGAGTGGCAAACATCGGTATTGTTGCAAAGCCTACTAATTCAGTAGTAATGATGAGTCTGAACCTCTTAACTAGATTCTCAGATATTTCAGGTAATCTATTCTTACTTAATGGAATAGCCCATAAGATATATGTTGTTGTTGGGTATAAAGAAAGTAATCCAACCAGAATGTAAAGAGAAACTTTAATCCAAAACACGGGATTACCTGTATAGAAATCACCTCCTTGACCAAAATACTTAACACGCAAAATCCCAGTAACTAATATTGCAACTCCTGCCAAACCATAAACCACATCTGCAATTATCATCGAGATCGTCTCATTTCTATTAAGACCTACTTTGAGAGTCAATCTTTCAAACAAAAGAGAACCGAAACACAAAATAATTCCTAAATAATGAACATATGCTACTAATGCACTTTTAGCAATTTCACCTGTTAATAAAGTTCCTAATAACATCTTCAAGTCAAAATTTATACAATCCTAACCACCAAATGAAGAATTTGTTTAGAAATAAATTAATAACTTAAAAGCAAGGTATTAAATCTAAGACTCTAAGTACCTTTTCTGGCCATCTTCAAAAAAATCCTTTTTATTCCATACTTCGATTACATCTGGGAAATGTTTTTCCATACAATTATCACAAACCCCATGACTGAATCTAATATCACTAATTTTAGAAAGATATTTTTCTAAATGCATCCAATCGCCCTCCTTATTTTTCACTTCTCTGCAATATGAACAGACAGATAAAATACCTTCCTGTTTGTGCAAGTTAGACAATGCATCTAGCAAGTTCAATGACTTTTTTCTTAGCTCTAAAAATGAAACTATTTGCTTGGATAATAATTCCATAATATTGAATTGTTGTGTAGTTAGATTTCCTGGCTTTCTATCTATTACACAAAGAGTTCCAAGTTTATTACCATCGCTATTTCTAAGGGGAAAACCTGCATAAAAACGAATCTTGGGGTCTCCTGTTACCAATGGATTATTTATAAATCTTTCATCTTGGAAAGCATCATGAATAATTAATGGACTATTTTCTTTTATTGCATGGGTACAAAAAGACCAATCTCTTCTAGTTTCTGATATTTGAAGTCCTATTTTGGATTTAAACCATTGTTTATCTTTGTCTACCAAAGTCATTAAAGAAATAGGCACATTACAGGTTGTAGCAGCAATTTTTGTAATATCGTCATAACATGATTCTGGCTTGGTTCCCAAAATCCTATATTCTGCTAAAGCTTTTAATCTTCTTTCTTCTTCTTCTTTTTTTGATACAAGATTCTGCATTAATCTTCACCAATAATTAAAACTTTAAAATTAAAGTTTCTTCAAAAAACTTTTTCCGTCTAATACTTAATAAAAAAAAGATAAACTTATTGATTTGTTACTTACTGATTTATTACTTATTAATTTATTATTTAATGATTTAATTTTGAGACTGCCATCCCAGCGATCCATCCACTTGTCCAACAATGTTGAAAATTAAATCCACCTGTGATCCCATCAACATCCAAAACTTCTCCAGAAAAAAATAACCCTGGACAAATTAAGCTCTCCATACTTTTAAAATTAACCTCATTAATTTTTACACCTCCGGAAGTAACAAATTCCTCTCCAAATGGACCTTTGCCGAAAATTATATATTTATCCCGCATTAAAATATTTATCATTTTCTCCCTTTCATCCGCCAGTAAATCAGCCCACTTTTTCTCTTTATCAATACCTATTTTATTTAATAAAAAAATCCATAATCTTTTTGTTAATAGTGGAACAGGTCTACTGTTAATTAGATTTACCTTGCCTTTGTTTAATCTTAAATAATTAACTTTTTCTTTTAAGTCCTTATAACTTAAAGAAGACCATTTAATGATTAGGTTAAATTTATATTTTTGATTATAAAGTTCCCTTGCTGCAATGGATGAAAGTTTTAATACTGCTGGCCCACTAAAACCCCAATGTGTTATAAGTAAATCGCCTCTATTTTGAAAATTCTTATTGTTTAATTTAATTTCTATATCTATGCCCTTTATCGATACCCCACTACATTCGTCCAAATTTGGTTCTTTTGTTGAAAAAGTAAAAAGCGATGGTACAGGTTTAACAATATTATGTCCAAGATTTTGAGCTAATTTATATCCGCTTGGATTACCTCCAGTTGAAAGAGCAATATTTTTTGAAATTACCTTTGCTTTTTTAAGACTAAAAATATTGAATATATTATCTGGAGTTTTTGAAATTTCTTTTACAAAAAATTTTGTTAATATCTCCACGTTTTTTGATAAAGCACTTTTTTTCAAGCAATCAATAACATCTGAAGAAGAATTAGACACTGGAAATACTCTTAGATCTTCCTCAATTTTTAATTTTAACCCTTTTTTCTCAAACCAATCATATACATCTCCAGCTGCAAAACGATTAAATGATTCCAAGAGCTGAATTCCACCTCTGGGGTAATTATCAACTAATTCATTCGGTATCCATGTCGCATTAGTGACGTTACATCTTCCTCCTCCACTAATCCTAACTTTCTCCATAAGTTTTGAAGTGCCTTCAAGAATTATTATTCTTTTTACTCCATGTTCTGCAGCAGTAATTGCTGTCATAAAGCCAGCTGCACCTCCTCCTACAACTGCTAAATCAAAAGGTTCCAAAAACTTATTATTCAATATACTTCAATCTGATAATAGCAAGATGTTACAAAGAAAAATTACTCCAAAAACTATAAAACTACATAATGAATAGCTGCAATTAACTAATTTTTAAATTTCTAAAAGAAATCAACGCAGTCGTTATTTTTATGCTTTAACTTGATTAAATGAGCTTAATATTTTCTTACGTTAAATATTCTGAGGCCAGTTTTCCTATGACTGGTCAATACACTGCTCTTCTTTTAATAACTTCTGTTATTTGGGTTCTACTTTGGTTTGGATATAGACAAAATAAGATAAATGATGAGATCAAGAAAAAAGAAAAAGAAGAAAGAATTAATGCGAAAGTTCAAAGAAGAAAGAAGTTAGAGAGTTTGTACCCTACTAATAAAAAAACTGTTTAAAATAAAATTTTTGAAAATATGAAAAAAAATAATTTCAAATCACTAATTCAGTACTTACCGGGGATTTTGATTCTTATTTATGTATTCTTTTTAGCATTTACTCAATTTATAAAATAAAATTTTAAAAAATTATTCGTTTTGATTGGAATCCTTTCTGCTTTTGGAGCTGCTACATCTTGGACATATGCGTGCTTTATTTGGCGCGCGCAAACTCAAAAATATAAATCAATAGATATTAATTTAATAAAAAATATAATAGCTTTTTTAATTTTTATACCTGCTTTTATCAATCTAAGTTCTACAACTGCATTAAAAAACATATTTATACTACTAATTAGTGGAATAATAGGTATTGGTTTAGGTGATACTTTCTATTTAAAGTCACTACAAACAATTGGCACAAGAAAAACTTTATCTATAGAAACTCTTTCTCCGTTAATGGCAGCTTTGTCAGGAGAATTTTTCATTAATGAAAATTTAACAAATAAATCATGGGCTGGAATAATTGTAGTAACGATTTCTCTATTCATAATTCTCAGAAAAGGTAACGATTTTAAAGAGGAAAACTCCTCTTTCTCAGAAAAAAATAACTTCAAGATTTTTGCTTTTCCTTTTTTATCAGTTTTATGTGCTGTTCTTGGAGGTCTTTTATCAAGGATGGTTTTCCTTCAAAGCAATTTATCTCCTTTCCTTACAACTGAAATAAGATTATTAGGTGCAATAATTTTTTTGATAAGTCTAAAAGGATTTAAAATTAATTTTTTCTTAAAAAATATAGACAAAAAACAACAAAAAAGATTTTTAATTTCAATACTTCTTGGAACAAATATAGGAATATTTCTACAACAAGTTGTGTTTAAAACCCTTCCTATAGGGGTAGGATGGGCTTTATTAAGCACATCTCCAGTAATTTCCTTATTTTTTGCTAAGAATGAGGAAAGAGAAATTACCAAAAAAATAATATTTTTTACTTGTTTTTTATTTTTTGGCTTGACATTAATAATTCTTTAATCTCTGAGTTAATGTAAAAAATACTCATGTTAATAAAAATCAAATTAAATAAAATTACCCTATAAACACTCAAAACAATGAAAACATTAAAGAAAAAAAAACTCGGCATATTTGAAGTCTATTTTATTTTTTTAAGCTGTATTTATGCAGGCTTTATAAGTTATAAATCTCTATTAAATGTTTTATTTGGAATTAATTAATTCTTTCTAATGATTTAATCAATTTACCTCCATCTTGGTCATCATCATCATTTGAAGCGAAAAATAAAAAAAATATTCCTAGAGAAGCTATAGATAACGAAATTGACAATACAGAAAGCTCATCCATAAATCAGAAATTTTTTATATGATAAACGAAAAAAAATAAAAGACAGTAAAGAAATACACATTCTCAAAAATAAACATTTCTTTTATTTGTAGAATGAAAAAACACATTTGAACTATTTCGTGAAAGTTATAATAACTTCCCCCTGTAGTGCAAGCGTAATAATTCAGTATGGAATAAAAAGTTGGCCTATTTGGGAATGTGAGCCAAGCAAATTTCAATGGAATTACGATGAGAAGGAAATTTGCTTAATTATTGAAGGTCAAGCGAAAATAAGTACCCAAAACGGTGACATTTACGAGATTAAAGCTGGAGATCTAGTTGCGTTTCCTGCTGGACTTAACTGCGAATGGGAAGTAACCAAAAGTATTAAAAAACATTATCGATTGGGCACCTAAATGTAAGAAAAAAGATTTTTTCTTCTTTACTGTTAAGTCAACGTAGATAAAATATGGTTAATAAATAATTTTCAAGAAGGAAACTAATATTATGCCTTTTACTGATCAAGAATATTTTGAAGTTATTGAAAAAAACGAAATCGTAAAAGAGGCCTTTGAAAATATTAAGCAAATTTGCATTGATTTACAAAAACAAACAAATTGTCCTGAAGAGGATCTAAAAGATTTTCTTGAATTTATTTCTAAACAATGGAATAATTAATAATTAAAATTAACGAACCTTTTAAATACTAAATTTAAAATTTCAATTTAGTTTTCTGACAGAATAAGTTCTAATCTAATTCCTTTTTTGGTTTTGTATTGATACTGGAAGTTCCCTTAGCAGCAGAAACGAAGAAAAAGAAGCCTACAATTCCTGATATACCAAATATCGCAGCCAAAGGATCAAAAGTGAAAGAAAACATAGAATTTATAAAATCAAGATAAATAATAGTTTTTGAATCAAAATTGCACAATTATTGTTAAGTATAAAAAATAACAATTGCGCGATTCATTATGTCATAATTAGTTTTTCAGTAGGTTCAAGAAAATTGTTATTCAAATTGATTTTGAAGAATAAAAATATCAACACTCACCAAAGATCTATTCGTACGAAAGAGAAAAGTTTTTAAAAATTTTTATAGAAATATTGAAAAAACACTACCCAGAGGATCCACATTTGTTGTTTCTTTAGATTAATATCTACCTATGACAGAACTTTACACAGCTTCTTCCTCAATGAGTCCTTTTACAGCAATATTATGGTGCCTTTATCCAGTAGCTGTACTTGTAATTATTGAATTACTTCTAGGGGGCGGCTTTGATGATGACAATAATGACGATCAAGATGGTGGAATGCTAATTCCTGCTTACTCTAGATCAGAAATTTGAATTTTTTTTAATTTTAATTTAAAGACATAAAGAACTTAATTAAGTTGGCAAACAATATTGATACAACTCATATCTCTCTAATTATACTTATCTTCCTTATGATTTCCTCTCTAACCTGGCTCATCTTAAGAACCCTTAAGGAAGGTCGAAAAGCTCTAACAGAAATAAATAAGGATAGATCGTGAAATACAATAAACATTAAAAATGTAGAATATGATTCGATTTATAAAACTCTAAGATTTATAAGTTTTACTAACTAAATAGATATATTCCAAAAATTTAAAAACTTTTCCTTCTCAAAGTTTTGGAAAAGCATAAAAAACTTAAATAAATACTAGAATTCGGTTGCTAAGTCAAAAATTACCAATCTGTTAAAATCCCTTTTTTATGAAAGGCCCTTCTTTGTTATTACTTTAATAAATAAACAT
Organism: Prochlorococcus sp. AG-347-I15; assembly: GCA_003281585.1. Lineage (GTDB taxonomy): Bacteria > Cyanobacteriota > Cyanobacteriia > PCC-6307 > Cyanobiaceae > Prochlorococcus_A. The sequence continues at coordinate 171,021 of QCBN01000001.1, forward strand.
GCATCTAAATTCTTTACTTTATATTTGTTCTATATCTTTATTCATTTATATAATGGCGCTGTTTTGGAGAGACTTGCCAAATCAAAAAAAGTAAATAAATAATTAATATTAATTTTGTTGCTTATCAAAATAAATTAAGTTATTAATTTAATATTGGATTTAATTTTTTTTTATAAATGCTGAAAGAATCTTCAAATAACAATAACAAAAACATAATCTCAAAGACTAATACTATCGCAAAAGAAAAGATGATTTGCAAAGACGGATTCTGTTCATTACCAAATCAAGATGAGATTCCAAAACAAGACTCAAATAATATGAATTTATTTGATCCTATTTAGTAAATAAATAATATTTTGATAAATTAAAGATTAAATTGATAATGTTAGATTCTTTGAATTTTTTATTTAAGTTTAATGACTTTTTAAACGCATATAAAGAGTTTTGGATTAAAGCTACTGACTTCAAAGGATTCACATCTCGATCGGATTGGTGGTTAGTTCAACTAGCGAATTTTATAATTTCTTTCCTAACTTTCCCAATATTTTTAAAAACGTTTGGTTTCAATGCTTATGGAATAGTTTGCATCATTCCTCAAATAGCTATTGATATAAGAAGAATCAGAGATTTTGGAAAGGATTGGAAATGGATCTTTATTAATTTAATACCTATTTTCGGATGGATCTTGTGGTTCATCTGGTTAGGATTTGGCAAGACCGGTAATGGGGAAAGTAAACTTATATAGAAATTAACTCTTTATTTTTTTTCTTTTTTTAAAATCTACATATCTTAAGTTGCTTCTTAGAGTTATTTGCTTTTCAAGAATTCTAAACACATGCATCTCGCATTCGGTTAATTTAATAAACTGATTAAGTATATCTTTATCTTCCTCATCAAAATTTTCGAAAACCTCTGAAATAGAAATTCTATTATTATAAATAAAATCCTCTGCAACATCTTGTGGATTTTTACCTGAGTCGAAATCCCTTAAAGATTCATAAGAACTAAGTTCTCTAGTCAACCACTTAAGCCATGGTTCATTTTTATTATATTTTTTATTTGTAGTACTTTTCATAAAATAATTTTTACTAATTTAATCATTATTAGTTAATCATTATTTGACACCTGTAGAATTACTCATTTTTAAAATTTAATTAAATATAAATCTTATGTAATTTTTGAAAAATAACTCGAATAATTACTTATAAACTTCTTAGATAATAAATATTTATTACTCAACTTATTACTCATTTTTTTTTGGGGATAGCTAGAGTTTGTTTTTAATAAAGAACATTGTCAATTCCATTTTATGAATTTCCTTCATCTCCAATTTTAATTATTGGTTCTCTTGGTATCGTAGTAGCAATAGCAGTTTTTTTTGTCTCTTATCAAAAATATTTCAATTCTCCTTTGAATAAAGAGATTGCGGAAAAGAAAAAGGCCTTAATTAGGGAACGAAAAGAATTAAATGTAAGGTTAGAAAAAATAGAACAAGATTTGAAAAATCTATAAAAATTACTTTTACAGAGATCACTTAATGATCTCGAATTCAAGACCTTAATTTTTTAAAAAGGAATTATGGTCTATAAGGAGTTATGGATAAAGATCATCTTATTGAGTTAATTTCTAATAGCCTTCTTTACGATAGTAAAGATTCTGAATCAACTAGGAATCTTAGTGATTTCAAAAATTATTTAGAAAGACTAAATTTAGATCAATTAAGAACTATGTCTAAAGAATTTATTCTTTAGTATGATATATGAAAATTTTTTATTTATTAAATAATCAATAATATTCAAAATCTTTTTACATAAGAAAATCAGAGAAATATGCCCAAAATTAATAGAAGTGATTTTTTAATCAGGCCATTTCTAAAAAGAAATAATTTAAGAGCTTTCTATCAAATTTTTTCTACCATCTTCCCAATAATTTCTATTTGGTTAATTGTTTACCAAATAATAAATCAAACTTTTTCATTATCAATAAAAGGATTTTTACTGATACCTATTATTTTTCTTCTAACTCTGTTCTCTTCAAGAACATTCTCATTAATGCATGATTGTGGTCATAATTCTCTTTTTACAAAACGAAAATTAAACCGCTTTTTTGGATTTTTACTTGGATTGGTTAATGGTATTCCCCAAAAGTCATGGTCAATTGATCATGCATTTCATCATAGAAATAATGGAAATTGGGAAATTTACAAAGGTCCAATAGATGTTTTAAGTCTTGAAGATTATAATTCCCTAACAAAAAGAGAGAAAGTATTTTATAAATTAAGTAGAAACTGGATGATGCTTTTACCTGGTGGTTTTTTTTACTTAGTTTTAAAACCTAGATTAGGACTTTTTATTATTATTTTTAATTTCACTAAAGATATAGTCGAAGAGACTTTTATTAAAATAAAAAACAGAGAAATTTCTAAACTTTTAGTTATAAATTCAAGAGTCAAGCCACCTTTTTCTGACTATGGAGATAATTTTAGTGAGCTATGTGAATTAATCATCAATAATGTAGTAGTAATAATGGGCTGGGTTTTTATGTGCAAATGGTTGGGGTTAGTTTTTTTCTTATCGTTTTATTCCGTGATATTAACTCTATCAGCAGCAATTTTAATATGTGTTTTTTTTGTACAACATAACTATGAAAATGCATATGCTAAAAATACAGAAAATTGGAATATCATAGATGGAGCGATTTTGGGTAGTAGCAATTTAGATATCCCTAATTGGCTAAATTGGTTTTTAGCAGATATATCCTTCCACAGTATTCATCATCTTTCCGAAAGAATCCCAAATTACAATTTAAGAGCTTGTCATAAAGCAAACATTCATTTGCTTCAAAAATCAAAGTTTTTAAAATTAAGCGATTTTTCAAACTGCTTCAAATATATTATTTGGGATAATAAAAATGAAAAATTAATCCCATTAAGTTAATACCTAATTCATCCTTCTTCTTAATTTTCTTTTTAGAGGAATACCGCTATATGCATGCGTCCCAATAGATGGAGGTAAGTCATTTTTTAAAGGATGCATAAAAGCGTTTGCCATACTCTCAAACATTTTAGAAAGCCAATTAATTACTGATTTCATTTGAATCTAAAGTCTACTTTTCTATCATCTAACTAAATTAATGAAAAGTAAATCAGTCTTTATGCTGATTTTTATAAAGATTGCTTTATAAAGAAACTCTCAAAATTTTTGTATCTTTTGTCTTTTTAAAAAAAATTTATCAGTAATTTTTTCAAAGTAAACTTGACGCAATATAAATGTAGTAAATAATACTTATTTTTTCTAATTCACTTAATAAATCAAATTTTTGTACATAATTTCGTGCTATATCTCTATTTCAAATAAATCGATTAATATTATGAATGATTCATTTGCTTCTACCAACAAGAAAACAGAAATAGATTCAATTAATTCATATTTTGAATGTATTACTGAATGCAGTATTGTAGATGGTCATCAAGAATGTATTAGTCGTTGTTTAGAAAAACATTTAAAGGGGGGAGATCAAAATGAATAAAAAAAATTCACCACAAAGGAAAACGACCTTAAAGTGGAACTCAAGTGGAGAGCTTTCTGAAATCGATATGTTAAGAATTTTAGATAAATTATCATCTAATGATCTTAAGCAATGTGAATTGACCTGCGATTCTGATCAAATTTAGAAATTCATAATATAAAGACTTCTTAATTAATAAATCAAAAATAATTTTTGCTAAACCCATTTTTTTAAACCGAGGTCAAGTAAAATCATAAAATGCATTCAAAAATAATTTAGTCATTCCGCTGATTAAAAGCAGTCAATTTGATTTTTTATATTAATACTTTTAAATAAGAGATATTTAATTAAAATCGAGACTATTTTCTTCATACTTTGAAGAAATTTGTAAATTAATTTTTTGAGGTAATCTCTTTTTTTTGGAATGTTTTAGTAATTTCCTTTTTAGTAATTTCAATAGGTTTTATCATCCCTAAATCGCCATGAGTTGGGCAATAATAGGTTATTAGCATCCATTTTTTTTCTTCATCCACAGTGTTTTACCTCTCGTTGAAATGAAATTATTGAACAATTAAACAGGATGAATTTTGAAAAATGATTTTATTTAATCTTTTTTTCTCTTTTTCTTAATATTGAATAGATTTTTTGAAGCAATCATCACTTAATAGATATAAATACGCATGACTTTTAAAAAAAATCCTGCTATTTATTAATAAATTCAAAATCATTTCATGTCACTAGAATCTATATTAATGGTAGTAGCACCAATCTGTCTTTTTACTGTGGGAGTGATAGTTTTACCTATTTTAGTTAAGCCTCGTAAACAATCAGGCCTCCCAAAGAGGTATATACGTGGTCTTTAAACTAAATAAGCTTTAAGTAGGAACTAATAGAGACGGTGCAAAAACTAATTGTATAAATAAATCAAAAATTTAATAAAACAATAAAACTAAAAATTTTCAACTTAAATCAATTCTTTAAAATGAAATTTAGCTTTAAAAATTCTATTAATTAAGACAATTGATACATTATTTTTTTAAAGTGCCCCTGTGATGGATAATAAAATATATAAATAGATTTTTATTTAACAAAATTCCTAGCTAACAAAAATTTGAGAAATATAAAATTTTCTGGCCTCAAAGGCAAAGCGCTTGCAATAGAGGATAAAGATATTCCAAGCATAAAAGAATTTAAGGATGTTATTCCAGAAGACTATTTTAAGTGCGATACGAAAACTTCTTTAGGTTATCTTTTACAATCAGTTTTAATTCAATTTTTAGTAGTTGCAATAGGGTTATCTATTCCATTTACTCCAAAAATGATCCCAATTTGGATCATATACTCATTACTATCGGGTACTACTGCGATGGGATTCTGGGTAATTGCCCATGAATGTGGACATGGAGCATTTTCAAAAAACAAAACCTTGGAAACTATAACTGGATATCTACTACATTCATTATTACTAGTTCCTTATTTCTCTTGGCAACGTTCTCATTCAGTTCATCATCGATTTACAAATAATGTAACCAATGGTGAAACTCACGTTCCTCTAGTCATTGAGGGAAATGGGGTTACAGAAAAGGTTGGAGGAGAAAAAGAATTACATTTTTCAAATTCCATAGGTAGAAAAAGTTACGGAATTCTTCAACTTGTTTTACATCTAATATTTGGGTGGCCTGCTTATTTACTTACAGGTAGTACCGGAGGCATTAAATATGGAACTTCAAATCATTTTTGGCCAACAAAACCATTTTCCAATGCATTATGGCCATCAATATGGACTAAGAAAGTTTGGATATCAGATATTGGTGTAGGTTTAACGTTATTGGGTATCTTTTTCTTTATTTTTAAATATGGATTATTTCCTGTTATTGCAATTTATATTGGTCCTTTATTAGTGGTAAATAGTTGGTTAGTAATTTATACATGGCTTCACCATACAGATTCAGATGTCCCACATCTTTCAAACACGGGATTTTCTTTTATGAAAGGAGCCTTTCTGTCGATTGACAGGCCTTACGGGAAAATCCTCAACTTTTTGCATCATAATATAGGTTCGAGCCATGTAGTTCATCATGTCTGTCCAACCATTCCTCATTATCATGCTAAAAAAGCTACTGTTTTAATAAAAAGAGCATTTAAAAAAGTATATCTTTTTAATCCAGATCCAATCCCCAAAGCCCTCTGGAATATTGCTTGTAATTGCGTTGCTGTTAAGTCAGAGATAAAGGGAAAGAAAAGAGAAAGATATATTTGGCAAGCTTCATATAATAAAAGATGACTAAGAACAAAGTAAATATAAAACTCTTTATCACATTAATTTACGCAAATCTGAAAATAATATAAAAGAATCAATAATATCTTACTTTTCATCTTAAAAATATCTAGTTAATTAAATTTATTATGAGTGGAGACAACTTACATGGTAAGCAGCCTATTAAATTTTATTCAGAGGAAATAACAATAACAAAAGTAGAATTATTAGAGAAACAACTTAGTCTAGGAGAAAAAATCTCAAATTTAGATGAAAAGCACAAAGAGTGGAGTAGAAAACTCTCAAGTTGATAATTTAATAAAATACTTTTTAAATATACTTAATCAATTATCAAATAAATAATTATTTTAACTCGTATGGTTATTACCAATTCTAAATAGCCTATAAAATATCAAAAATTTTTTAAGTAATTTTTCCCTTACTCCCTAAGGAGTGCAACACTACAACTAAGTCTATTCAGCTAAATGAATAATATTTAAAGAAACTATTCCCTTGCATAGAATGTAATAACTAAAGTTAAATTCCTGAAGAAATTATTCCTCAATCAAGAGGGAGCGGTTCGGAGCATTTTCACACTTAAATTTGCATGCTCAACCAAGAATTTATATTTTTTTCTATGAACTAAAAAATCTGGATAACTTGTTTGCCACATTGCTTCTGGAGAACGTTTTTGAAAAACTACTCCTTGCTTTCAACTACCACTTCCTATTTCGAATATTGAACCATTTATTTCTATGATTTTGAATAGTATATCTCCAATACAGGCGCTATTTCGTTTAGTAGCTTGGGAAAAGCTTACTATACAGAATGAAAAGAATGAGGAAATGCAGAAAAGTAATTATTCTGAATTTTTCTTTATTGCAGTTTTCTCAATTTAGGAGTCTTAAAGAACATTATCTTAAGGCTAAAGAATATTATCGCAACTGTAAGCGCAGGTAAAATATATAGTATTAAATCAGATGTAGCAATGGAAGGAATTCTTGCGAAAATTAAATGCATGTAATAAGTAGTAAATGACAATAGTCTGTTTCATCTAATTTATTATTAGCAAAAATTTGAAATCTTAAAAATATTTTTTCTTTAAACTAAGAATTTAAAATTTAAAGAGTCAGCCTGTATCCCTACTAGCTGACTCTTACTCATATTAATTAAATATACTTATAATCGAGACCTGAGACTTATAAAGAAAAAGCTTTTAGCTTATATTTTCTATGTCAATTTAAGAAAAATCATTCCATCAATAAGGTATACATAAATACATATTTGTCACACCATTGTTATTATTTTAATTTTTTTGGCTACTTCGCAAAATATTGTTTACATAAATAAATAAATATGTTATATTTGTTTACAATTACTTTCAAAAAAATGACTCCAGAAGCAGAACGTTTTAATGGCTGGGCAGCAATGTTAGGTTTTGTTGCAGCAGTAGGCGCATATGTATCAACAGGCCAAATTATTCCAGGATGGTTCTAATGAATAATCCTGAACCAAAGATTGTAGAAAAAGAAAAAATCGTAGCTGAAAAGCTAAATGGAAGATTTGCTATGTTAGGTTTTGTAGCCCTAATTGGAGCTTATTTAACTACAGGTCAAATTATTCCAGGTTTTATATAAATAAAATTCAAAACATTACTTAGAACCAAATTTACATAAGTTTGGTTCTTTTTTTGTCGTTTAATAATATAAGATTTTCTCAATAATTTTTTTCCAATATACCTTAATCAATAATGAAATGATAATAAACAAAAAATCAGTATAAAAACTCTTCCAGAATAATGAATATAGATTTAGATTTAATTTTTGAAATGGAGTCAATCAAATGGTTAACCTAAGTTTAGAGATACTGTTTTGGCTAATTTTATTAATTTACATTGGTGCAAAATTCAATCAAACTAAAAAAGGTTATAGGCAACAAAAATATTAAAATGAAAATTACCCAACTAAAATTGGAAAGATATGATGCACAATTATTTAGGTAAACATGGTAAAGGCAAATAATATTAATTTCATTTTTTCTTTTGCAAAATTTGAATTTATTTTATAAAAATGTTAAATTCATCAAATTAATATAAGAAATTTATGAGAGTAAAGCTTGAACCTGATACAGCCTTTATAGGAAAAAAATTCGCATATATTTTTTTAGGAGTAATATTTAGCCTTAATGCATTAACATTTTGCTGGTTTTTTTTATTTTCTAAATTAAATTAAATTTTTCAGAAAAATAAAGTAAGTTTATTTAGAAATTTATTTTAAAAGTTAAACTTATTAAATTGAATTTAAAAAGCAACAATTTATAAGTTCAATAAAATTAACTATTAAAAAATTCCCGGTATAATCTGTCCAGTTGTTACGTAAGCACCTATCAATGCAACAAAACCAACCATAGCCCATCTTCCATTTACTTTTTCTGCATTTTGAGGATATCCATCATAAGATACTGATTCATCAACATAAGGTCTAGTTTCTGATGGGAACATATTTTGTCTTCCACCTGATTCTGTTGTAACACCTGTTTTTGTCATATAAAGAATGTAATTGTTAACTAAAGTAACATAAATGTTAACTTATGTAAACCTAAGCAAGAAAGCATTTATTAATGAGCATTTATGAAAAAATGCATGGCATTTTGATGAAAATAGATTTAAAAATTTTTGTTAAATTTTTCTTTTGATCAAATTAGCGGACAAATGCATAAGAGTAAGCATTTATACTCACACTAAGTAATTTTACTTATTATAATATTTATAGCATTTAGGAAGTGCTTAGCTGGTTAACATCAGAAAAATCTGAATTAACTAGGTCGTCATGAGCTTGCAGGTGGGGTACTTGCAAGCTCTTTTAATTTTTTAAATAAGAATATAAAACAGCAAAATAAATATTATGTCCATTTTGAGGCTTAAAGGTAATTAAATGACTGTCAAATATTTATTTTTTTGCTAGATAGGAAATAGACTAAATAAAGTGTATGTCTCTAGATTTTATTCTCATTCCATCTTGTATTGTTATTATCCTTTTTCTTCTAAATAGAGAAAATAAAATCTATAGAAAAAATCAGAAAGCTAAGTAAATTAAATTATTTAGAGAGGATTCAAAGAATGCTCTAAAACTTTATTTCTTATCTCGACATAATATATTAAAAAAATGGCTACTTTATAAGCCCAAATATCTTAATACTTAAGTGACTATAAAGAGAAGCTAGGTTAAATTTTTACTTAAAATTAATTTATCCCAATATAATCTTGAATTATTAACTTGCTCTAATTTTTGTTGGCAATGTATACACTTACATTCTTTTAATAAAGTTTTATTTTTCATTAATTTCCTTTTTTTTTAAATAAACAAATTATTTCTCTTAATGCAACAGTAAATAAATAATTTTTTTAAATATTAAAAGTAAAGAACATAAGATGGGATATCTTAAGCAAAAATTTTATATTGGTCTCCAAATCATTGATATTTTATAATGCAATTATCGACAGCACAAAATTAAATAAATTCCTTTTGAAACTTTCTAATCAATCACATATTAAAAAAACCATCAATAAAATAATTACTCCTTGGTATTCAATACCTCTAATAGATAGATGGTTATTAGGTGAAATAATACCTCCTATGGTATTTGCCATTTCTGCTTTTACAGTTATTTCATTATCTGTTGGCGTAATGTTCGATCTTATAAGAAAAATTGTTGAATATGGTTTACCTCTTTTTTTAGCCTTAAAAGTTCTTTTTTTTAGTTTGCCCAGCTTTTTAGTTTTATCATTCCCTATGGCAGTTTTGCTATCAACATTATTAGCTTATGGAAAATTATCAAGTAATTCTGAATTATTAGCACTCAAATCATTGGGTATAAAAACTTCAAGAATTATTTCTCCAGCCATTGCACTTTCAATATTTATGACTGGTTTGACTTTCTATTTTAATGATAATTTAGTCCCTAGAAGTAATAAATTAGCTGAAACTACATTGAGATCAGGCATAGGAAGTTCTTATAGCGGTGAAACAGGGAAATATAATATTATGTTCGCAAGATATGGTTCTAGGATAAGTGAATCTTCCAAGAAACCAACTAAATCAAATACGCTCCTAACTCATATATTTTATGCTTCAAAGTTTGAAAACAACGTTATGAAGAAGGTTACTGTATTAGATTATTCCAGAGAAGATATTCAACAAATCTTAAAGGCAGACACTGCAAAATTTGATAAGAAAAACTCTTCTTGGATATTTTTTAAAGGAAGTATTGTATCTATTACTCCAAATGGACAAACTACAAATATTAAATTTAAACAATATACATATCCTTTCATAGAGGGGCCTTTGGAGTTAGCAAAAATACCAGGAGATGCCAATGAGATGACTCTGAAGCAGGCATTAGAAGCAGAAAAAATATATCAAAAAACTGGTAACCTTAAAGAGATAAGAAGAATTCAAGTCCGTATTCAAGAAAAATTCACTCTACCTTTTGCATGCTTAGTATTTGGCCTAATAGGCAGTAGTTTGGGATCAAAATCTAATTTGAGATCTTCTAAAAGTCAGGGATTTGGGTTAAGTGTGATACTTATATTAATTTATTATGTTATGTCTTTTCTGTTCAGTTCACTTGGAGTAAAAGGTTTATTACCTCCGATTTTTGCTGCTTGGTTACCTGTCTTTATATCATTAGGAGGTGGAATTTATTTGTTTAGGAAATCAAGTTCTTTGTAATCTTTTTTATTTATAAATAGACTAGAAATTTAATAAATTTATCATCAATTAATAGGTTCTAAATTTTTTTAGATCATATCTATTCTTTTATAACCAAACCAATCAGGATAATTAGTTTCCTCAACTGAATTATTTTCTGAGATTAATTCAATTTCCCAACTGCCTATATTTTTAATAAGTCTACAATCATCACAACTAATCAACATGTGAAGAGATGCGATATCATCTTTATGCTTTTTTCTGCACCCAATTAGCCATTTAGATTTAGCTATATTTTTTGCTTCTAATTTATTTGAAGCTGTAATTAATCCAAACTCATGCTTTTCCTGCATTGAAGTTGGATTATAGCCTCCAATATTGACAAACCATAAATATTTTTTGGCCTTATTCTGATTAACTGATTGCTTTTTTTCTATTTTATCTTTTTCAATATTTATTAAATTAATCTTATAACCATCTATATATTTTATTTTTTTATAGCTATCAATATGCAATCCTCCTTGAGATCCAAACCAATCCTTTCTTAAAGTATCGTATGTATCCTCAATCTTAGATCCAACAACCCATCTAACATCGTGTAATTCAATATTAGCTTTTTTCGCTCTGCCTCCAAGAACAACTAGATAAAGAAAATTATTTTCTAATTTTTCCACTTTTAATTAATTAAGATTACTTAGAATTTAATTTAGATTATTAAAATTAGCTTGAGGGTTGTTTTTACGAGGTTAGAAATTGCCTCAATTAAACCATCCTTTTTTCTTTGCTTTAACTTTTGGTGAAGTTTGAATTTTGGGAGCTTCGTCAACTCTTCCTTTAATAATCATTAAGGGAACTATTGCCCATAGTGCTAAGAATAATATCCAAAATAGATAAATGTTCATCATATGTAAAATCAATAAATTTATACTAAAAATAATTAAATAATATTCGTGAGTTTCTTTTTAAAGTTCTAATTTAGATGTATGATGAAACATTTATTTTATTAATCCAAATAAGATACTCAGATAAGTTTGTTAAAAAGAATAAATTCACTTTCAAATTATAAAAATTAGAAATTAAAAATAAATTTTTTCATTGATTGATTATAATATTTGCACTCAACAAAACCACTGCTTTGCTTCAGGATGTGCAGAGTGCATATTAATACTGACAAGTTATTTAATTTTTCGTGGATATTATGAGTCAACTTTATTTTTATCTAAAATATACCCAAATTTTCACAGATTTTAAAACCTCAAATCAATATCCTGCTAGAAAATAAATTTGATTAGGAAATGACGTCAAAAAAAGTATTTTTTTCTAGGGAAAAACAATACTTTTTCATGTATTCTCTCTAAATCAAAGGGTAACAAATATGCATCTAGAATTGATAGATGGATTAATTATTGCTTCAAAAAGATATCAAAAAAAAATACTTTATTCAAGAAAACCAAAAATTTTTATTTTTTCTCTCTTAATTCTGGGAAGCAATTCGCAATATGAATTAATTCATAAACCTCTTTACTATCATATTTTTTATTAGGAATTCCGCTTCCTACCTGTATTCCTCTCTCTTTCATCTTCTTTAATATCAATTCTTGCCTTCGCGTACTAGACATAGACTTGAATCTTTTTTTTCTTTCTTCTTTATTCACCAGATCTTAATTACGTTAAACTTTATTATGAAGGTTATATCAATTAGCGATTCATTAAATAAGTAAGAAAGCCTGTAAATGTAAGTAATTTAAATCCAATAAAAAAAGGTAAATATTTTTTTACTTTCTTGCTAACGGGCATTATTTTGTTAAATAAAGTCATCATGGTTTACATTATAAATATTATTTCAATCATCCTAACGAATTTTTTTTTAAATTATCCAATTTCCATATTTACATTAAAAATAGCGGATATAAACTTGAAGAGATATTACCCTTATTCTATATGAATCATAAAGAAACAATAATTTCATTATTAAATGATTTTGCTAATCCAAAAAAAATGGCTCAATTTTTTGTTAACAATGCAACTCCAGATTTTTTATTCATAAGGCCGAGTGGTAATCCTATAGATGCAAAAGGATTTGAACAAATGATTACTGGTGATATAGTTCAAGAAAAGGCAGAAATAACTAAAATTCACAGATTCGAATTTTTAAGCGAAACCACAGCAATGTGCATTTTTACACTAGGTTCAAAATTTACTTATAAAGGAACACCCAATGATGACTTACCAACAGTTACTTCAATTTTTAAAAAAGTAAATAATGTTTGGAAAATTCATTGGATGCAAAGATCTACAGGAAATTCGGATTTATCTTTATGGGATTAGCAAAGTTAATATCTTTTTTAATGGTGCTACTACTTGTAGGTAGTTCTTTTGTTAGTTTAATTTTTTATTTTATAAAATAAAGAGATCAAATAAAGAATACCCAGTATCTATTTCTTGTTTTAGAAAAAAATTGCTTCTTTTTTGTTAAGTAATTTGATATTAGGTAAAAATGAAAACTTTAGACAGACTAACCCCTATATCTAAAGCTAATAAAGCGATTAGTAACTTACTCATTTTTTAGAACTCTCAACTATTTTTTTGTAAAGTTCTTCAGAAATAGGCTGCATAACCTTTTAAAAATCTGATTACAAATTAGTTATTTAAAAATTAATTTCTCGTTACTAAATATACGAATATATGAATTTTTAAATAGGTAAATAATATCTTCACAATAAGTTTTTCTTATAACGTATTAATAAATACTGAGTTCAAAATTTTAACGAATGTCCAAACTTTTAAAAAAAGAAATTAGAAATCTTATTTCAAGTAAATAGATCCTCTATAAGTGAGCTTTATTATCTTTTCTTCTTGTTTTCTACAATATACGAATGACTTTCCATTGAAATACATGTTTACCATGATGCAGCTCCTGAAATTGCTCAAGTCCCCGTCCTATGGCTTGAGTCGTACTGCGGTCTATCAGATGGTAGATCGGACGATTTTGTAGTATTCACTACAATCTATTTATAAAGTATTTATACTTAGATGTCAACAATTAATAGAAACTAAACTTCAATTTAAAATTAGATTCTGCTCTCACAAACATCCTAAAAAGAATATAGAACATATAACTACGAGTAACTCCCATAAAAACTGAAACAAATGCTAGAACTACACAAATAGGGCAATGTGGGAATCCCATTATTTATTTTCCAATATAAATTTTAATTCAGCCTCTGCATTATAAATATCAATCCTTCTCTTAAGTAGTTTAAAAAATTTAATTATTTTTTTCACAATTAAACCTTCTTTAGGCATCAATAATAATATTATTCTTAGAATGAATATATCAATGAGCAAAAATACTGAATCCATTGATATAACTAATGTTTGTAACATTGTTATACAATAAACAACGCCGACATTTGCTCAGATACTCTTGATCAATTAACCAATAAAAGCTTATTCAGAATTGAATATAATAATTGATGATCTAGTTACTTTGCAGTGCTATTTTTCTTTTGCTAAAAAAATAGAGCGGGCTAAAGTCCAATACTCCACGATGATTTAGTCCACTGCCTAAAATCTGAGAGTGCAAATTTTTCTTAATTAGTATGCAACTATGCTTTATAAGGTAAATATCTTGATTGCGCAATAAATTTATTTTGTATATTGCTATTACAAAAATGATGAGTTTATTTAAATTAGTTACTAAATCCTCGTGGAGAAAGCTTTAGTAAATTTCTTTTACTGGTTACTGATAAGATCAGCCGAATCTCATTATGGAGAATCATTTGTATCTGTAGAAGTTCCATCTAATTCAATCAAAAGTTTTTCTTGATTTTAGAAAGTTTTTAATACTTAAATTCATAGCTTTCTGAAAATTGAATAACTAACTTGAGTTAAGTTGGTTAATTATCTCTATTGCAAATAAAGATAAGGTTGTATATCTTGCACTTAAAGAAGAAACTTAATTTCTTAAACTGATGCAATTTGATCATTTAAATTTCAATGAAGAGGATGGCCTCATGTCCATAGAAGATTTAAGGGCTTTACGTCTTCGAAAACAGAAAATTGAAAGTGATAAGAAAGCTAGAAAGTATATCCTGGATATAAATCAAAGATATAGAAAAATGAGTACCCGCAAAAGTAAAAACTTTTTAAGAAATATGAACCCTTTTAAAAAGGTCGCATAAATTGTTAATCTTGATTTTGTTAATTTGTTTAACTTTGCAACTTTCAGAGTAAGATTTTAATGGTGTTTCTTTGGAAGAGTTTCACCAAGAGGGGTCAATTTTTGGCCCCTTCTTTGCAGAGATATTTTTTTAATTGAAACTCGTTATAAAATTAAATTAATACTTTCCTAGAAAGCGAAAGTGATGTAAATCTTTTGTTAAAAGTTTTTTATTACCACTTAATGAAAACTCTATATCTTCTACTAAATCCTCTTATTAAAAAACAAAAGTTTTAGCTTATGGACCATTTCCCATAATTTATTGAATTTTTTCATTTGCGATTTTTAATGACTTCACCTACAAATTGGGAATTCTACAAAGAAGTTGAAACTAAAACTCTATGGGTCAATATTTGTACCCAAAATTTAGAAGGAGTAGCTATTTCGATCAATAAATGGTGGAAGACAAGATATCCAGCATACAAAATCAGAATAGTTTCTAAAAAAGAATTTGAGCTAATAAAAATGCAAGCTGAAAAAAAGGAGCAATAAAATTATTCTTTGGTAAATATTGATGCTGAATATTTAATTTTTGCAGCTATTATAAAATCAATAAATTAAAGAACAAATGAATTCTGCATTTGCAAAAGTATCAAATTTGAAAGTTAACAGGGCTTCTAAAATAGCTATTACTCTCGCATCATCAACTTTCTTTTTATATGCCTTGGGTCAAGCACCAATTTTTAAAAATATTCTTGCAGGTGCCTTCTCTTGCTCTGGATAAATAAAATACTATTTTTTTAGAGAAGCTAAAAAGCTAAAATAGACTGTTATTGACAGTCGATCTAAAATTAGAGGGATAATCCCCTCTTTTTTAATGATTAATAGATTTATTGATGAAAAGATAATGACTCTTCTTATTTTTCTTTTCAGCTGATGAATATTTCCCCGCACCTATTAATTGATGCTGTGATATTAAGCACTGCCCTCACGATAACTTTGGCATTAAGAGCAAAAGGTAATGCTGCCAGAAAAGAAAAAGAAAATAAATGATTACTAAAGAAGAAGAAAAAGAATTTAAAAAACCTAAATTATATAGATTTTGGAACTTTCTTATTTATGGAAGTTCAATAGCTATTGGAGTTTTCTTAGTTTATTTATATTCTACTTATATCTTTATAAATAAATGACTTACATGTACGGCATAGCTATTACTTATGGGGTTGTGAGTCTTTTATTGCTTGGTGGATTTGCATACTTTACTTTTAAAATGAAACGCTAATTTTTATGTCCTCTTCAATGAAAGATTTCTTAGATAAATTTTTTGATTTATGTAGAGAATATCAACAAGAAATTCCACCTCAAAAGATGGCTGAGATTTTAAGAGAATATGCAGATAGATTAGATGAATGATAGATACTGGCAGACCTGAGAAAGTATTAAGAGAATATAATTTCTAAGCAAAATTTATACAAATTTTTTTAAAGTTAGAATAAATTTTTTGAAGATATTTTTCTTGCAATCATTTATAATTTGAGATTTTTTGTTGATCCTTAATCCGTACAATTTTGTTCCTCTTACCGCACACATAAAACTTGAAATTTACCATTCAAATGAATTAGAACATAGTTGTAGTAAAGGGGTAAGTCTCATGGCACTAAATGACACATTTACTATCCAAGAAATTAATTTGGATAAAAAAAATCTTTTATATGACAAGAAGCTAAAAGAAATTGAAGCTTATTGGAATAACGAATGTGCAGAACATCCGAGTAACAACCATTGCAAGATTTTTTGTGATTGAAAATTTAACTTTTAGGTATTCTTACGCTTGATTTTTACTTAATACCCGTACTAAAGAATAATCATATAGAAAGGAGGCCAAGCAAATGACTAATTTAGGTATAGAAATTTTATTTTGGACAATTTTAATTTCTTATTTGGGATTAAGGTTTTCTCAAACTTGGAATGGATTCAAAAAACAGTATTAATTAGGAGAATAGAAAATGAAACTACAAACTCAGTTCACGGTTCCCAACAAAGAATTAAAAGATCTTGATTATGTTAAGAAAGTAGATTTCTTAATAGAAACTTTAAATAAAGAATGTATAGATTATCCAAATCAAGAAGATTGCTTGGTTTGTTGCAATTAAAAATAATAAAATAGCTGTTTTTCAAAAGAAAATTAAATTTTTATTAGTATTTATAACTTTTCTAAAAGGGAGTTAGCACTATGGAATTAAGATTCTTCCCAATAAATATTTTTAGAGAGACTCCAAAAGTCACATTTTTCGATGCGGGCATAGATACCTCTAATGGTTCTGATGTTGTGATCCATTCAGAGGAAGCTATATCTCCTCCGGATGATCTTCAAAATGAGCAATATTATGTTCATTATCATCAAATTGACCACAATTTAGTTATTACAGGAGAAAGGACTTTTGTTTTGATAAATCCTTCATGGGACGAACCTCATCATGTGATTTTTTTAAATAGATCGATGGGAGCATTAGAAATTCCTATTGGAACTTATCACAGATCAATCTCAGGGAAAGAAGGTAGTATTGTTTTAAATCAACCCAAAAGAGATAAATTTTTTGATCCTGCTAAAGAATTTATTCCTCAAAAATTAGACAAAATTAATTTAGTTAAAGCAAGGAAAAGTCAACCTATTTATTGGATTTACGAAAATAATAAAATCAAAAAAGTCTGTTTTAATCCTCAAGAAAGAAAATTTAAAACCCTTGTTTGAAATGAAAAAAACAAAAAAGGATATGTCGCCCAGAATTAATAATTTAAAAAACCTGAATTTAATTATTAATTCTGATAATTATAAGTTGGCTCACGAAGATATTGGTTTACTTAGCCGAAATGAAATGCGTGGAGTCAGAATGCTTCTTGAGATTACTAAACCAGATTTAATCCTTGAAGAAAATAAAATTCTTTCAACCATAATTATTTTTGGAGGCGCAAACATTACAGAAGAATTAAATATAAAAAAGAGAATTAAAAATATAGAAGTGTTAATTAAGAAAAAACCTGAATCGATACTTCTAAAACGAAATTTAAATAGATTAGAAAATTTGCTTCTAATGAGTCACTACTATCAATCCGCAAGGGAATTTTCAAAACTTGCTTCAACTAGTAATCAAAATAAAAACTGTAATTCTCATGTGATTGTGACAGGTGGGGGGCCAGGAATTATGGAAGCTGCTAATAGAGGAGCATTTGAAGCAAATTGTAAATCTATAGGATTAAATATCAGTCTCCCTAATGAACAAATTCCAAATGCTTTTATAACTCCAGGTCTTTGCTTTAAATTTAATTATTTTGCATTAAGAAAGATCCATTTTGTTATGCGATCAGTAGCTGCTGTATTTTTTCCTGGAGGTTTTGGAACTCTAGATGAATTATTTGAACTATTGACACTTTGTCAAACAGGCATGAAAACGAAAATTCCAATTATACTGTTTGGTAGAGATTATTGGAATAAGATAATAAACTTCCAATATTTAGCAGATCTTGGATTAATTGCAGATGAACACTTAAATTTATTTGAATATGCAGATTCTGCATCAGAGGCATGGGAAATTATCAAATCATCAAAAATATCAGATTAAAATTTCTTTTTTAAAGAGACTTAATTGCAAAGTATGCTATCTGATTGATTGACTCATCAACTAGTACATCGGGCAGGGTAAACTCAGTATTTAATCCTTCTAAAAGCTTTTCATCGTAACCCCTTGATTTAGCTGAAAGTCCTGAGATATATATAGTAACTTTTGAATTCTTTAAATTTTCAAGATGTTCGTATAAATCTCCAGTACCTTGACCAACTATTTCACCAGCTTTGTTGCAATTTAGGATGTTTACTCCATCCTCGGCAAAAAAATAGTTACTTTATGATCATTTTTTCTGTTGTAAGGGCAACTAATAAAGCACAAATTAAATCCGCTATTATTATTTCTAGATGAAAAAGACACAAAGTACAAAAACTACATTGAGCAGTAAGCTAAGTGTCTGAGAAGAGATTCTCATAAATAAAAAGGTTTTTGTACTCATGTGTAGGAGTGCGGAGTTAACCTTGAAACCGCTAGGTTCAAGTCCTTACTAAAAGGACAAGTCCTTATACCACTTATACCGAATTTATTGCCTCAAGAAAAGGGGTAATAACTTATTAGCAATAGTAAGGCAATACTTAAAAATAATCTTAATATCAGCTTTACCTTATTTTTCTTTTAATTTAAACGAGATCAATAAAATAAAAATATAAATCTCATCCATTAAGTATTTTTTACATTGTTTTTATTTAAGTTTCTGATTTGAATGAGAAAAGCAATAGATATTCCTATGGAAAAATCATTTCTAAATTTCATTTATTGGATCTTAATAAAATCAGCTGAAGGTTACTATGGCGACTTAATGAAAACAGAAGTACCTTACATTCCTTATTTTTAGATTTTGTGCAACATAACTTTTAATATATAAATTTCTTCCTGAGGTGATCTTTTGCCTTATTCAATTGACGTTAGTGTTTAGATAGTTAGGGAATAGATGCGGGCTTTTTAAGCTGGACTGCAGTTCCCTATAATAATGAAGCTATTAATACTCCATTCTAAAGCACCTATTTCCCTGTGATAGATGATAGATAAAGAACCGTGATACTGGCTAATGAAACAAGAGCTTACAGTAATATCAAGGGGTTTAGTTAGTAAATTGCATTTTATTCTAGCAAAATTCTAGCAAGCCATTTCCCCTCAAAACTATTGCAATGAATAATATAACGAGCTAACTAGATGCTAAAAAGAATTCTTAAATCTGAAACAATCCTCAAGTTATTTAAGTCTTTAGTTATTCAATTTATAATTCGTCTTAATAGTTTTTATTATTGAATCTTGTGGTTCTTCACTTGGGAAACAATTAATAATTCTATATTTTCCTCCTTTCTTATCAGTTTCTACAACAGTAAATTCCACATACTTGCCTATTCCATCTATTAAATCCTTCACTTCTGTATTGATTATCTCTTCATTTTCATTTTCGATAATACGAGATTTCCCTCCGCAACTAATTAATGCATTTTCTTTGGTAAGAAAAAAATCTTTATCATTACTGCATGAGGACAGAAAAGATAAAGAAAATACTATTAAAAGAATTTTTTTCATAGTCAAAAGTTTTTTTACATAATTACTTAAAAAGAAGATTTATTAAATAGCAATCTAATAATTCAATAGCAAAGCACACTATCTGCTTTAATTGATTCTTCAACTAGAACATCTGGCATAACAAACTCTGCATTGTATCCATCTAGAAGCTTTTCATCGTAACCCCTAGATTTAGCAGACATTCCTGAGACATATATGGTAATTTTTGAATTCTTTAAATTTTGAAGATGTTCGTATAAATCTCCAGTACCTTGACCAACTATTTCACCAGCTTTTTTGCAATCTAATATTTGTACTCCGTCTCCAGCTAGAAAAAGTGTTACTTTATGATCATTTTTTTCTGCAGTAAGGGCAACCAATAAACCTAAAGTTATTTTATTTTTGGATTCTAAACCGCTGTAAATATGTACTAACACTGTATTGTCGGTAATGATAGACATTTAATCCTCCCTAAAATTTGTTTTTATATCCTAAATAAAATCTATTTTCATTAGCTATTTTTTTCTGAAACGCTTACTACTTTCATAGCTAAAAGCTAGTAATTGATTGTGGATCTACATTAGAGAGTAAACAATCCTCTTTTTTTTGATGAGAAACAAATTTAAAAGATCAGCTTTTTTTGATATGTCTGATGACCTTTTCTATCGAATATCATTAATAGGATTTTTAGTTGTTTTTAGCTCAATGGTATTTTTCCTAACGAAATATAGAGAAAAAAAAGTTAATAATATAAGCCAGATTTCCATAACTGAGCAAATTTAATTTTTAAAAGCAGTAATGCAAAGATTTATAATTTCACCGTTATTTGCTTTATCTAGGTTTTTTATAAATATTTACGGAATATTTTTAAAGTTTTTTCTTCAATTAAATGGTGGTTATTGGTCAAGAATTGGTTTAGCCGAAAATATTACAGAGGAAAGAATAAAAAAAAGAAGATTTTATATCCTACCTTTTTATATTCTTCTAGCTTTATTGTTTGGATTACTATCTGCTCTATATTGGTATTTTGTTATTCTCCATGTGCCACTTTCAATAGAAAGATATTTAAGTCCATTGAATAACAATATTGCTTTAATAATTGCTTTTGCTACTTTCTTTGGTTGGCTTTATATTCTTTGTAAAACAAACAAATAATATGCTTACTGAGAGATGATGTGGTCCGCGAATTAAAGATTTAATTAATCATAATTAAATCATTCTTAAGGATTCATGCAAAATATTTGTGACCGATTACTTTATTTATACGACAGTTCTGGTGATCGATTCGACCAAGGTTGACCAACTAGATCTTCACTAATCCATGGTCTGCAATACCAAGGTAAATTAACTTATCTAACCTTTACGGTAGGAAAGTTAAGTGATCAGAAATTAAACTTTCGGGATTAATTCTGAACTATCTTTAAAATTAAGTCGTTTGTAAAGCATGAAGAAGTGAGTAATCACTTTTACTTCCATAACTAATTTCTAAGAAAATTCTTAATCTGATTATTAAATAGTTCTCCTTTCTGTCGTCACCATTAAAAAAAGACCTGTAACAAGGTCTTTTTTTATGTCTTTAATTTTATTGATTTACTGTTAATCGACAAATAACTAATTATTTTTATTTCACTCTTTCGCGATCAGTTAATGCTTTTTCAAAAGTAGAAGAGAAAGTACAAATGCTATTCAATGCAACTAACAGAAGAACTACTGATCTTCCATGTTGATTTAATTGAAGTGTTCTTTGAGTCATACTCTTAATAATCTTCGTTGTAATCGGATGGACTACCAGTTAAAGAACAAACAACTGATTCCTCTTTTTTCATTTCTTTTATTTCCATTATTGGTCTGCCCATTTTCTTAAGAACATTTATTTCTTCTTTAGTCTGACAGCGAGCAATTATGTTTCCTTTTTGATCAAAGCAACTGTAGTAAGTCATTTTATTAAATGCAATTTAAAGTTTATGGTTGATTTCAGTTGTAGCAACGCAACCGACTCTTGACAACCATGTTTTTAATCTAAGTCAGCAATAGATTTAAATGGATAAAAAAAAGATACCTCTTACCGTACCTATATGTTCATCAAACCGCACACATTAGATACGCAGTATTTTGTTCAAATCAATTAGAACATATTTAAGACATAGAAAAATTTACGAAGGAGAATTTATGAGTGGAGATTTTGAGACTCTTGAAATTAATCAACCAAAAATTAAATATCTAAACTTAGAAGACAATACAGAATGGTTAGACAAATTAATTAATAATATTGAGGACATGAAGAACAAAATATCAAAAGATTCTTAGAAATTTAAGAAAAGAAACTTTTTATTAGATCATTAGTTTGCATGAGAAGCAATTCAAAAAAGAATTTAAATTTTGTATTTAAGGTAACCACTTTTTTGTGAGCATTATTCAGAATAAAAGTCCGACTATTTTGTTATGCAAAAAAATTTAGATGAAAATTCTTATAAAAAAAGAATTGAAAATATAGAAAAAGGAAAATCTTATTTAAAAAGCAATGGATTTTTTAAATCAAAATCAAATCTATTCGAAGACATACAAAAATTTATCTATAAAAGGTAATTTAAAAAATATTTTTACTTTTGATTAATTAAATCTCTCCATAAGCAAGCCATCACATAAAAGAAAGAAAGACTTGAAAAGGTTAGGAGAAAAAAAGAATGGGTCAATTTTCTATAACTAAATTAGACCAAATAATCCTGCAGTAAAACCAACAACCGAAAAGAATGTGAACTCAATTAAATCTCTTGGTGCAGAGTTCATAAATAAACCGATTTGAGTCATATTTTTAAGACTTGAGAGAATCTATTAAATCAAACTTTTCAGCTTTTTCAATTTGACACTCAGTATCATCTTCAGCGCATTTGATTTCAGCTTTTTTGTTCATGTGGCTACTACAACCGCCAGCTATAACTGGTAAACCGGTTGTAGCCGTAAAACCAGTTAAACATGCAAATGCGATATAAGGAAAAAGTCTTTTCATTTAATTATTACTTTATGTAAACATATTATGTTACATAAAAAGCTCAAGTGTGAGTAGCTGATAATTCGCGTACACCCTTTACCAATTATCTAAAGTGATTTAGCAACCCTATGAGTTTTATATATATCTGAGTATTTTTACTTATATGTTGAGTTGAAGACTTTAAATAATTAATGTTTGTTTTGGGTTTATATATAAGTCATGGATAAAGAACATTTAATTGATTTAATATCTAATAGCATTATTTCTGAGATTAAAGATCTCGAAATTAATGAGGAAAAATTGATTGCAAATAATTATTTAAATAATCTGAATTTAAATCAGCTTAGAATAATTTCTAAAGAATTTATTTTGTAATTTTATTGAATATTTATTTAAATAAATGAGATTTTCTTTACTATCATTTGAATTTTAATAAGTTAATACCTTTTAATATGAATGATTCAGAAAAATTTAAACCTAGCCTTAAACAAATAAATGAGGATATCAGACCTACATGGGAAGATATCAAAAAACAATCAGAAGTTTTAGTTAACAAACTTGGTTGCCCTAGATCATTTGTAGGAGGGATGCTTCATGCAATAGCAAGCGACTTCTCTGATATGAAAACTTGGGAATAAATGAAAAACTTATTACTTACACCACTTTTCAAACTATTCAAAAAAAGCACTTTCCTCTTATCACTAAATCAAAACTCGTGCCCTGTTTTAGATGCTGAAGACATAAAAAAGCAAGAACAGAAAGAAGCTATTGAAAGGTTGTACCCGTAAACTTTTAACAGAAATGTATCAAATCATATATACAATGCAGCACGGTCCCATACACCCCCATGCCACCCATTACTTTCCTAAAAAGAAAATTTGATAGATAATAAATTTATAAAAGCAAATCACATAAAATTATGTTCACGATTTGTTCACAAACTATAAGTTACTTCTAATACATTGATATGACTGTAGAAAATTTTTGGCTAATGAACCATGTGCCAGTAGTCATAGCAATGGATCTCAAAAATCAGATAAATTCCGTCCACACGTCGTCCACACTTTTAGTTGATTAAAACTCCATCAAGAAAAGCCTAAAAAGTTAAATCTGGTACTGACAAATATTTTTAAAATAAATAGTATATGCCTAAATAATTATCTAGGAATTTAAATTCATGATTAAGAATTTATTCATAGCAATCGCTTTTGCTTTGATGCTCATCAACCCAAATATTTCTATAGCTGCCGAATCGCCTGTAGATGTACAAGAAGTCTTTGTAGGTTCTGAAACTATGGATGGTGATGCTCTTAAATATCCAAAAGGAAAAGCAGAAATAAGATTACAAAGAGTCGAATTAGCTGAGGGAGGGATAGTCCCGCTTCACTCTCATCCAATTCCATTATTAGGTAATGTTGAGCAAGGTACAATTGTTGTCAAAAGACAAGGTATGGAAGATCTTACCTATACAGCGGGGGATACATTTATAGTTGGTCCAAAGACACCAAAACATACAATGGGTAATGCAAAAACCGATAATGCAATAGTTTGGTTCGCAGCAATTGGAGCAAAAGATGTCCCAATTCTAATTCCTGCAGAAGGATAAATTTATCTATAAATCAATTTTTTTTAATTGACAGTCGATCTAACCTCGACCCTACTTTTTTAGATAAAATACCTATATTTTCTTATTGATTTAAAAGTTATTATTTTTGCAAATAACAGGATTAAAAAAAAATAATGAAACTTGCGATCATTTTCTTACCAATTGTCTTTGCACTTATATGGGCTCTGTTTATTGGGTTAAGAATAAATAGAGTAGAAACTAGAGATGGAAAGAGAAAATTAGTTAATTATTAAAGGATTTTCCTCAGATAACAATCTTATTTTTATCTAGTTATTTGAAATCTTCTTCGGTTTGACTTTCACCCTCTCTTCTCCAATAGTCCTCATATTTTAAATTTCTTTTTTGATAATCTAATGCGTTCATGTTCTTATCGAGTATGGCAAAAGGAGAATTAGTAAATTTCATGGCATAACACCTCTAAAAAAAATAGTTTATTAAATATCTAATAGATATGAGATTTTATTTATCTCAAGTAACTAGATCCTCTATAAGTAAGCTTTATTGTTTTCTCTTCTTGGCTCTTGCAATATACGAAAGATTTGCCGTTAAAATACATGTTTACCATGATGCAGCTCCTGGTCTTGATCAAGTCCCCGTCCTATGGCTTGATTCGTACTGCGGTCTATCTAATAGTAGATCGGACGATTTGGTAGTATTTACTACACTTTATTTATAGAGTATTTATACTCAGTTGTCAACCCTTAAGATTAAAATTCTCAGTCGCAATAGACTAAACAATGCTGATTAGTTGGATGATCTCTACATTCCCTCTTCCAATAGTCTTCAAATAAATGGTTATCTCTATCAAGATTTCTTGTTATTTCTTCCATTCTGTTTCCAGCATAATTAAATGCTTTTAGGTATCTTGGAAGGATTGTGAATTGATTGAATAGTTTCATTTAGACCTCCTAGATCTATACTTATATTGTCCTCCTATAGCCTTGAAATTTATAGGTCGGTTTGAGGAACTATTAGGTACGGGAAGAGGTATATATTTTGAATCAAAAAATACTAAAGCAGTCCTAAAATTAATACATGGTTGTCATGAGGCAGTTGCAGGGATACAACTGAAGCCAACCATAAATTATTAGAGATCAATTCAAGATTTAAAACACACTCATTATTTAAAAAGAAATCTTCTCCACTTTAGATAAAACTAAAATAAATCAGGATTTGAAAACAATGTAATCATAGATACCAACAGGTATTTAGCTAATTGATTATATATTTAACACACGAGTTAACCCGTTCCAATTTGTTGACTCTGAGGTTTTACCGTTGATTCCTTATCTTCTGAAAGTTGTTCCTTGCAGCTTTAGATTAAAAAACGGTCTTTATTTAATCTAAACCATGCAAAAGAAAATCGTTAAAAAATATGCTGAATTAATGCATCAGGCGCAACAAGCTACTGGAAGAAAAGAAGCAGTTGGACTAATACATAAAGCAGCAAAGTTAAAAACTAAATTTGATAATTACGAGATGATGTGATCATCTACAAAGCAATTTTCCCAAATAAGAATGTCATTCTTAAATAAATTCTCGATTAAAGATATCATTCTCTCAAGCAAAGAGGCATATCAAAAAGAACTCAAGAACAACGGTGTGGGTTCACAAATAGGAAGGTCATTATTTAATAAATTTTCGATTAAAGATATCATTCTCTCAAGCAAAGAGGCATATCAAAAAGAACTCAAGAACAACGGTGTGGGTTCACAAATAGGAAGGACATTATTTAATAAATTTTCGATTAAAGATTTTTCCTTCAATATTTCCAACAGATAAGCGTAATTTATAAAGGGGTACCGTCATGATATATAGAGGAAAGGGGTACACTTTCCTAAATAGAAACTTTAATGGATAATAAACATATAAACGAAGTTCTGATTCTAGCAAAATTCTAGCAGATTAATTCCTCCAAATCCCTTGATATGACTAAAGAAAATTTTTGGCTAATGAAAAGCGAGCCTTACGCTTACAGCATAGATACTTTAAAAAATGAGGGTGTAACTTTATGGGACGGAATAAGAAATTATCAGGCTCGAAATTTTATGAGAAAAATGAACAAAGGAGATAAGGTTTTTTTCTATCATTCGAACTGTAAACCCCCAGGTATTGTGGGACTTATGGAGGTAATAGATCTAAATATTGTTGATCCTACTCAATTTGATAAAGATTCAAAATATTTTGATCCAAAATCAAAACCTGATAATCCGAGATGGGATTGTGTAAAAGTAAAATTTCTATCTAAATCAAATAGGATGCTAAGTTTACCTGAATTAAAAATCTTATTCAGTGAAGATGAATTATTAGTCGTAAAGAAAGGGAATAGGTTGTCAATATTGCCTATCCGAAATGATATTGCAAAAATTTTAATAGAAAAAATATAAAATTTTAGTAATCAAAATTCATGGAAAACATATTACCAATGTAAAGTCTAGTTAAATCCCTATTTTGAAATCCTTTTTGTATCAAAAATCCTGCAATAGCAGCTTGCAGTATTCGGTATTGATCCCAGTTAGGATGTTCTTCAACAAATTCTTTCATTGCTACTTGAAGATTTTCTTGAAGTTCACATTTAAAACTAATTACTTCATCTTTCTCATTAAAAACTATTGAATTTACATCGTAATTTAACTCTTGCATTTTAAAAAATTTTGTTGAAATTTAAATCTACAAGATCCAGTTTTCTTTAAAATTATTAAATCGTCAACATGCATTAATAAGAGAGAGTCTCAGGTAATAGAATGATGAGAATATAGTCATCATAAGGGTGTTTATGAAAACTTATTTTTTAAAATTAAAATTTACAGAAATATAAAAAAATTATTTAAAAGCAGAAGTTTTCCACATGAATTAGATCACTAAATAATTTTCCTAAAAAAATTGTGGAAAAGTTGTGTAAAATTTTTTTTGTTACGGGGAAATATTTTCCAAAATTTCCAATTTAATTTATCTTTTAATCCATTGATTCCCACATCTTTTTTATTTCATAAAATAAATTTTGCGCTATTGGTATCGGCCAATACATTTCGAAAGATCTAGTTTGTTCTTGACTCTCAAAAACAAACCTCAAGCTCCATTCATTCTTTGTCCCTTCTAACTCAATAAACCAAGGTAATTGTTCTAATACTAAAGTGATGGACTCTTCATCCATTAATTCATTCTTGATGCCTAAAAGTTGTTTATTTATTCTTAAAAGTGAAATATAAAGAGAATCAAATTCGCTTTTTTGTAACTCGATTGACCAATTATCAATTCCTATTAAAAAACAAAATTTACCTTTTTTAAAATCTCTAAGTAATTTCCATCTTTTTTCTTCTAACAAAACTACCCTGGTAGTAAATCTGGTTGATCTTGTTCATCACTTAATTCAATAATTGACCTTTGGACAGGTTTAATAGTTGATTCCTCTAAAAGTCCATCAAAATCATCAAAACGTCTTTGTTTAGCTCTGAAAGCAATTCTCACTGTAGTTAAGTATCTATTGGTTGATTTTCTTATTAAACTTTCACCTCTTTTGGCAAGATCATTAGAATCAATTCCAGCGCTATTAGATACGTTCATTAAAAAATTTATTTATTATAAATATTTTACAATTTATTGGACAGATTCAAAACATAAATTACAAAACGAACTTAATTGATTCATAAAACAATTCACATGGAAACAAATTTATCTGGAACACTTGCTATAGATTTAGGGAATACTAATACCGTAGTAGCCTTTCAAGATGAAAAAGATATAAATTCTGTTTTAGTTGAAATACCAACTATTACATCTTCTCCAGGAGTTATCCCTACAGCAGTTTGGTTCGATGAGCCTTCAAAAATACTCAAAATAGGTATTAGCGCAATAAATATGAGAAGTAACTTTAATTCGGATTTATATTTTCATTCAAACTTTAAACGATTAATTGGAAATCCAAATGAAAAAATTAACCAAACAAATATTCTAAATCCTGCTGAGTGTGGTGAGAAATTTTTTAAATTTTTGTGGGAAAACATTCCTCAAAAATATGAAATCAAGAGACTTGTTTTAACTGCTCCTATTGATACGTACAAGGGGTACAGAGAATGGTTAATAAACCTTTGCGGTGATATAGCTGTAGATGAAATAGCACTAGTTGATGAACCTACTGCGGCAAGTTTGGGAATTAATGTACCGTTTGGCTCCAAAATCATGACATTGGATATTGGAGGAAGCACAATTGATATGAATATAGTAAAAATTGAAGGTGGAGAAGGAAAGTCTGGTCCCATAGCAGAATTATTAAAATTTAAAGGCAACGATGTTAGCTCAATTTCAAAACAAAAAGTAAGATGTGCTGAAATAATCAGTAAAACAGGCTCAAAAATTGGTGGTAAAGATATTGATCAATGGATAGTTGATTATTTTATTCCAAACAATAAACTTGCCATCAATCTTTTAAAGGCAGAAGAAGTAAAATGTAAACTAAGCGCGCCTCAAATAAAATATGATAATAAACTTCCAACAAAATTTTTAACTGAAGATAATCAAGAAAAAGATTTTTACCTTAGTAAAGAAATATTTGAGAAAATTATTGTTGAGAATAATCTACTTAATCACCTTAATGCCCTACTTAAAGATTTATTAAATGAGGCAAGAGGCAAATTTTGTACAGTAGATGACTTAAGTTCAATTATCTTAGTTGGAGGGGGTAGTCAAATACCATTAATTAGAGAATGGATAACAAAAAAGATTTCAAAAATTCAAATTAAGTCACCGCCTCCAATTGAATCAATTGCTTTAGGAGCTTTAGCAATGACCCCAGGTGTAAAAATTAAAGACATATTGAACAAAGGATTATCCATAAGATTATTTAATAGAAGAGAAAAAAAGCACTTCTGGCATCCAATTTTTTGCAAAGGTCAAACATGGCCAACTGAAAACCCCCTAAAACTGATACTTCAACCAAGTAAAGATAATCAAAAAATATTTGAAATAATCATTGGAGAAACAAAAAAAGAAAGAGAATATGATGTGATTTTTGAAAATGGATTACCAAAATTATCAGAGGTTCAGAGTGAAGAGGAAATTATAAAATGGGACAAAAAACCATTCAAAATCGTCCTAAAAAATAAATCTAATATTGGAGAAGACACATTAAAACTTTTTTTTAAGATCAATGAAAAGGCTGATTTACATGTTAAGTATTTCGATACTAAAGATGAATTATTAGGAGAATATAACTTAGGAAATATTTTCTAAAAGCTATTCAAGAAAAACTCCTTCTTCATTATCAATATTATTTAAACGTAAACTAATACTTTGATTTTTACTAGTTGGAACTCTTTTACCATAAAAATCAGGCTGGATAGGCAATTCTCTATGACCTCTATCTACCATTACCAATAACATCACTCTTTTAGGTCTGCCCCATGAATATAAAGCATCCATTGCTGCTCTAATTGTTCTACCAGTATAAATTACATCATCTATTAAGAGAATTTCTTGTTTTTCAATTGGAGTTGGGATTTCTGTTGCTTTTATTAAGCGAGTTCCAACTCTATTTTGATCATCTCTATAAAAGGTTGGATCAATTATTCCTCTTCTTATTTTTACACCTGTCTTATCAGATAATTCTTTTTCTAGAACCTCGGCAAGATCAATTCCTCTAGTAGGAATACCAACCAAAAGTAGGTTTTCTAAATTTTTTACTTTTTCAATAATTTCTGAAGTTAAACGTGAAAGGGTTTTTCTAAGCTCATTTTCAGTAAGTATTACGATCCTTTTTGTTTTATTGGACATGATTTATCAATAAAATAAGTCGTTTGATATTTCATAAATTAGCAAAAGCTAACTATATTAAATATAGATTGTTAAAGAGTAGCTTTTGAAGCTAGATTTAAGGTTAGATCACTTAACAATGAAATTTGATCTAAAAATGTCAAAGATTAGCAGCAAAAATATAAACAGATTAAATGTTCCTCAGAGCCCTGTAGTTCTTGCAATTCTCGATGGATGGGGATATCGAGAAGATATGTCAGATAATGCTATAAAAAGTGCCTCTACACCTATTATGGATTCACTATGGCATGCATATCCTCATACTCTGATAAGTGCTAGTGGTTCAGATGTCGGCCTCCCAGATGGTCAAATGGGTAATTCAGAGGTTGGTCACCTTACCATTGGTTCTGGAAGGATAATCCAACAAGAACTCGTAAGAATTTCAAATATTGTAAAAAATAATCAATTAGGCTTGGTTGATGATTTAAAGGACTTAGCTGATTCTTTAAAGAAAAACAATTCTACTTTGCATATCACAGGATTATGTTCTGATGGAGGAGTGCATAGTCATATTGATCATTTATTAGGATTAATAAAATGGGCATCTGATAATGGCATCAAAAAAGTTGCAATTCATATAATTACTGATGGGAGAGATACTCCCTCAAAAAGTGCATCGAAATATCTAAATAAAATAGAGTCTTGCATAAAAAAATATAATACTGGCGAAATAGCCTCTATTTGTGGAAGATACTGGATAATGGATAGAAATCTTTTATGGGATAGAACCGAAAAAGCTTATATTAATTTGACAGATGCAGACCTTAAAGTAACAAATATATCTCCGCAAGATTACATACAAAAAAGCTATGACAAAAATATAACTGATGAATTTATAGAACCCCTTCGATTATCTGATAACTATCTAAAAGATGGAGATAGTTTAATTTGCTTTAACTTCCGTCCTGACAGAGCAAGACAAATAATAAAATCCCTTTGTGATAAAGAATTTTTAGACTTTGAAAGAAAATTTTTTCCAGATCTAGAATTAGTTACTTTCACACAATATGATCCAAACTTTCCAGTTAAAGTTGCATTTCCTCCTGAATCTCTCAATAATTTTATAGGTCAAATAGTGTCAGAACACGGACTAAAGCAATACAGAACAGCTGAAACAGAAAAATATCCTCACGTAACATATTTTTTTAATGGAGGAGTAGAAATTCCTTTACCTGGAGAAGAGAGACATTTAATTCCATCTCCAAGAGTTGCAACTTACGATATGAAACCCGAAATGTCTGCGGAAGAATTAACTATTAGTTGCGCTAAAGCAATTAAAAGTGGTAACTATGCTTTTGTTGTAATCAATTTTGCTAATCCTGATATGGTGGGTCATACAGGTAACATGGATGCGACTATTAAAGCTATTGAAACAGTAGACAAATGTATAGGTCAAATAGTTAATGCTACTGGAGAAATGGGCGGAAGCATCCTCATAACTGCAGATCATGGAAATGCAGAGGTCATGAAAGGTCCTGCAGGAGAACCATGGACGGCTCATACCATAAATAAAGTTCCTTTAATTTTCATTGAGGGTGAGAAAAGAAAAATCCCCAATATGGGAAATGATATTTATTTGAGGGATAATGCTGGATTGGCAGATATTGCTCCAACTTTATTGCAATTATTGAATCTACCAATTCCAACAGAAATGACGGGGAAATCTCTTATTAAAGAAATCGAATTAAAAGGGTATAATAAAGTCGTACAACACGTCTAAAATTAATAAATTTACCAACAATGGTTCAAATTTTTAGTTGGATATGGGTAATTTCTGGATTACTTTTAATACTTTTAGTTTTACTTCACAGTCCCAAAGGTGATGGAATGGGAGGAATAGCGGCCAGTGGAAGTTCAATGTTTAATAGTGCAAGCAGTGCAGAAGCATCTTTGAATAAAATAACTTGGACTTTTTTATTTGTATTTCTGTCACTTGCAATAATTCTTAGCGCTGGCTGGATATCATAAAGATTAAAAAGAAAAAAAGGGATCACACAATATGATCCCTTTTTTTTAAATTTAGTAATTAACTACTTTAGTTAATAATCAAAATCACCACCCATACCTGGGGCTCCTGCAGGAGCAGATGAATCTTTTTTCTCAGGTAAATCTGCAACAATACATTCAGTAGTTAAAACCATTCCTGCTATAGAAGCCGCATTTTGCAATCCTGATCGAGTAACTTTTGCAGGGTCAACTATACCAGCAGAAGACATATCTACATATTCTCCAGTAGCTGCGTTAAATCCATCATTAAATGGCTTAGATTTTACATTTTCTGCAATCACAGCACCATTAGATCCTGCATTCTCTGCAATCCTCATAAGCGGAGCAGTCAGTGAAGCTTCTACAATATTAGCCCCAATCAATTCCTCGCCTTCTAAATTTTTATCAGCCCAATCTTTAAGAATAGGAGATAAATGAGCAAGGGTTGTTCCTCCTCCGGGTACAATTCCCTCTTCAACAGCAGCTTTTGTAGCATTTATAGCGTCCTCAAGACGAAGCTTTTTATCCTTCATCTCAGTTTCAGTTGCAGCTCCAACCTTGATCACTGCCACCCCTCCGGCTAATTTTGCTAAACGTTCTTGAAGCTTTTCTTTATCGTATGAGGAATCTGTTTCATCCATTTGCTTCTTGATTTGATCACATCTAGATTTAACTGCTTGCTCATTACCCTCAGCTACAATAGTTGTAGTCTCTTTATTAATAGTGATTCTTCTACCAGTTCCAAGCATTTCTAAAGTAGCATTCTCTAATTTCAGTCCTGCATCCTCAGTAATAAGTTGACCATTAGTTAGAACAGCCATATCTTCAAGCATGGCTTTTCTTCTATCACCAAATCCAGGAGCTTTTACAGCCGCAACATTTAGAACACCTCTTAATCTATTAACAACAAGAGTAGCTAAAGCCTCTTTTTCTATATCCTCAGCAATAATGACTAATGGCTTACCAGTTTTAGCTATTTGTTCAAGAACAGGGACTAAATCTTGTACTAGAGCAATTTTTTTATCAGTCAAAAGGATGTATGGTTCATCTAAAACAGCCTCCATTCTCTCTGTATCTGTTGCAAAATAAGGTGAGATATAGCCTTTGTCAAAACGCATACCCTCGGTAACTTCTAATTCGGTAGTCATTGATTTTCCCTCTTCTAGAGAAATTACCCCTTCTTTACCAACCTTATCCATTGCATTGGCTATCATTTGCCCAACTTCTTCATCATTTCCGGCAGCAATAGTTCCACATTGTGCAATAGCATTACTGTCACTAATAGGTTTTGAATTTTCTTGAATTTCACCTACGAGAAATTCAGTAGCCTTATCGATGCCTTTTTTCAAGGTAATTGCATTTGCTCCGGCAGCTACGTTTCTCAAACCTGCTTTAACCATTGCGTGCGCTAAAACAGTGGCTGTGGTAGTTCCATCTCCAGCAGCATCATTAGTTTTTGAGGCTGCTTGTCTGATCAATGCAACCCCTGTGTTTTCAATGTGATCTTCTAATTCAATCTCTTTAGCGATTGTGACACCATCATTGATGATTTGTGGAGCACCAAATTTTTTCTCTAAGACAACATTTCTTCCTTTTGGTCCAAGCGTTACAGCTACAGACTCAGCAAGGATATCAATTCCTCTTTCGAGCGCTCTACGAGCTTGCTCATTGTAAATAATTCTTTTAGCCATGTTTAGGCAGCAATTTAATAATAAGTTTTAATAATTTTTGAAACAAATATTTAGCCAACAACAGCTAAAATATCTTTTTCAGAGAGCAAGACATATTCATCTCCTCCCAATTTAATGTCTGTTCCAGCATATTTGCTGTACAGAACTTTATCGCCAATACTCACCTCTGGAGTTTGTCGAGAACCATCGTCATTGAGTTTCCCAGGACCAACCTGGGCAACCTCTCCTACCTGTGGTTTTTCTTTAGCTGAATCAGGCAAAAGAATGCCCCCAGCAGTTTTTTCCTCAGATGCGGAAACTTTAATAAATATTCTATCTCCCAGTGGTTTAACTGTAGAGACTGTAAGTGAAACAGCTGCCATAGATTAATGGAGGATCATAATTGAGACGCTTTACGTCATAAAATGGAACGAGGAATACTCGATCCGTATCAACAACAACATAGACTGCGGAGCGGCAATTAAACCATACTTTGACTGTGCGGGTGGCCGAACCCATTTAACGAATCTACCCATGAGATGGTAGTATTTTCGGATCAAGAGCTGTTTAAAATCAGCTAATCATCACCAAACAATAAAATGGTAGCAACCCCATCAACTTCTTCTCAAACAAAAGGCGTAGTTCGTCAAGTAATTGGTCCAGTTTTAGATGTAGAATTTCCAGCCGGAAAATTGCCTAAAATATTAAATGCTTTGCGAATAGAGGCAAAAAATCCTGCTGGGCAAGAAATAGCGCTTACTGCAGAGGTACAACAACTTCTAGGCGACCATAGAGTAAGAGCAGTTGCAATGAGTGGCACAGATGGCCTCGTGAGAGGGATGGAGGCAATCGACACAGGCGCGCCAATTTCTGTTCCTGTAGGAGAAGCAACTTTAGGTAGAATATTTAATGTTTTAGGCGAACCAGTAGACGAACAAGGACCAGTTAAAACTAAAGATACCGCCCCAATTCATAGAG
This sequence comes from Prochlorococcus sp. AG-347-I15, assembly GCA_003281585.1. Taxonomy (GTDB): domain Bacteria; phylum Cyanobacteriota; class Cyanobacteriia; order PCC-6307; family Cyanobiaceae; genus Prochlorococcus_A. Next base: position 205,858 of record QCBN01000001.1, read on the forward strand.
CTGCCCCAAAATTAACTGACCTAGAAACTAAGCCAAAAGTTTTTGAAACTGGCATTAAAGTTATCGACCTTTTGGCTCCCTACAGGCAAGGAGGAAAAGTTGGCTTATTCGGAGGTGCTGGTGTTGGGAAAACGGTTCTTATTCAGGAACTAATTAATAACATCGCAAAGGAACATGGTGGAGTTTCTGTTTTTGGCGGAGTAGGGGAAAGAACTAGAGAAGGGAACGATTTATATGAAGAATTTAAAGAATCAGGCGTTATCAATGCAGATGATTTAACTCAATCAAAAGTTGCCTTATGTTTTGGACAGATGAATGAACCACCAGGTGCAAGAATGAGAGTCGGCTTATCAGCACTTACAATGGCAGAACATTTTAGAGATGTAAACAAACAAGACGTCCTACTTTTTGTTGATAACATTTTTAGATTCGTTCAAGCCGGTTCTGAAGTATCTGCATTACTTGGAAGAATGCCTTCAGCCGTTGGATACCAACCAACTCTGGGAACTGACGTTGGTGAGTTGCAAGAAAGAATTACATCTACCTTAGAAGGGTCAATAACATCTATCCAGGCTGTTTACGTACCGGCTGATGATCTAACAGACCCTGCTCCAGCTACAACTTTTGCCCATTTAGATGCAACTACAGTGCTTGCTAGAGCTCTCGCAGCTAAGGGAATTTATCCAGCAGTTGATCCATTAGACTCTACAAGTACTATGCTGCAACCATCAGTTGTTGGAGATGAGCATTACAAAACAGCCAGAGCTGTCCAATCAACTTTACAAAGATACAAAGAGCTCCAAGATATCATCGCAATTCTTGGTTTAGATGAGCTTTCTGAAGAAGATAGATTAACAGTCGACAGGGCCAGGAAAATCGAGAAATTCCTATCACAGCCCTTCTTTGTAGCAGAAATATTTACAGGTATGTCTGGTAAATACGTAAAATTAGAAGATACCATCGCTGGTTTCAATATGATTTTGTCAGGTGAATTGGATGATTTACCAGAACAGGCATTTTACTTAGTTGGTAATATTGATGAAGTTAAAGCAAAGGCTGAAAAAATAAAATCAGAAAAATAAATATTTAAATAGATATTTAACCTTCAATAATTTTAAATTAATGGCAATTTCTCTAAAAGTTTTAGCTCCTAATAAAAACGTTTATCAAGGCGAAGCTGAAGAAGTAATCCTTCCTAGTACTACTGGTCAACTTGGTATACTACCAGGACACATCTCTTTAGTTACTGCAATAGATATTGGCGTATTAAGGCTAAGAATGAATTCCCAGTGGAAATCAATAGCCCTTATGGGAGGCTTCGCTGAAATTGAATCAGATGAAGTTATAGTTTTAGTAAATAATGCTGAAATTGGTTCTGAAATTAATGTTCAAAATGCTGAACAAGATCTTAAAGAAGCAAAATTAGCAATTAGCAAATTTTCTGAAAATGAAAAAAATCCAGAGAAAATTAAAGCCTTGAAAGAGGTTTCAAAGGCTGAGGCTAGGATTCAAGCTGCAAAGAACTAATATTTAAGCGGTTCCACAAAAAGTTACTTCGGGAAACTTCAATTTGGCTTCTTCTAATTTTTTTGTCTTACCTTCTTCTTGCCAATAATTTATCACTTCAGTAGCTTTATTCAAAATCTCTACTCTTTCGTTATTTGTAATCCAACCTTTATTCTCAAGTTCACTTTTTAATTTTTCCCAAGCATCATCTCTTGGCCAAAAATAATAAGCAGTAAGAGGGCTTGGTCCTCCACCTACTATTTGATCAACTGCTAAAGCCACATTATCAGGTAACCACAATACTTTAATTATGAACCTTCCTTCATCAGGTTTAGGCGTATAACCAGTAGGTACTCCATCTTCATCAATTGTGGCAGCCGCCAATACAGCTGTGGCACCCATCATTCCTGAATTAGGAGAAGAATTTTTAGAGTTTGGTGCATCACTGTTTTTTTCTTTTTTTTCTTTTGAATTTTGATTTAACTTATCTGATGAGGTCATTCACTTTTTTAGGTTCAATAAATAATTTATCAGTTTATGGACACATTTTGATTGATTTATTCAAAATTTCTTGATTTTAGTTATCGCTAACTTACAAACAGAATTTTTATCTATCATGAGATACTTCATAAAAATCATAAATAGTGGCTTCCAATGAATCCCAAAGATCTTTGGGAATATCGTTTTCTTCTGCGAACATGCCAAGCTGACTAGCTAAGCCTCTTGCTTGAGAGAGTTTCGAATCATATGAATCGGACTTATTCATTTTTGAGCTTTAAACTTAATAAAAAATAAATCTATTAACTTGATAAGTCAAATTTCAAAATTCTAAATCAGAAATTTCTTTTAGTGCAGCAATACTTAAAACTTCTGGGTTTGTATCTGTGACCAGGACATCATCTTCTATTCTTATCCCTATGCCTTTCCATTTCTCATCTATGGGGGGTTGTCCCTCAGGTACGGGGATCCTATCACTTATGTAGATCCCAGGTTCTACTGTAAGAATCATTCCATTCTGTAATGGTACTTCATAGTCCCCCATCCTGTATGCTCCAACATCATGAACATCTAAGCCGAGCCAATGTCCAGTTCTATGCATGTAAAGATGTTTATAAGATTGATTCTCAATTATCTCCTCAGTACTGCCTGACAATAAACCAATTTCTTTTAATCCTTCTATAAGAATTGTTAAAGCAACATTATGAACATGACTAGAATTCGACCCCTTTACAGCACTTTTAATTGCATTTTTCTGCGCACTCAAAACGATTTCATAGATAATTTTTTGCTCATTGGAAAATTTACCGCCAATTGGAATAGTTCTTGTTATGTCTCCATTGTAATAATCAATTAGTGAGCAACCAGCATCCACTAACAATAAATCTTGCTTCTTCAAGGGGGAGTTATTTGAAGTGTAATGCAAAATACAGGCGTTATCTCCTGATGCAACAATTGAGTTATAAGCTGGTCCTCTCGCACCTTTTTCCAGAAAAAATCCCTCTAGAAGACCCTGAATTTGTCTTTCATTTTTCTTTGATGAGATTGATTCTCTAACTAATTCATGAGCTTCTGCTGAGATTTGAATAGCCTCTCTCATTCTCTTAATTTCAAATTCACTTTTAATTAATCTCATCTCATTTAAATAAATTTCTGGAGATTTTATAGAATTTCCACCAATGCCTGATCTTGAGCGATTTTCAAGTTGTTGTGAAAAAATTTCCAGTATTATTTTCTCAACTGATGGATGCTTACCAATAGAAAAAACAAGTTCGTCAGAACCATTTATATAGGCTGGGAGTAAATCTTTTAATTCGTTTATTGAGTGAGCCTTATCAGCATTAAACTCTTTTTCAGCGCCTTCTAAACCCCATCTAAAGCCATGCCAGACTTCACTTATAACATCTTTAGGGGCAACAAACATAATAAATCTCTCTCCCTTTGGCTTATGCGATAAGAAAAGAGCGATTGCATCTGGCTCATCGAAACCGGTTAAATACCAAAAATTACTATCTTGTCTAAAAGGATATTCACAATCAGCATGATGCTTTACGAGACTAGCACCAGGGATAATAGCAGCTTTTCCATTTAATTTATTGAGGAAGATTTCTCTTCTTTCTTCAAAAACTTTATTTTCAGGTTTAAACATAGATTGTGTATTGGCGTGTTTTTAAAAAAAATGGAAGAATGAATTAATACAGATTTAGTAACTAATCTATTTTAATGGAACCAAGTGTTTACGGTTTAACTGTTCTTATAATTATTATCTTAGTTGGGTCAGCATGTTGTTCGGGAGTAGAAGCTGCTTTTTTAGCTGTAAATTCGATTCGAATTCTAGAGATAGCCTCTAAACAAAAACCAAAGAGTTCTGCAAATCAACTCCTTAAACTTAGAAAACATCTTGGAAGAACATTAACAGTAATTACTATTACTAATAATGGATTTAACATAATTGGAAGTCTTATTTTAGGTGTATATGGAGCATTGGTTATTAATAGCAGTTTTGGCCTAACCCTGTTTTCAATTTCTTTTTACATACTAGTCGTATTAGTAGGAGAAGTACTACCTAAAGCTCTTGGCACAAGATTCTCAGTTCAAATAGCATTATTATCAGTTCCTATCTTGAGAATATTGCATACTTTAATGAGGCCATTTTTAGTATTAATAGAACAAATATTTCCAGTTATTACTATAGAAAATGAAATTTCAACAGATGAAGAAGAAATTAGACAAATGGCAAAAATTGGAAGCCAAAAAGGTTTGATAGAAGCGGATGAAGCAGCAATGATATTTAAGGTTTTTCAATTAAATGATTTAAAAGCTAAAGATTTAATGATCCCTAGAGTATCAGCACCTTGTCTTGATGGGTCTTCGAATCTTAAAGAAATTTCAAAACTTATAATCGGCGATAACTCTCCATGGTGGGTTATTTTGGGGGATAAAGTTGACAAAATACAGGGGGTGGTTCCCCGTGAGAGAATGCTAGCAGAATTAATAAATGGAGAAAACAAAAAATTATTGTCAGAAATTTGCGAACCTGTGGACTACATTCCAGAAATGATTAAGGCAGATCAATTATTAACAAGATTTGACAAGAATCATAAAGGAGTGAAAGTAGTAGTAGATGAATTTGGAGGATTCGTGGGCATTATTGGTGCAGAAGCTGTGTTATCTGTTTTAGCTGGCTGGTGGAAAAAATAAATCATGAAACAATTTAAAATTAAAAAAAATTATTTACTTTTAAAAAATTGGTGGGAGACTATTGATCTTACCAACTATGAAAAAAGATATTTTAATAGGGACATAATTTCTTTTAATCAACAACTTTTTAGGCTTAAAGAAAAAAAAATAAGAATTGGCGTATATGGTAAATCAGGAGTAGGGAAATCTTCTGTTTTAAATTCTTTATTAGAAAAAGATATATTTAATACAGATATTATCAACGGGACCACAAGAGAAATTCAGGCTGAAGAATGGAAATTTAAAGATCAATCACTCAACGGTATTGAGTTACTAGATTCTCCAGGATTTGATTACTGCGATATTAAATTCCCAGATAAAATTTACTCCTCTATAAATCACTCAGATCTTATTTTATTTATAATTTCGGGAGATTTAAATAGAAATGAGTTAAAAGAAATCAGCTCTTTTATAAAAGATGGAAAAAAAATTATTTTAATTTTAAATAAAATCGATCTATTTAATAAAAATGAATTAAAAGAAATAATTGAGAATATAAAGTTTAAGCTTCCAAAAGATTTAAATATTCCAATAATCATTAATAATGAAAACAATCTTAAAAATTACTTAGCAAAATTAATCAATCAATATGGTGAGATACTATTATCACTAAATTCTATTCAATTAGCTGACAAATTGTTTCTGAAAATAAAAGAGCAAAGATTGAAAAAAAGGCAGAAATTAGCTCAATCAACTATAGGTAAATTTTCGACTATAAAGGCATCCGCAGTAGCTCTTAATCCTTTTATGTTATTTGACGTTGCTGGTAGTTTTGCACTAGATACTGCATTGATTAACGAATTAAGTAAGATTTACGGCTTAAAGTTGAAAAGTGAATCTACAAGAAAAATATTTAAAAATATATCCATTAATAATTTATGTTTGGGAATCACTCAAGTCGGCGTTAATACCTCTTTCAACCTTATTAAAAAACTAATTCTTTTAACAGCACCTTTTACTAACGGGCTTTCATTATTACCCTATGGACCCATAGCAATTATTCAAGCTGCAATAGCGATTTATTCTACAAAAATTCTAGGGAAATTAGCAGCAAAAGAGATATTCGTAAGAAGCAAAGCTTCTTTTATAGAGCCTGATATTTTGATCCAAAATATGAATTTTAATGACCCAGAGATTTTTAACTACATAAATATTTATTTTTCAAGTAGAAATTTAAATAATAATTTTGTTAGTTTTCTACCTTAAAACTTAAAATGGAAAAAAGTATTGCTTTATTTGGTACGAGTGCTGATCCACCTACAATTGGACACAAAAAAATTCTTGAAGAATTATCCAAAATTTATTCTTTTACCATTAGTTATGTGAGCAACAACCCCCAAAAAAAGCACATAGAGGATATCTCTATTCGTAGCCATTTATTAAAAACTCTTATTGATGATTTAGATAATCCGAAAATTTTGTTTAATCAAACAATAAGTAGCCAATGGGCAGTTGAGTCAATCAAAAAATGTAAAGAAATTTATAAATTCAATAATTTAGATTTTGTAATTGGCAGTGATTTAATTAAAGATATTTTCTACTGGAAAAATTTCGACAAAATTATTTTGGAGGTAAGTTTTTTTATAATTTTGAGAGAGGGATATCCTGTTGAATCAAGTACTTTTAAAATGTTAGAAACTTATAGAGTGAAATTTAAGATTTCAACCATCAAAACCCCAAACATTTCAAGTTCTAAGTTTAGATTAAATTTTAATTGTTCTAATTTACCGTCGTCGTTAATAGATATAGTTAAGAGGAATAATTTATATGAATCCATCAAATTAGTTGAATGAAATTTTTACTTGCCCAAATAAATCCAGTTGTTGGAGATTTAGAGGGCAATGCAAAAAAAATACTTAATATTGCTTCGAAAGCTAGCTCAATTTCTGCTGATTTTGTTCTTACTCCAGAATTATCATTATGGGGATATCCTGCAAATGACTTACTTTTTAAAAAAAGTTTAATCAAAAATCAATACCAAATTCTTGATAAATTAGCTTTAGATATTAATAAAAAATATGGAAACTTAAGCATCTCAATCGGAATAGCTGAGAAGGTAAATGATTCTTTTTTTCCTAATCTTTATAATTCTATTGCGTTGGTTGAGGGCGGTGAATGGAAAATAATTGCTCGGAAAATTATTCTTCCCACTTATGAAGTATTTGATGAGAAAAGATACTTTAGATCAGAAGAAAAAGTTTCCGTATTAATTAAGCAAATTAAAAATAAAACTTGGCGACTTGGCTTTACTATATGTGAGGATTTATGGGTCAACAAGGATATCGAAGGTAGAGGAATCCATAGAAAAAATCCTATTATTGATTTGAAGAAAAAAAAAGTTGATATTTTAGTAAATTTATCAGCCTCCCCATATACTCTGAAAAAGTTAGAACTAAGATCCAAGGTTTCCACTTTTGCTGCACAATATCTTCAAGTACCGCTGATTTATGTCAACCAGATTGGAGCAAATGATAATTTAATTTTTGATGGAAATAGTTTTATTCTTGATAAGAATGGATCTAAAATTAAGCAATTAAAATCTTTTTCGGAAGATCTCTCCAGCTGGGAAATTGAACAAACAAAACCTCAAAAAAATGAATTTAAAAACTCCGAAATGTCATCAATTTTTGATGCATTAGTCCTTGGTGTTAAAGATTATGCAAAAAAATGTGGATTTAAAACAGCTTTAGTTGGATTAAGTGGTGGTATTGATTCAGCACTTGTCTCAGCAATTGCCACAGCGGCTCTAGGAAGTGATAATGTTTATTGCGTTTCAATGCCCTCTAAGTGGAGCTCATCTCATTCAAAGAGTGATGCAAAAGATTTAGCAAGAAGATTAAAGACAAGTTTCAAGAGCATTCCAATTGAAAACTTGATGACCTCTTTTGAAGAATCATTTGTAAAAACCATATCTTTCGAGATGGCTGAAATAACAAATCAAAATATTCAGTCAAGGATAAGAGGCACACTTCTTATGGCTTTAGCAAATCAAGAAAAGCATTTGTTACTCTCAACAGGCAATAAATCAGAACTAGCTGTAGGATATTGCACACTTTATGGTGATATGAATGGGGGATTATCTGTAATTGGGGATTTATATAAAACTAATGTTTTTAAATTATGCAATTGGCTTGATAGTGAAGATTCAATTAATTGTAGAAAGTTATATTTGTTAGATACTAGTGTAGATATAATTGGAGAAAATATACGTAAAAAAGCTCCAAGTGCTGAATTAGGGCCTAATCAATTAGATACTGATTCTCTCCCACCTTACTCTATTTTAGATAAAATTCTTAAAGGAATTATTGAAGAGAAAAAAGATTTACAACAACTAGAAGAAGATGGTTATAAAAAAGATTTAATTTTAAAAATTATCTCACTCATAAAAAAAGCGGAATTTAAAAGAAAGCAGGCTCCTCCAATCCTAAAACTAAGCAGTCAATCATTAGGAAGTGACTGGAGAGTTCCCATAGCAATATCTTATTAATCACTATAAGAACACTCTTGGATTTTTTTTAAAGGGCGTTTAACTGAATCAAGGTTGATACCTTTTTTGATAGCAAGAATTATGCCTGCAGCTTCTAAATAATTGTCAACTTCAAAAAGATTGGGATAACTATAAAACTCATTTGTCACTTTTAATGTATTTTGATTTTTTACAGAGATAATATTTAAACCTTTTTCAATCCCTGCTAGTACTGCTTCTCCTCCCAATGCACCACTAGGAACAACAATCGATTCAATCTGATCAGGGTGTAGTGAGACTGATTCATTTTTAGCAGTCAATTCAACAATATCAGGTGCATTGCTTAACCCAATAAGTACAGATGGTAAAAAAGTGTATCCTATTTCTTCTGCAGCTGCACGAGGATCTAAATTTTCATTCAATTCAATTGGATTTAAAGCAGGTGCGTGAGCACAGGGAACTTTTAAAAATTTGCTTATTAAATGACTTATAACTGCTTCGACTCCAGCAATAGGATCAACCCCTTTTCCCTCTCGATAGATATTTGTTTCTAAAGAATCTGGATCATCTGGAAATTTTGCCACAATTGCTATTGCCGTAACTCCTTTTTCTATTAAACATTTTCCAGCATCAATTAGAGTATCAGGATTTTTAATTGTGCCACCACTGATTTTTGAAGAATCAGAATCAATAACTATGTTTAATGGCTTTCTTGTAATCACATAAGAATGAACATTAATTCCTAAAGTAGAAACACATGCATCAGCAACTTGTAAATGTCTAAATAATATTTCTTTTTCAATGGCTGAATCAAAAATTATCCCAATTTTCTGTTGCTTTACCCTTTTTAAAGCGATTTCTCCTTTAGCAAGTCGATCTAAACTATAACCCTCAACATAAAAAATATTTTTATCTTTTTCAGAAAGATTACCACCATTCATAACATTTGGATGAGTAATTAAACATCCACTTGCCGATGCTAATAATTTAGCGGTTGGAAGTGCATCTCCAGCAAAACCTCCTACTTCACAACCAATACCAGTTGGAACTATGAATATTGTTGGTGAATTTTCCATTATTAAAAATATTTCAATTTACATTTCTTAATTAGCTAAGACAGCTTTAATTATAAGTTTTTTTGTTCCAAAAGAGTCAATAGAATTTTGAATATCAACTATTGACCATCGAATTAAATCACCTTTTTTTTCTAAATTTGCAATGATGAATCCCCTTAAATTTTTTACTTTAATTGAAGCTGGCCAATCTAAATAGTACTCAATTGAACTTAATTTCATTTTTGATATTTACCAAATTGATCATTATACAAATCATCTTCGACTTCTTTACCAATAACAATATTCAAATCGGACTTGGGATATGCCACACATAAAAGTGCAAAGCCCTTTTCCCTCAAATCATCATTTAATCCCATAGCATCTTCTTGATCTACAGATCCTTCCAATATCATGGATGCACAATCTGTACAAACTCCTGAACAACAACTACTTGGTAAATCTATTCCATTCATTTTTGCCGCTGAAATAATATCTTGATCTTCAGAACATAAAAAACTAAAAGTCTTTTGCTCAAATTGAACTTTGATATTGTATTCAGGCATATCCTAAATCTTATTTCTAAACTGCAGAACCTCCTACAACCTCTAATATTTCTTGCGTAATAGCTGCTTGCCTGGCTTTGTTATAGGTTAGATTCAATGTACTTGCTAATTCTTTAGCATTATCACTCGCATTATTCATAGCAGTCATCCTGCAAGCGAGTTCTGAAGCTGCTGACTCTTGAAGAGCTCTTAGTACCTGATTCTGTAAATATAATGGTAATAAGGAATCTAATAGTTGATCAGGACTTTGTTCAAAAACAATATCTGATGGCAACTTCTCTGAATCACTTTTTTCCATATTTGATTTTTCAACAAGTAACTTACTATCTTTTGTAGTCAACCTAAAAATTTCATCGTTTTCCTCAGCAATTCCTTGAGGGTCAAGTGGCAATAGTGTTTGAACGACAGGAGCGCAGCTGACTAGAGTGATAAATTTAGTGTAAATAATTTCCACCCTATCAGAATTTTCTGAGAGAAATTCAGCTAAAATTTCATTCGTTACTCCTTCAGAGTCCTTAACTGTGGGTACCTGTTCTAGTTCTTTGAAAGTACTTTTAATTACATATCTATCCTTTCTATTTTGAAAATATCCAATAGCTTTCTTCCCTACCAAAATTAAATTTGGCTGGTACCCTTGTTTGACTAATTCTGCGTATCTTATTTCTACCTTTTTTATTATATTTGTATTGTAACCACCGCATAATCCTCTATCCGCAGTTATGCAAACCAAAGTAATGCTCTTTACCTCTCTCTTAGATAATAGAGGAGAGTCGACAGCCTCAAATTGAACTCTAGATTGGATATTTTCCAAGACCCGTGCAAGTTTATCTGCAAAAGGTCTACTCTTAAGAACTTGATCTTGAGCTCTCCTAACTTTTGCAGCTGCAACAAGTCTCATGGCCTCCGTTATTTTTCTTGTATTTTTAACGGAAACGATTCGATCTCTAATCTCTTTAAGATTTGCCATGGTATCTCCTTAAATAAATTTAAACTGTGGCAAGCATTGATGATTTAACTTCATTTATCACTTCTTTTAGTGTTGCTTCTAATCCATCATTTAATTTCTTTTCTTTAAGAATTTCTTCTATAAATTCTGATTTATTTAACTTTAGGTATTCCCTAAGTTCAGTTGCAAATTTAGTGACATCTTCAACAGGCACCTCATCAATAAGACCTTTAACTCCTGCGTAAACTACTGCAACTTGTTCTGCAAGGTTAAGCGGGGAGAATTGAGGTTGCTTTAATAACTCTCTTAGTCTTTTACCTCTCTCAAGTTGTTGCTGAGTTGCTTCATCAAGATCAGATGCAAATTGAGAAAAAGCAGCTAGTTCATCAAACTGTGCAAGTTCTAATTTTAGAGTTCCTGCAATTTTTTTAATTGCTTTTGTCTGAGCGGCTCCTCCAACACGGCTAACAGAAATACCAACATTAATAGCAGGTCTTAATCCTGAATTAAATAAATCTGCACTCAAGAATATTTGTCCATCAGTAATTGAAATAACATTAGTTGGAATGTAAGCCGAAACGTCCCCTGCCTGAGTTTCAATAATTGGGAGAGCTGTCATAGAACCTCCTCCCATTGCATCAGAAAGTTTTGCTGCTCTTTCTAGTAATCTACTGTGCAAGTAGAACACGTCTCCAGGATAAGCCTCTCTTCCTGGTGGTCTTTTTAAAAGAAGAGACATTTGTCTATAAGCTTGAGCTTGTTTTGTTAGATCATCGTATATAACAAGTGTTGCTTTACCCTGATACATAAAATGTTCAGCAATTGCTGCACCAGTATAAGGTGCTAAGTACTGTAAAGCAGCAGGTTCAGAAGCTCCAGCACTAACTACGACTGTATAATCTAGTGCTCCTCTCTCTCTCAATACCTCTACGATGTTTGCTACAGATGCTGACTTCTGACCAATTGCTACGTAAACACAAACTACATCTTGACCTTTTTGGTTAATTATAGTATCGATAGCAATAGCAGATTTCCCAGTTTGTCTATCACCAATAATTAATTCTCTTTGACCTCTTCCAACAGGAATCATTGCATCAATAGATGTAATACCTGTTTGCATTGGTTCATGCACTGATCTTCTCTTGATTATTCCAGGAGCCATTTCTTCAATCAATCTAGTATCACTCGTAGGAATTTCACCTTTCCCATCTATTGGTTGTCCTAGAGGATTAACAACTCTCCCCTGCATTGCTTCACCAACTGGAACAGATGCGATTTTACCTGTGGACTTAACGTTACTTCCTTCTTGGACACCAAGAGCCTCTCCCATCAAAACGGCTCCAACATTATCATCTTCAAGATTTAAAGCTATACCTTCGGTACCATCTTCAAATTCCAATAACTCACCTGCCATGACCTGATCTAAGCCATATATTCTTGCAATGCCATCACCGATTTGCAGAACAGTTCCTACATTGCTAACACTTACAGATTGGTCATAATCAGTTATTTGTTGTTTTAAGATTGAACTGATTTCATCAGGACGTATAGATACCATGGATTTAAGAATTTAAGGTTGATTTAAAAGTTACTTGGAAAGGGATAAGCCAAGTTTTCTAATTTGTGAAGCAAGGGAAGCATCAATTACTTTTGATCCTACACTGGCGACGAAACCACCAATAAGAGATGGGTCGATTTTAGTTACAAGTTCTAATTTTTCTGTTCCAGCAATATTGATGATCTTTTTAGTAATTAAACCTTTCTGTTCATCAGTAAGCTCGACTGCAGAAGTAACAGTTGCCAAAGCAATATTACTATTTTCTCGGTAAATCTCTAAAAACCTATCAAGAATTGAAGTAAGGATTCCAATTCTTTGCCTATCGGCCAATAATTTTAAGAAATTCAGTAAAGAAGAATTAACCTTATTTGAAAAAATTTCAATAATGATTTTCTTCTTAGCATCTGTCTCTAAAATGGGAGAGGACAATGCCTTCTCCAATTCAGGGGAATCATTTATTAATTCCAAAAGTTTTTTAACCTCAGAAACCATCTCTTCAGTTTGCGAATTTTCATTCACAACTTGAAGTAATGCCTCTGCGTATGGTGTAGTAACTGAATTTAAAAGTGGCATTAGTTCACCTCAATATTGTTAATAGATTGAGTTACCAAATTTTCTTGTGTTGTTTTATCAAGTCGATTTGGGAGAGATTCTAAAGCTTTCTTAATTGCCAGTTCAACAGCTTCTTTTCGTAGTTGAGAAATTGCTCTGGATGCTTCAGAGCTCTCATCAGAGATTGCACTTTGTTTAATTCGTGCCATCTCCTCTATCGCTTTTTTCTCACTTTCCATTCTGATTGATTCAGATCTTTTAAGAGAATCTGCTTTTATTTGAGAAGCTTTTTCTTCTGCTGAAGATAAATCTTTCTTCGCCTTTTCTAAAGCTTGAGTTGCATTTAGGAGTCGATCTTCAGCATCTTTTAATTCAAGAAGGATTCCTTCTCTCCTTTTTTGAAGCATTTTACCTAAGAAACCAGGCAAAAATTTATAAAGACCGAATACCACTACAGCCCAATTAAGGATATTAGTTTCGAATAAATTGAAGTTCAATCCAAAACCTTCTGTAGCTAAAAGAGTGAAATTCATTTTTCTAGAATCAATCTATTAACAATAAGTTCGCTTAGATCATCAGCCTGTTTAGAAAGTTGATCACGAGCAGCGGAAGTCTGACTTTCAATTTCTAATCTTGCCTTTTCTTTTGAAGCATTTGCTTCATCATTAGCAAGTTCTAGTGCTTCTTTATAAAGCTTGTCAGACTCATTCTCAGCTTCGCTCACAATTCTTTGGGCTTCTGAACGAGCACTTTGAAGCTGAGTTAATAAATCAGCTTCTAATTTTTTAACCTCAGAAAGTTTATTTTTGGCCTCAATAATATTATTACTTACAAACTTTTCTCTTTTTTCTACAACATTGCCGACAGGCTTAAAAAAGAGAGAATTTAATATGTAAGTAAGCGCAACTACTTGAATTGCCATTAGTGGCAAAGTGGCATTTATATCAAATAATCCACCTTCTGTAGCACCAAAAAAATTAAAGGCCAACATATGATTCAGTTGAAGTTAAAAAATTAAATTTAAATATTGCTAATAAGAATTAGAAGCAATATTAACTTTTAGGAAAAAGGATTCGCAAAAAGTAGTACCAAAGCCACAACTAATCCGTAAATTGTTAATGACTCCATGAAAGCGAAAGACAAAAGAAGAGTTCCTCTGATTTTACCTTCAGCTTCTGGCTGACGGGCAATACCCTCAACAGCACCTTGAGCTGCGTTACCTTGTCCAAGACCTGGGCCAATAGCACCTAGACCAACTGCTAAACCAGCAGCTACAACTGATGCAGCGGAAGTAATCGAATCCATAATTTTGAAATAAAGAGCTTAATACTTGTGATAATCTTTGTTGTCATACACGCTTGGACATCCTTTGTTATAAGAATGGGTCTGATATTTTCAGACCTACGCGATTAGATATTTTGCCAGATTACAGACCCTTTGTAAAAGCGTCTGAATGTATCAGAAAACAGCTAATGATGTTCTTCAACAGCTTCTCCAATGTAATAGGCCGCTAAAGTTGCAAAAATCAATGCCTGAATTGCACTAGTAAATAAACCTAGGAACATAACAGGTATTGGAAGAATTAGCGGAACTAAAAAGACTAGAACACCAACAACAAGTTCATCAGCCAGAATATTTCCAAATAGCCTGAAAGAGAGTGATAAAGGTTTCGTAAAGTCTTCTAGAATTTTGAAAGGAAGCATAATCGGAGTTGGGTGAACATAGTATTCGAAGTATCTCCAGCCCTTATTACTTAAACCTGCATAGAAATAAGAAAGTGAAACCAATAAAGCCAAGGCGATAGTTGTATTGATATCTGCAGTAGGTGCTCCTAATTCTCCACTTGGTAACTTAATTAATCTCCAAGGAATTAAAGCTCCTCCCCAATTACTAACAAAGACGAATAAGAATAAAGTACCTATAAAAGGCATCCAATCTCTATAAACTTTTTCCCCTATTTGCGTCCTAGCAAGATCTCTTATGTAATCCCAGAGGAACTCAAGCAAGTTTTGAAGGCCTTTAGGATCATTTTCCATTTTTTTAGTTCCTAAAGAAATAAAAACTAATAAAGCTCCTAATAAAATCCAAGATGTTAAAAATACCTGCCCATGAAGTCTGATATTTCCAATTTGCCAATAAAGATGTTGACCAACTTCTAATGCTGCAAAATTTGTTAGCAAGGAATTTAAGAACATTTGTTTTTAATAAAAAAATTACTTAAGAGCGTGAAAAATAAAGAATGAGTGAAGGCTTATAAATGAAAAACCCTATCATCGCAGGAAAAATATCCAAAGATCCTAGCTTGCTCGCAAAAATAAAGAGGCAAACTGGAACTAATAGTTGCAATTTTGATAGACCTGAAGATTCTTTACCAAGTTTACCTATACTTTTGGCAAGCAAACGTAGATAAAAAATGCCGGCAATTGCACCTATAAAAATACTAAAACCAAAAGTAAAACCTAGAAAAATACCAGTTATTGATGCTAATAAAATAGAAACAACAAAAGTAATTCCAAAAATTGTTAATTGCAATTTTGCGTATTCATCATTTTGGGAAAGCAAATGATCTATTTGATTGGCAATGCCAGATTTACTTTCTTTGATGATCGAATTATTCAGGGATTGAGGAAGTTGAACATTCTCATTAGAAGGATGCTCAAGTTTTTTTCTATTTGAGTCCACTGATGTGAACATAGTTTAGAAACCCTCTCTAAATGGTTTGAAGTAAGTATATAAACTCACGGAATCTATCACGGAGAGGTACCTTTTAGCTAGTTTTTTTCTATAAAAAATTAATTCTTAAGATTTATGATGAATCTATAGACCACTTTTTACTTTATTCTTCAAAAATAAAATTTATTCCAAGTCATCTTTTTAATTGCTTTTTAATTGCTTTAACACTTTAAAACGTTAATAAAAGACTTGGCAAAATCTCAATTAAACGTCTCAATAGTACATATACATCTAAAAAATTGGAGATAAGTCAAGAAAAAATAAAATATAAAAGAATTTCTAAAAGAAAAAAAACCTTTAGTTCTAATTACAAAAAAAATTTAAGCAATTTATTAGGAGAGTCTATTTTTCCATTACCTTGGACGATATGGCCTTATGAGGCAAAAATCCTGATTATCCTCATTGGAATTTGGTCAATATTTGGAATATGCATACTAGGATCTTCAAGTTGGTGGGTAGCTAGTAGGGAAATGGGACATTGGGCTTACTTCTTAAAAAAACAAATTATTTGGACAATTCCAGGAATTGGTCTATTTTATTTCGTTCTTAATACAAACATTAGAAATCTTTTAAAGTTTTCAAGAATTATTTTTTATATATTATTATTTCTGATTTTCCTTACCAATTTTAATGGAATTACAGTTAATGGATCTTCTAGATGGCTAGTGCTTGGCAATTTACGTCTGCAGCCATCTGAATTAATTAAACCTTTTCTAATTTTAGAAGCTTCAAATCTTTTCGCTCATTGGAATCTAGTAAAGAGTGATAAAAAATTAATTTCAATAATGTCCTTTGGTTTATTAATTTTATTAATACTAAAACAGCCTAATTTAAGTACTGCATCATTAACCGGGATTCTTCTTTGGGTAATGGGTTTATGTGGAGGAGTAAAACTTAGCTCTCTTTGCTCATTTGCTTCAATAGGATTCATTACTGGATGTATCAGCATCTTTAATAACGAATATCAAAAACTGAGAGTTACTTCATTTATAAATCCTTGGAAAGATCAACAAGAAAATGGATTTCAATTGGTACAGAGTTTATTAGCTATAGGTTCAGGTGGTCTATTTGGCCAAGGTTTTGGACTGTCCATACAAAAATTACAGTATCTACCGTTCATGTATACAGATTTTATTTTTGCCATTTTTGCGGAAGAATTTGGTTTATTAGGGTGTACTTTATTCTTAGGATTTTTAGCAGTATTCTCTTATATAAGCCTAAGAATTAGTCTTAAGTGCAGGAACAACTATACAAAATTAGTTGCTATCGGATGTGGTGTATTGTTGACAGGTCAATCAATAATGCATATTGCTGTAGCAACAGGTTCAATGCCTACTACAGGCTTACCACTACCTTTCATTAGTTATGGTGGCAATTCATTAATAGCGTCTTTTTTTATTGCAGGGATGTTAGTGAGATGTTCATTAGAGTCAACAGGATTGATTGGTATGATTAGTACACGAAAGACTCTTAATTAGTTAGAATTTAAGAGATTTAACTCAAGCTATCGAATCATTAAATTTAGTTATTTCAGAATTATCTCAAAAGGGTAATCTGCTTATGCAGAATGGTCTTAATAGTCCTGGTCCATTTACTATTTTTTTGATTTTCAGCGCAGGACTTTTAACAAGTCTTGGGCCATGCTCGTTATCATTACTTCCTGTGACAATTGCTTATATAGGAGGAACAGAGAAAAATAAATTTAAACTTATTAGTTTTTCAGGGGGAGTTGTTTTTTCGCTTGTTGCATTAGGGGCTGCGAGTGGATTCTTAGGTAAAATATATGGGCAAATTCCAGCTTATTACACTTCGATTGTTGCCTTGATTGCAGTAATAATGGGTTTAAATTTACTAGGAATTATAAAGTTTCAGTTTCCGAATGGACCTGATCTAAAAAAAATAGAGGATAAGATACCATCTCTCATAGCACCTTTTGCGATAGGAACTACTTTTGGACTAGCCTCTTCACCTTGCATCACTCCAGTTTTAGCAACTCTTCTAGCTTGGGTATCGCAAGCTAAAAACCCCGTAATCTCAATTATTTTTTTATTTTTCTTTGGATTAGGCCAAGTCACTCCAATAATTATTGCGGGAGCAACGGCAGAAAACTTAAAAAAATTTTTAGAGCTTAGAAAATTTAGTCAAATAATTCCCACTATAAGTGGGATATTTTTAGTAACACTAGGATTATTAAATTTATTTTCAAATTGGATTTAAATGATTATTTTTAAGAATCTAATTTTAAAAATATCAAGTTTAAGATTCGCTATTTCGCTCATAATCTTCATTGCTATTGCCAGTGGAATAGGTACTTTTATACCTCAAGGTAGTAATAATAAATTCTACATTGATAATTTTGATAGAGCTCCAATTTTTGGATTTTTAGATGGAGAAAAAGTCTTAAAACTTCAATTGGATCATATATATACAAGCTTTTGGTTTTTATTTACATTAATTCTTCTTTGCATTTCTCTGGCAGCTTGTAGTTTCAGGAGGCAAATTCCTTCATTAAAAGCTTCATTAAAATGGATTGAATATAAAAGCGAAAAAAAATTTAGCAAACTGCAACTAACTACGAGTCATCCAATCAATCAAAATGAAGAACGTATATCAAAAGTAGATTTATTACTTAAAAAAAAAGGATGGAAAACATACAAATTTAGTAGTCATATTTCTGCAAGAAAGGGTTTAATTGGAAAAATCGGCCCTTTAGTTGTACATATCGGATTAATAGTCTTACTTATAGGTTCAGCATATGGAAGTTTTACAAATCAATCAAAAGAACAATATTTACTGCCTGGAGAAACTTTAGATCTTGTTAATGAGAGCACAAACTCAAAAGCCAATGTAAAATTGGTCGATTTTTCTATAGAACGTGAAAGTGATGGTGTACCCATACAGTTTATTTCAAAATTAAATTTTTCTTCTGAAGATCTAAATTTAAATGAAATAAAAACAACCAAAGTTAATCACCCAATCAGGTTTAAAGGATTAACTATTTATCAAGCAGATTGGGCAATATCAAATGTTGTTTTAGAAATAGATAATATACTTTATCAATTACAATTAAAGGAGATTCCAGAAATCGGTAATCAAGTTTGGGGAGTTTTAGTTGAATTAGGATCGGAGACTAAAAAAAATTTCCTTTTAACAATAGATAATGAAAATGGCCCACTTAAAATTTCGAATATAGAAAATTTTTCCGGGAATAATCTCTATATCAATGACGATCCTTTAGAAGTTAACTCTTCAAAAGTATCTCTAAAAAAAATAATCCCCAGCAGTGGATTAATAATTAAAAATGATCCGTCTATACCATTTATTTACTTTTCTTTTATCTTAATAATTTTTGGAACAATAATAAGTCTTATACCAACTAACCAATTATGGATTCTGGTAAATAAAGAATCACAAAAGTTATCTATTGGAGGCCTTAGTAATAAAAATCTAGTTGGTTTTAAAAAAGAATTTTTTAAATTATCAGACGAAATAAAAAATTTTTAATTTCTTTTCTGCCCACTAAAAATATCTAACTGCATAGAAACATTCCCTCTGGGGTTAAATGCAGCATTTAAATGTATCCAGTGAGGTGAACCTTCATTCACTAAATCATCCATAATTCTATTCACAACTTCCTCATGTGATATTTTTATATCCCTAAAATTATTAATGTAAAGCTTTAAAGACTTCAATTCATAGACTTTCAAATTAGGTTGATAAATAATATTTAGCTTTGCAAAATCTGGATAACCAGAAAAGGGGCACTTACATGTAAATTCAGGTAACTGAATAGAAATTTCATAAATTCTTTTCTTATTTGGATTATCGAAACAAATTATTGTTGATTCTTCAATAATTCTTTCACCATATAGCGGTCTTTGTGTTGAATCTTCTAATTTAGCTGTATTCATTTTTAGTAGAACTTTTTTACTAAACCTATATAAAAACTATATATAAAGATAAAAATTCGCAAAAGTATCAACAAATCTAAGTATTACAATTGACTAAGTCAAAAGATGTTAAATCTTATTTTTGTATCAATTATAACATTCATAATGTCCGCCGAAAGGTTTATATGTGTTTAGTTCAATGAAAAATTAATGGACATTTGTTTGATAACTATCGATAACAACTTAAATAAATCCCTTCAACCAAAAACTGCAATTGGAATGTTATGGCTTCAAACACACTTTGAGAATGATCAGTGGGAAGCGTTGTCAAATAGTACAGTAATAATTTCTGAAGAAAATTCCCATATGTTAATTGAAGACGCCAAGAATGCAGGCCTTAGTGTTGAATGTTTTTCTGATATTTCAATGTTGGATGTTTTCCCAAAAAACAATTAAAATAGGAATATTCAATCTTTAATCATGAAGAAAATTGAAGCAATCATACGTCCATTTAAGCTTGAGGATGTAAAAATTGCATTAGTAAATTCCGGTATTGTTGGAATGACAGTTAGTGAAGTTAGAGGTTTTGGAAGACAAAAAGGACAAGTTGAAAGATATAGAGGTTCCGAATTTACTGTTGAATTCCTTCAAAAACTTAAAGTAGAAGTTGTGGTAGAAGATGAAAAGGTTAATTCAGTCATAGATGCGATTGCTGAAGCAGCAAAAACTGGAGAGATAGGTGACGGAAAAATATTCATCACATCAATTGATTCAGTTGTGAGAATTAGAACTGGCGACAAAGACGAAGAAGCTCTTTAATTCAAAGAGTTTCTTTTACTAAATTTTGTATATATTCACTATCAATACTTTTATTTGATTGACTTCCTAATGTCATCCAAGCTAGATATTCATGATTCCCAGCAGGACCTACCAGAGGAGAAGCTATCAAATTCTTTATATTCCATTGGCAATTCTTTGCAGCATAGATAACAGACTCTATAGCCTCAGTATGGAATTTAGGATTGCGAACAACACCTCCTTTACTGACTTTATCTTTACCAACCTCAAATTGGGGTTTAATTAAAAATATACCCTCAATACAATCACCTTCTAATAAATTACCAATAGATTTAAAAACTAACTTTAATGAAATAAAAGACAAATCAGCAACAACAAAATTTGGTAATTCATTACTTCTAGATAAAAGATCATTAGGTTTTAAATTTCGAATATTAGTTCGTTCAAAAAGTATAACTTTTGGGTTATTTCTAATCTTCCATGCAGTTTGTCCATAACCAACATCTATCCCATAAACTAACTTTGCTCCTTGTTGCAATAAGCAATCAGTAAATCCACCAGTAGAGATTCCTGCGTCAATACATATTTTGTCTTTTACTTTAATTTCAAGTTTTTTAAATGCCTCCAATAATTTTTCACCGCCCCTTGATACAAACATAGGTGCGGAATCTATATAAAATTCAGATCCAATTATTACTTGTTGTCCAGGTTTATCCAATACTTTTCCATTGATATCTCTAACCTTGCCCGCAAGAATTAAACCTTGGGCTTTTTGACGAGTTTCACATAAACCTTTATCTAGAAGATAGAGGTCTAATCTACTTTTTTTAATCATCTATTAATCAAAAAAAAGATTGAGTAATGAACTTCAATAAGATTAAGATCCAAATTCTTTAATACCTTCCAATTTTAAATAAGAACTAAAAAATTACCCATTGTTATTGAAAGGAATAAATGCAAATATTTTTATATTTAAGCTTTCTTTATTATCTCGATAAATGTTACATAAGAAAATAATAATAAGGCAAATATGTTCAATGGCAAGTACATCTTCAAGGTATAGGGCAATAATGCGATTTTGTTATAAAGTTTAAATTGATAATGAATAAAAATTGTGATCGAGCGTTACACATTACCCGAAATGGGGAAAATCTGGACTGAAAGCGCAAAATTTCAGAGTTGGCTTAAGGTTGAAATAGCTGCATGTGAAGCAAATTTTTCCCTCGGGAAAATTCCTGAGAATGCCATGAAAGATATACGTTCAAATGCAAAGTTTGATGAATCTAGAATTACAGAAATTGAGAAAGAAGTTAAACATGATGTAATAGCATTTCTTACAAGCGTTAATGAATTTGTAGGAGATTCTGGAAGATACATACATGTTGGTATGACCAGTAGTGATGTACTTGATACTGGTTTATCTCTTCAGTTAAAAGACTCTTGCGAGTTGTTATTAGAAGAGATTGAGAAATTAGAAAATGAAGTCAGATTATTAGCAAGGAAGCATAAAAATACATTAATGATTGGCAGATCTCATGCAATTCATGGGGAGCCAATCTCCTTCGGTTTTAAACTTGCTGGATGGTTAGCAGAAATAATAAGGAACAAAAAAAGATTGTTAACACTGAAAGAATCTGTAGCAATTGGACAAATAAGTGGTGCAATGGGAACTTACGCCAATACGAATCCCAAAGTAGAACAAATAACTTGTGATTTACTCGGCTTAAAACCTGATACAGCAAGTACGCAGGTCATATCGAGAGACAGGCATGCAGAATATGTTCAAACTCTTGCACTAGTTGGCGCTTCTCTAGATAGATTCGCAACTGAAATAAGAAATTTACAAAGAACTGATGTTTTAGAAGTTGAGGAGGGCTTTACAAAAGGGCAAAAAGGAAGTTCTGCCATGCCTCATAAAAGAAATCCTATTAGAAGTGAAAGAGTAAGCGGTTTAGCAAGAATTTTGAGGAGTTACGTCTTAACAGCACTGGAAAATGTTCCACTTTGGCACGAAAGAGATATTAGCCATAGTTCAAATGAACGTATCATGATACCTGACGTATCAATCTGTTTGCATTTTATGCTCAGGGAAATGAAAGATATAGTAGGCAATTTGAAAGTTTATCCAAAAAATATGCTCAAAAATTTAAATATATATGGTGGTGTGATCTTTAGTCAGAAAGTTTTACTTTTGCTTGTAGAGAAGGGGTTGTCTAGAGAAAAAGCTTATAGCTTAGTACAAAAAAATGCGCATCAGGCGTGGAATACTGAAAATGGGAATTTCAAACAAAATATAGAGAGAGATAATGAAATAATGGATTTTATTGATCAAAGTGACTTGGAAGAATGTTTTAATCCTTCAATTCATCTCAATAATTTAAGTGTAATATGGGAGAAGTTAGGTATCTAGGATTACTGAAAACCTTATCTAAAGCAAACCAGTGTTTTCAGAGGAATAATGGCAAAAAACTTTAGGATTGAAAAAGATAGTATGGGAACAATAGAGGTTCCCATGGAAGCTTTGTGGGGAGCTCAAACACAAAGATCGATAATAAATTTTTCTATTGGAGAAGAATTAATTCCAATTGAATTAATTTATTCACTCACCCTCATAAAAAAAGCTGCTTCAATTGCTAATTTCAATTTAGGGTTAATAGATAAAAGAAAAAAAGATTTGATTCTAGAGGCATGTACAGAAATACTTAATGGGCTGCACGATTCACAGTTTCCCTTAAAGGTTTGGCAAACAGGTAGTGGTACGCAAACAAATATGAATGTTAATGAGGTAATTTCAAATATTGCAGCGTTAAAAACAAATTCAGAACTTGGTAGTCATCAACCACTTCATCCGAATGATGATGTAAATAAATCTCAGTCAACTAATGATACTTTTCCTGCTGCTATTCAAATTTCAGTTGTTAATGAAATAATCAAAAATTTAGTTCCAACGATAAGAGAACTTACTAAGATCCTTGATAAAAAAAGTGAGCAATGGAAAGACCTCATAAAAATAGGAAGAACCCATTTTCAAGATGCAGTGCCCCTTACTTTTGGGCAAGAAATATCAGGATGGTCAGAGCAACTTAAAGATGCAGAGAATGCAATAATTATGAGTCTGAATGAATTGTATTTTTTACCTCTTGGCGGAACTGCGGTTGGAACAGGTATTAATTGTCCAAAAGGATTTTGTGAAGAGTCAATAAAATCAATTTCCGATGATACTAATCTGATGTTCTATAAATCAAAAAATAATTTTTCTATCATGGCCTCGCATGATCGTTTAGCTCAAGTAATGAGTCAGATAAAAATATTAGCAGGTGCATTATTTAAAATTTCAAATGATATAAAAATTCTATCTTCAGGACCAAGATCAGGAATATATGAATTAATCATCCCTCAAAATGAACCTGGAAGTTCTATCATGCCGGGCAAAGTGAATCCGACTCAATGCGAAGCCTTATCAATGGTTTGCACTCAGATAATGGGTCTTGAATATGCAGTTTCAATGGCAAATTCTAGCGGCACTTTGCAGATGAATGAATATAAGCCTTTGATTGGATTTAATATTCTTACAAGTTTAAAATTACTTAAAAATGCAATAGAAAACTTCAGAATAAAATTAGTTGATGGGATGGAACCTAATCAAAAGAAAATGAAGTTTAATTTAGATAATTCACTAATGTTGGTTACAGCCATAGTGCCAAAAGTTGGTTATGAAAAAGCAGCTAAAATTGCAAACCTTGCCTTCAAAGAATCATTAAATTTAAGAGAGGCAACACTTAAATTAGGTTATTTAAACGAAGATGAATTTGATGAAGCAATGAATATTAATTCAATGATTTAATTAAAAAAATTTAAGAATTATTTTCAATTCTTTTTGTCGCAGGATTAATATCTTCATAGACTTTTATAAGATCATTAGATTCAGTAACAGGAAAACGATTAATAGCTTTTAATGCTAGCTTTGCTTTGCTTTTTAATTTATTACTAACACCAATACAGTATTGCACTTGAGAAAGAACATCAATTGATCTTCTAATAATCCTCACTACATCACCTTCGTCTAATGAAGTATTAAAAACCAAATCTTTCCATTTTTTTCCCCTTGCCCATTCAGAAATAATTCCAGTCAACTCTGTTTCTAAATAAATAGGAATTTCAATATTTAACTTATTTTGTTTAGAAGCGACTAATTTTCTTAAACCATCTAATTCATTAAAAACATCTATTACCTTTAAAGAAGGCTTGAAATTACACCAAAGATTAGGCCTCCTTACATCAACACATATAGCTTGAATAATTGCAGCTAAATCAGGAGGATCTAAATCGTCTAAATAACCACTAACTAAAACAAGACCAATCCATAATTCATTTTCACTTCTTATTGCACCAACTGTTTGTCCAACTTCTGTCAATTCCAAATTATTTAAACAACCGAAATGATTCAAAATTTTAATCAAATCGGTAAAAGTTCTCCAGTTATGATTTTCTTTATCCTCAAGAAGTTTTTTTCTCATATTTATTTCTTGTTCGACATCAATCATTCTTTTTCTATATTTCTTTAATTTCCTGGAGTCTCCAAATCTATGTGCGGGATGATCAGTAACTGTTTCTTCTAAATTATTAATTTGTTGCTGTTGTGCCAAAACTTCCGTTGTCAGATCATATTGGGGAGTTTGTAAATCATTTTTTTTAGAAACTTCTAAAATTCGATCCGCATAACACTGCGACATATCATCTCCCCTAAATACCTCTCCAGAAAAATACATCTTTGGTATTTCAAGTCCTAAGACATCAATTGCATCCAAATCATTAAAAATACTTACTATGTAAGAAGGTTTTATGAGAATAAATAAATTATCAATTGTCAAACACAATAAACTCTTAATTTTTTGGGATTCATATATTTTCTTACAAATTAATCCTGGAACAATTTTTCTTTTAATTTGTGGAGCTTTGATTGAAATTAAGCTTCCATCTTTAATATAAGGGAGTGCATTAGTTATCTCTTCTGATAATTTTTCTGCCGCTTGTTTTTCTAAAATTTTTAGGAGTCTTCTCTCTTCTTTAAGACGAT
The DNA here is from genome assembly GCA_003281585.1 of Prochlorococcus sp. AG-347-I15. Classification (GTDB taxonomy): domain Bacteria; phylum Cyanobacteriota; class Cyanobacteriia; order PCC-6307; family Cyanobiaceae; genus Prochlorococcus_A. The sequence continues at coordinate 231,239 of QCBN01000001.1, forward strand.
TTTTTAAATTTTCGTAGGCATCAAAATCTTTCCATGAAACGTTAGATGTAATTTTTTTTAATTCAATTAAATCCTTATCTAAATTTTCAAGAATTATATTCTCACCTGAGGATTCACCTAAATATAAAAAACTACCAAAACTTCTTTTAATTAATTCTTTGGATTTATCTAAAGTATAACTTTGTAAAAGATTAAGTACCATTCCATAACTAGGAGTGAATTGACTCTCTAAAGAATTTGGTTTGCTAATAGCTAGTGCACTAGCTTCTTTTGCACCTTCAAATCTTGTTTGTAAAGTAACAACATATCCTTGGGAATCTTTTCCTCTTCTTCCAGCTCTTCCTGACATTTGCAAAAATTCACTGCTAAATAATAATCTATGCCCATCTTCTGTCCTTTTTGATAAAGAAGAAATAACGGTTGTTCTTGCGGGCATATTAATTCCTGCAGCAAGCGTTTCAGTCGCAAAAACAACTTTTATCAAGCCTTGCTGAAATAATTCCTCAACCAATTCTTTCCATGCAGGCAATAATCCAGCATGGTGAGATGCAATACCTCGTTTTAATGCCTCGCACTGAGATTTATCTTTAATTGCCTCTTGATTATTTTTAAGATAAACATCTAATTTTTGGGATATCATATTTGCTTCCGAATAACTTACTAAAGTTAAGTCTTTTATATTCTCAATAGCCTTATCACAGCCTCTTCTACTAAAAATAAAATAAATAGCAGGCAACATATTTCTTTCAGCTAGTTTCGAGATCACAAAGCCAATTGAGGGTGACTTTGGTTGTATTATCCTGCCCACTTTTCCTCTCGTTTTCTGCCCTTTAGGAGCTCTCCAAATCTTACAGTTTGGATGAATTCCATTACCCTTATTATTTAAAAGTGGATGGAGGCCTTTAGTACTACAAAAAATAAAATCAAGTGGGACAGGTCTCCTATCACTATTAATTAGTACTGTGGGCCCATGAACTTTTTCTATCCAATTTTGCAGTTGATCTGCATTAGCTATTGTTGCTGATAAAGCTATTATTTGAGTTCTCGTAGGGCAATGGATTATAGTTTCTTCCCAAACTGTACCTCTTTGGGGGTCATTCATATAATGACATTCATCAAGAATCACAGATTCTAAATTTTCTAAGGGATCATCAAATTCATCAAATTCGCCATAAAGCATGTTCCTAAAAATCTCAGTCGTCATAACTAAGATTGACGCTTCTCTATTTATACTTATATCTCCAGTTAACAGACCAACTTTATTCTCACCATATTGATTAGCAAAATCTCTAAACTTTTGATTGGATAGGGCTTTTAAAGGTGTTGTATAAAAAACTCTGCTGTCATGAGATAACCCCCTATATATAGCAAATTCACCTATCAATGTTTTGCCCGAACCTGTTGGTGCCGTCAAAACAACAGAATTTCCGCTATTGATAGCTCGAATTGCTTCTAATTGGAAATCATCTAGCGGAAAGGGGAAATATTCCTCTAAATTAAGCAATAATTGTGATTGAAGAGAGGATGAGTTAACTTCTTAATATATGATCTATATAGATATTAATAAACAAAAAATACCTTGCAAACTTTAATAGTAAATCTAAATCTTTTTAATTAAATCCACTATATTTTATTTTGCTTAAATGAAAAAAATAAAAATTCCAAAAAATAGAATCCGGAAATTAAAAACGTTTTCTTTAGGTAACAAATTATTCGAACTACTAAGTTTAAATTCGCAAAATAAAAAACTTATAGACTTATGCAGCAATGATTATTTTGGATTAAGTAGGGACAATGATTTAATAGAAGCTGCTTACGAAATAAGCCTAAAAGAAGGACTTGGTTCAGGAAGCTCTAGGTTTATTACAGGTTCAAGACCAATACATAAATTATTAGAAACAGAACTTGCCGAGTGGCTTGATCAAGAGAAAGTATTACTTTTCCCGAGCGGATTTCAAGCAAATATAGCCGCTATCCAGGCTTTAGCAAACAGAAATAGTGTCGTAGTAGCAGATAAATTGATCCATAACTCATTATTGGTAGGAGTTAAAGCTGCTCAAGCAAAACTGGTTCGATTTTCACACAATAATTTAAAAGATTTAGAAGATAAAATTATTAAATCTAACCCCACAAAAAATTCCATTTTAGTTGTTGTTGAATCTCTTTATAGCATGGAGGGATCGATTGCTCCGCTCAGAAAAATAACTGAAATTTGCAAAAAATATAGTGTTCAATTATTAGTTGACGAAGCGCATGCAATTGGGATCTTGGGTACTGAAGGCAGGGGTTTAAGTTTTAATTGCCGTTCAGATATAACTATGATTACTGGAACTTTTGGAAAAGCATTTGGGAGCGGTGGAGCTTTCATAGCTTCCAATTCAGAAATTGGTGAATATATTATCCAAACAAGTGGTGCATTTAGGTACACAACTGCCCTTGCGCCACCTTTAGCTGCTGGAGCGCTAGAAGGTTTAAAAAAAATTTTAGAAAATAAAGAATGGGGTAATGATTTGTTATCTTCTGCGAAGATATGGAAAGATGAAATTATTAAAAATTTTAGTTTTCCAGTTCAGGGAGACTCTCACATTTTATCAATTATTGTTGGCCAAGAAGATAAGGCTATTTATCTACAAAAATATCTTGAGGAAAATGGGTTTTTAGCAATTGCAATAAGACCTCCTACTGTACCAGTTGGACAATCAAGAATTAGAATAACAATACGAAGAAACTTAGATTTTAATCTGCTACAAAATTTCATTGCAGTATTAAAAGAGTTTAAATGAAACAAATTATTACTCAACATGGGTGGGGACTAAATAAATATTACTGGGATGATTTTAAAGTTGATTTTTTAAATAATAATTGGCATTGGCAAGATAATGAAAGGGGCTATTATTCAACAAAAAATTATCAAGCAAAATGGATTAAAAACGAATCTAAAAAAGAAATCAGAATGACTTTATGCCATTCATTTGGTTTTCATTTAATGCAAAAAACAATCTTAAAAGAAGCAACTCATATTGTTCTTATAAATTCTTTTAATAATTTTCTTCCTTTAGGTAATAAGAGAAACTTTATTTTGAGATCTCTAAAAAGAATGGAAACAAAAATCATAAAAGATGATCCTAAGGATATGTTAAAAGAATTTATACATAGATCATTTATGCCAAATAATATCAATAATAGTTTTAAAAATATTTTTTATAAAAGTTTAGAGAGTTTAAATAAAACTCTTCTTTTAGGAGATTTAAAAGAACTTTACATCAATAGAGATTTTCCAGTATCTTTAAGAAAAGATTGCAAAATAATTTTTATAAAATCAGAAAATGATTTGATTCTTGACAACGAATCAAATAATAACTTTTTAGATTCCTTAAATAAATCACTTGATAAGAAGCCAATTTTAATTAAATTATCTCAGCAAGGTCATTGCTTGAATAATTTAAATTTATACGAGATCTTACTTAATACACTTAATGATTGAAATGGATAGTAAAAAGTGGAATGAGAAAATAAAAAATAATTTCAATGATGCTGCATATCGGTATTTCGAGCATTCAAATATTCAGAAATTTTTTGCAAAAAAAATTGTTCAATATATCAAAGAACTAAATCCTCAAAAAAAAGGTGAATGGATAGATTTAGGTTCAGGACCAGGAATATTAGCTGATGAAATAGAAAAAAAATTTTCTTCGCAAAAAGTATCCAGAATTGATTTCAGCAAAAAAATGCTTCTTGAAAATAAATTATCAAGTAAAAAAATTTTATGGGATTTGAATAATGATTTACCTCCTGCAATCAATAACTGTTCTCTATTAACATCTAACTTTTGCATCCATTGGTTAGACAACCCAGAAAAGATTATAAAAAATTGGTTTAGTAAATTAGTATCTGGAGGTTTTTTAATCATTTCATATCCAACAAAAGATTGTTTTCCTGAATGGAAAGATACTTGTAGAAAAATTGATATTGAATATAGTGGTCTTAATTTCCTTTGTTCTAAAAAATTATTAAAAGATTTCAAATCAACTGAAATTCATTATTCAGAAAAGTTTAATTATCTTGAAAATTTTGAAGATGTATTTAAGCTTTTTAGAAGCATTAAAAATGTAGGGGCACAATCAACAAATTGTAAACGCAAAACCGTGAAGGAGTTAAAAAAGATTCAAAAGTTTTGGCCAAAGAATTATAATGATACAGTGAACCTTTCATGGCAAATTGAGATTCAAATCATAAAGAAATTATGAGTAGTCAGGATAGTATTTTCAAATTTATAATTTGTGGAACAGATACTGATATTGGAAAAACTTTAATAAGCTCTTTTTTTGTTAAAGGATTAAATTCCTTTTATTGGAAGCCTATTCAAAGTGGTATTGAATCTCAAACTGATAGTCAAACTGTTGAAAAACTTGCACAAGTAAGTAAAGAGAAAATCATCAAAGAAGCTTATGTCTTTACAAAACCTCTATCTCCTCATTGGGCTGCTGAAATAGATCAAAAAACTATTAACTTTGATAAGTTGAGATTACCAAAAGTGCAAGGCTCATTAATTGTAGAAACTGCAGGTGGATTAATGGTTCCAATAACACGCAATTTTTTGCAAATAGATCAAATAAAACAATGGGATCTCCCGGTAATACTGGTATGTAAGAGTTCACTTGGGACTCTCAACCATACCCTGCTTAGTATTGAGGCCTTAAAACGAAGAAATATTGAGATTTTAGGTATAGTAGTCAATGGCGAAAAACACCTAGATAATCCAAAAACTCTAGCTGAATTTAGTGGTATTCCATTAATCACTGAATTTCCTTATATAAAAAAAATGGACTCAAATTATTTAGATATACTATGGAAAGAACTTGAAATTAAAAATAAATTAATCTCACTTTTAAATTCCAAAATAAATTAAATGAAATCTTTGGATTCAAAAACTCCAAATCAAGATTGGCACCCAAATATTTGGCCACCTTTTACACAAATCAACAACAGCAAACCGCAAATAGAAGTAACTCATGGGCAAGATGCCCTTATATTTACTAAAAATCCTAAAAAAGAGCTAATAGATGCAATCAGTAGTTGGTGGGTAACTCTTCATGGACATAGTAACCAATACATTGCGGAAGCCATTTTCAGTCAATCAAAAAAACTTGAGCAAGTTATATTTGCTGATTTTTTACATCCACAGGCAAAAAAATTGGCGGAAAGACTTAGTGAATTAACAAAACTAGAACGATTATTCTTTTCTGATAACGGTTCTACTGCAGTAGAAGTCGCTTTAAAAATTGCCTTCCAATCATGGCAAAATAGTGGAGAGACAAGAACTCAAATAGTAGCTTTTGATGGCGCCTATCATGGCGATACATTTGGAGCAATGGCTTTAGGTGAAAGAAATATTTTTAATGAGAATTTCGATAATCTTATGTTCCCAGTTAGGAGAGTCCCCTGGCCTTCAACTTGGATGAACGATGAAGAAGTAGAAAATAAAGAAAATGAGGCGATCCAAAAATTAGAAACTCTACTTAAAACTCCCACAGTTGCAGTAATTCTCGAGCCACTTGTTCAAGGAGCAGGAGGAATGAATATGGTTAGGCCTCAGTTTATAAAAAAAGTTTCAAAAATTATAAACAATTATAATTCTTTGTTAATTGCTGATGAAGTTTTGACTGGGTTTGGAAGATGTGGAAGTCTATTTGCGTTTCAAAAGGCAAAAATCGTTCCAGATTTAATAAGTATTTCAAAAGGCTTAACTGGTGGATTTTTACCAATGGGAATAACTTTATGTAAAGAAAAAATTTTTCAATCCTTTATTGATGATTCCCCAAGAAAAACTTTTTGGCATGGACACAGTTTTACTGCTAATCCTTTAGGTTGTGCTGCGGCAAACGCTAGCCTTGATTTATTAGAAAAAGAACCACACAAATACCTTTCATTTGAAGAAAAACATTTATATCACTTAATTAAATTTCAAAACTTACCCTATATAAAAAAAATAAGGGTATCCGGCACAATTGCCGCCTTCGATTTAGATATTGGGAACAAAAAAGGTTATTTCAATAATATTGGGAAAGAAATAAAGAGTCTTGCAATGGAGCAAGGTTTATTTATTAGACCCCTCGGAAATGTTATTTATCTCTTGCCACCTCTCTGTATAACCGATGATCAATTAGAAAAAAGTTACTGGATAATAAGGCAAATCTTAGAAAATCTTTAGATAGAAATTTAAGGTCCCTGCAGTATTGCATTTTCCACATCTTCTCTATTAATGCAATAGGAAAATAGCCTTTTAGTTTCTTTTCCTTCACTTTCCCAGATAACACTTAAATCTTCTTGTTCAAAAATAATAGTTGCATTCCAATTTGAAAGTAACATATACCATTTAGATGGATTTTTTATATCCTTCACAGCACCTAAATCAGTTAGCCACAATTCTAATGATTGCAGTGAATTTTGATTGATAGGTTTTTTAGAGGGATTCACAGACTTTTTTAAAAAATTATTTAATTAGCCAAAGAGGTATTGTCTCTAATTCTTTTCCAGTAAAAGAAGCAATAAAAATTGAACAAATTAAACTTATAGAAATTATGATAATTAAAAGAAACAACGAAAACAATTCTCCATTTGAAAAAGGTCTTCTATTTCCTATTAAATTTTGATTATTAGAATCGATTACTAAATTATTTAAAACGTTAGTATTATTTTTACTTCTAGAGTTTTCTTTTAGTTTGTCATCATATATTTTCCTTAAATTACTATTATTTAAATGTTCATAAGCTTCAAGAACTTCTTGAAATTTACTTTTAGCAACGTCTATTTCTAATGAAGTTGTATCGGGATGCAACTCAATAGAAAGTTTACAAAATGCCTTTCTTAATTCATGATTGGATGCATTTTCATTTACACCTAAAATTTTGTAATAGGAAGTTTTCCCTTTCAAAATAATCTTTTATTAATATTGTAATTCTAATAAATTTTTACCAAATAGAATGTATTTAATGGATGGTTAAAATTCATATTTATAACAAAATGAAAAAACAAAACATTCCAGAAGAAATTTTTTCGTTAATAACTGAAGAAGAAATAAATTTATTTCAAGAGTTACAAATTAAAATTAAAGAATTAAATAATAAGACCAATCTCACAAGATTAACTGATGGGGATGATTATTGGGTATCTCAAGTTTTTGACAGCATTTGGCCATTCAAAGCTTTCACGAATATTAATTTTGATAATAAAAAATTTTTAGATATTGGATCAGGCTGTGGCTTCCCAGGTTTAGCTTATGCAATAACTCATCCTAATTCTGAGATATACCTAATTGATTCTTTGAAAAAGAAAACAGATGCAATAAAATTTTTAGTTGAACAGATCAATTTAAAAAACAATATTCATGTAATCAATGATCGTGTTGAGAACTTAGCACACCAATCGTCAATGAGAAATAATTTTAATATTGCAACAACTAGAGCAGTTAGTAATCCATCAACAGTTTCAGAATATATTCTACCAATGTTAAAAAAAGAAGGGTTTGGAGTTTTATATTGTGGCAAATGGACGAATGAAGAAAGCAAAAATCTAGATAAAACTTTAGAAATATTAGAAGGGAAAGTTAAAGATAAAAAAGAGATACAATTACCAAGAAATAAAGGCACCCGAAATATTATTCTTATTCAACCAAAGAATTTTTGTCCTGAAATTTACCCAAGAAAAGTTGGCAAACCTGAAAAAAATCCATTATGAAATTATTTTCTTGATAATCTTTTAGCATTCTTATCTCCAAACTTTTCTTTTAAATTTCTTAATTTTTTTATAACTTTTTTTGGATTTATATGACCTTCTAATACTTTCAATAATTGTCCTTCAGAAACATCTACATCTAGTAAATTTGCGTTGAATCCTGGGAACCAGTGGCTTCCATTACCAAGCAATTGATATCTAGCTCTTGCATATCCTTCCATACCCAACCAATCAATTAAATTTGAAAGCCAAAGTAGAACAGGAATATTAATATTTCCCGGCGTATATTCCCAACTTGGTAAATTTCTATTCCAATTTTGATGCCACTCTAAACCTAAGGAATTAATTGATTCCTGCCTTAATTTGTTAATTATCTTAGGTACATACTTCTCAGATTCTGATAACAACGAGACAGCTTCTAAATGCAGAGCAAAATCTGTCTCTTTTGCAATACCCACACTCAAAGTATGGACATTTTGATTTCTCAAGCAAAAAAGATCATTAAAAACTATAGGATGGAGTGGTTTACAAAATTCCAACATTTTTCTTGAGGGAGTATGAAGATGTCCACCTTTATCAGTGGGACTTATTATGAAAACCCCAAGATCATGCTTATTGGCTAAATTAATAACCTTTGTATTTTTCTGATTAATGAAATACCAGTGCAAATTTACATAATCAAATAAGTTTGTTGATATAGCCTTTTCAATAAGTGAAGATTTTCCATGGGTTGAAAATCCAATAGATCCAATTAAATTTTCTTTTTGAAAATTCCTCAAAATATCAATGCAACCTCCATCTCGAATAGCCTGATGTAAATGTTCAGCAGTATTAATACCATGTATTGCTAACAAATCAATTTTTTTAACTTTCAATTTTTCAATACTAGATAATACATCTCGCTCAAAAATTTCCGGATCACTATTTGGTGGAATCTTTGTTTGGATTATATTTGGGATTTCCTTAGTATTTTTAAAACACATCCCTAATTGCACCTCAGAAGTTCCATAGTACTTGGCGGTTTCTACATGACTAAAACCATACTGTGTTGCAAGATCTAATATATTTTCTACTTTATTTTGTTCTTCGTATGAAACCTCAGAAAAATCTAATTGATCCCAACTTTTTTGAAATCTCATACCACCTAAAGATAAAACAGGAATCTTCAGATTGGTTCTACCAAATCTACGATATTGCATTTTTTTGATATTAGTGCTTATTCATTCTCGGTGGCTTTCCAAATGTTTGAAACATATCCCTATCGAGACTGTTCTCTAAATCATCCAATTCTTCAAATTTGACCCAATGAATACAATCAACAGGGCATGTATCTATTGCTTCTTGTATGACATCAAAACTATCTCCATCTTGTCTAATCGCTCGCGACCTACCATGAAATTCATCCACTAGGAAAGTGTTTGAAGCAACATGGACACAGTATTGACAGCCAATACATCTAGCCTCATCAACCCATACAGCCTTTTCGGCTAACTGACCACCTAAAATGGATTCATAGCCTGTAATCTCAATATTTTCTTCAGTATTATGAAATGGATCCGTAAAATCCATATCTTGACATTAGTTTTCCCACTTGGTTAAGACCAATTCAATAGAACCATCATTTTTATTTTTTTGCTCTACGATTTGATACCCATCTTCTTGCGTTTTAGAAATTATTGTTTGGTAAGCATACATTTGTGTAACTTTTGAGATAAATCTTTCAACTGGAATCTCAAATTTCCATAGATCAAGGTCAGTAACTAATTCATATGCATTAGAATTTTTATCCCATTTAAATCCAACTTGGGTATCACCTGGTAAATGCATACTTATATCAACGGCTGTGAATTGACCTTTATATCCTTTTACAAACTTTTCTTCTTGATTAATACTATAACCGAAATGATTTAAAGCCTTAATTAATGGCTCTGCTTCTTTAAGCTGGGTTTTAATCGTACTAAAATGTGACATTAGATTCGTTATTTAATTGTGTTAGGTTTTCTCTTTGATTAGAGATGAAAGCATCAGATGTTTTATTTTTAACTGTTACTTTACCGAGAGCGTCTTCGAGATTTTTTGTAGCTTCATTGCATGAATTACCAGTAAATCCCTCGACAGTCTCTTCAACTCTTCCGTCTTGATGAATTTTGAATCTCAATGTTTTTTGAGGCATTAAATTCAAGTACTGAGTACTTTTACTTTATATAGAATAACGAAATTTTTTTGTTTCAGTTGGTACAAGTTAATTAATTTTAATTTTTATATTGAATATCAGATAAAGTAATTTTTTTCTGTAGGCATTCAGGAAAAAAATTAAGAAATTCAATTATAAAAACCTTGCATTCCCATTGAATCCAGAGCAGTTTTTGCTTCTTCCATAACGGATGGTTCTTTGTCGAAAAGGGCTATCTTGGTACATTCATCAACAAAACTTTCTTGAAATGTATTATTTAATTTTTCGTACAACCTACATAATGACCAAATACAATTACTTCTTACAACTGATTCATTATCTATCTTTAAACTTATTAAAAGTTGTTCTGCTGCTAATTGAGCGTTTTCCAAGGAAACATTTCCAATTTCAGCTAAAGAACTAGATGACCATAGTCTCACTGCAGCTACATCATTTTTTAAAGCATTTATTAATGGTTTCAAAACAATTTGATTATCATAATTGGCTAAGCTCCATGCGGTAGCTCTTCTTACATATGCGTTATCGTCAGTTTCCAAAAGGCTTACAAGTTTCTGGACCGCGCTGGGACATGGATTACGGCCTAAAGCATATACAGCACTCATTCTCTCAACGGGACATGGTTTATCAAGTAATGGTAATAAAAGAGGAAAAGATCTTTGATCTCTATATTCACAAAATATTCTTAATCCCTGTATTCTTTCTTCTCTATTACCTTCTAGCATTTTTAAAGCTTCATTGCACTCTTGAGTTATATTTAAACCTTTTGAAAAAATATCTTCATCAATTTGCTCTAAAGGATCTATTTCAATCTCTAAAGCCAATTCTTTGGCCAAAACATCTGGATCAACTGCAATGTCAGCTAAGCTTTCTTTATTAGGATCCTTATTTTTTGTCATTTTCTAAAATTTAAAATATTAATTCATAGGGGCAGGTGACATCATATCTCCTGGCAACCAAATTCTTGCGCTAACTGCTAAAAAGGCAATCCCAAAAAGTGCGACGATAGCAAAAGGTAAAATTTTCGTCTTGATAAAACCCAAAGATTCTAAATTAATTAACACAATAATAGCCTGTTTAATAGACTTTTAAAAAATTTTTCTTAGAAAATATTATTTTTTTCTTGCATTTTGTCTTAGCTGTCCACATGCAGCATTTTTATCTAGACCTCTGCTTTTTCTTAAACTAACAGCAATGCCATTATTAGATAGTCTAGATTGAAATAAATGAAGATTTTTTAATGAGGCGCGTTTAAATTCAACATCATCAATTTGGTTGTACTGTATTAAATTTACATGGCATTGAAAACCTTTTAGCAAATTACTCAATTCATTGGCATGTTCTAATTTGTCGTTCACTCCACTTAGGATTAAATATTCAAAACTTACCCTCCGACCAGTATCTCTTACATATTGCTTACAGTCTTCAATAATTTCTTGGATCTCATAATTTTTTGCACTTGGTATTATCGTTTCTCTTGTTTTTTGGTTTGAAGCATGTAGGCTTATAGCCAATGTAAATTGACAATTGCCTAAAATTTGAAAAGATTTTTTTGATAATCTATCTATCATTTTTGGAACAGCAACGGTGCTAACAGTTATTCTTCTTTGACTAATTTGAAAATCATCATTTATTGATCTAATTGACAAAAGCAGGTCATCAATATTCAATAAAGGTTCACCCATTCCCATGAAAACAATATTAGTGACTTTTCTATTCATTTCATTTTCAATAAACAAAATTTGATCTAAAATCTCACTCGCTTTCAGAGATCTCTTCAGACCCTCTTTCCCAGTTGCACAAAATTTGCAGTCCATAGGACACCCTACTTGACTAGAAAGACAGGCAGTAAGTCTTTTCTCAGTTGGTATGCCAACGCACTCTATACTTTCATTATCATCTGTAGCAAGTAAAAGCTTTAGGGTGCCATCATTAGCAAAGTTTTTTTCTTGCAATCTAAGTTCGCTTAATTTAAAACCGTCATCCCTTAGCTTTTTTCTAAAATCTAGAGGTAAGACTTCTATTTGATCAATATTTTTCTTTTTATTTCTATAGTCATATAACCACTTGTAAATTTGGCGACCTCTATAAGCAGCCTGACCATAATTTAAAGCTACATTTTCTAGATCTTTGATAGTACTTCCAAGAAGATTTTTCAAATTATCGTTTCTTTAATTCAAAACTATTTTCACCATAACAGTAAACCGTGTTTTAAAAAGAATTCTGTAAGAATTAACGCAATAAATCCAATCATGGCAATTCTGCCATTAAGTCTTTCATTATAAGTATGAAAACCATATCGAGGTAATTTTCTTTTTGGGAGAATCTCAGGCTTAATCATCAATGGCTGGTAAAGAGAACATTCTAGTAACTAAAAAATATATTAGATAATATTTATTCATCTGAAAGAAGACCTTCCTCTTGTAATCCCTCTAATGCAGCAGGATCAGGTAATTGATCTTCAGAAAATTGATTCTCAGCACTAGGTCTTGCAAATGCAGCAAAATTACTTGATGAAGGATCGATTCCATGTCGATTACGAGTAGTCTCCAAATCTTCATCGCTTGGATCATCAAGTATTGCAGTAGAGCTAACAGGAGGTGTTTGTGGCATATCGACAGTGTAATCTGGTCTTAAGTTCTGTGCTCTTCTATATCCTCCAGATTCTTCAGCAAGTATGTCAGGATGAGGTCCGGCCTCTGAGGCTAATTCCTCTACAAAACCGCTAAAACCTGTACCTGCAGGTATTAGTCTACCAATAATAACATTTTCTTTTAAACCTCTTAACCAATCTGATTTACCCTCAATTGCAGCCTCTGTAAGAACCCTTGTAGTTTCTTGGAATGAAGCTGCTGATATAAAGCTATCTGTATTAAGAGAGGCTTTCGTGATACCTAACAAAACCGGAGTGAACTCTGCTGGAGCGCCTCCAGTAATTGACATTGCTTGATTTGTATCTTCCACTTGTCTCAATTCTATAAGTTCACCAGGTAAGAGAGTAGTATCTCCAGCATCTTCAATTCGTACTTTACTGGTCATTTGTCTGACAATAACCTCTATATGTTTATCATCGATAGCTACTCCTTGAGATTTATAGACGTTTTGGACTTCATTTACCATACTTCGCTGAAGTTTTGATATAGATTCTCGTGCAGCATCTATAAGAGGTTTTTGATCTTTTAAATCACTGAAGAAACAATCTAATAATTCATGAGGATTAATGGGACCATCAGTTAAAATTTCTCCACCTTTAACCTGTTGTCCATCGCTCACCATTATATTTTTCCCGGGAAGTAGTTGATATTCGTTAATTAAATCATCCTTTTCAATAACCGATAAAGACACTGATTCTTCATCATTACCTTGTTTAATCTGAACAATTCCAGATTTTTTACACAAAATTGCAGAATCTCTTGGTCTCCTTGCTTCTAACAATTCTTCAATTCGAGGCAATCCTTGGACAATATCCCCAGTTTTCTGTCTTTCAAAAACAAGTAAAGCTAATCCATCTCCCCTAAGAACTAAGTCTCCATCTTTAACATGCAAAACCGAATCAGGCGAAACCATATAAGGCCTTCCAAGTCTTAAAGTTACTGAACTACCAGAAATTTTTTCGATTTCTCCACAAGAAGTAGATTTTTCAGATTTACTTATAGAATCACCATCAACAACGCGATCACCAACTTTAACGACTGCATTTTTGCTAATCTTAATTTCAATTTTATCTTGTTTTCTTTCAACAATTAACCTTCTTATAGGCTCATCGTCAACAACATTTGGCAATTGAACCAATCCCTTTTCTTTACAAAGAATTTGAGTAGTAGCTATTACATCTCCCGCTTTTACTATTTGATTATTATTAACTTGCAGTTCTGTATGTGTTGAGCCATGACTTGAGTCAGATATAGTATCTCTTCTTACAAGAATTGATTCTAATATCACTAAACTTAATCTCTTAATTGATGAGTCCTTTTCATCTTCAATCGACTCGACATCAATAGTCATCTGCGGAGTAGCATCAAAACTTTCAATACTTAAATTTGTTCGTAGCAATTCAACTCCTTCAACTGATTTAATTAATTCACCATCTTTGTAAGTAAGCCTTTGAACAGCTTTTAAGCCTAAATGTGGTCCTTTTTCCTGCTTAACATGAGATAATTGAGGTAAATCTGCCTGATCAGGGATAGTAAATTCCTCTACAGTTCTTAAAAGCAAGCCTCTACATTTGGGGGTTTCCAATTTCTGAACAAATAGAATTTCTTTGTTATCGATACCATCCAAAATCTTTTCTCCTGGATTAATTAGGGTACCTTCTTCTGTAAATCTATCCAAAACTTCTGCATCGTCGCACTCATGAAAAGTTCCATTTCTTACAGTTATTTCTCGGAGAATATCATTTTTCTGAGTCACAGTAACAATTCCTGATGTTTGACTAAAAATATCTTTAACTACTTCTGTTCCTGCCTCAATCCATTTCATATCTTCAATCATTAAAAGAGATATATCTTTGTTTATTTCATGTGTCTCTTGGGGAATCCAAAGCAATGTCCCCCCTTGACTAACTTCAAAACCATTTTTAGTAGATCTTGCCTTTTTGACATTTAATCCTGGCGAATATTTGACTAGGCCACCAGTTTTTGTACGGAATCTTTCATCCGTTAATTCTGCTATAACCTCACCATTAGTGACTTTACTACCTGGAGAAGTATTCAAACGATAGGAGGTTCCATCACTAGATTCCAAATTGTATATTTGGCCTGAGTGAGTAGATTCTTCAATCAATTTAAAATTGGTTAAAGACATTGATGTAGTAACAATCTGAACTTCTCTTGAATCTCCAATTGATTCCCTTAATCTAATTTGTCCTCCGAATTCACTCGATTGACTTGCCTCTGCTAAAACAGTTCCTTCATCAACAGACTTTCCATTCGAGATCACTGGTCTCGCATTAGGTGGTAAATTATAAACATCCCCAGCAAGTACCCATAATCTACCTAATCTTTGGGCTTTTAAAGTAATATTTCCCTGCCTATCTGTGACTTCCTTAGGTTGAATGACCTTATCGTACCTGACTTGACCAGCCAAATCACAAATCACGTCCTTTGTTGCTTTTTCAACGCTTTTTTTCACAGCTCCAGCGGTGATCTGTGCAACTGTTATGTCAGAATTGATTACTTCGCCATCATCAACGAATAAAAGTGATCCACTAGAAACTTCAATTTTTTGAGCTTTGTTGGAATTATTCCCTTGTGGAATGATTTTTAATATAAAATCAACTTCCGCTTGTTTAGCTTCTACGCCATGTGGAGTTCTATAACCTCTTATCTTTGCTTTTGAACTAAATTCAACTTTACCAGATATTTTGGATCTTACTACTCCACTTTCAGCTGTTGATACACCTCCAGTATGAAAAGTTCTCATTGTTAATTGAGTTCCCGGTTCTCCAATAGATTGAGCAGCAATGATTCCTACTGCTTCACCTAAATCAACAAGATGATTATGAGCCAAGGCCCATCCGTAACACCTTCTACAAACCGACCTATTCGCTTCGCATGTTAATGGAGATCTTATTTTTACCTTTAAAATGGATGCTGTCTCAATTTGTTGTGACAATAATGGATCTATTGCAGTATTTTGAGGAATAATTAAATTGTCTTCAGAATCTAAAATATCCTCAGCAGTAAGTCTCCCAAGAAGCCTAGCTCCAAATTTGCCATCTTCAGCTTGAACAACTATGGAGCGTTCTGTTCCGCAGTCTTCTTCTCTTACAATTACATCTTGAGCAACATCAACTAATCTTCGAGTCAAATAACCTGAATCAGCAGTTCTTAAGGCAGTATCTACTAAACCTTTTCTTGCTCCATAAGATGAAATTACATATTCAGTAACAGTCAATCCCTCTCTAAAGTTTGTTCTTATTGGAAGGTCAATAATTTCACCTTGAGGATTAGCCATCAATCCTCTCATGCCGACAAGTTGTCTTACTTGTGACATATTACCCCTAGCTCCTGAATTAGCCATCATCCAAACAGAATTTAGAGGATCGTTTTGATTGAAATTATTTTTAACAGCATCTACTAATCTTTCATTTGTTTCAGTCCAGGTATCAATAACTTTTGTATGTCTTTCAACTTCTGTAATTTCTCCAAGTCTGTAGCATTCCTCTGTAGCAGATATTTGCTCTTCAGCTTGTCCTATCAAATCTTGCTTGGCTTCAGGAACTTTTAAATCATCTACTGAAATAGATACAGCAGCTTGTGTAGCATATTTAAATCCTAAGTCCTTTAAATTATCAGCCATTGCTGCAGTTATAGCAGTCCCATGGGTTTTATAAGCCCAAGAAACTAAATTTTTTAAGGCTTTTTTATCAACTACTTTGTTCTTGAATGATGGCGGTGTTTTTGCCAAAGTAGGCATTGTAACTGGAATATTCTTTTTTGAGTTTTTATTACTTTTACGAACTCTGGAAGATTTTTTTGATTTAGATGATGTCATGATTTTAAGATTAATGGTAAATAGTTTTTAAAGATTACGTTTTAGATACAGAATCAATGATGGTATAGTTCATCACAACTCTTCCGACAGTCGTCAAAACAAATCTACTTATCAAATTATTCTGAGAGTCAAATCTGTCTCTTCGTAAATTCCAAATTTCTAATCTAGATCCATCCTCTAGCTCCTTAGTTTTTTGTGGATTACTCATTTCATCTTCATCTTCGACATCTCCATTAAATCTAACCCATACCCATTCATGCAGGCTAAGTCTTCTGTCTTCAAAAGCAAAAATGACATCTTCTAGAGAAGCAAAAGTAGTCTTATTTTCTCCAAAATCAGGTTTTTGATAATTTGGTTGCAAAGCCGTCAAATAATAAGATCCCAAAACCATATCTTGTGATGGAGTAACAATTGGTTCGCCTGTAGCAGGTGAAAGAATATTGTTACTAGCCAACATGAGCATTCGTGCTTCGGTTTGTGCCTCTAAAGCCAAAGGAACATGAACTGCCATTTGATCTCCATCAAAGTCAGCATTAAATGCAGGACAAACTAAAGGATGAAGTTGTATAGCTCTACCTCCAACTAATTTTGGTTCGAAAGCTTGAATTCCCAACCGATGCAACGTAGGTGCTCTATTTAAGAGAATTGGATGACCTTCTATAACTTCCTGAAGCACCTGCATTACTTCATCGTCAGCTTTTTGAATTAATTTTTTAGCTGCTTTAATATTATTTACGATATTTTGGCGTATTAATCTATGAATTACAAAAGGTTGGAAAAGCTCAATTGCCATTTCCTTGGGGAGACCACACTCATGCATTTTCAACTTGGGGCCTACCACTATTACAGACCTTCCTGAATAGTCAACTCTCTTACCTAGAAGATTCTGTCTGAATCTTCCTTGTTTTCCCTCAATAATATCACTAAGAGACTTTAGCGCTCTATTATTTGCACCAACGACGGTCCTTCCCCTCCTTCCATTATCTATAAGAGCATCAACTGCCTCCTGCAGCATTCTTTTTTCATTTCTTACAATTATTTCAGGTGCCAAAATTTCTTGAAGCCTGGCTAATCTGTTATTTCTATTTATAACTCTTCTGTAAAGATCGTTTAAATCAGAAGTTGCGAATCTACCCCCATCAAGCTGAACCATAGGTCTAAGATCTGGAGGTATAACGGGAATTGCATCTAAAACCATCCATTCAGGTTTTGCATTAGTTGCAATGAAGTTATCAATAACTCTTATTCTTTTTATAAGTTTTGCTCTTTTCTGCCCCTTACTATTAGTGATTTCCTCTCTGAGCTCCTCAGCGACCTGATTTAAATCAAGATCCTCAAGTAGTTGCTTCAAGGCCTCAGCGCCTATACCAACAAAAGGTTCATTTTCAATCGTTGAATCTTCAGCATAGATTTCATCTTCAATTTCCAGCCATTCATCCTCTGTAAGTAATTGCTTATATTTGAGTTCTGTATGATCTCCTGGGTCTAAAACAACATAACAGTTAAAATAAACTATTTGCTCTACATCTCTAAGTGGAATATCCAAAAGAATTGCAACATAACTAGGAATTCCTTTTAAATACCAAACATGGGATACTGGCGCAGCAAGTTTTATATAGCCCATTCTATGCCTTCTAACTCTACTTTCAGTTACCTCAACACCACATCTTTCACAAACTATGCCTCTATGTCTAACTCTTTTATACTTACCGCAATGGCATTCCCAATCTTTGGATGGCCCAAAAATTTTTTCACAAAACAATCCATCCATTTCTGGTTTAAGTGTCCTGTAATTAATAGTTTCAGGTTTAGTAACTTCTCCCACCACTTGTCCATTAGGTAATGTTCTCTGCCCCCAATCCATTATTCTCTGGGGAGAAGCTATTGAAATTTTGACGTAATCAAAGTGATTTTCTGTTCTTAGGTTGCTGTTTGTCATTTTTGGGAAATTTAAATTAAAAAATTTTTATTGAGTATTTAATCTTCCTCATATTCAGAGGTTCCAAGTGATTCATAAGTTGGCCTCGACGGAGTATTCCTTCTTGGATTTATATCTTGCATTAAATCTACCTCTTTACCTTCATCTGTATAAACCCCAATATCAAGTCCTAAAGATTGTAATTCTCTCATAAGAACTTTAAAAGACTCAGGAGTACCAGGCCTTGGGATTGGTTTTCCTTTTACGATTGCATTTAGAGCTTCATTTCTTCCTTGCATATCATCAGATTTAACTGTTAATAGTTCTTGAAGAGTATAAGCTGCTCCATAAGCTTCAAGGGCCCAAACTTCCATTTCTCCAAGCCTTTGTCCCCCTTGCTGAGCTTTACCCCCCAATGGTTGTTGAGTAACTAAAGAGTAAGGTCCGGTAGATCTTGCATGGATTTTGTCATCTACCAAGTGTACTAACTTAAGAAAGTGGGAGTATCCAACCGCAACTGGCTGATCAAATGGTTCCCCTGTTCTACCATCCTTGAGTAATAACTTTCCAGGATCTTCAGGATTGTAAACCCAAGATTTACCAGGTTGTTTTGAAGCCTCCTCTAAAAATGCTTGTACAGTATGATGTGATTTTTCAGGACCATACATTTCATCAAATGGGACTACTTTAACCCTGCAATTTAAGTTAGAGGCTGCCCAGCCCATCAATAATTCAAAAACTTGACCTACATTCATCCTACTTGGAACTCCGAGAGGATTAAGAACTATATCTACAGGTGTTCCATCAGGCAAATAAGGCATATCTTCTCTTGGTAAGATTCTGCTAATAATTCCTTTATTTCCATGCCTTCCAGCCATTTTGTCACCCACTTGTATTTTCCTTCTCTGGGCCACATAAACTCTAACAACCATATTGGCGCCTGGAGGTAACTCATCACCTTGTTCTCGAGTGTAGATGCGTACATCCAAAACCCTCCCTTTTTCCGTTTTAGGTACCCTTAATGAGTTATCTCTAACATCTCGAGCCTTTTCTCCAAAAATAGCCCTCAAAAGTTTTTCTTCGGGAGGTTGGTCTGATTCACCTTTTGGTGTAACTTTCCCAACAAGAATATCTCCGCTCTCGACAAAAGCACCAATCCTAATTATTCCCATTTCATCAAGATTGTTCAAGCTTTCTTCAGATATATTGGGAATCTCTCTTGTAATTTCTTCAGGTCCTAGCTTAGTTTGTCTTGCCTCAATTTCATATTTTTCAATATGTACAGATGTATATAAATCATCGGTTACCATCCTTTCACTTACTAGAATTGCATCTTCGTAGTTGTAACCCTCCCATGGCATATATGCAATTAGGACATTCTGGCCTAGTGCTATTTCTCCGCCTTCACATGCCGATCCATCTGCTAAAACTTGCCCAGATATAACTTGATCTCCAATTTTTACTATAGGTCTTTGATTTAAGCAAGTATCTTGATTTGATCTTTGATATTTTTGAAGATAATGAAAATGTTCATTACCATCTTTATCCTTAACAACTATCTCATTAGCGTCTACATAAGATACAGTTCCATTAACTTTTGTTATGGGAACCATGCCTGAATCTCTAGCAACTTGAGATTCTAAACCTGTACCAACTAGAGGACGCTCCGGCCTGAGCAATGGAACAGCTTGGCGTTGCATATTAGAACCCATAAGAGCTCTATTCGCATCATCATGTTCCAAAAAAGGAATTAGCGAAGTAGCCACTGAAATTACCTGAACTGGTGAAAGCTGAACATAATCAACTTGATGTGGAGGTACTTTCTCAAAATCTTGTCTATATCTTACTGGTATAAGATTTGCAAGTATATTTCCATCCTTATCAGTTGCCACATCACCTGGAGCTACCCTGCACTCATCTTCTAAATCAGCAGATAAATAAACAGGATTTCCTTCTTTATTAACTTTACCATTATTAACTTCCCAAAAAGGAGTTTCGATAAAACCATACTCATTAACTCTAGCATGGGTAGCTAAAGAATTTATGAGTCCTGCATTAGGACCTTCTGGAGTCTCAATAGGGCATAATCTTCCATAATGTGAAGGATGAATATCTCTTACAGCAAAACCTGCTCTTTCTCGCGTTAAACCTCCAGGGCCTAAAGCAGAGATTCTTCTTTTATGTGTTAATTCAGCCAAAGGATTAGTTTGATCCATAAATTGACTTAGTTGACTAGAACCAAAAAACTCTTTTATGGCGGCAACTAATGGCTTGGGGTTGACTAGTTGAGCGGGGGTAAGAGAATCTGTTTCCCCAACAGTCATTCTTTCTTTAATAATCCTTTCTAAACGATTAAGTCCAACCCTTACTTGATTTTGTAGAAGTTCTCCTACAGATCTAACTCTTCGATTACCAAGGTGGTCAATGTCATCCAAACTCGCACCACCAATATCCAATTCTAGGTTGATTAGATAATCAATAGTTGAAAGAACATCTTCGTGGGTAAGAGTTCTAAAATCATCTGGTACTGTCAGCCTTAATTTTTTATTGATTTTATATCTACCAACTCTGCCTAAATCATATCTTTTGGGATCAAAAAATCTGCTATGTAATAGTTGTTGCCCGCCAGAAACAGAAGGTGGTTCACCAGGACGTAGCTTCTTATAGAGCTCAAGCAAAGCCTGATCTTCTGAATTTATACCCTCGTCGTTAGCTGAATCAATAGAACTTTGATAAAACTCAGGATGTCTAAGTTTGTCAACCACATCATTATCACTAAGACCCATCGCTCTCATAAGTACATGAGCATTAATTTTTCTAGTTTTATCAACCCTTACATAAAGTAAATTATTCTTATCAGTTTCAAATTTTAACCATGCTCCTCTATTAGGTATAACACTCGCGTTATAAGTTCTTCTACCATTCTTATCCTGCTCATCTTTAAAATAAACCCCTGGACTGCGAACAATCTGATTAACAATTACTCTTTCAGCACCATTAATAATGAATGTTCCTCTTTCAGTCATTAATGGTAATTCCCCAATAAAGACTTCTTGTTCTTTGATTTCTCCTGTCTCTTTATTAATTAATCTACAAGTTACATACATTTGAGAAGCAAATGTAGCATCTCTTCTTTTTGCTTCCTCAACGTCATGTCTAGGTCTTTTTAACCTATACTCTTCACCAATAAAATGTAATTCTAATTTACCTGTGTAATCAGAAATGGGGGAAAAGTTTTGTAATTCCTCTATTAAACCTTTTTCCAAAAACCATTTAAAGCTTGCTCTTTGTACTTCAACTAAATCTGGTAGATAAGTAGCTGTTTTTGCTACCTGTAAAGCGCTACTGCTCATCCAAAAAACCTGAGATTATGTGAGATTTACTATTTACTTTAAATTTACTCAATAATTAGTTGTTTAACTTTTATTTTTGTACGAAATCAATCATAAAATCTCGATTTCAACAAAAATTCAATTCAATAAAAAACTATAAAAATTGTTCTTAATGGCTTTAAAACCATTAACTGAAAAAGTTAAAATTAAAAATTAAAGAAAAAATTCCAGTAATTCCTAATACTAACAGGTGCTGTGTTAATTCTACAAGTCAAATTTAAACAAATCTTTAGCATTCTGAGATGACTCTTTAGCAATTGTAGTTAATTCTGTAGATCTTAAGTTTGCCATAAAATTAGCTACATTTTCAACAAATGCAGGTTCATTTCTTTTGCCCCTATGAGGAACTGGGGCTAAAAATGGTGAGTCAGTTTCAATTAAGTATTTATTACTGGGGACTAGTTTGGCACACTCATGAATATCTTGTGCTTTTGGAAAAGTCACTATTCCACTAAAACTGATGTAAAAACCAAGTTCTAAGAACTCCATCATTTCTTTTGCAGTTCCTGTCCAACAATGAAGCACACCTTTAGGGCATTTACCTTTTTTTGAAAGGTCGCAACATATTTCGATCATTTCATTTGCAGCATCCCTGCAATGGATAATCACGGGCAATTCAAGTTCGCTAGCTAACTCCATTTGGGGAATAAGGGCATCAATTTGCTGAGTCTTATTTTCACTTTTAAAAAAATCCAAGCCTAATTCGCCAATAGCAACAACTCTTCTATCTTCTTGAGCTGACCTTTTTAGAAGAGATTTAGAACTTAGGTCCCATTTTTTTGCTTCTAGCGGATGTAAACCCACTGAATAAAAAATTTCACTAAATTCATGGGATAATTTTTTTATGTGAGGAATCTCAGCTAATTCACAACAAGCATGAACTATTTTTTTTACACCTCTTGAACGCAATCTTAGGACAACATCTTCAAGATCTTTCTCAAAATTTTCAAATATTAAATGACAGTGAGAGTCTATGAGTTCAATATCGCTCATAATCTTAATCTGTCTTTTTACTTAATTGTGAGAGTATTTTTTACAAAATTGTTAATTTTTGATTTTTTATTAGCTCCAGTATTCTTGTGAAGAACATTTTTTTTCACTGCTTTATCAATTAAACTAAAAGCTCTGTTTAGACTTTTTGTTACTAAATTTTTATTTTCTTCGTTAGGAGCATTTTTGTATTTTTCACAATTTTCTAAAGTTTTTTTTGTCAAAGTCCTAACTGTAGATTTGTATGATTTGTTAATTAAACGATTTCTTTCGGCAATTTTTATTCTCTTTTTTGCTGATTTGTTATTAGCCACTGAGGGAGATTAATATAAGATTCCTACTATAACAAATAAATCGTCTACTAATCAATAATATATAATTTAAAAAGGTAAATAAATGGGGTATTGAGCCTTTCAATTTGAAAAATTAAGAATATGAAGATCTTAAATCATAAAGGAGACGCGATCCAAGAATTAAAAAGGATTTCTACTCGAACCAATTCTGAAAACAATAATAGGATAAATGCAATTGTGGAAGAAATTCTTCAAGAAGTAAAAACTTATGGTGATACTGCTGTAGAAAAATATACAAAAAAATTTGATGGTTTTAATCCTAACCCCATGCAAGTAAGCGCCAATGATTTAAAAGATGCATGGGAGAAAATTGATGGAAAATTAAAACGATCACTTGAGTTAGCCCATAAAAGAATAAAAAAATTTCATGAAAAAGAAATTCCAACATCTTTCACGTTAGAGGGTGAGCATGGTGATAAAGTACAAAGGAAATGGAAACCAGTAAAAAATGCGGGTATTTATATCCCTGGAGGTAGAGCGGCCTATCCCAGTACTGTATTAATGAATGCGATACCTGCAAAAGTTGCAGGAGTGCAAGAAATAATAATGGTATCTCCTGGCAATAGAGAAGGGACTATTAATAAAACCGTTTTAGCTGCGGCTCACCTATCAGGAATCAATAAAGTTTTCAGAATTGGAGGAGCTCAAGCAATTGGTGCTTTAGCATTTGGTACAAATCAAATCGATAAAGTTGATGTTATTTCAGGTCCTGGGAATATTTATGTAACTACTGCTAAAAAACTCATTTATGGCTCCACAGGAATTGATTCCTTAGCTGGTCCAAGTGAAATATTAATCATTGCAGATCAAACAGCTCAAAGCACACATATAGCATCTGATTTACTAGCTCAAGCAGAACATGATCCTTTAGCTTCTTCTATACTTCTAACTACATCAAAGGAACTGGGTAAAAATGTATATGAAGAACTTTATAAAAAAATAGAAGATCACCCAAGAAAAGATATTTGTATGCAATCAATAAAAAATTGGGGATTAATTGTTATCTGCGAAAATTATGAATCATGTATTGAGCTAAGTAATAACTTTGCTCCAGAGCACTTAGAAATTATAACTTATGATCCCAAAAAAATTCTTGAAGGCATCGAGAATGCAGGTGCAATATTTTTAGGGAACTGGACGCCAGAAGCTGTTGGAGATTACCTAGCTGGACCAAATCATACTTTACCCACATCAGGAAATTCTAGGTTCAGCGGATCCTTAGGTGTTGAAACTTTTATGAAAAACACCTCAATAATAGAATTTACTGAAGAAAGTTTAAGAGTTAACAGTCTTGATATTATTAATCTTGCTAAAAGTGAGGGTTTACATAGTCACGCTAATTCAGTACAAATAAGATTTCAAGATTAGCCAACTTTTGAGGGAGAGTAAACAACAGGCATATTTTTTTCAATTTTACCAACCAATACTTTGTCTGTAAGATTAACAAATAACCCATTTTCTAATACTCCAGGTATGTTGTTAATTCTCATTTCAATGTCTTTTGGATTTCTAATGCCATCATTAAACATTACATCTAGAATTAAGTTACCTTGGTCAGTAACCACTGGACCAGCTTTTTTTGTAGCCATTCTTAAAGCTGAACTGCCATTTATTTCTGAAATCACATCTTGAACTTGCTTCCAAGCATTTGGGAGTACTTCTACAGGTAAAGGAAAGGATAGATTTAAGTTTTGCACGAGTTTAGTTTCGTCAACAACAATCAACAATTGGTTAGCTTTAGATGCCACTAACTTTTCTCTAACATGACATGCTCCTCCCCCTTTTATAAGTTGAAATCCTGGATCAACTTCATCTGCTCCATCAATCGCTAAATCAATTTGAGAAACAGAAGCTAAATCGATAAGCGGTATATCGAGTTCAAGCGCTAAAACTTCTGATTGAAAGGAAGTTGCAACACCCCTTATATTTTGTAATTTTCCAGAACGAATTTCATGAGCTAGGCTTCTTATCATAAGCGCTGCTGTAGATCCAGATCCTAATCCAACAATCATGTCACTTTTTACTTCCTTAATTGCTGCATCAGCAACTATTTGTTTCATTTGAGTTTGTGAATCCAAAGTATTTTTTTTAGGTTATAGATTATTAAATTTCAATGAATGATTTATGTCAAACCTGGGAGAGGTTCTGGTTTGATATTTATCTGTATCTCTTTATTATCTCTTAAAACGTTTAAAAGGAATACTTTTCCTATCTGAGCTTTTTCAACTTCATCTAACAATGCTTTAGGTTCTTCTATGGAGATATTTTCGGTTGCTATTACCAAATCTCCTCGTCTTAAACCAGCTTTTTCAGCGGGACTATTTGGTATGACTGATTGAATTAGAGCTCCATTTCTTTCAGGCAATTGTACTAGTGAATTGGGGTCCTGATTATGTTCTTTAGCAATTCTTGGATTTAAAGAAATTAATTGGACGCCTAAATAGGGATGAATAACTTCCCCATTTTTTAGAAGCTGATCAGAAACACTTTTAGCTAAATTTATGGGTATTGCAAAACCTAGACCGGCTCCAGGACCACTTCTAACAAGAGTATTAATTCCAATCACCTCGCCATTAGAGTTAATGAGTGGACCACCAGAGTTTCCTGGATTTATCGCTGCATCAGTCTGAATAAGATCAAGCCTTTTATCTGAAAACCCTAGGCTATTAATATCCCTATGTAGGCTACTCACTATCCCTAAAGTAACCGTTTTTTCTAGACCATAGGGGGTGCCTAAAGCTATTGCCCAATCTCCAACTTCAAGATCTTCAGAATTTCCAAGTGGAGCAAAACTTGAATAAGTAGATTCTTTAATTTTTACTAAAGCTAGATCAGTAACTGCATCTGTACCCAAAACTAGGCCATCACAAATAGTTCCATCAGCCAGTGTTACTGAAACATCATCAACTCTTTCAACTACATGAGCATTTGTAAGTACCAAGCCATTCTCATTAATAATAACTCCAGAACCTTGACCTCTCTCTCTCTCAGGGGTAATTCCTTGGTCTCCAAGTAAATCTCTTAATAAAGGGTCTAGTAAAGTGGGATCAAATTGTTGCCTTTCTACTAGACGCTCAGTATCAATTTTCACTACTGCAGGTCCAACATTCTTCACTGCAGAAGAAACAAAATTGTGCCCTTCATTAGGAGCGTAAGCTATAGCTTCAGTTTTTTGAGAAAAATTAACCAAACAAAAAATAATGAATATTTGGATTAAATTAATAAATTTAATCTTGATAAATTTCATTTATTTAATAGTTTTTAAATTTATTTAGTCAATCTAGTTGAAGAAATATATTATTGTTGTTTTTTTGTTTACATCCATAAAATACGAATTTTAAAATTTTTATAGAAAAACATTAATATATGCGAAAATTATTTTTAAAGAATTTTACATTTAAATAAATTTGAATAAAGAACAAAAAAGTAAACTTGAATATATTTTGAAAAAAGTTGCTATTGAATGGAATTTCGAAATCTACAGTTTAAAAATACACACTAATCAAAATCCAATTGTTATAGAAATCATTTTAAAAAAAACTAGTGGTGATGATATTTCACTTGATGATTGTGTGCTATTTAATGCCCCAGCATCTGAAAAAATAGAAAACTCAAATCTTTTAAATTGTTCATATGTGTTAGAAATTGGTAGTCAAGGGGTCAGTGATGAATTAACCTCAGAAAGAGACTTCAAAACTTTTAAGGGTTTTCCAGTTAATGTAGAGTTAAACCAAAAGAATTCAAAAATAAAATTTCTTAATGGTTTACTTTATGAAAAGTCTAAAGATTATTTAGCCATTAACATAAAGGGTAAGATTAAAAAAATCCCTTTTGATGAAGTACTAAAGATTAGTCTTAGTACATTAAAAGATTAATTATTTTCAACTATTATTCAATTTCCCCATCATAGATGGCATTAGTAATTCTCCCAGGTTTAAACAATCTCATTGAAGACATTAGTGAGGAAAAAAAGTTACCTCCTAATATCGTAGAAATAGCCTTGCGCGAAGCATTATTAAAAGGATACGAAAAGTATAGAAAAACCTTTTACATTGGAATGAATGAAGATCCATTTGATGAAGAATATTTTAGTAATTTTGATGTTGGACTAGATCTTGATGAAGAAGGTTACAGAATATTATCTAGTAAAATAATTGTTGAAGAAGTTGAGAGCGAAGATCATCAAATATCTCTTGTAGAAGTTAAACAAGTTGCTGATGACGCGCAAATAGGGGACACAGTTGTTTTAGACGTTACTCCAGAAAAAGATGATTTTGGGCGAATGGCTGCTTCAACAACAAAGCAAGTTTTAGCTCAAAAATTAAGGGATCAACAAAGAAAAATGATCCAGGAAGAATTTGCAGATTTAGAAGATCCTGTTTTAACTGCAAGAGTCATAAGATTTGAGAGACAATCAGTTATTATGGGAGTTAGTTCAGGAATTGGTAGACCTGAAGTAGAGGCCGAACTTCCCAAAAGAGATCAATTACCAAATGATAATTACAGAGCAAATGCAACTTTCAAAGTATTTTTAAA
Source organism: Prochlorococcus sp. AG-347-I15 (assembly GCA_003281585.1). GTDB lineage: Bacteria > Cyanobacteriota > Cyanobacteriia > PCC-6307 > Cyanobiaceae > Prochlorococcus_A. The sequence goes on from QCBN01000001.1 coordinate 258,848, forward strand.
AGAAGTTAGCGAAATAGCCAGAAAAGGGCCACAACTTTTTGTAAGTAGGGCAAATGCTGGTTTAGTAGTTTATTTATTTGAAAATGAGGTGCCGGAAATTCAAGAGGGAACAGTAAAAATTGTTGCTGTTTCAAGAGAAGCAAACCCCCCTTCAAGAGCAGTTGGGCCAAGAACTAAAGTAGCTGTGGATAGTGTCGAACAAGAAGTTGATCCTGTAGGTGCCTGTATTGGAGCAAGAGGAGCAAGGATTCAACAGGTGGTTAATGAATTAAGAGGAGAAAAAATTGATGTTATTAAATGGTCATCTGATCCAATACAGTATATTTTAAATTCTTTAAGTCCTGCGAAAGTTGATCTAGTAAGGCTAGTTGACCCAGCAGGGCAACATGCACATGTATTGGTTCCTCCCGATCAATTGAGTCTCGCAATTGGTAGAGAAGGTCAAAATGTAAGACTTGCCGCAAGATTAACTGGTTGGAAGATTGATGTTAAAAACTCACATGAATATGATGAGGAAGCAGAAGATGCTGCAGTCTCTGAATTAATTATTCAAAGAGAAGATGAAGAGAATCTTCAGAGAGAAGCTGAGCAAAGATTAGAAGCAGAACAAGCTGAGCGTGCTGCAGAAGATGCAAGATTAAGAGAGCTTTATCCGCTCCCTGAAGATGATCAAGAATATGGAGAAGAACAATACGAAGAAGTTACCTTTTCAGATAATGATCAATTAGAGACTCATCAAGAAAGTGAAAGATCAACCAAAGAGGAGAGAAAACGGTGATACAACAATCTCCTGTTATGCGTATATGCATTTCATGTAGAAAAACATATGACAGAAAAAATCTTTTAAAGATCACCAAAGATCATAAAGAAGGCATTATGTTTCAAAAAGGAATGGGGAGATCAGCTTACATCTGCAAGTCTAGAAAATGTTACTCAGATTCTAAGATCAAAAAAAAGCTTCAAAAAGCTTTAAAAACATTTTTAGAACCAGAATTTATTGAAATTTTTGAAAAAGAAATTACAAGCTACAATGTCCTTACCAATAAAGGAATATAATTAAAATAAATTCGCTTTCAAAAAGAGTACAAATCAGACTAAATGACTATCAGCGATAAAATCAGAATTTACGAACTTTCCAGAGACTTAAATCTGGAAAATAAAGATATATTGGATGCAGCTCAAAAACTATCAATTTCAGTTAAAAGCCATAGCAGTTCTATTAGTTCAGAAGATGCAAAAAAAATAACAAATCTTATTAACAAAAAGAATTCAGATAAAAAAATACTTTCAATTAATAAACCCTCAATAAAAAAAGATAATCACAAACAAAACAAAGAAGATAAATTTCCTATTATCTCCTCTAGAAAAGGTGAACCTCTCAGAGATAATTTAAACAAAAAGCCATTATTGATAAAGCCTCTGAATAAGCCCGAGGGTCTTAAAAAAAATTTAAATCAATCTACAAATTCCAATAAGCCCAATATTATTAATAGTTCAAAATCTCAAACAAATCCTAATAATCAAAATATAAAGAGCAGGCCTTTACAAAATTACAGTGAAGATAAAAAAACTTTCTTTGATAAAACAAACCCACCTATAAAAAGTCCTGCAAAACCTCCTATTCAACTGATTGCAAAGCCTAAAAATATAAATAATAATGTTAAATCTAATGAATCTTCTAATAACATCTACAATTCAGCTGAAAAAAGAAAACTATCAAAGAAACCTGATCAAATTACGAACAAATCTAAAGCGAATAATATTATTAATACCCCTGAGCTCGTAGGGGCTCCAATAAGAAGGGACGAATCTCTTAAGCAAAATAATAAGAGAAACATTTCTTTTAAACAAACTGCTTCCAATAGTCCTGGTGCTCCCAACAGACCTGGCATTCCAAATAGACCTGGTGCAGCCAATAGACCTGGCATTTCAAATAAGGCCGGATTGAGAAACAGACCATCAGATCAAGGTAGGTCTGGCTCCTTTAATAAACAAGCCAATCCCAATAGACCAGGGGCTCCCAATAGACCAGGGGCTCCCAATAGATCTGGCTCCTTTAATAGGCAAGTCAATTCCAATAGACCAGGGGCTCCCAGCAGACCTGGCATGCCAAACAGGCCTGGCTCTAAGTTTAATGGCCAGAAGTCTTCTGGAATTAGGAAACCAGTATCACCTAATGAACTTTTGCAACTTCAAAAAACCAATAAATCGGAGAAGGACAAAAAAGGTATAGATACTAAAGAAAAACAAAATATAGAGTCACCTAAACACAAGGTGAAAGCTCCTAACAGTCGTCCAAATTCTACCCCGAGTTCCAAAAAACCGCCTCATAGAGGATTTTCTAATAGTTCAAAAAAGCCAGGAAATACTGACTGGGACGATAGTGCAAAACTAGAAGCTTTAAGAAATAAAAATCCCCAGAAACAAAGACAGAAAGTTCATATTATTGGAGAAAATGATGATTCATTAACATCTGAAACTAGTGGGTATTCAGGTGAAAAAATTTCAATATTATCAGCTAGCTTGGCGCGTCCAAAGAAAGATAAGTCTGATGAGCCTAAGTCTCAAAAATCTATAAAACAATTTAAGAAGAAGAAAAAAGAAACTACAAGGCAAAGGCAGAAAAGAAGGGCTATGGAATTAAAGGCTGCTAAAGAGGCTAAGCAAGTAAGGCCTGAAATGATAATAGTCCCTGAAGATAATTTAACAGTTCAAGAATTGGCTGATAAATTAAGCCTTGAGAGTTCTGAAATAATCAAATCTCTTTTCTTTAAAGGAATAACGGCAACAGTTACTCAATCACTTGACTTAGCAACTATCGAAACAGTAGCAGAAGAATTTGGAGTTCCTGTTTTGCAAGATGATGTTCAAGAAGCTGCTGAGAAAACAGTAGAGATGATTGAGTCTAATGATCTTGATAGTCTAGTAAAAAGACCACCTGTTATCACAGTTATGGGTCATGTAGATCATGGCAAAACTAGTCTTTTAGATTCCATTAGAGAATCAAGAGTAGCATCTGGAGAAGCGGGAGGAATTACTCAACATATAGGAGCTTATCAAGTTGAATTTGAACATGAATCTAAAAAGAAAAAATTAACTTTTCTTGATACCCCTGGGCATGAAGCCTTTACGGCAATGAGAGCAAGGGGTACAAAAGTGACTGATGTAGCCGTTCTAGTAGTAGCAGCAGATGATGGTTGCAGACCTCAAACACTTGAGGCTATCAGTCATGCAAGAGCAGCAAAAGTGCCAATCGTTGTTGCAATAAATAAAATTGATAAGGAAGGAGCATCTCCAGAAAGAGTAAAGCAAGAACTATCGGAAAAAGACTTAATTGCTGAAGATTGGGGAGGAGATACTGTGATGGTTCCGGTGAGTGCAATCAAAAAACAAAATATTGAAAAATTGCTAGAAATGATTTTGTTAGTTTCAGAAGTTGAAGATCTACAAGCTAACCCCAACAGATCGGCCAAAGGTACCGTCATTGAAGCCCATTTAGATAAAGCCAAAGGACCTGTAGCTACTTTGCTAGTACAAAATGGCACATTAAAATCTGGAGATGTTTTAGCTGCAGGTTCTGTCCTTGGAAAAATTAGAGCAATGGTTGATGAACATGGTAATCGAATCAAAGAAGCAGGGCCTTCCTTCCCAGTAGAAGCATTAGGATTCAGTGAAGTACCAACAGCAGGTGATGAATTTGAAGTCTACTCGGATGAAAAAACTGCTCGAGCTATTGTTGGAGAAAGAGCCACAGATGCCAGAGTGACAAAATTAGCTCAGCAAATGGCTTCTAAAAGAGTAAGCTTATCCTCCTTATCAAATCAAGCAAATGATGGCGAATTAAAAGAGTTAAACTTAATTCTTAAAGCCGATGTTCAAGGTAGTGTTGAAGCGATATTGGGATCACTAGAACAATTACCAAAAAATGAGGTTCAAGTAAGAGTTTTACTTTCTGCTCCAGGAGAAATAACTGAGACAGATATAGACCTCGCTGCTGCATCAGGATCAGTAATCATTGGGTTTAACACCTCATTAGCCTCTGGAGCAAAAAGAGCAGCTGATGCCAATAATGTTGATATAAGAGAATATGAAGTAATCTATAAACTCCTTGAAGATATTCAGTTGGCTATGGAAGGTTTACTTGAACCCGATCTTGTCGAAGAATCATTAGGTAAGGCTGAAGTTAGAGCAACTTTCGCAGTTGGTAAAGGAGCTATTGCAGGCTGTTATATACAAACTGGAAAGTTACAACGAAATTGTTCTCTGAGAGTTATTAGATCAGATAAGGTAATTTTTGAAGGGAATTTAGACTCTCTAAAAAGGTCTAAGGACGATGTTAAAGAGGTAAATACAGGATTTGAATGTGGAGTGGGCTGTGATAAATTCTCTTCTTGGAATGAAGGAGACATAATCGAAGCATTCAAATTTGTCACTAAAAAAAGGACATTAACCAAATAATTAAATATTTAACTTATAGATCTTTATTTCGGTCAAGAATTAATAAAGTAGGAAATAGTATACAAGCACCAAATTGTATGAGAAGGTTATTTTGCTGAAATTCACTACCGCTTGCAATCTTGGAGAGCATTATTATAAGTCCCAAAAATGCCGAACCACTAAAAGCTATCCATAATATTCTTCTTAATCCCTTGAAAGGAGTCTGGGATTCCATTAATAATTTCTTTTTTAATTCAGGATCAATTTTTGACATAAATTCTTGCAATTATAAAATTAAGTTTATATGAAAAATTAAATATTTAATATTGCCGGTATAGCTCAGCGGTAGAGCAACTGTCTCGTAAACAGTGGGTCATTGGTTCAATTCCAATTATCGGCACTTAAAAAGCATATTAAAACTAAAATGATTAATAATATTTTCGTGAGTATTATCTTAGAATTTTTAATTTCTCCAAATTAGTAATAAAGTAGTTAGATTCTTAGAGAAAATAAACTCATTAAATTTCATGACATGAATTTTAATTTGAAGTTCGAAAAATTAAATAAAAAAAATAACCATAGAAAGTATTATGGGAAAATCCTAACCGTAAGATTGCCATGTAATCCAATATTTCCCATAGGACCTATTTATTTAGCAGACCATATTCACAAATGTTTTCCAGATATAGAGCAGCAATTCATTGATCTAGCAATAATTCCATCTGATAAAGTTTCCAAATGTTTATCTAGAAAGATTGATCAATTTAGACCACATCTAATCATTTTTTCATGGAGAGATATACAAATTTATGCACCTGTTGATGGTAGAAGTGGAAATCCCTTACAAAACTCTTTTGAAGTTTTCTACTCAAAAAATATCCTTAAAAAAATTAGAGGTTCCTGGGGAGGATTAAAATTAATTGCATCTCATTATGGAGAAATATATAGAAATACTTCTTTAGTCAAGATGGGACTAAAAAGAGCACAAAAATACAACGAAAATGTAAAAATAATTTTAGGTGGTGGAGCTGTTAGTGTCTTCTATGAACAATTGGGGAATCTACTTCCAAAAGGAACTGTTATTTCAGTTGGAGAGGGAGAAAATCTCATTGAAAAAATCATTAGAGGAGATTCAATAGAAGAAGAAAGATGTTACATTGCTGGACAAAAACCTCGTAACAAATTAATACATGAACAACCTTCGGGCACTGTCAAAACTGCCTGCAATTACAAATATATTAAATCAATATGGCCTGAATTCAATTGGTATATAGAAGGTGGAGAATACTACGTAGGGGTTCAAACAAAAAGAGGTTGTCCTCATAATTGTTGTTTCTGTGTTTACACAGTCGTGGAGGGAAAGCAGGTTCGCGTTAATCCTGTTAACGAAATAATCAAAGAAATGAAGCAATTATATGATCTTGGCGTAAGGGGATTTTGGTTCACTGATGCACAGTTTATTCCAGCCAAAAAACATATTGAAGATGCAAAAACACTTTTACAAGCAATTAAGGATCAAGGCTGGGACGATATTAATTGGGCTGCATACATCAGAGCAGATAATATTGATGCTGAGCTAGCTAAGCTTATGGTTGAAACAGGTATGAGCTATTTTGAAATAGGTATCACGTCGGGGTCTCAAGAACTGGTGAGAAAAATGAGATTAGCGTATGACCTTGAAACTGTATTAAATAATTGCAGAATGCTAGTCAAATCTGGTTTTAAGAATCATGTTTCAGTCAATTATTCATTCAATGTTTTTGATGAAACGCCTAGCACTATAAGACAAACAATTGCTTACCATAGAGAATTAGAAAATATTTTTGGTAAAGGCTTAGTTGATCCAGCTATATTCTTTATAGGTTTGCAACCTCACACTCTTCTAGAGAAGTACGCTTTGGAACATAAAATTTTGAAGCCAAATTATAATCCAATGAGCATGATGCCCTGGACAGCGAGGAAGCTTCTTTGGAATCCAGGCTCATTAGGGAAAAAACTTGGTCAGGTTTGCTTAGAAGCTTTTGATAATAAAGAAGATGAATTTGGCAAAACAGTTATAGACATTCTTGAGAGAGAATATGGGAAGTCCTCCTTAAAAGAATCTTTAAAAGTCCGTCCCTTATCAGAAAGGAAATTTGCTCATTCTAAATAATAAATCCAACCGTTATCAATCCTCTTTCTCAATTGAACTTGAAATTCCTTTAGATTTTAATGATTCTGAGTAGAATTCTGCAGGCTCTAAATCACAAACAATTACCAAACCTATACCCGTATTATGTGCCTCAAGCATTATCGCGATAGCATCTTGCTCGCTTAATTGCGGCACAACTTCTCGTAGTGAAATAGTTACATACTCCATAGAATTAACTGGGTCATTATGAAGTAAAACCTTATATTTTGGAGATTTATTTTTTAATTCAGCAGGTTTCTTTTCAATCACTGCTGAATTATTACTTACACTTTGTTCTGACTTTATAGATAGCATTAAAATTTTTTAGATTCTAAGTGGTACTAATTATTATATATTAATTATTCTTTCCATTGCATCAATGACGTTTGATCGTGAGTTAAATGCTGACAAACGAAAATAACCCTCTCCTGACAATCCAAAACCGCTACCAGGTGTACCCACTACACTAACTTTTTGAAGAAGGAAATCAAAAAAGTCCCAAGATGTCATTTTATCAGGAACTTTGATCCAGATATAAGGAGCATTGTCCCCTCCGTATACTTTATACCCAGAAGCCTGTAATTTATTTTTCATAATTTTTGCATTTTCCATATAAAAATCAATTAAATCTCTAACCTCTTTCTTTCCTTCAAGAGAGTAAACTGCCTCTGCTCCTCTCTGTACGATATAACTTACTCCATTGAATTTTGTAGATTGTCTTCTATTCCAAAGAGACCATAAATCTATTTCCTCATTATTTAAACTATAACCTATGAGATTTTTAGGTATTACTGTAAACGCACATCTTACTCCTGTGAATCCTGCATTCTTTGAAAAAGATCTAAATTCTATAGCACAATCTTTAGCACCCTCAATCTCATATATTGAATGAGGAATATCCTTATCTTGAATGAAAGCTTCATAAGCTGCATCAAAAAGAATTAAAGATTTATTTTTAAGAGCATAGTCGACCCACTTTTGTAATTCTTTTTTAGATATGGTTGCTCCAGTAGGATTATTTGGAAAACAAAGATATAAAATATCAACTTTATTTTTAGGTAGTTCTGGCAGGAAGCTATTTTCCTCGTTTATTGCAAGATATGTCAATCCTTGGTAAGTACCATTTTCAAGAACATCCCCAGTTCTTCCCGTCATAACGTTACTGTCTACATAAACAGGGTAAACAGGATCAGTAACAGCAATTGAATTATCTTCGCCAAGAATATCTAAAATGTTGCTACTATCGCATTTAGAACCATCTGAAACAAATATTTCTTCAGGTAAAATTTTACATCCTCTTGAAAGATAATCATGCTCAGATATTTTTTCTCTTAGCCAAGAATAACCTTGTTCTGGTCCATAACCCCTAAAACCTTCATTTGTTCCCATATCATTTAAAGCTTTACTCATAGCATCTCTGCAGGCTTTGGGCAGTGGTTCTGTAACATCTCCTATTCCCAGCTTAATTATGTCTGAACTGTTATTTGATTGAGAAAATATTTTTACCCTTTTAGCAATTTCAGGAAATAAATAGCCTGCTTTGAGTTTTAAATAATTTTTGTTTACTTGAACCACTTTAAATAAAAAAAATTAACCAATTTAAGGATAAAGGATCAACGTGCCTTAGTGGTGATTAGATGTTAATATTATTGTAGTTATGATTAAACTAAGAAATAATCATGGCTATGAATTTAATTTCAAATAAATTAAAACTCGTCTAAAGCTTTACAAATAGCAAAACATAATTGCTATTTACTTTAATTTAAAAGTACATAATACAGCTATAAAAAATTGTTTACTTAAAAGATAAAAATTTAACTCTTTACTTTAGATGATTTCCAAAATTCAAACCATTCAGAATCAATTATATGTCTCAGCAAATTATTATCGCTGAGCAGGCTCGAATTGCAGCACTACTCACAGATGATCGAGTTGATGAATTAATCGTCGCACAAGGCCAATATCAAATTGGCGATATTTTTTTAGGAACAGTTGAAAATGTTCTCCCTGGCATTGATGCCGCTTTCATAAATATTGGTGAAAGTGATAAAAATGGATTCATCCATGTATCAGATTTAGGTCCATTAAAACTCAAGAAGGGAACATTAGGAATAACTGAACTACTAGAACCGAAACAAAAAGTTCTTGTACAGGTAATTAAAGAACCTACAGGATCTAAAGGTCCCAGACTTACCGGGAGTATTTCAATACCTGGAAAGTACTTGATATTTCAACCATATGGCCAGGGAGTAAATATCTCCAGGAAAATTAATACAGAAACAGAGCGAAACCGCTTGAAAGCTCTAGGGGTTTTAATTAAACCAACTAGTACAGGATTGCTATTTAGAACAGAAGCAGAAAAGATTAAAGAAGAACTACTTATTGAAGATTTAGAAAAATTAATTCAACAATGGGAAAATATCTTACAAGTTTCTGAGACTTTTAATCCACCAAATTTAATTAAAAGAGATGATGATTTCTCTTTAAAGATTTTAAGAGATCATATTAAATCATCCACTAAAAGCATAATTATTGATAGTAAATTGTCAGTTGAACGGGCAAAAGATTTCTTAACCAATTATGAATCTAATGTAGATATTGAATTTCATGATAAAGATTTAAACCAACATATATTAGAAAAATACGAAATTACGAAAACAATTCAAAAAGCTCTTCAACCGCGGGTAGATCTTCCTTCGGGAGGTTATATAATTATCGAACCAACTGAAGCTTTAACAGTAATTGATGTAAACTCTGGATCATTTACAAGATCAGCTAACTCAAGACAGACTGTTTTGTGGACAAATTGCGAAGCAGCTGTTGAAATATCAAGACAACTGAAATTAAGAAATATTGGCGGAGTTATCATAGTAGATTTTATTGATATGGAATCGAGACGAGATCAATTCCAGTTACTTGAGCATTTTACTTCAGCAATAAAAGATGATTCTGCTAGGCCTCAGATAGCTCAGCTTACTGAATTAGGTTTAGTTGAATTAACAAGGAAAAGACAAGGTCAAAATATATATGAATTATTCGGGAAAAAATGTTGTTCTTGCAATGGTACAGGCATTGAAGAAAATCAATTAAATTTTGAAATTTCTAACCTGAAACTTAAAAATATTGAAGAAAAGCCTCCTAAATTAAATAATATAAAACCTTTAGATATAAGTGCTTCTAAATCCAATTATAAGCAGGAAAAAATAGATGAAAAGGAATTACTAAATACCAAGAATTTAAGTAAAGAGGATTCTTCTATTAAAAAAGAAAATGATAATGATGATTCGAATATATCAAATTCGAAAGATAAAAATATAGTTACCGTTGATCTTACTAATGATGAAAAAATTGTTTTCAGTTACTTAGGTATTAATCCACTAATAAAGTTAGGGAAAGAATATCTAACTAGTAATAATTTCGTTAGTTTAAAGGATGATAGTAAGGAAAAGGAAAAAAATTTAGATAATAAAAAAACAACAAAAGGAAAAAGAGTTAAAAAAATATCAAAATCTAGAGAACTTGAAGAGATAGCGATTACTATCGAAGAAAATGTAAATTCCAATGATGAAGCAACAAAAAAAACCAATGAGAATAAAGAAGCCATATCTTTAGATCAAAAGGTTGAAAGTGAACTAAAAGATGATATGAACAATGCAAGAAAAAAAAGGAGAAGATCTTCGGCAGGTATTGAATAAATTATATGAAGTTGGAATGGATGAAGTCGGAAGGGGAGCAATTTTTGGTCCAGTTTTCTCAGCAGTTGTAGTATTAACTAAAAAAAATAAATTTACTCTAAAAAAATTTGGAGTAATGGATAGTAAAAAATTAACTCCCAAAAAAAGAAATTCCCTTTTTCCAAAAATTTTATTACTTTCTAAAGATTATGGAATTGGACAATCCTCAGTTAGAGAAATAGATAAGCTCGGTATCAGAGTTGCAACTGAACTCTCAATGATAAGAGCTTTAAAAAAATTAAAAGAGAAACCATCTGAACTATTGATTGATGGCCCATTATTGTTAAGACCATGGGACGGAATTCAAAAAAATATAGTATCAGGAGACTCGAAATTAACATCAATATCTGCAGCGAGCATAATTGCAAAAGTATCTCGCGATAATCTAATGGAAAGTTTAGAAAAGAAATATTCAGGATACTTAATATTTAAAAATAAAGGATATGGAACTAAAGAGCATCTTTCAAGTCTCAAAGATAATGGAATAACTAATCTGCATAGAAAAAGTTTTTTACAGAAATTAAATCTTGTTTGATTCACACCATTCAAAAAAATCTTTAACCAATTGCTGTTGAACTCTTGTCTTTATTCCCAATAAAATCCCATTTAATACCGAATGACCAGTAGATTCTAAAATTTTCTTTGGTACTAGCTTTAAAATAGGGGGTTGGCTTACAGATACCCCTAGAAGCGCCTCACCCTCTAATCCAATATTAGTTGCTTCCAAATTTGCTTTCAAAATAAGATTGAAGTCATCTATCATCCCCAAACCATCCAATTTGCTCTCAAGAGCACTCATTTTTAAAATTCCATTTTTATTCTCTACCGCGATGGAAACAACAGGGTTAATATCTAATTGGAAAACCTTAAAACTTGTTACTGTATACTTATACTTACCTTGCCCTTCAGGTAATAATTTTTTGGAGTCAAGCATTGCTCCAACAACTCTTTCTTCTTCCAAAAGATACTTAGAAAGAAATTCTTTATTTCTTGTTACAGAAAGCCTTAGTTTCTGTTTAGCATTAAAAGACAATAGCATTTTCTATATCCCTCCAATGCTTATTTGATCTCTTTTTTTCTTAAAGTTAATCATGCGCAAACAAGTTGCATATTTAGGTCCTAAAGGAACATACGCAGAAAAAGCAGCTCATATATTATCAAAGCTTGCCAATTTTCAGTCACCTATATTTGTACCATGTAATGGGTTATATTCGGTTATTAAATCAATAGCCTACAACAATTGTGATGCTGCTGTAGTACCTATTGAAAATTCTGTAGAAGGCGGAGTTACAGCTACCTTAGATGCCCTTTGGAAATTTCCAGATATTTTTATTAATAAAGCAATTGTTTTGCCCATAAAACATGCATTAATTAGTGATGGAGAACTTTCAATTATCTCAGAAGTACTATCTCATCCTCAAGCATTAGCTCAATGTTCAGAATGGTTATCTGAAAATCTTCCAAATGCAATCCCTCTTCCAACAAATTCAACATCAGAGGCTGTCAATATGGTTAAAGGAAGCAAATTTAGAGCAGCTATCGGTTCGAAATCTTTAATTCAAATTGAAGGACTCAAAGAATTAGCCTTTCCAATAAATGATGTCCCAGGTAATTGCACAAGATTCGTCTTATTGAGCAAAGAATCAAGTTCTGATCTTGCTAATATTGCCAGTTTTGCTTTCTCATTAATCTCAAACAAACCTGGTGCTTTGCTAGAAGCTATAAATCATATTGCAAATTTTGGATTTAATATGAGTAAGATAGAATCTAGACCTTCTAAGAGAGAGTTAGGCGAATATATAATTTATATTGATTTAGAAATAAATAATCAAAATAATATTGTGAATTTTCTCGAATTAAAAAATCAGCTAAAACCGCTTTGCAATAACTTCGTTGATTTTGGAAATTATTTTTCTAAAAATGTTGAACTAAATTAATTTAACCTCTGCATTTATAGACTCCAAACTCCATTAAACCTCTCCTGAATGCCCAATTCATAAGAAGTATTGTTGGGATCTCTCTAATGGACTTTACTAAAGCTGAAGGTCCGAGAGACAATATTGCATAAGGCCTTCTTATCCCTTCAAAAATAGAGTCGTACCATGAAGGGATTGTATATGAATTCCAATTCTCAGAAATAACTCTACCTGCACTATTTTTATTAGTCCTCAGAATATTACCGAATTCATTAATGCTAATAAAATTAGGATGTACCCACTGTTCAAGTAATTGTTTAAGTACCAACCTCTCAATAAAAGATGGGGGATACGCTATAAGATCTCTTGAGTTCCAATCAGCCAATGCCAAATACCCTCCAGGTCTTAAAATTCTAAGCATTTCATCTGCAAACTTAGTTTTATCATTCATGTGTGCACCAGCCTCAACACTCCAAACAGCATCAAATGCTCCATCTTCAAATTTAAGATTCAGAGCATCCATTACCTGGAAGTTGCAATTTAGTCCTGAAGATGTCAGTTCTCTTGCTCTTTTTACTTGAGCAGGACTAATTGTAATTCCTGTAACATTAAAGCCATAATATTTTGCAAGAATCCTTGAACTTCCTCCTATTCCACACCCTACATCTAAAATTCTAGAACCTTTTGGTAATTTATCTAAATCACTCCACTTGATTAACTCATGTACAAACTGGACTTTAGCCTTTCTAAAATCAACATTTTTATTTCCTGAGGGATAAAACCCTAGGTGGATATGCTCTCCCCACATTCTCTCAAGTAATTTATCTTGGGTCCAGGCATCATAAGCAGATGCTACCGTTCCAGAAGAAATATATTTTCTGGCATTTATTCTCCAAATAATTGATAAAACTAAAAAAAATAAAACGAGTAAAAAAAAGGACAAAAATAACTCAAACATTTAATTTTCTTTTATATCAGGCAAACTTTCTTTCAAAACTGTTCTAGCTGCAAGTTGTTTTCTTGTATGATCTAGCATTTCGTATTCTCTTTGCAAACGAGTAAAAGTATTTCTTTCCTCCAGAAGTCTTTGCTGCTCCTCTGCAACAGGACCACCCAAATGAGCTCCTATCCAAAATGATAAATCCATTGGGTTGTCAGGTAATTTATCAGGTAAATTTTTCTTGGTATTAGTCAATTTACTAGTTAAATTAATAACATCACTAAGTGCTTCTTTTACTGAATCTTTTAGAGAATCTAATTTTTGAAAGTCATCAATATTCTCATCGCTAATCCAACTAACCATCGCAGAACTAAATGGCGTCGAACGGGTAATTTCTAATACTTGAAATCTTTGTTGGCCGAGAGTGATAATATTACTTCTCCCATCCTCTGCAGTCTGATGTTTTATGATTTGTGCACAACATCCAACGTTAGCCATACTTTTAGTAATAGGGTCCCACTTAATAACTCCAAACATAGAATCACTCTCAAGAACAGATTGAAGCATGATTCTATATCTCGATTCAAAAATATGTAAAGGCAATACTTCTTGAGGAAAAAGGACTACCTCTGGCAAAGGAAATAAAGGTAATTCCCTTACAGAGAGTTCTCCCATTTAAACCTCATTTCATTATTTTTATATTAATCAATTTAGGGCGGTTTCGGGATTTCTTAAAGTTTAACTTCTATATCTACACCACTGGGCAGATCAAGTTTCATTAAAGCATCAATAGTTTTTGCAGAAGGACTATAGATATCTATTATTCTTCTATGTGTTCTTGTTTCAAAATGCTCCCTAGAATCTTTATCAACATGTGGTGATCTTAGGACACAATAAATCTTCCTTTTTGTAGGTAAAGGTATTGGACCAATTGCTGAGGCAGAAGTAGTATCAGCAGTTTGGATTATTTTATCGCAAGATAAATCAAGCATTCTTCTATCAAATGCTTTGAGCCTTATTCTTATTTTTTGTTGTGCAATTGATGCAGTCATAGTTTCAAATAAATTCTAATGAAGGGTCATTAATTTAGATGACCCTTATCCATAAACCTATATTAAATGATTGAGGTTAAGTTTTTAAAATTCAAATGTATTATTTGAGTATCTTAGAAACAACTCCAGCACCGATAGTACGTCCACCTTCTCGTATGGCGAATCGCATACCTTGTTCAATAGCTACTGGACAAATTAATTCTCCAGTCATCTTAATTCTGTCTCCTGGCATAACCATTTCAACATTGGAGCCATCATCTGAGGTAAATGCAGTTATTTGACCTGTCACGTCGGTCGTTCTGATGTAGAACTGAGGTCTATATCCTGCGAAGAATGGAGTATGTCTTCCACCCTCTTCTTTTTTAAGAACATAAACTTCTCCTTCAAACTGAGTATGAGGGGTAATAGATCCTTTCTTCACAAGAACCATTCCTCTCTCAATATCTTCTTTCTGTACACCACGTAAAAGTAAACCAACATTATCGCCAGCCATACCTTCATCAAGAAGTTTTCGGAACATTTCAACTCCAGTGACAGTTGTTACTCTTGTATCTCTTATTCCAACTATTTCTACTTCTTCTCCAACCTTAACTTTACCTCTCTCAATTCTTCCTGTAGCAACAGTTCCTCTACCTGTAATCGAGAAAACGTCTTCAACTGCCATCAAGAATGGTTTATCAACTTCTCTCTCTGGTTCGGGAATGCTAGCATCAACTGCTTTCATTAATTCTTCAATCTTTGATTCCCAAGTAGAATCACCTTCGAGAGCTTTTAGACCTGAAACTTGAACTATAGGAATGTCATCTCCAGGGAAGTCATAACTATCTAACAGTTCCCTAATTTCCATTTCGACAAGTTCAATAATTTCCTCATCATCGACCATATCGCACTTATTTAGAGCAACTACAAGAGCAGGAACTCCAACCTGTTTAGCTAAAAGAATATGCTCTTTTGTTTGAGCCATAGGACCATCTGTAGCTGCGCAAACAAGAATAGCTCCATCCATCTGGGCAGCCCCTGTAATCATGTTTTTCACATAATCAGCATGTCCAGGGCAATCGACATGAGCATAATGTCTGCCTTCAGTTTCATATTCAACATGAGCTGTATTAATGGTAATGCCACGCTCTCTTTCTTCAGGAGCACCATCGATGTCTCCATAGTCTTGAGCTTGAGCTTGACCTTTTTTAGCTAATACATTTGTAATAGCAGCAGTTAGTGTTGTTTTTCCATGATCAACATGGCCAATAGTACCTATGTTGACATGTGGTTTGTTTCTTTCGAACTTCTCGCGAGCCATTTTGAATTAAAGAATCGAGGGTTTAGAGTGTTTTAGTTTAGAGATCAGGAGTTGCCCTGATTCTTGGAAATGATAGCTTCAGCAACATTACGAGGAACTTCCTCATAGTTTGCGAACTCCATTGAAAATATACCCCGACCTTGAGTCATTGATCGGAGTTGAGTGGCATAACCGAACATTTCGGCTAAGGGCACTTTGGCCTGTACCTTAGACAATCCATCATCAACAGATTGTCCTTCTACTTGACCTCTTCTGGAAGAGAGATCACCAATTACAGATCCAAGAAAGTCGTCAGGACTTTCGACCTCAACTTTCATCATAGGCTCTAAAAGCACAGGATTGCATTTTTTAACCCCATCTTTAAAAGCCATGGAACCTGCAATTTTGAAGGCCATTTCAGATGAGTCTACATCGTGGAATGAACCATCGACTAGTGTTACTTTTACATCAATGAGTGGATAACCGGCAAGAACACCAGATTCACAGGTCTCTTTCATTCCATTAGATGCAGGACCAATAAACTCTTTTGGTACAGCTCCACCAACAATTTTGTTTACAAATTCAAAACCTTTACCAACTTCAGCAGGTTCCATCTCAATAATTACATGACCATATTGACCTTTACCTCCAGTTTGTCTTGCATATTTACCTTCACCTTTAGAACTAGACCTAATAGTTTCTCTATATGAAACCTGTGGAGCTCCAATATTTGCTTCAACTTTAAATTCCCTTAACATTCTGTCAACAAGGATTTCCAAGTGCAATTCCCCCATGCCTGCAATAACAGTTTGATTTGTCTCAGGATCTGTACTTACCCTAAAGGTTGGATCCTCTTCAGACAAAGCGGTTAAAGCTTTTGATAATTTTTCCATATCGCCTTTAGTTTTTGGCTCAACAGCTACTGAGATAACTGGTTCAGGGATAAACAATGTCTCCAAAACTATTGGATCTTCTGTATTACACAAAGTGTCACCAGTTGTTGTGTTCTTAAGACCTAATACAGCTCCTAAATCCCCAGCCCTCAATTCGTCAACCTCCTCTCTTTCATCAGCCTTAAGAATCACTAATCTAGAAATTCTCTCTTTAGCATCTTTAGTAGAATTCATTACATAACTTCCTTTTGAAAGAACCCCTGAATACATTCTTACAAAAGTTAATTTCCCATATGGATCTGACATCACTTTGAATGCTAATGCACTGAAAGGTGCATTATCGTCTGAAGGTCTAACATCTTCTTTGCCACTTGGCAAAACACCTTGTATTGGTTTCACATCAACTGGAGCTGGCAAGTAATCAACCACAGCATCTAAAACAAGTTGGACTCCTTTATTCTTAAAAGCTGAACCACATAATACTGGAACCAATCCATGTTTTAAAACCCCTTCCCTAATACCTTTTTTTAGTTGTTCTTCAGATAATTCTCCTGTATCGAGAAATATTTCTATTAACTCTTCATCATTTTCTGCAACACTTTCCATTAGCTTAAGTCTCCACTCAGCAGCTTCCTCCTCCATGTCAGATGGAATTGGTGCTTCTTCAATGTCAGTTCCTAAATCATTTTTGTAAAGATATGCTTTGTTGGCTACTAAATCAATAATGCCTGTGAGATCACCCTCAGCTCCAATAGGTAACTGGATTGGAAGTGCATTTGCCTTTAGTCGATCTTTAATTTGCTTATTTACCTTCAAAAAATCTGCACCAGTTCTATCCATTTTATTAACAAAAACCATTCTTGGAACAGAGTATCTATCTGCTTGACGCCAAACCGTTTCGGATTGAGGCTGTACTCCACCGACTGCGCAAAATACAGCTATAACTCCATCTAACACACGCATTGATCTTTCAACTTCAATAGTAAAGTCAACGTGTCCAGGAGTATCAATAATATTAATCCTATGATCTTGCCAACTAGTAGATATTGCAGCAGCAGTAATAGTTATTCCTCTTTCTCTTTCTTGAGCCATCCAATCTGTTACGGCAGCACCATCATGAACCTCTCCTATCTTATGAACAACACCTGAATAAAACAAAATTCTTTCAGTTGTTGTTGTCTTACCTGCATCAATATGAGCGGCTATACCTATGTTCCTTACTCGTTCTAAGGGAAAGTCGCGTGCCAATTTTAAAGCTCCAAATAAAATAATTTTTGATAATTGTAGTTCACTCTAAAAGCAAACTTTAATAATAATAAACTACTTAAGTACCTTTTGATGAAATTAATATCTGTAATGTGCAAAAGCCTTATTAGCTTCTGCCATTTTATGAGTATCTTCTCTTTTTTTAACGGCACTACCAGTTTCATTTGCTGCATCCATCAACTCGCCAGCAAGTTTTTGGGACATGCTTTTGCCATTTCTTGCTCTTGAGAATGTAACAAGCCATCTTAATGCCATAGCGGTTCCCCTCTCTTGGCGTACTTCCATAGGTACTTGATATGTTGCACCACCTACTCTTCTAGCTCGTACCTCGACAAGAGGGGTAGCATTTTTTACAGCTGTTTCAAATAATTCGACTGCATTACCACCTGTTCTCTCACCTATTAAAGAAAAAGCATCAGACAATATTCTTTGGGCTGTAGATTTTTTACCATGTTTCATCAATCGAGAAATCATCATTGAAGCAAGACGACTATTAAATTGAGGATCTGGAAGAACTGGTCTTTTTACTGCTGCATTACGACGTGACATGTTTTTAAAAAAGTGTTGTTGACAAATTAATCCTTTGGAGCTTTTGCTCCGTACTTAGATCTAGATTGACGTCTATCTTTGACTCCAGCCGTATCTAAAGTTCCTCTTATTATATGATATCTAACCCCTGGCAAATCCTTAACTCTTCCACCCCTAAGTAATACAACAGAGTGTTCTTGCAAATTATGTCCAATCCCAGGGATATAAGCCGTTACTTCGAAACCAGAAGTTAATCTAACCCTAGCAACTTTTCTCAAAGCTGAATTAGGCTTCTTTGGTGTTGATGTATAGACTCTTGTACATACCCCTCTTCTCTCAGGGCAAGCTTTTAATGCAGGAGATTTTGTTTTCTTTGTCAGACGTTTTCTTTCTGAACCTACTAATTGAGAGATGGTGGGCATCTATTAAAACTTAGATAAAATTAAATATTTAATTATCATAACCTTTTGAGAGCACCAACTAAAAGTTTTTAATTAATATTTTTTTAAAATTTATAAAATTAAAATTCTTTGGTAAATATTCATTATCTTTAGATTTATTTTCATATTTATTTTTATAATGGAAATACATAAATAACTAAATAGACTTAAATAATCTATGGGAGAGAGTATCAAAAGAATCGTTGGCTCATATCAAGATAGTTATTCCCCGAATGGAATAATTGGCGAGAAAGATGCGTGTGGAGTTGGTTTCATAGCAAATATTAAAGGGGTAGAAAGCAATTGGATCCTAAAACAGTCCCTTAAAGGCCTGAACTGCATGGAACATAGAGGAGGTTGTGGAGGAGATAGTGATTCAGGAGATGGAGCGGGCATTTTATGTTCAATTCCATGGGGATATCTAGAAGAGGAAATTAATCTAAAAAATAATCAAGAATTTAATAGAGGTTTAGGCATGGTCTTTATGCCTAATAAAAAAGAAAAAATTGAAGTATGTAAATCAATATGTGATCAAGAAGCAGAAAAATTAAAAGTCAACAAAACATCTTGGAGAAAAGTACCTGTTAATAATGAAATCTTAGGTCCTTTAGCTAAAGCAAATGCTCCATTCATCTGTCAGTGGATTTTACATATAGATAAAAAAGATCATAAGGATGTTGAAAGGCTTTTATTTCAATTAAGGAAAAGAATTGAGAAAAAAATAAGAGAAACTTTCAAAAATGATGTTGGGGATTGTGAATTTTATTTTGCCTCACTAAGTTCTCAAACAGTTGTTTATAAAGGGATGGTTCGCTCTGAAATATTATCCGAGTTTTATCAAGATCTAAAAGAAGAGAGTTTTAAAGTTTCATTTTCTGTTTATCATCGTAGATTTAGTACTAATACACTTCCAAAATGGCCGCTAGCTCAACCCATGAGATTTTTGGGTCATAATGGCGAAATAAATACTCTCTTAGGTAATATCAACTGGGCTAAAGCTTCAGAAACACATATAGATGATTTTTGGGGAGAGTTATCCAATGAAATTAAGCCCATTGTAGATGTAAACAAAAGTGATTCATCAAATCTTGATGCAACCCTTGAAATTAATATTCGTTCAGGCCAAACGATAACTGATTCATTATTAAAACTTGTTCCTGAAGCATTTAGAGATCAACCAGAACTTGAGCATAGAGAAGATATAAAAGCTTTTTATGAATATTCTGCAAGCCTACAAGAAGCTTGGGATGGTCCTGCACTTCTTGTATTTGCTGATGGAAATTTTGTCGGAGCAACGCTTGATAGAAATGGCCTAAGGCCAGCAAGATATTCAATCACAAATGATGGTTTTGTAATAATGGGTTCTGAAACAGGAGTAGTAGATCTTGAAGAAAAAAGAGTAATAGAAAAAGGTCGATTAGGACCGGGACAAATGTTGGCAGTTGATTTTCATCAGAATAGAATCCTAAGAAATTGGGAAGTAAAATCTGAAACCGCTCAAAGGCATGATTATAAAAACCTTCTTATTAATAGAATCATAAAAATTGAAAATAATGAATGGGTTAAAGGTTGCAAACTAAAAGACCTTGAGTTGTTGCAACAACAAACTGCATACGGTTTTTCAGCGGAAGATAATGACCTTATCTTAGATTCAATGGCTTCATTAGCTAAAGAACCTACATATTGCATGGGCGACGACATCCCATTAGCAGTTCTTTCATCTAAGCCACATATTTTATACGACTACTTTAAGCAAAGATTTGCACAAGTTACAAATCCTCCTATTGACCCTCTCAGAGAAAAACTTGTAATGAGTT
This sequence comes from Prochlorococcus sp. AG-347-I15, assembly GCA_003281585.1. Classification (GTDB taxonomy): domain Bacteria; phylum Cyanobacteriota; class Cyanobacteriia; order PCC-6307; family Cyanobiaceae; genus Prochlorococcus_A. The sequence goes on from QCBN01000001.1 coordinate 279,320, forward strand.
TAGAGATGCATCTAGGAGAAAGATGTACGCCATTTGAAATTAAAGATGCTAAACCCTTTGTTCATTTACAAAGTCCGATTCTTAATGAGGAAGAACTCATTTCCATCAAAAAATCAAAAATTAAATCCCAGACAATTTCAAGTTTGTTTGATTTAGAGGAAGGTATTCAAGGCTTAGAGACCCAATTAAAAGCAATCTGTAAACAGAGTGAGCTGTCTATAAAAGAAGGTTGCTCTTTAATTATCATTTCTGATAAGGGAATTAATCCTAAAAAGACTTTTATACCTCCTTTACTTGCTGTTGGAGCAATTCATCATTATCTTCTTAAAAAAGAAATCAGGCTAAAAGCTTCTCTAATAATTGAGACTGGTCAATGTTGGAGCACACATCACTTAGCTTGTTTAATTGGATATGGAGCAAGTGCAGTTTGCCCTTGGTTGACCTTCGAAGCAGGTAGACACTGGTTAAAACATCCAAAAACACAAAAACTCATTGATAGCAAAAAAATAAATCCATTATCAATTGTTGATGTTCAAGAAAATATTAAAAAAGCTTTAGAAGACGGTCTAAGAAAAATTCTCTCAAAAATAGGCATCTCACTTTTATCTAGTTACCATGGTGCACAAATTTTTGAAGCTGTAGGTCTTGGATCTGACTTAATAAAAATTGCTTTTGATGGTACAACAAGTCGTATCGCTGGCATAACATTAAAAGAATTAACTAATGAAACACTTTCAATACATACAAAAGCCTATCCAGAGATCGATTTAAAGAAATTAGAATTTCTAGGATTTGTACAATTTAGAAATAATGGAGAATATCATTCCAATAACCCAGAGATGTCCAAAGTTTTACATTCAGCGGTAAAACAAGGGCCAGGGTACGATCATTTTGAAACTTACAAAAAACTTATTAGTAATAGACCGACAACATCTCTTAGAGATTTACTAACAATTAATTCAACAAGAAAAAGTGTTCCATTAGAGGAAGTTGAAAGTGTTGAATCAATTTGCAAAAGGTTCTGTACTGGAGGAATGAGTTTAGGTGCTTTATCCAGAGAAGCGCATGAAGTTTTAGCAGTTGCAATGAATAGAATTGGTGGAAAAAGTAATAGTGGAGAAGGGGGAGAAGATCCAGCTCGTTTTAATGTTTTAAATGATATTGATGAAAATACTCAGTCAGCGACGCTGCCATTTATTAAAGGCTTAGAGAATGGAGACACCGCATGCTCAGCTATTAAACAAATAGCATCAGGAAGATTTGGAGTTACACCTGAATATCTCAGAAGTGGTAAACAACTCGAAATTAAAATGGCTCAAGGTGCAAAACCCGGAGAGGGGGGACAATTACCTGGTCCAAAAGTTGATTCTTACATCGCAAAACTGAGAAATAGTAAACCTGGAGTAGCTTTAATATCTCCTCCCCCGCATCATGATATTTATTCAATTGAAGATTTAGCTCAACTTATCCACGACTTACACCAAGTTCATCCAAAAGCGAAAGTAAGCGTTAAACTTGTTTCTGAAATTGGTATAGGCACTATTGCTGCTGGAGTAAGCAAAGCTAATGCAGATGTGATTCAAATATCAGGCCATGACGGAGGCACAGGTGCTTCACCCCTGAGTTCTATTAAACATGCAGGTTTACCATGGGAACTAGGTGTTGCTGAGGTTCATAAATCTCTCTTAGAGAATAACTTACGCGAAAGAGTAATTTTGAGAACTGATGGAGGTCTTAAAACAGGTTGGGACGTAGTTATTGCAGCTTTACTAGGTGCTGAAGAATACGGATTTGGTTCTGTAGCGATGATTGCTGAAGGATGCATAATGGCTCGGGTTTGTCATACAAACAAGTGTCCTGTTGGAGTTGCCACTCAAAAAGAAGAATTAAGAAAAAGATTTAAAGGCATTCCAGAAAATGTTGTCAATTTTTTCTTATATATTGCTGAAGAAGTAAGACAGATAATGAGTAGTATCGGTGTTTCTAATATGGAAGAACTGATTGGTAATCAAGAATTTCTTTCTGCAAGAAATATCGATCTTCCAAAAACTTCTAATATTGATCTTTCTTCTTTAGTAAATAAACACTCAACCCCTGATAGATCATGGTTAAAACATTCAAAAACTGCCCATAGTAATGGTTCTGTATTAGAAGACGAGTTTTTGTCTGATACTGAATTTATAGATTCAATTAAAAATCACGAAATATTAACCAAAGAAATTGAGATAAAAAATACAGATAGAAGTGTTTGTGCGAAGATATCAGGCGAAATCGCAGAACTTCACGGCAACACCGGCTTCAATGGCGAACTCAACTTAAATTTCACAGGATATGCCGGACAAAGCTTTGGTGCCTTTTTATTGAAAGGAATGAATGTTCAATTAATTGGAGAAGCAAATGATTATGTTTGTAAAGGAATGAATGGAGGAATACTCACAATAATTCCACCAAAAATAGAAAAAACTTCCTCCGAACAGGTTATTTTAGGAAACACCTGTCTTTATGGAGCAACAGGTGGGAAATTATTTGCATTAGGAAAATCGGGAGAAAGATTTGCAGTAAGAAATAGTGGTGCTACAGCAGTAACAGAAGGAGCGGGGGATCATTGTTGTGAATACATGACTGGTGGGAAAGTAGTTATTCTAGGTTCCACAGGAAGGAATATTGGTGCGGGCATGACTGGTGGAATAGCTTTTATAATCGATGAAAATAACGATTTAAGTAATAAAGTTAACAAAGAAATAGTTAGTATTCATAAAATAACTTCATCAAAGCAGGAAGATATCTTATTTGAAATTATTAGAGAATATCGAGCAAAAACAAATAGCTTAAAGGCTGCCAAAATAATTGAAAATTGGTCTTATTACAAGAGTACTTTCAAATTAATAGTTCCCCCAAGCGAAGAAGAAATGCTTGGCATAAAGAAAATGTAAATGCCTTTCTTTATAAAAACTGAAATCATAAAAAAAGAATACTTAATTAATCATGATTTAAAACAAAAAATAATTAACGAACATATTGATTGGATAAAAAAATTAAAAAAAGAGGGTATTAATATAAAAAGTGGTTTTTTAGTAGATGAGTTAAAGAGGCCAGGTGACGGCGGATTACTCATACTTGAGATGAATAATTATAAAAATGCACTAAAAATAATTAAAAATGATCCAATGATTAAAAATGATCTTGTTGAATGGAAATTAAATGAGTGGATAGATTCAAATAAATGACTATCTTGGATATTTTTTCATAAGTTTTTGAATTTCTTCAGCATGGTAGCTGCTACGAGTTAAAGGAGAACTAACTACTTGCATAAAGTCCAAATCTTTTTCACCGAAAACTTTATAATAATTAAATTTTGAGGGACTTACAAATCTTTGAACAGGTAAATGATTTGGGCCAGGAGATAAGTATTGGCCAATAGTAACAATATCAACGAAATTACTTTTTAAATCCTTAAGAAGACTTAAGACCTCCTCATCTTTTTCCCCTAAACCAAGCATAAAACCTGACTTTGTATAAACTTTGGGAGAATATTCTCTGGTCCTTTTAAGCAACTCAAGAGTTCTCTCGTATTTACCCTGAGGTCTTACTTTTTTATATAGCGAAGATACAGTCTCAATATTATGGTTTAAAACGTTTGGATTTGAATCAAGAACTTTTTCAAGTGCTTTCCAGTTGCCACAAAGATCAGGTATTAAAAGCTCAATAGTAGTTTCAGGCGATTTTTTTCTTACTTGATAAACACATTCAAAAAATTGAGATGCGCCACCATCCTCAAGATCGTCTCTATTGACTGATGTGATTACAACATGTTTGAGGTGCATTCTATAAACAGCTTCAGCTAAACGATATGGTTCTGTTGGATCCAATTCTCTTTTAGATCTATCAAAATCAATATCGCAATATGGACATGCCCTAGTACATCCAGGACCCATTATAAGGAAAGTGGCAGTGCCACTGGCAAAACATTCGCCAATATTTGGACAACTTGCCTCTTGACATACAGTATTGAGATTTAAATCATTTAACAAATTTGCAGTATTCCCAATTCTCTCAACTTGCGGAGCTTTTACTCTTAACCAATCAGGTTTTGAAATTAAACTATTGGAATTATTAGTCAAATTAATTTTTTCTAGCCTATAGTCCTATTTTACTAAAAACATTTTGAATTAACTATTAATAATTTCAAAAATGAAGACTAGTCAATTGAGGTCAAAAACTAAATGAATTTAACTAGTCCATCGATAATTTAAAAAATCCTAATTCAAGTTACTGCTTATAAAATATTTTTGTTCTATCAACTATAAATAAAACAGTATTTAGAACGTTATTTTTATAATAGATATCAGAACATTTTTTTATGCACTTTGTAAATAATTACTAATAAATATCTATAATTTTTCGTACTAAAAAGTGTTTTTTTTAATATTTATTGATACAGTAAAAAATATATGTAATAAAACATTGACTTTTAGATTTAAAAGAAAGCGTATTTTACTATCTGAAAAAAATAAAAACTCTAAAGTAATTGGTTATGCTAGAGCTACTAATAATGAATATGAATATTTAGAAAAACAAATAAAAATTTTAAAGGAAGAGGGTTGCAGTTTAGTTTTCTCTGAATTGATAAGTTTAGATGAAGAGATCAAACCCCAACTCAATAAAGCTATAAATTGCTTGTCTAAAGGAGATCAATTAATAATAACTCAGCTTGATCGAGCATTTAAAAATAAAAAAGAATGTTTGAGGACAATAAATAAACTTATTAAAAAAGATATTAAATTGCGAACTTTGACTGGTTTTTTTGCAGCTAATGAATCCTTTAAAGCAAATTCTTCAATTTTTGAGATTTTATATGAACTAGATGATTTAGAAGACAAAAATTTAGGTGAAAGAAAAAGAGAACAACTTTTACGCAGAAAATTATCTGGAAATAATTTAGGAGGAAGGCCTAAAATCAGTCCTTTAAAAGAATCTTTAGTAATCAGATTGCGTAATGAGGGATATTCATATAGATCAATCAGATCACAAACAGGAATTGCATTATCAACAATAAGAAGAGTGATTTTGGAAGGAGAATTAACGTAAAATGAGAAAGACAGAAATTGAAAATTTAATTAAAGAAAATATTAAAGATACTGCATTGCGTCTTTATGAATTAGATAATGAAGATAGAAAAAGTTTGTTAGCAGAATATAGAGAATGGATTATGAATGATTTAGATTGTGTAGAAGTAATGATGCTACCTTATGAAGCCTATACCGACAAATTAGACTCCAATTTTATGGACGATACACTTTAGTCGTCAATAATATATGTCTTATTAAATTCATATACTTCCTTTGCTATTAATGGTAAGAAGGAAGTATCTTTGGAATATTCTTCCCCATTACAAAAAACGACTAATAAAGTTTGTAGAGATTGACTATTAACCCACCAAGCAGAATCATGTCTAACTTCGGACATCAAGCCTGCTTTACTCCAAAGATTAATACCTTCTGGTAATCCTGCACCCAAAAAACCATCTATTTGATTTAGAGAATCGTTTTTAAGAACAAATTTATTTAAATTTCTTTTTAAAAAACTTCGTAAATTTAAATCATTTTCTTGGTAATCAATATGAATCATAATTTCCTCCAAAACCCTTGCAGCTGAATCAGAATTCATAGCGTTTCTATTTTTATTATCATGTCCATAAAATTCTTTCTCACGACCAAATGGTCCATCATCCCAGGTCTTCTGACAACAATTTATACCAACCAATTCTTCCCAATTTAAATCATGTATCCAATCGTTTATTATACTTCGTTGATATTTCCAATTTTCCCATAATTCGCCTTCAATACAAGGTCCACTTGTTGTTCCAGTAAGTAAATCAATTAAAAAGCTTGTTGCATTATTACTGGAGAAAGATAACATTTTCCTTACAGCATCAATAATTTCATCTGATAATAATAAACTTCCTTTTTTAATCCAATAAAATGCAGCAAGGCCATAAACCAACTTGACTATGCTGGCAGGGTAAACCATTTTTCTATTATTAATACCAGTTCCAAAACCTTTAAAAACACTTTTATTTTCACTTTTATAATTAATCCAAGTTATCGAAATATCTTCTCCTGAAAAATCTTTATTATAAGAGCATGCTCTATCTAAAATATCATTTAAGGCTAGACCCATCTCTTTACTTAAATAGTAAAAGGACATTGTATGGAAAGTTATAAAAATCCTATCTCACTATTTAAACAAACTAATTTTTCAAAAACTATTTGGTGGAAATTAAAAGTTAATATTTCTGGATATCAAAATGAAACAGAAGATAAATTAGTTACTGAAATATTTAAAAATAGAATTTTTAGGCTTATTTATCCAAATATTTATCAAAACAACCATAAATTTTCAAGAATACTAGTTCAACTATATGAAGATGGTTACTTCTGTTGGATAAATTTAGATGGATTAATTATTGAGAAATACGAATTAGAAAAACCTGGGAATTCAAGAAAAGAACACTTCTTTATAAAAGATAAAGTTAACTCAATTTTAAAATGGATCAAGGATCAATCTGAGTTTAAAAATGAATACCTTTGGGGAGGCACATTAGGACCCAATTTTGATTGTTCTGGACTAATTCAGACTGCTTTTTTAAAGCATCAAATTCATATACCACGAGACTCTTTTCAAATAAAAAGTTTTTGTAAACATCTTTTTTATTTCAAAGAATCTTATGAGGATCTACAACCAGGCGATCTTTTATTTTTTGGTAATGGAGAAAAATGTGATCATATTGGAATCTACAAGGGAGGAGGATTATATTACCATAGCTCTGGAAAGGATTTTGGCAGAAATGGAATAGGATTAGATACCCTAAAAAAGTCTAATGACAAAATCTCATTGCATTATAAATCAAAACTTATTTCGGCAGGAAGAGTAGTTAGAAGTTACAGATGGGATAGGACCATACGTTAATAATTAGCGATCAACGCTAAATTTAAAGCATTACTTATTCTTTATATTTGGAAATTAACCAGCAGTCCATATATTTTTAATGATGGGCATAATGGTATCTAAGTGTAATGTCCCAACAAGTAGCCAAGCAAAAACAGCTCCGCCACAGCCTCCTAACCAAAATCCACTTGTAAAATCAGCCCAACCAGCTCTTGTAAATAAGTCCTTTGGTGGATTATTTACAGTCGCATCTGGAGGTTGAACAACAGGTGCTTTACCAGGTGCATTATAAAGAACTAAAAGTGCCGTTAAAATATGAACAGCTCCAATGGCAGCAAGAAGTCCAGCTGTTATAGCAAATTCAGAATTTCTTAGTGGGCCAGTCATAGTGAAAGGACCATATAAAAGATATCCAAAAGCTGCTCCTGTTTCTAAACCTCTAAAATTAGGAGAAATACCTTCTCTGTAAAAAGGTAAATTATTTATAAAGGCTTTTGTAAAATAGCCACTATTTACTGGAGTAGCCAAATTACCAACACATGGATCAGCAACTGTTTTTACTGCCCATTGTTCTGCAACACCTATATCATTTGGTTGTACAGAATTATCTATGTATTTCTCATCAAACTTAATTGAACTTGTTGATTCTGAGAAAGATTTTTGAAAGTCGCTCATTTTTTTAATAGTTTAGTGTGTAATAATTTATTCAGTTGCTGTAATAAATCTTCCAATCAATACGATAAAAACAGCAGGCATTGCTATACCAATTAATGGAACAAAAATTGAGGGTAAAAGACTTGGTAAATCAGATGGCATAAGTTCTTTAAACATCTTTAAACACTTTAGTATTTATCTACGAAATAGTGTTAATTTTATTACTGGATGATATAAAAATTATTAACTTTTTACACGTTAAATTTTTTTCGCAATTGTACTTGTTATTTTTATAGGAATATTATTTATAGTTTCTAAAAAAAAAAGGCATTATAAAGTTTACGAATAAAAGTAAATTACATTCTGTTAAATTAAAAAAAATATCAATAAATTCCCATCTAATAAAAAGAGTTTTTTATACAATCACGAAGAAAAAAGTACAAAGTATTTTATAAAAACTCTCAAAGAAATAAAATTTTAGTCTTTTTAAAGGTGATACAGAAGATAAATTAAAAGCATTAAAAATTGCGGGAGAATTGGCTGATAAATCAACATTATTAATTTCAGGAAAAGACTTAAGAGATATGTCTACTTAGGTAGTTGAAACTTCAGCATTTTTACTTAGAAAATTCAAGTAAAAATTCAATTTTTATTTATGCTACTTATTGATCTAATTCTATAAATTGGTCGACTTTGACTTTCATGATACGTCCTCATCAAAAGTTCACTTAATAATCCAAAGCTGAATAATTGGACACCAGCAATTCCTAATATTAATGTAAACATTAGCATTGGACGATTTCCAATATCCTCTCCCATTAATTTCAGAACTATCAAATAAGAGCTCATTAAAAGACTTATCATTATACTTATGATCCCAGCGAAACCAAATCCATACATAGGCCTTGTTAAAAATTTATTCATAAACCAAACAGTTAGTAAATCCATTAAAACTTTAAAAGTTCTATTAATTCCATATTTACTTGTTCCATATTTCCTACTTCTATGATTAACTTTAATTTCCTTAATTTTTGCACCTTCAATATTTGCTAAAACGGGCAAAAACCTATGAAGTTCACCATATAGTTTAATATCATCTAGTATTTCTTTTTTAAAAGCTTTTAGTGAGCATCCATAGTCATGAAACTTCAAACCTGTTACTTTAGCTATTAACTTATTTGCTATTTTTGATGGTATCTTCCGATTCAGTAATTTATCTTTTCTATCAAACCTCCATCCACAAATCAAATCATAGCCATTATTAATTTCTGAAATTAATTTAGGAATATCATTCGGGTCATTCTGTAAATCACCATCCAAAGTAATAACAATATCTCCTGAAGAATTATCAAATCCAGCTGACATTGCTGCAGTTTGCCCATAGTTTTTGCGAAGAGAAATTACTGACAATTCTTTAATTTTGAGAATTAGTTGTTTTAAGACTTGATAAGTATTATCTTTAGAACCATCATTTACAACAATCAATTCGAATTTTAAATTATGAGATTCCATTACATCTATAACTTCATCCAATAAAAAACCTATACTCTCACTTTCGTTGAAAACAGGAATAACAATAGAAATTAATTGATTTATATCTGTCATATTTATTAGGAAATAATTCTATAATTTTAACTTAATTTAGAACAATAAAATTAAACAAAAAAAATCACCACACAAGTGGTGATTTAAATTATACAAAGGAAAATTTAACCAAACTTACCCGAAGTTGATGCAATAACAAATGCACCGAATGTAAGAATGTTTCCAATCGTGAAATGTGCTAGTCCAACTAATCTAGCTTGAACAATTGAAAGTGCGACTGGCTTATCTCTCCAGCCAACAAGGTTAGCTATTGGAGTACGCTGATGTGCCCAAACTAGTGTTTCAATTAATTCTTGCCAGTAACCACGCCATGATATTAGGAACATGAAACCAGTAGCCCAAACCAAGTGGCCAAACAGGAACATCCATGCCCAAGGCGATAAGGAGTTTACTCCGAATGGATTATATCCGTTAATAAGTTGAGCAGAGTTTAACCAGAGATAATCTCTGAACCAACCCATTAGGTAAGTTCCCGATTCATTAAATTGCGCTACATTACCCTGCCAAATTGCTAGATGTTTCCAATGCCAGTAGAAGGTTACCCATGCTAGTAAATTTAATGCCCAGAACATCGCTAAATACATAGCGTCCCAAGAAGAACTGTCACAAGTACCTCCACGTCCAGGACCATCACAAGGGAATGCATAACCTAAATCTTTCTTATCAGGAATTAATTTAGTTCCTCTTGCATCAAGTGCGCCTTTGATAAGGATTAAAGCAGTTGTATGAAGACCTAAAGCGATAGCATGATGAACCAAGAAATCTGCAGGACCTATAGGTAAGAAAGCACTTAATGCATCTTGTCTATTGATAAGATCCATCCAGTAATGATTACCTGGTAATGAATTAGCTGCAAGACTTGCTGAACTTGTAGGGTCAGATAATAGAGCATTGAAACCATACATCATCTTACCTTGAGCTGCTTGAACAAATTGAGCAAATACTGGCTCAATTAAAATTTGCTTTTCAGGATTACCAAAAGCTACAACTACATCATTATGGACATAAATTCCAAGAGTATGAAATCCAAGCAACATTGTTACCCAACTAAGGTGACTTATTAAAGCTTCCTTTGTTCCAAGAACTCTAGCTAATACATTATCTTTGTTTAATTCTGGATCGTAATCTCTAACAAAGAAAATAGCTCCATGTGCAAACGCACCTACCATCAAGAACATTGCTATGTACTGATGATGACTATATAAAGCAGATTGTGTAGTGTAATCCCTAGCGATAAAAGCATAAGAAGGAAGTGCTCCCATATGTTGCGCCACAAGAGAGGTTGCTACTCCAAGTGATGCTAATGCTAGTCCAAGTTGGAAATGTAATGAATTATTTACAGTTTCATATATACCATCATGATTAATTCCGAAACTACCTTTATGAGGATCATTTGGGTGTCTAGTATTATGAGCTTCTGTAATTTCCTTTAGGCTATGCCCTATGCCAAAAGTATTTCTATACATATGGCCAGCAATTACAAAAACTGTTCCAATTGCAATATGGTGATGAGCAATATCAGTAAGCCATAATGCTTCACTTTGAGGATGAAGACCGCCTAAAAAAGTAAAGATTGCTGTTCCAGCTCCTTCAGCTGTTCCAAATACTTGATCTAAAGAATCAGGATTTTGTGCATATGCACCCCAGTTTAGAGTAAAGAAAGGAGCTAATCCTGCAGGGTGGGGAAGAACTGTTAACCAGTTATCCCAACCTACATGCTGTCCTCTTGATTCAGGTATTGCAACATGCACTAAATGACCTGTCCAAGCGATACTACTGAAGCCAAATAAAACAGCCAAGTGATGGTTTAATCTTGACTCTGCATTTTTAAACCATGCAAGAGAAGGTCTGAATTTTGGTTGTAAGTGTAACCAACCTGCAAATAAAGTCCAACAAGCAAGAATACTCATAAAAATTGATGCTTGGAAAAGTTGCTCGTTAGTTCGCATTCCAATTGTGTACCACCAATGATAGAGACCTGAATAAGCGATGTTTACTGGACCGCTTGCTCCAGCTTGTGTCATTGCTTCTGTGATGCCAGATCCAAAATGAGGGTCCCAAATAGCGTGAGCTATAGGGCGGACATGAGTTGGATCAAGTACAAATTGTTCAAAGTTACCCTGCCAAGCAATATGAAATAAGTTACCAGCTACCCATAGGGCGATTATTGCTAGATGTCCAAAATGTGTAGAGAATAGCTTCTGATAAAGTTTTTCTTCGGTCATACCATCATGACTTTCAAAGTCATGAGCGGTAGCTATTCCGTACCATATTCGTCGGGTTGTGGGGTCCTGAGCTAGACCCTGGTTAAATGATGGAAATTTTGTTGCCATTGAATTAAAAAGGTGAAGTTCAGGTTATTAGCCCAGCCCGAAAAGGCGAGCATGGAAGAAGGCCCATGTGGTAGCAATACCACCTACAAGAAAGTGTGTAACACCTACTGCACGTCCCTGAGTAATAGATAGAGCTCTAGGTTGAATGGTTGGTGCAACTTTAAGTTTGTTGTGTGCCCAAACAATTGATTCGAACAATTCTTGCCAATATCCTCTTCCGCTAAAAAGGAACATTAGACTGAATGCCCATATAAAGTGAGCTCCTAAGAACATCAAACCGTACATGCTTATTGATTGGCCATAGCTTGTTAATACTTGAGAAGCTTGAGCCCAGAGGAAATCTCTTAGCCAACCATTGATAGTAATTGAACTTTGTGCGAAATTACCTCCAGTAAGCCCCCAAACATCACTCTGCATTTTCCAGGAGAAGTGGAAAATAACTATTGATAGACAGTTATACATCCAGAACAGAGCCAAGAAAACGTGATCCCATGAAGAAACTTGACATGTACCACCTCTTCCAGGTCCATCACATGGAAATCTAAAGCCTAAAGAAGCTTTATCCGGGATCAACCTTGAACTTCTCGCATAAAGTACTCCTTTGAGAAGTATCAAAACAGTTACATGGATTTGGAAAGCATGAATATGATGAATCATTAAATCAGCTGTACCTAATGGAATTGGAGCAATAGCAACCTTTCCACCAACTTCTACTAAACTTCCATTAAAAACTTCACTTAAAGCTTTGTGAGGTAAAGCTTCTGCAGTTCCTGCTAAAAGAGAAGTTCCAACAGCAGATGCCTGAATACTCTGTACCCATTGAGCAAAGATTGGCTGGAGTTGTATTGCAGAATCACTAAACATATCTTGAGGTCTACCCAACGCTCTCATAGTATCGTTATGAATGTAGAGTCCAAAACTATGGAATCCTAACCACATACATACCCAGTTCAAGTGACTGATAAGAGCATCTCTTGCCTTAAGAATTCTGTCTAATACATTATCAATATGTTTTGCTGGATCGTAATCTCTAACCATCGCTATTCCAGCATGAGCACCTGCTCCTACTATGAATAATCCACCTATCCACATGTGATGGGTAAATAATCCAAGTACTGTCATGTAATCAGTAGCTATATAAGGATATGGAGGCATCGCATACATGTGGTGAGATACAAGTATGCTTATTGATCCAAGCATCGCTAAGTTTACTGATAGCTGAGCATGTCTACTTTCTGCCATGAACTCAAAAAGACCTTGATGTCCTTTTGGAGCAGGAAATAATATTGGGTCTCCTTGCTGTGAATCTAATATTTCTTTCATACTGTGACCGATACCATAATTGGTTCTGTACATATGACCACCGATTATTGCTATTACACCAAAAGCTAAATGATGATGTGAAACATCAGTCATCCACAAGCTTCCTGTGACAGGATTCAGTCCACCTTTAAAAGTAAGGAAGTCTGAAAAAGCTAACCAATTTAAACTAAAGAAATTACCTGTACCACTTGCTAATCCTGGAAATATCTGACCTATAATTTGAGGATCGCAGAGTTGATGCGGCATAGGCATATCTGCAATAGTTGCTATTTCTTTGCCATTAATAACTAACGGAGAGCCTGCATCAATAGCATCTAAGAGAGCTGCAGTAGGAGCTCCGATGTGAATACAATGGCCAGCCCATGCTAAAGATCCTAGTCCTACTAAACCAGCTATATGGTGGTTAAGCATAGACTCAATATCTTGGAACCACTCCATTTTTGGAGCTGCTTTGTGATAATGAAAAATTCCAGCATGAAGCATAAGTGCAGCCATTACTACAGCACCAATTGCTAAAGCCATCAGTTCACTCTCATTAGTGATTCCCCATGCTCGCCACATGTGGAATATTCCTGAACTAATTTGAATACCGTTGTAATTAGCACCAAGATCAGCATTAAGCATTTCTTGACCAACTATTGCCCATACTTGCTGAGCTCCGGGTTTTACATGAGTTGGATCAGCTAACCAACCTGAGTAATTAGAAAATCTTGCTCCGTGGAAAAATGCAGCACTCATCCATATAAAAATGACTGCAAGATGTCCAAAATGAGCTGAAAAGATTTTTCTTGTTGCTTCTTCAGCATCGCCTGTATGCACATCGAAATCATGTGCGTCAGCATGCAAATTCCAGATCCAAGTTGTAGTTTTTGGACCCTTAGATAATTTACTTGACCAGAAACCTGGCTTATCTAATTTGGCAAAATCAATAGGTCTTGGATCGGCCTTAACAGGATCTTCCAAAACTTTTTTGTTTTTTTCTCCACTTTCTGGTGGGCTGATGGTCATCTAGCACCTCGAAAATAATTGACACTAAAGCCGATTGATCGGATCTTGAACCTATTTTTAATGATAATGTTCAAGAAAACGAATCCTTCGAAACTTTAGATATTCGTTTCAAAAATAATAAGGCAAAGATTCTTTCGTTATGCATTAACGTAACAAATGTTCTAATGATTGTTACTATATGAATATTTTGTTAAATTCCTGTCTATGACTAAAGTATGAGTATTTTTACTCAAATTTCATATAAATTTCTTAAATTTTTTTTTATATTTCAAAGAAAATTTTATGAATCCAGCGACAGGATATAATTTCAACATAACTATCAAAAGTTTCTGATTTGAAAGGAATTGCAATAGGTCTATCTAATAATTCAAAAGAAATTTTAAAAAGGCTTAAAAAAACAGAATTTGTCAAAGATATATATATTGCAGGTTCTTCAAAAGATGAAGGAAAGGTAAATGAACTTATTCAAGTACGAAAACCTAAAGAAATCTTACTTAAAAAATGGCCGGAGATAGATTTAATAATTTTTATAGGCTCAATTGCTGCATCAATACGCATTATAAATTCTTTTTTAACCTCTAAAGATCAAGATCCAGGTGTAATTGTTATAGATAACAAATGTTCCAAGATAGTTCCATTAATTGGCTTACATCAGACAAATACGCAAAATATTGCATGTCAAATTGCTAATTTATTTGGTGGCGAAGTAATAGAAACTAATAATTCAAGTGATCAAAGCTTCTTAAATCTTGATGCTTTTGGTAATCAATGGGGTTGGAAAAGATCTGGCAATATAAAGGATTGGTCAAAACTAGTAATTAAACAAACTAAGAACGAAAAAATATTTTGCAAACAATTATCTGGTAATTGCCTATGGAAAACTTCAGAATCAGGCGAGTTTATTAATCAAATTAGTGAAAATGAAACTGAAAAACCAGATTCAACATTTCATGTAAGCATATTTAAAAATAATGAAAGAAATTGGCATCCGCCTGTATTGTGGGTTGGCATTGGATGTGAGAGAAATACAAGTAAAGCATTAATATCGAATTCTTTAAATAATTTTTTGGAGTCAGCAAATATATCAACTCACTCAATAGCGGGATATGCAAGTATTGATATTAAAAAAGATGAAAAAGGAATTTTAGAAATTTCTGAAGAAAATAACTTGCCTATTAAGTTTTTTACCAAAGAAGATCTTTCAAAAATAATTGTCCCAAATCCATCAAATATCGTGCTACAGGAAATTGGCACACCTTCCGTAGCAGAAGCCTCTTGCTTACTCGCAGCAGGAAAAAAATCAAAATTATTAAAAGAAAAAAGAATTTTTAAATATCAATCAGGAGCAGTAACTATCGCTATAGCAGAATCAAAAAATCAATATAATCCAAACCATGGTGAAATCCATATCATTGGAAGTGGACCAGGTGATATCTCCTTCCTAACTAATAATGCCAGAAAAGCACTTTCAAGATGTACTGTTTGGATTGGATACAAAATGTATTTAGATTTAATTAAGCCCTTAAAAAGGAGTGACCAAGTTTTAATTGAAAGTAAACTTACTGAAGAAAAAGAGAGATGTAGTAAAGCAATTAAACTAGCCGAGGAGGGAATAAAAGTAGCTTTAATTTCTTCAGGTGAATCTGGATTTTATGGCATGTCTGGTTTACTTTTAGAATTACTTCAAAAAATAAAAAAAGAATATAGACCATATTTTGAAGTACATCCAGGTATAAGTAGTATTCAATTAGCGGCTGCGCTTAGTGGGGCACCACTAATGAATGATTTTTGTTCAATAAGCTTAAGTGATAAGTTAACTCCATGGTCTTTAATAGAAAAAAGAATTGAAGGGGCTCTTCTAGGTGACTTTGTAATTGCTTTATTCAATCCTCAATCAATTGAAAGAAATTGGCAGCTAAAAAGTACAATTGATCTCTGTTTGAAATCTAGGAAAGGTAATACTCCAGTTTTAATAGCTAGACAAGTAGGGAGAGAAAATCAATCTAAAAAATTTTTTACTTTAAACACAATTCCTATTAAAGAAGTTGATATGTTATCAATCATTATTATTGGCAATTCTCAATCTACTTTAGTAGATGAAATATTTCTCACTCCTAGAGGATATTTACAAAATTAATTTTAGATAATAAGTAAATTTGCTATAGAATTTTTTTGCTTTTTTTTTATAAGAATACTAATCTTTTATCAATGATGAAGAAAATTTAGTGAAAAATATTGGTTTAATTTTATTTGATATAGATGGTGTTATTCGCAGCGTAGAGAACAGTTACAGACTTTCATTAAAAAAAACAGTTTACAAATATTCTGGATGGGAGCCAAGTTATAAAGATATTGATAATGCCAAAAATGAAGGGATCTGGAATAATGACTGGGATTTAAGTTTAGAGCTCATAAAAAGATTTACAAAAAAGGAGAATTTAAAGCTTGAAATACCTTCAAGAGATGAAATAGTTAAATGTTTTGAAAAGTTTTACTTTGGAGGTGATCCAAATGAAGATAGTAAGTATTGGTCTGGATTTATAACAAAAGAGGAATTATTAGTAGATAAAAAACTTTTTGATTTACTAGAAAGCAATGGAATAATTTGGGGTTTTGTGAGTGGTGCAGAGTCTGCCTCTGCAAAATTTGTTTTAGAAAAAAGACTTGGACTAAAATCACCTCCACTAATCTCAATGGGAGATGCCCCTGACAAACCTAATCCAAAAGGTTTTATTAACTTATCAAAAAAGCTTCTTGGAGATAAATTTGGAGAATCAAGTATTCCTATTGCATATGTAGGAGATACTATTGCAGATGTAAATACAGTTGTAAACGCTAGAAAGGAAATACCGTCTCAGAAATTCATAAGCATTGGGATAGCCCCCCCTCATTTACATTTAAAGTCTCGAGTAAAAGAACGCAATGCATACGAAATAAATTTACAAAAAGTAGGTGCTGACATTATTTTAAGTTCTATTAATGACCTCAAAAATATTAATCTTGACCAATTTTAAAATTTTAGAAAATTAAAAAAATTTATTAACTAATTACCCAGAATAAGTTCCTAAGATGATTTTACTTACAAATTTTCCTCGCCACACCTTTTGCCACATCACTTTTTTAATTTGATCAACAACAATTAAGAAGACCTGATACCCTATTTGCTTAATATCACTACATAATCCAGATTTTTAAGCCTATATGCTACGTTCTAAAACCAAATAAATACGGAGAGGGAGGGATTCGAACCCTCGACAAAAGTTACCTCCTGTAACTCCTTAGCAGGGAGCCGCTTTCAACCACTCAGCCACCTCTCCAGTTCTTATACATTATCAATTTTTATGCAAACATTCAAAATTTTTTATTTAATCGAAATTTCTAATCAACTTGAACTCTCGGTAATCTATTTTTAAAAGAACAAAGAATTTCCCATGGAATAGTTTTAGATTCTCTTGCCCAATCAAGAGGGGAGATTGTTTTATCTCCATCCGATCCTAATAAAATCATCGTACTTCCAATTTTAATTTCATTTGAACCTGTTATATCGACCATCATTTGATCCATAGTTATAGATCCCACTTGGGGATAAAGTTTATTATTGTGAATAGCTTTTATCTTTCCTGAAAGACTTCTTGGAACTCCATCTGCATAACCAATACTTAATACAGCTAACTTAGTTTTTCTACTACTAACAAAAGTTCCTCCGTAACTTACACTTACCCCTTCATCAATAATTCTTATAAAAGCTACTTTGACCTTCAAAAATAAAGCTGGTTGAAGAGATAAATTTTTATCACTTTTGGTTAGAGGACTGTATCCATACATAGAAAGGCCAACACGTACCATATCGAAATGAAAATCTTTATTAAGAAGCATTCCCGCAGAATTAGCTAAGTGAATCTTGATATTGTGATTTTTATCAAAAATAATTTGCTTTAATAATTCCTGAAACTTTTGCCTTTGTAATTGTGTAATGCTTTTAGGATCTAATGGGTTAAGCTCATCAGCAGATGATAAATGACTATAAAGTCCTTTTATAAAAATGTTTTCAAAAGATTTTATTTTTTCAAATTGTTGAGCAAATTTATTATATTCAAATCCCAATCTTGACATTCCAGTATCAACCTTAAGATGTAATGAAAATTTTAACCCAAAATGCTTACCAATATTATTACAAATTAAACATTCTCTTATGCTGCTAATAGTAGGCATAAGATCATTCTTGAAAGATATTATTAAATCCTTTTTTGTATATAAATTTCCGAGAATAAGAATTGGGGTTTTAACTCCAGAAGAACGAAGCTTAAGCCCTTCTTTTAAAGTAGCCACTCCTAACTGCGAAGCTCCACCCTTGATAGCAAATTCAGAAACTACTTTGGCATCATGTCCATAACCATCAGCTTTAACTACTGCCATAAATTGACAATTTTTACTTAATTTTGATCTTAACTGTCTGACATTTGTCTCTAGTGCTTTACCTTTAACTTCAATCCAAGCTCTTTGTTTTGGATCAATGTTGTTTCCAAATGTTGGATAACTACCAAAATTAAATTCATGATTTGTTTGCCGAATTTGCATTAACTTTGAATAATTAAATGCGCTTATTGAAATATACAGTTAGCATGACATGTAAATTGTATTTTGGCATGAGCCAGACTCTAGTTTTAAATGCTTCTTATGAACCTTTAAATATCACTTCTTGGAGAAGGGCTGTTATTTTAATGATCAAAGGTAAAGCAGAAAGCTTAGAGGAGGATAACTCTTATTCAATACATTGCGGCAGAAAATTACCAACAGTTATAAGACTTCGTTATTATGTGAAAATTCCATTTAGGGAAGTTTCTTTAACGAGAAAAAATATTCTTCTAAGAGATAATAATTGTTGCCAATACTGCAACTACAGGGGAAACGATTTATCAATAGATCATGTTTTACCAAGAAGTAGAGGTGGAACTGATAACTGGGAAAATGTCACTACAGCATGTCTTAGATGCAATGTAGCGAAAGGTAACCGAACACCTGAAGAAGCGAATATGCCTTTAAAACGAAAGCCTTATCGGCCACTAAGTAATCTCAATTTTGAGGCTACAAGACAAATTGACTCTGGCAGACATAAAGAATGGAGTAAATACGTAATAGGGTTTGCAATCTAAAAAAAATTAAAAACTTAATTAACTTCGTTATTAAAATCTTCCATCATTCTTTTTTGTTCCTGCGCTATGCATGCATTAATTACTTCATCCAATTGACCAGCAAGAATTGGCTCAAGTGAAAAATTAGTACCTAATCTATGATCAGTTGTCCTGTTATCTTTAAAATTATAAGTTCTAATTTTTTCACTCCTATCGCCAGTTCCAACCTGAGAAAGCCTTTGTGATCTCTCTTTTGCATTTGCTTCTTTTAATTGTATTTCATATAATTTAGCTCTTAAAATTTCCATCGCTCGTTCACGATTTTGCAATTGTGACCTCTCCTGAGTACAAAAAACTCTTATTCCTGTAGGCTTGTGAAGAAGATCAATAGCTGTCTCTACCTTATTAACATTTTGTCCTCCTGCTCCTCCTGACCTCGCTGTACCTACCTCAAGATCAGTCGGATCAATCTTAACCTCAACAGGATCAGCCTCGGGCATAACTGCTACTGTAGCCGTAGAAGTGTGAACTCTACCTTGAGATTCAGTAGCTGGAACTCTTTGAACTCTATGTACACCAGCCTCAAATTTAAGCTGACTATATACAGAATTTCCCTTAACAGATATAACTAACTCCTTAAATCCACCCATATCTGACTCGGAAGCACTAACAGATTTCACAGACCATCCAATTTTTTGTCCATATCTTTCATACATTCTTGCTAGATCACCCGCCCAAATACAAGCCTCATTACCTCCAGCACCGGCTCTGATTTCTAACATTACACTTCTCTCATCTCTAGGATCTTTTGGTAATAATGCGATCGTGGTTTTTTGAATCAGTTCATTCTTATTTTCCTCTAGATTTATTAACTCCTCGTTTATCAAAGATTCCATTTCTTTATCATTTCTATTCTCTTTAAGTAAATTTTTTGAATCTTCGATTTCTTTATCAGTATCAAGCAACTTGTTAAAATCAATCACTAAAGGTTCCAATTTTGATCTTTCTCTTGCTATTGATTCTAATTTTTTTGGATCATTTGCTATATCAGGATCTGCAAGTTGAACCTCCAAATTTTCAAAACTTTCTGAAGCAGTTTTCAACCTTGCAATTAATGTTGAGTATTCCAATTGAAATTGTGCTTAATTTTTGGAAATTCTATTTTTTAGAATCTTTTTCTTCTTTTTTATCTTTTGATGTGGCTGAATTAGCTGAACCCATTCCATATTTTTTCATAAACCTATCAACCCTACCTTCTGTGTCAAGAATTTTCTGAGTTCCAGTGAAGAAGGGATGATTTCCACTCCATACATCAACATGTAATTCAGGCTGAGTTGAGCCAGTAGTCATTACAACTTCTCCATTACAAATAACCTTTGCATCTGGATACCATTTTGGGTGAATTTCTGATTTTGGCATAATTTAGAATTCCTTTAACGTTTAGAGAATTGAGGGGCTTTTCTTGCTTTTTTAAGACCATATTTTCTTCTCTCCTTAGCTCTAGGATCTCTACTGAGATGACCTTCAGTTTTTAGCGGTTTCCTATTATCAGGAGATAATTCACAAAGTGCTCTTGCTGCTCCTTGCTTGATAGCGTCTGCTTGACCAGTCAATCCCCCACCAAAAACATTTACAACAATATCATAAGAATTTTCAAGGCCTAATGTTTGCAAAGGTGCTTTTATTGAATTTAAATGTAAAGGATTAAAGTTTAAGTAATCATCTCCAGAACGACCATTAATTTTTATTAGTCCATTCCCTGGAATCAAGCGAACTCTAGCTACTGAAGTTTTTCTTCTTCCAGTTCCCCAGTACACAGCTTTGTTTTTTATTTGACTATTCATTTTAATAAATTAACAATTTAATAATACAGGATTCTGAGCAGCATGAGGATGATCAGCACCTTTATAAACTTTTAGTTTTTTAAATTGCTGTCTTCCTAAAGAATTATGAGGGAGCATACCCTTAACAGCTTGCTCGATGATTCTTTCAGGGATTCTCTCTTGCAGAGACTCAAATTTTTCAATTTTCATTCCTCCTGGTCTGCCAGAATGCCTTCTATACAACTTTTGTGATGTTTTTTTGCCTGTTACCTCAACTTTTTCAGCATTAACTACTATGACAAAATCTCCAGTATCTAAATGAGGAGTAAATGTTGGTTTATTCTTACCTCTTAAAACAGTTGCAATTTCTGTAGCAAGTCTCCCAAGTGTTTTATCTTTTGCATCAACTAAAAACCAAATTCTTTCAATGGTCTCTAAAGATGGAGTAATTGTTTTATTCATTTCCTAAATTTATGCAAATAAATTTAAAGTTAATAATAAATTCTACCTTATTAGAGGAATAATAAACAACATTTTTGAATGATTTACACAAAATATAGCTCAATTAAAATTTATTTAAGAAAAACCCTCAATTAAAAATACAGGGAAAAAATCGTTATTTTTAATCTTTTTGAAAATATTTTCTTCATAAACGGCATTTACAAAACATAACCCCTTAGCTGGAGCAGATTCCTTAACATCATTTTTCTTTTTGTTTACCCATCTATCTCTAAAAATTTCTGGCGATATTTTTTTTTCTCCAACTAAAACTAGTTGACCAACAATTAGACGAACCATTCCATATAGAAAACCAGTAGCTTTAATATCAATTAAAATCAAATCCTTTACTCTTTTAACATTTATATTTTTTATTTTTGTAATTGAATTTTTCCTGTTACTTCCACTTTTCTGAAAAGCAAAAAAATCATGTTCTCCTTCCATAGTCTTGGATGCATTTAACATTAGAACTTCATCTAGATTTTTTTGGTACCTATGCCATGACCAATTATTTATGAACAAGTTTGGGAATTTACTGTTATTAATAACGTATCGATAATGTCTATACATTGCTGAATAGCATGCATGCCAACTATCTTTAACCTCAACTGACTCCAAAATCCTAATTGTTGAAGGTAACAGACTATTTAAGACATCAGAATAACTATTTCCTGGGAAAATGCAGTTACTTTCAAAGTGTACTACTTGACCTGATGCATGAACCCCAGCATCAGTCCTACCTGCTGCAAAAGTCTTTACTGTGTGATTTGTAATCTTAAAGAGAGCTTTATCTAAAATTTCTTGAACTGTGATTGCATTTTTTTGTTTTTGCCAACCAGAATAATGAGATCCATCATATTGGACTAGTAACGCTACCCTTTTCAAAAGTTATTTTTTAATAAAAGCTGGTTTAATAACTAATCTAAACAAGCTCGATTATGGCCATCTGAGCATTATCGCCTTTTCTAGATACAGTTCTGACAATGCGAGTATAACCACCTTCTCTATCTCCATATCTTTCCTTTGCTTTTTCAAATAGTGAATGAACTAATTTCTTATCATAAATATATCCAATAGCCCTTCTCCTAGAAGCCAAACTTCCTTCTTTCGCGAGTGAAATCATTCTTTCAGCTTCATTTCTTAAAGCTTTTGCCCTAGCTTTTGTTGTTGTTACTCTACCTTCCCTAATTAATTGTGTAGTTAAACCTCTTAGAAGTGCTTTTCTCTGGTCAGCAGGTTTACTTAATAATGGAATTCTAAGTTGGTGTCTCATAATCTAAAAAATTGTTAAACAGATGTTCTGCTTTGTGGAATAGAAATACCGATGCGCTCAAGGGCCTCAATAACCTCATCTGCAGATTTAGAGCCAAAGTTCTTAATTTCAAGAAGGTCTTCATAACTGAAGCCCATTAAGTCCGAAACAGAGTTAACTTGCGCCCTTTTCAAACAATTATATGCTCTAACGGACAAGTTTAGTTCCTCAAGAGGAATTTGCGCTTCAGGAGATGGTTCAGGTTCTTCAGGAATTTCTTCAATCATTGTGACAGTAGCGAGGGGTTGAAATAGTTCTATTAACTGATTTGCAGCTTCAGCAATAGCATCATCAGGACTAGTTGAGCCATCTGTTACTACTTCCATTTTTAATCTTTCTCTTCCCGTTCCGCCTTCTGCTACAGCGGTTTCATCAATCGTAAAGTTCACCCTCTTTACTGGCATGAATACAGCATCTATTTGAAGTAAATCAATAGCAGTTGTCTCTTCACTTTTACGGTCGACAGGTCTATATCCAACACCTCTTTCAACATGGATTTCCAACTCTAAGTTATGACCGTCCTGAATAGTAGCGATCGGTTTTTCGCCATCAACAATTTCAACTTGAGAGGAGAATTGAATGTCATTCGCCTTGACCTCCATTGGACCACTCGCTACTAACCTACCGATTTCAAGCTCTGGATTTGAACTATTTATTGATAGTTGCTTGCAATTGAGAAGAATATCTAAAACGTCTTCTTTAACTCCAGGAATTGTGGCATATTCATGATTAATTCCTGCTATTCTTACTGCAGTAACTGCACTCCCTTCGAGTCCTCCCATAAGAACTCTTCTAAGAGAATTACCCAAAGTTGTAGCTTGTCCCCTTTCTAAAGGGCCAATTAAAAAAGTTCCTGTTTGGGAGCGATCATCTGCTATTTGATGGTCGATTCTGTCTATCTGGTATTGCAACACGGAAAAAAATGAGGTTAATAGTTTTTTTTTGGGGGGGGGGGTTGAGAATGGTAAAGACCTAAACGCGTCTCCGTTTAGGTCTTCTACATCCATTATGAGGTAATGGAGTTACATCTCTTATTAGAGTTATTTCTAATCCTGCCACTTGTAAAGCTCTTATGGCCGTTTCCCTACCTGCGCCAGGACCTCTAACTAATACTTCTATTTGCCTCATGCCTTGATCAAGTGCTCTTCGAGCTGCAGCTTCAGCAGCTGTTTGAGCTGCAAATGGAGTACCTTTACGAGCTCCTTTAAATCCACTCGCGCCTGCAGAAGACCAAGAGATTACATGTCCAGAAGTGTCAGTAATTGAGACGATAGTATTATTAAATGTGCTTTGGATATGTACCACACCATTAGGTACATTACGTTTAGATTTTTTTGAACCTGTTTTTTTTACTGTAGCTGCCATAGTGTTTAATTTAAATACTTCAATTTTAAATGGATTTAGTTAATTATTTTTTTCTTCCAGCAACTGTTTTCCTAGAACCCCTTCTCGTTCTTGCATTTGTTCTAGTCCTTTGACCTCTTACTGGGAGACTCATTCTATGTCTTCTTCCTCTTACACACCCTATATCCTGCAGACGTTTTAGGGCCATTCCCTCCTTTCTTCTCAAATCTCCTTCTAAAGTAAATTCTTCTGTGGCACCTCTAAGTTTTTGCACATCAGAATCTGAAAGGTCTTTGACACGAGTATTTGGGTTTACACCCGTATTAGTAAGAATTAACTTTGATCTCGTTAAACCAATTCCATAGACGTATGTAAGTGCAATTTCGACTCGCTTTTCGCGAGGTATGTCAATTCCTGCAATCCTGGCCACGTGTTTTGAATAAGTAAAAGTTTGAGTTTAAGGGTTAATGTTAACCCTGACGCTGTTTATTGCGAGGTCTTTTCTTGTTGATAACATAGATTTTACCTCTTCTCCTCACGATCTGATCGTCAGGACTAATTTTTTTGACTGAAGATCGGACCTTCATAGGGTTTTAACAAATATAACGTTAATACTTTATTCTACATCATCATCAAGCCATTTTTTGTTTGATATCAGAGGAAATGATTTTTAAATCTCTATCAGCATCAATATATTCTAGCAATGAGAGATCCTTAAAATATTGAATCAATGGTTCTGTAGTTTTTTTATAAATGTCAACTCTTGTTCTAATTGTCTGTTCCGTATCATCTTTTCTACCTCTTAAAAGCAAACGCTTAATAAGTACTTCTACTGGAATATCTAAATAAAAAACTACTTCTAAAGGTTGATTTATTTCAGTTAAAACCTCATTCAATGAATTTGCTTGAGATAAATTTCTTGGGTAACCATCTAGAATCCAACCACTATTATCCTTGACTAAATTTTGTTTTACTATCCTTAAAACAAGTTCATCATTAACAAGTTCACCACGATTCATAATATCTTTTACCTGAATACCCAAGTTAGTATTCATTTCGATTTCTTTTCTTAATAATTCACCAGTAGAAAGGTGTAAATAAGAATTAGTATAACTTAGCAATTCTGCTTGAGTCCCTTTCCCTGCTCCAGGAGCCCCTAAAAATAGTATATGTTTCTTCATTAATTATTAATTAGTCCCTCATACCTTTGAGAAATAACATAAGTTTGAATTTGCTTAGCAGTATCTATAGCAACACCGACTAGAATAAGTAATGAAGTTGCTCCTAAACCTTGAAAAGTCTGAACGTTTGTAGCCCTCTCTACTGCAGCAGGAATGATAGCTACCGAACCTAGAAATAATCCTCCCAACAATGTCAACCTATTTTGTATACCTGATAGGTAGTTTGCCGTATTAGTTCCTGGTCTAACTCCTGGTATCGCTACACCTCCTTTCTTTAAATTTGAAGCTACATCAACTGGATTGATAGTAAGAGATGCATAAAAATAAGAGAACCCCAAGATCAATGAGAAAAATGTAAGAGCATATGGCCATGGATTAGAAGATCCTGGATTTAAACTACTCGCTAACTTTATTAAGACTGGATTTCCCGTAACATTTGCAATAGTTATAGGTAAAAAGATTAAAGCAGATGCAAATATAATAGGCATTACGCCTCCTGCGTTTAATTTCAAAGGTAAATAACTTTGCCTAGTAGGAAGTAGTGTTGAATTTCCTATTTGCCTTTTTGCACTAACAATAGGAATTCGTCTTGCTCCCTCTTGGACAAAAATAATCCCAATAATTGTCAGTAAAAATACTCCAAGTAAAACTGCTATACCTAGAACATCTCCCCTATCGCCAGTTTGAGCCTTTTCAATTGTTGAACTTAGAGCTTTAGGTAAAGTCGAAACAATATTCAAAAATATTACCAGTGAAGCTCCTTGACCTATCCCTTTCTCCGTGATAATTTCACTAAACCACATAACTAACATTGAGCCAGTAACTAAGGCAATAGAAGTTTGTAGGACAAATGTAGTTTCACTTATCCCCTGAATAGCATATTGTCTGAGAATTAAGGAAAATATTATACTTTGTAAAAACCCCCATCCTAATGAAACATATCTTGTTATTTGAGCAATTTTTCTTCTTCCCGCTTCTCCTTCATTTTTTTGTAAATCTTCAAGAACAGGCAATGAAGCCGTGAGAAGTTGAATAATAATTGATGCGTTGATAAAAGGAAGTATGCCTAACGCGAATATTCCAAGAGTTGAAATTCCTCCTCCAGTAAAAATATCTAAAAAACCTATTAATTGACCCCCTTGATCTATAAAACTTTTAAAAGCAACCCTATCAATACCTGGCATGGGAATATAGATACCAAGTCTTACTAAAAGAAGAAGACCTAAAGTTGTTAAGACTCTACTCCTAAGCTCTTTATTTAAAAATAATTGGGAAAGTATTTCGGAAGCGCTAGGATTTCTACTTTTGTTAACAAACATTTTGAAACTTTCCTAAATTTTTAAAAATTTATTTATTGTTTATAAGCTCGCAGGATCCACCTGCGTCCTCAATTTTTTGTTTTGCAACTTTTGTAAATGCATGAGCTTGGACTTTTAGCTTTACATTAATTTTTCCATTACCAAGAATTTTTAAAGGAAATTTTGGTTTAAAGATTAATCCCTTCTTAACTAGTGAGTCAAGGTTAACTGTATCGTTATCTTTGAAATCATTTAATTTTTCTAAATTGATTATGGAAAAGTTTTTTTGATTAATTATTTCAAAGTGCTTTAATTTAGGAACCCTTCTATAAAGTGGCATTTGGCCACCTTCAAAACCTGGACGTGTAGGTCTTCCAGAACGTGACTTTTGTCCTCTCATTCCAAAACCACATGATGCACCCTGACCGGCTGCAATTCCTCTACCCTTTCTTAATTTTTTCTTTCTCGAGCCAGAGTTTGATTTAAGTGTATTTAATGTTGAAGTCATAACTTTAAGAATAGAGCTGTTCAAGTGAAATGCCTCTCTCCCTTGAGGCAGATTTGTGTGTTCTTAATTGAGCAAGAGCTACCATAGCAGCTCTTGCATTATTCAAAGGTGTTTTACTACCCAATCTTTTTGCTAAGACATTTTTTATGCCGGCTAATTCTAAAACTGTTCTTATTGAACCACCAGCAATTACACCAGTACCTGGGGCAGCTGGTCTAATTAGTACATTAGCAGCACCATCTCGACCTTTAGATAAGGTCGGTATCGAATTATTTGGAGTTAAAGGAACCCTAACAAGATTCTTTTTACCATCTGAAACTCCCTTTCTCACAGCACCAATGACATCCCCTGCTTTACCAACTCCAACTCCAACTTGACCTTTCTCATTACCTACAACAACAATTGCTCTAAAACTCATTTTTTTTCCACCCTTAACAGTTTTAGAAACACGTCGAATTTGGACAACTCTTTCTTGCCAATCAGAATCTCTCTCTAGATTTTTTGAATCGCCTCTTCTATTTCTTTTTCGATCATTACGATTATTCTTTTTTTGTTCTACGGGCATAGCTCCAGGAACGTTATCGTTCTTAGATTGAATTTCTTGTTTTGTTGGAGTGTCAGTCATAATAAAAAATTAAAAGTTAAAATTCTAGGCCAGCTTCACGAGCAGCGTCTGCAAGTGCCTTTACTCTGCCGTGATATAAATTACCTCCACGGTCAAAAATTACTTGCTTAATACCTTTTTTTATAGCTCTCTTAGCTAATAATTTTCCAACAATGGAAGAAGAATTACAATCAGCAGATAATTTCTCAGATTTTTCTCTCAGTTCCTTATCAACAGTTGAAGCTGAACAAATAGTTGATTGAGCGCTATCATCTATGACCTGGGCATAAATATGGTTATTAGAGCGAAAAACAGATAATCTTGGACGCGTTGCATCTCCAATTAAGAATCTCCTTAATCTTCTATGTCTTTTTTGGGTTTGTAATTTCCTGGAAAGTTTGGTCATTTTTTTAATTCGAATTATTTTTTGCCAGATTTACCAGCTTTTCTGAGAATTCTCTCATCATGGTATTTAATTCCTTTTCCTTTATATGGCTCTGGAGGTCTAATTGATCTGATTTTTGCTGCTTCATTGCCAACAATTTCCTTATCAATTCCAGATACGGTAACGTTTGTATTACTCTCAACTTTGTATGTTATACCATCAGGGGGGATCATTTCTACAGGATGACTATATCCTGCACTTACAACTAGATTTTTACCTTTTACTTGTGCTCTTGATCCAACGCCAATAATTTCTAGTTTCTTTGAAAAACCTTGGCTAACCCCTTCAACCATATTTGCAATTAAGGCTCTACATAAACCATGTCTCTGCCTTGAATATATTTTGGTTGTAGTAGGACTTACGACAACAGTATTATCTTTCTTATCAAAACTAACTCCCTCAGGCATGAGACGTTTTAACTCACCCTTTGGGCCTTTAACTGTAACTGTTAATCCATCAAAATCAACTGTAACTTTCTCTGGAATAAGTACTGGTGTTTTTCCGATTCTTGACATGATTAATTCTCCTTAATAAACATAGCAGAGCACTTCGCCGCCAATGCCTTGCTTTCTAGCATCGCGATCACTCATAACGCCTTTAGAAGTTGAAATTATAGCAACTCCAAGACCTCCAAGTACTTTTGGTAAACCTCTAGTATTTTTATATATTCTCAAACCAGGTTTACTAACTCTTTGCATGGATCGGATAGTAGGAAATTTGTTTTTACCACTATATTTGAGACCGAGTATTATTTGTGATTTATAACCCTCACCTTCCTCATTAATATCAGAAATGAATCCTTCTTTTTGCAGCACTTTGGCGATACTTAAGGACATTTTTGAACCTGGTATTGTTGTGGTTGTATGCTTTTTTTGACTCGCATTTCTAATTCGAGTAAGCATATCTGAAATAGGATCGTGATTTGACATAGTTTTAATTTAATTCTTACTAAAAGGCATTCCTAACTCCTGCAAAAGAGCTTTACCTTCTTGATCTGATTTTGCACTAGTGACAATAGTTATATCCATACCTCTTATTGAATCTATTTTATCAAAAGAGATTTCAGGAAAAATCAATTGCTCTTTCACTCCAACAGTATAATTCCCTCTCCCATCGAAACTTTTTGGATTAACCCCTCTAAAGTCTCTAATTCTTGGTAAAGCTAGATTTATAAATCTCTCCAAAAAGGAATACATCCTATCTCCTCTCAAAGTAACAGTACAACCAATTGGCATGCCTTCACGAATTTTAAAACCCGCGATAGCTTTTTTAGCCCTAGTTACGAGGGCCTTTTGTCCTGTAATTGTTGCCATTTCGTTTAAAGAGGCTTCTAGAGCTTTCGAATTTGAAGCTGCCTCACCAAGACCTCTGTTAACGTTGACTTTGACAACTTTAGGTACTTGATGAATATTTTTAAGACCAAGATCCTTTAATAGTTTTGGTCTTATTGATTCTTTGTAGCGATTTTTTAGAGTCATAATTTTTTGTTAATTCTGGTCTTTGTCAGAATTGATAAATTAGAAAAAGTTGAAATCTGGTTTCTGATGAAAAATTAATCAATTACTTCACCAGTTTTCTTCAATCTTCTTTTCTTAACCCCCTCTTTATCAATAAAGTATTCAATCTTGCTTGTAAGATTTTTATCCTTTGAAAAAAACATTACATTTGATGCATGTAAAGATGCTTCTTCTGTAAGTATTCTTCCAGTTTCTCCTTCCTGGGTTGGTTTTACATGTTTAGTCCTAAGATTAATTCCTTTTACAACTACCCTATTTTCAAGAGGGATAGTTTTTAAAACCTCACCAGTTTTCCCTTTTTCCTTTCCATTAATTACCTTTACCAAATCTCCAGTTTTGATTCTCATTTTTATTCTCTGGAAATTTTTCTTTTGTTTTAATGAATCCAACATTTAAATCACCTCCGGAGCAAGAGAAACAATTTTTGTATAATTTTTATCCCGCAGTTCTCTAGCTACAGGACCAAAAACTCTCGTACCTTTTGGATTCTTATCTTCATTAATCAATACTGCCGCATTATCATCAAATCTGATTGAATTACCAGTATTTCTTCTTAATGTTGCTTTAGTTCTGACGATAACAGCTTTAACAACTTCAGATTTCTTAACTCCCATGTTAGGAAGAGCATCTTTTACAGTTGCTACGATTACATCTCCTACATGCGCATATCTTCTATTAGAACCTAAAACCCTGATACATTGGAGTCTTTTCGCTCCGCTATTATCGGCAACTGTTAAATAAGTTTCCTGTTGAATCATTTTTTAACCTCCTTAGCGTGACTTGTTTTATTGAGAATCTCTTCTATTGCCCATCTTTTATGAGCACTGAGCGGTCTAGTTTCTCTAATTTTAACCCGATCACCTAAAACACATATATTTTCTGGATCATGCGCTTTATATCGTGTAGTTCTACTTACAATTTTTTTATAAGTGGGATGTGGATATCTGTTAATAACAGCAACGACAACTGTTTTATCCATTTTGTCGCTGACTACAGTACCAATTCTTTCTTTAAGTGCCATAACTAATAATTAATCAGAAGTTGTTTTAGAAGCAGATTGACTCTTACTGAGAGTGAGTAATTGCGCAACTTGTTTCTTGATAATTTTAAATTTATGAGTTTCATTGAGCTGTCTTGTAGCTTGTTTGAATCTCAAATCAAAAAGATCTTTTCGTAATTGGTCAATCTTTTCAGTAATTTGTTCAGAATTTAATTTTTTAAATTCCTTAAGTGACTCTGAGTTTTTCATTGTTTAACCTCCTCTTGAGATTTTTTACTATTTTTTGTATTTTCTTGGGAGGAATTTTCTAGATTTTTATCAATGGATATAAATTTAGTTTTTACAGGCAGTTTGTATTGAGCCAGACGCATAGCTTCCTTTGCAGTTTCCTCAGTGATATCCTCACCACCCATTTCAAAAAGTATTCTTCCAGGTTTTACAACTGCGACCCAAAACTCTGGATTACCTTTACCAGAACCCATTCTGGTTTCAGCAGGTCTCATGGTTACGGGTTTATCAGGAAATATTCTTATCCAGATTTGACCACCTCGTTTGATGTATCTGGTCATAGCTCTTCTGCTTGCTTCAATCTGACGTGCAGTTACCCAGCCACAGTCTTGAGCTTGGAGAGCAAATTGACCAAATGCAATAGTATTACCCTTTGAGGCTACACCCCTCATTCTGCCTCTATGTTGTTTACGGAATTTAGTACGTTTTGGACTAAGCATTTTTATACCTCCTATGAATTCTCATTTGAACGATCCTCAAATTGCTGAGGTCTTCTACTAGCTTTCCTCTTGGGGCTCGCACCCACAGGGATAGTTTGTTCTTCTTTAGGGAGAACTTCACCTTTGAAAACCCAAACTTTAATGCCTAAAACACCGTAAGTTGTATTAGCTTCACGTGTTGCATAGTCAATTTCAGCTCTCAATGTATGTAATGGAACTCTACCTTCTCTAGTCCATTCAGTTCTCGCTATTTCAGCACCATTCAGCCTTCCCCCTACTTGAATTTTAAGACCTAAGACTCCAGCCCTTTGAGCCCTTTGTAAGGCCATCCTTATAGTTCTTCTAAATGCGACCCTTTTTTCAAGTTGTTGCGATATATATTCGGCTAGTAAAAAAGCATCAGCATCTACTCGTTCAACTTCTACAACGTTTATTCTAACTTGCCTTGTTCTATCCCCTATAGTTTTTTGAATGCCAGATCTTAATTCTTCAATTCCACTTCCTTGTCTTCCAACTATAACTCCCGGTCTTGCAGTTTTTAATTCAAGTTCCAATTGGTCAGCTTTTCTTGCTATTAAAACATCGCTAATTCCTGCTGCTCCATATTTTTTTTGTATGAAGGTACGAATTTTAAAATCTTCTTGGAGAAGAATTGGATATGTTTTAGAGGTAGCAAACCATTTAGAGCGATGCTCTTGAGTAATTCCTAACCTTAGTCCAGAAGGATGTATTTTATGTCCCATTAGTTTTGTACCTCCGCATTAGTTTGAGTAGGAGCAGATTCAACAGAAATACTAATATGGCAAGTCTGTTTTTTAATTGAAAAAGCTCGACCTTGAGCTCTAGGTCTATACCTTTTCATTACTGGACCACTATTAGCCCATGCAGAGGAAATAACTAAGTTAGATGGATCCATTCCAAGGTTATGTTCTGCATTGGCAACCGCAGATCTTAGAACTTTAGTAATGGGGTATGTAGATCTGTAAGGCATAAATTCCAGCATAATCAATGCATCTCTATAAGACTTACCCCTTATCTGATCCAAAACTCTTCTCACTTTAGAGGCTGATCCGCGAACGTAATTCCCATGAGCAATTGCTGTTTTAGTTGTTTCAGTTGTTTTTGTCATGATTTTGCTCCTTTCTTATCTCTTATGTGACCTCGGTAAGTGCGTGTAGGAGCAAATTCACCAAGTTTATGACCAATCATTTGTTCAGTAATAAATACTGGAATATGAGTCTTGCCATTATGTACGGCGATTGTGTGACCAATCATTAAAGGTAAAATCGTAGAGGATCTCGACCAAGTTTTGATAACAGACTTGTCATTATCAGTATTTTGTTTTTCTACCTTCTTGAGCAGGCTATCTGCTATAAAAGGTCCTTTTTTTAGTGAACGTCCCATGATTATGAAATAGAAATTGAAATAATAAATGAAGTAATCAAGAGTCTCTACCTCCTCTACTCCTCTTAGAAACGCGACGGCGTCTTCGAACAACTAATTTATTACTTGGTTTGTTCTTTTTACGTGTCTTTAATCCAAGAGCTGGTTTACCCCATGGAGTAACTGGTCCTGCTCTACCAATTGGTGCTTTTCCCTCTCCTCCTCCATGTGGATGATCACATGGGTTCATTACACTACCTCTTACTTGAGGCCTTCTTCCAAGCCATCTTCTTCTTCCTGCTTTACCTAAGCTAGTATTTCTTATTTCTGAATTACCAACTTCACCAAGAGTTGCGTAGCATTCTTTTCTTACAAGTCTTACCTCGGTAGATGGGAGTTTTAAAGCAACATAATCTCCCTCTTTTGCCATAACTTGAGCACTAGCCCCTGCAGATCTAACCATCTGAGCACCCCTGCCTGCATATAACTCAACACAATGAACACTAGAACCTAATGGCATAACTGAAAGTGGCATTGCATTACCATCTTCAATTGGAACACTTTCTCCAGATATGACATTTTGTCCGACTTTTACTCCTGCTGGAGCGATGATATATCTTTTTTCCCCATCTTCATAGAATAAAAGTGCCAGCCTTGCATTTCTATGAGGATCGTAGTGTATAGCTGCAACTTTAGCATTTATGTTTCTTTTATCTCTTCTAAAGTCAACTAATCTATATTGCCTTTTGTGACCACCTCCACGATGTCGACAAGTGATAACTCCACGATTATTCCTGCCTTTAACTCTATGTTTTGAAACTATTAGTGATCTTTCAGGTTTTGCACTTGTTATTTCACTAAAGTCAGTAACTACTCTCTGCCTAGTACCAGGTGTATAAGGTTTAAATTTACGGATTGCCATGATTAAAACTCCTTAAGATTCTGGAAATAGTTGGATTTTGTCTCCCTCAGCAAGACGCACAATTGCCTTCTTGACCTGAGAACGTTTACCGGAAAATTTCCCGACTCTTCTTGTTCTCCTAGGAGGATTCATAGTGTTTACTCCTATGACTTTAACACTGAATAAGGCTTCAACAGCTGCCTTTATTTGTGGTTTTGCAGCTCTATGATCTACTTCAAAAGTGTATTGGTTAAGATCTAGCGCATTTGTAGCTTTCTCAGTAATAACGGGCTTTCTTATTACATCGGCTAAACGAGAATCGAATAGTTTACTCATGATGCATAAACCTCCTGAATTTTATCTATCGCTGATTGACCTATGACCAATTTATTAGCATTGAGAATATCAAATACATTTAATTGATCGGCGGCAATTAATTTTACTTTTTCAATATTATTGATGGATTTTTTTATAACATCGGACGGACTGTCAAGAATAACCAAAACTTTTTCAGTTTTATGTATACCTAATCGCTCAAGGCCATTTATGATATCACTTGTTTTAGGCTGCTTTAAAGTAGATCCAAAATCTTCAACGGCCTTAATATCAGATACTCTAGACATAAGTGCTGTTCTAAGAGCTAATCTACGTTCCTTACGATTCATATCAAGATTGTAAGAACGTGGCTTCGGTCCAAAAATAATTCCGCCACCAGGTCTTAAGGGTGTCCTTATTGATCCTTGACGGGCTCTTCCTGTACCTTTCTGTTTATATGGCTTTCTACCACCACCACGCACTTCAGATCTCGTCAAAGTTGATGCTGTCCCCTGTCTTTTATTTGCTAACTGCCTAAGGACTGCTCTATGTATTAAGTCTGCTGAAGAAGTTTCCTTAGCAACTGCTAAATCGAGAGAAACTTTGCCTGACTTGTTACCATCCCACTTCAGAGTTTCAAGATTTGTCATAATTTTTCACCTCCTTTTTTGCCTACAACATTATTTGGCTTAATGTTTATTACTGAGCCCGGCTTACCAGGGACAGAACCCTTTACTACAAGCAAATTTTTCTGATCATCAATTTTTAGAACTAACAAACCTTTAGTCGTAATCTGTTTTCCTCCATATCTTCCTGCCATTCTTTTACCAGGATAAATTCTGCCTGGGGTTGTTCCTGCTCCTGTAGATCCAGGTGCTCTATGATTTTTTGAACCATGACTCATAGGACCTCTGCTAAAACCATGTCTTTTCTGGTAACCAGCAAAACCTCTACCCATAGATTTGCCACTGATATCAACTTTTTGACCAACCTCAAAGTTTTTTACAGTTATTTGATTTCCGATTTCATAAGATGAAGTTTCTTCAACCCTGTATTCTTTCAAATGCTTTAAAAGTTCTTGACCTGATTTCAACAAATGTCCCTTTTCAGGCTTACTTATATGCTTATCTTTAGACAAACCATAACCTATTTGAACGGCAGTATAACCATCCAAAGCGTTTGTTTTCAATTGAGTGATACGGCAAGGACCAGCTTCAATAAGAGTAACTGGCACCGAATTACCTTTTTCGTCGAAAAGTTGGGACATGCCCAATTTTTTTCCTAAAATTCCTATAGACATAAGACTAAATTAGGCTAGCTCGTAATAATTTTTAAATTATCTAAAACCTTTAGTTTTTAAGTTGAAGTTAATAAAAAAACAATTATATAGAGGTTGAGACTTATCTAAAATCTAGATAGTTTCTCCTGGGATA
The DNA here is from genome assembly GCA_003281585.1 of Prochlorococcus sp. AG-347-I15. GTDB lineage: Bacteria > Cyanobacteriota > Cyanobacteriia > PCC-6307 > Cyanobiaceae > Prochlorococcus_A. Next base: position 314,613 of record QCBN01000001.1, read on the forward strand.
AACCCACCTGTGTTTTTTAACGAAACGCTAAAAAATGCGAAATTTTCAGAGGCTCGGCTAGCTTGCAAGCTTAAAAATTCACTGAGTTACAATTGTACATCATCAAGTACCATAAAATAAAATAAAATTTAAATAAAGGAAATTTTTATGCCATTACTTCTCACAGGGAAAAAGTTTCATAACGATTTAAAAACTAACAAATGTCTTGCAATCTTCGCCCCTCTTGAAGGTGGTTATGAAACTCGTCTTTTGAGGAGAATGAGGGCCAAGGGCTTTAAAACTTTTATAACCTCAGCCAGAGGGCTTGGAGACCCAGAAGTCTTCTTGCTCAAATTGCATGGAGTTAGACCACCCCACCTTGGTCATCAAAGCGTAGGAAGAAATGGAGCACTTGGGGAAGTTCAACAAGTTATCCCACAAGCTTCTGAGTTATTTAGTGAAAATGATAAAAATAAATTACTTTGGTTATTAGAAGGTCAAGTACTATCTCAATCTGAATTAGAGAGCCTAATAGAGATTTGCACTAACGATAATAAACTAACGATAGTTGTTGAAATGGGGGGTTCAAGAAAACTTGAATGGAAGCCGTTAAGTAATTATATTTTAGATGAATTTGAAAGTTAACTTGTTTGATTACAACTAATAATAAAAAAGATAAATGGATTAAATTAATTTGTGGTGCCAGTAATGAAGATATTGCTGTCATAGAAGATTTATGTGCAATTTATACTGCTGCTGGTGTCGACTACATAGATGTTGCCGCAGAAGAATCCATAGTTAATGCAGCAAAAAAAGGAATCGAGTGGGCAAAAAAAGTCTTTAAAAACTCCCCTGGATTAATGATAAGCATAAGTGATGGAAATGATATCCACTTTCGTAAAGCAAAATTTGATCCATTGAAATGTCCTCCTAATTGTCCAAGACCATGCGAAAAAGTATGCCCCACCTTTGCAATTGATAAGTCTGGGATCAAACAGAGTAAATGTTATGGATGTGGAAGATGTTTGAATAGCTGTCCCCTAAATCTAATTAGTGAATATGAATATAATTTGTCAAAAGATGATTTAGGACCAACACTTCAGAAAATCAAGCCTAATGCAGTAGAAATTCATACAGAAATCAATCGCCTAGATTCTTTTGAAAAAGTTGTCAGTACCCTTAAAAGTTCTGGAATGAAATTAGACAAGATATCCATCAGTTGTGGATTGAATCAATGTTTCAAAAAATCACAAGAGCCCGAAGATCTTTTGAATGCTCTTTGGGAAAGATATGAAATCCTTAAAAAACTTGATATACCACTTATTTGGCAGCTAGATGGAAGGCCAATGTCTGGAGATCTTGCTCCTACAACCAGTAGAGATGCTGTTCAGTTGTTTGAAAAAATCGGGTCAGATCTTCCACCTGGATTAATTCAATTGGCAGGAGGAACCAATGAAAAAACTCATGAATTTTTGAATTCAAACAATCTCCCAGACGGAATAGCATTTGGAAGTGCCGCAAGAAAAATTATGCAGCCCCTTATTGAATTTGCTCACAAAAATAACAAAAAACTCTATGACTATCCTGAAAGAATGGCTTTAGCAATCAAAAAAGCTAAGAAATTTCTAGAACCATGGAAATCGAGCTCATTCAAATAATATTTTTATTTTTCAAAACTAGCGCCATATTTATAAAAACTTTGTATTTTTTTGATAGAAAAAAATCTTTTCATGTATTAAAATAGAAATCCAATGGGCCGTCGCCAAGTGGTAAGGCATCGGGTTTTGGTCTCGACATTCCTAGGTTCGAATCCTAGCGGCCCAGTTCTAATATTCAATATGTGTCTTCTCAAAAAATATTTCTATTTGATTTCGATGGAGTAATAGTTGATGGAATGCAAGAATATTGGCATAGTTCCTTGTTGGCCTGCGAGAGATATTTAAATTCACCCTGCATCTCTGTTGATCAAAAACTTTATAAAAGAATACCAAATTCTTTCAAAGAAATTAGGCCTTGGGTTAAATATGGTTGGGAAATGATTCTAATTGTTCACGAAATTATAAAAACAGAAAATCCATTAAATAATGATAATAAAGATGATTTCATTAATAATTATCATCAAAATTGCCAAAGGATATTAAATGAAAATTCCTGGATTGCCGAAGATCTACAAAACATGTTAGATCAGTCGCGCAAGTACCAAATTGATAAAGATTTTAAATCGTGGGTAAATTTACATAATCCTTTTTTTGAAATTATAAATTTTATGAAAGAATTAAAGAAAAGAGAAATAAAAACTGGAGTAATAACAACTAAAGGCAAAATATTTGCAGAAAAAATCCTGAAACAATTAAATATCTTTCCAGAATTTATTTTTGGTTATGAATCGGGAACAAAAATCAAAATAGCTGAGAAGCTTACACAAACTTATGAAATTTTAGGCTTTATAGAAGATAGGAAAAAAACTCTAATAGATATTAAACAGAATTCAGGAACTTCTCACATTCCATGCTTCCTAGCTGATTGGGGATATTTGAAAGGATCAGATAAGAATACTTTAAGTAATGAAATCAAATTGATAAAATTAGGCAACCTCGAAGAATTAGTTGCAATTTAAAGATAATCAGCTAGAGTACAGGTGTACTATAATTTGTATTTATGAAGTTTGGTTTAAATAAAAATTTCCAAATTTAGAATAATTACAAGAACTTTAACCGATAAATCAAACAATGAGCATTGAAGAAAAGAAAAAAACTGAATCAAAAGAAAAAGACAAAGCATTAAGTCTTGTCTTAGGTCAAATAGAAAGAAATTTTGGACGAGGATCAATAATGAGACTTGGTGACGCCTCAAGAATGAAAGTAGAAACAATATCTACCGGAGCACTCACCTTAGATTTAGCATTAGGAGGAGGCTATCCAAAAGGAAGAGTAGTAGAAGTTTACGGACCAGAAAGTTCAGGTAAAACAACATTAACGCTTCACGCGATTGCGGAAGTTCAAAAGAATGGAGGAGTAGCTGCATTTGTAGATGCTGAGCATGCACTCGATCCAGTTTATGCAGCCTCTTTAGGAGTTGATGTTGAAAATTTATTAGTTTCACAACCAGATACTGGTGAAATGGCTCTAGAAATAGTTGACCAACTTATAAGATCGAGTGCAGTAGATCTTGTAGTTGTTGACTCAGTCGCAGCACTAACCCCAAGAGCCGAGATAGAAGGAGAAATGGGAGATCACGTAATTGGAAGCCAAGCAAGGCTAATGAGCCAAGCAATGAGGAAAATAACAGGAAATATTGGCAAATCTGGATGTACGGTAATATTCCTGAATCAATTACGCCTAAAAATTGGCGTTACATACGGCAATCCAGAAACAACCACAGGAGGTAATGCATTAAAATTTTATGCTTCAGTGAGACTTGATATTAGAAGAATTCAAACTCTTAAGAGAGGTACTGAAGAATATGGCATAAGAGCAAAAGTAAAAGTAGCAAAAAACAAAGTTGCACCACCATTTAGAATTGCAGAGTTTGATATTCTCTTCGGAAAAGGTATTAGTACAACAGGATGTTTATTAGATTTAGCAGAAGAGACTAATATAATCATAAGGAGAGGTGCTTGGTATAGTTATGAAGGAGAAAATATTGGACAAGGAAGAGATAATACAATAATTTGGCTTGATCAAAACTTAGAAATCAGGGATAAAGTAAAATCTATGGTTAAAGGTAAATTAACAGAAGGAACTGAAGTCAGTTCTAATTCAATGAAAGCACTAAATAGCAATCCTGCTAATACAATCGCTGTTAATGATATAAAAACAGTAGCTTAGATTTATAAAGAATCAGCTAAAGTCCACCACCCAGCAGCAGGGCCTATAAATCTCACTAAAATCCATAAGATTACTAACCCTCCAATTCCAAACCAACTGGCCTTAATACTTAATTTAATCAGGTTATCTCTTTGATTGATTGTAAAGGGTAGCCATTCAAATAATCTTGGAGACTCATCAACTTTAGTTTTAGTATTATTATTTTTTGGAGGTAAACCAAGTGATTTACGCCTTTTTGCTTCTCCCATATTTCTTTATTTATTTACAAGATCATAACCTAATCAAAAGGTAGCATATAGTTAATTTGTTTTGAGGGTTGAATGTTTTGCAAAAGTAATCTTCCCCAGTTTCTTTTGTTTACTCTTCCATCTAAAATGATTAACTTACCTGAATTTCTTCTTAAAGGAGAAATAGATCTTTCTAATTTTATTCTGGCTTGAGGAAGAAGAAAGTCTCTAAACCAATCTTGAGAAAGCTTTTTTTTATTAGAGACTGTAATTGCATTAATAGGTTCTGACAAATTCGGAATAGGAAGTAATGGAATTATAATTTGTTCTGGAATTTGAATTAAATAAGAATTCATAATCCACCAGTCAAAACTAGAGAAAAGGATTTCATTTTTACCAGAGGGAATTGTCTCTAGCAATACCCTCTTACCGTACTTAGAAGCTAATTCTGTAGCAAGGTTAGTTTTTAAATCAATATCATCAGACAAAACTAAAGTTAAACCTTTTCTAAAAAGTATTAACTTTTTGCATTTATCCAAGATTGAATTAGTAAAAAGAGGATTGTTTGGAAGCAATTGTTTAGAGGGTATATACAATGAAATTTGTTTCTCTTCAAAATTACTTTTAAAGTTAATAACCAAGTCAATATATAAATTGTGCTTTTTAAAATACATTTGGAAAAAATTATCTTTTCTCAATGCTGATAGAAAAACAAATTTATTATTTGAAAAAAATACCTTAATTTGAGAAAGTTCATCTATTGGCTGCAAATACAAATTCCAATCTAAATTTGTATCATTTAACTTTACCCAGCATGCCCAACCTTGAGATAATGCTTTGTTAACGCTTAAAAATTTATCAGAAAAAAAAGAATTTTCATAAAAAAAGTTTGAAAAGAAACTAATTTCTTTTTCATCTAAATTGATATAACTATTTCCTAGGACCTTTCTCATGAAAAACTTTTTCTTCAACGAATCATATACTTTTATAAATTTTTGATTAATAAATTCAAATTCTTTAAAATTTCTTGTCCAATCCTTTTTAAGTAAAGAAATTCTAAAATGATTTTTTAAATCCTCTTTTATGTCCTCAATTCCAGAATAAACTATTCTATGATTTCTAAGATCAATAGAATTAGGATCATTAAGTAAATTTTGGATTGTTATCAAGCGAACATGATGTTTTGCAAAAATAAATTGATCATTTTTAAAAATAAAATTAAAACCTAAATTTTTCAATGAATCAATCTGAAATTGGCTTATAAATTTAATTTTTTCTTCAGATAAAATAAAAGTTGAATTCTCTTCTTTTAAAAATAAAGAAATCAAAATTGGAGGTAACCAATCATAGCTAGAGAAAATTTCTGAATTAATTAAATATGTAGAATCATTTTCAATACATTTGGAAATTATCCTCCCAAAAGAATATATGTGTTGCCAACTAATACTTTGATTTCTCAAAAAATTTTTCAAATATTGATGACTTAAAATTTCAAGCATTTATAATAGATTTAATTTCAAATACATACAAATTTATGAACCTAATATACAAAAAATTGGTATCAATATAAGAGGGTCTTGAATTAATCAATCTATGAAAATAGGAATAGTAGGATTAGGTTTAATTGGCGGTTCTTTAGGATTAAAACTCCAACGTCTAAATCATACAATTTATGGAATAGCAAATAATGAAATTAATGAGAAAAAAGCTAAGGATAAAAAACTTGCAAATTTTGTTAGCTGTGATCTGAGCTTATTAAAAAAATGTGAGCTAATAATTTTGGCATTGCCTATCAAAGATTTGATCAGTCCGTCTCAACAATTAGTATCATCAATACCTCAAAAAACAATAATAACTGATGTAGGCTCTGTTAAAGAACCAATTGTAAATAAATGGGAAAATTTACATCCTCTATTTATTGGATCTCATCCAATGGCAGGAACAGAAAGAAAGGGAGTTGATTCAGGTTTTGAAGGTCTTTTTGATAATGCAAAATGGATTATCACCCCAACACAAAATAGTGATTTAGATGCAGTCAGAACTATTTCCAAGCTCATAAAATCAATGGATTGTGAAATTTTTCGAGCTTCGCCAAAAGATCATGATGAAGCAGTATCTCTAATTTCTCATTTGCCGATATTTTTAGCTTCTGCCCTAATTGAAACTGCACATACAAAAAATAATCAATCTTTATTAGATCTCACGCAAAAATTAGCTGCCACAGGATTTGCTGACACTTCGAGAGTTGGGGGCGGCAATGAACAACTAGGCTTAGACTTAGCTATTAATAATCAGATCAATGTTTTAAATTCCATAAATAATTTTAAAAATAAGCTGAATATTCTGGAATCTCTTATTAAAGAAAAAAATTGGGAGTTACTTTCTTACAAACTTGCTGAAGCAAAAGATAACAGAAAAAATTTTATAAACTAAAATTTTCTATACCTTTGGAAGCTAAAATTTGCTTTGAAACCATTAATGCAGACTGACTAACACCTGCAGTCCCCTCTCCTGGATAAATCGAATCTCCACATAGCCATAAACCTTCAAAAGGTGTCCTACTTGATAATCCAAATAAACCAAAAATATCTGGATTTTGACCAAGCCCACCAACTATTCCATTAGGTCTTTTCGTCCATTTTTCAAATCCTAATGGAGTTGCTAATTCCCTATGTAGCCATTTTCCAGGATCAATATCAAATTGACTTTCCAATTCAAGAGATATTTTTTTCATGAAACCATTTTTCTTCTTTAAATAAGTTTGTTTATCTAAATCAAACCAATCTTTAGTCTTGGTAAAGATACTCGCAATTATAGTAAGCTCACCTTTTGGCGCTCTTCCATCACCATCATCACTAATTGATACAAATATCGAACAAAATTCTTTCGAAACTAATTGATAATGATTGGAGAATGTTTTTTTAATATGTTCTTTTTTTAATGCTGAATAAAAAACTACAGCTCCACTTGGATCAGGCAAGTTATTAAGTCGATTTTTATAATTTTTTTTTCTTTCTAAAGGATCTTTCAAATGCTTCAACAAAGATTGTGGAGGCGCGGTATATATCACATCTTTTGCTTGGTAATTAAAAGATTTTTTTCTCGAATTAGCAGATACTTTCCAACACATATTTAAGTCGTCAAAAGTTATAGAATTAACTTCTTGCCCAAAAATTAAATTAACTCCAGTTTTAATCAATGAATTTTCTAATGATTCACTTAAAGACTGCATAGATTTTTTAAGATGCCAAAGACCATGTGGCTGTTGACACATCTGAAGAACAGTAGATCCATATAATGCCGCAGTATTATAAATGTCCTCTTGAGAATAAAGTTTTAATTGAAGATTTAAGAATTTAATCAAGCGATCATTCTTGGATAATCCACATATCCGCAGTAGATCAAAAATAGTAGATTTAAGTAAGATGCCCGTAACAAGGTTTGAAGGTACTAGTGCTTTAAGAAATTGAGAAAAATCCCAAAAATTTCTTATTGGTAATACAGGATTATTATTAGCAAATATCCAATTACTTTCATGTATAAGGGTACAAAGTTTCCAAAATCTTTGACTACCAGGAAACTGCTTTTCTCTCTCAGAAATCCATTTACTTTTTTCATACCAAATAGGTATAGGATTACCACCATCATTTAAATCAACAATGCATGCAGGGTCTAAAATTGTGGCTTCTGGAGATGGAATATCTAAAAAATCAAAAATCCTAGAATGTATACCTCCCTTCTCTAAACCAGCAACCTGAGTTGCGCCAACGTCAAAAATATAATTCTTTCTTTTAAAAGTACCGGCACATCCTCCCGCCTGAGTATGAGATTCGATTAAAGTCACCGATAAGCCTCGTTTTGATAAAATCGCTGCAGAAGTTAATCCTGCTATACCGGCGCCTACAACAATAACTTCAGACTTTTTCATTAAAATGCAAAAATTATCCCTTATTGAAATTAACGAAATTTGTGAAGAATTAGGTGAAACCTATCCAAAAAGTATTGAAGAAGTACATGGTGGTGATATTCATAGTGCTTGGCGAATAGAATTCTCAAACAAAAAATTTTTCCTTAAAAGAAACATTAGAAACAAAAAATTTCTTGAATTTGAAAAATATTGTCTCCAAAATTTGAGGAAATATATTAATGAAGAAAACTTGGTTATTCCTGAAGTTATTGCATATAAGAATACGAAAAATAATGAAATTCTTTTAATTGAATGGATAGATATGCATAACTTTGATCAAAGAAAGCTTGGAAAAGGTTTAGGTGAATTGCATTTAAAATCAGCTGAGTCTAATCCTAAAATGTTTGGGTTTCCAATTGAAGGTTTTATCGGAACAACAGATCAGAAGAAAGGCTTTGAAGATAATTGGATAGATTGTTTTTTAAACTTAAGGATAATACCTCAACTTTTAATTCTTGAATCAACGACTTTAGATAAAGAAATTATAAATAAAATTAAGGAAAAAATTAAATCAGAATTACTGAATCACAAACCAATAAATGCTCTAGTTCATGGTGATTTATGGTCAGGCAATGCAGGAATGGACAAAAGTGGAAAGGGGGTGATTTTTGACCCAGCATCTTGGTGGGCAGATAATGAAGTAGATATAGCAATGACAAAATTATTTGGAGGTTTTAGCAAAGAATTTTATGAAGAATATCATAGAGTTTTTCCTATAAAAAACGGATTTGAAAAAAGAATTATTATTTATAATTTTTATCACATATTGAACCATGCCAATATGTTTGGAGGAGGTTACTTTAAACAAGTTAAAGATTACGTAAAAGCAATACTAAATATGTAATTTAACTAGCCTAAATATGTCTTCTTAAGATTTTGTACCTTATCTAAAACAGCTTCACGATTTTCACTGGTACGAAGATTTTGCCAACTCCATTGACCGACAACAATTACGCCTAAAAGTTCAAGTAAACCAGGGAGAATTGGGAAAAAGTTTATCGTGTCAATGACAACTTTAATTATTATCTGAGCTATTACGACAACAGCAATTATGCCTGCCGCCTTACCGTACTTACCCATTTGGGTCCAATCAACATTACCAAGGGTTTCGTTGACTTTTCCCATAACATCAGAGTACTTCTCTGAAAAACTTTTGGTTTCTGAGCTTGTATCGGAGCCGGAGTCTTGGTTTGACTCTGGAGTGTTATCACTCATGAATTCAGTAAACTTAATATATGAACCAGACAGTATCGGAAAAAACGTCTGTTGACTACCTTTTTGTTGTGCAAAATTCCGAACCGAAACATTTTGTTTTTTTTAGAAGCGTTGGTATGCACGGTTTTTGAAGATATTTAAACTTAAAATTGATTTATAAAAACTTCACATTATCGTCTAGTTCTAACAAAAACATTAATAAATCACAGTAATAGAAAAAATTTAAAAGGCTAAAATTTTTATTTTTATTATTATATTTTCATAGTTTATCTCACAAACGTTAAGAGATCGAAATGTCCAAAGATATGAAGTTTAATTTCTTAAACTCTGATGAAGAAGAAAGATATCAAAAACATTTCACCCTTAAAGAGATAGGTTATGAAGGTCAACTATATCTTAAAAACAGCTCAGTGTTATGCATTGGTGCAGGTGGGCTTGGGTCTTCCGTTTTGCTTTATTTAGCTGCAGCAGGAATTGGAAGAATTGGAATAGTTGATAACGATCAAGTTGAAAAGTCCAATCTCCAGAGACAGATAATTCATGAAACAAATACTATTGGTAATCTTAAAATTGATTCTGCCAGGGAAAGAATTAAAAAACTCAATCCTAATTGTGAAATATTGAACTTTTCAAAGAGAATTAATCCTAAAAATGCTCTTGAATTAATAAAGGAATTTGATGTTATTTGCGATTGCTCGGATAATTTTGGCACAAGATATTTAATAAATGATTCATGCCTCATATTAAATAAACCCCTAGTTTTTGGAAGTGTGCAAGGCTTTGAAGGGCAAGTGAGTGTTTTCAATTTATATAAAAATAGTCCTAATTTAAGAGACTTACTTCCAGAATCACCTTCAAAAAATGCTGCCCCAAGTTGTGCAGAATACGGTGTTGTAGGTGTTTCAACAGGTTTAATAGGAGTTCTTCAGGTTAATGAAATTATCAAAATCATTTTAAAAAAAGGTGAAATTTTAGATGGGAAGATTTTAATTTTTGATCTATTGAATATGAATATGAAAAAATTACAACTAAAAAGTGATCATTTAAATAAACGAATAAAAAATCTGTCTCAGTTTGAGAGCTTTTATAATAGTGATGAGTATTGTGAGAAAAACTATGAAATTAACAGCATTAATGCTAATGAATTTAATAGTTTATACAAGGCAAAAGCCAACAAAATTCTTTTAATTGATGTTAGAGAAAATGAGGAATTTTCTACATCTGCAATAGAGGGATCTATCTCAATTCCCTTGAGTCATTTGAAACAAGAATCCGACTTAAAATTTATTCAAAAAGAAAGTTTAAATAAAGAGGTTTTCACTATATGTAAATCGGGGAAACGTTCTGCAAAAGCTTCAAGAATCTTGTCTAAATTCAAAATTCAGTCAAGATCTATAGAAGGCGGCATTGAAAAGATAAAAAAAATATTGTGAAATTAAATTTTTAAGAATCAATATTTAGTAATCTACACCTCTTTTTAAATCAACTCCCAAATTCGCGTAATGCTTATGACAGACCATTTCGGAGTAAACATCAGCGAGTTCAAAGTATGAAGGTTCATTTTTGCATCTACCAGTAATAATTACTTCTGTTTCTGCTGGTTTTTTTAAAAGCGTTTGATATATTGATTCCTCAGGGAGAAGCTCTAAATCAACAGTTGGGTTTAATTCATCCAAAATAATTGTTTTATACAAACCACTCAAAATAGCAGCTTTAGCTATTTCCCATGCTCTTTCAGCCTCAACATAATCAATTGGTTGTTGCTGGCCTCTCCACACGATCGCATCTCTTCCTGAGCGCAAATGATCTACCAAATGAGGGTAACTCTCTCTCAAAGCCTCTATAGCAGCATCTTCGGTATAACCATTTCCACCTTTTAACCACTGTAATATTAAAACTCTATGACTTTTATCTTGAGATATTCCTTTACCGATAGCTTGAAGAGCCTTACCGAGTGCACTTGTGGATTTACCCTTTCCTTCACCAGTATAAATCTCAATTCCACCGCTAGAAATGCTTTGTTTTCTTAGTTCTGATAAGTCTCCTATCGAACGTGGTCTCATTTCTGAATGGAGTTGAGATATTCTTACCAAAGAGGGCGGGGCTGCCCTTCCAGTAATAATTATTTCTAATCCATCTGGACGATTTTGAAGAGAATCAACTACTTCATTGATATCAAGCATTCCTAAATCAAGAACTGGATTCAACTCATCGAGTACAACTACAGAATAAAGAGAACTAGCAATTGCTCCTTTAGCAATATTCCAACCTCTTTCGGCCTCACCAACATCAAACTTTGTCACTTGGTCAGCAGTAAAGAATTCAGATCTTCCTGTCCTTACATGGTCAATTAAATGTGGAAAGCCTCTTTGTAAAGCCTCTATAGCTGAATCTTCGTCATATGGCCTCTCAGGTCCTTTTAAAAATCTTAGAAGTAAAACTCTTGACTGTCTTTTTTCGCATATTCCTAATCCTATTGTCCTGAGAACTACTCCCAATGCAGCCTGGCTTTTTCCCTTACCCTCTCCATCATAAATATGTAATTGACCTTTTGATCTCTCTTGACTGTCACTTGCTGTGACAATTCCAATTCCTCTATTTCTACTCGTATTGGTCAATTGAACAAAATTAGTAATTTTAATCTAAGATATAGATTAAGAATATTATTAAAAATTTAATAATAAATTCAACCTATTCATAGGTAATTTGAATTTTAAAGTAATTAGCATGTTCAATCAACTAGAAATTCTCTCTGATGAACAAAGTGAAAAGCTTTATACAATTAGAAGATACATTAAGAATCTTGATAGTGTTTGTATTGCTTATTCCGGTGGAGTTGACAGTACATTAGTAGCATCATTAGCATTCGAGCAATTAGGTAGCAAAGCAGTTGCTATTACTGGAATTTCTCCCGCATTAGCCAATACTCTTCGTGAAGAAGCAAGAAGGCAAGCAAAATGGATTGGAGTAAAGCATTTAGAAATTAAAACATCAGAATTAGAACAATCAAGTTACAGTAAAAATCCTGAGGATAGGTGCTTTGCATGCAAAAAAGAGCTTCACAAACATACAACCTACCTCTCTAAAAAACTTAATTACAAGATTGTTTTAGATGGAGTCAATCTGGATGATCTTAAAGATTACAGACCAGGTATACAAGCCTCAAAACAAGCAGGAGTTATCTCTCCCCTTGCAAAATTTAAAATCTCAAAACAAGACATTAGAGATATATCAAGAGCATTGGGTTTTCCTTGGTGGGATAAACCTGCTCAACCTTGCTTATCATCAAGATTTCCTTATGGCCATGAAATAACTAGTGAAAGGCTAAAAATGGTTGAGAAAGCAGAAGAATATCTTAAAGAATGTGGATTATCGGAGGTTAGAGTTAGATGCCAAGGCTCAACTGCAAGAATAGAAATTCCCCAAGATGAATTAAAGAATTTTTTTAACAAATATAATTTCAGTGAATTAGTTCAGTATTTTTCTAATTTAGGATTTAATTGTACAAGTTTAGATCTTGAGGGACTAGTAAGCGGAAAATTAAATAGGTAAATATTGTCAAACAACCGTTCTGATCTCTTTAGAGACTTCTGAAGGTGGATTTCGCTCAATAACACGCAAAGAATGTTCTTTAGCAATCAAAGATTTAATTAAATATTGACTAGCTTGTTCAGGCATCATATTTTTGCCACATGTAAAAATATCGACTGCAGAATAATTAGATTCAGGCCAAGTATGTATTGAAATATGAGATTCTGCCAATAATGCTATTGCCGTAACCCCCTGAGGCTCAAATTTATTACTAATCAAATTCAAGACAGTTGCATTTGCCAATTTAGCAGCTCTATTTAAAATACAGCGCAAAAAGGATTCGTCATTTAATTTTTCGCGATCGCATCTATAAAGTTCCAATAAAAGATGTTTACTTTGATGACTTAATTTTTGCTCATCACTTAACGAACTTAAAATTTGACTTTTTTTGTAGATTTCCATTTAAGAAATTTATATGAAATTGAGATTAGCTAAAAATCATGCCTTTTTTAAAATTATAAGTGAATCATTTGTGACGAGCCTAAGAAGGACTGATTAAATTTATCTAAATGTGTCGCACTTATAAAACATTGACTATCTTTGCCAACAGAATTTAATAACAAATTTTGCCTGGTTAAATCTAATTCCGCCAAGACATCATCCAATATAAGTATTGGAGGAACATTTAATGTTTTAGTTAATAAATCTAGTTCAGCCATCTTTAAAGCCAAGATAAAAGTCCTTTGCTGTCCTGAAGAACCATATTTTCTTACTGAAACATTATTGATTAGAAACTCAACATCATCACGATGTGGTCCAAAATTACATTTACCAGTCAATGCTTCTATTGAACGCTGATTTAAGAGTTGTTCTGCTATTTTTTTACTTATAACTTCTTCTTCTTCTTCTTCTGGACTTATATTTTGTATCCCCGAAAGATAATTTATGTCTATTTGCTCTTGAGATTTACTTAGATGATTATGCCAATATTCAACATATGGTTTTATCTTTAATAAGGCTCTTCTTCTCCGCCTAAAAATTCTTGTACTTATTATTGACATTTGAATATCAAAGCTTTCAACAATATCTGTGGATTGGGTTTTTAAGAAACTTTCCGAACGCCAAAAATGACTTCTTTGTTTTAAAAGCCTGTTAAATCTACTTATCAGGTCTAAATATACTGGTTCAAGCTGAGATACGACTTTATCAATCCATGTTCTTCGATAACTGGGTTCACTTTTAACAATATCTATATCATTAGAACAGAAACATACACTTCGGATATAATTCTTTATTTCACTTTGTTTTTTCAAGATTGATTCATTGACATAAATTCTTTTAGGACCTTTTCGGAATAAATTTAACTTTAAATCGTCTTTAAAATTTATCTGTCCAATAACTACAGCCATATCACTATCGTTCTCTATTAAATCTTTATCGCTTAGTGCTCTATTGGATTTTAATTGACTTAAAAATTCAACCGATTCAAGTAAATTTGACTTGCCAACACCATTGCAGCCTAGAACAATTGCTCTTTGCTCTTTTAGATCAATTTCAAAACTTTTATGGTTCCGAAAATTTTTAATTTTTAATTTATTTAAAAAAATTTTTTTTGTGCATTCATTAATTAAATTAGCTAAGTTTAAAATATTTAGATTTTCTTTAAAGAAATTGAAAAATTAAAGGGCATGTAGCTCAGTTGGATAGAGCATCAGATTCCGGTTCTGAGAGTCGGGGGTTCGAATCCCTCCATGCTCGTAAAATGATTTTTAAAGTTTATAGCCCATTACTCTGATTCCATTTGGATCTAGTATGAATCCATTTTCCTCTAAACTTATAAACGAAGATGCTGGAGCCTGTACAGAAATACTGCATCCTGGCATTTCTCTATTTATTTTCTCAAGAGTTACTTGAAGCAATATTGAATAATAAAGTTGCTGATTATTCCCTGGTAATGCGCTTAAATTCCACAAGTTAGCATTCAATCCCCTGTCGGAAGTGACCCTTACAAAGCCATATAGTTTATTTTTTATTTCACTCTGTATTGTAAAAAAGAAATTACTTTTCTGAATAGCTTCAGAAAGAGGCTTTATTGGAAATGTATCACAACCACAATTCGCTAGAAGTTTGTTAACTTCTTTAGCTAATGGTAATTGAGAAGAGTTAACAAAATAACCTTCTGGAAGAACAAGTTTTTTTTTAGAAAAATATTGCAATTATCAACCTGTATTTCTCATACCAGCTGCTATCCCATTAATGGTTAAAAGTGCTCCCCTCAATAGTTCACTTCTGCTGTAAGCTCTTCTAGATTCATCTTTATCTATAATAAATTCTCTTATTGGAGGTTGTCTTGTCTGGTCTCTTAATCTTCTTAGAAGTGAAACCTGCAAAAAACCTAATGGAATAATTGTCTTATTTCTCAAGCTTACTGATGATTTCAAGTCTTTATCAGATTCTAGGAGCTTATTTTTACCAGTAATTTCAAGTATTAAAGATTTAGTAAGATTATATTCTTTAGAAATTACTTCAAAAATATCATCAAAAGAATCTTTATTTTCTTTACTGCCAAGAGTATCAACATAATATCTAGCAACTTCCAGATCAACCTTCGATAATGTCATTTCCACCTTAGATATAAGCATCCTAAAAAATGGCCATCTTTGATGCAGAACTCTTAATAGTTCAATTTGTTGTGGGTCTGAATTTAATTCAGATGACAATGCAGTACCTACTCCAAACCAACTTGGCAAAAGAAATCTACTTTGTGTCCAACCAAATACCCATGGAATAGCTCTTAAACTTGACAAATCTTTTGCACCTTTTTTTCTTCTAGCGGGCCTACTAGATATCTGTAATTTACTTATTTCTTCTATTGGAGTGACCTCTTGAAAGAAATTTAACAAATCAGGATTCTCATGCACTAATTTTCTGTAATGAGACCTTGATGTTTCTGCCAACCTAGACATTAATTGATTCCATTCTGGAGTAGCGTCAAGTCTATTATTTACCAAACTATTTTGGATTACCGCTGTAGTTACAGTCTCAAGATTGTACAAAGCCAGTTCGGGAAGACTATATTTAGAAGCCAAAACTTCACCTTGTTCTGTTATTTTTATTCGTCCTTTTAGAGTGCCGCTTGGTTGAGCCAATATTGCCTGATAGGCTGGTCCTCCTCCTCTCCCTACAGAACCACCTCTTCCATGAAAAAGTCTTAACAATATGTTATTTCTACTTGAGAGATTTTGAAGAGCAATTTGGGCTCTATGAATTTCCCAATTACTAGAAACAAATCCTGAATCTTTATTACTATCAGAATATCCAAGCATTAATTCTTGCAGAGGTTTAAAAGATTCTCCTACTTTTGGCAATAATGCTTTATAGAAATCCAATTTAAACAACTTTTCCATTACTTCTGGTGCACTTTTAAGGTCTTCAACAGTTTCAAAAAGAGGAACAACTAATAATTTTGACTTTTGTGAATTTTGATCAAGAAGTCCCATTTCTTTTGCCAGTAAGTGAACTTCAAGCAAATCAGATGCACTATGACTCATGGAAATTACATAAGAATGACAAATGCGACTTCCAAATTCTTGCTGTAGTCTCTTAACCATTTTAAAAACTGAAAAGGTTTCTTCTGTAGTTTTTGTCCAGTTAACTTCAGATGGAATTAAAGGCCTTTTTGTATTTAATTCGTCTATAAGCCATTTGATTTTCTCTTCCTCAGACATTTGGTCATATTGAATAGATAAATCAAGATACTTTGTAAGCTCTTGTATAGCGTCACTATGCCTTGTACTCTCTTGACGAATATCTAAACTTGCTAAAGAAAATCCAAAAATATGAACCTGAGTAAGTAAGTTGTTTACAGACTCACAAGTTAAATCTGTACTAATTAAGCTATTTTTAATAAGTTCTAGATCATATGTAAATTCGTTTACTGACTTGTAATATAAATTTTCAACTTTATCTAGATTTTTGTTATCAATTTCTCCTTCCAATTCAAATTTCCACCCACTATCAGCTAATAAATTATTTCTTTCTTGTGTTAACCTTAATTTCTCTAAAATATAACTTAATTTTAATCTATAGGGTTCTGATCTATACCTTGTGGCTCTAGCTTCATATATTTCAGGAAACTTAACCCTGTCAGTTTCGAGTGACTCTAATAAGGAGGAACTTACTTGACTCCATTGCATTGACACACTTAATTGATCTCTAAGATTAGACGTCGCAATAATATATCTTTCCAACATCAACTGCCTTTGATAGCAAGCAGTTCTCCATGTTATCTCCGGAGTTACTGATGGATTACCGTCCCTATCAGAGCCTACCCAAGAACCGAAGTTACAAAAAGATTCAGGGGGCAACTGAACATCTGGATAATTTTCGGTAAGTGCTTCAGCTATCCTGCCTCTCAATTGAGGCATCGCATTAAATAAAACTTGCTGAAAATAATGTAAGGCATAATCAACTTCATCTAAAACTGAAGGTTTAAATTGGTGTAATTCATCTGTTCTCCACCAAAGTCTTACTTCCTCTTTTAATTGTGTTTTTAGAGAATTTTTTTCTTCATTTGTAAGAAATTGCTCAATTTGTATTTTTTTCAACAAATTTGCTACTCTTGTTTGCTTGTGTCTAATCGTATGTCTTACTATCTCCGTCGGATGTGCAGTAAAAACTAAACGTATATCCATTTCTTGCAATAACTCTTCTAATTTACCTGGTGGTACATTCAATTTCCTCAGCCTGTAAAATAATTCTCTAAAAGTTACTGGAGCATTTTGCCTAGCCAACGCTGGGGCAAAAGGATCAAGATTATCTGGGGATTTTTGAACATCCTTATTTGTAAAGCTTTGAATATATCTATCTTCCTCAACTCTTTGTTCTAAAATATTCACGAGTTGAAAATATAATGAAAACGCCCTTGCTGCAGCTATGGATTCTGCTAAATCCATAGAATTTACAATATCAACTATTTCATTTTTAAAAGTTTTTGAACTATCACCATCAATTTGTTTTGAATAACTTAATTCTTTAAGCTGTATCAATCTCTCTGCTTGATCATCTGGGCATTCTTCTCTGAGGACAGATTCCCAGAGATCCTCAATTAAAAGACGATTTTTATCAAGTGGATCATTGTTACTTATCAGATCCACGTTATTATTTTTTATCTGTCGAAAAGATTCCATATAATCATTATGTCACAACTGAAAATGTTCAGATCAAATGTTTATTTAAATAATCAAACATTCTAAGCCTCACTCCTAATCATATCTTCGATAGAAATTTTCATTATCTGTTCAATAGAAAGACCTTTTTCATATTGATTTATCCATTTCATAGATTGATTGCCTTCTTCAAGCACTTTGTAGATAGGATCTAAAAGATGTTTCATACCAAAATTTTCTGCTGTGGATGATAAATCTGATAATAAGTTTTGAATCCATTCTCTACAAATAACTCTTTGGCCATCTTGCCAGTGAATTAACTCTGAATTCAGACTATCTTTAGCAGCATTAATTTCATTTTGATCACATATTTCTGACAACTCATCCATAGAAAAAGTACTAGCATACATAGGATCTAAGGTACTTATATTTTCAAAAAGATTTAAAATCCTTAGTTCTATCATGGCAGTTATCCCTAAAAGCAGATTAATATCGTAAACAAAATCACAAATTCTTAGTTCCAAACGATCAAGAATTAAAGGTCTTTGGGGCCCATTTGGTCGGATTGAAGACCAAAAATGCCTTATATTTTGCATGTTTTTATTAGATATATTTTCCTCTATCCAGTCGATATAAGAATTATGATTTACAAAAAAAGGAACCTCTCTTGGTGTTTTAGGAAACTGGATCCATCTCTGAGAGTGATTATTCGTAATTTTATTATTTAAAAAAGGTGAACTAGCACTTAGGGATAGATAAAGAGCAGCTTCAGATCTTATAAGTCTTATAGCTGTAAAGAGTTTATCTAAATCATCTATTCCTATGTTTATATGGACACTTGAAGTTGCAATAGATATTCCATAATTATCTTGAATAAATTGATGATAGACGTTGTCAATATCAGATCTTTGAAATTGAATATCATGTTTAAAACAAAGAGTGGATGAAGGAATGATTGTTAAATTTTTTGTGTTTAGCCACTTTCTTAACTTTTTTCTTGGAGTTATTAATTTCTCATATAAAGAACTGTAGTCTTTTTCAGGTGTTGTTATGTATTCAATATTTCTGTTATCTGGCTCTTTTACAAAATCAGGAAATATTTTCTCAATTTCATCCGAAACACCAATATGAGAATTTAAAGAACCTGTAAAAAGTTCCACCTCAAAACCTTTATAAAGATTATTTTTACTCATTTATTTATTCAAACAGGCTAATGCTTTTAGTATCCCCTTAGCTTTGTTAATTGTCTCTTTATATTCATTTTCAGGAGAAGAATCTGCAACTATTCCAGCACCTGCCTGAACAGATACATTATATTTTCCATCTTTTGTGGGTTTAACTATCATTGTTCTTATTGTAATAGCCGTATTCAATGCCCCATTAATATCAATAGATCCGTAAACACCCGCATAAGGACCTCTAGCATCTTTTTCAAAGTCTTTAATTAATTGCATAGCTCTAATTTTTGGCGCCCCAGTTACTGTTCCAGCAGGAAAACATGCCTTAAGCAAATCCCATACATCAGTATTATTTTTTAAGATTCCCTGCACTTCACTCACTATATGCATAACGTGTGAATATTTTTCTATAACCATTAAATCCTTGACCTGCACAGTACCAATTTCACAAACTCTTCCAAGATCATTTCTTCCAAGATCTATTAACATTACATGCTCTGCTATCTCTTTTGGATCTTTTAATAATTCCTTTTCTAATTCCAAGTCTTGTTCATTATCAATACCTCTAGGTCTTGTGCCAGCTATTGGTCGTAAGCTTGCAACAATCTGACTATTTTTATTTTTTTCTGCTTTAACCATTACTTCAGGACTTGAACCTATCAGATACCATGAACCGAAATCAAAAAATGACATGTATGGAGATGGATTAACCATCCTCAAACTTCTATATAAATTAAAAGGATCATTATTGACTTGAGTTTTGAATCTCTGACTTATGACTATTTGGAAGATATCTCCCTTTCTTATGTATTCTTTTGCAGAGAGGACTGCATCTTCAAAATCTTTTTTCTCCCAATTACTCTCTAGATCTAAATTCAAATTCTCATTTTCATTCCAATCTAAAAACTCATTTTCTTTTAGAGGAAGTCTCATTAGATTTCTAGTTTTCTGAATTTTAGAAATCGAGTTTAGATACAACTCTTCAATTGAGAACTCTTTTGAAGAAGTTGTATCTGCATAAACCACTGCAGTAATACATCTTTTTATTTGATCAAAAACAACTAACTGATCAAAAAACATCCAGGAACCATAAGGGATATTCTTTTCTGGGATTTGATTTATTGGAACACTTGGTTCTATTCGATTTATTAATTCATAACCCCAAGAGCCATATAACTGACCAATAGATGGTAAGTCATCAAGCATGGTTGACTTATATTCCTTTGTCCAACTTTTTAAAATATCAAAAGGATCACCTTTATGTGTTTCAGTTTTGCCATTATTCCAAGTTTTAATTATTTCTTCTCCATAACAAACAGCTTCCCAAAGAGGTTTAGTAGCAACAATACTCCACCTACCCAAATTCTCCCCACCTTCAACAGATTCAAGAAAAACGCCATGAGAATCTTTTGAAGATAATTTTAACCAAGTCGACAATGGAGTCTCTAAATCTGCTGGCCAAGTTTTAACTATAGGTATAAAATTTTTACCTTCTTTGTAAGCCTTTAAAAAACTATCTTTATGTGAGCTGATCATATTAGTAATGTCAGCCCAAATTATAATTATTTTTTTCTTTTATATCAACTTTAAGAAAGTTAATCAAAAGTATTCTTAGTTGTAAATTTCAAACCAGCTGGATTAGGATTCTCACCTATTCTTCTAGGATTATGACCTACTTTCTCTCTGCCTTCATTTACTTTTTCAGGGAAAACACCATCCTTTGGGTGTAAAAATTCAATATCACCGCCTGGAAAAATGCGGTAGATTTTAAAATCTTCAATTCTTGGTTTGAAAGCTCTTAATTGTGTCCCTAATGCAAGACATTGTTCTTTTCTAGCAAAGTACATTAAATTATCACCTTCATGCATTATTGCCGCTCCACCGGTGGGCAATTCAAATGCTTGTTCCTTGGAACTTTTCCATACAATTGCATATTTTTCTTCGGTTTCTGCTGAGTTTAATAAACCCCCAGTACTTCCTATATGCTTTGGAAATTGACCAACTAAAGTTTCAGTCATCCTAGATTTTGAGTTATTTCTAATAAGAAACTAGCATTCATATTTTGCAAAATTCAAAATTCATAGCAAATTTTCTACATTATTTAATATATGGAAAACTTGTTTCTAATTTTATTTTGAATCTGAAATCGGAAAAAATACTGTCAAACCTGTATCACGTCTTTGTGTGACATGCCCTCCTAAACTAGCTAACAACTTTTGAGTGGCATTTTGACTAAGTTGTAAACTTCCAGTTTGAGGGTTCCAATTCAAAACAGGGCCAATATCAGAACCGTTATCTTTTTTTAGATTTTCTTTTTGATTGTTATCTAATTTTTGTACTTTGAGTTGAAGTTTGAGTTTTTGACCAGCTGGTCTTAATTCTAAAATTAATGTACTACCTTCTTTTAATCCTCTAGTATTTTTATCAATTAATCCTCTTAACATTAATTCTAATTTTTCAGAATCACTCAAAATTTGTGGAAGTTGTTTGGGAAGATCTATCTTCAAAGAAATACCACGTCGGTTTAATTGTTTATTCCATAAAGGAGCAAGCTTTTTGAAAATTTCGGCTAAATTAATTTTCGCCAAGTTATTCAATGATGGTACTTCATTACCAACTAATTCTGCTGCATTAAAGATTAAACCAAACCTATCAATTTGTTCATTACATTCATTATCTATTTGAATTAAACGATTTCTCATTGATTCATCCATTTTATATTTTTTTAACGTAGAACTTATTAAGGTTCTTATTGTTGCCAAAGGAGTTCTTACTTCATGAGAAATTGCACGTAATAATTTTGCTTCAGTTATTTGCACATTTTTTTCATCATTTTTCACAGAATTCTGTATATTATGATTTGGCGTATTATTTGCTAATTTTGCTGATAATATTGGCCAAAATAATTTTTCAAATTGATTATTAACATTAAGATTACCTAAGTTATTGATTGCATTACGAAATTTTACTCCTTCCTCATAATTTTCTTGATTTAATTTTGCATGCATTAATTCAATTGAAAGTTTAAGGCTCTCTTCATCACACTTCATTAATAGAATTTTCTTATCTTTTTCTCCTACAATTGATAATACGCATTGGAAATTTGGAGTGATTATCATCAAAAAAGGTTCATAGCCATCTTCTTGAGAAAGGGTTAGGACTTTATAATTACTAATTAATTCGAAATCGTTTTTTATCCTTTCTGAATTATTGACTGGCAAAAAACCTGCATTCTCATTTTGAAAGTATGGAAACCCCTCAGGAGACCAAAGCCATCCATGAAGTTGATTTAAAAATTTTTTATCATTAAAAGCTGGCAAAGGCGAGGCAACCCATATCCCCCCCTGTTTATAATTCTGAGAAAGGAAATCTTTTTGAATAACTTCTAAAGAAGCCCACCACATTCTTCTGGATGTATCATCATCCACATATAGGTTTTTAACTTCTTTAATCAAAAGCTCTTGAATTTTTTTTATAGTTATTTGTGATTTCATCAAATTCTTTGTGATCTAGAACGTTTTAATATAGATAAAACAAATCCAATAGATATAAAATTAGTAACCAATGACGTTCGACCATAGCTCATAAAAGGAAGGGGAATTCCAGTAACTGGTCCTAATCCAATAGTCATAAATAAGTTAATAATTATTTGAAATAAAAAAGTTGAGGTTATTCCAATAACAATTAGAGATTCAAAGTTAGTTCTGGCAATTGTTGCAGTATTAATAAGTTTTTTAATCAAAAAAAAGAACAAAAATAAAACTACTATGCACCCCACAAAACCCAATTCTTCGCCTAAAGCACTGAATATAAAATCAGTATGTTGTTCTGGTATAAATTGCAAATTAGTCAGCTTACCTTTTAGCAAACCAGTCCCAAATAATCCTCCGGAACCAATTGCAATTTGACTCTGTATCAAATGATATCCACCACCTAATGGATCTCTATTTGGATCTAAAAATAAAACTAATCTATCTTTTTGATATTCTTTTAAGCCATATTGCCACAAAATTGGTGTCAATTTTGCCACTAGTAAATGGAAACAAATAGCGATAGCAGGAAAAATAATTTTCTTTCTCGAAGATCTATAAGCAAGATATCCTATTAACGGAATCCAGAGAACAAGAAAAGTTGGTAAGGTCAAATACAATATAGAAGTGACAAGACAAAATACTAATATCAAAATCCACTCTATGGGCATTTGTGACCAATAGAGCATCACACCTGTCAAAACAAGTAAAACTAAAGATGTACCTAAGTCCGGCTGAAAGAAAACCAATAGCCAAGGAATAACTACTACTAATATGGGCAACATTAAGTCTCTTATTGTGCAAATTATTTTTTTGTCAAGTACTAAAGCAAGAGTTAATACAGTACTTAGTTTAGCTACTTCTGAAGGCTGAAAAGAAAAGATGCCCAAGTTTAACCACCTTTGAGCCCCAGAAACTGATATCCCAAAAAAATATATTAGTAATAAGGATATTAAAGTACACAAATAAAATGGTACCAAATACTTTCTTACTCTCTCTAACGGTACATAAGAAATAAAAAATGCTAAAAAATAACCTAAAAAACCAGTAAGAATATGACCTAAATAATTCGATACTAAAAAATCACCCTGAATACTTTTTATTAATAAACCCGAAATAATAACCAAAAACAGGGGAATTATAAGTAACGGAGAAAATAAAAAACTTCTCTTAAAGTTTTCTTTTTTTAGGAAAAATCCTCTCTTATTTAATAAAGAAATTCTCCTAAACATCGATTATCTATTAACAAATTGACTCTGAACTAATTGAGCTAAATTACTAAAAGCAATAGAACTATCTTTATTGGGCTGGCTTATTGAGATTGGTACACCTCTATTGCTTTCATCAACCAGAGGTATTTCAATAGGAATTTGGGCTAATAATGGTAAATCATTTTCTTTAGCTAAAATTTGACCTCCACCTTTACCAAAAATTTCATATTTTTTACTTGGCATATCCGGCGGAATAAATACTGACATATTTTCTACAATTCCTAGTATCGGCACTCCGAGTTGTTTAAACATTGCTAATCCTCTCCTTGCATCTTGCAAAGATACTTGTTGAGGAGTGGTGACAACAATAGCTCCAGTTATAGGAACAGATTGAGAAAGAGATATTTGAGCATCTCCCGTTCCTGGAGGCAAGTCAATAACCAGAAAATCAAGATTATTCCATTCAACTTGGTACAAAAATTGTCGAATAATACTATTAAGCATTGGTCCTCTCCATATAACTGGCTGACCTTCTTCTATGAGAAAACCCATGGATACCAATGAAATTCCATATTTATTTATTGGTATTAACCTTTGATCACTACCACTACCTTCTGTAACCTTTGGATTCTGTTCGGCAACTCCCATCATTGAGGGAGTATTAGGTCCATATATATCCGCATCCAGTAAACCAGTTTTTAAGCCTAATTTAGCTAGAGAACATGCGAGATTAACTGCAATGGTACTTTTTCCAACTCCACCTTTACCACTACTAACAGCAATGATATGCTGAATTCCATCAATCTTCTGCAACTCAGGCCCTTTACTTTGATTTTGAGATTCTGTTTTGGAAGGATTATTATCTATCTCTATTTGAATATCATCAATATCTTCAAAATCCAGTAATACTTCTCTAACCTCTTGTACAATTCTATCTCTCTGAGAATTTGCGAATGATGGTAATGATAATGTTACGATTACTCTCGGTATAGTTACTCTTACATTTTTAATCCAAGCTAATTCAATTACATTTTTCTGTGATCCAGCATCTAGAACTTTTTGTAAAGCAAAATTCGCATCTTCTATTGTGGTCATTAAATTTTTAAATATTTTGACAAGGTAGTCGACTGTTTAAAAGATTAAGAACTATGTCGAACTATCAAATAATAGGAAATAAGGTCCCCCTAAGAGAAATTATAAAGAGAAACTTATAATTAACCAAAAAATTTTTTTCTTCAAGATTTAAAATACATGTTGAAAGAACCTCCTAAAAACTCGAGAGAAAAAACTAAAAATCTCTTATTAACTCTACAAGACAAAATTTGTTCAGGACTTGAAAATGTAGATGGAAAAGGAAAATTTACAGAGGAATCATGGCTAAGAGACGAAGGTGGCGGTGGAAGATCAAGAGTATTGAAAAATGGTTCTATTTTTGAGCAAGCAGGTGTAAATTTCTCGGAAGTACAGGGAAAAGAATTACCTCAATCTATAATCTCTCAAAGGCCCGAAGCAAAAGGTCATGAATGGTTTGCTACGGGAACTTCTATGGTTTTGCATCCTAAGAATCCCTATATTCCCACGGTTCATCTGAATTATCGATATTTCGAAGCTGGTCCTGTTTGGTGGTTTGGGGGAGGTGCAGACTTAACCCCTTTTTATCCTTATCTTTCTGATGTAAGGAATTTTCATAATGAGCATAAAAAAGCTTGTGAGAAAGTTGATCAAGATTTGCATAAAGTTTTCAAACCATGGTGTGATGAATATTTCTTCTTGAAACATAGAAATGAATCTAGAGGCATAGGAGGTATTTTTTATGATTATCAAGATGGTTCAGGCAATATTTATAGAGGAAATAATCAAAATGGAGAAGCATCAAAAGCTTCACAAAATATTGGCAGATCTAATTTAAATTGGGTCAATTTATTTACTTTAGCAGAAAACTGTGGGCAGGCATTCCTCCCTTCATATTTGCCCATTATTGAAAAAAGAGCTTCTCAAACATATTCACCGAAGGAAAGAGAATTCCAGCTATATCGAAGAGGTAGATATGTCGAATTCAATTTAGTTTGGGATAGAGGGACGATTTTTGGGCTACAAACAAATGGGAGAACTGAATCTATATTAATGTCCTTACCACCTTTAGCTAGATGGGAATATGGATATAAAGCTAAAAATGGTTCTCGAGAGGAACTTCTCACATCAATTTTTACAAAACCCCAAGATTGGTTAAATGACAAAGAGTTAGAAAAATTCTGTATAGAGAATAATATTTTTGATTAAAAATTATCGAATAAAATTTTCAAGTATCTCAAATAGGTGTTTTAAATAAAGAACCGTCACTTTTCAATTGAAGTTTTTCTCCGAGTTCATTTTCTAAAGAGATTAATTCATCCCTATGGGCTCTTAGTCTCATCAAAGTTGAATTATTTTCATTTTCGTTGATTAACCTTAATTCAAATTTCTCCTCTCTTGCTGATTTTTTAAAATATACAATTCCAGACAAAGGGCCACCAATTAATCCCAAAAGAATAGGCCACCAACCTAATTCAGGATATATTTGAATAATTACTAATCCCAAAGCACAAGAGCCAAAACCGCCAAGGATACCTAAAAAAATTGCTAAAAATTTACTAGAAACAACTTGACCCTTGAATATTAAAATTCTTTGTTCAAAATCTCCTCCTGTTTGCTTCCATCCCCTCAAATTAAGCCATTCACATAAACCATTTAAAACCTTAATTGGCTGCTGAGAAGATGAAATCTCAACGATGGTTGTTCTATCTTTACTGGAAGCCCTAAGAAAAAAAAATAATCCTATGGCCAAGAGAATTGTCAGCAATAGTGTTGAATTTAAGGAATAGGACATTAAATAAATTTTTTCTAGTAACTCGAGAATAAAAATTAAAGTTACATCATATTATAATTTTTTAGAATTATTCTGTAAAATAATCCTATTAGATAAAAATTCTTAATTAAATAAAATCTTAAGTAATATTTTAAATCTTAAATTACTTTAAATACTTATCAAAAATGACTCTTGAAAATAAAAATATTGATCTTCTTTATAGCGATTTAACAGCAGATTTATATAATCTTTATAAAAAATCATCCTACCTAGCTATTGACACCGAAGCAATGGGTTTAATTCATGGAAGAGATAGACTCTGTCTAGTACAAATATGCAATGAATTTAAAAAAACATCCTGTATAAAAATAGAACTTAATACGTCTTCTTCACCTAATTTAAAAGCACTTCTTGAAGATGACAAAATTACTAAAATATTTCACTATGCGAGATTTGATGTAGCAGCTCTAAAATACAATCTTGAAATTAATACAAAAAATATTTTTTGTACAAAAATTGCTAGTAAGTTGGCAAGAACTTATACAAATAAGCACGGTTTAAAGGATTTAATTAATGAATTGTTAGGTATAGAACTGGACAAAAGCTCACAAAGTAGTGATTGGGGTAGCAACGAAGATTTAACAAAAGATCAATTAGATTACGCGGCAAATGATGTTAGATATTTAATTGAAGCTATGCATAAATTAAAAGTTATCTTAAAAAGAGAGAATAGATATGAATTAGCTCAAAAATGTTTCGAAACAGTTTCTGTACATGCTGATTTAGATATACTAAAATTCTCAAATATATTTGAACATTAAGAATCAATCTTCAGTTAAAAAATTATCGTCACCATTAATAGTTTCCATAAGCTTATCAAGTATTCTTGAAGAACTTAATTTATCTCCATTATTTTTTTCGCAAATTTTTAAGACATTTTGCGCAACTTGTATTTTTTCTTGAATAGTTTTCGAGCCTTCTTTTGCAATTTGAATTTCTACTTTCTTCTTAGCAGAAGATAAGCTGATACTCATAAGTTTTGCAATCTCTGCACAAAGTTTTAGATATTGCCGATCATTTATTGGATACATAAAAGAATTAATAATTAATAAGCTAGTGCCATTTACTAAGATAACAAATGAAGGTTTATGGCATCTACGATTTTCTTACTTGCACCGGATTCACCCATTCTTTTTTTTCCAATTTTTGCTTGTTCTAACCTCTCAACTTTTCCTTTCAAAAGTAAACTTAAACGTTTTAAAAGAATTTGTTTGTTTGTACAAACTAAAACACTACCTCCCAATAATCTTGATTGCCTTTTTGCAAATGATTTTGTAAATTGTGGTCCAGGTCCTGGTAGAGAAAGAGATGGAATTCCAAGGCCAGCAATTTGCTCTGTAGCAGTTCCCGCATTAGACAAACCAACTTCTGCCATATTGGCCCATAAATTGAATTTACCTTTTCCAATAACTATATATTGATCTTTCTTTTTCCATACTGAATCTTCATCAATTAGAAATTTGAATTTACTCTGTTTTATATAACCATATTTATCTAAATAACTTTGAATTTGAATTACATTCGCGTTAATGCTCAAAGGCAAAAGTATTACCAAATCTTTTGATAAATGAAAATCTTGCAAACAATTAAGAAAATTATCAAGATTCTTTAGGGCTTCAGGGTATCTACTTCCAACTAATAAAATAATCCTTTTAAAAGAAATAATATTTGATATCCTCTCGTTTGTTGCATTAACAAAATCCATCATTGGATTACCCAGATATATTGCATCAATATTTTTTTTATTCAAATTACTAGCTGTAATTTTATCTCTCATAATTAAATTTTTACATCTTGGAGATTTCATTAAAAACATTTCCCATGGATCCCATTCAGAACCTTTTAACTTATGATAAAAATCGCTTAAATCCCAACCTGGGCCACTACTCCAAGTATGATCACTTTTGGGAGTTCCAATGAAACTAAATTCGCATTCTGAACTCCAAGCGTAAAGTAATGGCAAGAAATCGCCTACTGCGATAATTTTGCAGTTATGTTTAGACTTCTGTTTTACAAGTAGAAAATTTCTCAAATTATCGATTAAAAATCCTGCAAACAAATCAAGCACAAGTCCCTTAAAACTTTGATTACTAAAACCTCCACTAGGCAACTCTTTTAAATATCCTATTTTACGAAAATTCTTTGATTTTATGAAATTAAATACATCTCCATTACCTACTAATGGCAAAACTTCAATATTTTTATTTTTTATTCTTTTTAGTAATCTTTTTATTATTTCTGATGCTATTACATCTTCACCATGACCATTGCATATAAATAATAGAGAATGAGACACCTTACTGTTAAGATCATAAAAAGACTCAATGGATTCTTTTCCGGCGGCATGGCCAAGTGGTAAGGCAGAGGATTGCAAATCCTTTATCCCCAGTTCGAATCTGGGTGCCGCCTTATTTAATTTTTTTACGCATTTAATTATGAAGTTTTCTAAGAACTTCAATTTCAAATAAAGAGTATAAAATTTCAATTACTTATTGATATATAGAAAAATAATCTTTTTTTTATTATTGATAAATAATACCTCATATCCATTAATAAATAAAATAAATGGATTTACTAATTATTTTCAACAAATTATTCATATATAAATCTGCATTATTTTAGTAATCATTATCTGCTACACACATTCCTAAACATCTAATACCATTTGATGAAGTCCTTTTGCAATGATTACATAAAATGGGATCTTTCTTTGAAGTAAGGTTAATTTTTGAATTATTTTGGTCTTTAAAACTTTTTAACTCTTTTTTTGAATCAAATAGAGTCATTCTTGGGTTTCACTATTTGGATCGATACTAACAACAAGTGAAGCATTTGTGTTGGAAGAGGGTATGTCCATAATTTTTACAGTTTCTTTAGGCTCATCAATAACTTGATTTTCTTCAGTACTCTCATCGACTGCACAAGCTTCAAGAGCCTCTCGAAGTAGTGAATCAAAAGTTGCTCCAGGCAATCTATGTCTAGCAACCTCAAGAAAAGTTCTTGGTAACGATTCAGATGCAGCATCTCTTAAAGCAGGATTATTCTTTCTGTGTTCTTGTTCTTCTTCTATTGATTTAATAAACCTCAGTGTGACATCTCTTTTGGTAGAGGCTTTTATCAGCGTATCGTTTTCAGGATTACTAACATTAGGTTCATTTTCAAGATCATTAAGTCTTTTTTCCAAACTATTCAAAACTTCATTAGCTTCTTTACTGATATGCGCTAATTGACCATCTGACAAATTAGGTAAATCAGCAACAAAAACTTTCCCATGATCCCTTAGTGTCAAGAAAGTTGGTCTTGGGCCTTGAGCCTGTCTACCAATTAATTCAGAATTATTACCTATTGGTCTTTTTGGAGGAGTAGGGCCAGCTGAACTACGTCTACGTGTAATTCTTTGATTATTTGCAAAGGGCATTGAATAAAGGTTAAATCTTAATACTTAAACTTCCGATATAATTCGGCGGTAATCTTATTATATTACACCTTACTTTTTCATTTGGGTATAAAAAATAATTTTTTAAAACTCATTTAAAAAAAAATTTAAGTTAAAATTTCCGGCAAAAATTTACTAATTGTTAAATCATTTTTTCGAACTATCTTTCCAATTTCCCAACTATCTATATCATGATCTTTGCAGATACTTAATATCTCTTCCTTAAATTGTTTATCAATAATTAAACAAAATCCTACTCCAAGATTGAAAGTATTCCAAAAATCTTTTTCAGGAATCTTTCCCTTCTCTTTAAGGAAATTAAATAAAATAGGTATTTCCCAAGAACTGGTGTTGATATAAGGAATAAAATCAGAAGGCATACATCTTGGTAAATTTTCTGGAATTCCTCCTCCAGTAATATGAGACATTGCTTTAATTTCTATATTTTCAGATAACATTTGGTTAATCACATTATTGTAAATTCTTGTAGGTTTCAATAACTCATCGTAAAAATTTAAGTGAGAAACTTTTTCAAATTCTTTATCTATTTGATTATTGTTTTGAATAATTTTTCTTACTAAACTAAAGCCGTTACTATGAACTCCATTACTTTTTAAAGCAATTATTAAGTCATTCTCAGATACTTTTTTACCATTAATAAGCTTATCCTCATCAACTATTCCAACACAAAATCCTGCAAGATCATACTTATTTTTTGAATAAAATCCAGGCATTTCAGCAGTTTCTCCGCCAAGTAATGAACAGTTATTTTCTCCGCAACCATGTGAAATTCCCTGAACAACCCTCAATAATTGTTTCTTATCAAGTTTGCCAGTGGCAATATAATCAAGAAAAAATAAAGGTTTTGCCCCACTAGTAATAATATCGTTAATGCACATAGCAACTAAATCAATACCAACCTCAAAGTGAAAGTTTTTACTTTGGGCTAATTCCAATTTTGTTCCAACACCATCAGTTCCTGAAACAAGAACTGGTTTTTTAAACTTATCTATAGGAATTCTAAACAAACCTCCGAACCCACCAATACCCTCAATCACGTTAGATGTATGAGTTCCTTCAACTGCCTGTTTAATTTCAGAAACAAATTCTCGCCCAGCTTCTATATCAACACCTGATGTTTTGTAATCCATGAAATAAAAATGATAGACTTTCCCTATATAGATATTCCTCTTAAGATTGCTTTTGTCCAGTAATTATTTATCAAATAGATTTATTTTTTAAAAACAAAGTGAAGAAAGTAATCATAAGGAAAACTGAAGAAATAGAAAATTGGAGTAAAAATATAAATAGTGAAATTAACTTCATTCCAACAATGGGTAATCTTCATAATGGACATATAAAACTAATATCAACAGCAAAAAATGACAATTCTAATGTTAATTTAGTAAGTATTTTTATTAATCCACTTCAATTTGATAACAAGTTAGATTTGGAAAATTACCCTAAAACAATTGATAATGATATAAAAATCTCCTTTTCAAACGGCGCAGATGCAATCTTCATCCCAAGTAATGAAGATATATATCCACCGAATAATAAAAATATTCAATTCCTAAAAGCTCCAATAGAATTATCTTCTGCATTATGTGGATTAAATCGAATTGGACATTTTGATGGCGTTTGTACAGTAATTTATAGATTACTTGATCTAATCAAGCCAAAAAATCTTTACTTAGGAGAAAAAGATTGGCAACAACTTTTAATTTTAAAAAATCTCGTCCAAAGAAAGAAATTAAATGTTGCTATTAAATCTATTCCTACACAAAGAGATTTTGATGGAATTCCTTTAAGTTCACGTAATGTAAATTTATCAAAAAATGAAAGAAAATTAATTAGGTTTTTTTCAAGTGAGTTATTAGAAGCAAAAAAAATTTTTCAACAAGAAAAAAAGATCAATTTAAACGAAATAATTAAAAAGCTATCAACAAAAAAAATTTCAATAGAATATTTAGAACATTTACATCCTTATACACTCAAAAACGCAAGAATTGAGGATAATATTTCGTTACTAGCTGGTGCGATAAGATGTGGAGAGACAAGATTAATTGATCACGTTTTTTTAATGAAAAGAAGGCCAATTATCGCAATTGATGGTCCTGCAGGGTCTGGTAAAAGCACTGTAACAAAGCTAATAGCGAAGAAACTTAAACTTTTATATTTAGATACTGGAGCAATGTATAGGGCATTGAGTTGGCTTATACTTAAAGAAAATATTGATTATAAAAAAGAAAAAAAATTACAGAATATTCTTAAAGATATATCTATTGTTTTCAAGTCGAATGCAAATTCACATCAGGATGTTTATGTGAATAACTACTGTGTTACTGAAGAAATTAGGTCGCAAAAAATAAGTTCTATCGTTTCTAAAATTTCCTCAATAAAAGAAGTAAGAAAATTTTTAGTAGAAGAACAAAGAAAAATTGGTGAATCAGGCGGACTTGTAGCTGAGGGAAGAGATATAGGAACTACTGTTTTTCCTCATGCAGAACTTAAAATATTTTTAACTGCAAGCATCGATGAAAGAGCAAAAAGAAGAAAATCTGATACAAATAGTAAAGACTCACGAAAAATAGATCTTGATACATTAAAAGAACTTATTAAGAAAAGAGATTTTGAAGATTCCAATAGGGAAATTTCACCTTTAATAAAAGCGAATGACGCAATAGAAATTATTACCGATGGATGTTCAATTAAAGAGGTAGTGGATAAAATTATTGAATTTTATAATGACAAGATTCCTAAAGAGACTGAGATCAATTAAATTCAAGAAATACTTTCCAAAAAACCGTTTACAGAGTCTTCTAAAATATCCAGGACATAATCGAAGCCTTCATCCCCTCCAAAATAAGGGTCAGGAACTTCTTGCTCATTAAAAACTGATCTAAAATCTTGTATTTTTTTAATTGATGCAAAATCAGTTGAAGCTGTTCTTTTTTTAAGATCTTGAATATTTCTAAAATTTGAGTCGTCCATCGCAAGAATATAGTTAAATTTGTCAAAATCTTTGCTACTAATTTGACGAGCCCTACTTAAAATATTTATATCTCTTCTTTCTGCAGCAATTCTCATCCTAGAATCAGCTTTTTTTCCAATATGCCAACTCCCGGTACCAGCAGAATCTACAATAAAGCCATCAGTTAATCCATTCGTTTCAAGTAGACTTATAAAGATAGCTTCTGCTGCAGGAGACCTACAAATATTTCCTAAACATACAAAAAGAACAGAAATTTTTTTCATATGATTTCAGAATTCAATGAAATTATAAGACTTTTAAGTTGTAAATAAAACTTCTTTAATTAAAGATTCAGTAAATTCTTTACCAAATAATCTCGACAACATTGGCCTTGCTGGATCGTTATCTCTTCTATATTTCAAATAATCATTTTGACCATTGATTAATTCTTTTTGCAGTTCCAAATTGGCTTCTTTGCTTTCGAAAAGAATTTCCAAATACAAATCAAGATATTCCTTAAATGAGTTATAAAGCTGGTTAGCAATTAAAAAATCACTTCTTTCCTCTTTTGGTAATTTTGACCAGATGACTCCTGGAGAAAAAAATCTAGCTACATCTGCAGACATTTTTTCAGCTAATGGGAGTGATGAATGACAATGATTTTTGATTTTTATAAGTTTTTCTAATAACTCACTATCGTATTGATTTTGTATTTTTAATGAAGGCTGAAAATCTAATACTAATAAATGACTATTAGGCAGAGAAACAAAATCTACTCCAAAAAATGGGACATTAAAAATAGTATTTGGAATAATTAAAAAATTTAAAACAGAATAATTTGGACTATTTATACACACTGCTCTTGCGAATTGAATTCTTTTTTTATGCGTTACACCCCAAGTAGAGAGATTCACATTTTTTATTGATTTTTTTGAGCCATAAGTTGAATCTTTATAAGAATATTCCAAGGGTATTATTTTTTCTAAACAGTTATATTTAGTTAAATTATTAATTAAATATTTTAGAAAATTATGCCATCTCCAATCTGGCCTGTAAAAAATAGTATCTTGTATTAACATTCAATGAATAATCTCATTATTTAATGTAAAAAGAAATTTATTGATAAATTTTTTTGTCCATTTTTCTCCAAAAAAAGATTTAAACAATTTATCTGCAGGGTCTTTTTCAAAACTGTATTTATCATATCTAATTTGATTAATCTTTATTTCTTCCGCATTTAAAAATTGATTAACAGGATTCGATTTATAAATGTTCAAATAGTTATTTATAAATGAATAGAATATATTATTTAAATCTCTATCAAGATTTAATTTATTTCCTCTACATATAATCACCCATGGGGAAAAATACTTTTTTGAATCATAAATATTCTTCATTTTATTATTATCAAACGAAGAATATTTTTTCTTAATAATACCTAAACTTGAACAATATTTTTCAAGATAATTATCTTCCTGAATTAAAGGTTGATAATCAAGTATTGCTAATAACTTTTGAGAAGTTCCAAACCATAAAATATCAGCTCCTAAAATAGGTATTTCACTATCAAAATTTGGATATGCGACCGTATTAAGCACTTGCAGTTTGTTGCCGCCATCCAATTTTGTTATTCGCCACTTTCTATATTCAGGAGATGAAAAAAGCCAATTTTTAATAATATATTTTGAGTCTTTATTGTGATGTTCTTTGAATTCGCTAGATATTTGTACTTCATGACCATTTAATTCATCAATATTTGTTTTAAGGAAATCAACTAATGAATCAAACATAAATTACTAGATCTCGGTGCTTCCTTTCCTTACTTTTTTTGTAATGTAATTAAATACAATCTTGCCTAAAACAGCAATCAAGTTACCTTCAAGCTCCTTAAACATTTTCATATTGTAAGTAAAAGCTTGATTAGCTTCATCAATAATCTGATCAGCAATCTTTTGATTGATTGGAAGTTGATTCAAAGTAAGGGAATATTCTTCCTTGAATTTCTTTTCATCAGCAATTAATTCAAACTCATAAAAATTTAAACCCTCATTTCCCTTCAAATTTAATGCTTTTTTAGCGATCCTTTTCAAAATTTGCCCCCCAGATAAATCTCCTATATAGCGAGTGTAGTGGTGACCAACCAATAGCTCTGGAGAATTTTTTGCGACCTCACGGATTCTTTCAACATATTCTTTTGCAGAGTGAGAAATATTAATTTCATTCTTCCAGTTTTCACCAAAATAAAATTTAAGATCATTTACAAGAGTTTCTTTCCTGAATAATGATTTAAAACCTATAGGTTTTATTACTGGATGTTCCTCATTGACCAGTCTTTCAATTTCTTCTTCCATAGCTTCATAAACAAAATATAAATCACTAATTAATTTTCTATAAGATTTTTTTTCAACAACTCCTTTTAAAAAACAAGCCACAAAGCCTGTATTTTCTGCCATAGTGTGGGATTTCTTTGTCCCTTCTCTTAATTGTCCTGCAAGAGCGACTGCCATATATTTTGAATTATTTTTGTAAGTTTATTTAATCTACAAGGAAAATAGAGAAAACAGCTAATTTTTGTTACTAGCAGATGTTGTAGAGAATAGCTTATAAAGTTCTTTACAAACCAAAAAAAGGTTATCTTTTTGTTCCTTTTGCGGTAGATGAGTCCCAGTCATTTCCCAATCACCGATGGTAGCCACTCTCCATCTTTCAGATGGAACAATCATACCTCGCATTATTATTCCCAACAATTTCGGGACTCTTTCATTATTATCATTTTCAATTCTTAATTGTAAAAGTATTGCTCTACATTCAATAAGAGGACTCCACCCAGGGAAATGAAAGGCAAAATCAATAGTATCTTGCAAGGATTCATTATTTGAATTATCCCAGGGGCTAAAGTTTACGCTTGCATCTGGAAAATATTTCCGAAACAAAGCTGCAGTAGAAGCAATTTTATTAGCTATTTCAACATTACTTACATTTGAACTAGCATTCATAAATAGCTGAGTATTTTTTTGAAAATGACATAATTTGCTTTAACTTGCTTATTAACTACTTTTTCTTTTAATAAAGATGTTGAAATGCTGATCAATAAAGTATTCTCTATTCACATTTGAATAATAAATTTCTAGGTTTTAAAGAAAATAACTCATCGCAAATTACAATACGAGGAACTTCGATGAGTTATCTTTTATTCATTAAATGCTATGCCAAAATTTGAAAAATTAACTTTACCCAATGAAGGCGAGATAATAACTTTTGATCAAGGCAAACCTAAAGTTCCTAATAATCCAATTGTCCCATTTATTAGGGGTGATGGTACTGGAGTTGATATTTGGCCTGCTACTCAAGTTGTTCTGGATTCAGCGATTAAAAAAAGCTATGGAGATGAAAGAAAAATTAATTGGTTTAAAGTCTATGCAGGCGATGAAGCTTGTGAACTTTATGGAACATATAACTATCTCCCTCAAGATACTATTGAAGCAATCAAACACTTTGGTGTGGCCATCAAAGGCCCATTAACGACTCCCATCGGTGGAGGTATTAGATCTCTTAATGTTGCATTAAGGCAAATCTTTGACTTATATAGCTGTGTTAGACCATGCAAATATTATTCAGGAACTCCAAGCCCTCACAAAAATCCACAAAATTTAGACGTTATTGTTTATAGAGAAAATACTGAAGATATCTACATGGGAATTGAATGGGAAGCGGAGGATAATAATTGTCTTGAATTAATTAATCACTTAAATAACGTTGTCATACCAAAAAGTAAAAACTTAAAAAATAGATCCATACCAAACGGATCAGGTATTGGAATAAAACCGGTCAGTAAATCTGGTAGCCAAAGGCATATTAGAAAAGCTATTGAACATGCTAAAAGATTGTCAGGAGATAAAAGGCATGTGACTCTTGTACATAAAGGCAATATTATGAAATATACTGAAGGTGCATTTAGAGATTGGGGATATGAATTAGCAGTAAATGAATTTAGAAAAGATTGCATCACAGAAAGAGAAAGCTGGATTTTAGATAATATTCAGAAAAATCCAGAAATTACGATTGAAAATAATGCTCGAAAAATTGAACCAGGTTTTGACAAGCTCACAAATAACAAAAAAGCATTTATTTGCGAAGAAATTAAAGAAGTTATTGCATCAATATCAAATTCTCATGGTGATGGAAAATGGAGAGAACTTATTCTTGTTGATGATCGGATAGCTGATAGTATATTTCAACAAATTCAGACTAGACCTCAAGAATATTCGATTCTTGCAACATTAAACCTTAATGGAGACTATGTTTCTGATGCAGCTGCAGCAATTGTTGGAGGCCTAGGTATGGCTCCAGGCGCAAATATTGGAGATAATGCAGCAATTTTTGAAGCTACGCACGGTACCGCTCCAAAACATGCAGGCTTAAACAAGATTAATCCAGGCTCAGTTATTCTTAGTGGTGTTATGATGCTCGAATATTTTGGTTGGGATGAAGCAGCTAACTTAATTACTACCGGTTTAAGTAAGGCAATCGAGCAAAAAAGAGTCACCTATGATCTAGCACGCTTAATGGAACCAAAAGTAGAACCGTTATCCTGCAGCAGTTTTGCTGAAGAAATTATCTCAAATTTCTAATTTTAATAATTATTTTTATTTTCAAAAACTTTCCAAATATTAACCAATGAATCTTTAGTGCCAATGTTTCCAGGATGAGTAACAATAGGAAGTTTTTCTCCATTTTTTAGGTTGTAAGTCACCACTGAAATACCTGTTAAAATCTGCCCTTCAAGAAAAACATAATCTGCATTAAGTCCATTACTAAGAATCAAATTTGTTGTTATTCCACCTTTTGAAATCAAATATCCTATTTCATGCTTCAAATCTGCGACTAATTCAGCAATAAAACAAGCAAGTAAATTATAAAAATTAAATAGTTCAGAAGAATCTAAGGACATAAATTTTCTTGAAGTAAACAAAACAGGAGTTTTTCCTTTCTCAAAAGACAATCTAATTTCTTTCAAAAATTTATTTTTAAACAAATTCCTTCGCTTTGGATTATCGTTAGATGCAGTAATTTTAAAGAACTCAAAAACATCTAA
The DNA here is from genome assembly GCA_003281585.1 of Prochlorococcus sp. AG-347-I15. Classification (GTDB taxonomy): domain Bacteria; phylum Cyanobacteriota; class Cyanobacteriia; order PCC-6307; family Cyanobiaceae; genus Prochlorococcus_A. The sequence continues at coordinate 352,856 of QCBN01000001.1, forward strand.
TTCAACTGGATTGCAATTTCTTATCTCTAATAAATTATTTAATTGAATTGTTGAAAGTTCCACATAAGATCCAACAATTATCAGTCCTGGAAGAAAACTCTTTTCTTTATTTCTTATTCTTAAATTAGAGAAAAATATTTCACTCTTAGAATCACTTTTTTTCCCAGAAATTGAACTTATAAAACTTGCTGCAGTTCGAAAAAGGAATTTTTTGTGTTTAATTAATTTTTTAATTACTAAAGAAAATTTTTTTAGTTGGGAATAATTTTCTACATCTACAATTAAATGTTTATTATTATTCAAGTTCTTTAGTGTTTTAAAAACAATATTATTTTCTTCATCATTTAGCATTTCGATATCTGACAAGAAAAGATTTTGAATATCTTCAAAATTTATTTGAGATTTACTTTGCTGAAATAAAAGATTCTTGACATTACTTGTCTCGTATCCAAAAATTTTATCTTTTGCAAAAATTGTTTGACTAATAGGGGTTTTATCAACAAAATGAAATCCATTGATTGTTAATCTTTTACCCTCTATGAAAGCTGGGATATGAAAAGTAGCATCAAAAGGACCTAAGCAACTATTTAGAGTGCTTGGCTCTAAAAAGTTGTGTCCTCGAAGAGTAGAGTCTCCTCTACTTATAAAAATAATTTCTTCTTCATAGGCTTGAGATGCAACTACAGTCTTAAGATTTTTGCAAATTTCTTCTATTGTTAGTTTCGCATCATTTTCCAGTAGTGACCTTGTATTAGCCAAAATAAAAAATAAATTAGATTTAGATTCAAAACCCTTGACTAAAGTTGAGCAGTCCCACTTAAGCAGTAATAAGCAATCTTGAACAGTTTGAGAGCCTGTGGGATCATCATCAATAACGACAAATTTCATAAGTGTTGCATAATTACTTAATAGATTTTATTTGGATTGACGCATTTAACTTTTTACTATCATTTGAGGGAATCATAAAGTTTCTAAATCCATCGATAAAAGAATTTCTGGGACTAGTCCAAGGTTCAAGACATATCATTCTTCTTGGAGGATCACTCCAAATAACGCATAAATCAAAAGGATATGGATGATTTAAAGTTACCTCTCTTTTAAAATTTTTATCTCGAAAAGAGCTTCTACCGGAAGAATACATAAGTAGATCAACTCCTAAATTTATTTTATTTAATTCATCCAAAGTATTACTTATGATGTTTCTTTCTTGATCCTGACAATTAATTGGATTATCAATAAACTCTAAATTTTTGAAATCTGAAACATTAAAATAAGGATGCAAACCAAAATTTATAGGCATAGCAAAGTCTGTTTTATTATGAATTGTAATTTCAAATTCTAAACAGTTAATCTTTAAGGTAACTGTTATTCTTAGTTCGAAATCGAAAGGATAATATTTTTTGGTTTTTTTAGATGCATTTAAGAATAAGTATAAAAATTTTTCATTTTCGTTAAAGGAGTATTGCCATTGCAAATCCCTAGCGAAACCATGTTGTGGTAATTGCAAATAATCATTTCCAAATACTGAACTAGAGGTATTGAGATTTCCACATATTGGAAACAAAATTGGAATGCCTCCCCTAATACTTTTTGTCTTGTCCATAAATCTTTTTTTATCGAAATAAAGTATTTCATTACCATCCGAAACCCAATTTGTAATAATGCCTCCTCTTTCAGGACAAAATTTAATGTAATTATTTTTATCTAATTGAAAGACAAAAATTCCTTGGTCTTTATTAGATAATTCAAGTTTCACAATTATTACTTAAAGAGAATCAATCCATTCCAAAATATACTGATTAACTAATTCAGGGATCTCATCATGAGGACAATGTCCTGCATCAAGAATAATTTCTTTTGTATTTTTTGGTGTAAATTTTTTATATAGGTTTCTTTTTTTTGGGGTGTTCATCCATGGATCTTTCCCTCCCCAAAGAAGTAATAATGGTGCATTAAGTTTTGCGAATAACTTATCCAACGGCAATCCCTGAGGACCTGATGGGTTGAATACACTTCTAAAAACATTAAAAGCTCCGAAATCTAGCGAAGGCTTTCTAATTGACTCAACTAAAAAATCATCAACATTTTTTTTATCAACATAAACTTGATTCAAAGTTTTTTTAATATTTTTTGGATTTCTCATATTCTCAAAAATCAAACGTTGAAGAACAATATTTTTCAAAAATATGCCTGCAACTGTTTCAATTGAAGTTTGCAACATATTCTTTTTGATAGTTTTTTCTTCACTAAAATACCCAGCAGCATTAAGTAATATCACTCCTGCATTTAGCTCATTTAATTCTGCACCAGCTGCTAGTGCTGCATAACCACCTAATGAATTTCCAACAACAATTGTAGGTTTTTTTATTTTCTCTTTTACGTAAGCGACAACCTGATCTTTCCATAAAGATCCTGAGTATTCGACGTCTTGAGGCTTAGGACTTTTTCCAAAACCGAGTAAATCCATTGCATGAACTTCGTATTTTGTACTCAAAACAGGAATATTAAATCTCCAATGATCCGTAGAAGCACCGAAACCATGAATTAATAATATTGCATATTCTTTTGATTTTTGTTCAGGGTTAGCTGAAACGGTATATATTGGGTAATTTAAAAAATTCCAGTCATAATTTATTTCACTTTCTATAAGAGCTGATTTTTCCATTTATTGAAAATCTTTTGCGTTCGTATTCTAATAAAATTATTTCCTAAAGAAGACCCACAGGATCAGCTGCAACATCATCCGAAATTTTATTGCCATCATTAGGGGGCTTATCTTTTAGAACAATTCTTAAGAGAACAGGCGCAAGAAATGTAGTTCCGATAACCATTAATAAAATAGCTGCTTCAAGAGAAGGAGTTAACAACTTAGCGCTTGTTCCTAGCCCAAGAAAAATTAAACCAACCTCTCCTCTAGGCATCATACCCAAACCTACAACCAATCTATTTGTAGGTTTATCACTTGAAAATACCCATCCTGCTGCAATCTTTCCAATAATTGCAACAACTAATAAAAATCCAGCAACTACAAGAGCTGATCTACTTGTTGGATCAAGTGGATTGATAACAGATAAATCCATTCCAGCTCCAACTAGTACAAAGAAAATAGTTGCAAATAGAGAAACTAATGGTAAAACAGATTGTTGTATTGCATGATTATTTTTAGAACTACTGAGAATCAATCCAGCAGCAAAAGCACCTAAAGCCGCTTCTAATCCAATGGCTGTAGCGACAAAACAACATAAAACAAGTATCACAAAAGATGCTACTACTACAGCTCCAGGAGCTTTCAATCTGTCTAATAACCAATCAAATCCTGGAGCTGCTGTTCGACTTAATGCGATAGCAGCAATAACGAACACTACTGCAGCAGCAACTAATTTAACAATAGGAGCAATTTCTAAAGAACCTCCTGCCGCAAGAGCAACAACAACTGCCAGAATAACAATTCCCAAAATATCGTCTAACACTGCAGCGCCAATAACAATCTGTCCTTCTCTAGTTTTCAAATATCCTAATTCACCAAAAACACTTGCAGTAATTCCTATACTTGTGGCTGTCATAGATGCTCCAGCAAAAACTGCTGGAATTAGATCTACTTGGAAAACAAACATTAATCCAAGAGTTCCAAAGGCAAACGGTAAAATTACCCCGGCCATAGCAACAGTAAAAGCCTGAGCACCGACAGCCACCAATTCCTCTAACTCACTTTCTAATCCTGTTAAAAATAAAAGTGCATATAAACCAAGTGTTGCCACAGCCTGGAGGGATGGAAAACTTTCGAAATAAACGTCAGGTACTACTTCCGGAGGAATTGAAGCTAATGAACTAATAACATTTACAAGTCCCTCATTTAATTCAGTTCCCGCTGAGGGCGGTATCAATAAATGAAATCCTGATGCTCCTATTACAACCCCTGCAAGAAGCTCACCTACAATCGTTGGCAAACTTAGTCTTACTAGTACTTCTGCTAATGCTCTTGCTGCTAAAAAGATTAACAGAAATCTTATAACTCCTATTAACGTTTCAGCAACTTCTAAATCATGCGCACTTAATTCAGCAAGTAAATAGTACATTTAAGTATAAAAAAAATAAACTACCTAACTGGAAGATAGTTTATTGAGGGCCCACTTTAAGAAATATGTAAGAAAAAAGCAAAAATACTCAACAAGTGTGGATCTGAAGTTAGAACAAAGAAATTTTCTAAAAAATGGCTATCGTCTGTTATATGTCCAATTCAATGAATTCCAACGAACCCTTCGATCTACGTTTGCCTACCCCCGGGTGCTACTTAGATCCTGAGAAAGCTGGCATGGATTCTGATGCTGTTTTCCAAGGAATGACAGCTCATCTCTTTTATACGCTTGGAAAGTTAGCTACTTCTGCAAGTCCTCACGACTTATATATGGCTTTAAGTTACGCAGTTAAAGATAGGCTAATGACAAGATATTTAGCCAGTCAGGAAGTTATAAGAAAAAAACCACAAAAAACAGTTGCTTACTTATCAGCAGAATTTTTAATTGGCCCCCAATTAAGTAATAATCTTCTCAATCTTGGAATAACTCAAGAAGCAGAAGATGCTTTAAAGAGATTTGGCATTGAATCATTGTCAACAATTCTCGAAGTAGAAGAAGAGCCTGGACTAGGAAATGGTGGACTTGGCAGACTGGCTGCATGCTATATGGAATCATTAGCTTCTCTACAAGTTCCAGCAGTTGGTTATGGTATTCGCTACGAATTTGGCATATTCAATCAGCTAATTAGAGATGGTTGGCAAGTTGAAGTAACTGATAAATGGCTGAAAGGTGGATGGCCATGGGAACTTCCACAACCGGACGAATCATGTTTCGTTGGTTTTGGGGGTAGGACCGAAAGTTTTAGAGATGATAAAGGAAACTACAGATCTAGATGGATCCCTTCAGAACATGCAATTGGAGTACCTCACGATGTTCCAGTCTTAGGATACAGAGTAAATACATGTGACAGATTAAGACTGTGGAGAGCTGATGCAACAGAAAGTTTTGACTTTTATGCTTTCAATATTGGTGATTATTATGGGGCAGTAGAAGAAAAAGTTGCATCGGAAACTCTTTCAAAAGTTCTATATCCAAATGATGGGACTGACGAAGGTAGAAGATTAAGACTCAAACAACAACACTTTTTTGTAAGTTGTTCTCTTCAGGATATGTTGCGAAGCCTTGAGAAAAGATCAATACCAATAACAGAATTCCCTAAGCATTGGACAGTTCAATTAAACGATACCCATCCTGCTATTGCAGTTGCAGAATTAATGAGACTTCTTATTGACCAATATCAAATTGGTTGGGATAAAGCTTGGAACATAACGACTTCCTCAGTTGCTTATACCAACCACACATTACTACCAGAGGCTTTAGAGAAATGGGATTTAGGTTTATTTAATGATCTTCTTCCTCGCCATCTAGAAATTATTTATGAAATTAATTGGAGATTCCTACAACAATTAAGACTACGTTATCCAGGAGATGACAAAATCCTTCAAAAACTCTCAATAATTGATGAAGAAGGTTCTAAATCAGTTCGGATGGCTCACTTAGCTACAATTGGGGCACATCACATAAATGGTGTGGCAGCTCTTCACTCAGATCTAATAAAAAGACAACTTCTTCCTGAATTTGCGGCACTATGGCCTGAAAAATTTACAAATGTAACTAATGGGGTTACACCAAGGAGGTGGGTTGCCCTATCTAATCCATCATTATCTAACCTTCTAGAAGAAGAAGTTGGTCCTAATTGGATAACAAATATGGAACTTCTTAAGAGATTAGAAGAAAAAAAAGATGATAAGAATTTTTTACAAAAATTTGAAGAAACTAAATTAAATGGCAAAAGAAAATTATCTAATTTTATCCATTCAAAAACTGGAATTCTTGTAGATCCATCGAGTTTATTTGATGTTCAAGTAAAAAGAATTCATCAATATAAAAGACAACACTTAAATGCCTTACAAATTATTGCTCAATATTTAAGAATCAAAAACGGTACAAATAATTACGAAGTCCCAAGAACAATAATATTCGGAGGAAAAGCTGCCCCAGGTTACTTTATGGCAAAGCTAATGATTCGCTTCATTAATGGTATCGCTGATGTAGTTAATTCAGATCCAGATATGGATGGTTTATTAAGAGTTGTTTTTCTACCAGACTATAACGTCAAGCTTGGGGAAATAGTTTATCCCGCAACAGATCTTTCAGAACAAATTTCAACCGCTGGAAAAGAAGCGTCTGGTACTGGAAATATGAAGTTTGCTATGAATGGAGCACTAACTATTGGAACCTTGGATGGAGCCAATGTTGAATTAAGGGATCTTGTAAAAAAAGAGAATTTCTTTCTTTTCGGTAAAACTGAAAGCGAAATTATGAATTTAAAAAATAATAATTACTCACCCAAAACCTTTATTGATCAATGCCCAGAGCTTAAAGAAGTAATACGCCTAATTGAAATTGGGCACTTCAGTAATGGGGATAAAGAATTATTTAAACCTCTATTAAATAGCTTGACTGGACATGACCCATTTTTTGTTATGGCTGACTTTGAAGACTACTTAGAAAAACAGGATTTAGTCAGTGAATGCTGGAATAATAAAAATTCTTGGAATAAAATGGCGTTATTAAATACTGCTAGATCAGGATATTTTTCTTCAGATAGATCTATAAGAGAGTACTGTAAATCCATTTGGAAAGTATCTCCAATGCCAGTTGAAATTACTTGCGATGTAGAAGAATTAACTAATTAATATTTTTCTTATCTGGTGAATCTGGGGTTTGATGAAATAATCTATTCAAAATTAATCGATCCATATTTAATGGGTCGGGAGCCAATTCATTTGCAATTTCTTTAAACTTAGATTCAATATTGTTGGAAATTTTTGTATCAAATATTCTTTCCATTAATGCTTCAATTGAATATAGATAAGCATTAACACTTTCAAGTTCATCCAAAGCTTCAGTAATTTCTATATCAGTAATATGTGTTTCTTCTAAACTTATATCTTCATTAGATCCTCTTTCGGATAATTTTCTCTGTAATTCATTAATCACCTTACTACAAAGTGTTCTGAACGATTGAATTGATGCCCAATTCAATTCTTGCTGCTGCTTAAAAGTAGGAAATTCTCTAATCAGACGATCATGCTCTTTATAAAATCTCTGACAATCAGAGCATTGACATGGTTCTTCAGCCAAAAGAAAATATAACTCTAGTTATATCTTCTCACTATTTGGGCATAATTGTAGGACCATCAAATAATTCGTCATCTTCATCAAGTGAATCTGGACTATCTGGTAAAGGTATCTCAATACTAGTAACCAAGTTGATAACATCTCTTAATCTCATAGAATCAGCAAACCATCCCATTGCTTGTTCTGCATCTCCTCTTTTTTCAGCATCATTTGCTTGATCTTCGTGCGCTTCTGCCAATAAAGCAAGCCAGCATAAGCACCTTGCTTGAACTATTGAAAGGTCTAAATCATTAGGTTGGGATTTAGAAATACGTTCATGCTCTTGTTGAATTAAGAGCTTTAAACGCATATCATGCAACTTAGCCATAAAAGATTTATTACTAATTATACGCTAGCTAGAGAGTAGCAAGTTTGCACACATACTACATATAGCTTATTACTTTTACGGGACTGGCGGGAGTCGAACCCACGGCCTACGGTTTAGGAAACCGTTGCTCTATCCTGCTGAGCTACAGCCCCAGTTGATGTTTTTTGGGCTAATAATGACTATGCTAAATGAAAGCAGGAGAGGCAATCGCAAAAAAGTTTTATTTTGTTTCCAAAATAAAACTTTTTTGAGGAAAGTCCGGGCTCCCACGTGGTCAGGCTTGCTGGGTAATTCCCAGTGCGGGTAACCGTGAGGATAGTGCCACAGAAACATACCGCCTAATACTGTAGTACGGCAAGGGTGCAAGGGTGCGGTAAGAGCGCACCAGCAACATTGAGAAGTGTTGGCTAGGTAAACCCCGGCTGGGAGCAAGGCTTAGTAGATTAACGACCATTGCAGAATCTACTTAAAAGCGCCGCTTGAGACTGTGAAGTAATTCCAGCCCTAGATAGATGATTGCCCATCTTATTAAAGATGAACAGAACCCGGCTTATGACCTGCTTTATAATTGATGTAACCATTTTAATCAAATGAAAAATATGATTAATGGAAAAAGAATTAATCAAATAACTACTTTCTTAAATTCTTTAAAAATTAAATCAAAAAGATTTTCTGACATTATTAAAAAACAAAATACTTCAGTAATTACAGATTTTAACCGAGCATTAACCCATTCCTCTGATGACAAAATCATAAATTACGAGAAATTAGAATTTTTTGGAGATGCAGTACTTAGATTGGCTGCATCTAATTTTATTGAAAAAAAGTATCCTCAAATGAGCGTAGGAGAAAGATCAGAGCTAAGAGCACAGATAGTGAGTGATGAATGGTTAACTAAATTAGGGAAAAAAATTGGAATAGAGGAAGTTATAATAAAAGGACCCAAAGCTCTTGGTGATGAAAATTCAAAAAACACCATTATTGGTGAGGCCACAGAAGCTTTGATTGGAGCTCTTTATAAATGCTTTAATTCAATTCAAGAAGTAAATTTGTGGTTAGATGATATGTGGGAAGAAGAAGCAGAAATATTACTAAAAGCTCCATATAAATTTAAATCTAAGTCAGTATTACAAGAGTGGTGTCAAAGTAAAGGGTTTGATTTACCAGTTTATAAAATAATTGAAATATCTAAGAAAAATGGTGACCCAAAAAGATTCTTATGCGATATTTTGATTAAGGGTTTAAAAGAATCATCTGCATTTGGTAAATCTCATAAAGAGGCAGAGAAAAATGCAGCTAAAGCTTTAATTGAAAAGTTTATAAATATTGGTAAGATCTAACTTTTATACTATTTCTAAATTAGTTAGTTGGAAAGTTATGAGTTTATCCCAATTACCACCCTCAAAAAGAACAGCAGCTTTTTTTTTGGTAACTCGCTGTACAAATCCTTTGTATCCTCTATATATTGAGTCAGTATCTTTAACAACTACAAAAGATCCTGGGAGTACGGGTTTAGTAGATAATTCCATCAAAAATTCTGTTTACTACAATATATGATAAATAAAAATGAATGGTTGATTGTAGGATTGATAACATCATGTCATGGAATTAATGGACAATTAAAAGTAAAATCTTTAAGTGATTTTGAAGAAAGATTTCTAAAACCGGGATTGAGATGGTTACAAAAAGAAAATGAACTTCCATCAAAAATAGAACTTATCTCCGGCTTCAAAAATCCTGGGAAAGAAACCTTTATTCTTAGATTCAAAGGAATAAGTACTAGAAATCATGCAGAGAAACTTAAAAATTACAAGATATTAGTAAAAACCAGTAATTTACCTAAATTAAATAAACAAGAATTCCACCTGTTAGAGCTTATAAATTTGCAAGTCAAGATTTTGGAAAATGAAGAATTAAAAATAATTGGAAAGATTATTGGTTTAGAAAATGAAAAAAATAATTTACTTGTTATTGAACTATTAAAAGATCACAAAAAAGTTTTAGTGCCATTTGTTAACGAAATAGTCCCATTAATCGATATAAAAAATAATTTTATTATAGTTAAACCTCCAAAAGGACTTTTTGAACTTTAAATATTTTACTGACAATAAAAATTTATAAGGATTAATTATTCAACAGTTACACTTTTAGCTAAATTTCTTGGTTGATCAACATCAAGTCCTCTATGAGCAGCAATATGATAACTTAATAATTGCAGAGGTACGATATTAAGTAAAGGCGAAACCCATTCATTAGTGGAAGGAATTTTCATTAAATAGTCAAAGATCTCAGTTCCATCACATTCAGGAGCAATCCCAATCATATATGAATCTCTAGCTTTTGCTTCTTGAGCATTGCTGATAACTTTATCAAAAACTTGACCAGGAGAGGCGATAGAAATTACAGGTACTTTTTTATCTAACAAAGCGATTGGTCCATGTTTCATTTCACCAGCTGGATATCCTGCCGCATGAATATAACTAATTTCTTTCAGTTTTAAAGCTCCTTCAAGAGCTATAGGATAATTTATACCTCTTCCTAAAAAAATTACATCTTTAATATTAAAAAAGTCATGTGCTAACTTTTCTGAGGATTCATTATGTTGCTCTAAGAGATCTTCTATTAAAATAGGTAATTTTATAAGCTCTGTTATTAATTTATTTATTTCATCCATGCTTTGATTACCCTTAACTTGCGCAAATTTTATAGCTAATCCATAAAAAGAAAGTAATTGTCCAAAAAAAGTTTTTGTGGCTGCTACTCCAACTTCTATCCCTGCACAGATATCAATTATATTAAAAACCTGTCTCCCAATCGAGCTTTCTTTTCTATTTGTTATTGCAATGAGATTGGGTGCAAATTTTTTATCATTTATTGAAGACCGTCTTTTAATTTCCATATCTATAGCTGCAATTGTATCAGCTGTTTCTCCAGATTGAGTTACTCCGATAGTTAATGTATTTGGTAGTAATGGAGGTGGTGAATAGCGAAATTCGCTTGCATAAAAAACATTTGTAGGTATACCTGAGAATTGTTCTAATAAAAACCTTCCAACCATTGCAGCGTGTTTACTTGTGCCACAAGCAATGATCTCAATTCTTTCTATTGATTCAAAAAACTTTGTATCAAAAGGATACTTGATTTGGTATTGGCCATTTTTTAAGTTTTGAATTAAGTAATTTTTCAACCAATTTTTTGCAGTCTCAGGCTGATCATATATCTCCTTTAACATGTAATGTTTGAAATTCATCTTATCCATTATTTGCTCTGAAACTTTTAAAGAAACTGGACTTCGATATTGTCTCTCATTATTTGAGTCGTATATTTCTATTCCAAGAGGGGTTAATAAAGCTATTTCCTCATCCTCCATAGGCAAAATACTATTTGTAAAATTCGCAATAGCTGGAGTATCACTTGCACATATAAATTCTCCTTCACCCATACCAATAATCAATGGTGCTTGTCTTCTCGCAACTACAAGAGAGGTTGGAGCATCAGCCCATAAAACTGCTAAGGCATAAGATCCTTCCAAATCAGATATTACATTTCTAACAGCAACTAATAGTGTTGAACCATTTTTCTCAAGATTAAGTTTATTTAATGTATTTAATTCTCTCTGAATTAGATGAGGGATTACCTCAGTATCTGTATCAGAATTGAATATAACACCCTCTTTCTGTAATTTATTTTTTAAGTCTTGGAAATTTTCAATAATTCCATTTTGAACAACTGCAATAGTTCCTGAACTATTAGTATGAGGATGGGCATTTTTTATTTCAGGTTTTCCATGAGTTGCCCAACGAGTATGACCTATACCAACAGTGCCAGGCATATTCTCATCATTAAGAATATTTATTAAATTTTTAAGTTTCCCTTCTGCTTTGTTGCAAATAATAGTCTTTTTCTCGGAATTTATAATTGCAATACCTGCAGAATCATAACCCCTATATTCAAGTTTTTCTAAACCATTCATTAGTAATGGTAAAGCTTTTTTATAACCAGTAACAGCGACTATTCCACACATACAGTAATTTTTTTTTAATTATATTAAAGAAAAATACGTATTAATTAAAAAATGGACTCTCTTAAAACTGCACTATAAAATTAATAAGCTAAGCCCATGCTCCTTGAAGTTTCATCTCCTAAATAAACACGAATACTTAAGAAATCTGTTGGACATGCAGTTTCGCATCTTTTACATCCTACACAATCTTCAGTTCTGGGAGAGGAAGCAATTTGACCAGCTTTGCAGCCATCCCAAGGAACCATTTCTAAAACATCTAGTGGGCAAGCCCTAACGCATTGAGTGCATCCAATGCAAGTGTCGTAAATTTTAACTGCGTGTGACATGTAAAAATTGTCTTTTGAACCTCGTTTTATAATACTATTGTCTTACAAAGAAATTAAAAAAATTAAGATATGCTTCACTCTTGTTAACTCTAGGGCATAAAATCATATAGATAATTAGTAATTTCCATAAACTATGTCACAAGAAATCCTCGAAAAAGTCTGTTCTATTGTTTCAGAACAATTAAGCGTTGAAGCAGGAGAAGTAAAATCAGATTCAAATTTCCAAAATGATTTAGGTGCAGATTCTCTAGATACTGTCGAACTCGTGATGGCTTTAGAAGAAGCATTTGATATTGAAATCCCTGATGAAGCAGCTGAAGGAATCGCAACTGTTGGCGATGCAGTAAAATTCATCGAAGAGAAAAAAGGTTAATAAAGAATGCCAAATTTCCATCGAGTAGTTATTACTGGTATCGGAGCAGTAACTCCAATTGGTAATAACATTGATGAATATTTAGTCAGTCTTCAAAAAGGAGTTAATGGAGTCTCAGATATTACTCTATTTGATCCTGAACAACATCCCTGCAAATTTGCTGCAGAAGTAAAAAATCTTCAATCTGAAAATTTTATTGAAGCTAAAGAATCTAAAAGATGGGATCGTTTTTCCCAGTTTGGAGTTATTGCTGCAAAGCAAGCCTTTAATGATTCTGGACTTAAAATTACTGAAGCTAATGCATCAAGAATTGGAGTGATTATTGGTTCTGGTGTTGGAGGCTTACTAACTATGGAAAGTCAAGCTCAAATATTGAGTCATAAAGGGCCTAAAAGAGTAAGTCCATTTACAGTCCCAATGATGATTCCAAATATGGCGACTGGATTGGCTGCAATCGCATTGGGCGCAAAAGGACCAAGTTCCTCTGTATCGACCGCGTGTGCTGCCGGTTCAAATGCAATTGGTGATTCTTTTAGATTACTTCAACTTGGAAAGGCCGATGCAATGATCTGTGGGGGAGCAGAAGCAAGTATTACCCCTCTAGGAGTAGCTGGTTTTGCTAGTGCCAAAGCTCTTTCTTCCAGGAATGAAAGCCCTCAAACTGCAAGCAGACCTTTTGATGCAGAAAGAGATGGATTTGTTATAGGAGAGGGATCTGGAATTCTTGTTTTAGAAACTTTAGAAAATGCACAAAAAAGGAATGCGAGAATTTATGCAGAAATAATTGGATATGGAACAACATGTGATGCTCATCATATTACAGCTCCATCTCCAGGAGGGGTTGGAGGCGCAGAAGCTATTAAATTAGCTGTTGAAGACGCTTGTCTTAGCCTTGAAAAAGTTGATTACATAAATGCTCATGGGACAAGTACATCAGCTAATGATAAAAATGAAACTTCTGCAATTAAATCTATTTTTAGAGACAGATCTTACCTCATTCCTGTAAGCTCTACTAAGTCGATGACTGGTCATCTCCTAGGAGGCTCAGGAGGTATAGAAGCTGTAGCTTGTATACTTTCTTTGACACATAATTTTATCCCTCCTACAATTAACTACGTCAATCCAGATCCTGAATGTGATCTTGATTATGTACCAAATAACGCAAGAGAAGCTCAAGTAAGAGTTGCTCTTTCTAATTCTTTCGGCTTTGGTGGTCACAATGTTTGCCTTGCTTTCAGCAAAATTAATTGAAGACAACCAATTCTGTATTTCCAACCTAACTTTATTTTAAAACAATGGTCGCTGCATCTGTTTCATTAGAATCACTTTGTGTAAATAGTATAAGAATGCTTGCTGTAGATGCAGTAAATAAATCTAACAGTGGACATCCTGGATTGCCAATGGGATGTGCTCCAATGGGTTATGCATTATGGCAAAACATACTTAATCACAACCCGAAGAACCCAAAATGGTTTAATAGAGACCGTTTTGTATTATCAGCTGGTCATGGCTGTATGCTTCTATATTCCTTGCTTCATTTGACAGGATATAAATCAGTTTCCATAGAGGATATTAAAGAATTTAGACAGTGGGGATCAAAAACTCCTGGACATCCAGAAACTTTCGAAACTGAAGGTGTTGAAGTTACAGCTGGGCCTCTTGGAGCTGGTATTTCAAATGCGGTTGGTTTAGCAATAGCTGAAACTCACTTAGCAGCTAAATTTAATAAGCCAGATTGCAATATCGTTGATCACTATACTTACGTAATAATGGGTGATGGTTGTAATCAAGAAGGTATCGCATCAGAGGCCTGCTCATTAGCTGGTCATCTTAAGCTTGGAAAATTAATTGCACTCTACGACGATAATCAAATTACAATTGATGGGCGTACTGACGTTTCTTTCACCGAAGATGTTTTAAAGAGATATGAAGCTTATGGATGGCATGTACAACATGTTGAAGATGGGAATCATGATGTTAAAGGAATAACCGAAGCTATCGAAAAAGCAAAATTAATTAAAGACAAACCTTCAATTATAAAAATTTCAACAACCATAGGTTATGGTTCGCCAAATAAATCAGATACTGCTGGGATTCATGGAGCAGCTGTTGGAGAAGAAGAAGCTGCATTAACTAGAGAGTTTCTAAATTGGGAATATCCTGCATTTGAAATCCCAGATGAAGTATATGCGCATTTTAGAAAATCAATAAACAAGGGCGAAAACTTAGAAAAAGAATGGAATTCTAAATTTGAAGAATATCAAAAAAAATATCCCTCTGAAGGAGCCGAGTTAAAAAGAATGTTAAGGGGCCAATTACCTGAGAATTGGGACTCAGATCTCCCCACTTACACTCCTGATGATAAAGGCTTAGCTACCAGAAAGCATTCACAAATATGTTTAGGTGCTTTAGGACCTAACTTACCTGAATTAATTGGTGGATCGGCAGATTTAACTCACTCTAACTACACTGATATCAAGGGAGAAATAGGATCATTCCAGTCTCATAGTCCTGAAAAAAGATATTTACACTTTGGTGTACGTGAGCATGCAATGGCAGCTGTACTTAATGGAATTGCCTATCACAATAGTGGTCTTATTCCATATGGTGGAACCTTCCTTGTTTTCGCCGATTATATGAGAGGTTCAATGAGGCTTTCGGCACTTAGCGAACTAGGTGTGATCTATGTATTAACCCATGATTCAATTGGTGTAGGAGAGGACGGCCCAACACATCAACCTATTGAAACTATCCCTTCTCTTCGTGCAATGCCTAACATGCTAGTTTTCAGGCCAGGAGATGGAAATGAGACAAGTGGAGCTTATAAGCTTGCTATTCAAAACCGAAAAAGACCTTCTGCCCTTTGTTTAAGTAGACAAGGCATGCCAAATCAAGAAAATACTTCGATCGACAAAGTTGCTCTAGGAGGATATGTAGTTTCCGATTGCGAAGGAACACCAGATCTAATATTTATTGGTACTGGAAGCGAACTGAATCTTTGCATTGAAGCAAGTAAAGAAATTTCAAACTTAGGTAAAAAAATTAGAGTCGTTTCTATGCCGTGTGTAGAACTTTTTGAAGAGCAAGAAGAATCTTACAAAGAAAGTGTTTTACCTAATAGTGTGAGAAAGAGAGTTGTAGTAGAAGCTGCCCATTCATTTGGTTGGCATAAATATGTAGGTTTTGATGGAATTTGCATTACTATGGATAGGTTCGGGGCATCAGCGCCAGGGGGGGAATGTATGAAAAACTTTGGATTTACAGTCGAAAACGTAGTTAATAAAACGAAGGAAATTTTATAACTAATAATTGATAACTACACTGAAGTATTACATTCTTCAAGTTTATCTTTTAACTCCTCAAGAGATTCATCAGAAATCTTTGAATTCATTGGACAATGTTTAGGTCCACACATTGAACAAAACTCGGCTTTTTTGAAGATTTCTTCAGGCAGTGTCTCATCATGGTACTGCTTTGCCCTTTCAGGATCTAATGAAAGTTCGAATTGTTTATTCCAATCAAAGTTATACCTTGCATGACTAAGTTCATCATCTCGATCACGAGCTCCAGCTCTATGTCTTGCTATATCAGCAGCATGAGCAGCTATTTTATAAGCAATTAAGCCTTCTCTTACATCTTCTGCATTTGGTAGACCTAAATGTTCTTTTGGGGTTACATAACATAACATAGAAGTTCCGTACCACCCTGCCATGGCGGCCCCAATAGCACTTGATATATGATCATAACCAGGAGATATATCTGTAACTAAGGGGCCAAGCACATAAAATGGAGCTTCTGAACATTCTTCCATTTGCTTTCTCACATTAAACTCAATTTGGTCCATAGGTACATGGCCAGGACCCTCAACCATCACTTGAACATTATGTTCCCATGCTCTTCGAGTAAGCTCTCCTAAAGTCTTCAATTCAGCTAACTGAGCTTCATCAGAAGCATCATGCAAGCATCCAGGCCTTAATGAATCTCCTAGAGAAAAAGTACAATCATATTTCTTAAAAATCTCACAAATGTCATCAAACCTCGTGTATAAAGGATTTTGCTTAAAATGATGTAACATCCATTGGGCTAAAATACCTCCCCCCCTACTGACAATACCAGTAATTCTTCCTTTGACTTTCGGCAAATGCTCTATTAATAGCCCAGCATGAATAGTTTGATAATCTACCCCCTGCTGACAATGCTTTTCAATAATATGTAGAAAATCGTCTTCAGTTAATCTATCTATTGAACCATGTACACTTTCTAAAGCTTGATAAACAGGAACTGTTCCTATTGGAACAGGAGACTCGTGAATGATTGCTTGCCGCACTTCATCTAAATTCACTCCTCCTGTAGAAAGATCCATAACTGTGTCAGCACCATATTTAACTGCTAGTTTTAGCTTCTCTACTTCTTCATTGATATCACTTGCATTAGGAGAAGCACCAATATTGGCATTAACTTTGCATCTAGAAGCAATGCCTATAGACATTGGCTCAAGATTCAAATGATTAATATTAGCTGGGATAATTAATCTTCCCCTTGCCACTTCTTCCATTATTAAAGAAGAAGGAAGGTTCTCTTTTTTAGCAACAAAATCCATTTCTTCAGTGATATATCCGTTTCTCGCAAAATTCATCTGAGTTACATTGTCTTTTCCAAGGCGAGGCTTAATCCAAGAACTTCTCATAATTTACAAATTTTTAAAAGTGTTATCACTAAAGTTTGATCAAAATCTCCACTTCCCTGCATCAAGATTAATGATTCAGGTTCAAAGGGTATGATCTCAGCTAAGTTAAATTTCTTAGCACCCCTAGTATTAATCTTATTAATAGCTCTTTTCTAAAAAATAGTCATCTCATGTTGCGTAAAAATAAATAAAATGATTTTATTTAACTTTTTTATAAGATTTTATCGTTTTTAAAATATTTTTCCTATCCAATTGTCTGCTTATAACTTTCTCAGAAATAATTACAATCCCCATTAAGCCAATAGGTAAATAAAAAATCTTCCTGGAATTGTCCCTAAATATCAATCCGATGCCCGATATGAGAATCATAAAAGGAGCAACAAAAGATAAAATAAATCTTTTATTAATTTTCATTTATCATTTGTATTAATTTTTTCATTATTTAACTTTACTATGGATTCTGTTATCACTTTAATTCCAACAGCAATAGCTCTTTCATCTGGATCAAATTTAGAACTATGAAGCGGAGCACATCCATTTGAAGTAGAGACGCCAAGCCTAAACATTGCTCCTGGAATCTCATTTAAGAATTCAGCGAAGTCCTCAGCTCCTAACGATGGTTTTTGTAATTCGATAACATTTTCTTGACCCAAAACCTTAATTCCTGAATCTCTGAGAACTTTGTTGATTTCAGAATTATTATTAACTGCGGGAGTGATCTCTCTGAATATTACTTTTGCTTCAGCTCCGCAACTATTAGCTAAAGAAGTGATATTTTCGTTGAGCCAATTACCAATATTCCTAAATACTTTACGATTGGTACATCTAACCGTACCAATTAAATTAACCTTTTCTGCAAGAACGTTGAATGCATTACCACCATATATTTTCCCAAAAGTTATTACTACAGGATCTAAAGGGTCTAACTTCCGTGTTATTGATTCTTGAATTCCAGAGATAACTTTAGATGCCACCCAAATAGCATCAACTCCTTCATGAGGTCGAGCACCATGGCCTGACTTGCCTTTAATCTCTACTTTAAGTTCTCCAGCAGCTGCAGTTAAACTTCCCTCTTTAATGCCAATAGTCCCTACGGATAAATCTGGATATACATGAACTCCCAATATATTGGTTAAACCATTAGTTGCACCATCCTTAATCATCCATCTAGCTCCACTCGCAATTTCTTCAGCAGGCTGAAAAATTATCCGAGTCCCAAAATTTAGTTTTAAATCCTTAATAATTTTTGCTACACCCAATCCAATCGATATATGCAAATCGTGACCACAAGCATGCATAACACCATCTACTTTTGAAGAAAAACTTAATTTAGTTTCCTCAAATATTGGCAAAGCATCCATATCCACTCTTAAACCTATAATACCTTTATCTAAGGGCCCAAAATCAGCAATAACTCCGGTCCTGCCTATAGATTCTTTAACGTTCCAACCAATCTTTTTTAAAAAACCACTGATCAAGATCGCTGTTTGATTTTCAAGTCCACTTAATTCCGGATGTGCATGAATATGTCTTCTTAAGTTAATTAATTCGTCATTAAACGAATCAATTTTTTTATAAAACTGATCTCTATTCATGACTTATTTTAAATCGATAAAGTTCATTAAATCTTTAATTGGTTGTGGAGGCCATCTTCTTATTTTTTTTAACCATTCTTCATCACTATATCTAGGATCTAATTCAGTCACAGCTATCCAATTACTCTCTGCTTTGCCAAATTCACCCTTAGACCAATTCAAAGCTGTTAATGCTGCCCTAGCGTCTGCAAAAGTTGGATAACGTCTAATTAAGTTTTTTAATTCTTTTTCAGATTCATCAATTTTCCCCAATTGTAAATCTGCTAACGCCATACTTGATCTAGCCATCGCAAATCCGGGATTATATAAAGCAGCTTTTGAAAATAAATCTCTTGCTTTTTCCCAATGTAATGTAGAACCCTCTACATTAGCCAAGTTATACAATGCAGAGAAGTTTTTACTATCTTGCGAAATAACGAACATATAATCTTTTTTCGCTTGCGACCATAGACCCAATGCTTCCTCCGCTATCCCCCTATTAATGTATGGATCTATTTCACGAGGATTCAAGCTTATTGCCTTATTTTGGTCATCTATTGATCCCTCTGCGTCTCCTATAACAAGTCTTACATTTCCTCTATTGCTCAAACCTGCAGCATCATCAGGATAGGAATCGAGATATTCATTCCATTCTTTTAAAGCGAGATTAAATTTTCCGCTTGAACTTAGATCTAATGCATTTTTAAACAAATCCTCTCTCAATGGTAATGAATAGCATGGCGCTATATATAAAATATTCAAAAAAACAAAAATTAATAAAAAACAAACCTTAACTTTTTTAAAAGTTATCATTTTTTGAATCAATGTACTCTTTTCCTAAATCAGTAAGCAATCTTCCTCTAGGAGTTCTAGTGAGGAAACCAATTTTGATTAGATAGGGTTCAACTACAAATTCTAACATCGAAGAATCATCACCCAAGCCAGCTGCAATTGAATCAAGGCCAGTTGGATTATTTTTGTTTTGGTTAAGAAAAGATAAATAGTGTCTATCTATAGAATCCAATCCTTTTTCATCAATTTGGTAAGAATTTAGAGCTTTTTTTATTAAATTCACGGAAATCTTATTAGTTTTCTTAACAACTTGAGCATAATCTCTAACTCTTCTTAATAATCTTAAAGCAATTCTTGGAGTCCCTCGAGATATCTTTGCTAAATCATAAGATGCTTCATCATCTAAATTTAGGTTTATTAATTGGGAGAAATTAATAATTATTTGTTTTAACTCATCATATGTATAAAATTCAATTTTCTGAGAAATACCAAATCTATCCCTTAAAGGTGCACTTATTGAGGCTAATTTAGTTGTCGCGCCAACCAGAGTGAACCTAGGAAGATTAATAGTTCTGCAACGGGCTCCTCTATTAGCTCCCATAGTTAAGTCAAGTCTAAAATCTTCCATTGCAGAATACAACAACTCTTCAGTTAACCTATTTAAGCGATGTATCTCATCGATAAATAAAACTTCACCTTCCTTTAATCCAAGAAGTAAACCAACAATATCTCTAGGTCTTTCTATTGCTGGTGCAGACGCTATCCTACATTTTGTATTCAATTCATGGGCTATCAAAAAAGCAAGAGTAGTCTTACCTAAACCAGGCTGTCCATATAAAAGAGTATGCTCCAAGGGTTCTTTTCTAAAAATTGAAGCATCTATAGCTATTCTTAATGAAGACTTAAGTTTTTCTTGGCCAATAAATTCTTGAAAGGTGACTGGCCTAGCTAAATTCAGATTATAATTTCTTTTTTCTTCTGGGATAATCTTTGAATCAACTAGCCGAAGCTCTTTTTTACTAAGAGAAAAGTCATTATCATCAATATTAGAGGAAATTATTGCCATAATAAAAGGTTAATTGCAATTGTTCTGAGTAGAAAGATTTTTTCATGAAAATGGCAACAAATTCAAACAAAACTCAAAAAAATACTAGAACAAAGAATAATTTTAAACGCCTAGCTGAGAATAAATATGCGAAATTTCAATATGCAATATCTGAAACAATCGAAGCAGGAATTGAACTTTTAGGGACTGAAGTAAAGTCTATTAGAAATGGAAAAGCAAATTTAAGAGATGGGTATTGTTCATTCAGAGATGGTGAGATTTTATTATTAAATGTTCACATTTCACCACACAATAATGTGGGGCCTTTTTTTAATCATGATCCATTAAGAAATAGAAAGTTGCTATTACATAAAAAAGAAATAATAAAACTGAAATCCAATACTGAAAAAAAGGGAATGACTATTGTTCCTTTATCTCTTTATTTAAAGGGATCATGGATAAAAATAACGATTGGAGTCGGTAAAGGAAAAAAATTACACGACAAACGCCAAGATGAAAAACAAAAAACCATTAAAAAAGAAATCAACTCTGCACTAAAAAGATAAAAATATTATTAAGGCTTATTTAAACTAGGAATCTAAACTTACTGAATTTGGAGGAGGGGAAGGATCTGGATCGGCAATTAACATATGCTGTAAGACAGTTTCGGGTCTCTCACTGTCCCTCCAGCGAATTTTATATGCAGGCATTTTTGTACCTCTGCTTGTAGTTTGCTCTACTGGCTCAATAACCCATCCTCTTCTTGATCGTCCTTGAGGATTTCTTTTCACTACTGCATCCGCGTGTTTGAAACGGAAACCAACACGTTCACCACTCATTTAAAAAATTTCGTATTGGATTAATTTTTATATTTTACTTCATTCGAGGGTGATTTTTCATTTTTTTTTTGAAGTTATTTCTGGTTTTAACAATGGGAAAGGTATTACATCCCTTATTGAGGGACTATTTGTTATCAACATAATAAGTCTATCAATGCCTATCCCTAATCCTCCAGTAGGAGGCATGCCAATCTCTAATGCATTCAAAAAATCTTCATCTATACAATGGGCCTCAAAATCTCCTGCATCTCGAAGAGACTGCTGTAATTGCATTCTTTCTCTTTGATCAACTGGATCTATCAACTCACTAAAAGCATTTGCTAGCTCTCTACCAACAATGAACAATTCGAATCTCTGAACCATTTCTTTATTATCAAGATGTGGCCTAGCTAAAGGGGAAATTTCAACGGGATAATCGATAACAAAAGTAGGTTCTATAAGTTTCGACTCTACTTTTTGCTCAAAGACCTCATTTAAAAGTCTTCCCATAGTGTTAACTTTACTAGAAAGTTCAACATTTATACTTATAACGGCATCTTTTGCCGCCTGAAAGTCCCCACTAAAAGTATCAAAATCAATCCCCGTATATTTTTGGACTATATCTTTCATAGAAATTCTTGACCAAGGCTTAGAAAAATCAATTTCCTTATTTTGATAATTTATAACTAAAGAGCCGCATGCATCAGCTACGATATCTTTAATAAGCTCTTCTGTTAAATTCATCATGTCGACGTAGTTAGAAAAAGCTTGATAAATTTCAACTGAGGTGAATTCAGGATTATGCTTTGTACTGATCCCCTCATTACGGAAGATTCTTCCCAATTCATAAACTTTCTCAAATCCTCCAACCACCATTCTTTTTAAATGTAATTCTGTAGCTATTCTTAGATACAGCGGAATATCTAATGTGTTGTGATGAGTAATAAATGGTCTTGCTTCAGCGCCACCAGCTTCAGATTGCAAAATTGGAGTTTCTATTTCTAAAAAATTTCTGTTGTCTAGCCATTTTCTGATAAAACTTATACAATTTGCTCTTGTTTTAAATACATTTTTAGACTGAGGATTCACTATTAAATCTAGATAACGTTGTCTATATCTTTTTTCAATATCAGTCAATCCATGCCATTTATCCGGCAATGGCTGTAGTGATTTAGATAACATTTCCCATTTTTCTACTTTAATTGAGAGTTCTCCTTTATTAGTTTTTTTAATTATTCCATAAACACCTATCCAATCTCCAATATCTACTATTTCTTTGATATCTTCAAAAGAAGGTGATTTTTGATTTTCTAAATTACAGTTGATAATTTTTTTGTCTAAATAAAGCTGAATTTGACCTTCTTGATCATTTATTGTGAAAAAAGCAATTTTACCCATTACCCTTTTTGCCATTACTCGTCCTGCCATAGAGACAGTAAAGTTTTCCTCTTGACCATTTTCTAAATAATCAAATTTATGAATAAGAAATTTTGTGGAATGGGAAACTTTAAAACTCTCTGCGTAAGAAGCAAATCCTTTACTCACCAGTGAATTAGCTTTTTGTAAGCGGGCTTCTCTTATTTCAGACAAAATTTATTTTAAGATATTTGTTTTATTTAATAAAAGTATCAGACTGAGGCTCAACTTGCCAAAGATGTTGCTGTTTCGCCGACTCTCTGAGATGCATAACCAATTCCACGAACAGTTAATATTAATTCTGGATTTCTTGGGTCTGGTTCCAATTTACCTCTTAATCTGGCTACATATACATCAACTACTCTTAAATCAGCAGCTCTCCTAGGAGGATAACCCCATAACTGTTCCAAAATTTCGGCACGAGGAACAACTTTACCAGGCTCGTCAAACAACAATTCTAGGAGACTAAATTCCGTATAAGTTAGACTAATTCTTTCCCCTGCTCTAGACACTTGTCTTCTATTAGTATCAACAACTAAACTTCCAAATTTCATAACCCCTTTACCAGATGGAACTTCTTTCGTTTCGGTGACAGATACAGTGGGTCCCATTCTTCTCAAAATAGTAGCTATCCTAGCCTCTAGTTCTTTTGGGCTAAATGGTTTTGACAAATAATCATCAGCACCTAAATCTAAACCAGCTACCCTCTCTGATATAGCTTCTAGTGCAGTTAAAAATATTATTGGAACGACTGACTCAGCCCTAATTCTTCTGCAAACTGCAAACCCATCCATCTTAGGTAGCATAACATCAAGAACAATTAAGTCTGGAGAATCTCTATGAAAAGATTCGAGAGCTTCTTCGCCATTAGTGGCTGAAAAAACTTGGTATCCTGCTAATTGAAGTCTTGTAACTAATACCTTCAAAACTGCTGGTTCATCATCAACAACTAAAATTCTTGCTTTTGACATAAGTTAAAAAAGATTTCCAGATATTTCAAGGCAAAAAATAATTGCATTGAATTTTATTCTAACAATTAAAAATATAACATTACGAACCCTCAAAGAGATATTCCTTAGATTCACAAACATTTTCATTATTTTAGGGATATAAATTTTTGATCAATATTTATTAATAAATAATTAATAGAGAAATTTATTGCCATGCTTTTCTCCGATAAAAGATTTAAAGAGTCTCAAAAGTTGGGAGCAAATTAAGGGAGCAAATAAACCTGTAAGAAAAACTTCAGCTAAAATATTTTGAACGCTAGGAATAACTACTAAAAAATTAATATCTGAAAAATTTTTAAACAAAATCTGAAAAAAAAATGAAGTGCCACATAAAAAACTACCAAAAGCACAGATTAAACCATATCTAAAATGTCCAACCAAAAAATCACTATGAGGTTTAATTCTCCCAAACCAAACTCCACAAAAAATTAAACCTGGTATTTGAGTAAAATTACTATCCAGAGTTACAGAATCTAAAATTAGACCTAAAAACAAACCAAATATTATTCCATTTATTGATCCATTTATCATTGACCAAGGTAACAACCAAAATAAAGGCCAGTATGGCTGAATACCTAAAAATCCCAGCCAATTTGGGTGCCATAAAAAAATAATTGGGATAAGAATAAAAGATATAATAGATAATCTTTTTTTTAAAAATTTATTCATTAAATTTTACTATTTAAAATTTGTACCCAATCTATTGCGTGGGGTTTTGCTAAAAGTAATACTTTGGCTGTTTTTTTTGTTTGAAATGGTTCCTCAATAGATTTAATAATACCAATAGGGATATTTGAAGGTAATAAAGTACTAGCAGGTGAAGATGACACAAAATCTCCCACTTTTATATCAGCATCTTTTGAATAAATTATTAAGTTAGGATGATCATCTCCTGAACCAACCAAAAGCCCATTAATTTGAAATCTATCAACCCAGACACCTACCTTACTTTCTGGAGAGGTTAATAATCTTACCGAAGAAGTAAAGAAAGAAGTGCTTTGTACTCTTCCTAATAATCCACCAGGGCCAACAACAGTATTACCTATTTCCACTCCATCTTTTGAACCTTTATTTAAAATTATTTGCCTCCACCAACTACCTGTTTTTCTCGAAATAACTGCGGCTGAAATATTATCATTATTTGATGATTGTTGAAGAGATAAAATTTCCCGCAATCTTATATTATCTTTTTTAAGAAGATCTATCTTTATTAAAGATTCTTTTTCGATGCTGTTAATAATAACTTCTTTTTGAAATTGACCAGGCCAAAAAGGCTTTGAAATGAAAAAATAAAAATCCTTGTAAAGAGATCCTTTTGATATCCTTAGAAAAATTAAAATAAAAAATATTCCCAAAAACCTCCAAGTCTTCTTTTTATGCCACCAACGATTAGTAGAAATTCGTCGGATATCTAACATACTATTAATCTCTTATCGCGTTTCTTATAAAGTCAGGAGTATCAACAACTCTTTTAAGTTTTTTAAAATCATCCAAAACCTCCCCACAACCATTAACTACGCAAAGCAAAGGGTTTTCAGCTATGTGAGTAAAAATCCCCGTTTCATCGCTCAATAAATCGTTAATACCTCTTACTAAAGCTCCTCCTCCTGCAAGCATAATGCCCCTATCAACAATATCTGCAGCAAGTTCAGGGGGAGTTCGCTCTAAAGTTCTTTTTACAGCTTCGACTATTTTGCTAAGTGTATCAGCCATAGCTTCTCTAATTTCTCCAGATGTCAAAGTAACTGACCTAGGTAGACCAGATAAAAGATGTAACCCTCTCACCTCTAAAGTGGTTTTATCAAAGTCATCATCTGGAAATGCAGATCCAATTTTGATCTTAATATCTTCTGCAGTTCTCTCTCCAACAACTAAATTATGAACTTTCTTGAGATAAAGGGCAATTGATTCATTTATTTCGTCGCCAGCTATTCGTACAGATTCACTTAATACAGTTCCACCTAAACTTAAAACTGCAACCTCAGTGGTACCACCACCAATATCAACAATCATAGTTCCAACTGGTTCAGTTACTGGTAATGATGCTCCTATTGCTGCTGCAACAGGTTCATCAATTAAGTGAACTTCTCTAGCTCCGGCTAATCCAGCTTCTCTTACTGCTCTTCTCTCAACACTTGTTACTCCACTCGGAATACCAATAACTATTCTTGGAGCTACTATACCCTTACCTTCGTTACATTTTTGAATAAATGTTTTTATCATTTGTTCAGCCGCATCAAAATCTGCAATAACCCCATCTCTCAGTGGTCTTACAGCTCTAATATTCCCTGGTGTTCTTCCAAGCATTAACTTCGCTTCTTTACCTACAGCCAACGGAATGCCTTCTTCTAAATCCATAGCAACCACTGAAGGCTCTTGTAAAACAACTCCCTTACCTGATACGTGTATAAGAGTATTAGCTGTTCCCAAATCTATGCCAATGTCTCTAGAAAATTTAAATCTGTTAAAAATCACAATAAGAATTCTTTTTTTTAAATAATATAACTATTTTTTATTAAGCTCTCATAATTCTCTCGTTTAGTTATGAATAGCACGCAAAACTTTGAGCATTAACTAGAAATATGAGTAGTATAAAAAAAAAAAATTATGGAAATTAACACAATTAACCTTGTTGGCCGAGCTGGCAGAGAACCAGATGTCAGATATTTTGAATCTGGTAGTATCGTAGCCAATTTCACTCTTGCAGTGAACAGAAGAAGCAGAGATGAAGAGCCAGACTGGTTCAACTTAGAAATATGGGGCAAGCAAGCCCAAATAGCAGCAGATTACGTTAAAAAAGGGTCTTTAATTGGAATTACAGGAAGCTTTAAGATTGACAGTTGGAAAGATAAAAATACTGGGGAAGATAGATACAAACCAGTCGTTAGGGTAGATAGATTAAACTTACTAAGTTCCCGAAAAGAGTCCGATAGTAACCAATATTCTAATAGTAGTAACTCAAGTGAAATTCCTTTTTAAACTCTATTGTTTTTAAACAATCTAATAAATACTCTAATGAAAAAATATACGAAAATCAAAATTAAAATTGGCTTCACAACATATTTGATTTGATCTAAGTAAGTTTCAATGATTGGATAATTTTCACCAAATAAATAACCTGCATATGCAAGGAGTGCTACCCATATCAAGCTCCCAAATGTAGTCCAAATCAAAAATTTTCTTAATGGCATAAGTTCTATCCCAGCGGGAACTGAAATCAAAGTTCTTATACCTGGTACTAATCGGCCCCAAAAAACTAAAGAGACCCCGTACTTATCAAACCAATTTTTGCTTTTAATTAAATCATTAGAAGAAATACCCAGATATTTTCCTTTTTTATCTAAAAAATTTGAAAGTCTTTTTTCATTTACTAATCTTCCTAAATAATACCAAGGCAATGATCCTAAAATAGTTCCAAGTAATCCCCAAAAAACTAAAATATAAAAATTTAATTTTTGTTGATAAACAAAAAACCCTCCCAAGGGCATAATAATTTCCGAGGGTATTGGGGGTATTATATTTTCTAAAAACATAGCTAAACAAATTGTTAGGTATGCAATTATTGAATTTTTTTCAACAGCCAAACTGATATAGTCTGGGATTGAAGTAAGAAAATTTACAAAAATTAGACTCAAACTTAATATCTATAAAGTTCTGGTTTATAGGGTCCATCAACAGAAACATTAATATAATCAGCTTGTTCCTTGGTTAATTTTGTTAATTTTGCACCAATTTTATCAAGATGTAATCTAGCCACCATTTTATCTAAATGTTTTGGTAAAACGTAAACCTCCTTAGCATATTTTTCAGACTTATTGAAAAGTTCAATTTGAGCTAGGACTTGATTAGTAAAAGAATTACTCATAACAAAACTTGGATGTCCAGTAGCACAACCCAAGTTAACTAATCTACCTTCAGCTAAAAGGATTATTTTATTGCCACTCGGTAAAGTTATGTGATCGACCTGCGGCTTAATATTTTCCCATGGATAATCTTTCAATGAAGCCACATCAATTTCATTATCGAAATGGCCAATATTACAAACTATGGCCTCATCTTTCATCTTGACAAGATTTTCGTTTTTTATTACCTGATAGTTCCCAGTTGCAGTAACAAATATATCTATATCCTCCACAACATCGTCTAATGTAACAACACTAAAACCTTCCATTGCCGCTTGAAGAGCACAAATTGGATCAACTTCAGCAACTTTTACAATTGCACCAAGTCCTCTTAGAGACTGAGCTGAACCTTTACCTACATCTCCAAAACCCATTACTAAAGCAACCTTCCCAGCAATCATCACATCAGTAGCACGCTTTATGCTGTCAACTAGAGATTCTCGGCAGCCATATAAATTATCAAATTTGCTCTTAGTTACTGAATCATTAACATTAATAGCGGGGAAAGGTAGAGCATTTTGCTTTTGCAGTTGATAAAGTCTTGCAACTCCCGTTGTAGTTTCTTCAGTAACACCGATAATATTACTCTTAATTCTGGAATAAAAGTTACTATCATTTTCCAGCTTAGATTTTATAGATTTGAATAAAGCAATCTCTTCTTCATTATCGGGATTATCTAAAACAGATAAATCTTTTTCTGCTTTACTGCCAAGTATCAATAAACCAGTTGCATCTCCCCCATCATCAAGAATCATATTCGGAGAATCGGAGCCCCAATCAAGAATGTAGTGAGTATATTGCCAATATTCATCAAGAGTTTCACCTTTTTTTGCGTATACAGAAATTCCTTGATCAGCAATAGCTGCAGCCGCATGATCCTGAGTTGAAAAAATATTGCATGAAGCCCATTTAACTTGTGCGCCAAGATCAACAAGAGTTTCTATTAGTACTGCTGTCTGAATAGTCATATGAAGACTTCCAGCTATTTTTGCACCTTTTAGTGGCTTTTCAGATTGATATTTATCTCTTAGCGCCATTAATCCTGGCATTTCCGTTTCAGCAATTTTAATTTCTTTACGCCCAAAATCTGATAAAGAGATATCAGCAATGACGTAATTAGGTGTAGAGGTCTTAACTGAATTTGCGATAACCATATTTAATAAATACTTTTCTATTAAACTATAAATGATTTTTGTGAAATTTTGTGTTTATTGAGAATTTAAAAGAGACTTTAAATTTAGGGGAAAAACTGTCACACAAATTGAATCCCCAATCAATTGTTTTATTACAGGGTCCAATTGGAGCTGGGAAAACTTCATTTGTTCAAGGGATTGCTAAAGGCTTATCAATCTTTGAGGACATTACAAGCCCAACATTTGCTTTGTCGCATCACTATAACTCCGGAAAAATCCCACTAATTCACCTTGATTTATATCGGTTAGACAATTTATCTTCAGCAAGAGAAGTTTTTTTTTCAGAAGAAGAGGAGGCAATACAAAAGCAGGCTATTTTAGTTATTGAATGGCCAGAATTAATTGAACCAGTTATTGATAATTTCTGGAAAATAGAAATTAGTTATGCAAAAAATTATGGAAGACACTACGAAATAAGAGATCCCAAGAATTTATTAACATTCTCATAATATGGCTGTTGCTCGATAGCGCCTTCACCAAGACAAGTTAATAATCCACAAACACCTGCAAACTTAATGCAATCTTCTATCTCTTTTTCATTTGAAGGATAGCCTGAAGAAATTAATTTTGAAATAAAACCAGCTAGAAAAGCATCGCCTGCCCCAGTTGTATCAATAATTTTTTGTGAAGTAGGGGTTTCGGTAATTCCCCGTAATCCATTGACATACCATAAAACGGGATTTTTTCCATCAGTTATTATTACGTCTGGTCTATTTGATAATTGTTGAGATATTAGGGAAGGATTTTCATGTTCAAAAAACAAAGTCGCTTCTTCCTTAGCAAGTTTTAAAACATGAGCATGATTTAAAAAATTTTTAATTATGGTAACTCTTTGATCTTTGCTAATTTTTGATGAAAAACTTGAATGATCCCAAAAGACTTCTCTCCAATTTAAATCAATAACTACTTTGACTTCCAATTTTTTAGCCTGTTCAAGAAGAAAAAAAATAGTCTTTGCTGATATTGGAGATGATAATAAGATCGTTCCAGTAACCAAATATTTTGTTTCTAGAAAAGTTTTCTCCAATTTTAAGATTTCTTTTTCTATTAATTTTTTACTAAGAACTTCGTCTGCAAAGCATGAGTGAAAACTTTCGTCAAAGCCTGAAAAAAAACGATCTCCAAATTGATCTCTATCTACATTAACCACGCGAGTAGATGAATCATTATCTAATTGCAAGAAATCTAAATTAACGCCCAATTGATCAAATTGCGTAATAAATTTTTTTCCATAATCATCTTTACCCAAACTTCCTATAAATGTTGAGTCTATTTTTAATTTTCTTAATGCACAAGCAACATTAGCCGGCGCACCGCCCAAAAAATCTGTAAATCCTTGATTTGACTTATCTCTGATTCTGTCTATTAAAGCCTCTCCAATACATATGACCTTTTTCCTTTTCATAAAATGAACGCTTTTCTTAACTAAGAATAATTTATTAAAAACGAATAATTTTTTTTTGAATTAAAGTTTAATTAAAAGCTTATCTATAGTGTCTTTAAATAAATCTAAAACTTGGAAGTGGAAAAATTGGGAAATCTCTTGGTCTTTATCAAAAGAATCCACTTCTGAAAAAAATATTAAAATTTTACTAGTTCATGGATTTGGGGCTTCAAAAAACCACTGGAGACATAATCAAGATTTTCTTGGTAAATTTTCTAACTGCTACGCTATAGACTTATTAGGATTTGGGAAAAGTAGTCAGCCTAGTGCTCTCTTAAATTACGAAGCTGATAAAGAAAACTCAATTAAATATTCATTTGACTTATGGGGTAATCAAATATCAACATTTTGTTCAGAGGTAATAAAATCTCCTGTTTACTTGGTAGGAAATTCAATTGGTGGTGTTATTGCATTGAAATCTGCTGAGATCCTCAAAGATAATTGCAAAGGCGTCATTTTAATTGATTGTGCACAAAGAACTATGGATGATAAACGTTTAAAAAAAAATGATATTTTAATGAATCTACTGAGACCTATCCTTAAAACGATAGTCAGGCAAAGATTAATTAGTAATACACTTTTTACGAGAGCCGCTAATCCAAAAGTTATTAAGAAAATACTTGAACAAGCTTATCCTTCTGGAAAAAATATTGATGAAGAATTAATTGAAATACTTTATGAACCCTCAAAAAGAAAAAATTCTAGAGAAGCATTTCGTGGTTTTATAAACCTTTTTAATGATTATCTTGCTACAGACCTTTTCGATAGAGTTAAAGTTCCAATCCAACTGATTTGGGGAGAAAAAGATCCTTGGGAATCTTTAAGTGAAGCAAAAGAATGGAAGAAAAAATTTAACAATATAAAAAGATTAGATATTATCGAAGGTGCTGGCCATTGCCCTCATGATGAAGAACCTGAGAAAACTAATAAATTAATTTGGGAATTTCTTCAAGAAACAAAATAAGCTTCTACATTATCACTAAGTCTTCTCAAACCTCTTAACCCGTCTCGCTCTAAATTTCTGACTCTATCCCTACTTATGCCTAGTACCCTTCCTATACCTGTGAGAGACATAGGCTCATCACCATCCATCCCATAACGCATTCTTAAAACTCTACATTGTAGATCTGGCAATTGATGCAAAAGAGAGTGGAGATCACCTCTCATACAATCCATCTCTATTTGTTCGTCTGGCAAGTCCTCGCCACCTGCTAGTAAATCTAATAAAACAGTATCTTCACCGTCACCAACTTTTGTTTCAAGACTAACAGGCTGTCCAGCTTTACACATTAGATCCTTTACATCATCTTCAGGAAGTTCTACATATTTCGCAAGTTCACTTACTGTTGGAGTTCTAGACATTTCTTGACTTAATTCTCTTTGCCCTTTTTTTAACTTATTTAACATTTCAGTAATATGTATAGGTAACCTTATTGCCCTACTCTTTTCAGCTATAGCCCTTGTAATACCTTGTCTAATCCACCAATATGCATATGTTGAAAACTTGTAGCCTCTAGCTGGGTCAAATTTTTCGACTCCTCTTACAAGTCCAATAGTTCCCTCCTGAATTAAATCTAATAATTCCATATTTCTTTTAGTATATTTTTTTGCAACACTTACTACCAATCTCAAGTTAGCTGCAACCATTCTTTCTTTAGCGCGCTGTCCAGCTCGTAACCTTTTTTTTATCTGGGGAGTAGAAAGATTCAACTTTTTTGATAGCTCCTCGATACTAGGCTTATCACCAGTTAATTCAATTATCTCTAATTCAGCTCTCTCAACTTCCATATATTCTTGTACCTGTCTACCAAGAGTGATTTCTTGCTCATGCGATAGTAAAGGTACTCTTCCTATATCCCTTAGATATGATCGAACTAGATCAACATCATTACTAATTTTTAAACTTGCAATAGACGCTAATTTATTCTCACTTATTGTTTCGGTAGACATGAAATTAAATGTTGTTTTGTAAACAATACCATTAAGAAATGTAAAGTTAAACAAAAAAATCCACAAATTCACAAAAATGAGAATAAATACCTATTAAATTTAGATCAAAGAAGAGTTTAATAACCATTTTGCGGTATTTAGATAAATAAATACGCCTGCAATATCAGTAACAGTTGTTATAAAAGGAGAGGACATTAAAGCTGGATCCAATCTCATTTTGTGAAATAGCAAAGGGAGAATAGCACCCGTTGTAGCAGCTAAAGTCGTTATAGATATTAAACTGATTCCTACTGCAGAGGCTATCAAAGTACCTTCTCCTTGCCACCAAGCGAAGGGAAACACTACTGACATCATCAAAACACCTAAAATAGCTCCTGTTATTGCCTCCTTAACTACTGCCTTAATTGCGCCAAGAGATTTCAATTTTTGTGTACTTAAACCTCTAATTACAACAGTTGAACTTTGAGCACCAACATTGCCCCCGGTGCCTATTAGCAATGGAATAAATGCTGCTAACAAAACTATTTCTTTTAAAATTTGATCATTCATGGCTATGACTTTAGTCGTTAAACCATTTGCCAAAACCAAAATTAATAGCCATAAAATTCTACGTCGAGCTATGGTAAACAAACTGCTTTGAAAATAATCATCTTCATCTCCAGGCTGAACTGCCCCTGCTGCATAAATATCTCTCGTTGCTTCTTGCTCTATGACATCAATTAAATCATCAACAGTTACTATCCCAACAAGTCTTTTTTCTTTATCAACAACTGGAAGCGCTAAAAAATCATATCTTTGTATTGCTCTTGCGACCTCCTCTTGATTAGTGTTAGTAGTAATATTAACCACATCTTTTGTCATTACATCTCCAATTTGTTTAGATGGATCTGCCGTTACAAGGTCTCTCAATGAAAGAATACCAGTAAGATGTCTCTCTTTATCGGTGACGTACAAGCTATAGATAGTTTCTGTAAATGGGGCTCTTTTTCTGACTAAAGAAAGAGCCTCAGCAGCCGTCTGCATCTCTTTAAGATCTATGAATTCGGTTGTCATTAATCTTCCAGCAGTTTCTGGTTCATATCCAAGTAATTCAGCTGTTACTTTTCTTTCTCCAGGACTAAGAGCAGACAAAAATTTTCGTACAACTTTTGCAGGTAATTCGTCAAAAAGTTGAACTCGATCATCAGGAGACATTTTCTCAACGATTTCTAAAACTTCTCCTGAACGAAGTCTGTCTAATAAAGTTTGCTGAACTACTGGATCTAAGTATTCATAAACCTCGATTGCCTCATTTTTCTTTAACAATCGAAATGCTAAGGCCTGCAATATTAATGGAAGACTACCAATAGCATCTGCGATATCAACAGGTTGGGAAGGTTCTAAAAGTAATTTTGCCTCATCATAATTTCCTGCTACTAGCAAATCTTCTAGTTGAATAATAATATTTTCTCGAGTACTTAAATCTGAAGATAAAGATGTAACCGTTTCAAGATTATTGTCATTCATAAATATAATCCCTGTCAAAGTAACAACACTATTATATGAAATCTAAGTAATTTTTCTACTTATCCAGAACCCGAAATACATAGTGAAAATATTTAAAATGATGATTAAATTAAAAAAAATTATAAATTTTATCAAATCTCCTTGATTCAAAATTTTGTATAAAAAATATAAAAATCCGCTAAAAGATGTAAAGCAAGAAAAAAAGCCGCTTAAAATAATTTTTTCTATCGAATAGCTCACTTTTTTTGCGATAACAAACCCAAAAAACAATGACCCAATTATTGAAATAATCAAATTATTATTTATAAGCATTCTTAAAAAAGTAGCTGCAAAACAAGCTAAAATAAGATATGAGTAATACTTTATCTTCACTTAATAATTTGCATTAATCCATAACCTAAATAAAAACAAATTAAAGATAGTAAAATCATCTCTAAATAGTGAAAAAATAAACGCAAGAATTTTCTCTTTTGAAGTAAAACAAATAGCTGATGTATAAAAGAAGAAAATGTACTAAAAGATCCCAAAAAACCTGTATAAATTAACAATAATATATTGTTATTGTGAAAGTTAAATGCTACTAAAATTCCCAAAAAAAGCGATGCTATTAAATTCACTATTGAAGTATTTTGAATATTAAACCCTACATTTATCTTTAAATTTTTTTGTATAAAAATCCTAAGTACCAATCCAAAAACACTACCAAATAGAAAAATAATTATTGAGGTAATATCCAAAATTTACATTTTTATCCAGCCTTTTGAAATCTTATTAGGATTGTCTAAAAATTTATTGGAAGCTAATTCCACCCTGAGCCAAATTTCACTTTCACTTACTTTCCAATTACGTAAAACTGATAAAGTTGTACCTAAATCAAGAACTAATAATTCTGTAGCATTAATTTCCGGAAAAGAATAAAGAGAAGTATATGAACTCACTACAATTTCTTTTGGATTATTAGAAAGATTATATTGACTTAGACTCTTTTGAATTCCCCCAGCTGGAAGAGTAATAGGACCAATTAATGCAAATACAAGTAAACAAATATTTTTAAGCATATTATTCATCATATATCTAATGTTGCCATATCTAAATTACTACTATGGGTTTCAATAAACTCTCTTCTGGGAGCAACTTTATCTCCCATTAATATGTTAAATATTCTGTCAGCTTCAAGTGCATCTTCAATTTCAACCCTCTTCATCATCCTAGTTTGGGGATTCATTGTTGTATCCCATAATTGTTTTGGCATCATCTCGCCTAAACCTTTGAATCGTTGGATATTGTAATTAGCATTTTCACCGAACCCTTCAACTGTATTTCTTAACTGACTCTCGTTATAACAGTATTTATGATTCTTACCTCTTTCTACTTTATAGAGAGGGGGGCAAGCTATATATATATATCCTTTCTCAACAAGTTCTTTCTGATATCTATAAAAAAATGTCAATAATAAAGTTCTAATATGAGCCCCATCAACATCAGCATCTGTCATAATGACAACTCTATGGTATCTCAAAGAACTCACATCAAATTCTTCGCCTTTTATTCCTAATCCTAGAGCAGTTATTAATGACTGAATTTCTGTATTTTTGTATATTTTAGTATCATCAGTTTTTTCAATATTAAGAATTTTACCTCTTAGAGGCAAAATAGCCTGAAAATTTCTATCTCTTCCTTGTTTTGCTGAGCCTCCAGCAGAATCTCCCTCAACGATATAAATTTCTGATTCAGAGGGATCTCTAGAACTGCAATCAGCTAATTTACCTGGCAAAGTTGAACTTTCAAGCACACTTTTTCTTCTGACTAACTCCCTAGCCTTTCTGGCAGCTTCTGCTGCATTAAATGATTGAATTGCTTTTTCAAGAATCATGTCCAAAATTCCAGGATTGAATTCCATATATTTTGAAAGAGCCTCCCCAATCAAAGAATCAACAATTCCTCTTACTTCAGTATTCCCTAATTTTGTTTTTGTTTGCCCTTCAAATTCGGGATCTGGAACTTTAACAGATAAAACCACAGTCAAGCCCTCTCTTATATTTTCACCAGCTAAATTTTTTTCAGTATCTTTTCTTTTGCCTCTCTTTTTTGCAAGGTTATTAAAAGTTCTTGTTAAGACTGTTTTTAATCCTTCAATATGAGTTCCTCCATCAATAGTTCTTATATTATTTGCAAAACCTAAGATATTATCTGAATATATATCTGAACACCATTGCAAAGCTGCTTCCACATAAACGTTGTCTTTTTGTGAGTCAACATAAATTATCTCTGGATGAATAGACTCCTTTTCTGCATTCATATATTGAACATATTCTTTAATACCTCCTCTATATAAATAAATTTCTTCTTTATAAGATCCATCTGACAATTGATTTCTCTCATCTCTAAAAATAATTTTTACACCACCATTAAGATAAGCTAATTCTCTTAACCTAGATGAAAGAAGTGCATATTCAAATTCGATTCCTCCAGAAAAAATAGTTTTATCAGGCTTGAAACAAATAGTAGTTCCTTTCTTAAAAGGTTTGACAGTCTGCTTTTTAGATTGCAATGTACCCTTTGATATTCCTTGCTCAAATCTTTGATTAAACTCACTACCATCCCTATAGACAGTTACATTAACCCATTCACTTAAAGCATTAACTACTGATATTCCTACACCATGCAAACCGCCTGAAACTTTATAACCACCACTTCCAAATTTACCTCCTGCGTGAAGAACAGTTAGCACAGTTTCTAAGGCACTTTTACCTGTCCTTGGGTGAATATCTGTTGGAATACCTCTTCCATTATCCGAGATTAACGCTGATCCATCTGCTTGAAGAACTATTTCTATGTGATCACAATGCCCTGCAAGTGCTTCATCAACTGAATTATCAACGACCTCATAGACAAGATGATGCAAGCCTTTTGGACCTGTAGAGCCTATATACATCCCAGGGCGTTTACGAACTGGCTCTAGCCCTTCTAAAACCTGGATCTGTTCCGCACCATAATCATTTGAGATTTTATTAGATCTTTTGTCCTCACTCATTTAATATAAAAAAAAAACATTAAACTTTTAAAATGTTATTTTTAAAAGGTATTGAATTAAATTTAACACCGCAATAAGTGAAAGGCTCGCAGTCTATGAAAAATTTAATCACTTTAATTATATAGGTAATAGATTTTTCTTCAGAAATTCATATGTCTTCTTATCCGCCTAATGTAATAGTTTTAATAGGACCCACAGCAAGTGGCAAAACAGAATTAGCAATTGAAATTGCGGATTATTTTAAAACAAATATACATAATATCGATTCAAGACAAATTTATAGATCTATGGATATTGGTACAGCCAAGCCATCTAAAAATCAACAAAAAAAAATAAAGCATTTTTTAATAGACATTGAAGATCCTATTAATCCAATGAATGTAAAACAATTTCAAGGAATAGCACAAAAATCAATAAAAACTGAGATCAAACAAAAAAACTTGCCTTTTCTTGTTGGCGGAAGTGGTTTGTATATGAACTCAATAATCAAAGGTTTTTTTGTGCCAAATGTGCCTCCGCAAAAACATTTAAGAAGACAATTGGAAAAACTTGGTCAGAAAGAATGTTGGCAGCTTTTAAAAAACTGTGATCCAATATCCACGAAAAGCATAAATTTTGCTGATCATGTTAGAACTATAAGAGCTTTAGAAGTCTTTTACGTAACAGGTAAACCTTTATCAACTCAAAAAGTTCAAGAACCGCCTGACTGGAGGATACTGGAGCTTGGATTAGATAGAGATAATTTAAAAGAAAGAATTTTACAAAGAACAAAAAATATGTTTTTCTCTGGGATTGTTGAAGAGACGAAACATCTTATTTCTCAATATGGATATGATATGCCAATATTAGAAACAATAGGTTACTGTCAAGCTAAGGATGTCTTAAATAACAATCTAACTATTGAAAAAGCGATTGAGTTAACAACTACAAAAACAATTCAATTTTCCAAAAGACAAAAAACATGGTTCCGTAATAAAAATAATCCTATTTGGCTTAATAACAAAAACCTACTAAAAGATGCAATAATTAAGATAGAGTCTTTTATAGGCTAATTTATAAAACTAGCGGATCTTATTCAACATCCAATCAATTTATTAAATTCACTGAATGCCACCACGCCCACGCTTTGACCGCCGCGCTCCAGTTAGAGAGCTCCCAAATATTAATGAAAGAATTAAATATCCTCAACTAAGAGTTGTTGATTCAGATGGAAAACAACTAGGTGTATTAGATAGATTAAAAGCATTAGAAATAGCTTCTCAAAGAGAACTTGATTTAGTTTTAGTAAGCGAAAAAGCAAATCCTCCTGTTTGTAGAATTATGGACTATGGAAAATATAAATTTGAACAGGAAAAGAAGGCAAAGGAAGCAAGAAAAAAATCTCATCAAACAGAAGTTAAAGAAGTAAAAATGAGGTACAAAATTGACAAACATGATTATGACGTACGAATAGGTCAAGCAACCAAATTCTTAAAAGCAGGAGATAAAGTAAAATGTACCGTAATGTTTAGGGGTAGAGAAATTCAACATTCCAATTTAGCGGAAACACTTCTTTTAAAAATGGCTGATGATTTAGAAGAGCAATCAGAAGTTCAACAAAAACCAAAAAGAGAAGGGAGGAACATGATTATGTTTTTAAGTCCTAGAAAAACTCCCCTAACTAAAAAAGACGCCCGATAAGAATTTGTCATGGAAAAGCTATGACAAATGTTAAAGTGTCACTATGAATAAAAATTAATTAATCAGGATTTTTCTAAAGTGAGATTCCATATTCAACAAGAAAGTGATATCCCAGCATCGACACAATTATATAATCAAATTTGCTTTGCTATAGCAGCAAGACATTATCCTCCTGGTCACAGACTTCCCAGCACAAGGCAACTTGCAATGCAGACTGGACTCCATCGAAACACTATAAGTAAAGTTTACAGACAGCTTGAAATGGACGGAGTTGTTGAAGCTATGGCTGGATCAGGTATTTATGTCAGAGGAAATCTTACTAAGAGAGACTTTAAAAAATCAGCTTATTCAAAAGACAAAATAATAAAACCACCAGACCAAGAAGCAAAGAAGGCAATTGATAACTTAATAAATCTTGGCTGCACCTTGCAGGAAACAAGAGAATTTTTAACCAATGAAATTGATTGGCGCATTAAATGCGGAGCAAGAATAATAGTAAGCACACCTAGAGAAGATATAGGCGCATCTATGTTAATAGCAGAAGACCTTTCGCCAAAAGTTGATGTACCAGTAGAGGTTGTTCCTATGGAAGAATTAGAAAAAGTTTTGAGTAATTCGAGTAATGGTACTATTGTCACAAGCAGGTATTTTTTACAGCCTTTAGAAAAAGTTGCTAAACAGCATGGAGTTCGTGCTATTGCGGTTGATTTGAGTGACTTTCAAAAAGAATTAAAAATCATAAAAGAATTAAGTACTGGCAGTTGTGTAGGTATTGTTAGTATAAGTCCTGGTTTATTAAGGGCAGCAGAGGTTATTATACACAGCATGCGAGGAAGTGATTTAATGCTTATGACAGCAATCTCAGATAATAACGGTAGATTACTATCACTTTTAAAGACTTCAAACCACATAGTCTGCGATGGACCGAGTTTATCAGTTGTAGAGAACACATTATTAAAAAATCGTTCTCAACTTATAAGATTACCTCAGATAATATGTGCTAAAAATTATCTAAGTATTGAAACTATAAATCAATTGAAAAAAGAAATCGGAGTTATTAATTAACAATCATGATGTTGAGAACTTTTAAATCAGATATTGATATTATCAAAGAGAGAGATCCTGCAGCTAGAGGAATATTAGAAATTTTTCTTTGCTATCCTGGCTTCCAATCCATAGTTATTCATAGATTTACTCATAAATTGTGGCAATTAAAAATTCCACTAATTCCCCGGTTGTTAAGTCATCTTAATAGGCTCTTTACGGGAATTGAAATCCATCCTGGGGCTAAAATTGGTAAACGCGTTTTCATAGATCATGGAATGGGAGTTGTGATAGGTGAAACAGCTGAAATAGGGAATAATTGTCTACTTTATCAAGGAGTGACATTAGGAGGCACTGGCAAAAGCCATGGGAAAAGACATCCAACCCTAATGGAAAATGTTGTGGTAGGAGCTGGCGCAAAAGTTCTTGGATCGATCATAGTTGGCTCCAATACCCGCATTGGTGCTGGTTCAGTTGTTGTTCGTAATGTCGAAGGAAATAGTACTGTAGTTGGTGTTCCTGGCAGAGTAGTGCATCAAAGTGGTGTCAAAGTTAACCCCTTAGCTCACTCTGCATTACCAGATGCAGAAGCTAATGTGATAAAAAATTTAATGGATAGAATTGACTTGCTTGAAAACGAGCTTCTTAAATTACAAAAAACTCTACAATGTCTTGTTAATTCAGAATCTATTGATATTTCTAAACTTGGAGAAGCTCAAAATCTTAAAGATAAAGAAATTATTGAATTTCTCGGAGATGATTAAAACTTTGTTTAATTTTTATTATCCGAGTCAGTTTTAGGTTGAAACATAAACATTGAATAAATAACATTTCGTCTCATATTAGTCATCATTTCGAGAAACATATCATATCCTTCATTTTTATATTCGATTAATGGATCTTTTTGACCATAACCTCTCAATCCGACTGATTCCCTCAAGGAATCCATGGATTGAAGATGTTCTCGCCATAAATTATCGATTTGCTGCAAAATGAAAAATCTTTCAGCTTCTCTCATCAATCCTGGACGAATATTTTCTATTTGTGATTCCTTCAAATCATAAGCTATTCGTAATTGCTCTTGAAGATAGTTTTTTAATTCTTCTATTGACAATAAATTAATATCATCAGATTTAAGATCATCTAATAAATATATAAATTCTTTGACTTTAGAAATTAATTGATCAATATTCCATTCTTCAGGAGGAAGATCAGGATTAATATAAGCATCTACAATTTCAATCATTGTCCTTTCTCCATATCCTATGACTTGTCTTTTTAAATCAATTCCTTTCAATACTCTTAGTCTTTCCCCATAAACTGCTTTTCTTTGATTGTTCATTACCTCATCATATTCAAATACTTGTTTTCTAATATCGTAATAGTAGGTTTCAACTTTCTTTTGAGCACTTTCTAGAGACCTAGTAAGCATTCCTGACTCGATAGGCATATCTTCATCAACCCTAAAAGCATTCATTAGATTTGCTACTCTATCACCTCCAAAAATTCTTAATAGATTATCATCTAAAGATAAAAAGAATCTTGTACTGCCAAGATCACCTTGTCTTCCTGCTCTTCCCCTAAGTTGATTATCCACTCTTCTTGATTCATGTCTCTCAGTACCAATGACATGTAAACCACCAGCCTTTCTTACTTTTTCTTCTTCATGAATCAAAACTTTTTCATATTCTTTTTTTACATCAGACAAAGATTCTCTCAAAAGCTTTATCGAGTTATCATTAGTTGGTGCTTTTTCTGCAGCCGTAGCTATCTTGTCATCAAGCTCCAAGACAGAAAGTTGTCTTTCTCCCCAATTTTTAACAAGTTGATCAGTTAAAAGAGAGAGTTTATTTTCAAATGCTTCATCAAGCTTACAAGGGAAGAGACTAGTTGAAGAATTTGAAATGTTTTTTTTCAAATTTGTACCAACTTTTTTAGAAAAACCACCCTTAGATTTTGAACCTCTTTGTTTAGGAATTGGTGGCTTATGCTTATTATCAGGCTTGACTAACAAAGGAATTAAAATTTCTTTTAATTTAAGCCTTGCCATATAGTCACTATTACCCCCAAGAATTATATCTGTTCCCCTTCCAGCCATATTAGTCGCAATAGTAACAGCACCTGCTCTTCCTGCCTGAGCAACAATTTCTGCCTCACGTTCAACGTTCTCTGGCTTAGCATTTAACAAATTATGTGGGATTTTTTCTTCAGATAAAAGTGAACTTAATAATTCACTTTTTTCAACACTTGTAGTGCCAACTAAAACAGGTCTACCTTCTCTATGAATTTGTGCAGTTTCTTTAGCAACGGCTTTCCATTTACCAATCTCTGTCTTAAATACTTGATCAGACCAATCTTGTCTCTTTCTTATTTGATTTGTTGGTATAACTGTTGATTCTAATTTATAAGTTTTTTCAAATTCAACCTCCTCAGTTTTTGCAGTTCCCGTCATTCCTGCTAAACCAGGATATAAAAGGAAAAAATTCTGATAAGTTATGGATGCTAATGTTTGAGTCTCAGGCTGGATTTTTAGACTCTCTTTTGCTTCTATTGCCTGATGTTGTCCATCACTCCAACGTCTTCCTGGCATTACCCTACCAGTAAATTCATCTACTATGACAGCCTCATCGTTCTTAATAATATAATTCACATCTTTAATAAATAATTCTTTGGCTTTTAAAGCGTTAGTTATATAGTGCGCCCAAGGATCTTGAGGATTATATAAATCATTAACTCCTAAATACTTTTCGCATTTTGCAAAACCCTGATCAGTTAATATACAACTTCTCTGTTTTTCATCAACTTCATAATCGCCTTCTGGATCAATACCATCTTTACTTAATTCTTTTGCTTTGATTAATGCCAGAGATAATTCTGCAGCTTTTTGATATTTTTCTTGTGGTCTTTCAACTTGGCCAGAAATGATTAGAGGCGTTCTTGCTTCATCAATTAATATTGAATCAACCTCATCAATTACACAGTAATTAAATTTTCTTTGAACTACCTCACTAATATCGGTAGCCATATTATCTCTTAAGTAATCAAATCCTAATTCTGAATTTGTGGCATAAGTTATATCACAATCATAATTTTTCTTTCTCTCAACTGGATTCATATCTTGCTGAATCAAACCAACGGTTAAACCTAAAAAACGATGAACTTGTCCCATCCACTCTGCATCCCTTCTAGCTAAGTAATCATTTACAGTAACAACATGAACACCTTTTCCCGTAAGAGCATTTAAATAACATGGTAATGTTGCGACAAGAGTTTTTCCCTCTCCAGTCTTCATTTCAGCAATTTGACACTCATTTAAAACCATCCCACCTATTAACTGAACATCAAAATGTCTCATATCAAGGACACGTTTACTTGCTTCTCTTACAATTGCAAAGGCTTTAGGAAGAAATTCTTCTAAGAGTTCTTTTTGTTTTTTAAAATCTAATTCTGCTGAAATATTTGATTTAAGATTTTGAGTTTCTTTTCTAAGCTCATCATCAGTCAATTGAGAAATTTCTTCTTCTAAAAAATTTATCTCTTCCACTATTGGTTGATAGCGCTTTAACTTTCGTGTATTCGGATCTCCCAACAAAAGTTTTAGCATAAGTCAAAGTCCTTAAAAAATTTATCTTATTACAAACATTATAAATTAGTGCGTTACAACAGAATGAAGAAAACTATTATCTCTTTATTTTATAGAAACGATCGATTAAGGTATGTAGATTGAAGTCACAAAATAGCCTAGGTGACATCACTTTTCAAAAATCTTTTTAATAAATGAAAGAAATATCTCTAATCAAACATGCCAAAGGAGCTTTAGGGTTAAGGGTTTTTGGATTAGGTCCTAATCTTAAACCAACGAATGGATTAATTAAGCTACAAAAATTACTAGATACCAATGCTTTCTGGGCAAAAAATAGAACAATTAATGATTTAAAAAAATGTCTTGCTAAAAGTGATGTCGTAATAAGTCTTTGGGTTGGTAAGGAAATAGTTGGTTTTGGTAGAGCTTTAACCGATGGAATTTACCGCGGAGTACTTTGGGATATTGTTATAGATCAAAAGCACCAAGGTAAAGGTTTTGGAAAATTAATTGTAAAAAATCTTTTGTCTTCAAAAAAAATTAAAAATACAAAAAAATTATATTTAATGACAACAAATCAAAAATTG
The DNA here is from genome assembly GCA_003281585.1 of Prochlorococcus sp. AG-347-I15. GTDB lineage: Bacteria > Cyanobacteriota > Cyanobacteriia > PCC-6307 > Cyanobiaceae > Prochlorococcus_A. The sequence continues at coordinate 396,431 of QCBN01000001.1, forward strand.
TTTTATTCTCAATTTAATTTTAAAGAAGTTACTTCTCAAAATTTATTGATTCGTGAAATATAATTTATTCTGTTTCTAAAGGAAACAAATCAAGATACAAATTTACTATAAAGCCATCTTATAAAAGGTCCTAAAATAGGAACTGGTCCAAAAGTTGGCCCACAAAAATCAAAGTAATCTCTATGCTCATTTATTAATCCATTTTCACCAAATAATAAACGAGTAGTTCCAGGATAAATAAATTCTTTACCCATAATTTTTAAACCCATTGTCCATTCAACAAATCCACAATCGCCAGTTATAGAAATTGCATGAGTTTTTAAATAAACATCATCACATCTTTTTACTAACTTTTCTTGAGCTTTTATATAAGAATCTAATCCCTCTGTTTCTTGAGTTGGATCTATAAAAATAACATTCTCATTATAAAATTCAGCCCATTTTTGTTTTGTTGGTGCTTCTATACCATAAGGTTTAGTAAATAATCCCTTTAAATCATCAATAGAAATTACTCTTGTCATTACTAAATTTTTATTGAAACTATTTTAAAAGATACAAAAATTAAAAGCGGATGAAGAGATTCGAACTCTCGACATTCTCCTTGGCAAGGAGATGCTCTACCACTGAGCTACATCCGCACAACTTTTTTATTTTATCTCAAAGAAGGGATCAATGATAGAAATAATTAAATTTTTTCAATTAATTTAAATTTTTAATTAATGATCCCATCTCAAGTGCTTGTAAAGCATAATTCCAACCAAGATTATTTTTAATCCCTGCTCTTTCTAGAGCCTGCTGCATAGTATCAGTAGTTAAAACTCCAAAAATAATTGGTACATTCTTTTCATTTGAAACTTGTGAAATACCTTTGCTCGCCTCAGATATAACTACATCATAGTGAGAAGTTTCACCACGGATCACAGCCCCAAGAGCAATTACAACGTCATAACTCTTTTTTTTCATGAGGGTTTTAGCTGCGATTGGTAATTCGAATGAACCAGGAACCCAAGCTATATCTACTTGATTGCTTAATTCAGAAGTATCTAAACCATGTCTTTTTAAACAATCAAGACAACCAGATAGAATTTTATTTGTAATTAAATCATTAAATCTTGCTATTACAATCCCGACTTTTAAAGTAGATGCATTAGTAAAAGAACCCTCAAAAATAGCCATTAAATTTTACTTTGATATATTAATAGACTCTCACGAAAAGGTATTAAGTTCAAACTAATGAAGAAACTATTCCCGTAACAAAAACCAAAACAACCCAAACAGCAGCAATAGAATAAATTTTTCTCCTACTTTCTCGCTGTCCTTCCTCAGTAGAAGGTTGAGTCACATATAAAACGGGTACTCCAACTACAGCAATTAAAGAAGCAAATAATAGAGCATTTACGAAGAAAAAGTTAACAGCCTGCATAATTCAGTCTTAGATTTCAAATTATTATAAATACTATAATCTCATGAAAATGATTATTTTTTGAGAAAATTTACATACTTTAGCTACTTTAAATGCAAAAAAAGAATTTCTACCTAATATCTATTTAGGAATTAAAAAAGTATGCAAGAAGATACGATAATTCAAAAGAATTTATTTGCAATCGGTAATGACAATAATGAGCAAAAAGAAATAACAAAAATTCCAGAAGATTTATCTTGGGAAGATTTAAAAAAAGAATCGCAAAAAAGACCTAGACAAAGAAAAAATTCAACTAATTTAATAAATAAATTCAAGACTGATTCAATTTCAAATAACAAAAATGTTTGCATCAATGAAGAATCTTATAGCTATAAAACAGTTTCAAAACTAAAATTAACTCCTGTAATGAAGCATTATGTAACTTTAAAAGAGAAAAATAAAGATAGGTTATTACTTTATAGATTAGGAGATTTTTTTGAATGTTTTTTTGAGGATGCTGTATTAATATCTAACCTTTTAGAAATAACTCTTACTAGTAAAGATGCTGGCAAAGAGATTGGTAAGATCCCTATGGCAGGGGTTCCCTATCATGCAATGGAGAGATACTGTGCTGATTTAATTAAAAAAAATTATTCTGTGGTTATTTGCGACCAATTAGAAAAAAGTTCTGGAAATTATGGGACTCCAATTAAAAGAGGAATAACAAGAATAATTACTCCTGGAACCGTAATTGAAGAGGGGATGTTGATAGCAAAAAAAAATAATTGGATTACTGCTATTTACTTGTCAGAAGAAAACTCAGATGAATCTTATGAATGGGGTATATCAAAAGCTGATGTAAGCACAGGAGAATTAGTAACTTTAGAAGGCCATTCTCTGTCAAAACTATTTGATGAAATTATTAAATTAGATTCTTCAGAAATCATTGTAGGAAGCAATGCAGTAAGAAATTTATTAATTAAAGTAAATAGTCAAATTAGATATACTGTCTCTCAAGAGACTAATTTTGGAATTAATGAAGCAAATTATCTAATAAAAAATTATTTCCAAATTGCAAACCTAGAAGGAATAGGACTTAAAAATTTAAATAATGCAACTAGGTCACTTGGAGGTTTATTAAATTATTTAGAAAAAATTAATCCTTCAAATTTAGATAAAGATTCTTCTGTAAAAATCTCATTAGACTTTCCACAAATTCAATTTGGTCACAACAAATTAATTATTGATTATCAAACTCAAAAAAACTTAGAAATCAAAAATACACAACGAGAAAACAATTATGTAGGTTCGCTACTATGGAGTATCGATAGAACTTATACTTGCATGGGTGCAAGGTGTTTGAGAAGGTGGATAGATTCACCACTATTAAACGTCAATGAAATTAATAAAAGACAAAATATAATTACAAACTTTATTGAATCTAAACAATTACGTATAGATACCCAAAATTTACTCAGAGCAATGGGGGATTTAGAAAGACTTGCAGGTAGAGCTTGTGCAGGTCATGCAAGTCCCAGAGACTTAATTGCAATAGCTGAAGGTTTAAAAAAATTACCCAGACTAAAATCCATAATTGAATTATTTAAATATGATCTCCCAGATTGGACTGATCAATTAAAAAATATTGATAAAGGACTCTTAGAATTAGCAGATACTATAAGTTTTAAACTAATAGAAAATCCTCCTCTAAATATTAATGAAGGAGGCATGATCCACAATGGTGTTGACAATATATTAGATGGTTTACGCAATTTAATGGATGATTACTCTGAGTGGCTTAATAAAGAGGAAATAAAAGAAAGGAAAATTAGCAAAATTTCAAACCTAAAAATTCAATTTCATAAAAATTTTGGATACTACATTTCTATAAATAAGTCAAAAGTTAATTTAGCTCCACAGCATTGGATCAAAAGGCAAACACTTACTAATGAAGAAAGGTATATCACTTCAGAAATTAAAAATAAAGAAAATAAGATTTTCCAAATAAAAAGTAGAGCTTCATCAAGAGAATATGAAATTTTCTGCGAATTAAGAAATATAGTTGCTGAAAAAACGAAACATATAAGATCAATCGCAAAATCCATAGCATCTCTTGATGCATTGCTTGGTTTATCAATTACTTCAATAGAAAACAATTTTATAAAACCTTCATTAATACCGATAAATGATTCAATGACAAAAAATAGTACAAAAATTATCGCAGGAAGAAACCCAATTGTGGAGCAATTGCTAAATGATAAAAAGTTTATAGCGAACGATATCTCATTTGATGATAATCAAAAATTAATTATATTAACCGGTCCCAATGCAAGCGGAAAAAGTTGTTTTATAAGACAACTTGGTTTGATACAAATTCTCGCACAAATTGGTAGCTTTATTCCTGCTAATAATGCTGAAATCAAGATTGCAGATAGGATTTTTACAAGAATTGGGGCGGTTGATGATCAATCATCTGGACAATCAACATTTATGGTAGAAATGTCTGAAACTGCATCAATTCTAAATCAGGCAACTTCAAGCTCACTAGTTTTACTTGATGAGATAGGTAGAGGGACATCTACTTTTGATGGACTTTCAATAGCTTGGTCAGTAAGTGAATATCTTGCAAAAAAAATTCAATGTAATACTATTTTTGCTACGCACTATCATGAGCTGAATTATTTAAAAAATTCAAATAATAATATACAAAATTTTCAAGTTTTAGTAGAACAAAATAACGATCAGCTAATTTTTAGTCACAGGATCGTAAAAGGGGGCTCAAACAAAAGCTACGGTATAGAAGCAGCTAAGTTAGCAGGAGTTCCAAAAGAAGTTATAGAAAAAGCAAAATCAGTTTTAAGCTCTTTAGAAGAAAATAATAAATTAAATTATGATATAAAGTAGATTTTTGACATTCTATAAGATACATACTTTTTAAATAGTTTCTCTCAACAAGGCGTTAACTGCAGCAGCTGCCATCGCAGCACCCCCTCTAGTTGAATTCAAAACTATTCTAGGAAGATCCGAAGAAATTAGTTTGTTTTTGCTTTTCTCTACTCCAATAAATCCAACGGGCATTCCGATAATTAAGCTAGGTAAATCTTTTGCATTCTCTAAAATATCAATTAAATAAGTTAAAGCTGTAGGTGAACTGCCAATAACTACAATAGGTGATTTGTTTCCAGAATTTATAGCAGATAACTCCTTCCAACCTTCACTTAAGCCATATGCAGTTTTAGTTAACTCTATGTGCTTATTTTCTCCAAACCACATTCTCGCCGTGAATACTTTATTACTAGTGGTACTTTCTGCCATAGATTTTATAGCTGCTGCAGCCATATCGGTATCAGTTAAAATCGGAGCACCATTTTTAAGTGCCTGAAGCCCCTTTTCGCAAGCACCTTCACTAAAATGAACAAGATTCTGAACTGAAAAATCTCCCGAAGTATGGACTAATCTCTCTAAAACTTTTTTTTCCAAATAATTTAAATCATTAGCTTCTAAATGAGATCTTATAAATCTGATACTTTCCAAAAAAATTGGATGATCTATTACCATTAAATTTAATTTGTGTTAGAAGTAATCATAGTTAATATATGGTTTTTATTGAGCAATTATGCCAATACAAATATTATGGGGTAATGATCTAAATGCTCAAAATACATTTATTCAAAAATTTATTGATAACGAAGTATCCAAAGAATGGAAGGAAATAAACGTAACTAATTTAAATGGAGATGATGATGAGCAAGTCAATAAAGCTTTTGATGAAGTTCTTACACCTCCTTTTGGAGATGGATACAGAATAGTTACATTGAAAAATAATCCAATTTTTACCACAAAAAATGAGAATCTAAGAATTAAATTTGAAGAAATTCATGACAAAATACCTCACAATACTTATTTCATTTTACAAAATACAAAAAAACCTGACTCACGACTAAAAAGTACTAAATTTTTACAAAAACTTATCAAAAATAATTTAGCCAGAGAAAAAACATTTTCTTTACCAGAAATCTGGGACTATGAGGGACAAAAAAGATTCTTAGAAAATGCAGCAAATGAAATGAATATTAAAATTGATAAAAATGCAGCTGCATTAATTATTGATTCTGTTGGTAATGATAGCTTTAAATTAATAAATGAATTAGCCAAAGCAAAAACATACCTTTCTGCCGTATCAAGTGATTTGAATTCACAACTTGTTCTCAAAAGTATTGATGTTAATAAAATATTTAGTGATCATCAATCCAACGTTTTCAAAATCATTGATCTTCTTTTACAAAAAAATATTAATGAAAGCCTCATTGAAATAAATTATTACTTACAGAGAGGAGAACCTCCTTTAAGACTAAATGCAAGTTTAATTAGTCAGATAAGAATTCATACAATCATAAAATTAGCAGTTAATTCAGGAAACGATAATGCAGAAAAGATTTGCAATCTTGCGGGCATCTCTAATCCGAAAAGAATTTTTTTTATTCGTAAAAAAGTCAAAAATGTATCTCAAGAATATTTAATTAATTTAATGAGCAATTTATTAGATATTGAATCATTACTAAAACAAGGTAATAATCCTATAAGTGTTTTTACAGAAAATTTAATTAATTTAAGTTAACCAAATTATAAGTTTAAGAATTTACATTATGATTTAAATATGGCTTTACTTGTAAAAAAATTTGGCGGTACTTCTGTCGGTGATATTAAAAAAATTAAAAATATTGCAAGTAGCATTTTTCAAAGTAAAGAAGCAGGAAATGAAATAGTTGTAGTTGTCTCTGCAATGGGGCAAACTACAGATGACTTAAATTGTTTAGCGGAATCAATTAGTAAAAATCCAAATCGAAGAGAATTGGATATGCTTCTCTCAACTGGAGAGCAAGTAACCATAGCTCTTCTCTCAATGGCATTAAACGAATACGGAATACCTGCAATTTCAATGACAGGTAGCCAAGTTGGAATTATTACTGAATCAATTCATGGGAAAGCAAGAATTCTGGATATTAAAACTGAAAGAATCCAAAATTATATAAATCAGGGATTTGTAGTTGTAGTGGCTGGATTTCAAGGAACAACATTAAGCCATACTGGTTCAATGGAAATTACAACTTTGGGTAGAGGTGGTTCAGATACTTCTGCAGTAGCTTTATCAACAGCTTTAGGAGCTGAGACTTGCGAAATTTATACAGACGTTCCCGGGGTTCTTACTACTGATCCAAGAATTGTTCCTAATGCAAAACTCTTAGATGAAATTAGCTGTGAGGAAATGCTTGAACTTGCAAGTGTCGGTGCTTCGGTTCTGCATCCAAGAGCAGTAGAAATTGCTCGGAATTATGGAATTAAATTATGTGTCAAATCAAGCCAAAGTAACTCAAGTGGGACTCGCCTAGAAAGTCAAATCCAACCTCTCCCGCTAAAAAGAGGAAGCTTAGAATTAACAAAAACAGTTAATAGTCTTGAAGTATTAGAAAACCAAGCAGTTTTCAGTCTCTCAAATATTCCTGATAGGCCTGGGATTGCTGCACAAATATTTGAAAAACTTTCAGAAGCAAGTATTAATGTAGATTTAATCATACAAGCTACAAATGATGGAAATAATAATGATATTACATTCACTGTTAGTGAATTAGAAGTTAAAAAGACTGCAGAACAATGTGAACTTATAACTAGTCAATTAGGAGGAGAATATAATCTAAAAACAAAAATGACTAAATTAAGTATTCAAGGAGCAGGCATTATGGGTAGACCAAGTGTTTCAGCTGATTTATTTGATACTTTATCTCAAGCGAATATAAATGTAAGGTTAATAGCTACTAGTGAAATTAAAGTCAGCTGCGTAATTGAAATTAATAATATTCCAAAAGCTATTAGATTTGTTGCTGAGAAATTTAAATTATCCGATACACAAATATTTATTAATCCAATCAACGAAAAACAAGATCAACCTGAAGTAAGAGGAATTGCATTAGATAAAAACCAAGTTCAAGTAAGTTTTCGAAAACTGCCTGATCGTCCAGGTGTAGCAGCATCGATATGTTTAGCATTAGCTGAAAATAATTTACTTTTCGATACTATCGTGCAGTCTGAGAGAATTTCCTCTTTGAAAACTAAGGATATTAGTCTTACAATGAATAAACAAGATAGAGAAAAAGCTAACTCAGTTTTTGAGGCCTTAACAAAAAAATTACCTGGATCATACATTGAAGATGGCCCCGCTATAGCCAAAGTAAGTACTGTTGGAGCAGGAATGGCATTTAAGGTTGGGACGGCTGGAAAGATATTTAGAGCATTAGCTGATGAAAATATCAATATTGAAATGATTGCTACTAGTGAAATCAGAACTTCATGTATTGTCTTAGAAAAAGATTGTGACAAAGCGGTTAATGCGATTCATAATCATTTCGAATTAGAAAAATAAGTTCTTTTTAATTATTTCTTGCCAATTTTTGCCTTAATTTTTTGATTCTATCCCGCAAATTTGCTGCTTCTTCAAAATTTAACTCTTTTGCAGCATCTTTCATTTTAATTTCTAACTTTTCTATTAAGTCAGGCAATTCTTCTAGCAAACATTGATTATCACTAGAATTGAGAATTGCGTCAGTTTTGTTATTGACTATATTTATTAAATCTTTAGATAAACCAGCAGCATCTAATTTTCTGGAAAGTTCTAGAAAAGATAATATTGAATTTTCTATTTTTTTACCTGCAGGTTTTGGAGTAATACCATTGACTTGATTATATTTTTTTTGAATAGTTCTTCTTCTTTCAGTTTCCGATATTGCTTTTTTCATTGAATCTGTGAAGTTATCTGCATAAAGCAAGGCAACACCTTCAACATGTCTTGCAGCTCTTCCTATTGTTTGAATCAGTGATCTTTCTGCCCTAAGAAAACCTTCTTTATCAGCATCTAAAATGGCAACTAAGGATACTTCAGGTAGATCTAGTCCCTCTCTTAATAAATTAACTCCTACCAAAACATCATATTCGCCCATTCTAAGGTCTTGAATAATTTCAATTCTTTCAATTGAATGGATTTCGGAATGCAAGTATCTAACTCTTACTTTATTTTCAGATAAAAAATCAGTTAGATCTTCAGCCATTCTCTTAGTGAGAGTTGTCACTAGCACTCTTTGATTCTTTTCAGCTCTAATTCTTATTTCCGATAAAAGATCTTCTATTTGGCCCTCACTAGGTCTTACATCAATTACAGGATCTAATACCCCAGTTGGTCTTATAACTTGCTCAATAAATTCACCTTCACATTGATCTAATTCCCATTGACCAGGAGTTGCACTAATAAATAATGTCTGTTTTGATTTCTCCCAAAACTCTTCACATTTTAAAGGTCTATTATCTGCAGCACTTGGCAGTCTAAAACCATGATCTATTAAAACTTTTTTTCTAGATTGATCACCGTTGTACATCGCATGAAGTTGAGGACATGTTACATGACTTTCATCGACTACTAACAACCAATCATTTGGAAAGTAATCTATTAAGCATTCTGGAGGTGACCCTTCCTCCCTTCCTGATAAATGACGAGCATAATTCTCAACCCCATTACAATAACCAACCTCTTTCAGCATTTCTAAATCATATTTTGTGCGTTGTTCTAAACGTTGAGCCTCTAATAATTTTCCTTCGTATGTAAATTTATCGAGTTGAGTTTTTAATTCACTTCTAATTGCACTGATTGCACTCTCAAGTCTTTCTTTTGGAGTAACAAAATGCTTAGCAGGATAAACACTTACTTGTTCTAAACTTTCAAGTATTTCGCCAGTAGTAGGGTCAACAAATCTAATAGCCTCGACCTCATCACCAAATAATTCGATTCTTATTAATCTATCTTCGTAAGCTGGACCAATTTCTAAAACATCGCCTTTTATTCTGAATCTACCTCTAGTAATTTCAATATCATTTCTAGTATATTGATTTTCGACAAGAGATCTTAAAGAAGAACGGAGATTGATAGATTTTCCAACTTCAAATTTAACTGCAGCTTTTAAATATTCACTTGGTATACCAAGACCATAAATGCAACTTATAGATGCAACTACAATTACATCTTTTCTCTCAAACAAAGAGCGTGTTGCGGAATGCCGAAGCATATCTATTTCCTCGTTAATTGAGGCAGTTTTTGCTATGTAAGTATCACTTACAGGGACATAAGCTTCAGGTTGATAATAATCGTAGTAAGAAATGAAGTACTCAACAGCATTTTTTGGAAAAAATTCCCTTAATTCATTACATAGTTGTGCTGCTAACGTTTTGTTATGGGCTAATACAAGTGCTGGTCTTCCTGTTTGTTGAATTACATTTGCAATGGTAAATGTTTTACCAGTTCCAGTAGCTCCTAAAAGAGTCTGAAACTCTTTGCCACTATTAACACCTCGAACTAATTTTTTTATAGCTTCAGGTTGATCTCCATTTGGCTGGTAAGGAGCTCGAAGCTTATAGTTGTTCATCAAGCTAGTAGCTAAAGAGTATTAATATACTAAGAAATTTTTTCAATAATTATTGAGTTTTTCAAAGATTCTTTTAAGCCCCTAACAACCGCACTCATTGATATTAAATCATCTAATTTATTAACTACAGATCCAACACCAACTGCAGAGGCTCCACAAGATATTGCTAGTGGACAAGTGACTTGGCTTAATCCAGAAGCACTCATTATTGGGGTTTTAAGAGATTCTTTCTTAAATTCTTGATGAATAGCATAGGTAGCTGCAAGAGTTGGTACAGACTTTTCAAAAAAACCTTGAATTCCTAATGAATTAGGACTAGAACTGGTGCCCCCCTCTGTTTGAATGATATCAACACCCTCTTGCACTAGCTTAACAGCAAGATCAACTTGTTTATCAATAGGCATAGTATGAGGAACAGTTACTGATAAGGGAACATTAGGCAATAAATCCCTCGTCTCTTTAGTAATGTTTAGAACTTTTTCATCTGAAAAATTAATGCCTTTTTCATAAAAAGTATCGTAATTTCCTATTTCAATTAATGAGGCTCCTGCTTTTACAGAATCAATAAAACATTTTGGCACTACTGAACTCACACATACAGCTAATGAAGAATTCTTAAGGGCTAAATCAACAAGTTCAGGTTTACAAGCAATATCGACAAGATCCGCACCTCCTAATGAAGCAGCCTTTACAATTGTTTTAACAGATTGAACATCGAAATTATTTAACCCTGAAATAACTTTGAGTAAAGATTTACTTTTCAACTCTTCTTTAATTTTTTGTGGCAAAAGATTAATCAGACTCATTTTCCTAATGAATTTATTACCCGATTGTGACATTGTTTTAGTAAAACAGTGCATTTTTTAAAAAAATATTATCTCAGCAACACAAAATGTCTGATAAAAATTTGACTCAGAAAAATTGGTCATCATGGCATCATAAGCTTCATAAGGAGATTCTTAGCCAAAAAAAATTAATCCCAAAAGGATCTAATATTTTAATAAGTGTTTCCGGAGGACAAGATTCAATGGCCTTATTAACCCTAATAAATGACCTAAAAAAAATTCATAATTGGTCTATTAGTGTTTGGCATGGTGATCATCAATGGCACGAAAAATCATCCTTATATGCTCTTGAATTAAAAAGTTATTGCGAAGGTAAAAATATTTCATTCTATTTTGATCAGGCAAATAAAAAAAATATTATTTCAGAAGAAAAAGCAAGAGAATGGAGATATAAAAAATTATGTGAAAGAGCAAAAACTTTATTAAAAGAAAATTTATTAAAAAAGAACCAACCAAAAAAAAATATTTATTTGTTAACTGGACACACAAGTAGTGATAACGCAGAAACATTTATCCTCAATTTATCTAGAGGAAGCAATTTTGCTGGTCTTAGTAATATTGAGTGCAAAAGATTACTAGAAAATCAAATTTTTTTAATAAGGCCAATATTGATTTTTAGTAGAGAAGATACAAAACAATTTTGTAATGAAATGAACATCCCAGTCTGGGAAGACCCAACAAATTCAGATCTTAAATTAAAAAGAAATTTAGTTAGAAAAAAAATTATTCCTACCTTGGAGGTTATCTATCCGGGGTGTTCTGAAAGGATAAATAATTTTTCACAAAAAATGAGCAACTACAATAATGAACGTAATGATCTTTGTGAACTAGCGTACCTATATTGCAAAGAGGTAAAAGGTATAAATAGAAATCTCTTAAATAGTATATGTATGGAAGCTCGCTGCACAATCTTAAATAAATTTTTAAGAGAAATATCTTCAATACAATATAGTTCTAAAAATTTGTCATGCATAGCAAATTCAATCCATGAAAAAAATAAAGGTCAAATAAACTTACAAGAATTTTTAAAAATTGTTTGGAATAAAAACTATATAAATTTTGAAAAAAGTTAAGATGTTACAGCAGATCTTCTTCTCCTAGTTCTGCCTTCAAATGAGTCTTCTGATGAAGATTCAACTGATGGATTCTGTGAAACCTTAGGACTTTTTTGCGTATTCTGCGGAGTATTTGAACTAGTTGGATGATGATTGTTTGATTTCTTGTGGAAATTATGATTATTTCTATTTCTATTAGAGAAATTTTGCTCTTCGGTAATCTTTGGAATATAAGCACGAGTTCCACTTGGGGCAGGTTGGACTAAACACAAAATAAGGGGTTCAACTTGTAATTCTCTTCTCAATCTTCTCGATAAACCATTTTCAATCTCTCTTTGAACACCAATCCAATCGACTTCAAAATTATTGGGCCCAGTTTGCCTAGATAATTGTTTCCATCTATTTTCTAAGACCCAACTTATTTCTCGTTCTGTCCACATAGACATTTTTCTTGGTTCTGCAGTAGTGACAACTCCTCTTAAATTAACTCTAGGAGGTGCAACCATCTTCCCATCTGTACTGATTGGTGCTAAAACAGTCACTACACCATCCCCCGCCAATTGCTGCCTCTCTTTTAAAACTCGAGCGTCAACTATCCCATTTCTTGAGTTATCAAGCAACTCAACTCCAGCCTTTACAGGATCACCTTTTTGAATAGAGTTAGGTGTAAGCTCAACAACATCTCCATTTTCAATAATTAAAATATTATCCTTTGGTACTCCCATTATCTGCGCACTTCTACTGTGACAAACAAGCATTCTATGTTCTCCGTGAACCGGAACAAAAAACTTAGGTTTAGCTAACGCCAACATTAATTTTTGATCTTCTTGGAAACCATGACCAGAAACATGAATATTCTCACCCTTTCCATAAACAACCTTAGCACCCATTTTCATTAATCTATCAATTGTATTGACAACACCAATAGTGTTTCCAGGGATTGGGCTAGCAGAGAATATAACAGTATCAGTAGTCTTAAGACGAACATGTTGATGTTCTCCACGAGATATTCTACTTAAAGCAGCTAAAGGTTCACCTTGACTACCAGTCATCAATAATAAAGTTTCTCTATCAGGTAAATCTCTAATTTGTTTAATAGGAACAAACAAATCATCTGGGCATTTCATATAACCAATATCCCTAGCTTTAGCAATAACATTTATCATCGATCTACCTAACAAACCAACTTTTCTTCCGTGCTTCATGGCCAACTCTAAGATCATTGTCACTCTATGAACAGAACTAGCAAAAGTGGTAAGGATAACTCGTTCTTTTGCCTCAGCAATATGTTTTTCTAGAGAAGGATAGATAGTTTTCTCAGAAGGACAAAAACCAGGAACTTCAGCATTAGTAGAATCACTGAACATGCATAAAACACCCTTCTCTCCGTAATGCACCATTCTTTCAATATCAAATTGTTCTCCATCTACTGGCATATGATCAAACTTAAAATCCCCCGTGAAAATAATTGTGCCGACAGGTGTTGTAACTGCTAAAGAAAAGCTATCGCAAATAGAATGGGTATTTCGAATAAATTCAACAGAAAAATGTTGTCCTACTTTTACAACATCTCTTGGATTTACTGTCTGAATAGTTGTTCTATCAGATACCCCTGCTTCCTCCATTTTTCCTCTAAGCATTGACATTGCCAGTCTTGGGCCATAAATAATCGGAATATTAAAATGCTTTAGATGATGAGAAATACCTCCAATATGATCTTCATGCCCGTGAGTAACAATCATTCCTTTTATTCTTCTTTGATTTTCTTTTAAAAAAGTTGTATCTGGCATAACAACATTCACACCATGCATCCCATCTGAAGGGAAAGCTAGGCCAGCATCAACTAGCATTAATTCATCACCATATTCAAAAACGCAAGTATTTTTTCCTATTTCATGTAGTCCACCAAGAGGTATTACTCGTAGAGCTGGCGTATTACTTTTAGATCTAGATGAATCATGAGTAGATCTATTTACAGTTGAATTTGTACTTGATTGCATAATTTTGAAATTTATGAAGGCCTGCTTGTAATCAAATAAGGTTTATTTAAATTTAATTATCAAGTTAAATATAATCCCTATTATAGGGATTTCAGGATAAAAGATAGTTGCTTTTTCATGTCATTGGTTAATGGTGACAAAGGACTTCTAGGTTTACCTACATCCCATCCCGAAAGCTCCAAAGCAGCCTTAATTGGGATTGGATTAGTAGTCATAAAGAGTGCTTGAAAAAGAGGCTGAAGTTTTTCATGAATAGCAAGCGCATTGGAAACCTCTCCACTTTGAAAGGAATGAATCATCTCTTTCAATTGCAATCCAACCAAATGACTTGCAACACTTACTACTCCTACAGCACCTACAGATAACATTGGAAGCAACAATGAATCGTCGCCACTATATACAGAGAGTTCAGAACCACAAATAGCTCTTAATTCTGTTACTTCCTCTATTCTACCGCTTGCAGCTTTAATACTGAGAATATTTGAGAAATCCATAAGTTTCTTCACAGTAACAGGTAATAAATTACATCCTGTCCTTCCAGGAATGTTATAAAGCATAAGAGGTAAATCCTTCGCAGAATTAGCGATAGAACTGAAATGTTTATAAAGACCTTCTTGAGGTGGCTTATTGTAATAAGGAACAACGACCAAAGCACCGTCGGCACCAGAGTCATAGGCTTTTTTCGTAGCTTCCACAGCCTCGCTTGTACAGTTACTACCAGTTCCAACTATTACTTTACAGGTTGCATCCAAAGATCCTTTTACTGCAATAAATAGATCATGCTGTTCCGCCCATGAAAGAGTAGGAGATTCTCCAGTAGTACCACAAAGCACAATTCCGTCGGAACCGTTCTCAAAAAGATAATTTGATAGTTTTATAGCTAGTTCATAATCTACATCTCCATTTTTAGTGAATGGAGTAACCATTGCAGTCAAAATTTTTCCAAATAGTGGATTATTACACTCAGTTTTGTCTGTAATCATTTTTTGGGAATTAATAACTCAGCTATTTGAACAGCATTAAGAGCTGCTCCCTTTCTTATTTGATCTCCACATAACCATAATTCTAATCCATTAGACTGACTTATATCAGATCTTAGCCTGCCAACAGCAACATTATCTCTTCCCATAACATCATTTGGCATAGGAAATCTATTATTTTTGTAATCCTCAATAATTTCAATTCCAGGAGATTTTTTTAATTCTTCAAGAGCATCTTTAGGCTCAACTACACCAGAAAATTCAATATTGATCGATTCAGAATGTGCTCTCAGTACTGGGACTCGAACACATGTAGCAGAGAGCTTTAAATCAGCAATATTTAATATTTTCCTAGTCTCATTAACCATTTTCATCTCTTCTTCGCAGTAATTATTTGAAAGCATGGGTGAATTATGCAAAAACAGATTAAAAGCCAGCGAGTAAGGCAAAACTTCACTTTTTTGAGGATTACCCCCAAGATATTTTTCAGTTAAAAGTTTTAGTTCCTCCATCGCCAATTGGCCTGCACCACTTACGGATTGATATGTTGAGACAACAACTCTTTGAATAGTCGAAAGTTTATTTAACGGAGATAAAACTAATGTCAGCAAAATGGTAGTACAGTTTGGATTCGCTATTACCCCATCATGATTCATTACATCACTACCATTAACTTCAGGAACTATAAGAGGCACATTATTATCTAATCTGAAAGCACTTGAATTATCAATCAATAAAGCATTTTGTTCCATAATGGTAGATAACCATTTTTTTGAAATACTTCCACCGGCTGAAGCTAAAACTAAATCAACATTCAGAAATTCTTCCTTAGTGGTTTTTTTTGTAACTAATTCTTCACCTTTCCAAATAATTTTTTTCCCTTCTGAACGCTCTGATGAAAGCAAGACCAATTCTGATATTGGGAAATCACGTTGTTCAAGAATTTTGAGTAATTCAGATCCCACAGCACCTGAAGATCCTAAAACAGCAACTTTTAATGGCCTATTGGGCAAAAACGGAGATTGTCTCACACTTTAAAATGATTTTTATAAATAGATTGACTATTTTTTTTACTTTATCAAAAAAATAACTTTCAAGGAAATCACATAATGTGAAATAATTAAGTTTCGGCTTTTAGTAATAAATAAAAAAATGGCTAAAGAAACATTAATAGTCAAAACAACTCCTCTGCCTCAAAGTAGAATCTCATTTGAATTAGAAATACCATCTGAGACATGCAAAACTTGTGTGAATGAAACAATCAGTTCTATCAGTCGTTCGGCTAAAATTCCGGGATTTAGACTTGGTAAAATTCCCAAACAAGTCTTAATCCAAAGGATTGGCATAACACAATTACATGCTTCTGCTCTGGAAAAAATTATTGATAAATCATGGCAAGAAGCGTTAAAAATAAAATCTATAGAGCCACTAAGTGAGCCAGAATTGGTAGATGGATTTGAATCTTTACTTGCAAAGTTTAGTCCTGAAAAATCACTTAAGGTTACTCTTCAAACTGATGTTGCCCCAAAATTAAAACTTAAAAAATCCAAAGGACTAAGTGTTGAAATATCAAAAACAAACTTTGATCCTAAGTCAATAGATGAGGCGCTAGAAAAATCTAGAAATCAGTTTGCAAACATTATTCCAGTTACCAACAGAGCAGCAAAATTAGGAGATATTGCTGTAGTAAGTTTCAAAGGAAAATATAAAGATTCTGGTAAAGAAATTGATGGTGGAACAAGTGAATCAATGGATCTTGAGTTAGAAAAGAACAAAATGATTCCCGGTTTCGTTGAGGGAATAGTAAAGATGAAAATTGGTGATACTAAAACACTTAACCTTAAATTTCCTGAAGATTATTCTCATGAGGATTCAAGAGGCAAAGAAGCGATCTTTGAAGTAAATCTTAAGGATCTTAAGGAAAAAGAATTGCCTGAACTTAATGACGATTTTGCAAAACAGTCTGGCAACAAAGAATCATTAAAAGAGTTAAAGAAAGATATTGAAAAGCAACTTAAGGACAATTTTGAAAAAACTCAAAAAGATATCAAAATTGAAGCTTTACTAGATGCCTTAACAAACGAATTGGTTGCTGAAATTCCAAAATCTATGATTGATATAGAAGTGAGGAATAATATTGAACAAACCGCTCAAAGATTTGCTCAACAAGGTCTTGATGTTAAATCTACTTTCACTCCGGAATTAGTTAAGTCATTGGCAGAGTCCACAAGGCCTCAGGCTGAAAAAAATGTTCAAAGAAATTTAGCTTTAAAAGCATTAGCTGAAACAGAAAACATAAAAGTTGAGAAAGATGAAATTGATTTAAAAATGAAAGATTATGAAGATGCAATCTCTCAATCTTCAAAACAAATAGATATTAAAAAATTAACAGAAGTAATAACTAACGATTTACTCAAAGAAAAATTAATAATTTGGCTTGAAGAAAATTCTGAAGTAAAAGAAAAAACTACAAAATCTTCTAAAGCTACCAAAACCTCTAAAACAACAAAAGCCACAAAAACTGCGACGAAAACTACAAAAACCACAAAAACTACAAAAACTCAAAATAAAAAAGAAAAAAAATAATTTATGAAATTTCCTACTAATTAAACAAAAACCCCTTAAATTACTTATAAGACGAAAACTAATTTGTGAACTCAGAAAAAAAACATTTAATCCAAAGCTCAATAAGTTCTTACGAAAGTAATAATAAAACTATTGCTGCTGTTCCTACTGTTATCGAACAATCAGGTAGAGGAGAAAGAGCTTTTGATATTTATTCAAGACTACTGAGGGAGAGAATAATTTTTTTAGGTACCGGAATTAATGATCAAGTATCTGATTCACTTGTTGCACAATTATTATTTCTTGAAGCAGAAGATCCCGAAAAAGACATACAAATATATATTAATTCTCCTGGAGGCTCAGTAACTGCAGGAATGGCCATATACGATACTATGCAACAAATATCCCCTGATGTAGTAACAATATGCTTTGGAGTAGCGGCAAGTATGGGGGCATTTCTACTTTCTGGAGGAGCAAAAGGGAAAAGATTGGCTTTACCTAATTCTAGAATTATGATTCATCAACCTCTGGGAGGTGCTCAAGGTCAAGCAGTAGAGATTGAAATACAAGCTAAAGAAATACTTTTTCTCAAGAAAACATTAAATTCGCTTTTAGCAGAACATACTGGTCAACCTTTAGAAAAAATTAATGAAGATACAGAAAGAGATTACTTTTTATCTCCCTCAGAAGCAGTCGAATATGGATTAATTGATAAAGTTATCAAAAAGTGACAAGGAATACTGATTTTTTAAGAATATGATGACGAATCGACATTTATAAGCAATCCTAGTGAATAGGTAATATTTAACACCTTTCACTTTTAAAAACTTATAATCGATGGCTAAATTCGACGCCCATCTTAAATGTTCATTTTGCGGTAAATCACAAGACCAAGTAAGAAAGCTTATAGCTGGTCCTGGGGTTTATATCTGTGATGAGTGCATAGATCTTTGTAATGAAATTCTCGATGAAGAACTTCTTGATAATCAAGCGAACACAAACAACTCTACGCAAGTCAAAAAGAAATTACCAAATGATAATCCAAAAAAATCTGTTCCTTTAGAATTCACCTCAATTCCTAAGCCATTAGAAATTAAAAGTTTTCTAGATAATCAAGTTGTTGGTCAAGAATCTGCAAAAAAAATATTATCAGTTGCCGTATACAATCATTACAAGCGATTAGCTTGGAAAGTTAAAGAAGATAGTAAAAAGAATAATGCAACAGATTCACAAGCAACTAAATTACAAAAATCAAACATTTTACTAATCGGCCCTACTGGAAGTGGAAAAACATTATTGGCGCAAACGTTAGCAGAGTTTCTGGATGTTCCTTTTGCAGTAGCTGATGCAACGACTTTGACAGAAGCTGGATATGTTGGGGAGGATGTTGAAAACATACTTTTAAGACTTCTACAGAAATCGGAAATGAATGTAGAACTAGCTCAAAAAGGAATTATTTATATTGATGAAATAGATAAAATTGCAAGAAAAAGCGAGAATCCTTCTATTACTAGAGATGTATCTGGTGAAGGAGTACAGCAAGCATTATTAAAAATGCTTGAAGGAACAATTGCCAATGTGCCACCCCAAGGGGGAAGAAAACATCCTTATCATGACTGCATCCAAATTGATACAAGTCAAATACTATTTATTTGCGGGGGAGCTTTTATAGGTTTAGAGGATATAGTTCAAAAGCGTATGGGTAAACACTCTATAGGATTTACCACCAATTCAGATCAAAACAAAGTTGATACAAAAAAAATAGTAGACCCAAGAGATTCCTTAAAAAATTTAGAATTAGATGACTTAGTTAAATATGGCCTAATTCCAGAATTTATTGGAAGAATTCCGGTTTGTGCTGTATTAGATCGTCTTACTAAAGAAACTTTAGAATCTATTTTGACTCAACCAAGAGATGCATTAGTAAAGCAATTCAAAACTTTGCTAAGTATGGATAATGTTGAATTATCATTTGAGCCTGATTCTGTTGAAGCGATAGCAAATGAAGCATATAAAAGAAAAACAGGTGCAAGAGCATTAAGATCAATAATTGAAGAGCTAATGCTAGATATAATGTACACTTTGCCTTCTGAAGAAAATGTAAAAGAATTCACAATTACGAAAAAAATGGTAGATAATTTGTTTTCATCTAAAATTGTTAAACTACCTTCAGGATCAAAAAGAATCATTAAAGAGTCTGCATAAAATTAAAGTTTAATTTTTTTAATTGAATCCCGAATTTTTCTAATTAATGAAAAATAAATGCCAAATATACATAAGCCTTTTCATCAAAAATATAGACCAAACAACTTAGACGAACTGGTTGGACAAAAATTTATATCCATTACACTGAAACAAGCACTATTAACAAAAAAAATTGCTCCTGCATATCTTTTTAATGGTCCAAGAGGGACTGGAAAAACATCAAGTGCAAGAATATTTGCAAAATCTCTAAATTGTCAGGCATTCGACCAACCTACGATAACTCCTTGTTGTAAATGTGACTTATGTAGACAAATTACAGATGGGAGCGCTCTAGATATTATCGAGATTGATGCAGCATCAAATACAGGAGTAGAAAATATAAGAGAAATTATAGAAAAAGCTAGATTTGCACCTACTCAAGCGAGATGGAAAGTATATGTTATTGATGAATGTCATATGCTTTCAACGGCAGCTTCAAATGCTTTACTAAAAACTATTGAAGAACCGCCCTCAAGAGTTGTATTTATCCTTGCAACGACAAATCCTGAGAGAGTATTAAATACAATAAAAAGTAGATGCCAAAAGTTTGATTTTAGAAGAATAAGCCCAAGTGATATTTTTCAACATTTATCAGAAATCGCCGAAAAAGAATCTATTGAGTATGAAGTGCAGGCCTTAAAAATGATTGCGAAAAGATCTAATGGAGGGATGAGAGATGCACAAAGCCTCCTTGAACAATTGAATCTTTTACCAGAAGGAATAACAATTAATAATATCCAAAACCTCCTAGGAGAAGTATCTGAAAGTGAATTAACAAATCTGATTCAAGCATTAGTTGAGAATAATCCAGAGTCATTAATTATCACCTGCAACAAACTATATGATGCAGGAAACGAACCTCTTCAAATAATTACCGGATTATTAAATATAACAAGAGATCTACTATTACACACTACAAATAATAAATATTCAGATCTTTATTATACGTCTGATGAATTTCAAGATGAATTAGATAAAATCTCAAAAACAGTAAATAAATCAACAATAATTAATTGGCATAATAATCTGAGAAATATTGAATATCAAATCAAATCAAGTGATAATCCAAGGCTTTGGTTTGAAATACATTTAACTGGGCTTCTAGGTAATCAAGAGATAAATAGTTTTAAAAATAAGCAAGAAAGTAAAAATAATACGACTGAGGAGAATCATGAAAGTAGAAAAAACATTGCAATTTTTAAAAAAGAAAATATTTCTAATGAAAGTCAAAAACCAAGTATCAAAAAGGAGCTAGCTCGCGATGAATTGATCGAAAAAAAAGACGAAAAATTAGAAAAATTCCCAGTTTTTGAAAAAGAAAGTATTGAAAATATTTCTGACAATAACCAAAATAATCCTGGATCAAATAGTTTAAAAGATAAATGGGAATTAATTCTTTCTAAAGTAGAGTTACCATCAACAAGAATGTTACTTTCACAACAAGCCGAACTTGAAAGTTTTGATTCGGAGAAAATAACAATTGCATTATCTCCAAACTGGGAAAATATGATTAAAAGCAGAAAAGTTATAATTGAAAATACTTTAAAAAAGATATTTGGAGATCAAATAATACTTAATTTCTCAACCAAAAATTTAAATAAAAGTAACCTAACAAATACTCCAGAAATGACACAAAATGAAGTAAATAATTTTCGACCATTAAAAAAAATAGAACAAAATACTAATTCATCACCAAAAATATCTAACGAGGAGACTTATGATAATAGCTCAAAAAACTTAGCAAAATTTTTTAATGGAGAAATTATAGACCTTGATGAATAAATTAAACTCCAGTGTGAATAGTTTTTCGCCAAAGTATCTTTTTGGGAAAAATAGACATCTTTATTGTTACCCAAGGGATTACTAAAAACCAATGTGATAAATAAAAAACCGAGACAAATACCATCAAAAAATTGCTTTTTTGCAATACTGGTACTTCGCTTTTACAAGAAGAACCGTACCAAAATGCAATTCCAGATAACATAAAAGCTGTAAATGAAATAGGCCAGTAAATTGGTGAATCTAACAAAGCAATACTGAAAAATAAATCAAAAATAGAAATTATTGGTAGTGCATATTGCAAGATGAAGAAGTAAGTTAAATCAAATTTCTGCAAATAATCAATTTTATTAGTAAATAATTGATCTCCATAATCAAAGAATCTTTGCAAACCCCCCTCTGCCCATCTTTGCCTTTGCGCTAATAAAGCATTTAAATTCTCAACTGCTTCCTCCATAACTGGAGGATCCCACAAGATTCCAATTCTAGATTTTGATAATAATAATCTTAAACTCAAATCAAGATCATCTGTAACCGTATCTTCATTAAAAGAACCACATGCCAATAATGTTTCTTTCTTAATTAATTGGCCATTTCCCCTTAATTCAGAAACTCCAGCAACTGATAATCTTCCATATTGAAAGATTGCGTCCATAGCCATTTCCATTGACTGACAAGAAGTTAAGAAATTCTTACTTACATTTGTTACTGATTTTCTTAGTTGAACTGCAGACCAATCTCCCTCTTCTACAAAACTAAATAACCTTATCAAAGAATCTTGTTTTAATTCAGCATCAGCATCCAAAACTAATAACCATTCACCATGAGTAAACTTCAAGGCATAATTCAAAGCTCCTGACTTTCCTCCTCCTGCATTTGGAGAACGACTTATGACTTTTAGCTTGTCATATTGTCTAGCTAATCGATCTAAAATTAAAGGCGTCTTATCAGAGCTACCATCATCGATTATGTAAATATTTAATTTATTTGTTGGATAATCTAAACTAAATAATCTTTCAACTAATCTTGCTATGACATTCTCTTCATCTCTAGCAGCGACTATAATATCAAGCACAGGTAACTCTTTATTACTAATTCTTCTTCTTACAATGTTTACAACGTTGTTCCTTTTGATATTTCTAGAAATAACTATTAAACCGTAAAAAACAATAACAGAAGAAAGAGTCAATATAATGTAGAAGAAATTTTCGATATTGAAAGCATGAGGCATAAAAGCTATATAAAAACAAGCACTAAGAAATATAAACGACTTCAATCTTCGATTTTTATAAAAACCCTTACTCATAAAAGTAAATTTTAATTACTTAAACTTTCATTGAGACAATATCTCAAATTTTTTCAGTTTTGCTTTTCGATAGTAATGATTCAATATTTGTTCATAAGAAAATCCTAATTTAGCCATTTCAATCGCTCCTGACTGAGATAAACCTACACCATGACCGAAGCCTCCTCCTCTCAAAAGCCATAAATCATCACTTAATTTATTAATAGTAAACAAATTACTAGGTATAAAATTTAATACCCGTCGAATATCATCTTTGACTAGAACAGTAGATTTATTAACTTTGTCCGTTCGTATTTCCAATTTTGTCACTCTGCCACTCGACCCACGTTCAATAGAATTTATATCCAAAACATCATCATTATTGTTTATAAGTTTGTTTTTAATTAACTTTTCTTTAATTTCAAGACTAGAAATTTTCTTATTCCATCGAAAAAGAGAATGATTACTCCCATAAAACTGTTCTTTATCAAAATCTAAAAAATTATTTAAATCAGATTCATTTGTAATTGGAAGTTTAAAAATTTTGTTTAATGATTTAGAACCATCAATGATCGAATTGAAATAAGAATAATCTTGAATTTGCCAAGACTCGCCTGCAGTAGCAGATAAGCCACCATTAGAACCATGGTAAAAAGCATTAATTGGTTGATTTCTATAAGTAAGAATTAAATTTGAAGTTGCTTCTATAGCTTTTTTTACGTTTTTATTTACAATTTTAGGAGGTTTATAAACTTGACATTGAGTGGTGATACATAAATGATATTTGTCCATATTAAATCTATCAGAATTAAATATTCCCCAAGTTCTTGCAATAACTGCTTGAGCTTTGAGTGCTTCCAAAGGAGAATTCGGTCCAATTTCATATGGCAAAACACCTACTAAATAATCATCAAATTCAATTTTTTGAACTAATGTCCAAGTTCCATATAAATCTTTTAATAAATAAAAATATTTGCCAAAATTGACACCATTTATTGTTATGTCCTCTTGAGCATAAATATATATAGGTCCTTCGAGTTTCATAAGACTATATTCACTTCTAAGAACAGGAGTAATTTGAAAATTTTTTATTTTTCTAGAAATCTTATTTTTTAATTCAAACTCTGGAAGATCATTTTCAAATGGAATCCATACTTCCCAATTTTTAGGGTAGGCAACAGTCGTCTTAAATCCTTTATCATTCAGTTTCTCTGCTTGTTTTTTTGCTGATTCATAGCTAGCAAAAGGACCAAAAACAACTCTTTCGATTGTTTTTGGATTTTTGATGGGTATATCCACCCAACTAATATTAATCTCTTTTGATTTATGTTTAATACCATTGGACGATATCAGATTTAAAAAACCTTTATCAGTGATAAAATAGATATTCTTTTTTTTTGAAAAACTGTCATTCTCCCCGCCTAAATATTGCTTTAAACCAATTAAAAATTTTCCTTTTTTAATTTCATTATTGAGTTCAACCTTTAGCAATTCTTCTCCTTTGACATTTGAAGTAAATTTAATGTTTATTAAAAAGAGAGAAATACATCCTAAAAATAAGTATAAAAAGGCAAATTTACGTTTCATAAGTTAGAAATTTCTTAATCAATTAAAAACTTTAATTTGCACCAATGCGTATAAAGGTTTAGATTATCCTAATTAAACACATTTGACTTAAATGTCTAAACTAAAAACTCGTAAATCAGCTGCCAAAAGATTTAAAGCTACTGCGACGGGTAAATTCATGAGAAGAAGAGCTTTCCATAATCATTTACTTGATCATAAAAGCTCAAAATTAAAAAGACATCTATCAACAAAAGCAGTAGTTGATGAAAGAGATGCTGATAATGTAAGATTAATGATTCCATACGCATAAATCTTTAACCAATTTTTATTAGATATTCATGGCACGCGTAAAAAGAGGCAACATAGCCAGAAAAAGAAGAAACAAAATCTTAAATCTTGCAAAAGGTTTTAGAGGCGGCAACAAAAATCTTTTCAGGACAGCAAATCAAAGAGTGATGAAAGCTCTTTGTAATGCTTATAGAGATAGAAGAAGAAGAAAAAGAGATTTTAGAAGACTTTGGATTTCTAGAATTAACGCATCTGCCAGGATAAATGGAACAAACTATAGTAAGTTGATTAATGGCATGAAAAATTCAGAAATTATTATAAATAGAAAAATGCTTGCTCAATTAGCATTAAACGATCCTACGTGTTTTGAGAAAATTGTTTCTTCCGTTAGTAAGTAGAAAAAAGAATATAATCTAGAAAAATAAATATAA
>QCBN01000002.1 GCA_003281585.1 Prochlorococcus sp. AG-347-I15
GTTCTAACTTTAATGTAGCTTATTAGTAAGTGTTAATTTATTTTTTGATTTAATAATGCGTGTTGTAATTGCTGGTGCTGGTTTAGCAGGTTTATCTTGTGCTAAATACTTAGTAGATAATGGTCACATTCCAATCGTTCTCGAAGCTAGAGATGTCCTTGGCGGGAAAGTTGCTGCTTGGAAAGATGAAGATGGAGACTGGTACGAAACTGGTTTGCATATATTTTTTGGAGCTTACCCTAATATGTTGCAACTTTTCAAGGAACTCGATATTGAAGACAGACTTCAATGGAAAAGTCACTCAATGATTTTCAATCAGCCCTCTGAGCCAGGAACTTATAGTAGATTTGACTTCCCTGATATACCAGCCCCAGTTAATGGAGTTTCAGCCATTTTAAGCAATAATGATATGCTCTCTTGGAATGAAAAGATTCTCTTTGGGTTAGGATTAGTTCCTGCAATGTTAAGAGGCCAACAATACTTAGATAAATGTGATACTAAATCATGGACAGATTGGCTAAAAGAACACAACATTCCAGAAAGAGTTAATGATGAAGTATTTATAGCTATGAGCAAAGCTTTAAATTTTATTGGGCCGGACGAAATATCATCTACTGTTTTACTAACCGCATTAAACAGATTTTTACAGGAAAAAAATGGTTCAAAAATGGCCTTCCTTGATGGAGCTCCTCCGGAAAGACTTTGCCAACCCATGGTTGAATATATAACTTCTCGAGGGGGGGAAGTTCACATGAATAGTCCACTAAGGGAAATTAACCTAAATGAAGACAGCACCGTAAAAAGTTTTACTGTTGCGTCTTTAAATGACAAGGAAAAGAAAGAGATAACTGCCGACGCTTATGTTAGTGCGATGCCTGTAGATCTATTTAAATTAATGATTCCTAAACAATGGAAAGGTTTGGATGCTTTTTCTAAATTAGATGGTTTAAATGGTGTACCAGTAATCAATATTCATTTATGGTTTGACAAGAAATTAACAGATATTGACCACTTATTATTCAGCAGATCCCCTCTCTTAAGCGTTTACGCAGATATGAGTATTACATGCAAAGAATATGAAGACCCAAATAGATCAATGCTTGAATTAGTTTTCGCACCTGCAAAAGATTGGATTAATAGAAGCGATCAGGATATTGTAGATGCAACTATGAAAGAATTAGAAAAATTATTCCCAACACATTTCATGGGTGACGACAAGACAAAGTTAAGAAAATATAAAGTAGTAAAAACTCCAAGATCTGTTTACAAGGCAGTCCCAGGATGCCAGGAATTCAGACCTAGCCAAAAATCTCCCATAAAAAATTTCTTCTTAGCTGGTGACTATACAATGCAGAAATATTTAGCATCTATGGAGGGAGCTGTTTTAAGTGGTAAATTATGCGCGGAATCCATTAATAAAGAATATTCCAAAACCCCTCAAAATATCTCTTAAATAACATTTAAAATTCCCTAATTCAGCTAACACTTTTTGAAAAATTCAATTTCTCAACTAGATCAAGCATATGAGATATGCAGAAAAGAAACACAAGAATGGGCTAAAACCTTTTACTTGGGAACTCTACTCCTTCCAATAGAAAAGAGAAAAGCTATTTGGGCTATTTATGTATGGTGTAGAAGAACAGATGAAATAATGGATAGTACGGAAGCTTCAACTAAATCAGAAGTTGAGCTTTCAGACAATTTGGATGCATGGGAAGAAAATACAAAGGATGTATTTAAAGGAAATATTAAATCCGAATTAGATTCAGTTTTATTAGATACTATTGAAAAATATCCACAAAGTATTCAACCTTATCTAGATATGATAGAAGGTCAGAGAATGGATCTTAATAAATTTAGATACAAAGACTTTGATGAATTAAAACTCTATTGTTATCGAGTGGCAGGGACTGTTGGTTTAATGACTCAGAATGTCATGGGGATTGATAGCGCATATACATCAGCGCCATGGAGTAACAAGCCTGACCCTTCTGATGCCGCTATAGCTTTAGGTATTGCAAATCAATTGACAAATATTTTGAGAGACGTTGGAGAAGATAGACAAAGAGGAAGAATTTATCTCCCTCAAGAGGATATTGAAAAATTTAATTATTCTGAAGAAGAATTATTAAAAGGCGTTATTAATAATCAGTGGAAGGCGCTGATGAACTTTCAACTAAAAAGGGCTCGCGATTGGTTCCAAAAGTCTGAAGATGGCATTAAGTGGTTATCTTCTGACGCGAGGTGGCCAGTATGGACTTCTTTACGCCTCTATAGAGGTATATTGGATTCTATTGAAAGGCTAGACTATGATGTCTTTAATAACAGAGCTTTTGTAAAAAATTCAGTTAAAGCTTTTGAGATACCAATATCTTTTTTAATTTCTCGAATTAAATAACTAAGCAGGTGTTTTTTGGTTAGCCAACAAATCTTTTAATTTAGATAATTCCCCAGCCCATCGTGGATCCGGTGCTTCAAGGTTAGGAGCGTCACTATGAACAATTTTCTTGAAATCTTTTCTCTTCTTATTTTTATTTAAATTGCCGTTGTTTTTTTTATTTGAGGCAGAGTCTTTCTTTTCTGATAACTCAACTCGTAATTTAGAACCATTAAATTCAAAACCATTTAATTTTTGAATTAATGAATTAGCATTCTCTTCATTATTTGATGTTGCGAAACCAAACCCTCTGCATTCCTTAGTTTCCTTATCCAAAACTGCTTTAAATCTAATCGATTCAGAAACTGATTTTAAAAGGGTATCAAATTCTTTTGGATTAAATCCTTGTGGTAGGTTGCCAATGTAAATGCGAATACTCATAAATTTTTAAAAATGATTTTGAAGTCTGAACTTCTAAACAAAACTAAGCTATGTGTATTTAATCACATTTTGGCGCATTTTGTTCAATCCATTGCTTTGCTTTATAAATAGCTTCATCAAAATTATTTAATCTTTTATATGCAAGCTCCTTTGAAAGATAGTGTAAAAGCTCTCCTAAGAAAGGCCCATCCTCTATATTCAAATATTTTTTTAATGCATCACCATTAAGTAAATTTGAAGGATGAAATAATTTATCTTCCTGGTCACGCCATCTTTTTAGCCAACTGAAGCGTAAATTTTGAGGTAAATAAAAAATAAAAGATGGTAGAAACATCTCTAATTCCTTATGTAATTTAAATCTATCTAATTCATTTAACTGAGTGATATTTTTGTTTTTCAAAAAAAAGTGCCATTTTCGCAATAAATTAGTTTTTGCAATTTCAGCCTTACTAAATTTAAGTTCTTCTAGAGATACAACATCGAAAATTTGGGTGATAAAAAAAAATGGTAAAAATTCCTCTTTTTCATTTTGGTTCAGTTCTGCATAATTAATTTTCTTCAAATCCAAAAAAAAAGAATCTTTATATAAATTTTCAGAACCAAATATATTTAATTTTTTTATCAACAAAACCGCATCTAGTGCATTTACCCCATTTACTATTTTCTGTATTTCATAATTAATCCTCTCTTTAGCAACAAGATATAATTTTCTTTTATTTTTTTTTATAAAAGTGATTAACTTTAGATCAATTTTAAAATTTAAATCTGAAACAAATCGAAAACATCTTAGTATTCGTAATGGATCATTTAGCAAATTTACTTCCGAATGTGTTCTAAGCAAAGAAAGTTCTAGATCTTTAAGGCCATTTAGTGGATCAAACAAACACTTCTTATCAAATAAAAAAGCAATTGAATTAATAGAAAAGTCTCTAGCGCTCAAATCTCCTTCAATGGTCGATGAAACCTGATTAGCAATATCAATCGTAATATCATTAAGAATAATTCTTACCACTTCTCTTTTTTTATCTAAGATTATAAATTTTGATTTAATCTTATTTGAAATCTTTTTTCCAATTTCAATAGCATTCAAAGGTACTACAATATCAATATCCACCTCTTCAGTTACTCTTTCCAAAATAATATCTCTTATATAACCACCAACCAAATATGATCCTTTGGGTAAGAAAGATAAAATAGAATTCCAATTATTAAATTTTATACTTTTTTCTAATTCTTTAATTATTAGTGTATGATCTTTGTACATGTCTTTTGTCTTTAAAGTTTTTATTGATTATGTGCATTTGCATTAACTGTAAATGGGTTGATAGATGTATTACATATCATGATATTGAGGATAATCATGGTGTTGATCACATTTGCGACGAACCTAATTTTAAAGCACTTAAACCATATATACATGTATCCATAGTAAAAGATAATAGTGGTGATTACAAAACAGATTGGGATGTTCAATCTTGCGGAAGTTTTATAGAAGAATATGGAAAGTGGGCTAAAATCAACCCTGGTTTAGAATTACCTATTTAAAGGTAATAGATGTCACATAATCTCCAACCTAGGCAAAAGCAAAACTACAATACATTAGTGATACATAGTACGGACAATTCTTTTGGCTTTGGCTATAGAAAAAATAACAATGCTGGATCTGATAAATTGTTTACAAAAGAATTTGATAAAGATTTATGCAACAACTTGATCGTTGATTTTAAGAAATTCATCTCTAAAGAAAATTTACAAAAAGTAAATAAAATCTCTGTAAGTATAGGACCAGCAAATTTTAATGCTTCCAGACTTATTGTAGTTTTAGCAAGAACTATCTCACAACAAATAAATTGCCCTTTAGATAGTTTTAGTTCATTTGAAATAATGGCAAAAAGAATTGCATTAAAAAATAATATTTTTATAAACAAAAAAACATTCTGGATTTACAAAAAATTGAAACGCAAAGGTTTTATTGCAGGTAAATATAAGATTTGTAACAGATTGCAAAACAATGAAGAACTATCCATTCAAGAAATAGTTTCACCAAAAGTTATTAAAGAATTTGAAAGTAAAGAACTTTTTTTACAGGCTAATTATGAGGATGAAAAAGATTTAAAAGAATTCTTAGATTTATCAAATAAAAATTTTTTAAATACTAATAAATGGCAAAAAGTCTTGCCTCTTTACCCTATTTCTCCTATTAACTAAGAATTCATCCAATCAAATTATTAATTTTATTTTGCAGGTGAACGGTTACAGAATTTAAGTCTTCTCGTGATGCACTTCGTGGAGGCAGAACAGGTTCTCCAACTTTAATAACTATTTTTGAAAAAAAAGGAATGCAGAATTTAAATCTTATTAGTTTATGTGAATTAACTATTGCAACAGGTAATAATAATTTTTGATTTTTGAAGGATAACAATGCTGCCCCTTGTTTTGGCTTGTTAACTCGCCCATCTTTTTGACGGGTACCATCAATAAAAATTCCGATACAATTATTATTAGATAATTTTTGACATGCTGTTTTAATCGTATTCTTATCAGCAATTCCCCTCTTCACAGGATAAGCTCCACAAGCCTTGATAACAAATCCAAGGAAAGGTATTCGAAAAAGTTCAGCTTTGGCCATAAAAGAAATATTACGTCCAAGTGCATGACCTAACAAAGGAGGATCAAGTAAAGAACCATGATTGGAAACCATTATAAAAGAATCCTTTTGCGGAATATTTTCGCTACCTATCAAATGACCTTTAAATGCAAATTTGTAAATGGGTAATACAAAAAGTTTGCTTACTATTTGATAGATTAATAGTTGATAAATCTTTTGTTTCATACGAAATTAATAAGTTAATTGTTCAGAAGATGAAACTTGAGAAATTTTTACATCCTTAAAATGTCTTTTGCCTAATCCGCTAAGTACATTCGATGGGCCAATTTCAACAATATGTAAATCACTATCTTTTGCCATTAAATCCATAGTTTCTCTCCACCTCACCCCATTACACATTTGATTTTCTAATCTAATTTTAAGTTCATTAGGATCGCTACAAAGTGAAGGTTCATAATTACTTATGACTGGAAGTGAAGGATTTCTAAACTTTATCTCTTTTAAGTACTCTGAAAATTTAGCCGCAGGTTCATTCATAAATGGAGAATGAAATGCACCTGAAACACTTAACTTTAGGAATCTTTTACAAGAAATTTCTCTCGAAAAAATATCTAATGCTTTGTTAGAACCTGATAAGACAACTTGGGAGGAGCTATTATCATTAGCTATTACAATATCATCAATTTTTTTTACTAGTGAATCAAGTTGATCTCTATCAAAACCAATTACTGCAGCCATAGATCCTTGCCCAGCATTGCTCATTAACTGAGATCTTACTTTTATTAGTGATACGCTTTCTTCAAATGAAAACACATCTGCGCAATATAGTGCAGTGATTTCTCCAAGACTATGGCCTGCAACATAAGTTGGTTTAAAACCATTATCTTTTAAGGCATCTAATAAAATTGATTCAACTAAAAAAAGACAAATTTGTGTGTTAATTGTATTATTTAAATCACTTAAAAGATTTTTTGGTTCAGAATCTAATTCACAAATTTCAAATAAATTTCTTTCAAATACTTCAGATGCATAAGTAAACCTCTCCTTTGTGTTGGGCAAATTTCCAATTTGTTTTGCCATTCCAATTTTTTGCGAACCCTGTCCAGGGAAGACCCATGCAATTGTCATAATGTTCCTATTTTGTTTTTAACCCCATTTTATGAGGGCTGCTCCCCAACTTAGCCCAGCACCAAAACCACTTGTTGCAATAATATCATTTTGTTTAATTCTATTATTTCTAATAGCCTCATCCATCATTAGCGGAATAGTTGCTGCTGAGGTATTACCATATTTTTCTAAATTGCTCAAAATTTTTTCGCCAGGAATTTTTAACCTTTCACCCACAGAATCCAATATTCTTTGATTAGCTTGATGCAATACAAGCCAATCAACTTCATGAGAACTATAGTTAGTTTTTTTGAGCAACTCATCAATAATTATAGGGACTTCTCTAACTGCAAATTTATAAACTTCCTGACCATTCATCTGGATTGAAGAAAAACCTCCACTCAAAAAATCAATGTTATCAATTATTGAATCTTTATTATTTTTTGAAGGAAGATTAAGAAAAGAACCTCTTCCCCCATCGGTTCTCATATCAAAACCAAGGAAATTATCAAATTCATTCGTGGCTTCAATTGCCAATGCGCCAGCACCATCTCCAAATAAAATACAACTTCTTCTATCATTCCAATCAACAAAGCTTGACAATTGATCGGCACCTATAACAATAGCCCTTTTAAAACTACCTCCTCTTAAAAATTGTGAGGCTGTTACTAAGCCGAATAAAAAACCACTACATGCTGCAGTTAAATCGAAAGCTACAGCATTACAGGCGCCCAATTTAGACTGAATAGAGGGCGCCGAACCAAATAAATCATGAGGAGTAGAGGTGGCTAAAACAATCAAATCAATTGTTTTGATATCCCAATTAGCCATTTGAATCGCAGTGAGTGCTGCCTCATAACCCATCTCTGTGACATTATCTCCTGGACTTGATATTCTTCTCTCAGAAATTCCTGTTCTTGATTTTATCCATTCATCACTTGTATCTACCTTTTTACTAATTTTTTGATTAGTTAGTATTTGATCGGGTACATAACTGCCGCTTCCTTTAAATGAGACTCCAATCTGCTTAAGCTTTATTCCTTCCAAAAGAGTTTTTTAGTTACTTATATAAGTCAAACATAAATCTGACGCAATATGTTTTATGAATTTAAAACTTGAAGCTTTTGAAGTTGATTTAAATTTTCCATCACGTCATGATTTACAGCTGAGTGAGCCAAGCGAAGAGCGCTCACTACTGATAAGGACTTACTGCTACCGTGACCTATAACACAGATTCCATTAACCCCTAGTAATAATGCACCACCGTGTTCAGCATGATCTAACCTTTTTTTAATTCTAATTAAATTACTTCTTAAAAAAGCTGAACCAACTTTCCCACGCCTACCTCTGGGAAGCTCAGATCTCAAAATATCTAATAAAACGCCTCCAACAGACTCAAGAAATTTTAATAATATATTGCCAGTAAATCCATCACACACAACTACATCAAAACTACCTGATAATACATCTCGACCTTCACAATTACCTCCAAAATCAAAACTTTTTTCATTAGATAGTAGTTCAAAAGTTTTCAGAGATAAATCATTACCTTTACATTCTTCTTCTCCTATATTTAATAGACCAATTCTTGGTTTCTTTACTTGCAATACATCTTTTGCATAAATGTTACCTAGAAGAGCAAACTGATGAAGATAAGAAGGTTTACAATCAGTATTTGCACCAACATCTAAAACTAATACAGGACGAGTTTGATCCCTTGTCGGAAATAATGCACCGATAGCAGGTCTATCGATCCCTTTCAATCTTCCAATTCTAAATATGGCGGAAGCCATCATTGCTCCCGAATTACCAGCTGAGTAAACAGCTTGCGCTTTATTATTTCTTACTAAATCCATTGCAACATTTATACTTGCATTTTTACTCTTTCTGACTGCAGTAGCTTCTTCATTCATACCTATGGGATCTCCACTATCAATTAATTCCAGACGATTATCTTCAATTTCTTTTTCAAGTAATTCAATTAAACCGATTTTTTCTGCTTCATTTTTAACTTTTTCAATTTTACCAACAAACTTTATATTTATCGGAAATCTGCTGATCGCTTCAAGGCATCCCTCCAGTATTGGCCCGGGAGCATAATCTCCACCCATACCATCAACTGCAATCCAAATTCTTTTATTTTGCGATTCATTTTGTGTATCTAAGATATTATCGTTGCTTTGTAACCTTTTTAAAGGGTCAAAAACTAATGGCTGTAATGTATTTTTAGCTATTGAACTAGCATTTGAAACTACACTACTAGCAGTATTGACAACAGATTCAGCGCTTGAAACTACATTACCTGCAACACTACTCGCAACATTGCTAGCCGTGTTTACTACCGACCCAGCACCGGAAACTACATTTCCCGCGACATTACTAGCTGTTGCTGCAGAACTAGCAGCAGTATCTACTATTGAAGTTACAGCCGAGTTTCTTTTATACCAAATAACTAGTCTTCTAATAGCTCTTGGCTTATTAATTTTATGTATAGTTTCTTTGCCCATTTATTTACTGTCAAAAGGAGCAATATCAACAATCCTTTGAAAAAGATATCCTGTGCCCCTTGCTGTTAGTATCAATTCTGGATTTGCTGGATCAGCCTCAAGTTTGGATCTTAATCTTGATATGTGAACATCAACTACTCTTGTATCTACATGTCTCTCGGGTGTATATCCCCAAACCTCTTTTAAAATCTCTCCTCTACTAAATGGCTCGCCTGATCTGCTTACCAAAAGCTCTAACAGACTAAATTCCATACCAGTTAATCTAATTCTCTCATCGCTTTTAAAAACTTGTCTTCGATTTGTATCAATTTTTATATCAGTAACCAAAATTAATCCTGAATTAGGCATTCCAGGCATTTGTTCCTTGTCAATTCTTCTTAGAACACATCTAATTCTGGCTTCTAATTCCTTAGGACTAAATGGTTTAACAACATAATCATCGGCACCTAATTCTAAACCTGTTATCCTATCGGCAACATCCCCTAATGCGGTAAGCATAACAATAGGAACATCAGAATCTTTCCTTAATTCTTGACAAACCCCGTAGCCATCTAACTTTGGCATCATGACATCAAGCACGACTAAGTCAGGCTCATAATCTTTAAATAACTTTAGTGCTTCTTTACCATCACTTGCGGTTACAACTTTGTAACCAATCATAGAGAGACGCGTCTCAAGAATTCTTCTAATACTTGCCTCGTCATCTGCGACAAGAATTGTTTCTTTAGTTTGACTAGATAGAGCCATTTGTTTCTATTAGCTAATCAGTAAGAGAATTAATTATTAACCTAATCTAACTTGTAGAGGGGCAATATCCCAAACATTCTGGTTCTATTAAATTGATTCAAAAAATAAATGTCTAGCAAATTGTCTATTTTTATATGTCAAAATTGTGGGACTGAAACTTCTCAATACTTTGGAAAATGCCTTAATTGCAACTCATGGAATTCCATTGTTGAGGAAATTAAAAGCAAAAGATCTAAAAATCAAGAAACACAACATAGTAAGAAAGCTATACCATTTAATGAAATTTCATCTAAAAAAATATCAAGATTTACAACTTGTTTCCAGGAATTTGATCGAGTTCTTGGAGGTGGGATAGTCCCTGGATCTTTAGTTTTACTTGGAGGAGAGCCAGGTATAGGTAAAAGTACATTAGTTCTTCAATCAGCAGCAAAAATATCTCTCAATGAGAAAGTTTTATATGTAACTGCAGAAGAATCTTTAGAACAAGTCAAAATAAGATGGGAAAGATTAAATCAAGATAATACTGATTTGAAAATTTTTGCAGAAACCAACCTTTCCTTAATTACTCAAGAGATCAAACGTTTAAATCCAAGTTTTGCAATTATTGATAGTATTCAAGCCATCCATAATCATGAGATGGAAAGTTCGCCGGGATCTGTTTCTCAAGTTAGAGCATGTTCAACTGAATTGCAAAATCTAGCCAAAGAAAATAATATTGCTCTTCTAATAATTGGTCATGTTACCAAAGATGGTGCTTTAGCTGGTCCTAAAACTTTAGAGCATTTAGTTGATACAGTAATAAACTTTGAAGGAGATAATATTTCCTCATATAGATTACTAAGAAGTATAAAAAATCGATTTGGATCGACCTTTGAAATTGGAATTTTTGAAATGGTTGAAGAAGGCTTAAGAGAGATAAAAAACCCAAGTTCAATTTTTACAAATAAAGAAAATATTTCAGGAGTAACAACTACGATTACAAATGAAGGCACTAGACCATTAGCAGTTGATATACAAGCACTGGTAAATAAAACTTTCTATAGTAATCCAAGACGAACTACAACTGGAATTAGCATAAATAGGTTGCATCAAATTCTTGCGGTTATAGAAAAACATCTAGGTATAAAGTTATCTGAATTTGATTGTTATATAGCTACTGGTGGGGGTTTTGAGATTAATGATCCGTCATCTGACTTAGGGGTAGCAATATCAATTTTATCAAGTTTGAAAAATGTTCCTCCTCTGGCGAATAGCTCATTTATTGGGGAATTGGGTCTAAGCGGTCAGGTTAGGAAATCAAACAATCTTCGAGTAAAAATAGAAGAGGCTATAAGACTAGGGATTAAGAATATCGTGGTACCAAAATTAGAGGAGGAACTAAATCATAGTTTTGAAAATTTAATAAATATTAAAGAGATTTCCAATATAAAAGAAGCTGTTGAATATTCTTTATCAAAATAAAAATATTAGAGATACATATCGATTGAACTTCTTCCTGAGTTTTTCAACCAATTCTCAATATCTAGATAACCTCCTGGATATAATCTAACCGCTTTAGACCAAACTTCAGCAGCTTTATCAAACCAAATATCTCTTTGATCTAAATCACCATTTTGTTCAGCATATCTTCCCCTTTTTTCATAAATTAAACCTATGTTTTTAAGGCATGATGGCTGTTTAGGATTTTCTACTAATGCTTTTTCATAAGTTTCAATAGACAAATCCTCTTCACCATTACTCATGTATATTATTGCCATATTTTTTAAAGTCTCACCCCTATCAATTTTATTTTCTTCAAGTAGTAAACTTTCTTTGTAATACTCTAATGCTTCCGAATAATCTCCATTATTTTGTGCAGCTAAGCCATCTCTATAGTAGATATATGCTTTTTTTTCTTTTTCTGCAATAGGCATTAGTTTTACAATAGATTCAGCAATCACAGTAAAAGCTTTATCAATAAAATTGTCTCTGTTTTGATTACTTGGCACTGCTTTAGATCAAATAAAATTAACTATTTAAAAAGTCTAATACATTTATTATTATAGTTAAATAGGGTCAAGCATTAAATTGCTTCTATCGTGAAAAATATGAAGAGCATTCAATTAAGCATTTCAGGAATGAAGTGCGGAGGTTGTGTAAGTACCGTCGAAAAAATATTGAATAATTCTGATGGTATTGAAAATGTTTCTGTTAACTTACTTACAGAAAGCGCATATTTTGAAATTTCCCAGAAACATTTAGAAATAGAAAAAGTTCTCGAAAATCTAGAAGAGAATGGCTTCCCATCAAAGATTTACATAAATGACTTTTCAAAAAAAATAAATAAAGCTGAATTAGAAAGAAAAAAGAATTGGAATAATAAATGGAAAAAACTAACTTTTGCCTTATTACTTTTATTATTTTCAGGCTTAGGTCATCTAGCAGAAGGAAAATATATAAATTTCCCAATATTAGGTAATATATTTTTTCATGCTTCATTAGCAACATTAGCTCTATTATTTCCTGGCAGAGGAATAATTATTAATGGATTTAAATCATTTGTTAAGAACCGACCGGATATGGATTCTTTAGTAGCTCTTGGAGTATCTAGCGCATATACAACAAGTCTTTTATCCTTAGTATTTCCTGCAAGTGGTTTTCCTTGTTTTTTTAACGAACCAGTAATGCTGTTAGGCTTTATACTGATTGGACGTTTCTTAGAAGAAAGAGCAAGATACCAAACTGGTTCATCGATTGGAGAGTTATTAGATCTTCAACCTGAAATAGCAAACATCTATACAG
Organism: Prochlorococcus sp. AG-347-I15; assembly: GCA_003281585.1. Taxonomy (GTDB): domain Bacteria; phylum Cyanobacteriota; class Cyanobacteriia; order PCC-6307; family Cyanobiaceae; genus Prochlorococcus_A. The sequence goes on from QCBN01000002.1 coordinate 12,569, forward strand.
AAGATAATCAAATAAAGTCAATAAGAGTAAATACTTTAAGACCTGATCAAGAAATTCAAGTTTTGGCGGGAGACAGAGTCCCTGCTGACTGCATCGTTATTCAGGGAAATTCATATATTGATGTTTCACATATTACTGGAGAATCCAAACCAATCGAGGTAAAAGTAGGCGAAAATCTATCTAGTGGATCTTTAAATCTTAATTCAACTCTCAGACTCAAAGTAAAAAAGGTAGGAAAGGATTCATCCCTTGCAAAACTAGTAAGTCTTATTGAATCTGTAAACGCTAGAAAACCTCGCATTCAACGCATTGCTGATGAAATTGCAGGTAAATTTACTTACTTTGTGCTTATTTTTGCTACCTTAACATTCTTCTTTTGGTGGAAGGTAGCAAAAAACATTTGGCCTGATTTATTAAGTCATCAACATCAATTTATAACTCACTCTAACCATACACTTCATAGTTCTCTTGGTAGTAATGCGGAAAATTTCTTGAGCCTAGCAATTCAATTGTCAATTGCCGTTTTAGTAATAGCTTGTCCTTGTGCATTGGGTTTAGCCACTCCTACTGTAATAACTGTCGCATCAGGTAAAGCAGCAAAAAAAGGAGTTTTATTTAAGGGCGGGGACAAAATAGAGATAGCTTCAAAAATTAATCACATTATTTTTGATAAGACTGGTACTCTTACCAAAGGTAAGCCTTTTATTGTTGATTATAAGAATAATAAAGATCATTCATTTTTATTAAGAATAGCTGCCAGTTTAGAAAAGGAAAGCAGACATCCAATCGCGGATTCGCTAATACAAGAGGCAAAAAAACAAAATTTAAATTTATTTCCAATAAAAAAAATTTTCACCCATTCAGGTAGAGGTATTTCTGGAGAACTTGATTCAATTGATGGACTTATTCATATTGGCAACATTGAGTGGCTTCAAAGCAAAGGAATAATTCTTGATAGTGATGCAAAAAAAGTCATTGAAAATGAAGAAACAAAAGCGAACACTATCATTGGAGTAAGTATTAAAGATAGGTTATTAGGTTTTATATTGTTAGGAGATTTACTAAGAGATGATTCAAGTAAAACGGTTCAAAATTTGAGAGAAAACAAATTTAAAATTAATATTTTAAGTGGAGATAGAAAACAAACAGTTATAGCGTTAGGAAAAGAAATTGGTTGTAAAGAAACAGAAGTAAAATGGGATCTTCTTCCTCAAATGAAGTTACAAATTATAGAAGATTTAAAGATCAATAATAAAGTAGCAATGATTGGTGATGGTATTAATGATGTCCCAGCCTTAGCATCCTCAGACTTAGGAATTGCGGTTGGATCAGGGACTCAAATAGCCAAGGCAAATGCAGATGTAGTATTGATGGGAGATCAACTATATGGATTAACCTACGCCTTAAATCTTGCAAAAAAAACTATAGGAAAAATAAATCAAAATCTTATATGGGCGTTTGGTTACAACTTATTCGCTATACCTATAGCCGCCGGGATTTTATTTCCAAAATACGGAATTCTTCTTACTCCCTCAATAGCTGCATTATTTATGGCGACTAGCTCTATTACAGTTGTAATTAATGCTTTATCTTTAGATTAGATGAAAGGAAAATTTATCGTTATTGAGGGTATTGATGGATGTGGTAAGACTACTCAAATAGATGAACTCTCAAGATGGCTTCCTAAAAGCGGTCTAATAAAAAAAGGGTCTAAATTAATCACAACAAGAGAGCCGGGAGGCAGTCTTTTAGGAAAAAAACTTAGAGGACTAATTCTTGATAATAATAAAAATAACAAGCCCTCATCGCTTGCAGAATTATTGCTTTATTCAGCAGATAGAGCCGAACATGTTTCCAAAATTATTTCACCTGCTTTAAATAACAATCATTGGGTAATTAGTGATAGATTTTCCGATTCCACGCTGGCTTATCAAGGTTATGGGAGAAATATAAATTTAGAAATAATAAAAAATATTGAATCAATTGTTTGCCAAGGAGAATCTCCTGATCTAACTTTCTTCTTAGAAATTTCTCCAGAAGAGAGTATCTTCCGAAGAAAAAATGAAATTCCAGATAGAATGGAATCAGAGGGTATTAGATTTTTAGAAAAAGTGAATGAAGGCTTCAAACTAATTGCCAAAGAAAAAAATTGGAAAGTAATATCTGCCTCACAAAATATTCAAACTATTTCTAATCAAATAAAAGAGACTTTACTAAACAATTTTTCTAATAAAAAATGATTGAGGTTCAAAAAAATAATTTTTTAATTAATGAAGAAGTCAACAACTGTCTTAAAAACATAATTAAAACAAAATCCTTTGCTAATGGTTATATATTTTATGGTGCTGAGGGAGTAGGCAAAAAGCAAACTGCTCTTCGATTTATAACAGAGATTTTTAAACAAACTTCACCAGAAGAGAATGTTGAAGAGAGAATTATCAACAATAACCATCCTGATTTTCTAATTATCAAAACTGATTCTCTTTTGGAAACTAAAAGTTCAAGAAGTTCCGATCTTGAAAAAACACGAAAAAGTGGATCTGAGGTTATTAAGGTTTCTCAAATACGCAACATAAAAACTTTTCTTGGTCAAAAATCAATAAACTCAGAAAAAAAAATTATTTTAATTTCTGATGCACACCTTTTAAACGAAGCCGCTTCAAATTGCCTATTAAAAACTTTAGAAGAACCTAGTAATGGCATTTTTATTTTATTAACATCTAAATTAAACTTACTCTTAGATACAATCATTTCAAGATGTCAAATAATCAGGTTTCGATCTTTTTCAAGTAAACAAATAAAGTCTATTTTGAAAGAATATTTAGATACTTCTAAAGTAAACATTAATACAAATTTAAAATTTAAAGATTTAATAAACTCTGCGAATGGATCTCCAAATCAATTATCGAAGAATATTGAAATTTGGAATGATTTTTCAGATGAAATTATATGTAAATTAGATTCTCCAATAAAAAATAGTGTAGAAATTTTAGAAATTTCTAAATTAATTTATGAAAAATTAGAAATTCATCAACAGATGTGTTTAATCAATTTAATACAAACTATTTGGTGGAGAAAGACAAAAAATATTAGTTTAGTTAAAAAACTTGAAAATTTAAAATATCTCTTAAGAAGAAACATTCAACCAAGGTTGGCATGGGAAATTACTTTTTTAAAAATTTCAATGGAAGATACATGAGATTAATCGACTACAGAATTTATCAAATTAGTATTTCTTGCTTTAATAAACTCTTGCCTTGCAGTTTCAACTTGAGGACCAATGGGTAACTCAAGACAATATCCAGCACCGTAAACTGTCTTTATATATGTTGGCTTACGTGGATCTGGCTCAAGCTTGGTGCGTAAGTGTCTAATATGGACTCTTATTGTCTCGATATCATCATCTGGTTCATATCCCCAAACTTCCTTAAGAATTAATGCTGGCGATACAGTTTGCCCATGCCTCTGCAAAAGACAGTGGAGCAATTCAAACTCAAGATGCGTTAATCTAACAGGAGATTCAAACCAGATAGCTTCAAACCTTTCCGGAACAAGAGTTAAAGGGCCATAATTTAATATTTCTTGCTGGTTACTTGAATTCAGTTGTGCTCTGTTAGTTCTCCTTAGTAATGCTTTTATGCGTACATGTAATTCTTCTAAATCGAATGGTTTTGTAATGTAATCATCTGCTCCTGAATTAAATCCAGTCACTTTATCCTTCAGGCCGCCTAGTGCAGTTATCATCAAAATTGGGATATTTGATGTTCTTTCATCTCTTCTTAGTCGCTGGCATAAAGTTAATCCATCAACATTTGGCAACATTAGATCTAATAGTATTAAATCTGGTGAATATTGAAGAGCTAATGCTTGCCCTTTAATTCCATCTTCAGCCTTTTGGACATCGAAACCAGAGTGTTCTAAATGCCTTGCCACCAAATCACGCATATCACGATCATCTTCAATTAAAAGGATTGAAATTTTCATATTTATGAACTATTAAATTAAGGTTAAGTTTTGGTACTATGATTCTCTCAAGAATTTATAAAGATTGCTGAATTAATGTAAACAATTTTATCAATTAAATTTATCAAACAATCCAATAGCAACAATACATTAGAAGGAAATTGCATATTTTAAAAAATTATAAATTTTACAATTTCTTTCGATTTTATTTATTTTTTCTTAATAATTAGTGGAGCATTAGAAAAAATTTAATGGAGTTACTCATTTCTAAAGAGAATATAACTTAGCATAAAGTTCTTGATTTCTTCTGAGTGTCTAAACTAATAATTTTTGTCTATATTAAAAAAAATTTAAGTGTCTATGAAAAAAAAGTCGATTATCTATTCTGATTTATCAAAAAAACAACTAGAAAATCTTAAAGAACTTTACATTCAAAAAAAAGTTGAATCGATGAGTAATCAAGACCTAAAAAAATATGTGCTAGAAATTATTTCTCATCAAATAAACGATACTATTGGCAAAGAGGAGGAAATGGAAGCATGGAGAGAAATGTCAGATTTTTTTGGAGAACAATTTGAAATACTTGTCTTGGAAATACAAAAAAAATACATGGACAATAAAAACATACTTGAAACAGAATTAGATTCTCGGCAACAAAGAATAGAATTGCTTGAGAGGAATAATTTAGATCAAGAGAAAAAAGATATGTGGGATGACTAGAATTATCGGAATATGTATTCAAATAATATGTACAAAAAACATATCTTGATTACAAATAACGTAAAAATCAATAAGGTAACTTATTTTTTATTCAAAAATTTTGATAATTGTTCTGATTACTGTTCTTAAAACTTACAAATTTTTATACAAAAAACATTATTTGTATTCATATAATTAACTTATTAAATTGTTCTTTTTACTGTTCTAAGTAATATATAATTTTAAGGACATATTATCTTGCAACCACTTTATGAAAAAAAGGGGGGATAAAAATAAAAAAGTCACCTTTAATATGGAAACTTTAAATGACTTTTAGAAATATAAAAACTACCCGGGCGGTCGAGCATTAAACAAAATATGTCTTGATATGACGCGATATGTCATGACATATATGAAAGAAATAAGAAAATGGACGAATATTTTGACGAATAAATTAGTTTGTTATTTTTTTAATTTTTTCTAAATTCCATTTATCAAATATTAATTTCATTTCTCTTTCGTAATATCTTACTTTCTTTGAGAAAGGTAGTTGTTGAACAATTATCCCAAAGGGAAATTTTAAAAAAGAAGAAACATAAAAAATATAAAACTCGATAAATGTAGGTTTTGGTGGGAGAGGTAAATTTTTTACATATGCCCAATCAATGCATGGTTTTAGTTGCTTATCACTAGCGATAATATTTTTTTTACATCTCCACCAAGAAAATAGATAAATGCAAATAAAAATAGGTAGAGGAAGAAGTCGCAACATTAAATATCAAGGATTATTTTCTTTTCATTGATTATATAAATAATAGTTTATTTTTTATGGAAATTCTTGATGATACCTCAAAGCACTTCTACTCGAGTAATAATACTCTATGAATTTCAAGTTAATAGGAGGACAATATAGATATAGATCTAGGAGGTCTTATGAAACTATTCAATCAATTCAATGTCCTTCCAAGATACCTAACTGCATTTAATTATGCAGGGTTAAACTTGAATGAGACTCCACAAGAACTAGAAAAATGTAATCCTGAGTTTCAAAACTTTTGGGATAAGGAATGTAGAAAACATCCGACTAATCAGAATTATTTAATTTATTGCGACTGAGGATAAAAACGTAAGAAATAGCAGTAAAAGTGGCTAAAAATCTGGACGAATATTTTTACTAAAAGACGAATAAAAAGACGAATACTGGACAAATAGAATTACAATATAATGTCATTATTCGTCTAGACATTTTTCATTGAGAAGGTAATCTTATGCAAAAAAAGTCACCCAGAAGGTGACTTTGCAGACTTTTCGAGACTTTAAAACTCCCCGGGCGGGATTCGAACCTGCGACCAATCGATTAACAGTCGATCGCTCTACCGCTGAGCTACCGAGGAATATATGATGAATTTAGCTCTTTAAAGTACCTTATGACAAGTAAAAAATTATTTATATTGGAATTTTGATGGTTCTTGCCAACCAGATAAAAAACCATTTTTCAACTCTGCTACTGAATCTGCATAAGTTAACTCTTCATAACGATGAGTAATCCATAAAGCGGATAAAGGTTTTTTATGGTCACTTGTAAGATGTTTAATAGTATTTAAAACTTTTAATTGGCTGGTTTGATCAAGTAACGCTGTAGGCTCATCCAAAAGAATAAAATTTCTATTACTTATGAGAGCGCATGCAATAGTCAAGCGTTGTTTTTGCCCACCGCTTAAAGTGTGTACTGGCCTTTTTTCAAACCCAGTCAATCCTACTTGATCAAGAACATATTCAATTTTTTTATTAATTTCATAATCACTAATATTTTGATTAATGTTTATCAGAAGTTCGCTTCTACAATTTGGCATTAATATTTGATGATCAGGATTTTGAAATACCATCCCTATATTTGCTTTATAATTAACTATTCCATTAGTGGGTTTAATGATTCCATTTATCAATTTTAAAAGAGTACTTTTTCCGATTCCATTTTTACCTACGACCATCCAAAATCCAGGTTTTTTTATTGAGAAATTACATTTAAAAATTAAATTTTCTTTTTTCCCAGGATAAGAAAAAGAGACATCTCTAAAATGAATATAAGGTATTTCATTTTCAAGATAATCTCGCATTAATTTTATCAATCGATGTTGAGAGAAAATCCTGGTTTTTTAGATCCTCCTGCTAATGATGATTTTTCATATATCTGAACAGAAATGATTTCTTTAGTTCTAACAGCAATTAATTTATCCTGCACTTTTTCACATTTTAATTCAATCAAGTTTGAGGATTCTAAAGATTCATTCATAGAACTCTTTATTTCATCATAAATTCTTTTAACATCTTCAAATTCTCTCTTCTGAATTGAAAGTGGAAAAGGTGAATATCTCAGACTTATTTCCAAGGAATACATAATCAATATAAAACTACCTTTTATAATAATAAATATTTTACGGGGAAAGTTATTTTTAATTAAATTCTTTTGAGAAAATTATATAAAAGATCTTTAAATACAATTATTATATTAATAGGAGATTAAATTTTGAAATTCAAATAATCATTTCATGGAAATAGCAAATGATATAACTTCTTTAGTTGGAAATACTCCGTTAGTTAAATTAAATCGAATAAGAAGATATTTTAGTTGTAATTCAGAAATAATAGCCAAACTAGAAAGTTTCAATCCCTCAGCTTCTGTTAAGGATCGCATCGCTTATTCAATGTTATGTAAAGCTGAAGAAGAAGGGTTGATAACTCCAGATAATACAACGCTAATTGAAGCAACAAGTGGAAATACTGGCATCGCATTAGCAATGGTCGCTGCAGCAAAAGGCTATAAATTGATATTAACTATGCCAGATACTATGAGTATTGAAAGAAGAGCAATGTTAAGAGCATATGGAGCTGAATTGCAGCTAACACCGGGAAAAGAAGGAATGAAAGGAGCTTTAGATTTAGCTAATGAGTTGTCTTCAAGCATTGCAAATAGCTATCAATTTAATCAATTTGAAAACTTTGCTAATCCAGATATTCATGAAAGAACAACTGCTCAAGAAATATGGGCCCAATCCAATAATAAATTAGATGGACTAGTTACAGGAGTAGGTACAGGAGGAACAATTACTGGTTGCGCACGTTTTTTGAAAAAAGTTAATCCAAATTGCAAAATTTATGCTGTAGAGCCCAAAAAAAGTGCTGTAATTTCCGGAGAAAAAGCAGGGTCACATTCGATACAAGGAATAGGAGCAGGTTTCGTGCCGAAAGTTCTAAATACTAATTTAATAGATGAAATTATAAAAATAGATGATGATGAAGCTTTTTATTATGGACGTTTATTAGCTCGATTGGAAGGTCTTTTGTCCGGTATCAGCAGTGGTGCAGCTTTAGCAGCAACAATAAAAATAGGAAAAAGAAAAGAACTTATGAATAAAAGATTGATAGTAATTCTTCCCAGTTTTGGTGAAAGATATTTATCAACAGCAATGTTTGAATCGAATACTTCAATTCAAGCAAGAAAAGACGGTTATCTTTGATCCCTTATTTAAAAAATGGAAAAAAATTTTTATAAAGAATTAGGCCTTGAAAAAAATGCAACCAAGAGTGAAATTAAATCTTCATATCGTTCTTTAGTGAAGATACATCATCCTGATGCAGGTGGCGAAAAAGAACGATTTCTTGCAATCCAAAATGCCTGGGAGACTCTAAATGACCCTATAAAAAAAGAAAAATATGATAGAACAATTTTCTCTTCAAATACCTCGTTTGATTCATTAAATGATAATTGGGAAGAGAAATTTAATTCAAAAAAATATAATTCATCAATCAAAGATAAAGAAGTTGAGGCATGGATTAAAGAGATTTATACTCCAATCAATAGATTAATTTGCCAAATAATTAAACCTTTGAATAATGAAATAAAAGAACTATCTGCGGATCCTTATGATGACCAGTTAATGGAAAATTTTTGTAATTACATAAGTCTTGCACAAAATAAAATAGAAAAAGTTGATAAAATTTACAATAAAAAATTAGTTCCAAAGTCTATTTCAGCGTTAGGCTTGGATCTGTATCATTGTTTTTCACAAGTTAAAGATGCCTTATCAGAACTTGATAGATATACCCAAGGATACGTAGATGATTACTTATTCGATGGTAAAGAGATGATTAAAGAAGCAAAAAGAATCCAATCAAAGATGTCTAGAGAGAAAAAAAATAAAAATTTTTGAATATAAAGTTTTATTGAATATATTCCTTGAGTTGATCTAATTTCAACCAAACATCGGGAACAGGTCTACGCCATCTAACTTGAGCATATTCTTCTTTAAGTGAAAGAATCTCTCCGGGACCTTCAAAGACATAATTAGGGAGTTCATTATCACTGGCTAGTGCTTCGATACTTTTTATATAATTTCCTCTATCGACAAACACTAAACTTCCTTTCTTGAGAGGTTTTTTTGGAATAGAATCTGTCATAATAAATTCAAGAAAGATATCTAAATTTATTATACAAAAACTTGTCTGAAAAATATTGAAAAGAATTTATACCGGAATAATAATTACAAACTTCTAAAAAATTTAATAGCCTAAAATGATAAATACCTATATATTATGCGTCTTTTACTACTTGGCTGCACTGGATTTGTTGGTAAAGAATTAGTACCAACACTAATCAATGAAAATCACGAAATATGCATTGTAAGTAGAAAACCTATAAGTAAATTAAAAGTTGATTTAAATTTCAATAAGTTTAAATTTTTTCAGATAGATTTATCAAAAGAAAAAAATTGGAATGACGAAAATTTTCTAAATACTTTAAGAGAGACAGATGGAATTATTAACTTAATGGGAGAACCCATTGCAGAAAAAAAATGGACCTCTGAACAAAAACAGGAGATTGAAAATAGTCGTATTAAAACCACAAAATTTATGATGAAGACCCTTAAAAATTTAAAAATAAACCCAAAAGTAATTATAAATGGATCAGCAATAGGTTATTACGGTACAAGTTTGTCTGGTGAATTCACTGAAAATAGTATTGGAGGAAATGACTTTTTAGCTAATCTTTGCAAAAAATGGGAAGCGGTTGCTGCTGAAAAACCATTTTTCTCAAGGTTAGTTATTTTTAGAATTGGAATTGTTCTAGAGGCAGATGGAGGAGCATTAGGAAAAATGCTCCCTATATTTAAAGTTGGACTAGGTGGGCCCATTGGAGATGGTAAGCAATGGATGAGTTGGATTCATAGAACTGATTTATGTGCATTAATTACTCAAGCAATAGTTGATAAAAAGTATTCGGGAGTATTTAATGCTGTTGCACCAAATCCAATATTAATGAGAGACTTTTCTCAAACTTTAGGCACATGTCTGAATAGACCAAATTTACTTCCAGTGCCTGGAGCAGTTTTAAAAATGTTGTTAGGAGATGGAGCAAAAGTTGTATTAGAAGGACAAAAAGTAATTAGCAGTAAACTCAAAAATTATGCTTTTAAATATCCTCTTCTTGAGAAAGCAATTTACGCCTCCACCAAGAATTAATACCGTTTACTAAAGCACCAATAATTAAAATTGTTATCAATGGAACTACAAGAGGATTCCAAACTATCTGAATAAAATTAATAAAAATAAACGTGCCATTTAATTGCATGATGATTGCAAAAATAAAAAATATTGCAAAAAAAATGACTGTAAATAAATTTATTAATAACAAATTATCAATAATTTGTTTTAACTTATTTTGCTTGTTAGCCTTATTCATTTTTTATAACAATATTCATATCATCAACCATTTTAAGGCAAGCTTTGTTTTCACCCAGTCTTTTTTTAGCATTTTCATTACATGAGATCATAAACTGCTTATTCACCTTTATAAGATATATTATTTTAATGATCAAATTTGTTGTCTGATTGATTTGATCATTCTTATCTTTATAAATACTGGCACAAAAAACATATTTCCCAAGCAAACGTCTTTGAGCTTCCGCAAAAGTTTTTGTAAATTGTGGACCTTTACCTTCAATCTGAATAACCGGTTTTCCTAATCCAATAGCTTGCTCTGCTGCTGTTCCTGCCATGCTGATACAGCATCTACTTTTCAATAATATTTTGTCAAAATTATTCCAATATATATTAACTTCTAAAAATTTATATTGGAATTTCAAGAGATTATTATCTTTTATATTTTCTAGTTTTAACCATCCTCTTTTTTGAAATATCTCTTTTATCTTTAATGCAGATAAAGCATTAACTATTGCAAAATTAAACTGAATTTTTTGAAAATATCTTAAATCTGACAATGCCTCTAACACCTCTAAAATCAAAACAAAATTATCTAAAATCTCAGGGAATCTACTTCCTGGAAATAATCCAAGACTAAATTCATCTTTATTTAATTCTTTGTTTCTAGGAAAAAACTTATCCATAAATGGGTTGCCTAAAAAAGACACTTTCTTTTTTAATTGCAGTGTTAAATCATTAGCTGTAAGGAAATCTCTCGTATATATTTTTTTTGCTTTTTGTGAGAGTAAGAAAAATTTAGAAGGCCATGGTAATTTCAACTTCCCTTCATAATGGCTGGAATAAGCAACTAGATATGTAAAAAAATCTTTATTACAAACCCATGCAAAAAAAACTGGCACAATATCTCCAACTACAAAAAAATAATCATATTTTTTTCTTATTTTAAAAGTTAAATATAATCTTTTTAGAAGATAAAATATTTCTCCACCTAATATCTCAGTTAGTCTTCCCTTAATAGAATTATAACCAATGCCTCCAGTTCTAAATTCCTTAGTTTTACCGATAATCTTGATTTTTTCTTTTTCGTAATGGTTTCCCATACCAACAATTGGCAAAGCATGAACAGAATAACCACTTTTTGCGAATTGTTTAGCTATTAGACTGCCAGATAGATCTTCTCCATGCCCATTACTTAAAATTAAAATCTTCAACAATTTAAAATTCCAACCATTTTTTTACTTTGGTTAACTCAGGCCAATCTGGATATCTACTTAATCCGTCTTCAACAGATTCTTTCAACTCACTTTTCACATCTGGCATCATCATAGACATTTTTTTTATTAACTCAATATGATCCCTAACGCCTTTATTATTGGTAGCCAAAAGAGCTAAAGACAAATTCATTCTTGCTTGTGGATCTTGCTGATTTAATCGAACAGCTTGTCTAGCAGCTGACAAAGCTTCTTCATTATTTTTCAAAAGTAATTGAAGCCATGATAAACAAGTCCAAGCAGCAAAATGATTTGGAATTTGCTGTATAATTTTTTGGAAATCTTGAACGATTGGTATTAAATCTTGCCCTGCTTTATATCTTGATAAAGCCGCATTAAAATCCTCTTCGATGGGATTAATTTCATTGTTCATTATTTAAACTGCAAAAGAGCTTCCGCAACCGCAAGTTTGAGAGGCATTGGGATTTACAAAATTAAAGCCACCTCCAATTAATTCTTTACTAAAATCTAACTGCATTCCATAAATATATAAAAGACTTTTAGGATCACAAACAACTTGAAAGCTTTGATCAGCTTTTAATGAATAATCATAAACTTTATCATCGGGATTTATTTCATCAGTTCCTATAAAATCCATCGTATAACTCATCCCACTACAACCGCCAGATCTTACTCCTACCCTTAGTGCTTTTTTATCACTTTGGCCCTTCAATAAATTTGAAATTTGTTCTATAGCATCATTCGTAATTAAGATACCTTTGCCATCATCAGAATTTTTAATTTCGTGTTTAACTTCTACATTTTCCATAAACAAGGGATTTCTACTATTTATAATATAAAAACTTAATCGATAGGATGCATAGAACAAACATTATCCAAACTTGATTTGTTATAATTTTAAGAAAAAGTGAAAATTGCAATAGTTGGTTCTGGATTAGCTGGTCTTACGGCAGCAGTCAATTTAGTTGATGAAGGCCACGAAGTAGAAATTTACGAAAGCAGGTCATTTTGGGGAGGTAAAGTAGGAAGTTGGGAAGATAATGATGGCAACCACATAGAAATGGGGTTACATGTATTTTTTTACAATTATGCAAATCTTTTTAAATTAATGAAAAAAGTGGGGTCTCTAGACAATTTGCTCCCGAAAGATCATACTCATCTATTTATTAATAATGGTGGTAATTTAAAATCTTTAGACTTCAGATTCCCTTTAGGTGCTCCATTTAATGGTCTTAAAGCTTTTTTTACCACCGAACAACTTACTTGGGTAGATAAGTTCAGAAATGCTTTAGCTTTAGGGACAAGTCCAATCGTTAGAGGATTGATAGACTATGAAGGCGCAATGAAAATAATTAGAGATCTAGATAGAATTAGTTTTAAAGAATGGTTTTTAAACCATGGTGGAAGTGAAAAAAGTTTAGAAAGAATGTGGGATCCTATTGCATATGCATTAGGTTTTATTAATTGCAAAGATATTTCAGCAAGATGCATGCTAACTATATTCATGATGTTTGCTTCAAAAACAGAAGCCTCAAAACTTAATCTTTTAAAAGGTTCCCCACATAAGTGGTTAACGCAACCTATCGTCGACTACATCAAAAACAAAGGAGCAAAAATACATCTTAACCATAAGGTAGAAGAAATCATTTATGAAAAGGAATCTTCCTCTTATACAGTAAATCAATTAAAAATATCTTCTCCCGAAGGAATTAAGGCAGTGTTTGCAGATAAATTTCTAGCTGCATGTGATGTTCCAGGAATAAAAAAAATAATTCCAAAAGAATGGTATCAATTTAAAGAATTTGAAGGTTTAAAAAAACTTAGAGCTGTAGCTGTTGCCACAATCCAATTAAGATATGACGGTTGGGTTACTGAATTACAAAAAGATAATACTGGAAACAAACCAATTGGACTAGATAACCTTCTTTATTCTGCTGATGCCTCTTTCAGTTGTTTTGCTGATTTAGCACTAGCAAGTCCAGCAGACTATAGAAAAAAAAATATGGGATCGCTTCTCCAATGTGTTTTAACTCCTGGCGATAAATGGATGGGAAGATCCACAGAAAGAATTACAAAAGAAATTGATAAAGAGGTCCGCTGTCTATTCCCATCCTCAAAAAACCTCAAATTGCTTTGGAGTAACGTAGTACAAATTCCACAATCACTCTATAGAGAAGCTCCCGGTATGGAACCTTTCAGACCCGATCAAAAAACATCGATATCTAATTTCTTCATGGCTGGTAGTTATACAAAACAAGATTATATAGACTCTATGGAGGGGGCTACAATGAGTGGTCATTTAGCTGCCGCCGCAATTTTAGAGAAGAAAGCCGAATTAGCAAAAAATCTTGCTGTAAGTTAACTAATGGGTACTTGGCTAAAACATGACGTAATAACAGTTGTTAATGCGCCTCTTGAAAATGTATGGGACACATGGAGCGATTTAGACTCAATGTCACTTTGGATGAGCTGGATTGAATCTGTAAAAACAGTTAACGAAGAAACTAATACGTTACCAGATTTAACAGAATGGACTTTAGCTGCAAATGGCTTTAGGTTTAAATGGAAAGCTCAAATTACAGAAAGGGTTGAAAAAAGCAAACTTAAATGGAAATCAATAGGAGGTTTACCAACTGAGGGATCAGTAGTTTTCGAAAGTAAAGCTGAACAAATCACAACGGTAAATTTAGCAATAACTTATGAACTACCAAAAATGATTGCTCGCTTTATGGAAGAAAATATTTTAGGTAAAATGGTTACAAACGAATTACAGGCCAATATTGATAGGTTCAAAGATTTAGTTGAAAAGAACTATACAAAAAATTTTTCTAATTAAAAATATTAATTGCTACCTCTAGTAGTCCTTCAAAAGTATATTTTTGTGCCTGACTATCAACTCTTCCAAAAACCTTGTTACATATTTTTGTTGTCTGGGGTCCAATAGTTAATAACTTAGTTTGATCAAAATATTCTAACCATTGTTTACCAAGTTTTTTTTCTAATAAAAAAGCAGCATTTACTACGGTTTTACCGCTTGAGAAAATAATCGCATCAACTTTTCGATTAGAAATAATATCAATTGTTTCTTCCGGAATTGATTCAGGACACCTAGTTTCATATGCAGCAACCTCAAATACACGAGAACCAGCTTTTCTAAATTGCTCTGCAATTATATCCCTACCACCTGTTTGAACTCTAGGTAAAAAAACTCGAAGTCCATAACCAGATACTGGGAAATTATCAATTAAACTTTCAGCAACAAATTCTGGAGGTATGAAATCAGCCTTAATCCCAAAATCATCAAGAGTTTTTGAGGTTTTTTCTCCAACTACGGCGATTTTTGTTTTTTTAGAACATTCTTTTAATGAACTATTAAAGTATCTCAGTCTTTTATCCACAAATTTGATCCCATTACTACTGGAAAAAATAATCCAATGAAAATCATTTATTTGATTTAATGCTTCATCAAGAGGATTCAAATCATCAGGATCAACAATACTTATTGCAGGTAAATCAAATACATTAGCGCCTTTGATTGTGAATATCTTTTTTATATTCAATATCCCTTGTTTTGATCGAGTAATAATTATATTTCTTTGATCAAGGGGTAGATCAACTTTTGGCATCCTTGTCCTCAAAATTTTGATTTTTATTTTTTAATTCATCGAGAAGTTTCAATACTGATAATCCTTTATCGAGAACAACATCGTCTTTAAAAATTATCTCTGGAACTCTTCTCATATCAATTCTTTTTCCTAAACTATGCCTTATAGAGCTTTTAGCAGTATTCAAGTTTGATACAATTTCTTTCCTCACTTTCTCTTGAGCAGTTGAAGTTATATAAATTTTACAGTGTTGCAAATCACCTGATAAATCAATCTTAGAAATATTGACGAAATGATCTCTAATAAGATCATTTTCTAAATCATTCTGCAAAATAAGGGTTATTTCTTTCTTCAAAAGAGAAGAAACTTTTGCAAGTCGGTAATTATTTGGCATTATGGTTGTAAATTTATTGGGTTTGTCATCGCTTGCAAGACAAAATAAACAGTTATGAAAGCACTTAAGGCAGAAGATATCAAACCTACTATTGTGAGTGGATTTGATCTATTCTTGAATAAAGGTTCAAGCAAAGCAACAAGTCCCCCAACAATGATAGATATCAAATACTTTGGATATCTCGCAACATTAGAGAAAAATTCGCCCATCAGCTCCACAAATAGATTACTTTTTTAGCTAAGTTTTAACAAACATTAAACAGCATGATTACATTATATCAATTTAGGCATAGTGCTTTTTGTTTAAAAACAAGAATGGCTCTTCATGCAAAAAAACTACAATATCGAGTTGAAGAAGTAACACCTGGAATAGGCCAATTTGAAATCTTTAAATTATCAGGTCAAAAACAAGTACCTGTAATAGTCGATAGTAATGATCAAATTATTAATGACTCTTCAACTATCTGCGAATATATAGATAAAAAAAATGAAAACAATCCACTTTTTCCGGAGGATCCAATATTATTTGCACAATGCAAACTAATTGAAGACTGGGCAGATACAACAATGGCTACAACTTGTAGAAAAGCTTTAATAAAATCTGCAATAGAAAATCCACAACTAAGAACTGCATTACTTCCAGATGAAATACCTTCTTCAGTGAA
Organism: Prochlorococcus sp. AG-347-I15; assembly: GCA_003281585.1. GTDB lineage: Bacteria > Cyanobacteriota > Cyanobacteriia > PCC-6307 > Cyanobiaceae > Prochlorococcus_A. The sequence goes on from QCBN01000002.1 coordinate 28,847, forward strand.
AAGTATTGTTGATAAATTACCTTTTGAAAATCTTAGTAAAATTTCTAATGTAGTTTTGTCTTCTAAAGATAATTTAGAACTCCAAAAATTACTGGAAGCTTTATCAAAATCCTTGATCAACAAGAAATATTTAGTGGGAGATAGTTTATCAATTGCAGATATTTCAATTGCTGCTCAATTATCCCTGATTAAATTTCCAAAGTCTGCAGGACCAATTCTTTCAGGAGAGGGTAGCCAAGAATACATAAACAACCCTTATTTAGAAAATCTTTTCATTTGGAGGAACAACTTAGAAGAATATCTTTTTAGTGCTAACTCTCAATAAATTCAAACTTCAATTTATATTTATTTGTTTTGATAGCATGAATAGAAGGATCACCAACTTTTGAACCATAAGAAGCAACATATTGCACTCCACAAATTGATGGTTTGATTGAATTATCAACTTCCAATATTTCTTCGGAACATTTTTGAAATTTACTAATGGTCTCTACCTGATTAATCCTTGAAGCACCTGGCTTATGTGCTGTTTGTATAACTAGCTCATCTGCGAAAAAAATATCATTATCTTGGATCTGATTTCTCCCTGTAATTCTTGAATCAATATAAAAATCATCTTTTAAATAAGTAATTTGATTATTAATAGATTGCGGGTCATTTACAACCTTGATTAAGGTTTCACCAAATATTGCTTTTCCAATAGATTCAGAATTTTTTGCACGATTACCAACAATCAAATCTAAATCATTCTTAAAGAAATTTACTTTATAAATAACTGGCTCTTCTGAATCATTAACTATATCTTGAGAAGTTACAAGCCAAGTCCCCTCGAACCATTTAGGATAAATTAAATCCTTAGAAGTATCCGATAATTTAAAATTTGGCAAATATAATTCTGGCCATTGATTTACACGATTTTCCAAAAAATCTCGTACGTTAGAATCTACTAGAGCAAAAGAACTTTCTAAAAAAATCCCTTGAAAAATAAAGCAAAGAATTAATCCAAGAAGAATTTTCATTATGTCAAATCCACTAATAAGAGCATCAGATCATTATGTATTATTAGAGCCAGATTCAAAGGAAAAAATTGTATCAAAGCAAGAAGCAATTTTATGGTTGAAGAATTGGCTTAGTAAGACAGAAACACAAACAATATATCAAAATATAGAAGATCCTGATCAGGAATTTTTTGAAGAATTATTGGAAAGCACTTATGAATTAGAAATAAAATTAGGTTACGTTATCAAATGGTTTGCAGTAAGAATTGAACCAGATTAACTGATTATTTCTTTATGAATTGCATTAATTATTTTCATAGCAACTTCTTCAATATTTTCTTTTTTTACTTGAATTCTTAAATCTGCTTGAGAATACAAATTTTCTCTAGATTGAAAAATGCTCATATATAAATCATTTAGATTCTTTCCCTGAAGAAGTGGCCTATTTTCAATTTCATTTTTCAATCTTTCAATTGCTATATCTTTGTCGAGATCTATCCAAGCAATTATTCCCTGTCTTAAGATTCCCCAGTTTTCAGATTTGGTAACTATTCCTCCACCAGTTGAGATTACTAATGAAGGAATTTTGATAGTTTCTTTAAGGCAGTTTGCTTCTAATTCGCGGAAATTATCTTCTCCTTCATCCTTAAAAATTTGATTGACAGATTTTTTTGCTAACTTCTCAATTAATGAATCTAAATCAATATATTTATACTTTAATAATTCAGCCAGCTTCAAACCAGTTTGTGACTTACCAGAACCCATCATTCCTATTAAAAATATGCTTCTGCCCTTAATAGCATGAACTGTTTTTTCGATAATGGATTGTTCCATAAAGACAAAAGCGTATTTAAAACCTTAAGATAGTATTATCGCAGACAGGTATGACTTCTACACAATCCAAACCATCTCATGGAAAAGGACGTGAATGCGTCATAACTCGACGTGCCTGCTTTAGTTCTAGTCACCGTTATTGGCTTCCTGAAAAAAGCCCAGAAGAAAATTTATCTCTTTTTGGAAAGTGCAGTATTGCACCAGGTCATGGTCATAATTATGAACTTATTGTTTCAATGGGTGGAGAACTAGACTCTGATGGAATGGTACTTAATCTCTCTGATGTAAAACACTCTATTAAAGATAAGGTTACTGGACAATTAGATTTTCGTTTTTTAAATGATGTCTGGCCTGAATTTAATGTTAATAATCAAGAAGGTATACTTCCCACAACTGAAGCATTAGTAAAGGTCATCTGGAGTCGTCTGAAAGATGATTTACCTCTTACAAGTCTAAGACTTTATGAAAACCCAAATTTATGGGCTGATTATTTTGGAAAAAACATGGAAGCATTTTTAACAGTACAAACTCATTTTGCAGCCGCTCATAGACTTGCAAAAGAAGAGATATCCTTTGATGAAAATAAAAAAATCTATGGGAAATGTGCCAGAGTTAATGGACATGGTCATAACTATCTCGTCGATATAACTGTGAAAGGAGACATTGATAAAAGAACAGGAATGGTTTGCGACTTATCTGCCCTCCAAGAAATAATTAATGATTTAGTTGTTGAACAACTAGATCATACTTTTCTCAATAAAGATATCGAATTTTTCCATAATTGTGTTCCAACTGCTGAAAATATAGCTTTATATATTTCTGATATTCTTAAAAAACCAATACATAATCTTGGTGCAACATTACACAAAATAAGACTCCAGGAGAGTCCAAATAATGCTGCAGAAATTTATGTTGATCAAAAGTTAACCAATTCGTTGAAGTTGAAATTGGAAAATAGTTTAATCACGCAAACTTGAATATACCAAGAGTAATAATTGTTATAGCATCAAGTCTTGATGGGAGAATTGCATTTCCTGATGGTGGAGAATCGCATCTTGGAAGCGATGAAGATAAAAAAATATTAAATCAAAACTTAACAATGGTTGACGCCACCATTTTTGGTTTAGGTACTTTAATAGCTCATCAATCAACTTTCCTAGTTAAAAATCTCTCTGATAATGAAGAAGTAAATATATCAAAAAGCCAACCAATTTCAATAGTTGCTTCAAATAGCAAAAAATTTAACAGTAATTGGAAATACTTTCGTCAACCAATTAGAAGATGGCTAATAAGCTCAAGTAAAGTTGGTAATTCGTCGAATAATGAATTCGAGAAAGAACTATTTTTTGAAGATTCATGGAAAAAAACTTTAATTTCACTTAAAAAACAAGGGATAAATGATTTAGCTCTTTTAGGAGGAGCAAAACTTATCAATTCATTTATAAAAGAGGATCTAATAACAGATATAAAAATTACAATAATTCCACGAATTATTGGAGGTAGATATACATGGATCCCTCCAGAACAAACAAATGCTATTTTTAATCTCAAAAGGCTATGGGAAATAAAATCAATTAAAAATTTAATGAATAATGAAATCCATGTTCATTACAAAAAGATTTGAAATAGTTTCAATAATAAATGAACCAAAAAATACATAAAGTTGAAGTCAAATTGTCAATTAAGGAAATCTCCAAGGAGATATGGAATGAATTAGCAAATGAAATTAATAATCCATTTTATGAATGGACTTGGATTAAAAACCTTGAGATATCAAAAAGTGTTTCAAGAGAAACTGGTTGGCAGCCTCTATATTTTGTTGCTTATAAAAATGAAGAAATACTAGGAATTGCTCCACTTTTTTTAAAAAATCATAGCTATGGAGAATTCATTTTTGACCAATCATTTGCAAGATTGGCTCAAGAGCTGAATTTAAATTATTACCCTAAATTAATTGGAATGAGTCCTTATAGTCCTGTAAATGGATATCAATTTCTTTATAAAAAAAATAAAGACAAGAAAGAAATTACAAATTTACTTATAAACCATATCGAAAGCTTTGCGATTACGAATAAAATCCTAAGTTGTAATTTTTTGTATATTGATGAAAGCTGGGGCAACCATCTTAAATCTTTAGGATACTATGAATGGATAAACTCCAGCAGTGAATGGAGGAGTAATGGAGAAAAAACATTTGACGATTTTCTATCTAGATTTAACTCTAATCAGAGAAAAAATATAAAAAAAGAGAGGAAATCAATTACTAATCAAGACATTAAAGTAGAAATTTTTAATGAAGATGATATCAACAAAGAAATCCTCAATAAAATGCATAATTTTTATGAACAACATTGTTCGAGGTGGGGAGTTTGGGGAAGTAAATATCTAACATCTACATTTTTCGAAACACTGGTTGATAATAAAAAAAATCTTTTACTTTTTAGTGCATCAAAATATGATTCAAATGAAATTTTTGCTATGTCGATGTGCGTAAAAAATCAACACAACTTATGGGGTAGATATTGGGGTAGTCAAGAAGAAATATCTAATTTACATTTTGAATTATGCTATTACCAGCCAATTGAATGGGCAATAAAAAATAGTATCCATTTGTTTGATCCTGGAGCGGGTGGTAAACATAAAAGACGGAGAGGTTTTTTTGCAAAAAGCACCGTTAGCATGCATAAGTGGTTTGACAAAAATATGGAAAATATAATTTATCCTTGGCTAAATGAAGTGAATAAACAAACCACGATGGAAATTGATTTTGAAAATAAATCTATCCCCTTTAAATAAAAAATTAATCAGCTTTACCAAAGATTATATTAGTAATATAGTTTTTTATTAACTTCTAAGAATGGATTCTAAGAACAGTTTCGATGAAAAAACAATGATTGATAATAACCTATCCAACCGATATATAGATTTAGATCCAAACGGTTATTTTATTATTAAAGTAGATTTAGAAGAAAATAAAATAATTTTAGAGCACTTTCTAAATAATATTAATGAAGACGGATATGCGCTTGACCCAGAAACAAATGAACCAATTAAATGCGACTCTCAAAATAAAAGAGTTAGTAATGAAGTTTTTAAAGGTATTAGTGCGAAACAACTTGGAATAATGATCACTGAAGAAAGAAATGACTTAATAACCAGATTCGACCATGCCCTATACTTAGGCCGGGAACTACAAAAAGCAGAAGAATGTTTATACAAAAGATTACCATATATCCAAGATTAAGAAATTAAACGAAAAAATCTAATCTTTTCATCTGATGGTAAATTAAATAAAAATAAAAAAATTAATGAACATCATTTTCTATTTTGCATTTATTGGTTTTGGTTTTGGAGCTGCTTTCGCATTAGATAAGCTCTTAAGAGCAGTTAAATTAATTTAATAAAACTATAAAATTTTAATAGTCTCTCCATACAAATCATATTCATCCGCAAAAGAAATATTTGCTTCAACAAATTTACCAATATAATTTTTCAAATCGATTTTATCCTTAATAGATAAAATTACTGTTCCGTCAATTTCAGGGGCGAAATTATAGGACCGACCTATTAATTCGTTATTATCTGATATTTTTTCCACCAAAATCTTCATTTTTGAACCAACGTATGACTGATTTTTATCTTTGGAGATATTTTGTTGAACTGAAATAATGTTATCTTTTCTTGCCTCTGCAACCTCTAAGGAAACTTTATTTGGCAAATGAAAAGCTGCAGTTCCTTCTTCAGGTGAAAAAATAAAAACTCCCACATGATCAAATTTATGCCTATCCAAAAATTCTATAAGATGTTCAAAATGTTCTTTTTTTTCTCCTGGGAAACCAACAATGAGACTAGTTCTTAATACAGCAGATGGAATTTCCTCTCTAATTTTTTCCAAAATTGATTCATTCAAAGAAGCTTGCCAAGGTCTATTCATACCCTTCAACACATCTGGATGACTATGCTGAAGTGGTAAATCAAAGTAAGGCACTATATTCTTTGAATCTTTGAAAGCTCTGATAACTTCATCAGTTAAACCTGTTGGATAAGCATAATGTATCCTTATCCAAGGAATTGGAACTTTAGAAAGCTCATTCAAAAGTTTGGCTAATGATGGTTTTCCATAAATATCTTGACCATAATTAGTTGTTATTTGACTAATTAATATGATTTCTTGAATACCATTTTTTGCAAGACTTTTGGCTTCTGAAACTATAGATTCTATTGTTCTACTTCTTTGAGGACCTCTCAACTTAGGAATAATACAAAAAGCGCAATTATAGTTGCAGCCTTCAGCAATGCGAAGATAAGCAACAAATTTATTTTTATCTACAAAACGAGGCATCTCCTCATCTGCAATAAATTCAGGTATTTTTGAAACTTCATTAACGATTTCCCCCTTTTCTACTCTGTCTAAAACCTTGGCTATCTTTTGATAATCTCCTGTTCCAACTAAACCTTTTATTTCAGGGATTTCTTTTATAAGCTCATCTTTAAAATGCTGAGCCATACATCCTGCAACTATTACTTCCTTTCCTTGATTTGTATATTCTAAAATCTTTCTAATAGATTCTTCTCTAGCTGTTTCAATAAAACTGCAAGTATTTACAACAACAACATTTGCATCATTTATATTGCTGTCAACTTCATAACCCTCTTTATCTAATAACCCTTGCATATGCTCAGTATCAACAAGATTTTTCTCACAACCAACATGGCTGAATGCAACCTTAGAAAGTTTTTTTTCTTTTACATTGAGACTATTTTGTTTCACAACTTGAAAAATAAGAATTAAAAGATTTAAACAGCATTTCGTATGTAACTCTCATGCCAAGATAATATTAAGATAGATAATGTAAATAACAAACTTTCTTTTTGTATGGCCCTTAAGACTTTAAACAGAAGAAATAAAAAAGATTTGAAATGGCCAAAAATCATAATCGCAATTCTTAGCACCATAGGCATAGTTGATACAGGTTCGATTACTCTAAAAAACTGGGGATTATTTACTTCGCTTTCATGCCCAGGAATACAAAATGGTTGTGAAACAGTTTTAAATAGTCCTTGGGGTACTTTATTTGAAAACAATCAATTTAATATACCTCTCTCATTAGCTGGATTTATAACATATTTATCAATATTAGTTATCACAATAATACTCTCGCTTAATTTAATTTCTCCAAAAGAAAAACTTAATAAGTTTTTATGGTGGTTAGTATTTCTAATTTCTTGTGCGTCATCAACATTTAGCTTTTTATTGATAAATATAATGTTTTTTAAGATTCAAGCATATTGCTTTTTTTGTATACTTTCAGCAATTTTATCGTTTTCTATCTTTATAATTTCTATGATTGGAGCAAAGTTCGTAAGTAGAGAACCTATGATTTTTAGAGGTTTCATTGTAGCAATTAGTGTCCTGCTGGGGGGGCTAATTTGGTCAACAAACGTTGACCCCTCTAATGCTATTGATGTTGGAAACCCCACTGAAAATGTATCTCCAATAATTACCACTGCAAGCTCTCCCCAGAAGGTAAATTTTGCAAAATTTTTAAGTGAAAAAAATATTGTTATGTATAGTGCATACTGGTGCCCACATTGCCACGATCAGAAACAATTATTTGGTAAGGAAGCAGTTAAAGAATTAAAAGTAGTTGAGTGTGCTAAAGATGGTAAAGATAATGAGTATGAGCTATGCCAAACGAAAGGAATCAGTGGATTTCCTTCTTGGGAAATAAATGGAGAAATTATTAGTGGTACGCGTGACTTAAATGAATTAGCAACAAAAACCGACTATCAGGGAGATCTTAATTTTTAACAAATCTTTTTTGAATTTTTTGATCTAACTGTTGTCTAGTATGGCATTCCCAATTTTTATCTTTATCCGGGAAATCATCTCTATAATGCCCTCCTCTACTTTCTTCTCTAAATAGACAAGCTTTTAATAAAGTTAAGGTGGTTATTTGTCTATTCTTTAAATCAAGTAAAAGATTTAATGCTCTTCTATTACGTTCACTAAGTTTTATTTTTTGATCAAATTTTATTTTTTCAAGACTATTTAGTAAATCATTCTTATTGAATTTATCTATATCATTTTGAATATAATTTAAAAATTTACTCATATTTACCTTATTTCGAGATACACCTAAATTTAACCAACATAGTTTTCTCAGTTCATCAATTTTATAAGCAATTATAGAGATTTGATCTTCTTTAGGATCTTCAATATCAAACTCCATAAATGATCTATCAGATTTATCAAATTTAGAAAGGTCATTCAAAACAATTGAAGACATTTTTCTTGCGAAAACAAGACACTCCATCAGTGAATTACTTGCCAGTCTATTAGCACCATGCACACCTGTAGAAGCAACTTCTCCAACAGCATATAATCCTTTTCTTGTTGAAGATGCATTTAGATCAGTTTTAACACCTCCCATCCAATAATGAGCTGCAGGAGCTACGGGAATAACCTCATTTAAAGGGTTAACACCATAATCCTGACATCGACTTAAGATCGTGGGAAAGCGTTCTACAATTTTTTCTGGGTCAATATACCGAAGATCTAAGCCAACATGGTCTACATTATTATCATGCATATTTTTCATAATTGCTCTACTTACCTGATCTCTAGTAGCTAGATCACGATTTTGAAGATTTTTAACTGGACTTTCACCATTTTTATCAACTAAAATCGCCCCTTCCCCTCTAAGTGCCTCAGATATTAAGAAGCAAGGTGCACCATAAAATTTTAAAGCTGTTGGATGAAATTGCACGAACTCTAAATCTTCGATAGTAGCTCCTGCTTTCCATGCAAGAGCAATCCCTTCACCAGAGGATTGAGCAGGATTTGTTGTATTTGTAAATAAGTGCCCACCCCCACCTGTAGCCAAAACAACAGCTCTGGATTTAATCCAATATAAATTTGCTCCATCAAGAACCTGAACTCCTCTACATTCATTATTTTCAATGAGAAGTTCAGTTACTCTTACACCCCTACAATGAAGAATATTTTTTTGATTCTCAATTTGATCTTCTAGCACTTCAACCAATGCTCTTCCAGTACGATCTTTAACATGTAAAACTCTTCTTCGTGAATGGGCTGCCTCTAAAGTAGTAGCTAATTGATCAGAACTTTGATCGAAAATCATCCCTAAATTCTGCAACCTCTCTACACAACCTGGAGCTTCTTTAACCAGCATTTCTACAGCTTGAAAATCACATAGTCCATCTCCTGCTTTTAAAGTATCCTCAACATGAAGATTAAATGAATCATCTGGTCTAACAACAGATGCAATCCCTCCTTGAGCCCATCTACTAGAAGATACTTTACTAGTATTTCTATTTAACAGAAGCACTTTTAAATTTGCGGGTAATTCGAGACAAGTCATAAGGCCAGCAGCTCCAGCGCCTACAACGATTACATCCCAATTATTTATTGGTATCAGTTCCTGCGAAAATGGGGGCCTTAACATTAAACCAATCCACTAAAAGTTGGTTGCAGAATTGCTAAAACGATAAAAATACCATCAACAATTAAAGTCGTTTGAATTACATAACTAGAAACTAAAAGTGCTTTACCACTAGTAGTATTTATTGTCGCATAATCTAAAATTTCTTTTGCAATAAACCAAAGTATAAGAGCAACAAAAATAATAATAGATAATGATTTTATTTGGATAAGATTCTCTGAGGTTTTTTGAAGAATCATAGGTGCATTTTCAGAATCTGCTGTAATTACCTGCCTCCATTGATCCATTATTCCGATTAAAAATATTGTGATGTCCGTAACTGCAGTACCAAATAAAGAAGAGATATAAAAACTTGAACCTATTTTCCAATTAGTACCAAGTCCAATTAAAGCAAATGGGAGAACTACAGCTTCAACAGGTATATGTAGAATAGGGAATGGACTTAACCATCCCCAGAACAAACATCCACCAAGCCAACTGCCTGATACACCAAGTAACAATGAACATACGATAAACCACTTGTTTGATCCTTTCTGATGCAAAACAAATGCCACTAGGAGAATAACAAAAGTAAAACAAAGAGCACTTATTGGTTCTAATCTAACCCATGGGGCTTGAACAAAAATAGGTAAAATTACAAAAAAAGAAGACCACAATCTTAAAGATTTAGGATTTGACAAAAAGCTATTTTCGTAAGAATCAGATGTTTTATACAATTCATAATTCAATTTATCTTTCACTTCTGAGTTTTTTGTAATTAATTCTTTCAATGAATAAAGATTTTTCGGTTATTTAAATTAATCTAAATCGTGTTCTTGAAAACTGCAATTGCCATATTTTAGTAAATTAAAGGCCCTGAAATTCAAGGTTACATTAAGTATTTTAAAAGTATTTAATACACTTTGAGTCATTTTTGAGTTTAGAATACAAATAAAGAATAATATTTGGAATTTAATTGTGTGGAAAGAAATTAATTATAAAGAAAATGCTAATGATCTTTTAATTCCCAATATTACTTATAAAATCAATCCTGCAGAAATTGAAAGTATTGAAGCTAATTCTATTGCGGAAGAAATAGGATTTGAATCTGGTGATTCCATAATTAGTATTAATGGAAAAAAACCGAGGGATTTAATAGATTATCAGATTCTAATTAGTGAAGAAATTTTAGACATATCAGTTTTAGATAAAAATCATGAAATTCATAATATATGTATCGAAAAAGATCAAGACTCTAATTTAGGTATCAATTTTAAAGATGCTTTATTTGATTCAATAAAGCAATGTAATAATAAATGTCCATTTTGTTTTATAGATCAACAGCCAAGCGGTAAAAGAAAAAGCCTTTATATAAAAGATGATGATTATAGATTAAGTTTCCTGTATGGCTCTTATTTAACTCTTACTAATTTAAAAAAAGAAGACTGGGAAAGAATTGCTATGCAAAAACTATCCCCACTTTTTATTTCAGTGCACGCTACTGATCCCGCTACAAGACAAAAATTATTAAAAAATAAAAAAGCGGGAGTGATTCTTGATCAAATTTCCTGGTTTGAAAAAAACTTTATACAAATACATGCCCAAATTGTTGTTTGTCCAGATATAAATGATGGAGATATTCTTGAGAAATCAATTTTAGAACTTGCTGAATTCTACAAAAAAGCTTCTCAAACAGTGCTCTCAGTTGCAATAGTTCCTGTAGGACTTACAAAATTTAGACCTGAAAATGATGGATTGAAATCAATAAGCCCAAAATACGCAATAAAAACGATTAAACAGGTAGAGAGAATTCAAGCCTCTCTACAAACTATTATTGGAACTCGTTTTTGTTGGCTAGCAGACGAATGGTATTTAATAGCAGGTGCAAATTTACCTAGTTATAAAACCTACGAAAATATGCCACAAGAATCAAATGGAGTAGGATCAATTAGAAGTTTACTCAAAATATTAACTATCCAAACTCGTCGCTTACCAAAAAAGATAAACAAAATCAGAAAAGTTAGTTGGATTGTAGGAAAATTAGTTTATGAAGCACTGATTCCAACAGTAGAAAAATTAAATCTCATAGATGGTTTAACTATTAAACTATACGGCCTACCAAGCATTTATTGGGGTCAAGATCAAGTCGTTACAGGACTTCTAACTGGTGAAGATTTAATTCATGGATTATCTAAAAAAGACCTTGGAGAAGCAGTTTTTATTCCATCAATTATGCTAAAACACAATAGTGAATTATTTTTGGATGACAAAAACATAAGTGAAGTCTCACAAATTCTGAATACAAAAATTCACATTCTTGATAACCCAGATGATATTATTAGTACTTTAATTGGTATATCAAAAAGTAAAGAATTCTAGAATATGCATAGAAAACTAATACGTACATTTTTAATACCATTTTTTTTATTTTTTGACTCTAATAGTCCATTATTTAGTCAAAATCAGGATGAAATAAAACTAATCAATACAACAAAAGAAAAAGAAAATTTAATTAGTTATTCGGATATTAATAAAATCATTTTGAACAATAACCAGGAACTAAAATCGCTAAATGAAATAGTATTATCCTCGAAATTTAATCTCAATAGTAAGCTATCGAAAAGAAATCCGACTTTAGATTTTAATGTTAATGGATTACCACAATATCAAACAAATAAAACTTACAATAGCAACTCTGGAAATACCGAAACATCTGAATTGTCAGTTAATCCCTCTTTAGTACTGAAAATAGATCTTATTGATCCGCTCCGAGGCAATGAAATTAAAATAGCTAAGTTGAATTATGAAATAGCGCAAAACAATTATAAGATTAAAAAAAGAGATTTAATTCAAGAAGCAAGGAGTCGTTTTCATGACCTACAAAAATCATATCAAGATGTATTAAATAAAGAAATCACTCTAGATTTATCAGTACAAAGTCTTAAAGATGCCGAATCTAAGCTAGAGACTGGAATTGGTACCAAGTTCGAAGTTCTTGAAGCTAATGCTCAATTAACGAGAGATAGACAGTTTCTTAATGAAAAAAAAATTCAACAAAAAATCAATAAGCTTGCGCTTAAAGAGATATTAAATATTAAAGAAGATTTTAATATAGAAAAAAAACAAGCTTTAACAGGATACTGGACTTACGATCTCAAAACAAATTTAAAAAATGGATTACAAAGTAATTTATCTTTGAAAAACACTAGTCTTCAAGAAAAAATTAAGCAAAACCAGGCAAACAATTTCCTTAATGCTAATAAACCAAAAATTTTTATTAGTAATACTTTTTCTTCATCTTTTACTAATGGTGATTCGTTTACTTCAATAATTGATAGTAATGAGTATAAATCTTCTTACACAAATACAATAGGCCTAAACTTTTCTTGGAACATTTTTGATGGAGGTCAAAACAAAAATTCTTCTAAATCACAAAAAGCTTCTGCGAAGGGAGAAAATTTTTCATATTTTAATATCAAAAATATTCTTAAAACAGATATAAATAAAGCACATCTAAATTTAAAATTAAATCACTCAAAAATAATTTCTACACTAGACGAAATATCTTCTACTAAAGAATCCTTAAGATTATCTAGATTAAGATATGAAGTAGGAATTTCAACTCTGAAAGATGTTCTCTTAAAACAAAAAGAACTGAGCGACGCCAGGTCTAAAAATATTGACGCAATTTATAAATATAATTTAAATTTAGATCAGCTTGAGAGATTAACTTTTCTTAAAATAAATAAAAATTGCACCGATCAATCAATTAATGAAAGTAATGATCAACCTTATTCAATATGCGATATCTAAATGCAAACAAATAAGTTAACAAAAAAACAATTAAAAGAATTAGATTCGTTATTTGATTTGGTTAGCGAGCGTCAATTAAGGGACTTTGGAAATATAAGTGCAAGTAATAAATCAGATGGATCTTTGATTACGAGTTGTGATTTATGGAGCGATAAAACCATAGTAAATGGTCTCTCTTTAATTGCGCCAAAAGAGGGTGTTCTTAGCGAAGAAGGGGAGAAATTAATACCTCATAGCGATGCGTATTGGATAGTGGACCCACTTGATGGAACAACAAATTTTGCTGCTGGTATTCCATATTGGTCTATATCAGTTGCCAGAGTGGTAGACGGTAAACCTCAATCTTCTTTTTTGATCATTCCTACATTAAAGAAAAAATTTTTATCGATTCAAGGTGAAGGTGTCTGGCTAAATAAGACCAAGGTTGAACCTAATATCAATAACCAAAGAAGTGAATGCGTATCTTTATGTAGTAGATCTATAAAAATTTTACAAAAAAAACCAAATTCAATATTTCCTGGGAAAATCAGGCTCTTAGGTGTATCCAGTTTAAATCTAACAAGTGTAGCGATGGGACAAACTTTTGGGGCTATAGAGTCAACACCAAAGATTTGGGATATTGCAGCAGCATGGCTATTATTAGAAGAACTTAAATGTTCAATAGAGTGGTTAGAAACAAATCCTTTAAATTTATATCCAGGTCAAAACTTGAGCAATGTTAATTTTCCATTAATTGCTGGTAGATCAATTGAAAAAATTAACGTCTTAAGGCCTTGGGGTAATTTATTATTAAATAAGTAATTGAAGAGAATAAATATGCAGCGAAGCTCAACTTGGATATTAAAAAGTTTATGGGGAGCTTGTGAGAGATGGAGCAAATCTGACTGTATCGATTTAAGTGCTGCATTTGCGTACTACACACTACAATCATTTTTTCCTATTCTCCTTATTTCTCTTTCAATAGCATCATGGTTCCTTGGTAAACAAGAAGGTCTAGATCAACAAATAATTTCTGTTGCAGCTCAGATCCTACCCCCTTCTGTAGTTGAATTAGTAGAAACAACATTATTTAAATTAATTGATCAAGGTTTTGGCGCAGGTATTCTTGGAGCTATGTTTTTGCTTTTTACCGCAGGAAATGCCTATTTATCTCTCCAACGAGGGTCAGATAGGCTATGGGAAGACGAACTTCCCTCCAAAAAAGTAAATGCTGCTTGGAGAGAGCAAGCATCGAGATTTCTTAGAAATAGAGTTGAAGCTTTTTTAATAGTATTCTTTATAGGTTTCTTAATGGTATTAGATCAAATTAGTGCGAATCTTAGAATGATACCAAGTAACGTCTTAGAAAGTATTTCACAATCTAATAATCTAATTTCTCATTTATTACTGAAATTGCCTCTTTTACAAGTTGGTCAATTTGTCATACCACTAATTGGCTTTTCTTTAATGGCCCTTTTGTTACAAGCTCTTTTACCAAGTAGAAAAGTTCCTTTAAAACCACTTTTGCCAGGATCTTTTCTTATTGGAATTGGCCTAACCACCTTGAACCTTGCTGTAAGTAAAAGTATTCTCTCCCTAGGAGCAAGATTTCAAGCATATGGTTTCATAGGAGGTTTTCTTGTACTTACTTTATGGGTATGGCTTTTAGGAGTAATTTTATATTTTGGACAGTGCTGGAGTGTTGTTATTGCTAGTATGTCTCTAGTAAATAAAAAAAGGATAAAAAAGAAATCTTAGTAGTATGGATTATTTCCTTAAAGCCAATAAAAATTTTCTTACTTACGCTTTAACAATTCTTATAGTGATATCTATATTCGGAATTAACTTTTTTATAAGCTTTCTCGGTAATTTCCTACTAATTTTATTTTTAGTTCCTCTGTTTTTGTTACTGATATTATTTATAGGTTTTAACTCTTATAGATCAAAAATCAATACATGTAACAATTGCGGAGCAATATCATTAGGATTAAATGATACCTGTATGAACTGCGGTGGAGAATTAAATTATAAAAACAAAGAAATTAGTTTAGATAAACATCCAAGTGAGAGAACAATTGAAGTAAAGGCAGAAGAAGTTAAATAAGACTTAGCCTATTCCAATTTGTCTTAAAATACTTTGTCCAGTAATTAATTCAGTTCCTAACCCAATCAAAATACCCATCATAGCCATACGACCATTCCAAGTCTCAGCGAAATTCACAAATCCAAATCTTGGTTGATTTTCATCTTTCATAATTAACTTCTTTTTTACTGATGTTATCTTAACGTTTTAAGGAAGAATTTATGAAGAATAATAAATGATTATTTAACATGTCTAATTCCATCAACAGGACGATACTCATCTCCAGTAAGTTCCTCGTAAATGATGGCTGGCAAGCCTGTGTCAAACATGGTTTGTAACGCTTCCTTAAGCATAGGATTCCATCCACCAGTACTTACTTTGCCATGCCTTACTGTCCAGTCCCATGTTCCTTGTAAATCTCTTGGTATTCTGCCTTCTCTATCTCTTCTAGCAACTAAATCTAAAGACTCTACTATTCCAACAATAACTGGATTTTTACCATAAGAAGGGGTAAGGCTTAGTTCCAACCTAACGGGATCCTCTTTAACCATTTTTAAACGAAACCTTGGTGGCAACTTAAGGGATCTTAAAACAGCAGAGACAATTTTTGTTCTTAATTCCAATTTTTTTCCTTAAATTAAAATTCAATTAATCAGTTGTTGAGCCCTTTTCTTCAAGTGAAGAATCATTATCATTTGAAAATCTTACCGTAAGTAGTTCCTCTTCTGTAATATTCCCTGATTTATCAAGAAGTTCTGGGTGTATTGTATATTTTTTTTGATTAAAGTTGGAGTTATTAAAAGGTTTTTTTTCTAATCCAGATATATTCCATCCATTTGACATAACTTTAAAAGCTTTCCAAACTAAATAGGTGAGAGCTGCCGAATATATAATCGGAAATAGAATAGTCATTAAGCTTTATTAATTAATAAATTATCTAATATATATAATAACTCGAAAAAAAGAAAATTAGCTATTTTAAGTTACTAACTTCTTATCTAAACCAATTTAATTTCTGTGTATAGTTATAGTAATACAACACAAACGTTGTGTACCAAATGAATAAAAGGATAGCAAGAAAATCAGCATTGAAATTGGATAAAAATAAAAAATTATTTCTTACTTCAGCAATTACACTAGGTATTTTATGTTCGACAAATGTAATATCTCAGTCTTTAACTAATAAAAAATTAAGTGAAATAAATAATTATTCAAACAAATCTTTCATAACTAAAGCCGTAGAAAAAACAGGTTCATCTGTAGTGACAATTGATACTCAAAGATATGTAAAAAAAAGAAAATTTCAAAGAAATTCTCAGCTTTTTCTAGACCCATATTTTGAAAGATTTTTTGGATTAGACTTACCTAACGACAATCAAACGAGAATAGAGCAAAGCCAAGGAAGTGGATTTATATTCGCAGACGGACTTGTGATGACTAATGCTCATGTTGTAAATGGATCGGATAAGGTAATTGTTGGTTTAACGAATGGTAAGAAATTAAACGCAAAGCTTATAGGTCAAGACTTTTTTACTGATTTAGCCGTGCTTAAGATTGAAGGCAAAGGGCCTTGGCCAAAAGCCCAATTGGGCGATTCAACAAAAATTAAGGTTGGTGATTGGGCGATAGCAGTTGGCAATCCATACGGACTAGAAAACACAGTTACACTAGGTATTATTAGTAATCTAAATAGAAACGTTACTCAACTAGGAATATATGATAAAAAACTTGAACTAATTCAAACTGACGCTGCTATTAATCCTGGAAACTCTGGAGGACCACTATTAAATAGCAATGGAGAAGTAATTGGTATTAATACTTTAATAAGATCAGGACCAGGAGCAGGTTTAAGTTTCGCGATCCCAATTAATAAAGCTAAGGAAATTGCTGATCAACTAATAAATAATGGAAAAGTAATACATCCTATGATTGGGATAAGCCTAATAGATGAAAGTAATCCTGAAACAAATAAAAATTCTGTAAAAGTTGGTTATATAGTTCCAAATAGTCCAGCTGAAAAATCTGGATTTATGATAAATGACATAATCATAAAAGTGGGTAATAAAGATATTGAAGTAGCTTCAGATGTTATAAGCCAAATAAATAAAAATGGCATTAATAAAAAAGTAATTATCTTATTGAAAAGAAATAGTACCTTTATAACAGTAAAAGTGCAACCAACTGATATTACTAATCTACAAAATAACTAAAAGTTTCAACTATTATTATTTTTTAGATTTCCACAAGTCTGAAATAAAATCACTATAGCCCACATCACAAGTTCAAATGCATTCAAAATACTTTTCAATAAGGTCAAACATTTGACACTTTTCTTGGAAATCAAAATTATTCAACTAAATTATTAAGCCTTACTTTTATATTTTAAAATTAAATAAGCAATCTTGCGTAGTTAAATATAATTTTTTTTAAAGTAATTAAGGTTTTCAATAAAATTTTTTTTGTTGATTACAAGCTTTTGTACTTTTTTATTTTTTTTCTAAAAAATATTCGTAATTACCATCATATGAAAATAACTTTGAATCTTTAATTTCAATAATTCTATTTGCAACCTTTGAAATAAAATATCTATCATGAGAAACTATTAATAATGAACCTTTATAATTCTTAATTGCTAATTCTAAGTTTTCTTTAGATTGAAGATCCAAATGATTAGTTGGTTCATCCAATAATAGAAAATTACTAGGTTTCATAATCATAAGAGCCAATGCTAATCTTGCCTTTTCTCCCCCACTGAGTTGTTTAACATATTTAAAAACAGTTTCATTTTGAAAGCCAAAACCTCCTAAAAATGTTCTAACTTTTTTTTGTGACCACTCTGGAGACTTATAACATATTAAATCAATAACCCTCTCATCGAGTGAGAGTGCTTCAGCCTGATTTTGTTCGTAATAACTTGAAATTATATTATGTTTGCCAAGATTAATTTCTCCGATTTCAGGAGATATTTTTTTCATAATAATTTTAAGCAATGTAGATTTACCACTGCCATTAGGTCCTAGCAATGCAATTTTCTCCCCAGAAGTAATTTTTAAATTGACATCTAAAAAAAGAATTCTTTCCTCATAACTATGAGACAAATTTTTGATATTTAGTACTAATTTTCCTGAGCGAGGACAATCCGGAAAATTAAAGGTTGGACTTTTTGATTTTCCTTTAGGAGCTTCAATTTTAGAAATTTTTTTTAATTGTTTTTCACGACTCTTTGCTTGAGAACTTCTAGTTGCACTAGCTCTAAATCTATCAATGTACTTCTTCTGGATCTCAATTTCTTTTTGTTGTAATTCATATGCTTTATTTTGTGATTCTTCATTTAAAGATTTCTGTTCCACAAAAAAAGAATAGTTACCATTATAAATTTCAGATATTCCTCTATCTACAAAAATTATTTTTTTACATAATCTATCTAAGAAATATCTATCATGGCTAATTATAATAATTGCAATCTTAAGCGATGATAGATATTCCTCCAACCAGAAAATAGTATCTAAATCTAGATGATTGGTTGGTTCATCAAGTAAAAGTAAATCAGGTTTTTGTAAGATTATTTTTCCAAGTGCAACTTTCATCTGCCAGCCTCCTGAAAAATTTCCAACTAATTTATCAGCATCTTCAATAGAGAATCCTAGTTTTGGTAATATTTTTTCTACATCAGATTGCATTTTATAACCACCTAAAGATTCAAATTTTGCTTGATATTTTGCAAGTTGATTTACAGATTTTTCAAGTTCCTTAGGATGTTTTTTTATATCTAATGATTTCAATTGTTTTTCAATTTCCAAAAGTTGAAGAGCAACAATTTGTATATCTTTGAAGGAACTTTCTAATTCCTCTCTAACTGAAAAATTCACATTACAATCTAACTCCTGTTTTAAATGAGCAATTTTAGGATTTCCTTCTTTGATAATCGTTCCACTTGTTTGATCTTCCTCTCCAATTAAGATCTTAAATTGGGTTGATTTTCCTGCACCATTAGAACCAACTAAACCAATTTTTTCTCCTTTTTTGATCTCCCAATTAATATTCTTTAAAACAACATCTGTAGAATAAATTTTGCTTACACCTTCGAATCTAATCACTGATTTAAAATAGAATTTACAAAATCTGAGCTTATTTACTAAAAAATATTTTGTGGAATAAAATTGGATTATGAAAAGAATAGAACAAATTGTAGTGATTTTCGTAGCTGCCGCTCTTGCAATTCCAAGTTATTGGTTTTTTTGGACTCTAGCTGGTGGAGGTGGCTACAACAAAAGAATAAAACCTACTACAAATGAAAACAATAATTATTCGCGACCTTATACTAAAGACCTCCCCGAGCCTTAACTAACCACATTTTGGTTGCCTCGTCGTCAATAGTACCTAAATATTCAATAACCTCCTCTTTTGTTACAGCAATATTTAACTCATTACCGATATCACAAATTTTATCTAAGGCTTTTTTGGGATTAGTCAAAGCGGTCATAAATAAACTTTGTTTCTTTTTAGGGTCGTTTGCTATTACCTGATAGAGCTTTTCAGCATTACTAGACATGTTTTTGAAATCTATTTATTATTAGACTATTACTTCAAGCTACATTTTGTTCATTATATTTATTAAAAGATAAATCATTATCCGTATCTTTAATTTCTTTTGCTGATGCATCTGCCATGCTTCTTGCATCTAAACATAATACTTTTCTTAGTTTCGCAAAATTAGCTGCATGAGATTTTCTACCATCTTTTTGAGCATAGTATTCAGACTGTTGAAGAATATGGTGAAGATGAGTTAACAAATATGGACTAATAACAGCTGATATCAAGACATCACTATTTTCAGTATCTTGGGAATCAGTATTAACTAATCTTTTTTTCTTTTTATCAATTATCGACCTATTAGGTGAATCAAGTTTTCTTGAATTTTTCATGGGGCAACAAAAACAATTAATTGATACGGATATAAATTTCCTTACTAATAATATACACAAAGATAGTATCCTTGACTAACTGTGTATACTAATAAGTAACAGTTATCCACTTTGACTCATGGCTACCCGTCAAAATTCAACAAATGGGAAGCCTAAATCACCTAGAATTCAAGTGGTTCTTCCAGAATTTATTTGTGAGCAACTGACTACTTTAGCTACCAATGAATCTCGGACTGTAAGTAATATGGCAAAAGTACTAATACAAGAAGGTATAAAAAAATATTTTGAGAAAGAAGGGAACTTTCTTATTTCAGAAAATAATTTAAATACAGATAAATTTAGAGATGAACTTGAAAAACAAAGCATCAAAAGATTAAAAAAAGCTCCTCAAAGGATTAGATACTATAAAAAATCTGATTAAAAATAATTAATTTTGAGGTAATTTCTGTAAATCTACAGTTTTTCCCATAACTACCAAAATATTTCCTCTTTCCAAAATATATTTTGCAGGAGGATTTACTGTTAACTCTTCGGCAGGTCCTGCCGCTAAAACATTTACTAAATAATTTTTTCTCAAATTTAAATCTCTTAAAGATCTTCCAATAAATTCTTCTGGAACAGTTATTTCATCTATGCCAGTTTGGTTATCTAATTCCAATCTTTCGATTAAATTTGGTCTAACTAACTCTAAACCTAATCTTTCGCCTTGCATTCTGGAAGGAAAGACAACTTTATCTGCACCTACTCTTTTTAACATCTTTTCATGCAAGTCACTCGTAGCTCGAGCTATTACTCTTTTAACTTTGCTACCTTCACTATCCTTAGCAATGAGTGTAGTTGTTATACTTGCTTCAATGGGTTCACTTATACCTACAACAACTGTATTCATTTCAAGGATTCCAGATTCCTTCATAGACTCTTCATCAGTACAATCTACAACTCTTGATTCTATCGAAGGTTCTAATTGTCTCAAATCATCAATAGCTTTTTCCGAATAATCTGCAGCTAAAACATCTGCACCATTACTTATAAGTTCTCTACATACAGCAGTACCAAATCTTCCAATGCCAACAACTGCAAAAGTAAGGGTTTCTTTTTCCCTATTTTGAGACCACTGCCACCAATCAGCCATAATAAAACTCAGTCAATCCTAAACATAAAGATCAGCCCTAGGATAGCCAATTCTCTTTTGTCTATCTATTCTACTCTTATAAAGAGCCTGCCAAAGTGCACTTAATAGCAGAAGGATACCAAGCCTGCCTACAAACATGCCGATAATAAGAATAAATTGGCCAAAATGATTTAATTTTGCAGTTAAACCAATATCAAAACCAACTGTTGCAAATGCAGATATGCAAGTGAACAGAATTTCCAGGAATGTAAATGATTCTTTTTTAACGAATGTATTAGTTGTACTTAACAGCATTGCCATTAATAGCACAAAAAGTAAAGAACCTACTGTAATGCCAACTGCCTTAAGAATGACTTTATCTGAAATTAATCTACTGCTGATAATTACATCTTTTTGACCTCTTAAAGTTGACCTAGTTGCGGCCATTAAAGCAATAAATGTTGTCGTTTTTATACCGCCACCTGTTCCTCCAGTACTCGCTCCAATAAACATCAGTGTCATTAATAACAAGAGACCCGTATCGGAAATAGAATTCAATGATATTGGGTAATTTGTAAAGCCTGCAGTTCTTGCACTCACTGTTTCAAAGATTGATGATATTAATTTTTCAAACAAATTCAAATCATTGAAAAACTGACTATTTAGCAACGATTCAGTAATAAAGAATCCTAATGATCCGAATAATATTAAAGATAGACTTGTCCTAATAACTAGTCTAGAATGAAGGCTCAATTTTTTATATGAAAGATTTTTTTTATTATTCCAAACATCGTCAATTACCCTCCATCCCAGTCCACCCATAACAATGAGAAAAACAAAAACACTATTAACCAAAAAATTTGTTCTATATTCTTGAAGACTATTTGACCATAAAGAAAAACCTGCATTGTTATATGCAGATATGCTATGAAAAATAGAGGACCAAAGTCTTTCCCAATTATTTTGAATATCTACAAATCCAAAAGAATATAAAACTATTGCGCCCAAAGATATGATACAAGTTGCAGTAATAGCAATACTTTTAAAAGTTCGACCAATTCCTCCAACGCCAAATTCATCTAGAGTTTTTCCCTTATCTAATCTTGTTCTAAGCTTTGTCCCCTTTACAACAAAACCTTGTAAAAATGTAGTAATTGCCATTAATCCTAGACCACCCGATAAAAGCATAAGAGCCAAAAAAACTTGGCCAAAGAAATTTAGATCAACACCAATATCAATTATTGTTAGACCAGTAACGGTTATAGCGGAAGTAGATGTAAAAAATGCTTCCCATAAACCAACCTTTGAAGATGAACATAAAGGAGAACTTAGAATTAAAGTCCCAAAGAAAATAATGAATAATCCTGTGACAATAGTAAATTGAGGTACAGATAGTTTTCTGTAAACATCTTTTAAATTGTAAACATTAGTCTTAAATTTCACTTTATTTATAAAAATTTAAAATTATCAATGCTGGTACTGTAAATGACATTATAAATGTTAACCCAGCTCCATATTTTGCAACATCAAAAAATCTATATCTTCCAGGACCAAAAACCATTAAATTTGTTTGATAACCCATTGGAGTCAAGAAAGACTGACTTGCTCCGAATAAAACAAGCATTATTAAAGCATTAGGTGAAATTCCTAAAACATTTGAAAATTCAATCGCGACAGGCAAAATCAAAGCAACAGAAGCAGCATTACTAATAAATTGAGTAAGGATAACAGTCGATACAAAAATTAAGACTAGTGCAAAATAAAGAGGCATTCCATTAAGAGCAAAATTGAGATTAACTGCTATTAAATCGGCTAGTCCTGTGACTTGCATAGCTACACTAAAACTTGATAATGAACCCAGCAATAAAATAACGTCTAGCCGAATTGATTTTTGTATTTCTGCAGGTCTCAAACAGCCAAAGGCGACCATTGCAATAACTGCTAAAAGAACTGACCCTACTAATGGAATATTAGTGACCGAAGGTAAAGTCACCATTCCAATAGCAATTGCAATAGATATAGGTTTTTTTATCAAAAAGGGTAAATCATCTTCAAATTGATCTAAAATAAGCAAATCATTACTAGCTTGCAAACCTCTTATTGAATCCAACGGCGCTTGCAATAATAATACATCCCCAGCTCTTAAAACAGCTTGTCCTAATCTCTCCTGAACAGTTTGCTGACCTCTTCTGAGTGCCAAAACTGTTGCATTATGACGCTGCCTAAATCTTAATTCTCGCAAACTTGCGCCAGCTAGAGTTGATCCTGCTGGCAACAAGGCTTCAAAGGTCTTAGTACCTTCATCATCAGAGAAAATATTAGCTCCATCGAAAGATGTTTTATTTTCTCCTAACAAAATGGTATGTTCTTGCTGGAGCCTAAATAAGTCTGCCCTGGTAACGCGTATTATTAATCTATCATCCGGTTCTATCTTTCTATCAGCCAAAGGAGGGAGAATAACTTTCCCATTGCGTTGCAATTCCAGAACATCAACGTCAAATCGTCTTTGCAATCTACTATTTCTTACAGATTGTCCAACTAATTCTGAAGTAGAGGGAATAGTGACTTCAGTAAAATAAATATTCATATCCCCATTATTAATAAACTCCTTATCTCTGCCTCTGTCTGGCAGAAGCATATCAGAAACAAGAAGCATATAAGTTGTGCCTATAAGCCAAACAGGAATTCCAATTGAAGTCAAACTAAATAATTCTAAAGCTCCATAACCTAGTTGTTGACTAATATCACTTACAAGAAGATTTACCGAGCTACCTAATAATGTCAGAGTTCCACCTAGTAAAGTAGCAAAAGAAAGAGGTAATAAAACTTTTGATGGTGATATATTTCTCCGCTCGCACCAACCTTCAATTAAAGGTAACAAAGATGCTACTACTGGAGTATTAGGTACAATTCCAGATATTGGAGCAATCAAAAAAGCTATTAAAGAAATTAATTTCCTTGGAGTTCTAATACTTTCAGAAGAAATTAATTCTCTTACTCTGTCTAAGGCACCACTTTTAAATAATGCAGAGGAAACTGCAAATAAACCCATTAGGGTAATTAAGGACGGGCTACCAAATCCAGCTAAAGCTTTTTCAGGAGAAAGAACCCCTGTAGCAATAAATATTCCAACACATAACAAACCAGTCAATTCTGGCGCAATAGTATTTTTAATAAACAAAATTATTGACATTATTAAAACAACTACCGTTATAAACGCATCAAAATTATTACTCACTAATGCAATTAAATTCATACGAAACTTATTTAACTCAATATACCCAAAAACAATATTTCAATAAAGTTTAATTAGAATAATCTTCTTTTAGAAACTATTTAAAAATAGATTTTTTTTGGAATATCCATGAAGATGAAGATTTTAAGGTTTCTACAATATTAGGCAACTTAGAAGCATATATCAGTCTTCTTGCCTCAAAAGCCAATTTCCCAGATAAAGTAACTCCAAGCCCTGAAATTGAAGCGTCTCCTATTCCTAAGCTAATCATTTCACCGTTGTCTTTAAATTCAAAGGGTAAAGTATCCTTTCCTTGAATTAAAAGTTCTAAATTTTTAGCCAAATGATTTCCTTCTTGCATAGCGACCTGAGCAGTTATGGGTAAATCCTCCATTCCGTCAATCACTGAAATATCACCAATAGCAAAACAGTTTTCATGGTTTTCTATTTGCAAATGATTATTAACTAAAATTCGTCCAAATTTTTTTGTTATGTGATCAGTTTCTAAGTAAGACAAATTAGGTTTAACACCTGCTGTCCAAATAACAATATCTTTATCCAAGGAAGTTATTCCAACCTCGTTGGAAATACTAATCTTAGTTTCTGAGACTTCTTTAACTGTGGAATTCAAAAGAACGTTGATTTTTCTTTTTTCTAATGCGTTCTCTGCTTGTTCTCTGTTGAAAATTTTGTTTTTATTTAAGATTTCGTTTGATTTTTCTATTACATTAATTTCAAATTGGTCTGTAAACATATCTTTAATTTTACATGCCAACTCGATTCCAGAAGGACCACCTCCAACTATGAATAATTTTTTTTGCAATGCAGTATTTTGTGATTTTTTTAAAAAAGAATTTAATTTATTTAAATCATGCGCATCATTAAAAAAATAACAATTTTCATCTACACCTTTTATAAAAAAACTATTTGGAATAGAACCTGTACAAATAACAAGATAATGATAACTTAATTTTAATTCATCACTAAATTCAAGAATATTTTCTTTGAAGGAAATCTTGGTTACACAATTTCTTAAAAAAGTTATACCAGCATCAGAAAAAATATTTGCAAATTTTGGGGTGGCTTCCCAACTTCTTATTTCTTTACTTAAAACTTCGTACATTAAAGGTTTAAAAATAAAGTTAGTTTCAGAATCAACCACAAGAATCGGTAAAGAAGGATTAAGATTCTTTAAATTCAAAGCACATGTCATACCTGCAAAACCTGCTCCAACTATTACTATTGGTTTTTGTATTGATTTCATTAGAGAAATATTGTTATGCGTAAATGTATTATTAAACTATACGAATAATTTTTAAATTGAGCGAAATAAAATTAAACTCATAATCAAACTGAAGAATGATTGAAAAAATCCACAAAGATATTCAAACTAAATTGAGGAAATATAATCAAGAGCTTGTAGATATAAAGCCTAAAGAAATGCTTAGATGGGGTTATGAAAAGTTTGATAATCAATTTGCTATTACAACAAGTTTTGGTATACAGTCATCAGTCCTTTTAGATATGGTCAGTAAATTATCTCTACAAAAAAAAATCAAAATATTTTGGATAGATACGGGTTACCTTCCTCCAGAAACATACCATTACGCTGAAACGCTTATTGATAATTTATCCTTAGAAGTTGAAGTTCTGCAAAGTGAATTATCTCCAGCAAGAATGGAAGCCAAATACGGAAAACTTTGGGAAACAAAAAAAGAGAGTGATTTAGATAAGTATCATGAATTGAGAAAGATAAAACCTTTAGAAAAAGGTCTAGAAAAATATGATATTTTCTGCTGGGCAAGCGGTGTTAGATCAAGTCAAACAGAAAATAGAAACAAAATGAAATTCATAGACGTAATTCGTCAAAGACTCTCTTTAAGACCTTTATTAAATTGGACAAATAAAGATATTTTTTATTATATGGAAGAGAATAATTTACCTGCCCATCCACTTTTTATCAAAGGTTATTCTTCTGTAGGAGATTGGCATTCAAGCAGTCCCGATGGTATTGAAACAAAAGGCAGAGATACAAGATTTGGGGGGATTAAACAAGAATGTGGAATACATACTAATGATTAAATTGATCATAGAACAATGGTCTCAGATATAAATTTTCTATTAGTAGGCAATAGTAGGCTTCATTGGGCTAAATATTCTAAAAATCAATCTAAATTCTTCCATACCAAAAAAGAGCAAAATGTTCCCGAAAATATAGATCTTGATCAATTAATTTGGGCTTCTGTAGGAAAACTACCAAAATTTTTGCTTAAAAAAGAAAATGAAATAAAAACTAAAGATATCCAATTATCAAATCTTCCTGATTATTTTGGAGTTGATAGAGCTCTTGCCTGTATTGCCGCTTTAAAAATTATTGAAAACCCTTTCAAAAAAAATTTACTAATTGCAGATTTTGGAACAGTATTATCAATAACAAAATTGAATTCAAATGGATCTATTATTGGAGGCCAACTCCTTCCAGGTTTTCTTACACAATTAAAATCAATGGAACAAAATACAAAAAATCTTAAAGTTCCAAAAAAATATGATATTCCAATCAAAGATTTTTTAATTAATACAGAAGAAGCAATCTTAAAAGGAGTAATCAACTCTCTTACTGGCGTGATTAATAGTTTATTTAATCCCGAAAAGGATATTTTAATAATTTGCGGAGGAGACTCTCAATTACTCACAAAATCTCTAAAAACTAAAAAAGAAAATATTATCAATGCTCCTAATTTAGTTATGGAGGGGATGATTATTCACCACCTATCCATAAAAAAATTAGCTTAACCCAAGGTCTGCAATTATATGATCAGCCATTATTGCAGCTTTTACCTTTAAGTAAATTTTTTCGATGTTACCTTCAGTATCAATTAAAAAAGTATTTCTCATCATTCCCATATATTCTTTTCCCATGAATTTTTTCAATCCATAGCTATCGTAATCAGAAGAAACTTTGAAAGGTTCAGGATCAGTTAAAAGAATAAAAGGTAAATTAAATTTTTCTATAAACTTCTGATGAGAGGATGCATTATCTTTACTAATACCAAGTACAACTAGATTATTTTTTTGGAGTAAATCCCAATTCTCTTTAAAATTACATGCTTCTTTAGTACATCCTGGAGTATTATCTTTTGGATAAAAATATAGTATTATTCTTTTACCTTTAAAATCACTAAGAGAAACTTCTTTCTCAAAAGAATCTTTTAATTTAAATTCTGGTGCTTTGTCGCCAACCTTAAGAGCCATTGAAATTATTAAATGAGTATTAATATAAAATACCAAAAAATTGGTTTTATGAGATTAAAGGTGTGCAAGATGTCGCAACTAAAGAAGAAATTAAAACTGCAAAAAACCTAACAAATTCAAGATCAAAGATTTTCTTAGAAACAAGAGCTTATTTGCGACAATCACTTTCAACACTTTTTGATTTAGCCCCCTAGAAATTCCAATTAATGCTCAAACTGGAGAACCCCCAAGTTTACCCTATGGCATAGGATATATTAGTTTAAGTCATTGAAAGATGCCATCACTATAGTCTGGCATAAAGGCAAAATAGGGATTGATATTGAGAGAACAAATAGAGATTTTAACCATATAAAATTTGCAAAAATATATTTTTTATACCAATAAATCAAACCATCATAATTCTTTAACAAAAAATATGATGTTAAATCAATAGTGTGCTGTTGAAGAGGCTATAAAATGGGATCATGGAAAAATAGCTAAAGACATTAAACAGTGGCAATTTTTTGAAAAGCCTAAAGAGTTAATTTATAAGAAAAATATATACATTTATTTTATTAACAGATTAACTCCCATAATTAGACTATCACTTTAGCCTACGAAGAAAGAACTTCTTTTGATCCTGAGATTATTTGTTGTTCGAAAAATTTTTAATTTTCTTTTCTTCTAAGCAGTTCTTCATATTTAGTTTTTTCCCATCCATTATTATTTGGTTCCCATATTTTTAAACCTCTTAAAGATTTAGGAAGATATTCTTGTACGACCCAATTACTTGGATAATTATGAGGATTTACATAACTATTAGAATTATTTTTTAAATGAAGTGGAACGTCAAAAGCATTGGTAGATTTGATTGTTTCAATTGCTTTAAAAATACTTTTCGTACTATTACTTTTTGGAGAAATAGCTAAATATAAAGAAGCCTGCGTTAAAAAATATACTCCTTCTGGAACACCAACTCTATCAAAAGCATTACAACAGGATTGTACAACTACTATGGCATTAGGATCAGCTATTCCAATATCTTCACTGGCAGATATAAGTAGTCTTCTAAAAATAAAATTAGGATCTTCACCAGCCTCCAGCATATTCGCAAGCCAGAATAAAGTTGCATCTGGATCAGAACCTCTTATGGACTTGATAAAGGCACTTATTACATCGTAGTGATTTTGACCATTTTTATCGTAAACAATATTTTTCTTTTGTAGTGCATCCTCTGCTATTGAGAGATTAATGTTGATTTCTTTATCATCATTTTCAGCAGTTGTTTCTATGGCCATCTCTAGCGCATTGATTAATGTTCTTGCATCTCCACCAGAAAATTTAATTAAATGACTTATAGCATCTTGAGTTAAATAAACCTTTTTTGAATCTTTTTGCTTTGAATAGTGAGTAATGACTTTTTGTATTATTTTCTGCAAATCATTTTCTGCTAAAGGAAGTAATGTAAAAATACGAGACCTACTAACAAGCGCTTTATTAACAGCAAAGAAAGGGTTTTCAGTTGTAGCACCAATAAAAGTTATAGTTCCATTTTCTATTGAAGGTAATAAAGCATCTTGCTGAACTGATGTAAATCTATGAACCTCATCAATAAATAAAATTGTTTTTCTTTTTGAATTTATTAATCTATCTTTTGCATTAGCGATTTCATTTCTTAATTCTTTAACACTTGATAATACTGCATTTAACTTAATTAATTTTGAACGCGTATTAAAAGAAATAATTTCAATTAGAGTAGTTTTTCCAACACCCGGAGGGCCATGAAAAATAAAATTACTAATCCTATCGTTTAATATTGCACTTCTTAAAAGCGAATTCTCATTCAGGATTGGTTGTTGACCAAAAAAGTCTTCCAAATTCTTTGGTCTTAATTTATCTGCCAAAGGTGCAATTTTTTCTGTTTGAGAATAATTAGTAAATAAATTTTCTGAATGCATACAAATAAAATCAAAAAATCATTACTTTCAATTCTATGTAATTACTGTAGGAGTTTCCATTTGAGTAAGTTTTGAAATGTTCAATAAAGCATCTAAATCATCTATTAGAGGTTTCAAAGCGATCTGAGGATTTAACGAAAGATTCTTTTGAGGATCGAAAAATTTCTCAAAGTAAAGTCTTAATGTTGCTCCCTTAGTTCCAGTTCCAGAAAGGCGCACAATTACTCGAGAATTATCATCCAGGACAAATCTTAAACCTTGATTTTCACTTATGGAATTATCAACAGGATCTAAATATGAAAAGTTATCTGCAACTTTAACTAAATGACCAGCAAAACTATTTCCTTTTAAATTTTCTAGCATAGAAGTTAGATTACCAAAGATTTGATTAGCAATATTTGAGGGGATTGCCTCATAATCATGTCTTGAATAATAATTCCTACCAAATTGTTTCCAATGATTCTGCATCAAATCACTTACCGAACATTTTTTCTCAGCTAAAACTTGTAACCAATACAAAACTGCCCATAGTCCATCTTTCTCTCTCACATGATTACTACCTGTTCCAAAACTTTCTTCTCCACATAAAGTAATTAAATTAGAATCTAAAAGATTTCCAAAAAACTTCCAGCCAGTAGGTGTCTCGAAACAAGGTATATTTAATGCTCGAGCGACATTATCAACCGCTGAGCTGGTTGGCATGGATCGTGCCACACCTGTAATACCATCTTTATAACCAGGGACACATTTTGTATTAGCAGTGATAACTGCAAGGCTATCACTAGGATTTACAAAACATCCACTGCCTAAAATCATATTCCTATCTCCATCTCCGTCGCATGCAGCACCAAAACTATAAGATTTTTTATTTAATAACAAATCAGCCAAGTGGGATGCGTAAGTAAGATTAGGATCAGGATGTAAACCTCCAAAATCTTTTAACGGGTTACCATTCATGACACAATCAGGTGCAAGACCCATTTTTTCAACAAAAATATTTTTTGCATATGGACCTGTAACCGCATTCATTGCATCAAAGATTAACGAGAAGTCATTTTTTAAAAAATCACTAATTTGATCAAAGTCAAAAATGTTCTCCATCAAATTAGAATAATCTGTTAGTCCATCAATAATTTCTAAGGTAGTTTCTTCATAATGATAAGTTCCATATTCACTAAAATCAGGTAATTGAGTTTTACAAATTTTATAACTAGTTAGTAATTTTGAAGCCTTAAAAATCTTATTAGTAATTATCTCAGGAGCTGGGCCACCATTAGAAATATTCAATTTCACTCCAAAGTCGCCATCAATCCCACCAGGATTATGGCTTGCAGAAAGAATAATTCCACCAATAGCATTTTCTTTTCTAATTAAATGTGATGTCGCAGGAGTAGATAATAAACCGTATTTTGGAACAATAACCTTTTGAACTTTATGAGCAATGCATATTTGGACAATTTTTTCTATTGCTTCAATATTTCCATATCTGCCATCACCACCAACTACTAATGATGAACCTTTTAAATCTTCTAATGATTGTAAGATTGCTTCAATAAAAACTTCTAGATAATGTTCTTCCTGAAATTTTAAAGTACTTTTTCTTAATCCAGAGGTGCCTGGTTTTTGATCTAGAAAAGGAGAATTGATATTAATTACACTAACTTGATTCATATTTTTAAGAAACTTCCAAAAATCTAACTAAATTAATGAGGCATTTCGGAAGTTCTTAACATAGCGATAAACCATAATGAAGAAATTAATAATGCACTAAGAATTCCATAGTTAACACCAAATTTAGAAATTGTAATTGGAACTATTAGTGGAAACGTTAATGCCCCAAACAGTGGAGTAAAAGCTACAATTTTTTTCAGCATTAATTTAATTTATTAAAACCATTCAGTCTCAGCATTATCTTTTTCATTAGTATCGTCAAGTGGTGTAGTTCTATCAAATTTCAATGATATACTTTTTTCTTGCTCACCAGATACATCAACAGCTTTAATATCATATTTTTGAGTCCCGTCTCTAAATGGAACTTGAATTCTAAAAGTGCCATCTGCAGCAAGAGGTACATCTTCTCCACCTATTGTCAGTTTTGCAGAAGGCTCTGTAGCTCCATAAACAATTAATTCAGCATCAGCGACTAGCCAAAAAGATCTATTTTTAACAATTCCACTTCCAGAATCATTTAAGCCTGATGACCATTTACCAGCACCTGAATCAGTAAGACTATCACTGAGATTTGTTGAATTTACATTTTCCATAAATTCTTCAGAACCAACTTTTCTTCTGAGAGGAATGTTAGTTGCTGCTTGGTATAACCTTTCATGTATACCATTATGTTCTGAAACAAATGGATTAGAAATATCTGGGATTGACTCAGAAGTAGAATCTAAATTAAAAGGTACAAATTTATCAAGAATTTGCTCAGAGGGATGAGACCCAGGAACATGGCTTATCGAAGAAAATGCCAATGACATCCAGTTAAAACCATACTTGTAACCTAATTCAACTTTATAGTCTCTATCTGCAAGAGGGATTGGCAAGTACCACTCAGTACTATAACTATCAACTGCTATCTCCCTTAGTGTTCCTTGATTCAAATTGCTTCCTTCAGAACCAGATGCATCAAATAATCGTAAACATAATTTATTGGCTCCCAAAGATTGTGCTTTTTCTCTATCTGCATCAGAAATCTGCCAAAAAACATAAGCCCAATCTGGATCCCGGGGTAGGAAAACTACATTTGTTTTAACTTCTTGACTGCTATTGAGAGTATTGGACTCAAAAGTTTCTTCAGGTTTTAACTTTGGAGGCGTGGTATATGTTTTTTTTGTAGATTTTTCTTGATATTTGAGAATTAAGTCAACTAAAACAGCTTTTGTTTTGCGACTATATAACGGAACCGATAACTTACTTGCTTCTTGACGTAATTGTCTGAGGGTTAGTGAGAGTAATTGATCTTTATTCATGATCCCATCAGCCACTTTAAATTCTCCGTTTTTGTTTGGGATCAGTATGTTCTTTTTTTTTAGGAATTGTGTGTCTTTTTGCCCTGTCGTCAGGATCCTCTGACTACTAAAAAAGTTTCAAAATTTATATATCTCTTCAAAACAACTGGTATCAAAGAAAATAATTAATTTTCAAATCTTTTTTAAATGTAAATTAATTTTCTTTTTTTTTAAATTTTATTACCTGAATTTGTTAACGACTCAACAAAAAATATATTTTTTCTTCGGGATCAATTACTAGGAAATTCAGCGTTGTTTAACTAGAAGTACTAAATCATCTATCTCTAAATCCTCAATACTTTTACCTATTTTTCTTGAAAAAGTACTTAATTTTTTTGAAGTGGATTCTAACTGCTCATAAAAAAGATCACTAAATTTTTCATCATCAAATTTTTTGGATTGGTTATCACACCATTCTCTCAGAGGATTTTTATTTTGATATTCATCACTATTATCTGCATAAATAATTTTTAAAATCTGAAGGCAATGAGCGAGGATTCTTAAATAATGTTTCTGCATTATAGGTAGATCAAAATTATCAATTTCTTGAATAGTTTCTATATTTAATGGGTTAGACAAGGGATCGAGATGATTAGACATTAATTTTTAGTTTTAATAAAGGAAAAAAACACAATATTGGGGGTATCTTTCGTTAAAGTATATAAAGCAAATTGTAGTAAGTTATTTTTGATAACATGGTTAACGAAAATTTAGTTAAAGATGTAGTAAAAGAGCCTTACAAATATGGTTTCGTTACTGATATTGAAACTGAAAAAATAGCGAAGGGATTAAATGAAGATATCATAAGATTAATTTCACAAAAAAAAGAAGAGCCAAAATTCCTTCTAGATTTTAGATTAAAGGCCTTTAAAAAATGGCAAAAAATGAAAGAGCCTGATTGGGCAGGATTAGGATATAAAAAAATTGATTATCAAGATATTATTTATTACTCTGCTCCTAAGCAAAAAGAGAAAATTTCTAGCTTAGATGAAGTTGATCCAAAACTTCTTGAGACTTTTGACAAATTGGGAATACCCCTCACGGAGCAAAAAAAACTCACAAATGTAGCTGTAGATGCTGTCTTTGATAGTGTTTCTATAGCCACAACTTTTAGAGAAGAACTTGCTGAACATGGAGTTATATTTTGTTCAATTAGTGAAGCAGTAAAAAATCATGCGGACTTGATTGAAAAATATTTAGGTACAGTAGTTCCAGCTAGTGATAATTATTTTGCAGCACTAAATTCTGCTGTTTTTAGTGATGGTTCTTTTGTTTATATCCCAAAAGGTGTTATCTGCCCTATGGATCTATCTTCCTACTTCCGAATTAATAGTGGAGATTCAGGACAATTTGAAAGAACACTAATCATTGCTGAAGAATCAAGTTCTGTAAGTTATCTAGAAGGTTGTACAGCTCCAATGTTTGATACAAATACCCTACATGCAGCAGTTGTAGAGCTTATAGCATTAGACGACGCCTCAATAAAATACTCAACAGTGCAAAATTGGTATGCTGGTGATGAAGAAGGTATTGGCGGAATTTTTAATTTTGTCACCAAGAGAGGGAAATGTTTAGGTAAGAGAAGTAAAATTAGCTGGTCTCAAGTTGAAACAGGGTCTGCAATTACATGGAAATATCCTAGCTGTCTTCTTTTAGGCGAAGAATCTGTGGGAGAATTTTATTCAGTGGCTCTCACCAATAATCTTCAGCAAGCAGATACCGGCACAAAAATGATCCATATTGGTCCTAAGACCAAGTCAACTATTGTTAGCAAAGGTATAAGTGCAGGTAACTCAAAAAATAGCTATAGAGGTCTTGTCAAAATGGGAACAAAAGCTACAGGATCAAGAAATTACAGTCAATGTGATTCAATGTTAATAGGGGATCAAGCTTCTGCCAATACATTCCCTTACATCAAGTCTCAACAATCCAATTCTGAAATTGAGCATGAAGCCAGCACATGTCGAATCTCAGAAGACCAACTTTTTTATCTCCAAAGTAGAGGTATAGAATTTGAGGAGGCAGTATCTATGATGGTCAGCGGTTTTTGCAGAGATGTATTTAATCAATTACCTATGGAATTTGCTGCTGAAGCAGATAAGTTACTGTCACTTAAACTGGAGGGATCAGTAGGTTAATTAATCAATTTCTAAACTGAAATGCAAAGTAAAATGAAAGAATCAGATCCAATTTTAGAAGTTGAAAATCTCTCTGCATCTACTGATAACCTTCCAATTTTAAAAGGGGTTTCAATTACTGTCTATCCTGGAGAAATCCATGCGATTATGGGGAGAAATGGATGTGGCAAAAGTACTCTTTCGAAAATCATTGCAGGTCATCCCTCGTATAACATTACAAATGGCGACATAAAATTTTTAGGTGAAAACATCAACTCTTTAGAACCTGAAGAGAGAGCTCAATCAGGAATTTTTCTTGGTTTTCAATATCCAATTGAGATTCCAGGTGTAAGTAATCTTGAGTTTCTTAGAGTTTCAACTAATGCTAGAAGGAAATTCCTAAACAAAGAAGAATTGGATACTTTTGATTTTGAAGAATTAGTTAAAGAAAAGTTAGAAATCGTGAAAATGGATCATGCATTCCTATCAAGGAGTGTAAATCAAGGATTTTCAGGAGGTGAAAAAAAAAGAAATGAGATTCTGCAAATGGCTTTACTTGAGCCCAAGATAGCAATATTAGATGAGACCGATTCTGGTCTAGATATTGACGCTCTAAGAATAGTGGCATCAGGAATTAAAAAAATATCTAATGCAAAAACTGGAATTATACTTATTACCCACTATCAAAGACTATTAGATGAAATTAAACCAAATTATGTCCATGTTATGTCAGACGGACAAATCATAAAAACTGGTGAGAGTGATCTTGCTCTAGAGCTTGAGGAAAAAGGGTATGAATGGACTGATAACTTTATAAAAGAGACTTAAATAAATGGAAATTATTGAAAAAATAAAAACTAATAAATCGAGTAATAACCTAACAGAAATACAAAAGATCTGTCTAGATAAATTACAAGCTAGTCCCCTTCCTAATCCTAAAAGTGAACAATGGAGACTTTCAGATAAATCCAAATTTTCAAACTTTTTAAACTACTCATTTAAAGAAAAAAATCCAAAATTTAATGCACCTTTTCCGCACACCTCTCAACGTACTATTAGGTTGGTAATTGGTGATAATTCCCAAATTAATTTAGTAGAGAAAAATTATTCAATAAAGCAACTTAGTGAGTATAAATTAGTTAATTATATCAAGGAACAAATATCTTGTTTTGATCAAAACGAAAATTGGAGTGACTTACTAAATCTGTCTTTAAACTGTACAAAGAATACCTTGGGATTAAAAATAAATGGATCAGAAATCCCTCCTATTGAAATCTTTAGTCACGCATCAAGTAATTCTTTAAACGCAAAAACCCTCGTAATATTTTTAGAAAAGAATTGTGCTATTGATTTATTACAAGTAAATCTTGGTAAAGAGAACTCTTCATTATCTCAATCAACGTTCTTTTGTTTAGAGGAAAATAGTTCCGTAAACCATGGTGTTGTTTCTTATGGTGAAAACAAATCAAATCTATTAAACTCTCTGAATGTAATTCAACAAAACAATAGCGAATACAATTTAGGATCTTTACATTTCAAATTTAATTATGCAAGATTTGAAATTCGTATTAAACAATCTGAAGGAAAAGCTAAAACAAATATCAAAGGTATGCAAATAACAAAAAAAGATGAACAAATTTCTACTTTTACAAAAATAGACTTTAATGGCCCAAATGGATTTCTAGATCAAATCAATAAATCACTAGCTGACGATAAATCACAT
This sequence comes from Prochlorococcus sp. AG-347-I15, assembly GCA_003281585.1. GTDB lineage: Bacteria > Cyanobacteriota > Cyanobacteriia > PCC-6307 > Cyanobiaceae > Prochlorococcus_A. The sequence continues at coordinate 65,310 of QCBN01000002.1, forward strand.
GCGATATTTGAGGGTTCAATAATAGTTCCGAAAATTGCTCAAAAAACTGATGCTTCTCAATTAAGCAGAAATTTACTTTTATCAAATTTCGCACAAATAGATACCAAACCTCAATTAGAAATAATTGCTGATGATGTTAAATGCAAGCATGGAGCTACAATTTCACAACTAAATGAAGAAGAACTTTTTTATATGAGAACAAGAGGGATCACATTAACAGAAGCAAGTAAACTACAATTAAGTTCTTACATTCAAGAAATAATTTCATTTATTCCCGTTTCAAAAGATAGATGGGATTTGCTTGATAAACTCCTAAATGAAAATTAATGGAAACAATTCAAAATTTTCCTGAAATAACGAAGAAAGACTTTCCTCTTTTAAATGAGAACTTAAAAAGTAGTGAGCAAATTATTTATTTAGACCATGCTGCAACCACTCAAAAACCAATACAAGTTTTAGAAAAAATTAATGAATATTATAGAAATTTTAATGCCAATGTACATAGAGGCGCACATCAATTAAGTGCTAAAGCGACAGAAGAATTTGAAAATGCAAGATATTTAATTAGCAAATACATAAAAGCGAATTCAACAAAAGAAATTATTTTCACAAGAAATGCTACTGAAGCAATCAATCTAGCAGCTAGATCGTGGGGCGAATCTTCATTAAGAGAAAACGATGAAATTCTCTTATCAATAATGGAACATCATAGCAATATCGTTCCATGGCAAATGGTTGCTGCAAAAAATAAATGCAAACTAAAATTTATAGGTATAGATAAAAATGGAAAATTAGATATAGACGATTTTAAATCAAAATTAACATCTAGAACTAAGCTTGTTAGCATAGTACATGTCAGTAATACACTGGGTTGCTGTAATCCAATCAAAGAGATCACTAAATTAGCTAAACAAAAAGGTTCTTTAGTGTTAATAGATGCATGTCAAAGTTTGGCCCATCAAAAACTAGATGTGAATGATCTTGATATTGATTTTTTAGCAGGATCAGGACATAAACTTTGCGGTCCCACAGGTATTGGCTTCCTTTGGTCAAGAGAAGAAATCCTAGAAAAAATTCCTCCTCTCTTTGGAGGAGGTGAAATGATTCAGGATGTTTTTGAAGAGACAAGTACTTGGGCAGATCTGCCACATAAATTTGAAGCTGGAACGCCAGCCATCGCAGAAGCAATAGGTCTTGCAGAAGCAATTAATTATATAAATACTATTGGATTGAACGAAATTCATGAATATGAAAAGACTATTACTAAATATTTATTTGATAAATTAAATGAAATAAAAAATGTTGAAATTATTGGTCCATCGCCCGAGATAGATCCAGACAGAGCATCACTTGCCACCTTTTATGTAAAAAATATACATTCAAACGATATTGCTGAAATTCTTGATTCAAAAGGTATTTGCATCAGAAGTGGTCATCACTGCTGTCAACCTCTTCACAGATACATTGGAATTAAATCTACGGCTAGAATTAGCATGAATTTCACAACCAATAAGGAGGAAATTGATATATTTATTGCAAAATTAAAAGATACTATTAATTTTCTAGAAATCAATTCTTAAATATTCAAAGCATTTTTTAAAAATTCCTGAGACTTTTGCATTACTACTTTTTTATTTTCAATATTTTTAAACCCATGCCCCTCATTTTCAAAAAAAATAACTTCTGAAAATTTATTATTTCGGATCAAAATTTCTTGAATTTTTGAAGTTTGTTCATAAGAAATAACTTTATCTTTTTTTCCATGAAACAATAGAATAGGTTTTTTTATTTTGTTAATATAGTTAATCGGCGATCTATTAATATAGTCGTCATGATTTTTTGCATAATTTCCTACCAAAGAATTTAAATAATCTTTTTCAAACCTATGAGTGTTGTAATGCATATCCTTCAAATCAATAACAGGATATTTACAAATTGATGCTTTAAAAATAGAACCATATAATAAACAATTCAGAGCAGTTAACCCACCAGCGCTATTACCAAAAATTACTACTTTCTCACTATCAACCAGATTTGATTTAATTAATTCAAGAGCGAGTGCTTTGCAATCATAAGAATCAACAATCCCCCACTTATTATTCAACCTCTCTCTATATACTTTGCCATATCCTGATGATCCTCCATAATTAACTTCAGAAACAAAGAATCCCTTCGACGTCCAATATTGAACTTCAGAATTATATGATCCATCAAAACATGAAGTTGGTCCGCTATGTGCTCTAACAAGGAGCGGTGGCTTTTTGAAATTTTCAACCAGCGGCCTATAAAGAAAAGAATGAGTAGATTGATCTTCAAAACCTTTAAACCAAAATGGCTCAGGTTTTGAACAATCTTTTATATGATCAATAAATATATGCTCAGAAAAATTTGATAAAACTTTTTCTTTCAAATCAATTTCAAATACAATTCCCAAAAAATCAGATCCATAACCTTTCAAAAGAACTTTTTCCCGAAAAACACTGAAATCACTTATTGAGGTAAAAGGAGTAGAAAATTCTTTAACGAATTCAAGATCTTTATATTGCTCAACTATTAAATTATTTTCTTTTTGTGCTAGGCAAAATAAATTTTTTTTAGTCCCTGAAAAAAATGTTATTCCGGAGACCCATTGTGGTACTCCATATTCAGTCAAATTTCTCTCTACTCTTTTCTTAATTCGAATATTCTCAATTTCACTAACATCTAAAAACAATAAGTTCCACCATCCAGAACTATCTTCAGAACATACTAAAATTTTCTCACTTATCCAATAGGGTTGAAAAAAAGAAACTTTTTTTTTGGAATTTATCAGCTTATTTGAGAATTTTTTTATTTTTTGTATCTCACCAGCCAAATCTATTTGAGCAAGAAACAGATCATTTTTCTCCCAAGGCATGAAGGGGGAATCCCACTCTATCCAAGAAAGTAGGTTAGCAGAAGTATTAGAAGATAATTCGCCAGCAAAATTTTTAAATTTTTTTATTCGGTGTATATCTTGTTTAGTTTTTTTTAAGTTTAAAGAAAATAAATAATCTCTATCATTAATTTCGCAAAGACCATACAAAAAATTTTTTGCAGATATAACAAATGAAGAATCGAAATTTCCATCAATTGATTTAGATAATTGTCTAGGTTCTTGAACTGAATCAAGATATTTACTTTGACTTTTATAATTTAAGGCTGCCTCTTTAAGAATTTGAAACCATACTGCCTTGGTAATCTGATCAATCCATATTAAATAAAAATTATTTTTAATATTTATACACTTATACGATTTACCACCATATCCATGAAAATTATTTTTAATATTAAATTTTTTACTTGTTAATTTCTGAGGAAAAGCTGTTTTGTCATTAAATGGTCTTGCAAAAATGGCATTCTCATTCTGACCTTCACCAACAACATCAATCCAAAAAATTGTATCCCTAATTATAGTTAATTCCTTAAAAGCTTTTTTTTTAGATTCAGTTTGCCTAACTTTTAACTTATGATCATTACTCATTTCAAAAAACTATAAAGAAAGTAATTTAAAGTGCTAGTATTTTTATAGCTAAACTCTTAATTAAAAACTTTTTTTAACGTGGCAAACCATTTTTCACAACTTGCAAAAAAGTCAAGAACAAATGGGAGTTCAGAAAAAATTGCAAAAGAGCAAACAGGTAAGCCATCTCTAGACATTTATAAACTTGGTGATGAAGTATTAAGACAAAATTCCAAAAGAATAACTAAAGTTGACGAATCAATTAGAAAACTTGCTAGAGAAATGCTTCAAAGCATGTATGCAGCTAAAGGAATTGGACTGGCAGCACCTCAAATTGGTATCAACAAAGAGCTTCTTGTCATAGATGTAAATTTTGAAGACTCAGCAGCAGAACCTCTAATATTAATCAATCCAGAAATTACAGACTTTGGAACAACCCTTAATTCATACGAAGAAGGCTGCTTGAGTATACCTGGGGTCTATTTGAATGTAGTAAGACCATCAACTATAAAATTAAAATTTAGAGATGAAATGGGAAGACCACGTAAAATGAAAGCAGATGGACTTCTTGCAAGGTGTATTCAACACGAAATGGATCACTTAAACGGAATATTATTTGTTGATAGAGTTACATCAAAAGATGATTTGAACAAAGAACTTATGAAGGAAGGGTTTAACGAAAAAGACGTAATTTCTATTAATTAATCTAATGACGGAAACTACAATATTTCAAAAAATAATTAATGAAGAAATACCCTGCGATAAGCTTTATGAAGATGAGTTTTGTATTGCGTTTAATGATATCCAAGCGCAAGCTCCAGTGCATTTTTTAGTGATTCCAAAAAAGCCAATTATTAGTTTATTAGATTGTATTGAAGAAGATGCAAATTTATTAGGGCATTTACTTTTTGTTGGTAGCAAAATAGCTAAATCAAAAAATTTAAATAATTGGAGAACAGTAATCAATACTGGAGCAGAATCGGGACAAACAGTTTTTCATTTACATATTCATTTTTTATCAGGAAGAAAAATGAATTGGCCCCCAGGTTAAAACTCTCGAAAGAAATCTTTATGGGTTATAAATAAAGAAAAAACACAATGAATACACCAGATTACTTAAATACAGAATCAAAAAATTTATTCAAATTAATAAAAAAAAATTGGGAAGAACTAGACGATTCACTCAAAACTAAGTTAGTAAAAGTTTGGAGAGTTTTAACTTATAAATGGCAATTACAAATTTTATTTAATCTACCTTTTCTTTTATGGTGGGTACTAGATAAATCTTTTTCAAAAGTTCATAGATTTGATACAACAGTCTTGAATTACTTAAATTTACCTGACTGGGCACTTTCATTTATTGGCTTTGGTCAATAGACTGCTAAAAGTTATAATTTTCCTTATAAAACTTGCCGAGTAATGAATACAACAGTTAATAATAAATCAAAGATATTGTACCAATTACAAAAACTAAGGAAGCTATCTCAGCCGTTTTTTCTTCCAATAGATCAATGTAATGGATTCCAATTCATATGGCTTTTGATTTCTCTTTTATTTTGTGTTGGTGGAGTAGTACTTGTTGGTCTTACAGGAATAATCAGTTTTTTTGAAAGCTTTCAACCAATTTTTCTTGAAAAGTATTTCGGAGGTGTAGTAAGTACCGTCAATTCAATCTGGGCTGGTAGTTGGGGATTGCTTTTCTCTGCCTTATTTCTAATTGGATCAGGGAGCTTTTTTAGCTTAAGACGTCAATTAAAAAACCGTAGATGGTTACATTGGTTATTCCTTGCGATAATTGTATTAATGCTTTTAGCTGTAAACGGAATAAACGCAGGTATTGGATTCATTGCAAGAGATTTAACAAATGCTTTAGTAGAAAAACAAGAAGATGGTTTTTATAGGATATTGGGGATTTACGCGTGTTGTTTCGCTGTAGCTCTTCCAATACGGGTTTCCCAAATATTTTTTACATATAAGTTGGGAATAATTTGGAGAGAATGGCTTTCAAAAAGTTTAGTCAAAGATTATATGACAAATAAAGCTTATTACCAGTTAAATCCCAATGATGAAGAACAAACCGATGTAGATAATCCTGATCAAAGAATCACAGATGATACCCGAGCTTTTACCGGGCAAAGTCTCTCTTTCACATTAGGTATTTTTGATGCCCTACTAACATTCTCACTTAATATTCTTATTTTATGGAGTATTAGCACAACACTTACTTTTTCTTTATTTGGTTACGCTGCATTTGCAACGTCTATCCTTTTAATTGCTGGAAAAAATCTTGTAAAGATTGACTTTGATCAACTCAGATATGAAGCAGATTTTCGATATGGCTTAGTACATATTCGAGATAATGCTGAATCAATAGCCTTTTACTCTGGTGAGAATCCTGAACGAAGTGAAACTGAAAGACGCTTAGGTGAAGTTGTGAAAAACTTTAATTTACTGATTATATGGAGAGTAATAATAGACGTCATGAGAAGATCCATTAATTATGCTGGAAATTTCTTTCCATATTTAATAATGGCAATCCCTTACTTTAAAGGTGATATTGATTATGGGCGCTTTATTCAGGCAAGTTTTGCATTTGGAATGGTTGAAGGTTCGTTATTTTTCATTGTTAATCAAATCGAAGAACTTGCAAAATTTACCGCTGGTATTGGCAGATTAGAAGGATTCCAATCAAAAGTTGAATCCATAAGTCAAACCAACCCAACAAGCAATCAAAACGTTGTTTCAGATTATCCCTCAATTCTTATTAATAATGCTGACCTTTGTCCACCAGGATCAAATAAAACAATAATTAAGAACTTAAATTTGAGCATAGATAATAATCAATCACTTCTGGTTGTAGGACCATCTGGGTGCGGGAAAACATCTTTACTAAGAATGATTAGTGGTTTATGGGAACCAGATCAGGGAGTAATTAAAAAACCAAAAATTGGGGAATTATTATTCATACCTCAAAAACCATATATGTTACTTGGTTCTTTAAGAGAACAATTATGTTATCCCACAGAAGTCAAGAAATTTAGTGATGAACATCTTACTTCCGTACTGCATGAAGTAAATTTAAAAACCTTATTAGATCGGTATCCTAATCTTGATATCAAACAAGATTGGCCACGAATTCTTTCCCTAGGCGAGCAACAAAGATTAGCTTTTGCAAGACTCTTACTAAATTCTCCAAGATTTGCAGTTCTTGATGAAGCAACAAGTGCTTTAGATATTAACACTGAAAAAAAACTATATAGTTTACTAAAGGAACGAGAACTTTCTCTTATAAGTGTTGGACATAGGCCTAGCTTAAAAGATTTTCACGAGAATATTTTAGAATTAAATGGACAGGGAGACTGGAAATTATTGACTTCTGATAAGTATAATTTTAAGGATTAACAAAAAAAATGAATTCTAAAGAAGAACAAACTAACTCAGAAGCCACTAATTTAGAGAATGAGAGTTTAATAGAACAGCAGAAAGATACAAATTACATCAATGAACAAATTGAAGACAATAAATTAGATGAAAAATCTATAGAAATTAAAGATGAATATAAATTTGGATGGAGTACTTATTCTGAAATAACTAATGGAAGATTTGCAATGATTGGTTTCCTTGCAATAATAATGATTGAATTATTCAGTAAACAATCGTTTTTAAAATGGGCAGGAATCTTATAATTAATCATCAAATCTAGAACTGTTATCTCTAGGTTTCTTTTTGTTTGTTCCAACGTTATATCTACTATTTTGATTTTTTGAAGTTGATCTAGCTGGAGAGCTTACTCTACGAGTCTCACGTGTTTTTTTGGCTTGACTAGAATCTTTAAATGAAGCATCTTCTACTTGAACTGTTGAAGTTTGCTGCCTAATAGTAGATCTAGTAGGTTTCTTTCTTAATGGAGAAGAATCACTAGGGGCGGAGATATTATCTTGTCTAGAAACTGTGCGATTCATTCTGGGTCTTGAACCTGTTTTAACTTCATCTCGAGCTAAATTTCGTCTCTCACCAAAGTTATTTGTTTCTGGTTGTTTACTATTTCTATTTTCAGAAGTTTGTCTTCTCCTTCTTACAGGTTCGTCATTTTCAAACTGACTTATTTCCCTTGTAGATGACCTGCCTCTACTTGCTGCAGCAGAGGGTATAGCCCTCGACACATTTCTCCTACGAGATCTCCCCTCGTTATATTCTTCTTCGAATTCATCTTCCTGTGGTTTAAATCTTCTAGATGGTCTTACAGAATCTTCAAACCTATCGTAATCATCATTAAATCGTCCTCTAGAATTTCTGGGAACATCAGAAATAGGATCATCATCAAAATAAGATGACCTTCTAGCTTGATCAGTAGCGACCCCCCTCAATCGCACACTTTCATATGCAAAAAAAACTGTAGTTCCTGCTAATAAAAACTGACCAAACTGAAGTATGGGATCTAACCTCCAACCTTGAAAAAATAATATTCCTCCGCATAAAAGTCCAATTGCTGCGAAGAAAACATCATAATCTCTTGCTAAGGCAGGCTTAAAAGACCGCAAGAAATAAAGGCCTCCTCCACATACCGCGAGAACTATACCAACAATACTGGCCCAATTGAGACTAGCATTGACCACATTCTTTCTCCAAAATCTATTTTTTAAAGGGTTATTTATATCCCTCTATATATAGTGTACTTAAAACTTCTACAAAAACTAGCGTCTTCCAGCAGAAGTACGATCAAGTGAATCTTTCTGGCTTACAAAAATCAAAAATGCAGTGGCTGGAATTACGATAAGTAAGGCAGCTGCAATAAAACTACCTATCATTCCAACTGCGGAATTATTTGCAACTTCAGCAGAAAAATCTGCGGCTAGTAATAAATTTGAGATGTGAAACACTTTTTAAATACTTAATTCTCAATTTATAATACGAATTAAATACGATTCAATGGGTTATTTATTAAGATGAATTAAATAATTGTGATTTCCTTGCTAGAAAACCCTCTCCAAATTTTAGATTTTTGTTTAGGAATTTCTCTTTCATATCTAACTCTAGTTTTTCTTATAAGATTAATACTTACCTGGTACCCAAAAATTGAATTAAATAAAGGTTTGTGGCTATTCATTTCCATACCATCTAGCTATATTCTAAAAGTAACAAAAAAATTTATTCCCCCTATAGGAGGAGTTGACGTAGGACCAGTAATTTGGATTGGAATTATTAGTTTTGTAAGAGAGATATTAGTTGGTCAACAAGGTCTTATAAAACTTGCAATGCATACACATATTACATAGAGATTATTTAATAATTCCTCAGTAATTTGGTAATAATTCTTCTTCTACATATTTCGTATGTATCTTACCTTCCTTAAATTTAGTTTTATTCAATAAAGTTAAATGAAAATTAATTGTAGTAGGAATTCCTGTTACTGCACATTCATTTAAAGCCCTATTCATTCGTTTAATTGCAGTATTACGATCTTTGCCCCAGACTATTAATTTACCAATTAATGAGTCATAGAATGGAGGTATTTCGTAACCGGTATAAACATGACTATCCACCCTTACTCCAGGGCCACCAGGAGGAAGCCAACCAGTTATTTTCCCAGGTGATGGCCGGAAATTATGAGAGGGATCTTCGGCATTGATTCTACATTCAATAGCATGACCATTTAAATGAATATCATCTTGATTAAATTCCAAGTTAGAACCGCTTGCGATTTTAATTTGCTCAGCGATTAAGTCAACCCCTGTAACCATCTCTGTAACGGGATGTTCAACTTGAATCCTAGTATTCATTTCCATGAAATAAAAGTTATCATTATCGTCAACTAAAAATTCAACTGTTCCAGCTCCTTCGTAACCAATACTTTTTGCAGCGGCAATGGCTGCATTTCCCATTTTTTTTCTTAATTTAGTATTAATTGCAGGACTTGGAGACTCCTCCAATAACTTCTGATGCCTTCTTTGAACTGAACAATCTCTCTCTCCTAAATGAACAACATTACCTGACCTATCTGCCAAAATTTGAATTTCTACATGTCTGGGCTTATTTATAAATTTCTCCATATAGAGTCCATCATTACCAAAAGCTGCTTCTGCTTCACCTTGAGCTGCTTTAAACATTTTTTCTAGATTCTCAGCGTTTTCAACTAACCTCATACCTCGTCCACCTCCTCCAGCAGTCGCCTTAATAATTACCGGATAGCCAATATCATCTGCTAATTTATAAGCCTCATCAACATTTGATAACAAGCCTTTACTTCCAGGTACAGTTGGAACCCCTACCGCTTCCATAGTTTCTTTAGCTGTAGATTTATCTCCCATAGATCTAATAGCTTTAGGAGATGGACCTATAAAAACAATGCCGTGATCGTTACACATCTCAGCAAATTTATCATTTTCAGCAAGAAATCCATAACCCGGATGAATTGCATCAACTCCTCTAGATGTAGCAGCTGCAAGTATGTTAGGAATATTTAAATAACTCTTATTACTTAACGAGTCCCCAACACAAACAGCTTCATCAGCAAGCTGTACGTGCAATGCTTTTTTATCTACTGTGCTAAAGACTGCTACTGTCGCAATACCTAGTTCTCTACAACTTCTGACAATTCGTAAAGCTATTTCTCCACGATTAGCAATTAAAACTTTTTCAACCATTATGAAAATTAAATTGAAGAAATGAAAATGACTTAAATTAAAAAATTCTTTGCCAAAATAATCAACAAAATTTTTTTAGTAATCAGAGGACATTTTTTACAATACAACCTAGAACGTTATATATGTATAAATATTTGTTTTATGCAATAGAAAAATAATTCATAAGATTCACAAAATCTCTCTTGGAACTACATCCTTATTTCAATCAATAATGTATGATATTTTTAAGGTTTAGACAGCCGCCTGTTGCCAAAAACCCTTTGCGGACGTGGCGGAATTGGTAGACGCGCACGTCTAAGGAGCGTGTGGCTTAGGCCTTGCGAGTTCAAGTCTCGCCGTCCGCATTTCATGTATTCTGGTGTAACTGCAATGAAAAAAAAATCACTTGCAGTAGTTATAGTTTCTAATGGTCCTGGCGAATTAACTACATGGGTAAGACCTGTAGTAGAAGAGCTTGGCAAAATAAATAAATCCTTATGTGATAACGATAAACTAGATTTCATTCTTAGGTTAATCCTGGTTCCTTGCCCAAATGCAACTGGTAAAGAATACACAGTTGCAAATTCATGGAACAAATTCGACTTAATTACAAAATCAAATTGTTTTTGGAAATTATTAATAAACCCATTTTCTTTTGCTCATTGGCCAAAAAAAGGAATAGTTATTTTCCTTGGGGGAGACCAGTTTTGGAGCATTTTACTAGCTAAAAGATTAGGGTATATAAACATCACGTATGCTGAATGGATTTCGCGATGGCCTAAATGGACCAACGAAATTGCTGCTATGAATGTAAAAGTAAAAGAGTTAATACCTAAAAGATATAAACATAAATGCGAAGTCATCGGCGATTTGATGGCAGATATCAAACTTAATAACGAAATAACATTTAGAAATAAAGAAAAACACTACATTGCGTTATTGCCTGGTTCTAAGAAAGCAAAGCTTTCTGTTGGAATTCCGTTCTTCTTAGAAGTTGCAGATCAAATTGCCGAAAAAAATCAAAATATAAATTTTATAATTCCCATTGCACCAACTACTAATAAAAGTGAATATTTATTTTTTCAAAGCAACAAAAATCCAATTGCTAAATATTACAAATCAAAAATCAAAACAATTAAAAACTTCAAAGACACTTATTTTGATTATGTAATTGAGACATCAAAAAATACAAAGATTTATCTAATCAAGAAACATCCTTGCTATGAAATATTAAAAGAATGTGATCTTGCAATTACAACTGTAGGAGCAAATACTGCAGAATTAGCAGCAATTACTCTTCCAATGTTAGTTGTTCTACCAACTCAACATTTAAATATAATGAATGCCTGGGATGGTATTTTTGGAGTAATTGGTAAGATTTCATTTATAAATAGATGCCTAACTTTTATAATTAAAAATTTTTATTTTAAAAAAAAGAAGTTTTTTTCTTGGCCAAATATTAAAGCTAAAAGAATGATTGTTCCTGAAATGATAGGTAATATTACGCCAAGAAAAATTGCGAGAGAAGTATTATTTCTTATTAAGAATAGAGATCACTTAAAAAGTATTAGGGATAATTTACAAAAAGAAAGAGGGGGAAAAGGTGCTGCGAAAAAACTTACTTCTATAATTGTTAATTCAATAAAAAAACTTTAACACTCACCAAGGATCATCAATTTCAAACTTGTCTGAATTTATTTTATCTTGAACTAAATTTTGTTCATCTAGTGGTTCTATATCTAAAGTTTCAGTTGCATTTTGAATTGGTCTTTTCGAAGCTAAATTAGTAGTTGATTGTTTCTTTTGCTTGAAGTCAATATTGTTTTTTTCATCTATTTGATTCACACTATTTTGATTCCCGATCTGATCGGAAAAATCATTATCCATGTAAAGCTTTTTTTTGTTATTAATTTCATCTGAAGAATCCTTTATTTCAACATATTCAAGTTCATCTTCATATTCATCTTCATAATCATCTTCATAATCATCTTGTTCAACAACTTTTTCATATTGTTCGACCAAATTGTTTTGCTGTTCTGATTCAGAACCTGAAAGTAACTGATTCTCAACAGGTACAAGATTAGCTGAGTATCCATTTGCTGCCCTTTCATCCCATGAAGAACCCCCGACTCCAAGTTTCTCAAGTAGTCCACTACTTAGTTGCTTTAATTTCTCTTCAGCACCTTCATAAACAATAATCCTATCGGTACCACTACTGACGATTTCCTCAACAGGTATTTCCCAAGTACTTAAAACTCCTTCACCTAAAAGCGGAACACCAACAGCACCCATAACAAGAGATATCAAATCCCCAGTCTCAATATCAAAAGAAAAACCTAGAACTCTTCCTAAAAGTTGTCCAGATTCTGTAATCACTTGACAATTAATTACTTTCGCAAATCTTTCTGGAGAAAAGCTTTCACTCAAAGAATCAAGCGAGTCGACTAATATAACATCCCCAACTTGCTTTATACTTTCCAAAGGCATCCATTTTGGCAAGCCTGGTAAAAATCTTGTTAGTGGATTATCTCTCAGTCCCAAAGCGACAACCTCTCTTCTATCTATATCAACAACAACTTCACCAACTACGCCAAGCCGCCTCCCAGTATCAGTAGTTATAACTTGTGTACCCATTAATTCTGACCTTAACCATAAACGTTCGCTTGGAACGGAGTTAGGAAGGTTCTTATTAGCAGATGTGTTAGACAAACTCATTAATTTCTTTTTATCATTCTGACGTATAAATTTAAAAAAGTGTGTTTATGCAGCATTTGGTAACCCAAGAACTTGAGTATTAGCACCTCTTGCTTGCGCAACTCCAATTGTTCGTTCAGAAGCACTAATCATAGGCCTTCTATGACTTACGACTATAAATTGAGCATTTGATGACTGATTTGATATTAATTTTGATAATCTTTCAACATTTATACCATCTAAGAAACTATCAACCTCATCTAATGCATAAAAAGGTGAAGGTTTATATTTTTGCAAAGCAAATAAAAAACTTAAAGCAGTTAATGATTTTTCACCACCTGACATAGAGGCTAATCTTCTGACATTTTTTCCCTTAGGATGAGCCACTAAAGTTAATCCTCCTTCTAAAGGAGAATTAGGATTTTCAAGTTGGAGAAATCCATCTCCTTCAGATAAATTTGCAAAAATTTCTCTGAAATGTTTATCAACTTCTATAAAGGCTTGCATAAAAGCCTCTTGACGCATAGTTGATACAGTTTCTATTCTCAGCAATAATTCAGATCTTTCATTAGATAGAATTTCTAATTTTTCTCGCAAACCATTTAACCTCTCAATTAATTCTTCTAATTCATCAAGGGCTAACATATTAACAGGTTCTAAGCTTTGTAATTTTGCATTTATGATCGAGATTTCTGATTGCAATGATTCAAGACTCTTCCCTTCATATTCTCCAAAATGCGGGGAGGGATCAGGTAGGTCTTTTTTATAATTTTCTAATTTTATTTTCTCGCTCCTCATCTCTTCTTTAAGAGAATGCATATCCCTTTCAAGATATTCAAGCTTCAACAGATAGTTATTATATTCTTGCCTTTTATTTGAAATTGAAGAGTTTAATTCATCTCTTTTCCTTCTCAATAAACCTAAATCCCTCTCTAGAGAATTTTTTTGATTATCTAGATCTAAAAGCTCTTTTTTAAATTCATCTCTTTTTTCTATCCATTCACCATGAGCAATTGCAAGTTGTTTAATAGATTCCTGCAAGTTTTTTTCTTGCAGTAGAGTAAGTTTTAATGAATTATTGATACGCTCTTTATCTAAAGCAAATTGATTCTTTTTATCTAGTAATATATTTCTCTCCTTATTAAGTAATTCAAGTTTTTTATCAAGATTATTAAAATCGTCATTAAAAGCTATTAATGATGATTTTTGATTTTTTTCATAGTTTGCTTTTTGAATGGTTTGTAGTTGATTAAACTTATCGTGATAAGGCTTCAATTCATTTTTTAATTGACCTAACTCATTAACTAATAAGTTATTAGCAGTATCAAGTTTATTTAATCTCGATTTACAATCCTCAATTCTTTGCAAGACAACTTTAAGAGAATCTTGAGTTACTTCAATTTCTTTATTAAATGAAGCACAATCCTCAATAATTTGACTGCGATTAGAATTTAATTTACTAAGTCTATTATTTTTTATTATCAAATCATTATTTGACTCTTTTAAAGCTTCTTCGATAACTAATAATCTTTCTTTTATAGGACTGGAATCATCAATATCATTATTAATTCCAAACCTATAAGCCAAATCTTTATTTAACTTACTACCTCCTGTAATAGCTCCACTTGCTTCTAATAATTCACCACTTAAGGTAACCAACCTATTTTTTTGCGTAGATAACCTAGCTGAGGACAAGTCTGAAAAAACCAAAGTATCTCCAAAAACATATCGAAAAACATCTGAATAGACTTCATCAAAAGTAATTAGATTAATAGCTTTATCAATATATCCATTCTCCCTGTTACTTTCAAATCTTGAAATTGCATAATTCTTTTTTTGACTTTTAATTCTATTTAAAGGTAAAAAAGTTAATCTTCCCGCTTTCTTCTTTTTAAGAATTTCAATTGCTTTAGCAGCAATATGATCATTATCAACAACAATTTGTCCTAACCTATTTCCAGCAGCAATTTCTAATGCATATCTATTTTTCTCACTGACTTCTCCAAGTTGAGCTACATAACCATGTATACCCTCTAACCCTGCTTCTAAGAGAATTCTGAGGGCATATGAACCTCTAGATTCGTTTAAAGCTTCCTTCCTGCTTTCGAATCTAGATAAATCCTTTTCAAGCTTTAATTGCTCATTATTTAGCCTTGATTTAGTTTTAATTAATAAATCAATTTCATTATTTAAAGAATTAATTTCTACGCTATTACTTGCCAAGTTTTTATTCTTTGTATCGGATGCCTCTTTTTTAATTTGATTTCCCTGAAAAAGTTTCTGCTTTTCTAAGTCTAAGGATTCGATCTGTGACAATATCTCATCTTTTTGTATATTATTTTGAATAATTTCTTCTTCAATTTTCCTTTTTTTTATTTCCAAAGGATTAATTTGATTTTTTATACTTTCAAGCTCAGCATTTAATTTGATACTTTGTTTTGAGAATTCTCCTGATTCTCCAGCCGCATCAGAAAGTTTTTTTCTGGATAGTTTGTGTTTTAAAGTGAGATCATCAATTTGCAAGTTCAATTGATTTAAAAAATTATCATCAAAATTTTCTTGTCTTATCTTTTCTGACTCAATATTCCTTTTAGAAATTGCAATTTCATCTCTCTGTTTTTGTAATTTAATACCTTCTTCTTTATTAAGACTTGATATCCTATCAAGTTCTCTCAAGCTAGAATTAATACTTCCAATATCAGAATTCACTTTAATCAATTTATCCTCCCCTTTCTCCTTAAGCTCATCAACAAGTATTTTCAAAGCATCTTCTAAGACTGATATTTCTTTACTAATAGATTCTTTTTGTTTATTAAATAAAATTTTATTTTTTTCAATTTCACTTTCTTTTTTTTCTATAAATTCAACATGTTTAACTTGTTTTTCAAAAATAAGAACTTTCTCTAATTCCGTTATTTGTAATAGTTTTGCCTTTAACTCTTTATATCGCTTTGCTTTTTCACATTCTTTTTCAAGCTTATTTTGACTGGATTGCAATTCATTTTCTAAAATTTCACATCTTTCTTGTCTTTCAAAAACATCATTTAATTTTGCGTTAGTTTGTTCTATTCTTGTATCAAAAAGTGCGACTCCTGCTAATTCATCAATAAGATTTCTCCTTTCCTTATTATTCATTGATACTATTCTTGTTACATCGCCCTGCATAACAACATTACTGCCCTCAGGATCAACACTAATATCTCTCAATATTTTTTGTATTTGTTGCAAGGTACATTGTTTGCCATCAGAAGTATAAGTAGAAGCATAAGAACCACCTGGCATAAGCCTTAATTTTCTAGAAACTACCCATTCTTTTTGACCTTTATTAAGGGCAATTTCTTCTTCTTCTAGTTCCAAAGGCGGTAGGTCCTCTCTGGGAGACCAATCTTGAATATTAAATTTTACTGATACAGATGTTTCTGATGACTTACCCTCTTTAACTTTGGAGTTATTTATTAGATCTGGTAATCTTTCAGCCCTCATCCCTCTACTATTAGCTAGACCTAAACAAAATAAAATTCCATCTAAAATATTACTTTTCCCAGAACCGTTAGGGCCCGTAACCACCGTGAAACCTTCTTCAAGAGGAATACATACATTTCCCCCAAAAGATTTAAAATTTTCAAACTCGACCTGATTGATATATACCAATCTAAAGTCTCAATAGCTAAATAAGAATAACTAATTTGCAAAAATTCTCAATAGAAATATTAAGTTTATTTATAAATGAATATTAATAATTTTTGCTCAATCTACAAGAATTACCCGAAATTTCTAACAAACCAGAAAGAAGTTCACCATCCAAAATAAATCGATAATTTTTAGAGTCCAATTTATCAGAAACGTTTTTAAATATTCCATGATCAATTCTTTTTACAAACCCTCTATTATCAGAAAGTTCATGTTCTATCCTGGATAGCCATAAAAGTCTATGATTTGGCTGCTTAGAAATTTCTATAGAATCTTGATTTAATAAAGGTAGTTTTAAAAATTTCCAAGTTAAACAATCTATCCCATTTTCAACAAGAAAATCATAATGAATATCTATAGCTATAGCAGAATAAACTTTATGTTCAAGCAAAACCCATTTATTCATTATCTAGTTGATAAATAAATCGAATCTATTTTCAAAACAAAGTTGAGTACAGATATATTTTCTAAGAGATGTTTCCTGTTATTTAATTACTTGCATCAGGAACAAATCTTAAAGCAATGAATAGCAAACTTCCAGCTCCAGCGATAGCTGCAGCTACTAATCCAAAATCTGTAGGGATTGTGCGAGATGCAAAAATTAATGATGAAAATGTAATATCCATGATGAAATTTAAACTCATTTAATAAATTCAGTAATAGCTTAACAAAACCTTATTACAGAACAGAGTAGATAAATAAAATGTAAATAAACATTTATATGTTTTTATTTTATATAAATCGCACAATTCTTTAGACAAGGGTTCCAAATTAAGAAAATAAGGTCTAATCTTAAAATAAATACGTTTTAATAATGGAGACTTACCATCCTCCCAAAGATGTAGAAGAAAAAGAAAATAAATCTGATCTTCCTGAAAAAGAAGTTATCTTAGAAAAATGGTTACTTGAAAAAATTGACAGTTTGATACCTCTAATAAAAGAAAAATGGCCTAATATTGCACAACAAACCCTTGAAGCCACAAAAGGGAGTATTGATGATTTAGTTGAAGTAATAGCTAGCCATAGTGGAACCTCAGCAATTGGAATAAAAAGCCAACTATTTGAAATCATAGATTCAATAAGAGAAAACAATTGGGAAATATCAGAAAAAATTGAGCCTATTGAAAGTCAATTAGAAGAATTATTAGAAGAGCTTAACAATACACTTAGACCAAAAATTGAAAGTCCAATAAGAAAAAAACCACTATTATCTATTGCTATTGCAGCTGGTATTGGTTTACTAATAGGAAGTCTCCTAAACAGTGGCAGAAAATAATATGGAAAAACCAAAAAATAAAAACTTTGCAAATACAGCTTCCAGAATTTCAGCCATCGCAAGTTCGGTGATGGATTTGCATGTCAGAATAGCTCTTCAAGAAGTAGATAGAGAAAAAAGAAGATTAATTAGTGGTGGAATATTTTTGGCAATTGGCAGCACATTATTATTATTAGTACTAATTTGCATCCATATTATTTTTTATCTTTTTCTAGCGAAATATAATAACTGGAATATTGAATATAATTTATTACTAATAATATTTATCGATTTATTTCTTGCAGGCTTAAGTTTGAAGCTTGGAGGAAAATTAGCCAAAGGACCATATCTTCCTCAAACATTAGAGGGATTAGGCAAGACAACAAAGGCCGTTTTAGGCAAAAAATAAATTACCTAATTAAATACTTTATCCATCTACAATCTATCCCCCCATTACTAACAGGAATTTTCAATGAAGATTTCATTTTCAAATATTGTGTTAGTTTTGGATTTCCACTTAGCAGCCAAAATTCCCAACCTGAAAAATTATTCTTTAGGAAGATTCCCATTTGTTCATATAAACAAATCAATTCATTTTCGTCCCCTAGTTTTTTGCCGTATGGAGGATTACATATGATCATCCCCGGTGTGCAACTTAATTGGAGTGCTAAAAAATCATTATTTATAAGCTCAATATAATTTTCGAGTCCAGCTAATGATATGTTTACATTCGCCTGCTCAAAAACCTTTTTATTAATTTCACACCCTATTATTGTTGGTAATTTTTCATAATTTATAATTTTATTTTTTGCCTTATTTTTTTCATTAAGATAAATATCTTTCCTAAAGTCCAACCAATTCTCAAAAAGATATACTTGATCAATATTTATGGGAACTCGAAGGAATTGGTTGACTGCCTCAATTAAAAAAGTTCCCGAGCCACACATAAAATCTATTAATGGAACTTGGCCATTCCATTGAGTCATATTTATCAATCCAGAAGCTAAATTTTCTTTTAATGGCGCATTTCCAATTGCGGGTCTATAGCCTCTTTTGTGCAAGCTTTCTAAGCTGCTTTGAAGACTGAGAATTGCTTTATTATTATTTAAATGCAGATGAATTATAAAATCAGGATTATCTAGAGAAATATTTGATCTTTTATTCCAAACTGCCTGTTGCAAATCAGTTATAGAATTTTTTACTTCAAGAGCAGTGAAATGAGAATGACTTAAAGAAGATGTTCTCCCAGTTACTTGAACATTGAACGTTTTATCAAAGTGCAACCAATTTAACCAGTCAAATGAATCTCTAACCCCCGCATATAAAGATCGCTTGTCATAGCAATTAAAACTTGCAATTTTTCTATAAAAACGAAAAGCTAATCTGGAATAGAAATGAACTCTATAAAAAGTTTCAAAATCACATTCAAAATTAATAAATCTTTTATAAGTATTAATATTAAAGCCGCCTAAATTTGAAATTTCTTCTGCTAAAGATTTCTCTAGTCCCTCCGGAGATGATGCCACTACATTCATATACGATAAAACTTAATAAAAAAACTATTCAATAACCATTTTGCCTGTCAGAATATAAATGTCCAATTGGACTAGGTGATCTCAACCGATGTTTCGGACAGCGGTTCGATTCCGCTCAACTCCACTATTTGGGGTTGCAATGGTTTCGACGGGGCATAAGGAAGGTAACTGAAGCCGGCTCGGTTAGAGCAAAAACACAAATGCTAACAAAATCGTTAGTTTCTCCCGTCAAACAGCACCAGTTGCTGCTTGATCATAAAGGAGATGGGGTTATATCAGCCTTATCAACCAAATGATACAAGGAGTCTGGAAGGACTCCACTTTTTTAAAATAACTAAGAAGTTGTAATAGATAATTTATTAGTGTGTAAATATTGCTGCAAATGCTTGTATTAAAAAGAATTTTTTTAATTTTATAAGTATAAATACTGAGAAGATAAGTTTTAAATTAATTTATCTTATTAAAAATATCGAATCTTGCAAAATGGAATCTAATAAAAAACTGAATGACTTGATAATAAATCTCAAACCAAAAGTTATTAGATTCACTGGCGAAAAATTTCCAAATGAACTATGGAATAGTGGTTGTCAAATAAAAAAAAATAAGAAAATATCTAGCTAAAAATTTAATTAAATGCTTGAAAAAGGATTTTTAGGCATTTTTTTTAAACATTTTTTTGAGAATTCCTGAAGTACTTTAAATTCGCTTTTATTTAAATTCCACTTGAATACATTCGATACATCTATAACTTGAGATTTTTTTCGCATTCCAACGAGCGGAATAGCTCCTTGATAACAACACCAATTAATTGCTACTTGCGCTTGGGAAACTGATCTTTGATTTGCAATTCTTTTTAAACACCTCCGTAATTCATATGTTGGTTTTTTATAGTTTTCAAATAATGCATTGCGAATAAAACTTTTTTCTTTATTCTCTTCTTTATCTGGATCAATACAAAGTATTCCAAAGGACAAAGGACTATAAGCAAAGAAATCAATATTATTTTCGTCGCAAATTTTTTTTACCTGATATTGTTTTCCTAAATCGGGAGCGAGCAAAGAAAACTGTATCTGAACACTCTTTAAGCTCTGATCTCTTTTTGCTAAGAAATTAATTAATTTCATCAATCTTTTAGGGCCTATATTTGATAAGCCTATTTGAAAATCAAAGCCTTCATCTTTTAAATCGCAAAGATTATTCAAAAGCCCTAATTCCTGCCAAGGATTGTATTTTGCAGTAGACCAATGTAATTGCACTATATCTAAATTGTTATTAAGTCTTTCTAAACTTTTCAAAAAAGGTTTATTAAAACCTCTTTTACCTATTCTCCAGGGATAAGGTGCAAGTTTGGTTGCTACTTGAATTCTTTTTTTCTTTGCTAAAGGAGTATTTAGTAAAAATTTTCCTATCAACAATTCACTTCTACCCTGAAGATTACCAGTACCGTAAGAATCTGCAGTATCAATTAGATCAAAACCTCTTCGTAACGCTTCATCATATGTCTCACGTAAATCATCGTCATTTGTAGATTGGTAATTCCAGAAAAGCTTATTCCCCCAAGACCACGTACCCAATCCAATTCTTTTCTTCACTAGCCAATTTAAACAAGGAACTTTATAAGGTTATCTAAAAACATTAACTTATTTAAAATATTTCAAAAAATAAGTTTTCAAGCATTAAAAATCAATATCTCTTGACATTAAGAAATTATTCTCCAAAGTAAGAGAAATAAAAATAAAAAATTGTTCATTACCGTTTGCGGACAAAAAGGGGGGGTGGCCAAGACCTGTACAAGCATTCACCTTGCTAGTGTTTGGCATTCTGAAGGTAAAAAAGTTTGCATAGTCGATGCCGACAAGAATAGATCTGCGTTAGCATACGCATCAAGAGGCAATCTTCCATTTCCAGTTTTCCCCGTCAATTCAGCTGCTAAAGCATCAAGATCGTCAGAAATTGTAATAACTGATGGCCAGGCTAGCAGTGATCAAGAAGAACTTAAACACTTAGCGTATGGTTCAGATTTAGTTATCTTACCTACAACTGCAAAAGCAAGATCTGTAGAATTAACTGTTGAACTAGCTAATTTATTAAGCAACTTAAAAGTTAACCATGCTGTAGTAATAGTAAAAGTTGATTTTAGACAGCAAAAAGCAGCTCAACAAGCCAAAGCAGCTCTAGAAAATTTTGGTTTGTATGTTTTTGATACATTTATACCATTACTTTCAGCATTTGATAAAGCAGAAGCCTCTGGCAATGCTGTATT
Organism: Prochlorococcus sp. AG-347-I15; assembly: GCA_003281585.1. Lineage (GTDB taxonomy): Bacteria > Cyanobacteriota > Cyanobacteriia > PCC-6307 > Cyanobiaceae > Prochlorococcus_A. The sequence continues at coordinate 86,851 of QCBN01000002.1, forward strand.
TGAAGCTGTAGACGATTTAGGGAGATCAGATCCTCGTCGAATGACGGGCTGGTCTGCTTATTGTTCAATTGCCTCACAAATTCCATGCCTGATTTCGAAGCCCTCATCCGACACCAACAACTTAAACAACCAACAACCAATCAGCGCTTAAAAGTAGTTGATTCTCCTAATTTTGAAGGAAAAAACGAAGAAGCAATAATTAGACAATCAAGATTATTAGTAAATTTTTTTGGAGGTTTTATAGGCTCTGTCATTGGAACTTTAACAATACTGTTTCTTTATACGAATGAATATCTACCATTAGATTTACTTAAACTTAAGTAGTATATTCGCTATTTATTTCAACATATTTTTTAGAAAGATCGCACCCCCAAGCTGTGCCTTTCGATTCGCCAGAATTTAGATTAATTATAATTTTTACAATATCATCTACTAAATATCTACCTTTCATTCTGGACTTAATATATTCTGTGACTTTTTGTGGATCATATTTATTTAACTTGCCGTTTTCCAAAATCTGAGCGTTTCCTATATACAGGTCAACGTCATTTAAATTAAATTTAACTCCAGAATTTCCTGCAGCAGAAATGATTCGTCCCCAATTCGGATCACAACCATGTATCGCAGTTTTTACCAAGGCAGAATTACAAATAGATTTCGCGAGCATAATTGCATCATCTGTATTTTTTGCTCCTCGAACCAAAACTTCTAATAAACAATTTGCTCCCTCTCCATCCCTTGCAATATTTTTTGCCAATTTCTGACATACAATATCAATCCCTTGTTGGATAATTGGAAAAAATCTTTTTTCAATTTTCTCTCCTGCATTTATTCCAACAAAAGAATCATTTGTGCTTGTCTCTCCATCAACTGATATTGCATTAAAAGATTTTTGAACCGCAATAGCAATCATTTTGTCCCATTCTTCTTTTTGGATACCCACATCACAGGTTAGAAAAGCAAGCATTGTAGCCATGTTGGGGTAAATCATTCCTGAACCTTTTGCAAATCCTGCTATTTTTATTTTTCTACCTTGAATAATCGTCTCTATTGACACTTTTTTCAAAGTCAAATCAGTAGTTAAAATTGCTTCTGCTGCATTTGCAAAATTATTACCCTTTAAATCACTAACTAAATTCGGTAAATTTTTTACTAAACTATTTATTTGTATTGGAACACCAATTACACCAGTTGAGCACATTAAAACTTCTTCTTCTTTTATTCCTAAAAGTTCTGCAATCTTTCCTGTAGCAATTTGAAAATGTTGAATGCCAAGATTTCCTGTACATGCATTTGCTTGACCAGAATTAATTAGTATTGCTCTTACAAAACCTGAAGTTGTTTTAATCCTTTCCTCACAAATATCCACACAAGAAGCTCGAACTATTGATTGAGTAAACATCCCACTAAAAATACTTCCTTCTGGAGCGAGTATTAGTGCTAAATCTTTTTTATTAGAAGCTTTTAAACCAGCAGATATCCCAGCAAAAAGAAACCCCTTGGGTGTTACCTTACTGTCATTAACAAACGACCAATTGGAATCTACCTGGCTCAAACTTTTTGGTATTTAAATTCATACTAACTACTCTTTAATACATAAGAAACAAAGTAATTAGATTATTATTAATTATATGGATATTCTTCAAAAATTAAAAAACAATCAAAGAAGGATTGGTTTAACAGGAGGTATTGCAAGTGGGAAGACAACCATAACTAATTACATTAGAAAACATAAAAACATACCAATATTAGATGCTGATCATTTTTCAAGAGAATTAATCAAACCAAACACATATGGATATAAGAAAATTTTAGATTATTTTGGAAATAAAATTATTGATAATAAGAGCAATTCAGAAAGGGAAATAAACAGAAAACTGTTAAGGAACATTATTTTTAAACATTCACCAAGCAAGGAATGGATTGAAAAACTACTTCACCCCTTAATTAAAGAAAGAATGATAGAAGAATGCAGTCAATACAAAAATAATCAAACTATAGTATTGGTTATTCCATTATTGTTTGAAGCAAATTTTGAAGATATTTGCACTGAAATATGGTTAGTTAAATGTCCTAAAGAACTACAAAAAAACAGACTTATCACAAGAGATAAAATTAGCGAAAAAGAAGCATATGAATTGATAAATTTCCAATTAAGTTTTGAAGAAAAGAGAAAATTCTCAGATATTATATTAGAAAATTCGGATGATAAAAATAAATGGATCAATACGATAAAAGAGCTTCTTTAAGCTTTAGCTATTTAATTTTTCCATAAGAAGTTTATTTGCAAGTTTAGGATCAGCTTTACCTTTTGTTCTTTTCATAAGTTGACCAACAAAAAAACCAAGTAACTTAGTTTTGCCATTTTTAAATGCTTGAACTTCATTTGAATATTCATTTATAAGTTCATCAATTATTGGTAAAATACTTGAAGAATCTGATATCATTGCCAACCCTTTTTCTTCAACTAATTTTTTCGGAGAAATATTTTTTTTAATAAGTTCAGGTAAAATTTCTTTTGCAATTTTTCCACTAATTATATTTTTTGAAATCATGTTAATCATTTCAGCAAGATTTTTAGGACTAAGCTTTAATTCACTAAAACTTAGTTTGGTTGATTTTAAATAGCCCACAATATCACTTGTTACCCAATTTGAAGCTAGTTTAGCCTCGGCACCATTTGCTACTGTTTCTTCAAAAAAGCTTGCCATGCTTATTTCATCAGAAATTACCCTTGCATCATATGCAGACAACCCAAATTGACTTACGTATTTATTTCTTTTCTTTGCAGGTAATTCTGGTAGTTCTTTAAACCATATTTCTTGTTGGGCTTTTGTTATTTCAATTGGACCTAAGTCAGGATCAGGAAAATATCTATAGTCACTGCTACCTTCTTTTAATCTCATACTTTTCGTTAATTGCTTAGATTCATCCCATAATCTTGTTTCTTGGAAAATTTTTCCTCCATTTTCATAAACTTCTATTTGTCTGGCTATTTCATAATCACAAGCCTTTTGAATTGCAGAAAATGAATTCATATTTTTTATTTCCACTTTTGTACCAAAAGGAGCATCAGGACCTTTTCTAACAGAAATATTGACATCGCAGCGTAATGAACCCTCTTGCATATTTCCGTCTGATACACCTAGATATCTAACTGTTCTTCTAATCTCTGAAGCATATTCAGATGCCTCTTTACCTGATCTAATATCTGGTTTACTTACAATCTCACAAAGTGCTATTCCGGCACGATTGTAATCAACTAAAGAATACTTAGAGCCAGCTAATCTATCACTTCCTGAATGGACTAGTTTTCCGGCGTCTTCTTCCATATGGAGCCTTTCTATACCAATTTTTTTGATATAAGGTTCTTTGTTTTTTTCAATTATTTCAACCTCTAACCAACCATTTTCAGCTAGTGGCTCATCAAATTGTGAAATTTGATAATTTTTAGGTAAATCAGGATAAAAATATTGTTTTCTATCAAATTTACAATGTTCTGCAACTTTTAAATTTAATGCTAACGAAGTTTTAACAGCATATTCAAGAACAGTCTCATTCAAAACTGGAAGAGTTCCTGGCAACCCACAAACTACAGGATCTATATGCGTATTAGGTGCATCACCAAAAGCTGTTGACGCAGATGTGAATATTTTACTTTTCGTATTAAGCTGTACATGAGTTTCCAAACCAATCACAGCTTCCCAAGATTCCAAATTGTTCATTATTAAAAGTCTTTTTATTAATATTATTGGATATAAAGGAAAAGAGGACCAAAACACAAATAAAAATATTAATTTTTAAATGGCACAAGAAACCAAAAATTCAATATTAATTATTGGGGGTGGACTTTTAGGTTTATCTATTGCTTATGAATTTTCTAGAAATAACTTCAAAGTTTTAGTTTTAAGCAAAAACAGAAATGAATCAGCTGGATTTGTTGCTGCAGGAATGTTAGCTACTCATGCCGAAGGGCTCGAAGATGAATTACTAAAATTTGGCCAAGAAAGTCAAAATCTAATTCCAAAGTGGATAAAAAGTATTGAACAAGATAGTAATATTAAATGCGGTTTAAAAAAATGTGGAATAGTAGTTCCTTTTAAAAACAAAAAAGATCTTGAAGAGTTTCCCACTTATGAATATGGAAAATATTTAAATCACAAAGATCTTCAAACAGAAATTAATGGAATGAATTCTATTTGGAAACATGGTTTACTTTTTGAACAAGATGGTCAAATAGATAACCGAAGAAGGCTGATGCGTGCTCTTGAGAGAGCATGCTCCTTGCATGGAGTCGAATTTCAAGAGGGATCAGAAGTAGAGAATTTGACATTCGAAAAAAACAAAATTACAGGTGCAACAGTTTTATGTGCCACTGGGGAAATAAAAAAAATTAACTGCGAAAAAGCAATTATATGCAGCGGTGCTTGGAGTAAAAAAATTTTTAATAAGATTCCAGTCTTTCCTGTCAAGGGACAAATGTTATCAATACAAGGTCCAACACATTTTTTGAAAAGGGTTATTTTTGGTCCAAAAACTTATCTAGTTCCCCGTGATGATGGACTTATTGTAGTTGGAGCGACAGTTGAAAAAGATTCAAAATTTAATCAAGGTAATACTCCTAATGGAATAAAACAACTGCAAGATGGCATTCGCTCCTTATTGCCGGAAGCTATTAATTGGCCACAAATGGAACATTGGTGGGGATTTAGACCTTGCACACCAGATCTAAAACCAATAATTGGAAAATCGAAAATTGAAAATCTTTTTATAGCTACAGGACATTACAGAAATGGAGTTTTATTTTCTGCAATAACAAGTGATCTTCTTTTGAAAATAGTTCAAAATAAGAACCTCAAAGAAATAGAAAAAAGCTTTTTAGAAAAATTTAGTTTAGATAGATTTGCGATTTAAATTTTAATTTTCAGATCTCCATTTCGAATCAGAAGTTTCCCACTCACATAATTCCTCTTGGTTAAACCATAGATCAATTTCAAATTTTGCTGTATCATCTCCATCAGAACCATGAATAATATTCCGTCCAATATCAATAGCTAAATCACCTCTAATTGTCCCAGGCTCTGCTTCCAGAGGTTTTGTTGCACCTATTAGTTTTCTAGCACTCAAAATAACTCCTTCGCCTTCCCATACCATTGCTACAACAGGACCACTTGAAATAAAGTCTACTAAATCACCAAAAAAGGGTCTTTCTCTATGTACTCCATAATGATTTTGAGCAAGTTCTTTTGAAGGAATTAATTGCTTTAATCCAACCAATTTAAATCCTTTTTTTTCAAATCTGCCAATAATCTCAGAAACATATCCTCTTTGAACTCCATCTGGTTTAATTGCAATAAAGGTTTTCTCTTTGGTCATTTAGTTAATAATCACTCTATGTATATTCAACTTTTGGGTGGTAACTTGGCAAGTAATCATTAAAATAAAAGATATTGTTTTGAGTTATTTTCAAAAACATTTATTAATCACTTATAAATAAATTGACCAATTTTGAGCCGAAAAAATTAAAGAATATTTGGACTATTGAAGATAGTATTTCGACTTATAACATAGACAAATGGGGGGATAAATATTTTTCTATAAATACCAAAGGAAATATATCAGTAACTAAAGATAATAAATCTGAAAATAAGATTGATCTTTTTAAGCTTGTTAAAGAACTTAAGGGTAGAGAAATAAATCCTCCATTAATCATAAGATTTAATGATATCTTGAAAGATCGAATAAATGCATTACATGACTCTTTTTTTAAAGCAATAAAAACCTATAAATATAAAAACATTTATCAAGGCGTTTTTCCTGTCAAATGTAATCAACAGAAAAATATACTGGAAAAGATAATAGAGTTTGGTAGCCAATGGAATTTTGGTTTAGAAGTAGGTAGTAAATCAGAACTATTAATTGGCCTTGCACTTCTTGAAAACCAAAATTCATTACTAATATGCAACGGATATAAAGATAAAAAATATATTGAGATTGCTACTTTGGCAAGAAAACTAGGCAAAAATCCAATAATAGTTATTGAACAACGAGATGAGGTGAAAAGAATTATTCAAGCAGTTCAAGAACTTAACACGACTCCATTGATAGGAATTAGAGCAAAGTTATCAAGTAAAAGTAGTGGTAGGTGGGGTAAATCTATTGGAGATAATTCCAAATTTGGATTATCAATCCCAGAAATTATGTTGACAATAAAAGAACTAAAAGAAGCAAATCTTATCAACGAAATGAAATTGCTCCATTTTCACATAGGCAGTCAAATAAGTGATATTGTTGTGATCAAAGACGCATTACAAGAAGCGAGTCAAATATATGTTGAACTATGCAAACTAGGAGCCCCAATGCAATATATCGACGTTGGGGGAGGATTAGGAATAGATTTTGATGGAACTAAAACCTCCTCCAACACCTCTACTAATTATTCTCTTCAAAATTATGCTAACGATGTAATTGCAACTATCAAGGATTCATGTGAATTAAATAATATCAAGCATCCAACCATAATCTCAGAAAGTGGAAGAGCAATAATTAGTCATTGTTCAGTTTTAATTTTTAATGTCTTAGGAACAAGTCATGTCCGTTCAAAACTACAAATTTTTGATAAAAAAAATCAACAATTAATAATTTCAAATTTACTTGAAACTTTCTATGAATTAAAAAAACTTAAAAATAAAAAAATAAATTTATCTCAAATAATTGAACTATGGAATGATGCAAAAAAGTTTAAAGAAGATTGCTTAGTCGCTTTTAGATTAGGATTTTTAAGTTTGGCAGAAAGAGCTTATGCCGAAGAACTTACTTGGGCTTGCGCAAAAGAAATTTCTAATAACCTGAATAATGATGAAATCAATCACCCTGATTTATCTGAAATTACAGAAACTCTTGCATCAACTTATTATGCAAATTTATCTATCTTTAAATCTATTCCCGATAGCTGGGCAATAAATCAGATTTTTCCAATAGTACCTATACATAGGCACTTAGAGGAGCCATTCTGCAAAGGTAACTTTGCAGATTTAACTTGTGATTCAGATGGGAAACTAAATAATTTTATTGATGATGGAAAAATTAAATCATTACTAAATTTACATAAGCCAGAGGAAGATAAAGATTATCTAATTGGAATTTTTATGACTGGAGCCTATCAAGAAGCATTAGGAAACTTGCACAATTTATTTGGCAGTACAAACATTGTTCATATAGACATAAATCAAGATAATTCATATAAGGTCAAAAATATTATTAAAGAGGACAGTAAATCTGAAATTTTACAATTATTAGATTACAGTTCAGCTTCTTTGGTTGAATCTATAAGGATTAATACTGAATCAGCAATTGATCAAAAAAATTTAACTATTGAAGAAGCAAGGAAATTAATAGATCAAATCGAAATTAGTCTCAGAAAAAGTAGTTATTTATCAGAATGATTATCTAATGTTTTTTTGCAAATAATTTTTAGCATAATCTAGAGCATCACTTAACTTATCAATATCTTTAGCACCTGCTTGAGCAAAGTTAGGCTTTCCTCCTCCACCTCCCGAACAAATTCTTGCAATCTCATTAATTAATTTACCTGCATGCAATCCTATTTTTACCGCATCATCACCTAAAGAAACTACAAATAACAACTTTTTAGTTTCTGGATTTGGTATTCCCCCAAGAATCACTACTGCTTTATTTCCTAAATGAGAAGTTAGATTAAGTGCTGCAGATTGCAAAGAATTTCCATCTAAGCCATCAATCTGATTTACTAAAATTGAAAAAGAATTTACTATTTCTGCGGATGATTTTATAGAAGAATATTTAAAATATGCAATTTCATCTTTCATTTTTTGTATCTCTTTATTCCTATTAATAAGCTCTACTTGCAAATTATTAACCCTTTCAAAAAGTTGATTAGGGTTTGCTTTTAACAAATCACTTAGTTGATTTACTAAAGCATTTCTATCACTGAAATAGTCGAATGCTGATTGGCCTGATAATGCTTCGATTCTTCTGACTCCAGCTGAGATTCCTTCCTCACTAATTATTTTGAAAGAACCTAATTCGGATGTAGTTTTAACATGTGTACCACCACAAAGTTCCATTGAAACTCCTGGTACATTAACAACGCGCACCTCATCATCATATTTTTCTCCAAACATGGCAACTGCGCCCTTTTCAAGAGCCTCACTCTTAGACATATTTTTTATTTCTAAGGCATGATTTTCCATAATCCAAGAGTTAACTAAAGTCTCAATCTTAGAAATTTGATCTTTAGAAATAGGATTAGAGGAATTAAAGTCAAATCGTAATTTATTAAAGGCTACTAATGAACCTTTTTGTCCAACACTTTCATCAACAACTGATTTTAGTGCAGATTGTAATAAATGAGTAGCTGTATGATTTGCAGCAGCCTTAGCTCTATTAGAAGAGCAAACATTAGTATTAACTTTTTGTCCAATAATTAATATTCCTTTTTTGATCGTTCCATAATGTAAAAAAACATTTTTCTTTCGCATAACATTATCGACCGAGACCTCTACATCTTTTGAAAATATCGTTCCAATATCACCAACTTGCCCACCAGATTCTCCATAAAAAGTTGTCTGATCAAGAACAATACAAACTTTCTGACCTTCACTTGCTTGCTTAACTAATATTGAATCCAAGAATATTCCCTTTATTTCAGCTTCCGAAATGAGTGACTTATAACCATTAAAAACAGTTTTGTTAAAAAGATCTATTTCTCGCTCTAATGATCCCTCTAATGTCAAATCAATATTACTTGAAGCAGCTTTAGCTCTCTCTTTTTGTGCTTTCATTTCTTCTTCAAAACCCTTTACATCTACACTGATACTATTTTCTTCTGCAATTTCTACAGTAAGTTCTAGAGGAAATCCATAAGTATCATAAAGTTCAAAAGCTTTAAAACCAGAAATTAATTTCTGCCCTGAAGAAATTATCTCATCTAGTAATTTTTCTCCTCTTTCAAGAGTTTCCCTAAATCTTATTTCTTCAATTTTTATCTCATTCAAAATTAAATTATTATTATTTTTTAAATCAGGATAATTATTTTGCATTAAATTGATCCCGACGGTCGCAATGTGAGGTAAAAATTCATTTGTTATACCTAATAATCTCCCATGTCTGACCATTCTTCTAATAAGCCTTCTTAATATATATCCCCTGCCGAGATTACTTGCTGCTACTCCATCAGAAATTAAATGAATAACAGCTCTTGTATGATCACCAATGATTTTTAAAGAAATTTTGTTTTTATCATCTGAAGAAAAATAATCAATATTTGCAATCTCACAAATTTTTTGAATGATAGGAAAAATTAAATCTGTCTCATAATTATTTTGCTTTTTTTGTAGTATTTGAGCCATCCTTTCAAGACCCATTCCTGTATCAATATTTTTAAATTTTAAATCTGTCAATTTTCCATTAGGATCGCGATTATATTGCATAAAAACAAGATTATAAAATTCAATAAAACGATCTCCATCCTCCAAATCAATATTTTTCAGACCTTTTTCAGGATAAAAATCATAATAAAGTTCTGAACAAGGTCCACATGGACCTGTTTTCCCAGATGACCAAAAATTATCTTCCTCTCCTAATTTCACTATCCTATCTGGATGAATACCAATTTCATCTCTCCAAATTTTTGCAGACTCTTCGTCTTCGTGAAAAACACTCACAATTATATTTTCAACAGAAAGTTGATAAATATCAGTAACTAATTCCCAAGCCCATTGAATAGCCTCTCGTTTAAAATAATCTCCAAAAGAGAAATTACCAAGCATTTCAAAAAAAGTGTGATGTCTAGCTGTAACTCCAACGTTTTCTATATCGTTTGTTCGGATGCACTTTTGGCTAGATGTAGCCCTTTTTGATGGTCTTTCTTTTAAACCTAAAAAAACTGGTTTAAAAGGTAGCATTCCAGCAATTGTGAGCATAACCGTAGGGTCATCTGGAATCAAAGATGCACTTGGAATGATTTTATGTAATTTTTCACTGTAAAATTTTAAAAAAGCATTTCTTATCTCATCTCCAGTAACTATTTTTTTAATTAGTTGAGATGTCATTTATCCAGAATAAGAAGATCAAAAATTAAAGAAAAGCGTAATTTCGGTTATTTCGCAAAAATAATCACGCGAATTTATATTCTATATAACTAAAGTTAATTTATAAAGCTAATTATTCTATGATAACCTCTGCCCAGACAAGTAATTCTAAATTGGCACAAACTAATAACAAGCTGACGGTTCAATCTCAAAACTTTGCTGACGATTCTTATGCCATAAGATCTTTGGATTGGGATCGCAGTAGATTTGATATTGAATTTGGTTTAAGAAATGGAACTACTTACAATAGTTTTATTATTAAAGGTGAGAAACTTGCAATTATTGATACAAGTCATGCAAAGTTCGAGGAATTATGGTTTGAAGAATTACTAAAAAAGGTAAATCCACAAGAAGTTGATTATCTAATTACAAGCCATACAGAACCTGATCATTCTGGTTTAATAGGTAATCTTTTAGAATTAAACCAAAATATCACAGTAGTTGGATCAAAATTAGCCCTTAAATTTATTGAAGACCAAATACATATTCCCTTTAAGCATCTAGAGGTTAAGAGTGGAGAGTTTTTAAATCTCGGAACTAATCCTAATAGTGGTTTAGAACATAATATTGAATTCATAAGTGCACCAAATTTACATTGGCCAGATACCATATTTTCATATGATCACAGCACACATGTTCTCTATACATGTGATGCATTTGGACTTCATTATTGTTCTGACGAATTTTTTGACACTGATCAAAAAGAAATATACGAAGATTTCCGATTTTATTACGATTGCCTTATGGGTCCAAACGCCAGAAGCGTTATGCAGGCAATTAAAAGAATAGATAAACTACCTGAATTAAAAACAATAGCTGTTGGCCATGGGCCTCTGTTACATAATCAGGTCAATTTTTGGAAATGTAAATATCTAGAATGGAGTAGCAATAAAAGCAAAGGTAATGATTTTGTGTCAGTCTGCTATATAAGCGACTATGGTTATTGTGATCGACTAAGTCAAGCGATTTCCCATGGAATAAGTAAAGCAGATGCTCAGGTTCAATTATTAGATTTAAGATCTTCTGATCCGCAAGAATTAACAAGTTTAATTTCCGAATCAAAAGCAGTAGTCATTCCTACATGGCCAGTTGACTCAGATAATGAATTAAAAGAATCTCTCGGTACTTTATTTGCAGCACTTAAACCAAAACAATTTACTGCAGTATATGATGCATTTGGTGGAAATGATGAACCAATAGATTCTTTAGCAAATAAATTAAGAGAACTTGGCCAAAAAGAAGCTTTCTCCCCTTTAAGAGTTAAAAATATTCCAGATCCCATTGTTTATCAAAAGTTCGAAGAGGCTGGAACCGACTTGGGTCAATTGATCAACAAAAAGAAGAATATTGCCTCTATGAAGAGCCTTGATTCAAATTTAGATAAAGCGTTAGGTAGATTAAGTGGAGGATTATATGTAGTAACAGCAAGTCAAGGAGAAGGTTCGACATTTAGACAAAGTGCAATGGTCGCAAGCTGGGTTAGTCAAGCAAGTTTTTCTCCACCAGGTATTACAGTTGCAGTAGCAAAAGATAGAGCTATTGAATCATATATGCAAGTTGGGAAAGGTTTTGTTGTGAATATCTTGAGAGAAGATAACTACCAAAAAATGTTCAGACATTTTTTAAAAAGATTTGCCCCTGGAGCTGATAGATTTGCGGATGTAGATGTAATTAGCAACATCGCTGAAGGAGGACCAGTTCTCTCAGATTCTCTCGCCTTTTTAGATTGCAAAGTCAGTTCAAGACTAGAGACTCCAGACCATTGGATAATTTACGGAATTGTTGAAAATGGTAATGTTTCTGACTTATCATGTAAGACAGCAGTTCATCACAGAAAAGTTGCTAATCACTATTAGAAAATAAGTCTTTGAAATGTCAGATATTAATATAGGCTTACTTGCAGAAAATCAAAATTTATCAGAATTTGAAATTACTGAAAATTTTTCTTGTGTAAGATTCTTAGACCAAAATAAAGAAAGATTTGAACTTGAATTTAACCTTGAAAAAGGAACCTCTTTTAATACTTTTTTCATTAGAAGTCATGAGGAACTTTTTATTATTCATCCACCTGAGAAACAATATTTAGATTCGTTTAATAAAGTAATTTCTAGGTTTTGCGATCAATTTAAATTAAGTAAAATCAACTTCATTTCTGGTCATATTAATCCCCAAATTATTGAAACTCTAAAGAATATAAGTACCCAATTTCAAAACACAACTATTACTTGCTCTAATCCAGGTTATAAACTTATTAGTGAACTTTGGAATCAAAAAAATCCTACATTAAAAAACTTTATTGAAATTCAATTACCTGAAATAAACATAATTAAAAAAGAACTTAATTTAGAATTAGATAACATTTCACTAGAATTAATTCCTATTCCAACAGCACGTTGGCCAGGTGGCCTGATAATTTATGAACGTAATCAAGAGATACTTCTTAGTGAAAAAATTTTCTCTGCACATATTGCATCTAAATATTGGTCTGAAACAAATCGAGTTAGTACAGAAATTGATAGGAAACATTTTTATGATTGCTTGATCGCACCAATGTCTAATCAAGTAGTATCAATAACTGAAAAAATTGCAGATTATGACATTAAAACTATTGCACCATTACATGGTCCCGCGATCGAATATAGCTTAAAAAGCTTTTTAAATGACTATATAAGATGGGGAGAAAATTTCTCAACTAATAACCATAAGATCGCTCTGATATATGCAAGTGCATATGGAAACACAGCCTCAATAGGCGATGCATTGGCCAAAGGGATAAATAGAACCTCCGTAGAAGTTGAAAGTATTAATTGTGAATTTACACCTAATGACGTACTTGTAAAATCCATCCAAAATGCTGATGGATATTTAATAGGCTCACCCACTTTGGGTGGTCACGCCCCAACTCCAATAGTTAGTGCACTAGGAACATTGTTAGCAGAGGGCAATAGAGATAAGCCAGTAGGAATCTTTGGTAGTTTTGGGTGGAGCGGCGAAGCTATAGATTTACTTGAAACAAAATTAAAAGACGGTGGTTTTAAATTTAGTTTTGACCCTATTAGGATTAAATTTAGTCCTAATAAACCAAAGATTAAAGAATTAGAAGAAATAGGAACTCACTTTGGAAGAAAAATTATAAAAAAAGCAAAGAAAAAACCCAGAAAATCAGATACTGGGATGATTACAAGCAAAACGGATCCAAAGCTACAAGCTCTTGGAAGAGTTATTGGTTCACTTTGTGTCCTGACAGCCTCTAAAGGCAAAGATGAGAATAATATCAAAGGAGCCATGCTTGCATCTTGGGTTAGTCAAGCAAGTTTTTCTCCTCCTGGGTTAAGTATTGCAGTGGCAAAAGATAGATCTGTAGAGTCTCTTCTACAAATAGGAGACTCCTTCGCATTAAATATTCTTAGTGAAAAAGATTTTAAAGAACCTTTGAAAAGATTCACAAAGCCCTTTGCACCTGGAGAAGATAGATTTGAAGGAATAAATATTGAATTAACTCCTAATGAACAGATAATCATTCCTGAATCGCTCGCATGGTTAGATGCTTCTGTAAAAGAGAGAATGGAATGTGGAGATCATTGGGTAATTTACGCCGAAGTACTACACGGTAATATACTAAAATCCGATAGTCTAACAGCAGTTCATCACCGCAAAACAGGTGCTAACTATTAAATTTATTTATCTGATTTATGACTGAAACAAAAGATCTAATAATCATTACGGCTAGTTGTGGTAAAAATTTAGAGCTTTCTGAAAAATTTCTTGAAAAAAGTAATGAACTTAAAATAATTTCTGAAATTTTAGATCTTACTACTCTTGATATTCCATTATTTAATCCAAGAATTCACAGCAAGGAAAATATTCCAAATGAAATAGAAGAATTAAAAAAAAAGCTTTTCAAAATTGAAAGGTGGGTGATTTGTGCGCCTGAATATAATGGATCTATACCTCCCATTCTCTCCAACTTCATAGCATGGCTTTCTATTTCGGGAGATGATTTTAGGAATTTATTTAATGGCCAACCGATTGCAATTGCAACTTTTTCTGGCGGCATAGGTTTAGAATTACTGACCTCATTACGCATTCAATTAGTGCACTTAGGAAGTCAAGTATTAGGGAGGCAACTTTTGTCCTCATATAGTAAACCTATAGATACAAAAACTATTGAAGATATTATTCAAAGACTTTTACAAATGAAAAAATTAAAAACATAAACATTGAAAACCTAATAAAATTTTCATTCTTTTTCATTCCAAACTTTCAAAATTTCTCTAGCCATAGGAAGTGCATGAACAGATCCACCACCAGGAGTATTTTGTGCAAAAGCAACTACAAGTAATTCGCTTTTTTCAGATGGGGTAAAGCAAACAAACCAAGCATGATCTAACCCACCTTCGCCATCTTCAGCAGTTCCAGTTTTGCCTGATACTGGAGGTAAATTTGAAACTCCATAATTAATAGATACACCCGTTCCAGAATCAACTACTTTCTTAAGACCTCTTTTAATCAATTGAATATTTTTTGGATTAATATCGATTTGAATATTTTTTCTATCCAAAAGATTTTCACCATCTTTTTTAGTTAAATGAGGAGTAACTAGATAACCTCCATTAGCAATTGCAGCATATGCTCTAGCTAATTGAATTGGAGTTACTTGAACAACAAATTGTCCAATAGACATACTTGCAATATCTTCTGGAACCCAAGGAGTTCTGCCTGGTTCACCCCAACCTCTACCTTCTCTAGCCCATTCACTACTAGCTACTAATCCTTCATTTTCTTGTTCAGAAATTTCTATTCCAGATAAAGAATTAAAACCAAGCTTTCTGGAGACCTCATAAATTTCATCAACTCCTACGCCATATCCGACTTGATAAAAAAATGTATTACTTGAAACTCTTAAAGCATCTTCATAACCTATTAACCCAAAGCCTAAATCATTATGCTCCCTAAAACATTGACTCCCATAAGTTATGCATGGTTTCGTTTCTAGCAAAGTATCACTTGGAAATTTTCCACTCTCTAAACCAGCTAAAGCCGTTACAATTTTCCAAACACTACCTGGATCATAAGCATTTAAAGCTCTATTAAAAAGTGGTTTTTCAGGAGAATTAAAAATTTTATTATATTCTTTTTCAGACTTAAACTCCTTCGAAAAAAAATTCAAATCAAATGTGGGCCTACTAGCCATTGCTATTATAGCTCCATCTCTTGGATCCATAACTATTATCGCTCCAGCTTTTTTATCTTGAAGAGCTTCCTCAGCAGCTAATTGCAACTTTATGTCAATTGTCAATTGAATATCATTACCTTGTACTGAAGGTTTAATACCTAATGATTTTTGAAATTTGCCTCGAGAATTTACTTCAACCATTTCTCCACCCCATTCACCTCTAATCAAATCTTCGTAAACATATTCGATTCCTGTTCTCCCTATTAAGTCATTTAATTGATAACCCTTTTTAGATAAAAATTTATATTCTGATTCAGTGATTGGCTGAGTATATCCAATTACATGCGCAGCAACTGATTCATATGGATAATTTCTTATTAATTTCGTCGCTATTTCAAAACTATATAAATTATCTTCATTTTCCTTAAATTTTATTAATTGATCTATATTTAAATCATCAATAATAGTTACTGAAAGTTTTTGGTTTTTAAGACCATCTAAATATTTTTTTTGAATTACATTACTATCAACATTTAATAGGTTAGAGATACTTAATTTATGTTTATCCCATTTGCTTTTATCAACAGATTGAGGCTTTATAATTAGAGAATATCTAATTCTACTATCTGCTAAAACATAACCATTTTTATCAAGAATTCTCCCCCGAATAGGTTGAGAAGAAATGAGTCTAATTCTGTTTTCATCAGACATTTCTTTGAAAGATTCATAATTTAAAAGTTGTAAAAAAATTAACCTTAATAAAATCAATAAAAAAGAAATAGAAGAAAATATAAGTAAGACTAAAGGTTGTCTCTTTAATGAAAGCAGTTTTTTATTAGGAATTGTTTTTACCAAAAATATAAAGTTATTTAAATATCTTTTTTTCTAATAAAGCAATGATTGATTTTATCTCTTTGAGTCTAGTGATTAAATATTTATAATCACTATCTTCATTGTTCAGATTTAACTCATCATTTTCAATATTATTTGGATTCAAATTTTCACTCATGAAACTTATACTTTTTAAGCAATTATTACAATTTTAAATAAAAAATTTATTTTTTCAAAATTAAATTAACTTAGATACTTGAAACATATCAAAAAATAAATTAATTTAATTGATCTATATTTTGTTCAAAATAAGGATTACAGCTATTTTTAGATATTCCTAAAGACCATCCAATAAATGAAGAAATAAATATTATGACGATTAACGGTAAAATGGCTTGCTGAGTATTTTCAAGACTAAACCATTCTCTCCAGCTACTCAAAAACCGTTCTCGTTGAAATTTCCTTTTTTCATTTTCTAATAATCTCGCTTTTTTGGCGAAAGATTTTGTAACCCACTTTTCAAAAGGTATCTTTTTTATAATCGCCATTTTTCTCTCAACTTCTAATAATTGTCCCGAACTAAGATAAGGATGAAATGTATTTATCAATTCAAGTGTCTTTAAAAACATCTCAACAGTTGCATCTTTTATGAGTTTTTGCTCATGGCTTAAATCAGCCCACTCTATTTCTGGATAAAAACGATTTCTGTTAGGTGAAATTTGATCCTCTGACATTTGACCAGGTTCTCTAAGCCATCTATTAGTATTTTCGTCAAATCTCCGCCAATATAAAAAAGGATTAATAAAAATTGTTTTACCAGATAACTTAACTACATCTTGTTGAAGATGACTAGTTATCTTTTTTTCTGAGTTTTTCGATTTTATCAAAAGTCAAATTTGTAATCTAATTAAAGATTATCTTTTATTCAATATTTTTCCAGAAATATGAAAAAATTCTCCTATGAATATTAAGTTATTGATAACTGCCAACGCTTCTTTAGATAATTACAGTATTCACAATTTAATGAAGGTTTGGGGAAAACATCCGAACGTAGTAAACTAACAGTATCGATTATCTTATTCTCTACCCACGAAGTAGAGCAATCTAATTTAATTAGATGTACATCAAATTTTAATTGGTTATTAAATAACTCTTCATTTTTCTTGCCATTGAAATATAAAAGATAAGCTTCTTTAGCAACTTGAAATCCGTTTTTTTTAAATAGCCACTGATACATTTCTAATTGTCTCTTATAAGCTTTTGCATATTCATATTTATTAAATGTATCAGACCAATCAAAATTATTTCTAGACGTTGCTTTTACATCAATAATAATAAGGTCACCATTTTTTTTCTGCCAAATATCATCCACAGCTCCACCAAAATCATAATTATATTCAATTGACTTATATCTTATCCCTTGAAAATTACTTCTCCAACGTTCTAAATCTTTGTGCATAAAAGGAACAGCATCAATACCATATTCAATAAAAAAAGGATGCGGCTCTTGAATTTTTCTGTAGTAATCAAATTCATTTTTACATAAATTATCTACGGCAATATTTAAAGTGAATGGTAAAGATGGTGGCTTTATTTGATATTTTTTGTCAAGAACACAACATCTTGGACAACTAAGATATTTCTCAACAGTAGATCTACTTAACTTAATCATCTCGCTCATTACTTTTAATACCCTATTAAAAAGATTTCTTAAATAAAATTAAAGTCTTAAATTTTTTAAAAAAATTGTTCAATTACTCCCACTCAATAGTTCCAGGAGGTTTGCTTGTTATATCATAAACAACTCTGTTAATCGAATCTACTTCGTTCACGATCCTATTTGCGATCCTCTCCAAAATCTGAAAAGGAATTTTTGACCAATCCGCTGTCATACCATCCTCGCTTGATACGCAACGTAAAACTATTGGCCATGAATAAGTCCTTTTATCTCCCATCACTCCCACAGTTTTAACAGGTAGCAATACTGCAAAAGCTTGCCAAATATCATTGTAAAGACCTGCTTTTTTAATTTCATCTCTTACTATCCAGTCTGCATCTCTTAAACAATCTAGTTTTTCATTATTCACTTCTCCTAAAATTCTTATAGCTAATCCAGGGCCTGGAAATGGATGCCTTTTTATGATTTCATCAGGCAAACCCAAAGCAGCTCCCACTTTTCGGACTTCATCCTTAAAAAGTTTTCTTAATGGCTCAACTAATTTAAATTGTAAATCTTTTGGCAATCCACCCACGTTATGATGACTTTTTATTTTTACAGCTATTCTTTCGCCAGTCTTAGGATCAATATTAGTACCAGCACTTTCAATAACATCAGGATAAAGAGTACCTTGGGCTAAATACTGAAAAGGTCCCAATCTATTACTTTCTTCCTCAAATACTCTAATAAATTCTTCACCTATAATTTTTCTTTTTTGTTCTGGATCAGTAATACCTTTTAATTTGGCAATAAACCTTTTTCTTGCATTAATATATTCAACTTTTATATGAAATTTCTCATCAAAAAAATTCATTAAAAATTCTGGCTCACCTTTTCTCATGAAACCTTGGTCTATAAACATGCATGTAAGCTGATTTCCAATTGCTTTATTGAGAAGAAAAGCAAGAGTTGAGGAATCAACTCCTCCAGACAAAGCAAGCAAAACTTTTTTATTGCCAACTTGCTCTCTTATCCTGGGAATGGTTTCCTCTATATAGGTTTCGGTTGTCCAATCAGCGGCACAACAACAAATTTTATAAACAAAATTTTTAATTACCGTCATTCCAAACTCTGAATGAATAACTTCAGGATGAAATTGTACGCCAAATAATTTCTTTACATCATTTGAAATTGCTGCATGGAGCGTGTTCTCTGTGTGAGCAATTTTATTAAATCCATCAGGCAAATAATTTATAGAATCGCCATGACTCATCCACATAATAGATTTATCTTTTACGTCAGAAATTAGGTCAGATTCGTGGTCTATATTTATTGGTGCTCTACCATATTCAGCTCTTTTGGTTGCTGAAATAACAGACCCACCAAGTTCTTTAACCATTAATTGCATTCCGTAGCATATGCCAAGAATAGGAATTCCTAAATTAAAAATTTTTTCATCACAATTAGGAGCGTTTTGTTCATATACAGAATTTGGTCCTCCACTCAAAATAATCCCTTTTGGGTTAATATTTTTAATCTCCTCAATTGAAATGCAATTACTTACTACAAGAGAAAAAACATTAGTTTCTCTAATTCTTCTAGCAATCAATTCAGAATATTGAGATCCGAAATCTAGGATTAATATTGAAGGATCTCGTTCTTTTTTTAAAGATGTTTGACTCATGTATAAAAGTTAGCTTAATTTATTTACAAAAGCATAATGAATCACAAATTTATCTCATTGAAAATAAGAAATATACTTATTACCATTAATTCCAGCCCAACTTATTTTCCTCTCTCTATCAAAAATAATTGATGCGATTTCCATATCGGTTTTTACATACCTATTTACATAAGTATAAGAACGCTTTTCGATCGTATTTGATAAATTATTGAATAATTTATCAGCTAAAGATTTATTAAATCTTTTAAGAAGTTGTAATGCATTCTCAAGATTATCTAACTGAGATAATTCAATTATTATTTCAGGTGGTAACTTTTCTTGAACGGCCAAATAAACAAGAATCTCAATTCTTGCATCTGCTAAATGATTATGTGTATGAAAAATACCACCTGCTAATTTAATTAATTTCCCGTGATAACCAAATAAAATGACACTTTTAACTTTTTTTAGTGCAGCATCAACTAATAACGGTCCTATCCAATTTCCAATTTTGATAATTGGCAAATTAACATTATGAGTTTTTGCCAAATTTAACCCATTTTCACCAATAACAAATACAACTTCCCCTTTAAAATCATTTTGAATTAACTTTGCTAAATTATTTTTAGCCTCTTCTAATTGATCAGGTGAAGCACTCGAATAAGTCTCAGCAGAAGTACCAATAATAGATAATCCATTAACAATACCAAATGACTTATTACTAGTTCTTTCAGCTAAAAATGCTCCCTTTGGAAAAATAATTTCCAATTTCAAATTAAAGCCCTCAGGAATACTATCTAATAAATTTTCATATAAAACTTCTTTTGCAAAATTAGAAATGCATATCTCTGATGTATCTTCTTTTATCCCTACACCAGATCCTGCAATAATATTTATTGGAATTGTTTGAACAGGATGATTAAAAGAAATTTTTTCTAAAGAGACTATCGTCCATATTTCTAAGTTTTGTGTAATGTCAAGATCTAAGCCTGACTGTGCAAAGGTAATTCCTAATGCATACGAGTCATCTTTAATTAAACCAACAGAATGAATCTCAATTTTTATTTCTTTTTTTTCATTAGGAATTTTTATTAGTTCATAATTTTCAAATGGCAACCCTACTAGTTTTTTTAATGCTGACCTAGCAGCTCCAGCAACCCACAAAGGTAAAGAAAATCCTTTTTTCAAACCAAGTAATTGAAAAATATATAATGAGAACTAATCTAAGAATGACCTATTTAACAAAAAGTGGCCATACAACAAAAATTATCATTGATGATTCCTGGACCCACACCAGTTCCAGAAAAAGTTTTACAAGCATTAAGTAGGCATCCAATAGGTCATCGAAGTAAAGAATTCCAAGATCTCGTAGAGAGTACTACTAAAAATTTAAAGTGGCTCCATCAAACTCAAAATGATGTTCTAACAATAACTGGTAGTGGGACCGCCGCGATGGAGGCTGGAATAATAAATACCTTAAGTAAAGGAGATAAAGTAATTTGTGGAGAAAATGGAAAATTTGGCGAAAGATGGGTAAAAGTTGCTAAAGAATTTGGTTTAGAGGTAATAAAAATTTATTCCGAATGGGGAACTCCACTTAATCCCGAAGAATTCAAAAAGGTATTAGAGGATGATAAACAAAAAGAAATAAAGGCAGTCATTTTAACTCATTCTGAAACCTCAACAGGTGTAATTAATGATCTAGAAACTATAAGTTCATATATTCGCGAACATAGCAAAGCTTTATCAATTGTTGACTGCGTTACAAGTCTTGGAGCTTGCAATGTACCTGTAGATGCGTGGGAATTAGATATCGTTGCTTCAGGGTCACAAAAAGGATATATGATACCTCCTGGGCTTAGTTTTATATCAATGAGCCAAAAAGCATGGGAAGCTACAGAAAAATCTAACTTACCAAAATTTTATTTAAATTTAAAATCCTACAAAAAAAGTCTTTTAACTAACAGTAATCCATACACCCCAGCAGTTAATTTAGTTTTTGCTTTAGATGAAGCTTTAAAAATGATGAGAGAAGAAGGCTTAGATAACATTTTTCTAAGACACAATAAACACAAATTAGCAATGAGCAATGCTGTAAAGGCTTTAAATCTAAAATTATTTGCTGATGAAAAATATTTAAGTCCTTCTATTACTGCAATAAAAACAGAAGGAGTTGATGCTGAAGAATTTAGAAAAACAATAAAGAATAATTTTGATATCTTACTTGCTGGTGGACAAGATCATTTAAAAGGAAAAATATTTAGAGTCGGACATTTAGGTTATGTTAATGATAGAGATATTATTACGGTGGTCTCTGCTATCAGTAATACACTTCTAAGCCTCGGTAAAATCACAGCCGAACAAGCTGGCGAAGCATTAGTTGTAGCATCTAGATATCTAAAGGGAAATTAAGTTAGGTTCCTGGCTCTTCAACATTCCCACCTAACTCAACAATCTTTTTTCTAAGAACGGTTGATTTTTTTTCATCACCATTAGTTTGGGCTATTGCAAGGGCAAACTCTAATTTTTCAAGCTGGTGGCCGCCCTCAAAAAAAGATAATTTTTTCTTTATGCGGTTTTTATTATCTTTGTATGAAATTTGTGAAGACATAAAAATTCATGCTTTAGTTAATATTATGCCAACAAAAGGGGACATTACGAGAGGAAAATAAAAATATTATTTGAATATAAACTTAAACAAAAAAAAATTTTTCTAATATTATGTTCAAACATCCTTGAAATTTATGCTTAACATAAATCTAATTTATTATCTAATTGCCGGTGCCATTTTTGGAACATTAGCTCTAAAAACAGGTATTCCTGCCGCTCCTCTAGCGGGTGCTTTAATAGGCGCAAGCATACTTAGCATAAGTGGCAAAGTCGACATCGCAGAATGGCCAATAGGAACAAGAACATTTTTAGAAATCGGAATTGGAACAATCATTGGTACATCATTAACAAAAGATTCATTAGTTGATATTCAAAATTTATGGAGGCCAGCTATATTAATAACTTTTACTTTAGTAATTACTGGATTAGCGATTGGATTATGGACAAGCAGATTACTTAATATAGATATCATTACAACAATTCTAGGAGCTGCACCAGGAGGAATAAGCGGAATGAGTCTTGTAGGTTCTGAGTACGGAGTGGGGCCTGCGGTAGCAACTCTACATGCAGTTAGGTTAATTACTGTGCTTCTCATTCTTCCTTTAGTTGTGAAATGCCTAAATTTATTTGGAGTTATAAAATCTTAAATTTCTATAGACATATTCTCAATAAAAGATATTTTTAAATAGAATAAAAAATCTTAATGCGAACTTTCAAGCAGAAAAAAATAATATTATTTACATTAGGAATATTTACTCCATTAAACTTTACTTTATTAGAAGTCAATGCCAGTTCTTTTGGAGCGGAGATTTTTTGTACCATGAGAGATGGTGGTAATGATCATGAAAGTAGCTGGGATGCAGCATATTCATACATAAAAAAACAAAAAGGGGGGCTTTTCAAAGTTGCACCTAAAAACGCTGCAGCCCAAATTACTGAAACAGTTATAAGAGAAAAAGACAAATTTAGCTATTGCGTTGAATACTTAGAAGGCCTACATCCAAATCGTCAACTAATAAGAGATATAGAAAAAGAAGAAGAAAGAAAAGATAAAGAAGCACAAGAGAGAGAAGAAAAAAAGAAAAGATTAGAAAGAGAATTAGAAGAAACTAATGATGAAATTAACAGTCAAATTAATGAAGAATTTACTGATGAAACCCTAGAAAGGTATAGTTATTGAAAGGGTTTGAACATAAAATTACATCGAGAAAAATTATTTAAATAATATAAATTTGTATCTAACAACACTAAATTAGATCTTGATAAGTAAATTCGACTTAAAGATGATAAATAAAGATTGACTTTTGATATATTCAAGCCATTATTTATTTAATTAAATAATCTGAATGCATATTAATGATGCGGTGTTTTTAGAGGATTTATGTCCTAAGTTCAGATTAAGACAATGGCGAAAGTCAATTCATAGATTTACTGGCAAAAGTTGTATATATTGCGGAAAACCATCTGAATCTATTGACCATGTTTTACCACGTAGCCAAGGTGGCTTAAGTACCACGGAAAACTGCGTCCCAGCCTGTCTTGCATGTAATGGCGATAAATCAGATGCAAATGCTTTATTTTGGTATAGAAGACAAAAATTTTATGATCCAAGAAGAGCAATGGCTATAAGAGCTTGGTTAGAAGGAGATTTAAGATTAGCTATAAGATTATTACAATGGGCTAATCCTAATTCTAAGACAAGTAAGAATAATTATGAAACAGATGAATCAAAATACAAAGCAGCCTAACTACCAAACATTACATATTGTTTTGGAGTTATAACTCTCACAAATATTTCTCAATTCTCTTGGCGACTCTGGAAATATTAAAATTGTAGAAAATGAAATGATGAGAATAAATAGTTTTTGATAGAATTTAGAACTAAATAAACTAACTTCCTTTTCTATTAAATGACTATAACTTTTGCTGATGCAGTAAGTTTTTGATTTTAAAATAGGTCTAGCAACTGTCTTCATCAATAAATAATACATTTGTACTAATTTAACATCGCATGAAAAGCTCTGCAAGTTCACTTAATAATAAAAAAAAATTTTTAATCTTAGGGTGTGGTTTTAGCGGCAGTTTCTTTGCAAAAACTATAAGACAATTAGGTTGTACTGCTTTAACAAGTTCGAGATCTGAAAAAAAAGATCCAAATAGTTTTGTCTTTAATGGTGAAAACAATACAATTCCTAATGAAAAAATTTTTGATGGAGTCACACATATTCTTAGTTGCATACCTCCGGACAAAAATGGAAGAGATCCAGTATTAAAAAGCCTAAAAAATAAACTAAAAAGTTTATCCCTTGAATGGGCGGGATATTTATCTACTACAGGAGTGTATGGAGACACCAAAGGTAATTGGGTTTCTGAGATTGACTCACCCAACCCTTTTCAAAGAAGAAGTCATAGGAGATTAAATTGCGAAAAAGAATGGATTGAATCGGGTTTGCCTGTACAAATTTTTAGGTTACCCGGTATCTATGGACCTGGAAGATCCACTTTTGAAGCAATAAGAAACAAAAAAATTCGCATTATTTCCAAAAAAAATCAAGTATTTTCAAGAATTCATGTTGCTGACATAACAAATGCAATTATCTTTCTACTACAAAATAAAGATTCATTAAAGTTTCACCAGATTATTAACATTGCAGATGATGAACCCTGTTCTCAAATAGAAGTTATTCAATATTGCTATAATTTACTTGGTTTAAAAATGCCAAAGCCAATATTATTTGAAGATGCTAAAGAAGAATTATCCCCTATCGCTCAATCTTTTTGGATGGAAAATAGAAGAGTATCTAATAAACTTTTATGCAAAACACTTGGATATGAACTAATTTATAAAAACTATAAAATAGGGTTAGAAAATTGCTATTTGAATAGTAAAAAATAAATTTAAAAAAATTTATGCATATTCAAAATTCGAATAATAAATTTAAAATAGTACTAAGTATTGGAGATGAATCTGGAATTGGCCCTGAAATAACTTTAAAAGCTCTTTTTTCAAATGAAATACCACAAAATATTGATTACATATTAGTTGGTTCCAAAAAAAATCTTCAAAATACATATAAAAAACTTAGATCTTTAGGGATAGAAAACCTTGCAAATCCTAAAAATCTCAAGATTCATGATCTCGAAATTTCTTCATCTAGTGATGAATCCAAATCAAGTTATGGTAATTCAAGTTTTTATTACTTAATAAAAGCAATTGAAATTGTAAAAAAATTTCCTAATTCCGCACTAGTAACTGGTCCAATTTGCAAGAAATCATGGTCACTAGCAGGTCATCACTTTTCTGGTCAAACTGAAGTATTAGCCAAATCATGTGGAGTAAAAAATGTTGGAATGTTATTCACCGCAAAATCACCAATCACGGGTTGGAGATTCAATACATTACTAGCTACAACCCACATAGCACTGCATGATGTGCCCAAAAAATTAACTACAAAATTAATCCACTCTAAATTAGATCTTTTCAAAGATTTTTGTAGTACCTATATTGATAAACCCACTTTAAAAGTTGCAGGATTAAATCCTCATGCTGGCGAAGGAGGGATTTTAGGTAATGAAGAGAAAGATTGGCTCGATAATGCATTAATTACTTGGAATGAAAAAAATAAAGATATTAAACTAATAGGCCCTTTATCTCCAGATAGTTGCTGGAATTCTTCAGTGATAGCCTGGAGAAATAAAGAAGCTGAAAGACATGACGGCATTCTTGCGATGTATCATGATCAAGGCCTAATACCAATGAAAGTTATAGCCCTTAATTACTCAGTAAATACAACAATAGGTTTGCCTTTTATAAGAACATCTCCAGATCATGGAACGGGATTTGATATTGCTGGCAAAGGAATAGCTCAATACCAAAGCATGATAGAAGCTATAAAAGCTGCCGTAGAAATTACTCAAAATTCAAGACTGTTTAACACGCATTAAAATTTGACCAAATTCAACTGGTGTTCCATTTTCAACTAGAATCTCAACTATTTCAGCATTAAATTCAGATTCAATTTCATTCATTAACTTCATAGCTTCCAAAATACAAATCGTTTGACCGATCTTAATATTGTTTCCTACTTCTACGAATGGCTCTTCCCCAGGCGCTGCAGCCCTATAAAACGTACCAACCATAGGAGAAGTTATTTCAGTGAGATCTGAGCGTCCAGGAGGGGCTACCTGAGGTGGCTCAGGCTCATTAACTATTGAGATACTCTCATTAATAGATTTTTGATTAATTGTTTGGCTATCATTTGAGGAATTAGAAACTAAATTTTTGGCAACTTGGTTCTGGTCAAATAAATTCCGTTTTATTTCTAGTTTAAAATCTTCTCCCTCCAGTGAGAATTCTTGAATATCGCTTTTAGAGATTTTGTCTATTATGCGATTTAAGTCTTCATGATCTAATTTCATAGCCATTAATTTTCACGTCCAAGATAACTATCGTTACGAGTATCAACTTTAATCATTTCTCCCACAGAAATAAATAAAGGAACCATAACTTGAGCACCTGTTTCTAGAATAGCTGGTTTAGTCCCACCACTAGCAGTGTCACCTTTAACTCCAGGATCAGTCTCAGTAACTTCCAAAGTAACAGATATTGGAAGCTCAACTTCTAAAACTTTACCATTATGGAAAATTACATTTACCTCCATTCCTTCTTTCAAATACTTTGCTCCTTTTCCGATTTGATCAGAGGAAAGTCT
Source organism: Prochlorococcus sp. AG-347-I15 (assembly GCA_003281585.1). GTDB lineage: Bacteria > Cyanobacteriota > Cyanobacteriia > PCC-6307 > Cyanobiaceae > Prochlorococcus_A. The sequence goes on from QCBN01000002.1 coordinate 113,630, forward strand.
CGTCTCTTCAAAACTCGTCATATCCATAAAAACATAATCTCCAGACTCCACATAAGTATGCTGCAGGTTAGACTTCTCAAGGATAGCCTGCTGTACTGATTCTCCGGCTCGAAAAGTTTTTTCAACCACATTGCCGCCTTGAACTGATTTTAATTTTGTTCGCACAAAAGCAGAACCCTTACCAGGCTTGACATGTAGAAATTCTACAACACGCCAAACTTGTCCATCCAATTCGATGGTAGTACCTGTGCGAAAATCGTTACTGGAAATCATTCCTGTATTACATCCCCAAGGATCATAAACCTGCGAGAGTACTATGCAAAAATTCTTTTCAAATCAGAACAAACTTTTCTTAATTCTATCAATCATAATTTTACAATTTTTTCTGTTCAAACCCACTAAAGTACTAGCCGATTTACCTACTGGAAATGCGGTAAAAGACCCAAATGCAATCCTCAGAAACGCACTCCCTATAAAGCAAGTTGAGTTGCAAGAAATTCAACACAAATTAGAAGAAACAAGTGACCTTGTCAGAGGTGGAAGGTGGCCTGCTCTCACAAAAACTGTTACAAAATGTCAATCTTTGCTCAAAAAATACCAAAGTCGAATTATCCAAGAATTACCAAATGATAAAAAGAAAATTGCCGAAACAACATTTTTAAAACTCAAAGAAAATTTAGATAACCTACAAGACTTTACTAAATCAAAAGATAAGTTCTCATTTGTAGCGACTCGAAAAGAAGCATTAGATAAAATAGGTGGATTAGAAGAATACTTTCTTCCAGAACAATTTCCTTATCTTATTCCGGAGGAATTTGATAATCTCCCAAGACTATTAGGCAGAGCAAAAGTAAATATTAAAACCTCTAAAGGAGACATGGAAGCTATTGTGGATGGCTTTAATGCGCCGCTTACAGCTGGAGCATTTATAGATTTATCTTCAAAAAATTTCTATAAAGATTTACCCATCAATAGAGCAGAAGAATTTTTTGTTCTGCAAACAGGTGATCCAATTGGTGAAGCAATTGGTTACTTAGATCCTGAAACAAATGAAGAGCGTCACGTTCCTCTTGAGATAAGAATACCTAACGAAAAAGATACTTTTTATAATCAAACTTTTGAAGATTTAGGCCTTTACACAGAGACTCCAACATTACCTTTCGCAACACTTGGAACCTTAGGTTGGTCCCATTCCAATACAGCAGTTGATGATGGCTCATCTCAATTTTTCTTCTTTTTATATGAAGCGGAACTGAATCCAGCAGGTCGTAATTTAATTGATGGAAGAAATGCTGCTTTTGGCTATGTTGTAGATGGTTTTGATGTTTTAGAAGAACTAAGCAAAGATGACACCATAATCTCAATTGATGTTGTAGAAGGAATTGAAAACCTTAAATTAAATGCATAAAGAATTATTAGAAGATATTGGAGAAAAAGAATTAATAAATAGGCTTGGAAAATTTATGCCTAGAAATCAAGCTTCTGATGATTGCGCTTTAATCAAAACTAAAAATGAAAACTTACTGATTAATAATGATTCATTGGTAGAAAATGTTCATTTCGATAACGTCACTATTAGTCCTCAAGATCTTGGTTGGAAGGCAGTTGTCAGTAATATCTCTGACTTATTATCCAGCGGCAGCAAAAAAACTATCGGGATTACAGTAAGTCTTATTTTACCTTCTAAAACAGAGTGGGTTTGGGTCGAAGAATTATATAAAGGGATCAATAAAGCTTTAAACAAATATGGTGGAATAATTCTTGGAGGAGATTGCTCACAAGGCAATCAAAAAACCATATCAATTACAGCAATTGGCATTCAAGGGGAACTTAAATTGCGAAGAAATGCATGCAGTCCAGGTGAAATAATCTTAACTACAGGGATTCATGGTCTTAGTAAATTAGGTTATTTGATACAAAATAAAAATAATCTTGATAAGAATATTTCTCTGAATGAGAAATTAATCAGACAGTCAATTGAACATTTCTGTCGCCCTCAAGTTTACCCACATTTTCTAACAAATCTCCTTAAAACTCGCTCAAATACAAAAATAAAGAGAATAGGTTGTACAGATAGCAGTGATGGTCTATTTCAGGCAGTACAAGATTTAGCAATTGCTAGCAACTGTAAAGCAATTATGAATTACTCAAAAATACCAAAACATAAGAATTGGCCAAAGGGGGATAAATGGGATGAATATTATTTTTTTGGAGGCGAAGACTACGAATTAGTTTTTTCATTACCTAAGAAGTGGGCAAGAAAACTATCTAAACTAGATAAAAATATTACTGAGATTGGATTTTTTATACAAGGTGAATCTTCAATAGAATTTACAGATAATAAAAAAAATAAATTATTGAACAGGACCCCTTTTAAACACTTTTAATTATTCCCAATTTTTAGCAACAATTTCTGCTAAATCGACGACTCTCTGACTATATCCCCACTCATTGTCGTACCATGCAAGGACCTTAACAAGGTTATCACCAATACACATAGTAAGATCGCTATCTACGATTGATGATTCATTAGTCCCTGCATAATCGCTAGACACTAATGGTTCATCACCATACTTAATGATTCCCTTCATTGAGCCTAAAGAAGCTTCTTTGAGAGCATTATTGACTTCCTCACTAGTGACATTTTTAGAAGATTCAAAAACGAAGTCCACCGCTGAAACATTAGGTGTAGGTACTCTCATTGCAATTCCTGTCAATTTACCTTTCATTTCTGGGTAAACGAGTGCTACAGCTTTAGCAGCACCTGTGGAAGTTGGAACTATATTTGTAGCAGCTGCTCTAGCTCTTCTTAAATCTCTATGACTATTATCTAAAATTCTTTGATCGCCGGTATAACTATGAATTGTAGTCATCAATCCTTTATTGATTCCAAAAGTTTGATCTAAAACTTTAACTACTGGTGCTAAACAGTTTGTAGTACAACTTGCATTACTCAAAATATCATAATCTTTATGTTTATATGTATCAGCGTTAACACCAACTACATATGTACCAACACCAGCACCTTTACCTGGAGCGGTTAAGATGACTTTTTTTGCACCTACTTCTAAGTGCTTGCTTGCCCCAACATCAGTATTAAAAACTCCAGTTGATTCAATGACTAAATCTACACCCCAGTCTTTCCAGGGAAGATTTAATGGATTTCTATCGGAGAAACACTTAATTGTTTTGTTATTAATTACAAAAGTATCATCAGTAAACTTAATATCAACTCCATCAAGTTGACCAAGGACTGAGTCGTATTTTAATAAATGAGCGTTGGTCTTTGGATCTGAAGTTACGTTAATACCAACTACTTCAATATTGGTGTAAGCACCTCTACTAAGCCAACAACGCATAAAGTTTCGACCAATTCTGCCAAACCCGTTAATTGCAACACGCAAAGTCATAACTAATAATTCTAAATGATTAACCTAAGTTGCTGATCATACTGAACTTTGTGCAATAACGTAAGGTTTTTTTGATTTATTAAGCAAATAAGTCTAGTTTTGTATTAATTCAAGAAAAAAAATCATTATTTTTTAAGAAAAAATACCAAAATTTTACTTTGAAGTTATTTTAATCTAAGTAAAAGATAAACATTGGATAAAGAATTAATACCTAAAAATCATTTTCATTTTATTGGAATTGGTGGTATTGGAATGTCAGCAATTGCAATAGGTTTACTAAAAAAAGGTTATTCGGTTTCAGGATCTGATTTAGCTAAAAATAATGAAACTAAAAAATTAGAAGAGTTAGGTGCAATTATTTTTTATTCTCAAATTAGACGAAATATTGAATTTATAATTTCAAAATTTAATAACAAATTGATTAATTTTGTTGTAAGCACAGCTATCAAGCCGGAAAATGAAGAATTAATTTTCTGTAGAGAAAAAAAATTACCAGTAAAACATCGTTCAGAGATTCTTGCACTGTTAATGCAGTCCTATAATTCATTAGCAGTAGCAGGTAGCCATGGAAAAACATCAACCAGTACGTTTCTTTCCACACTATTGGAGTTATGTACGCATAATTCTTCTTCAATAACTGGGGGTATAATCCCTATCTATAATTCTAATTGTCATTTAGAAAATACAAAATTCTTAGTAGCTGAAGTTGATGAGTCTGATGGCACAATAAATAGATATAAATCTGATATTGGAATAATTAACAACATTGATTTTGATCATTGCGATCACTTCTCTGATTTAAATGAAGTAATATCTTCTTTTAAAGATTTCGCTAAAAATTCTAAAAAATTATTAATAAATTTTGATTGCAAAATTACGCGTAATAATTTTTATTCTAAAAGCAAGTGGTCAAACATTACACCAATCAAAATAGGTTATGCCTTAATCCCAACTGAAATAAATAAAAATCATACGATTGGAAAATATTATGAAAATGGAAATTTCATAAGTAGTATAAATATTCCAATTCCAGGACTACATAACTTATCTAATATCACTGCTGCAATAGCAGCTTCAAGAATGATAGGTGTAGATTTTTTAGAAATTAAGAAAAATATAAAATACCTTAAACTTCCAAAAAAAAGATTTGAATTCAGAGGCCAAGTAGATAAAAGACATTTATTTGATGATTACGCGCATCACCCAAACGAAATAAAAGAGACAATTAAATTAGGAAGATTATTTTTTAAACAAAAAAGTAATAATGAATTTCATAAAGGTAGATTAATAGCTATTTTTCAACCTCATAGGTACTCTAGAGTAAAGAAATTTACTAAAGAATTCGCTGAGGAGTTATCCAAAGCAGATGTTATTTATGTAACTAGTATTTATGCAGCAGGAGAAGAAAATGTGGATAAAATTACTTCGCAAATTATCACTGATCTGATTTATAAACAAAACAAAAACGTTAGTTACATAAATAATTATCATGAAATAACAGAGAATTTTTACAAATTAACTCAAGAAGGAGATTTGATTTTAAATATGGGAGCTGGTGATTGTCATAATTTCTGGTCAATTCTGAGTGGAAAAAATAATTAAAATACTTACATTAATTTTATGAATAAAAATATTTTTTCTGAAAACTTTAATTTAAGTAATTACACAACTATAAAAGTGGGAGGAGTAGCAGAATATTTTGCTGAGCCAAGAAATTTAAATGAATTTTTATATCTAATAAAATGGGCTGGTTTAAATAAACAAAGATGCCAAATAATTGGCGCAGGTTCAAATCTTTTGATAAATAATATTTTCGTTAAAGGTTTAATTGTTTGTACAAAAAAAATGAAGTCGTTAACAATAGATCCATATTCTGGAATTGTGGAAGCTGAAGCAGGTGTAATGCTGCCAACCTTATCTAATTCTCTTGCTAAAAATGGATTACAAGGAGGTGAGTGGGCTGTTGGAATTCCAGGAACATTAGGAGGAGCAATTTATATGAATGCTGGTACAGGTAATTTGTCACTAGCAAAAAATCTTATTTCCGTAAAAGTAATTAATAATAAAACTAATAAAAAACTTGAAATTAAAAAAAAAGATATAAATTTTGAATACAGATTTAGCTCTTTTCAAAAAAACGATTTGAAAATAATTAGTGCAAAACTACAATTTAAACCTAATGGAAATCTCGAAGAATTAATTCAAACAACCAAAAATAACCTTAAGTTAAAAATAGAAAAACAGCCATATCATCAACCAAGTTTTGGTAGTGTTTTTAAAAATCCTAAAAATAATTATGCTGCAAAATTAATTGATGATATGGGTCTTAAGGGATTGAAAATTGGTGGCGCGGAAATTTCTACAATGCATGCAAATTTTATAATTAATAATTCTTCAGCAAGTTCAAAAGATATTTGTGAATTAATAACTTTAATTCAACAAAAAGTACTACAAAACAAAGGAATTTATTTGCAACCGGAAGTAAGAATGATTGGTTTTGACTATCCTAATTAAAGAAACTTTTTTACAAAATGGCAGGTTTTGGACTTCCTAACTTTGGACAACTTACAGAAGCTTTTAAAAAAGCTAAACAAATTCAGCAAGATGCTCAGAAATTACAAGATGAACTTGAAAATATGGAGATTGAAGGAAAAAGTGATGATGAAATGGTAACAGTCTGGATAAGTGGCAACCAACTTCCTTTAAAAGTAGAAGTGCAAGAAAATATTTTAAATTCAGATAAAGAAACAATAGAGCAAAACATTTTGCAAGCTATTCAAAAAGCTCATGAATTATCAACTACAACTATGAAAGAAAGGATGAATGATTTGACTGGTGGATTAAATCTTAATCTTCCCGGTTTTGATAATAGTGATTCTTAGAAGACTCGATCATTTCTCTATAAAAAGAATATCTTTCGAAGGATTTATTTAAATTACAGCCTTCATCATTCACATGTAAGCAGTTACGAAATTTGCACTTAATTCCTTCATCAATTTTTTGTTTATATATTTCTGAATAAAGATTTGGTAACAACCGAATATTAACCTTTAGATCCTGCATATTAAAACCAGGAGTGTCGACAATATAACTTTGATTTGATATTGAAAATAACTCAACATTTCGAGTAGTATTTTTACCTCTTTTAATTTTATTTGAAACTGGTGCAGTACTATTTTGAAGGCCTGGGATTATCATATTAAGTAAAGTGGTTTTACCAACGCCGGATGGGCCCATAAAAATTGAACACTCTTTTTGCTTTAACTCAAATAGCAACTTTCTAAAGTAATCAGATTTCTGTAAATTCAAAGTAAATGCTTGATAACCCCATTTCCTGAATTTATCAATTAAAAAAGATCTTCTTTTATCTGAAATTAAATCACACTTTGTCAAAACTAATGAAACTTCAACCCCCATAGATTCAGCTGATATCAAAAACATATTTAATTGAGATAAATTCAATTCTGGCTCTTCTACGGAAAAAGTAATATATATATTAGAAATATTTGCAACTGAAGGTCTAACTAATAAATTTTTTCTTTTTGTTAGATTTGTTATTACTGCGCGTTTGCTTTCTGAATCAATATTACCAATTACTACTTCGTCTCCAACGTAGATTAATTGATCTTTGAAACTTATAGACTTCCTCACCTTACATAAAAATCTCTCACTATTTCCAAAGTTTTCTTTATTTTTTAATTCAACTAAAAAAAAATCATTAAATTTTTTAGTAACTAAACCTAAATTTTTACTGTTAGTTTTCATTCAATATTTTTATTTTTATGAATTTTTCATTATTCGTAATTTGTTTAAATAAACACCCCATCTCTTTTAAATTGTTTAATACCATTTCTTCTGGTTCGCCTTTGTCTAGCTCAACAATAAGGTGTTCATTTCTGGATAACTTTTCTAAAGCCAATTTAATTTTGACGACATTTAAAGGACATGGAACAGATTTAAGATCCAGATGCTTTAAAGAATTCATAAAGATTCTTTACCAAATAATTTACTAAATAGTCCACTACTGGAATTAATATTTTTATCTGAATATTGAGAAGCCAAACCCTCTAAAAGCTTTCGTTCTTCATCAGTTATACGAGTTGGCAATTTTACTTTTACTAGAACTTCATGATTTCCTCTTGCGACTGGATTGCCGAGTCTAGGTACTCCTTTATTCTCAAGTGAAAGAGTAGTATTTGGTTGAGTACCACTTGGAATTTTTAAATTAACATTTCCATCAACTGTAGTAATTTCAACAGTATCTCCTAAAATAGCCTGTAGATAACTCACCGAAATTTCTGAGTAAATAGTCACACCATCTCTTGTAAGTTTTGAATCGTTCTTAACCTTTATAAAAACATAAAGATCTCCTGGTGGACCCCCTTTCAAACCAACATTTCCCTCTCCTGAAACTCTTAATTTAGTACCAGTATCAACTCCTGCAGGAATATTAATTCTTAATTTTTTTCTGACTTGCTTTACTCCATTACCACCACAACTTACACATGGATCTGCGATTATCTGCCCAGCTCCGTTACATGAAGGACATTCAGCTACTTGTGTAAAATTACCAAAAGGTGTTCTCGTAGCTCTTCTAACTTGTCCACTTCCTCCACAAGTTGAACAAGTTTTTGGTCCAGTCCCAGCCTTTGCACCTGATCCACTACAGACTTCACATTTCTCAAGATGAGGAATTTTAATTTCTCTTTGTTGACCAAATATTGCATCTTTAAAGTCAACATTGAGATCGTACCTTAAATCGTCTCCTTGTTGAGGACCTCTTCTTTGAGTTCTTCCCCCCTGTGGATTTTGTCCACCAAAGCCATTAAAAAAAGTTTCAAATAAATCTGCAAAACCACCCATGTCGCCCATATCTGGCATTCCTGCTGCACCTCCAAGACCAGCCTCACCAAACTGATCATATCTAGCTCTTGTTTCAGGATCAGCTAATGCTTCATAAGCTTTGCCAATTTCTTTAAATTTATCTTCAGCTCCAGGTTCTTTATTAACATCAGGATGATATTGTCTTGCTAATTTTCTATAAGCCCGTTTTAAGGTATCCGCATCAGCATCTCTTGAAACTCCAAGTATTTGATAAAAATCAGCCATTAGATAATGCTCAAGTAAAAATTTGGATTTTATACATCTTCAGAAGTATTTTCCTCTGAATCTATATCCACTTCAACTGTATCCCTTTCTTCTTCTTCTTGTGAATTTTGTTTTCCAGGTCCCATAGAAACTTTAACTAGAGCGTGTCTCAAAACCTTTCCTTCTAAATGATATCCTCGCTGCAATTCTTCGATAATAAAATCTTCGTTAAGCTCATCACTTGGCTCTCTTAGGACAGCTTCATGCAAATTAGGATCAAATTGCTGACCAACAACTCTCATGGGTGCGACTCCTTGTTGTTTTAAAACTTCAACTAGTTGTTTATATAATCCTTGATAACTTCTATGAAGAGCTTGAGCTTCTTCACTTTCTGGTTTAAGTTGTTGTCTTGCTCTTTCAAAATTATCAACAATAGGGAGAATTGCAGCTAAAGACTTTGATACAAGTTGGATTTTCAAATCATCCTGATCTCTAGACTGCCTTTTCCTAAAATTATCAAAATCTGCTGAAATTCTTATATATTGATTTTTTAATGTTTCATGCTCTTTTTCTAACTGTTCTAACCTTGCATCATTATTGGAGATACTATTTTTTAGTTCTTCAGTATTTAATTCTTCTTTTTTTTGAGATGATGATTCATCATTCTCAATTATTTGATCTTTTGGAAGTGAAGTATCTTGAGAAGTATTATCCTGATCAGAGATGTCACTTTCTTTCTCGTCAATATTATCTGATTGATTTTCAATCATTTTTCTGAAAATTTAATAAAACTATTTTCCATTAAAATGAAACATAAAACAAGTTGCGGAAGGCCGCACAAATTTTTAATTAGGAACAAATCTTAATGCGAGGCCGTTATTGCAGTATCTTTTTCCTGTAGGGGGTGGCCCATCATTAAAAACATGCCCTTGATGACCTCCACACCTAGAACAATGATATTCAGTTCTTGGAACAATCAACTTAAAATCAACTTTTGTTTCAATTGATCCTTGAATTGAATCCCAAAAGCTTGGCCATCCTGTGCCACTATCATACTTTTTGTCCGAAAGAAAAAGCGGCAAATCACATCCTGCACAGTGAAAAACTCCTTTTCTTTTTTCATTATTTAATTGGCTACTAAAAGCTCTTTCTGTTCCTTCCTCCCTCAAAATATAATAAGCTTCTGGACTAAGTTTGGATTTCCATTCTTCTTTTGATAAATTCCACTCTTCTTGAGAACCAAGTGAAGAAGCTAAAACTTGCATAGGTTTAAAAATTTTTTTTAGAATTGACATGGTAGGAATTAGAATAAAGATTCTTCTTGATAAAAATTGATTCATATATTTAGATCACATAAAGATAATGAATTCTATTCAAATAAATTCTATTAAAAATATTCATAAATTAAGTATCGCTCCCATGATGGATTGTACTGATAAACATTTCAGAATGATAATGAGAAAAATAAGTTCCGAAGCTCTCTTATATACGGAAATGATTGTAGCTCAAAGTTTATTTCACACGGATAAAAAAGAAAAATTTTTAGATTTTAATCATGAAGAACACCCGATATCGATTCAATTTGGCGGAGATAATCCCAAAATTCTTAAAGAAGTTGCCAGAATGGCACAGGATTGGGGTTATGACGAAATAAACTTTAATGTTGGTTGTCCAAGTCCAAGAGTCAGTTCTGGAAATTTTGGCGCTTCGCTTATGAAGGATCCTGAAAAAGTTGCAAAATGCATAGATTCTTTAAAAAATAATTGCAACTTGCCTGTCACGATTAAACACAGAATTGGTGTAGACAACGATGATAGTTTTGTAAATTTAAATAATTTCGTAAGGTACATTGCAAAAGCTGGTGCAGACAGATTTACTGTTCATGCCAGGAAAGCTATCTTAAAAGGGCTAAATCCAAAACAAAACAGAACTATTCCTCCACTTAAATACGATGTAGTAAAAAAATTAAAAAAATGTAATCCAGAATTATTAATAGAAATCAATGGGGGTTTCACAAATATCGATGAATCATTAAAAGCTCTAATTGATTTTGATGGTGTAATGATAGGACGATCAGTTTATAAACATCCGTTAAGATGGTCTGAAATTGATAAAAAAGTCTATGGAATCAATACAAAAACCAAATCCGCTTCAGATATTATCTTCTCTTTAATTCCTTATATCGATAAGCACTTAACTGAAGGAGGAAATTCTTGGGATATTTGTAAACATCTCATAAATTTAGTCGAGGGTATTCCAAGAGCAAAAATTTGGAGAAATAAAATTTCAATAAAATCTATAAATAAGGAATTAGATACTGAATATCTTCTAAAATTAACTTCTACACTTAAAGAAATGGGTTACTAATTTTCATCATTTGAAGCATTGCCTCCGTTTGAGACTCCCCTTTTTCTTCTACTTCTACCACTTTCATATTCAGAATTCTCAGCAGTGTTTCCATAACTTCTATCCTCCCATCCTTCTGCACCTGAGGATTTATTGGTGTAAGAATTGTTAGATTCGGAATTGCCGCCGCTGTAACCACCACCATAACCCCCACTGTAACCACCACTATAACCGCCGGAATTGCCGCTACCATAACCACCGGAGTTGCCGTTACCATAACCACCGGAGTTGCCGCTACCATAACCGCCGGAGTTGCCGCCGCTGTAACCGCCACCATAACCGCCGGAATTGCCGCCTCTTGCTCCTCTTCGAGATCCACCAGATCCTCTTGGTTCTGCTTTATTAATTCTTAATGGCCTACCCATAAGCTCTGTACCTTGCAAACCATCAATTGCCTTAGCTTCAATTGCTTCATCTGCCATCTCAACAAATGCAAATCCTCTTTTTCTTCCCGTATCTCTTTCAAGAGGAAGAGAACAATTTAAAACTTCACCAAAAGGGGCAAATAACTGTAAAACATCTTCACGCTCCGCGCGGAAAGGCAAATTGCCAACAAAAATACTCACTTTAAACTAAATAAAGAAAATTAACCAAATTAAAAAAACTACAAATAGCAGCTTAATAACAATACTTTAATATTCTACTTCAAAGAATACCCTTGTAGTATAAAAAAAAATTGAGACTCAAATTAACAATTTTTTCTGCCAAATATTAACTTCCTTTTCAACTTGGGTGAAACCTGTACCACCTTCACTAGTCCTTGACTTCACGACATTAAGAGGTTCAAGCTCCACAAAAACATCTTCCTCGAATTTGGGATGAAATTTTTTAAATTCCTCAATTTTAAGATTTTTAAGTAACATTTTTCTCTCTAAACAATACTTAACAATTTCACCCACAATTTGATACGCCGTCCTAAATGGAACATTTTTTTTAACTAAATAATCTGCCAAATCAGTGGCATTAGAAAAATCATTTTTTACTGAAGCAGATAAATTTTCAAAATTAAATTCTATGCCCTCTTTAATTAAAATAGTCATTGCTTTAATACAAGATGATAGAGTCTCTGCAGTATCAAAGATTGGTTCTTTATCCTCCTGAAAATCCTTATTATATGCAAGTGGTACACCTTTTACCATAGTTAACAATGCTTGAAGATGTCCATATACTCTACCCGTTTTACCTCTTATCAATTCTGGAACATCAGGATTTTTTTTCTGCGGCATTAAGCTACTGCCTGTAGCACATTTATCTGTTAATTTTGCAAAAGAAAATTCATCAGTCACCCATAAAATTATTTCCTCCGAAATTTTACTCAAATGCGACATTAGTAAAGCAGATGCAGAAACAAACTCTATACAAAAATCTCTATCACTAACTGCGTCAATACTATTATTATATATCTTTTCGAAACCCAATTCTGAAGCTGTAAATTGCCTATCTATTTTTATTTTTGTACCAGCTAATGCTGCAGCTCCCAATGGCGAAGTATTGACTCTTGACCTTACTTCTTTAAACCTTTCTCGATCTCTTTGAAACATTTCTAAATAAGCCAATAAATGATGAGCTAAAGATAATGGTTGGGCTCTTTGCATATGTGTATATCCAGGAATTAAGGTATAAACATTAGATTTTGCATGATTTAAGAGAGATTTTTGCAAATCAATTATTAAAATCTCAAGATTATCAATCTCTTTCCTTAGCCATAATCTTATATCTGTACCAACTTGATCATTTCTACTTCTACCTGTATGTAATTTTTTTCCTGTTTCACCAATTAAACTAATTAGTTTTTCTTCAATACAATAGTGGATATCTTCCGAAGGAGGACTAGGAAAAAATTTGCCCTCCAGAAACTGAACTTTTATTGTCTCTAAACCATTTATAATCTGAACAGTTTCAGAAGAAGATAAAACTTGAGTTTTTCCAAGCATTTTTGCATGAGCAATCGAACAATCTAAATCCTCTAAAATAAGCTTTTTATCAAAACCAATTGAAGCATTAAACTTTTCAATGAAAGGGTTAAGTGTATTATCAAACCTTTGACTCCAAACTTTTGACATATCAATTGATAACTTTATATATCTCTAATAAAGCATTTTTTTATATACGTGACAAAAAATATCTATTTCAATTGGAAAATAACCATAGATGCATCATCTTCCAAATGTCTATTTTGTCCAGTAAAGTCATCTAATTTTTTAAAAATTTTATTTAAGATTTCTTGAGATGTAAAAGATTGTTTGCATAATTTTGTAAGATTTTTAATTAACCTTTTCTCATCAAATCTTTCACCTGAAGAATTAGAAGTATCGATAACTCCATCGGTGTAATAAAGAACTAAATCATTTTCACTAAGCTTTATTTCGCCACACTGATATTCTGCGTCTTTTTGTAGACCAAGTACAAATCCTTCAGCATCTAATTTTATAATTTTCTGTTCTGAGCTTTTCCATAGCAAAGGAGGATTATGAGCTGCATTCGCAAATCTCAATTTTCTAGTTCTAGGGTCATAATCTGAATAAAATAATGTTACAAATCTATGAGATTGATCTAAATCATTTATCGCTAGTTGATTCAAATCATGCAAAATCCTATCAGGAGGTAAACCAGTAAGAACTTCTGCACGCAGCATTCCTCTTAGCATCGTCATCAAAAGACCGGCAGGAATACCTTTACCCATAACATCACCTATAACTAAGGCCCATCTAGACTTTTCTTTTCTTTTTTCTGAAATATTCGTCTTTAGACACATAAAATCGTAATAATCACCGCCTAACTTGAGTGCAGGTCTACAATGTGCAGCAAGGTCAACACCATAAATTGATGGACAATAGTCCGGGAGTAATTGAGATTGTATCTCAGCTCCTGTAGAAATCTCCCTATCTACATTCTCATGTTTTTTCTTTGTTTTTATTAAGCAGGAATTTTCCAACCCAACTGCAAGAGAATTTTTAACAAAATTAAAATGATAATCATCGGCAATAGAATTACCAGATAAATCTTTGCTGAAAATATAAATAAATCCTCTACATTTACCTCTAGATAATATTTTCTCAGTTTCGATCCTATATTCTTTGAAATTATTTATTAAGGCATTTTCGAAGGTAAAAATTTCTTTAATTTTAAAATTTTTAGAAAAATTAAATTTATTAAAACAACTTTGAATATCTTCTTGAATTTTTGAAAATTCATCATTAGCAGAAATTTTTATATTTTCATACCATATTTCTCCTTCGTAATTTAAAGGAATAATGAATATTATTTTTTCATTAAAAATATGCTTAAAAATTAAGCAAGTGTAGTCTAGTAATTTATTTACGTTAGAAAAAGATTTTAAATAATATGCTAATGAAGAAGCAATTTCAGTAAATTTAATTTTATTTTTATTTTTATTTTTAAAAGAAATTTTAGATTCATTATCTAAAAAGTTTTGAATAAATTTATTTGAAAATAATTTTTCTTTCTGATTATTTTTCACTTCAAATCTAATAGATAAATATGTTTTAACATTAAATTTAAATTTTTAAAAAAATTTAATTAAATATTTATTTATCTGCAAGCATAGCTTCAACAAATTCATAACTATTAAAAGGTCTCAAATCCTTTATACCTTCTCCAGCACCAATAAATCTTATAGGCAAATTCACTTCTTCTGAAACAGCTAAAGAAACGCCTCCTCGAGAAGTTCCATCTAATTTAGTAATAATTGCTCCACTTAAATCTGCCGATTTAGCAAAACTTTTTGCTTGCTTTAGCCCGTTTTGTCCTTGACTTGCATCTAAGACTAATAATGATTCAACAATTGCTTCTGGAACCTTTTTATCAATAATTTTTTTTATTTTTGCTAATTCGTCCATCAAATTATTTTTTGTTTGTAATCTTCCTGCTGTATCAACTAGCAATAAATCAACATTTCTTTTTTTTGCAGAATTAATTGCATCAAACACAACAGCCGCTGGATCAGCATTTTTTGATTGATTAGATATTACATCAACATTACTCCTCTCACCCCATACTTTTAATTGTTCTACTGCCGCAGCTCTAAAAGTATCAGCTGCAGCTATCAAAGTTTTATAATTACTCTTTGATGATAAATAAGCCAATTTTCCTAATGTAGTAGTTTTGCCAACGCCATTAACTCCTACTAACAACCAAACATTTAACTTACCCTTTTGAGGCACTAAAAGATCAGTTCCTGAATTTTTTATTGGTTTATCAATAATTAATTTTAATTCCTTCTTTAAGAATTTTATTCCTGCTTCTCCACCGACCACTTCCTCGTTTAATTTTTTTCTAAGAGAACTTATAACTTTATCAGTTGAACCAATACCGACATCAGCTCTTATTAGTAAGGTTTCTAAATCATCGAGAGATTCTGGTGTAAGAGGATCATCTCCTAATTTATCCAATAATTCAGTAACAAATCCTTTTCTAGTTTCTTCTAAACCTCTTCTTAATTTAGTTAACCAATCAATTTCATCTATCGATATTTGATTAATTTTTTTTCCTTGGGCAGCTAATACCATTGCAGACCAAGTAAAGTTTTCATCAAATTCTCCTAATTGAGATTCATCAACATTTTTAGGAGGCAATATAGTATTTTCTGCACTTAGAGTATCAACCAATTCTTGCTCCTGCTCTTCTTGCTTCTTTAATTCTTGCTTCTGCTCTTCTTGCTTTTTTTTTAAAAGTGCATATGCTTGTGCAGCCCACTCTCGTGAATTGTCAGAATCAATATTTGTCATTGATATTTATAAATATTCATCATGTGTATTTAATAAATTTTAAAATACTATTTATTTATATCAAATAATTATTGCAATTTAACTGTTTGTAATCTCCTTAAAACTCCATTTATAAATTTTCTTCCTTGCATATCACTATATTTATTAGCTAAGTTTACTGCCTCATCACAAGCAACGGCAACAGGTGTATCCAAAAAATGTATGTCTGCATATGCTAAACGCAAAATATCGCGATCAATTCTTGGAAGTCTTTTTAATCTCCAACCAACCATTGATTGATCGATATGAGAATCAATAATCTTAAGGTTATTAATAATATTACTGATCCTGTGATTCACATCCTCTCTGATATCAATTTGCCCACTAGAAACTATTAATTTTGGAAAGTCTAAAGTAACTGAAAGTGTGTTCATTACATTTTCAATTTTTGTGAGAGATTTTTTTAGCTCGTTTCTAACATTCGAAAAAGAGTGGTCAATACCTTCTTGCAATTCACTCTCCAATATTTTTTGTGATGCATTTTCTAAATCTGATTCGCAATTATCTAATTCGTCTCTGCAATGGTTTATCAAAGAATCCAAAGCAGATTCAAAAATCTCTTCTATCTGAAATTTATTTAATTTAAAATCACCTTTATCTTTTATCAAACCTAAAGAAATTAAAGATAATTCTCTAGAAAGGGATCTAGTATTATGCATCAATTAGGAAGAAGTATTAGTAGAAGCACGTAATTGAGAAAATAATTTTGAAAATGTTGGATTTGTAGAGTTATTCTTTTCATCTGGATTAACTATCCCAGCCGATATAATTGTTCTAAATGCATCTTCAACAGAAATATCCAAATCTTTAACGGAGGCTTCAGGAACCAATGTATACCAACCTGTAGTTGGGTTTGGTGCTGTGGGTATAAAAACACTTAACAACTTTTCTTCCAACTCTGGCTGGAGAGAAGGACCAACATCACCAGTTACAAAACCTACACTATATAAACCTTCTCGGGGATATTCAACTAAAACAACCCTTCTAAATCGATTAGATTTATTACTTAAAAAAGTTTCAAGTAATTGTTTGAGGGTTTTGTAAACTGCCCCTGCTACAGGAATTTTTGATAATGTACCTTCTCCAAATTCTAATAACCATCTTCCTACAAAATTTCTCGCCATTAACCCTATTAGCAATATGGCTAACAAAGGTACAGTTAAACCCAAAGTAAGATTAATTAAATCTTGTAATAATGGATTTAAATTAATGAAAGGATTTAATTGCTTAGGAACAGAGGTAACTAATGTTAATACAAATTTACTAACCAATGATGAAAGCCATATTGTTGTTGCTAAAGGTATTACAACCAACAATCCAGCTATAAGATCATTTTTTAGATCCTGTTGAAGCCTAGAACCTAGGTTCGAATCTTGGTTTTGATTAGATTCAACCAAAATAAAGTCCCTAATTATAATTACTTTACTAATAATTTAACTGTTTTTACTAAGTTAGGATATATTTTTTTTTAATTTAAATTATTTATTGGTTTCTTCTCGAAAAAATAACTTTTAAAAAATACTATGCATAATAGAGAAATGATCAATACTATTCAAGACAAAATAAAAATCAGTAAAAAATTAAAAGAAAAAGCAATTGAAGAAGGTTTTACTATAGCTGGAATTGCTTCAATACCAGGAGGTTCTCGCTTAAAATTAAGAACTTATGCATTAGAGAGATGGTTATCAAATAATCATCATGCTGAAATGAAATGGATGGAAGCAGAAAGAAGAAAAAACATAAACTCACTTCTCAACGATGCAAAAAGTGTTCTAAGCGTCGGATTTACTTATATAAATTCACAAAATAAAAACAACAACCGCTTGAAGATAGGAAAGTTTAGTCAAGGAGAAGATTATCACAAAGTGATTGAAAAAAAATTAAAAAATATTGGTAAATGGATCAACTTCGAAATTCCCGATTGCAAATGGAAAATATGTATAGATACCTCTCCGCTTCTTGAAAAAGCATGGGCTGAGGAATCAGGGATTGGCTGGATAGGAAAAAATAGTAATTTAATAAGCAAAAAAAATGGTTCTTGGTTTACTTTGGGTTTTATGATCCTCACAAAGGATTTAATACCAGATGAACCCCATCAATCCCTTTGTGGAAAATGTGATATTTGTATTGAACGTTGTCCAACTAATGCAATAGTAGAACCCTTCGTAATACAATCAGATCTGTGCATTGCGTATCACACAATAGAAAACAGAGAAAAAACTATTCCAAAAAATATAGAAGAAAATTTGAACGGATGGGTTGCAGGATGTGATATTTGTCAAGACGTATGCCCTTGGAATAAGTCAGTGCCATACAATAATAGTTTTGAAACTACTCCTAAAGAATGGATTAAAAACCTCAGTATTGACTCTTTAAATTGGGATGATGAAACTTGGAAAAAAAATCTCAAGGGAACTACCTTAAAGAGAATTAAACCATGGATGTGGAAAAGAAATATAAAAGCAAACCTCAAAAATAACAGAATAAAAATATGAGAAAGTTTTTTAAAAATATATTATGCCTTTACCTAATGAGTTTTTGGTTTATTCAGATAGAAAAAGTTCAATCAATTGTTCCTTATTATTATTTTCCAACAATAAAAAATTTACAAAAAGAAAGTTTATCAATAGCCAAAAATGCATACCAACTTTTATATTTTGGACAGTATGAAGACAGTCTTAACTTAGCTAAATTAGCTGTAAAGATAAATGCAACAGATGAAAAACTATGGTTAATTTTATCTGAAGCACAGGTAGCAAATAAACTATACAAAAATGCATTAAATTCCTTAATTAAGGCAGAAGAAATAAATTCCAATATTAGCGAAATATATTTTGCTAAAAGTAATGTTTACTTACAAATTTCACAACAAAACAAAGCAAAAAATGCCTTAGAGACGGGATTAAGTATTGAACCAAATAACTATAAAGCTATTTTTCAATTGGGGAATATTTTTTTAATGGAAAAAAATTACTTTAAAGCAATTAAAATTTTTGATAGATCTATAAAAGTTAAACCTGATTACTGGCAAGCATTCAATAATAAGGGTTTAGCTTATTTTGAAAAAAACGATTTAAATTTATCAATAGAACATTTTGAAAAAGCAATCTCAATTGAAGATAACGCTGAACCATTACTTGGTCTTGCATCATGTTTAAGAATTAAAGATATTAAATTAGCACTTGAATTAGCAAAAAAAGCTTTAGCTAAAGATCCCAACTATGTGAATTATGATTATAGAAAAGAACAATTATGGGGAGAAAAACTACAAACTTCAACAGAAATACTTTTACAAAATAAACAGCTTCAAAAAGATGTGATGTTGGCAAAATCCAAAATAAATGCATCTTATTGATATTCAATACTGGTAAATATTTGTTTACCTATTAGTCTTAATTTAGTTAATGAATTCATATTTAATTTTGCACTCTAATGGATAAGAAAAAATTCACTTCTATCTCACTCCAAGAAGAAATGCAACGTTCTTATCTCGAGTACGCAATGAGTGTAATAGTTGGACGTGCTCTACCCGACGCAAGAGACGGCCTTAAACCTGTGCAGAGAAGAATACTGTTTGCAATGTATGAACTAGGTTTAACCCCAGATAGGCCATTTAGAAAGTGCGCAAGGGTTGTTGGTGACGTACTTGGAAAGTATCATCCACACGGAGATCAAGCAGTATATGATGCGTTAGTAAGGCTAGTTCAAAATTTTTCAACTAAATATCCTACCCTAGACGGTCATGGAAATTTTGGTTCCGTGGATAATGATCCACCAGCAGCAATGAGATACACTGAGACCAGATTAGCACCGATAGCCTACAATGGATTTCTTGAAGAAATTGGATCAGAAACAGTACATTTCTCAAATAATTTCGACGGTTCTCAAAAAGAACCAGATGTCCTTCCAGCTCAACTCCCATTTTTGTTGCTTAACGGATCATCAGGAATTGCTGTTGGAATGGCAACAAATATTCCTCCTCACAACCTTGGAGAAATAGTAGATGGTTTAATCGCTTTAATAAAAGATAAAGATTTAAGTAATAAAAAACTTTCTAAAATTATTAAAGGTCCAGATTTTCCTACTGGAGGAGAATTAATTTATAGTCAAGCAATAGAGGAACTTTACGAAAAAGGAAAAGGATCAATAGTAATGAGGGGAGTCATAAATAAAGAGGAAATAAATTTAGGGAAAGGAAAACACAAAAAAAATGCATTAATCATTACGGAGCTTCCTTATCAAATTAGTAAAGCAAGTTGGATAGAAAAACTAGCTGAACTAGTTAATTCAAGCAAAATCAATGGTATCTCTGATATTAGAGATGAAAGCGATCGAGAGGGAATGAGAATTGTAATAGAGCTTAAAAAAGATTCTAATACCGAACTTGTAATTTCAAATTTGTATAAAAAAACAACTCTACAGACCAATTTTGGTGCCATATTTTTAGCTTTGATTAAAGGAAAACCTGTTCAGCTAAACTTAAAGGAATACTTAAACTATTTTCTTGAATTCCGAGAAGAAACAATTAGAAAAAGAACTAATTATTTTCTAAAAAATACTCTCGAAAAATTAGAAGTATTAGAAGGTTTATCAAAAGCAACAAAAGACATAAAAAGAATTATTGAGATTATTGAAGAGTCGCTCAACTCTGGAGAAGCTAGATCAAAATTAATTAGTAATTTTGTGTTAAGTGAAAAACAAGCAAATTCAGTTTTGGATATGCCACTTAAAAAATTAACAAATCTGGAAAAAAATCAAATAGAAAAAGATATAAAAAAATTACAAGATGAAAAGAATTATTTTGTAAAATTATTGAATGAAAGAAGGCTATTACTAGAATTACTAATAGAAGAATTATTAAAATTAAAGAAAAAATATAATGTTAAAAGAAAAACAAAACTACTTAAAAATATAGATCAAAATGAAGAATTAGAAACAATAAATAATCAAATCATAGAGGACCTAATCAATAAAAAAACCAAATTGTATATAGACAATAGATTTTATATAAAGACAATGAATTTAAATAATTATAAGAAATCGTTTGAAAATATAAATAAATTTATAGAAAATAAAAATATTCAAAAATTTATATGTAATATTGAAAAAAATATAAAAATAATTGGAATAACTTTTACTGGGAAAGTTTTTCATATTAATTGGGAATCAAATATTGATAATGAATTTAAATTAGATAATAGAATACTTGGAAATATTAATCCTAATGAAATAATAAATTTTCATTCAATTAAAAAAGAATTTAAAAATTACATATGTATCTTGAATTCAGATGGAAGATTTAAAAAAGTATTATTTGATGAGGATATGATAAAAAGTAATAGATCTTTTGGAATAACAAAATTAAAAAATAATATAAAAACTATTGATTCATTTGTGTCTAATGAAGAAAAAAATTTACTAATATTAACTTCTATTGGAAGAATTTTTAAATTTAGCTTGTCAAATAAAATTATAAGTCCGACTACTAAACAATCTCAAGGTTTAATGATTGCGAAACTTTTACCGACTGAACAAATTGTTTCTTGTTGTTCATATCAAAATGGAGAAAATATTTATTTAGTCTCTAAGCAAGGGCAAATCTTTTGTATAAATAGTAGTGAAATTTATTACGCCAGTGAATATAGTTTAGGTTATTTAAATGAAAGAACACAACTAAAAAACGATTATTTCCTCAAAATTTTACCAAGTAACCATTATCTTGATATTGAAACTAATAAAAATAAATCTGCCAGAATCGACTTTGATAAATTAAATATTAAATCTAATAAAACAAATGTTCTAACTGACTTTTTGCAATTAGATAAAGACGAATATATTGAAAACTGTTTTCGACTAAAAAGCTTTCTCGACTAAGATTTATATTCATTTTCAACCCAATTTAAATACTCTTGATTTACTGTTCCGGTTACATAAGTACCGGTAAAACAACTCATTTCCAAGTGCTCAACAAGAGAATCACTGATTATGGATCTACGTAAATTCTCAACACTTTGATAGACAAGATTATCAATTTCAAGTTGCTCAGCAATTTCGCTTATTGTTCTATCGTGTGCTATTAATTCTTCTTTATTAGGCATATTAATTCCATAAACATGAGGAAAACGAACAGGAGGAGCCGCTGATGTAAAAAAAACTTTATTTGCTCCTGCATCTTTAGCCATCTGTACAATTTCTTTTGAAGTAGTACCTCTTACTATCGAATCATCAACAATTAATACATTTTTATTTTTAAATTCAGCACTCATAGCATTTAACTTTTGTCTTACAGATTTCTTACGTTTCTGTTGACCAGGCATAATGAATGTTCTACCAACATATCTATTTTTAAAAAACCCTTCTCTATACTCAATACCTAATTGTCTTGCAACTTGCATAGCGGCAGGTCGAGAAGAATCAGGAATAGGCATTACAACATCAACATCTCCAGCAGTAATTGTTTCTTTTATTGTTTCAGATAAATAATCTCCCATTTTTAAACGAGCTTTATACACTGAAATACCATTCATAATTGAATCTGGCCTAGCTAAATAAACATATTCAAAAGCGCAAGGACATAAGATTGGATTTTCTGAACATTGCTTAGAAAAAAACTCGCCATTGAGATTTATATAAATAGCTTCTCCAGGATCTACATCTCTCACCACTTGATAATCGTTATTCTCAAGTACTAAAGATTCGCTAGCAACCATCCATTCTTCTTTTTTTGTAGTTAATGAAAGTCTTTTTCCTATAACTAAAGGTCTAATCCCAAAAGGATCTCTGAATGCTAATAAACCATGACCTGAAATTAATGCGATTGAAGCATATGATCCCTGAACTCTTTTATTTAAAGATTTAACAGCATCAAAAATAATATCAGGTTCTAATTCTTGATGATGAATTTGTTCTTGCAACTCTGTAGCAAATACATTTAAAAGCATTTCAGTATCACTTGAAGAGTTTGTGTGTCGTTTATCAATATTAAATAATTGTTTTTCTAAATCTCTAGTATTAGTCAAATTGCCATTATGTATCAAAACAATTCCATAGGGTGCGTTAACGTAAAAAGGTTGGGCTTCTTCTACGCTTTCTGCTGATCCCTTGGTTGCATATCTAACATGACCTAATCCTATCTTACCGATTAAATTTCTCATATCTCTTGTCCTATAAGCAGTATTAACCTGGCCTTTGGCCTTATGTATATGAAAAATAGTATTTTCCATTGTGGCTATACCAGTTGAATCTTGACCTCTATGCTGTAGAAGCAATAGGCTGTCATATATTTGTTGATTTACATCTTCTGAAGAAACAATTCCAACTATTCCGCACATAACTTAATTTATTAAAAAATTTAATAATTGAAAAATGTTTTTCATATTTAAAAGTGACCTGAAATACTATTATTAAATTTTTCGGTTAATTCCTCAACTCTGATATTGCAAATATCTGCATCTTTACTTTTTATTTTAAGTGTTTTACTAGAAACATACCCTATTTTTTTTACATAAATACTTGATTGAAAATTTATTTGAATTTTTTCTAGATAATCAAGCCATTCATTTTCTTTCATTTTGTCTATTGAGAAAATAATTCTAGAACCTCCTTCTGCAAATAAGGAATTATCATCTCTATTAGAGCCTTGCTGTAACTCTATCGTTGCGCCTTTTGTGGACAAAATACAACATTCTGCTAAAGCAATAGCTAAACCACCATCGCTTATATCGTGAGAAGAAGCGACAAAACTTTTTGAAATCGCATTTCTTACAAAATCCTGGCAAAACTTTTCATCTAACAAATCTATTTTTGGAGGACGGCCTAAAATTTCTCCATGGAAATATTCCAAATAAGAACTAGCTGCTAATGTTGTTTCTGATTTATAAGAACCAATTAACCATATTTGATCATCAATATTTTTCCATTCACTACTTATAGCTTTTTCAATATTATCTATTTTTCCAACCATTCCAATAACTGGAGTGGGGTAAATAGGAGTTATTTCATTATCTTTATTTTTTGATTCATTATATAGAGAAACATTTCCTCCTGTAACAGGAGTTTTTAAAGCATTACAGGCTTCAGAAATTCCATTGCATGAAGATGAAAGTTGCCAATATCCTATTTCTGTTTCTGGAGAAGGAAAATTTAGGTTATTTGTAATAGCAACTGGTTCAGCCCCAACACAACTAACATTTCTTGCTGATTCTGCCACTGCAGCAATAGTTCCTCTAAAGGGATCGAGAAAAACCCATCTACTGTTACAATCAACTGAAGCAGCTACACCAGAAAATACTTTATTTTTATTTTTTTCATTTTGTTCTCTAAGTCTTATTACTGCAGCATCTGATTGTCCAGGTTTAAAAACTGTATTTGCCTGAACTTGTGAATCATACTGTTTATAAATCCATTTTTTAGAAGCTATTGAGGGATTAGAGAGAAGGTTTAAAATGATTTGTGAAAAAGAAAAACTCTTATTTTCCTTGAGTGAAAAAATTTTTTGATCATTTATTTCTGGTAATTTATTTTCATTCCATTCCCATTTTTTTAACAAATATTCAGGTGTTTTTTTAATTACATTGTGAATATTCACAGGAGTATCATCAGACAAAGCAGAAGTAGGTATTTGAGCAACAATTTTACTGTTATGTGAAATAATTACCTCATTAGTATCTATTACTTCACCGATTACATTGGCATATAATCCCCATTTATTAAATTTTTCAATAAGACTATTTATTTTTTCTTCTTTTACGACTAACAACATTCTCTCTTGCGATTCGGATAATAAATATTGGTATGAGGACATATTTTCCTCTCTAGAAGGAACCAGATCTAAATTAATAGATATTCCTAATTTTCCGTTCGCAGCCATTTCTGCACTACTGCATGTTAAACCTGCTGCCCCCATATCTTGAGCAGCAATTACATCTCCTGTCTTAAAAGCATCTAAACAAGCCTCTATAAGGCTTTTCTCGATAAATGGATCTCCTACTTGTACTGCAGGTCTGTCATCTAATGATGCAGTTGTTAATTCTGAACTTGCGAAACTAGCACCACCAACTCCATCTCTGCCAGTAGTATTACCAACATATAGAACTGGTGAACCTACATTTTTAGCTCCAGAACAAACTATTTCATTAGTCTCTAAAAGTCCTAAAGCCATAACATTAACCAGAGGATTTCCAGAGTAACAATTATCAAAGTCAATTTCACCTCCAACAGTAGGAACACCTACACAATTTCCATAATGTGCGATACCTGATACAACTCCTCTAAGCAAATCAATATTTGATGGCTTATCAAGATTTCCAAATCTCAATGAATTCAATATTGCTATGGGCCTTGCTCCCATAGTAAAAATATCTCTTAATATTCCTCCTACTCCTGTTGCCGCTCCTTGAAAAGGTTCAATTGCAGATGGATGATTATGACTTTCTATTTTAAAAACAAGTTTTTGATTATTTCCTACATCAATAACTCCAGCATTTTCTCCAGGACCAACCAAAATATTTTTTCCTTTAGTGGGAAAGTTAGATAGTAAGGGTTTTGAATTTCTATAACAACAATGTTCAGACCACATAACACCAAACATTCCTAGTTCAGTCCTATTTGGTTTTCTATTTAATCTTTTACAAATTTCTTCGTAATCATTAACTGTTAAATTTTCAATTTTTAATACTTCATCAAGATCATATAGATCATTGTTTTCAAGATTTATCATTTTTTAAATCCAGGGGTCATCTTCATTTTTATCACTAAAAGCTCTTGTTCTTTTATCATCATTATAAAAACTTTTTTGTTTAAGATTTAAGTTTTGGTTTATATCTTCATCTTCTTCAAGCCAATCCTCTAATCGATTAGCAGCTATGTTTTTCATATCATCAAATCTATTAAAAATTTTTTTCCCCTTTTGTAAAAATTCATTTTTAAAACTTGATTTTATTAAAAATAAATCATCTAGAGAACTACTTTCACAAAAAACTAAACCAGGTTGTTGATCTTTAATATTTTCAATATTTAATTTCCATCTACTAGAACCAGGAATTTTTGGATTCGATCGAGAAACTAAATAATATTTAATTTTTCCTGTTTTCATTTCGAATAAAAAATCAGCAATAACTCCTATTTTTGAACCATTGATATTTATAAGATTAGCTTCTATTAGAGTTGGGAATCTATTTAAAGTTACTAAATCGGAAATTGCTGGCTCACCTTTAACGTAAATTTCGTTATCAATTATTTGACTAATTTGATTTAATCGCCAAACGTTTCGTTTTAAATCAAAATTTGAGGGGCGAGAATACCATCCTAAAATTCGATGAACTGGAGGATGCATCCAAACATTTTCACCATTTCCGTAATTAAGAGCCATTTTCCCCTTAACACTATAATTTAGTAATTCACTTAATAAAATTTCTTTAGGTAACTTCAAATTAGGAACGAACCTGCACGGGCATAACTAAATAAGTAAAAGAATTCAGATTATCTTCTGGTACCAAAACAGCTGGAGTAGTTGCAAGATTACACTTTAGAAGTACATTTTCAGAAGGAATAACTTTCAAACCTTCTAAAAGATATCTAACATTAAATGCAATATCAAAATTTTCTCCAGAATATGAAACAGGTATAGATTCGTGAGCGTTCCCTATATCTTGTGCATCTGCACTAATCGAAGCTGATTCTGTATTATCTAATTTAATCTTTACAACATTACTCTGCTGATCTGCTAGAACAGCAATCCTTTCTAATGCATCAATTAATCTTTTAGTATTAAAATTAAAAATCTTAGAAAAATTATCAGGAATTAATTGTGAATAATTAGGATAGTTACCTTCAAGAGTTCTAGTTGTAATTATTTGGTTAGAGGATATAAAAACCACTTGACCTTTATCGTAAAAAAGCTTTATTGATTTTTCTGAGCTTCTTAAAGAAACTAGTTTTTCAATTTCTCTTAATGATCTTGTTGGAATAGTTACTGATAAGTTATCTTCATTTAAAAGTAAATTATCTTTATTTTCGATATATTCTTCGTTAGCTATTAACGCTACAGCTAATCTATGGCCATCTGTGGAAGCAGACTCTAAATAATTTTGTTTGAAAGTAAAATTGACTCCTGTCAGTAGCTGCTTTGAATCATCATTACTACTAGCAAAAATGGTTGATTTTAACGATTTCAAAAAAGCACTAGGATCAATATTTATAGATGTTCCACTCTCAACAAATGGCAATTTTGGATAATCATCAGATTGAATACCTTTTATATTAAACGAACCTTTATCACTTTTAATTAGGATATTTTCAGAATTCTCATCTACTTCTAAAGAAACAGGATTTTCATTAGGCAATTTATTTACTATTTCAGATAAAAGCTTTGAAGGTATCGTAATAGCCCCGCTATTTTTAACTGTTCCATCAAAAGAAGTTTGTATTCCTAGATTAAGATCAAAGCCGGTCAAGCTAATTTTATTTGTTCCTTGATCAGCTGTTAAAAGTATATTTGCAAGTATCGGATGGGTGGGTCTTGAAGAAACTGCTTTGTTTACTAATTGCATAGCATTATTAAACTCATTTTGATTACAAATGATCTCCATCGGTCTTTGGAACTTTTTATAAGTACAATATACTTTTTTCGTAAATTAAATTCAATAAGTTATTTTATTTACTCTTCTAATATAAAAAATCAATAAAATAATTAAAAAGTTTAGTAGTAGTAGTTATTGTGGAAATTGTGGAATTTTGGACGTAATAACCTATATCACTTTGTTTCTGGATAATTTGAAAGGTGGAAAAAATTTTTTATTTGTTGAATAAATTAAAAGTTTTAAAATAGTTTTTTGTTAATTCAACAAAACAGTTTATTTTTTGTTTATTTTTCAACAATTGAATCTTATTTTTAACTGATTTCCACAGACACTATTTTTTTTGACTTTTAATATCCTAAGATTTTGGTTATATCTTTTAACGAAGGCTCAATGTTTTTCTTGAAAATAGCATTGTTGTTTTTAATTGCGCAATCAGGATCTTTTAATCCATTCCCTGTTAGGACGCAGACGATATTCGATCCTTTTTGGATTCTTTTTTTATTTTTTATAAGTCCTGCAACCGAAGCAGCACTTGCAGGTTCACAAAATACTCCCTCTCTTGCAAGGATTTTATAAGCATCGATTATTTCTTCATCCGTAACAGACTGAAAGTCTCCTCTGCTTTCTTTTTTTACTTTCTTTGCTTTTTCTCTGTTAACAGGATTTCCTATCCTTATCGCAGTAGCAATAGTCTCAGGGTTTTCAACAATTATATTTTTTACTAGCGGGGCTGATCCTTCAGATTGAAAACCCATCATTGTTGGTAATTTTAAATTTCTTTTTATTTTTGAATATTCTTTAAAACCTAACCAATAGGCTGTTATGTTTCCAGCATTTCCCATCGGAATACAAAGCCAATCAGGTGCAAAACCTAAATCATCAACAATTTCAAAAGCGGCGGTTTTTTGGCCTTGTATTCGATATGGATTAACAGAATTAACAAGTTCTATTGGATGTTCTGAAGATAAATCTCTTACGATTTCTAAAGCTTTATCAAAATTTCCATTTATTGAAATAATCTCAGCTCCATACATTAAAGCTTGTGCGAGTTTTCCTTGTGCAACAAATCCTTCTGGAATTAATACATAAGGTTTTAATCCTCCTCTAGATGCATATGCTGCAGCAGCAGCAGAGGTGTTTCCAGTACTTGCACAAATAACCGCTTCACTACCTTCTTCTTTTGCTTTGCTAATAGCCATAGTCATTCCCCGATCTTTAAAAGATCCTGTAGGATTTAGACCGTCATATTTTAAAAAAACTTTTGTATCATTGCCGATTAACTCGCTAACTGAGTCACTTAAAATTAATGGAGTATTTCCTTCATTTAGAGAGATAATAGGAGTTTTCTTTGTTACTGGAAGATATTGTTTATAAGCTTCGATTAAACCCGGCCATCTTTTTTTTCTGTAGTTAATACCTAGTTTATTTTTGACTTTATTTAATAGCTCCATAACTTTTTAATTTGTTTTAATTTTTTCTAAGGGGGAATTTGTAAAAAAATCTAATAATTCTGAAATTGATTCTACTTTATTCATAACTTTGCTTAAGGCATTGACATCTAAAATCATAGTTTTAGTCGGATATGCTTCAAAAAAATTTATCAGATTTATTTTCCCATTTCCTATGTTAATACCTTGAACTACACTTGCTCTTAGGGCTAGCATACCGGTTCTTTCATCATCTGCTTTAGGAGGATGAATAATAGATGAAAGTCTTGTTAGAAATACATTTCCTATTTCAGAATATACTAATTTGCTAGCTATTGTTATAGGGATCTCATATTTTTTACTTAGTACTGACCTAATTTTCGTATCAGAATATCCTGTTGCTTTTAAAATTTTTTTTAATTTTTTTGTTGAGTCACCTTTTTGCGCAAATTTTTTTAATGAGTTTACTTTAATGGTTCTAGAAAATAAGCTGTATACAATTTTAATTTCTTCAGCAGCTTTAACTTTTGAAACATTAAAAAGTAATTGAGAATTAATAATTATAAAAATTATTTTAATTATCAAAAATTTATTTAATTTCATTTCAGATATTTGCACCAGCTGCAATTTTTACAAGTCTAACAACTCCTTTTTCTGTTACTTTTTTTGCGATTTTTATACCCATTTGTTTTGCATAAGGCTCATTTATAATTCGTGGAACTCTTTTTATAAAAATATCAATCGAATAGCCAGGAACTTTTTGTAAAATTTCTAAAAACTTCCTTAATGGCACTATTTGTATTATGAGATCATTCAAACTGTTAGCTTCATCAGTTGTATTTACTTTGATCGAGCTTGGAAGGTAGTTATTTAAATTTTTTAATATTTTTAGACTAAATAAATCTATTTGATTAGTTAATCCCTCAATTATTTCATCTCTAAGAAATCCTCCTTTTGAAGAAAAAAGAAGATTTATAACTTCATCCAAAAGTTTTTCTAAATTAAGATTTGTCTGTTTTGCAGCGTTAGAAAGCAGATCCTCTAAGCGGTCCCATTTAAATTTTTTATTATCAAAAAGCATTTCTTTAAGACTTTCTCTTAGTTGTGGATCAGGATCTTCCATCAACCTTCTTGCAAAATATGGATAAGCCGCACCTAATATTTTAAAGTTTGGGTCAACGCTTAAAGCAATGCCTTCTAATGTAAGTAATGACCTAATTATCAGCGCATAATAAGGAGGCAACTTGAAAGGAAATTTATACATCACACCAGACATATCATCTGTAACACTTTTGAAATCCATTTTTGAAACCCCTTGTTCAACCGCGTTAATAAAAACATCTTGAAATGCCGGAACTATGGGTTCTAGATTTACTTCTTCTGATAAAAATCCTAATTTTACGAAATCTTGAGAAAGTTTATCAAAGTTTTTATTCACCAAATGTACAACGGCTTGTATTAAGCCAGACCTAGAGTCTCTGGAAACCTCACTCATCATTCCAAAATCTAGATAACATAATCTTCCATCTTTCAGAGCTAATAAATTTCCTGGATGAGGATCAGCATGAAAAAAACCATGTTCTAAAAGTTGTTCTAAACTACACTGCACTCCTATATCAATCATTTTGTCTGGATCGATACCTAATTTTTTTACATCTTCTAAATTTGTTAATTTTGTACCGTCGATCCATTCCATAGTTAATACTCTTCTTGAAGTTATTTCTTTATAAATTTTTGGCACAGCAATCATTTGGTTATGTTTATGCATATTTCTAAACTTTTCAGCATTTTCAGCCTCATTTAAATAATCCATTTCTTCGAAAACTCTCTTTCCTAATTCATCAATTAATGCTACGAGATCGCTTCTTATCAATCCAATATTGTTTTTGAGCCAATAAGCAATATTTCTTACTATGTAAAGATCTAAAGTAATTTGTTCTCTTAAACCTGGTCGTTGAACTTTAACTGCAACAACTTCCTCATTCTTTAATTTGGCTTTATGTACTTGTCCCAAAGAAGCTGCAGAAATAGGTTGTTTATCAATTTCTAAAAAAATTTCATCTATCCTAAATCCTAAATCTTCTTCTATTAATTCCATAGCTTTATCACCGTCAAATCCTGGAAGTTGATCTTGCAATTCAGATAATTCTTCAAGAAGAATCGCTGGAATGATATCTGGTCTAGTCGATAAAGCTTGTCCTGCTTTAACAAATGCTGGCCCTAGTTCTACTAATAAATTTGTTAATTCCTTTGCCCTAAATCTTGCTTTAGTTTCATTCTTTAATCTACCAGTTAAATTATCCCAACCCACAGAAAATATATACGCAAAAATAGGTATAAGTGTTTGCCAAAGTCTTTTTAATAGTCTTTTCGGGTTTTTTTTGTAGATTTTTGATATCGTATTTGGATCATAATCCAATAGTCCAGATACCTCAATAAAATCAGTAAAATCTTCTTTCATAACTTTATATATTCAAGACCTTTATTTTTTTAAAAAAGAAGTTAATTTTCTTATATGGAAGATTTATCATGCTAATACAATTAAAAATAGAAAATATTGCCTTAATAGAAATTATAGAAATTAATTTTGAAAAAGGTTTGAACATCATTACTGGTGATTCTGGTTCAGGAAAATCACTGATATTAGACTGCCTGAATGTTTTATTTGGTGGAACTAATATACCTTTAAAGCACTTAATACGTCCAGGAAAAGATTATTGTGCAATCGAGGCAAAATTTTCTTATTCTTTACAAATAAAAAACTGGTTAGTTATTAATGGTTTTAAAAGTAGTTCTTCAGTATTAAATATTAAAAGAATATCTTATAGAAAAAATAATAAAGTTTTATCCAAATATAGCCTTAATAATTTATCAATTAATAAAAAATTATTAGAAGAACTTGGCCGTTTATTAATAGATTTCGCAGGTCAATCTGATACTTTTTTATTTGATTCTCAAGATCGGAGAAGATTAATTATTGATGATTTATGTTCTCAAGAATTTAGAGAAACTAGTACAAAGA
Source organism: Prochlorococcus sp. AG-347-I15 (assembly GCA_003281585.1). Lineage (GTDB taxonomy): Bacteria > Cyanobacteriota > Cyanobacteriia > PCC-6307 > Cyanobiaceae > Prochlorococcus_A. The sequence goes on from QCBN01000002.1 coordinate 145,349, forward strand.
TTAAAAATTTATGGGGGGAAAGTAAGGTTTTAAAAGAAATGTTGAATGAAAAAATAGAATTTTGTAGAAAGCAAGAAGAAAATAATTTAGTATTCAAACAAATGTTGAAGACTTTAGAGGATGCAAACTTAGATTCCAGTGAGGAAATCTCAGATTTGGAGTTACTAGAAAATAAACTTCTAAATAATTTAGAAATTAATAATTCAATTCAATCATCTTTAGATAACTTAAATAATTTCAGTCATGATGAACCATCAGTTGCGTCTTTGATAAGGGAATCGATAAAAAATTTAAATAAAATATTAGAGTTTGATTTAAAAATTCAAAAGTTTAGAGAAATTTTATTACATATCCAAACTGATGTTGAAAATTTAATTTTTGCTTTAAACTCATATATTCAAGAAATAGATAATGATGAATCTAATCTTTCAGAAGTACAAAAAAGATTATTTTTTTTAAAAAACTTGGAGAGAAATTTATTACTTGATTTACCCCAACTTATTGAAAAGCGAGATCAATTAAGGACATATTTTCTAAAAAGCGAACAAGATAATGAAATTCGTAATATTGAAATTCAAATTAAAAACTTACAAAATAAGTTAAATTCTTTATTTTTTACTCAGTCTATTGAAAGAAAAAAAATTGCTAAACAGTTACAAGATTCAGTAATTTCAATTTTAAGGGATTTAGGATTAGAAAATGCAAATTTTTCAATTCAAGTTTCCGAATGCAAGCCTTCTAGTGATGGTATTGATAATATACAATTTCTATTTTCTGCTAATCCTGATCAGAGGCTAGCTCCCTTATCAAGTATTATTTCTGGTGGAGAAATGTCAAGATTCTTATTGGCTATAAAATCTAGTATTTCAAAAAAACCTAATACTTTCTTTTTAGATGAAATTGATAATGGTTTAAGTGGTAAATCTTTACTAGCTTTAGTTGAGCTAATTAAAGTAATATCTAAAGACCAACAGATTTTATGTATTACACATCAGCCTTTTTTAGCTGCTGGAGGATATGCTCATTTTAAAGTTTATAAAGATGTAAGAGATGGAATAACCTATACTTCAATATCAAAATTATCGACAAAAAAAGAAAGAAAAAATGAATTAATTGAATTGATTGGAGGAGGTTCTAGCGAAGCAAATGATTACGCTTCTAGACTTCTAGATCGAGCAGCTGCATAAAATACAAAAAATTCCACTATAATATCTTTTTTAAAACCATAATAAAGAATTAAAAATGGTTAAAAATATTCTTAATAGTTTTGATGAAGATAATTCAATAAATATTAGAGGAGCTCGTCAGCATAACTTAAAGAATATTGATCTCTCTTTGCCAAGGAATAAATTTATAGTTTTTACAGGTGTGAGTGGAAGTGGTAAAAGTTCTTTGGCATTTGATACAATTTTTGCGGAGGGCCAAAGAAGATATGTTGAGAGCCTTTCGGCATATGCAAGGCAATTTTTGGGTCAAGTAGATAAGCCAGATGTTGACAATATTGAGGGCTTATCACCTGCCATTTCCATTGATCAAAAATCTACAAGTCATAATCCTCGATCAACAGTTGGAACAGTAACAGAGATACAGGACTATCTAAGATTATTGTTTGGACGTGCTGGTGAGCCACATTGTCATCACTGTGGGATTCCAATTGCGCCTCAAACAATAGATGAAATGGTTGATCAAATTCTTCTCTTACCAGAAGGAACAAGGTACCAATTGTTGGCTCCTGTAGTAAGAGGGAAGAAAGGAACACATACAAAATTAATCAGTGGACTAGCCGCTGAGGGATTTGCGAGGGTAAGAATCAACGGCGAGGTAAGAGAACTTTCTGACAGTATTGAACTAGATAAAAATCAAATTCATAATGTTGAGGTGGTAGTTGATAGATTAATTTCAAGAGAAGGAATCCAAGAAAGATTAAATGATTCTTTACAAACTTGCCTAAAAAGAGGCGATGGGTTGGCAATAGTAGAAGTTGTTCCAAAAAAAGGGGAAAACTTACCTCCTAACTTAGAAAGAGAAAAACTTTACTCAGAAAACTATGCATGTCCTGTACATGGTTCAATTGTAGATGAACTCTCTCCTAGATTATTTTCTTTTAATAGTCCATATGGCGCCTGTCCAGACTGTCATGGGATTGGTTATTTAAAAAAATTTACTGCAGATAGAGTGATACCAGATAAAACATTACCTGTTTATGCTGCAATAGCCCCTTGGAGTGAAAAAGATAATACCTATTACTTTTCTCTACTTTATTCCGTAGGACAAGCATATGGATTTGAATTAAAAACTCCTTGGAAAGATTTAAGTGATGTGCAAAAAAAAGTTCTACTCTTGGGATCAGATAAACCAATATTAATTCAGGCTGATAGTCGTTTTAAAACTTCTAGTGGTTTTGAAAGACCCTTCGAGGGAATTTTACCAATATTAGAAAGGCAACTTAATGAAGCAAATGGAGAATCAATTAAACAAAAATTAGAAAAGTACTTAGAGTTAGTTCCATGTAAGACATGTTCTGGAAAAAGATTAAGACCTGAGGCTTTGGCCGTTAAGCTTGGTCCATATAACATTACAGATTTAACTTCTATAAGCGTATCTGAAACTCTAACTCATATAGAGCGTATTATGGGATTAGATAATACTAAGAATGAAAAAATATCATTGTCGGAAAAACAAAAGCAGATAGGTGAATTGGTTTTAAAAGAGATTCGTTTACGTTTGAAGTTTTTAATTAATGTCGGTCTAGATTATTTAACTCTAGATAGACCAGCCATGACATTGTCTGGTGGAGAAGCTCAGCGTATTAGATTAGCTACGCAAATAGGTGCAGGCCTTACTGGTGTTCTATATGTATTAGATGAACCCAGTATTGGTTTACATCAGAGAGATAATGACAGATTATTAGAAACATTAAAAAGCTTAAGAGATCTTGGCAACACTTTAGTTGTTGTTGAGCATGATGAAGATACTATGAAATCTGCCGATTACTTAGTAGATATTGGTCCAGGTGCAGGTGTTTATGGTGGGGAAATCATTGCTAAAGGATCATATCAAGATGTCTTGAAATCAGAGAGGTCATTAACTGGGGCTTATCTTAGTGGTAGGAAGTCGATTCCTACTCCAAAAGAACGTAGATCATCTTTTAAAAAGAGTTTAATTTTAAAAAATTGCTCAAAAAATAATTTAAAGAATATATCCGTAGAATTTCCATTAGGAAGATTAGTATCTGTAACTGGTGTTAGCGGCAGTGGAAAAAGTACCTTGATAAATGAATTGCTTCACCCTGCTTTGTGTCATTCTCTAGGATTAAAAGTTCCTTTTCCTCAAGGAGTAAAAGAGTTAAAGGGTATAAAGGCAATAGATAAAGTTATTGTTATTGACCAATCTCCAATAGGAAGAACACCAAGATCAAACCCTGCCACTTATACAGGTGCTTTTGATCCTATAAGGCAGATATTCACTGCCACAGTGGAAGCAAAAGCAAGAGGTTACCAGGCTGGTCAATTTAGTTTTAATGTGAAAGGAGGAAGATGTGAAGCTTGTAAAGGCCAGGGAGTTAATGTCATCGAAATGAATTTCTTACCTGATGTGTATGTTCAATGTGAAGTTTGTAAAGGAGCTCGCTTTAACAGGGAAACTCTTCAAGTTAAATATAAAGGTTTTACTATATCTGACGTTTTAGAAATGACTGTTGAACAAGCCGCAAATACTTTTTCTGCTATACCTCAAGCTGCTGATAGATTATCTACATTAGTAGATGTCGGCCTAGGTTATGTCAAATTAGGCCAACCTGCCCCTACATTATCTGGAGGAGAGGCTCAAAGAGTTAAGTTAGCCACAGAATTATCTAAAAGGGCTACTGGAAAAACTTTGTATTTGATTGATGAACCAACTACAGGTCTAAGTTTTTATGACGTTCATAAACTAATGGATGTTATACAACGTTTGGTAGATAAAGGGAATTCTGTAGTTGTGATTGAACACAACTTAGATGTAATCAGATGCTCTGATTGGATTATTGATTTAGGACCTGATGGAGGAGATAAAGGCGGAGAAATAATAGCAGAAGGTATTCCTGAAGATGTAGCCAAACATCCCACAAGTCACACAGCAAGATATCTTAAAAAAGTTCTCACATGAGAAATCTTTGTTGTATTTCTTTTTATTTTCACGTATCTGAATAAAACCAAATTCTTTTTTATAAAGGTATAAATCTAGTCTGCATAAGCTTTTTTAAAAATTTTTAAATTAAAAAAATTTAAAATCATAATGGTTTCTTAATATTTCCTGTCGAAATTCAGTTTATTTGTATTAGAGGCGGTTGATTGGAGGCTTTGCTGGATGAGATTTAAATTTTTACATTTACATTTACATGGTCTTATACGCTCTAAAAATCTTGAATTAGGTAAGGATGCAGATACAGGAGGGCAAACACAATATGTTTTAGAGTTAGTTAAAAGTTTGGCTAATACTGCAGAAGTTGACGAAGTAGATTTAGTCACTCGTTTAATTAATGACCCTAGAGTAGATAATGACTATTCACAAGAAGAAGAATTTGTAGAACCTGGTGTTAGGATTTTAAGATTTCCATTTGGACCTGCTAAATATTTAAGAAAGGAATTACTTTGGCCATATTTAGATCACTTAGCAGAAAATCTTATGCTTTATTATAAAAAAAATAAAAAGCCACATTTTATTCATGCACATTATGCGGATGCTGGATATGTTGGTGCCAAACTCAGCAAATCCTTAAACGTTCCACTAATTTTTACTGGTCATTCATTAGGAAGAGAAAAACAGAGGAAATTGCTTGATACTGGTCTAACAATTAATCAAATAGAAAAGCTTTATTTTATAAGTAAAAGAATTGAGGCAGAAGAAAAAGTATTAAAGTCTGCAGATATTGTTGTTACAAGCACTATACAAGAGTCAGTTTATCAATATTCTCAATATTCTTCTTTTTCACCTAACAAAGCAAAAGTCATTCCACCTGGTGTTGATCATAATAAGTTTCATTGCATAAACTCTACAACTGAGACTGCTGAAATTGACAACATGATGAAACCTTTTCTTAAGGATTCTACTAAACCCCCATTATTGACTATTTCTAGAGCTGTTCGAAGAAAAAATATTCCGTCTTTGATTGAGGCATACGGAAAATCTGAAAAATTGAAAAGAAAAACTAATTTAATTTTGATTTTGGGTTGTCGAGATAGTACTTCAAAACTTGAACCTCAACAGAAAGATGTATTTCATAATATTTTTGAAATGATTGATAAATATAATTTGTATGGGAAGGTAGCTTATCCAAAAAAGCATCTTCCAAGTCAAATACCTGCTTTATATAGGTGGGCTGCTAGTAGAGGTGGTGTGTTTGTAAATCCTGCTTTAACAGAGCCTTTTGGCTTAACTCTCCTTGAAGCTTCGTCATGCGGATTGCCTATAATATCAACCAATGATGGAGGGCCAAAAGAAATTCACTCAAAATGTGAAAATGGACTTCTAGTAGATGTTACTGATATTAATAAGCTGAAAGTTGTTCTCGAAAAAGGGGTTTTTAATAAAAAGTGGAAATTATGGAGTAGAAATGGAATTGAAGGTGTTAATAGGCATTTTAGTTGGAACACTCATGTACGTAATTATTTATCAATACTCACAGAAGAGTTTTTAAGTTCAAATAATTATTCTTCGTCTGATATTAAGCAAAGTTGTTTAAAAGGGAGTTCTTCACTTATAAAACCCCATTGATCAAATACTTTAGGATCATGGTGAAGAATTAATTGGTTATTATGAGTTTTCTTGAGTTTGAAGCCTTTCTTAGATAGTTTTTTCATTAAATTAGCAGTTTCTTCAAATCTTGATGCCATAGCATCAAGACTAGAGCAATCACTTGTTAATCCATTATCTTTCCATGTAAAAAAACTCATAACAAATTTCTAAAGCTTAATTTTTAAAACTATACCTAAAATTACAAGTAAAATGTTGATTTTCCAGAAATTTTCAACTATTTTTTTCTCCCTAACTCCTTTAAGTTCAAAATGGTGGTGTAACGGAGCCATTAAAAATATGCGTTTACCTCTGTGAAATAATTTTTTTGTAATTTTAAAAAACCCTACTTGAAGAATTACTGATAAAGATTCAATAATAAATATTCCTGAGAAAATAGATAATGTAAAAACGCTATTAGTTAATAAAGCTATAGAACCCATGATTGCACCAATACTTAAGGATCCTGTGTCACCCATAAATATTTTTGCAGGATAACTATTGTATTTAAGAAATCCAAAACACATACCGGACATTGAATAACATAAGATACAAAAAACAAAAAGCTCTTGTTGTTCTTTCATTAATATTTCTGTTCCTAATCCAAAAAAGACAATCCCACTGCATCCAGCTGCTAATCCATCTAGTCCGTCAGTCAAATTTACTGAATTACTTATGCCAACTAGTACTAAAAAAGAAATGGGAAATATCAATATATTTGTATCTATTTCCCAAGATTCAGAAATTATGATTGATGGATTTATTAAGTGGTTTTCATAAGCTAAAAATATAAAAATTATTGAGATAATACTTTGTAAAAAGAATTTTTCTTTTGGTTTTAATCCAGTATTTTTTTTGTTTTTAATGCTCAAGTAATCATCTAAAAAGCCTATTAAAAAGAAACCAAAAATAATAAAAAATAGTAGCAATAATTTCGGAGAATTTAAATTTATAGTTATTATTAAAAGAAAAATTAAGAATGGAATTATCATAAAAATTCCACCCATTGTTGGGGTATCAATTTTTTTAAAGTGATTAACTGGACCTTCAGTTCTAATATTTTGAAGTAAATTTAATTTTTTTATTATCTTTAGGCCATTTTTTGTTATAAATAAAGAAATAAAAAAGAATAATGAATAAATCCCAATACAAATAAAACTATTAAAAAAATAGGAGGTAACTATTAAAGCAAAAGTATTTAATATTAATAACGATTTAAAGTTAAAATTTTTAATCTTCCCAATCATCTTCTGATGGGTCTTCTTCAGTTTTATAATCTTCCTTTTCTCCCATTAGTGCTGAAAGTTCTTCTTCTTCAATAGTACTAATTTCTTGTGAATCTCCTTCGTTTTCAGTAACAAGTCTTCCTGTACTTTCAAGCCAAGATAGTAAATCTGGTTCATCTCTTAATGGCAAAACAGGAGCTGGATCATCTCTGTGGTAGCACGTTAAAGCAGGGTTAACTTCAGAAATTTCGTCCAATCTAATTTTTAGTGTATTTGTGTCCATTAAGGTTTATGCTCTATATATAAGATAATACATAATGATGCACACGAAAAACTTTGTTTGATAAAGAGAATTTAAAATACTTTTTTATCTGGCTAGTTTCATTTTTGCTGTCTGGAATATTTAAACTTATTGGATGCTGGGATCCAAATGTTTTAATAATTAATAACTTTCTTCTCTTGTTACTGGTTTTTGGTCCAGCTCTTTTAGTTACAATGATATTAGTCTTTAAAAAGTTTTCAAATTCTTAATTTCGTCAAAAATTTTAATTTATGGAGCAAATTTAGATGCAGCAGGTAAAAAAAGTTGTACTAGCGTATTCTGGTGGTGTAGATACGAGCGTTTGCATTCCATATTTAAAGAATGAATATGGTATTGCAGAAGTGATTACTTTTGTAGCAGACCTTGGTCAAGGCGAAGATTTAGAACTTATTAGGCAAAAAGCTTTAAATTCTGGTGCATCTCAATCAATCGTTGGTAATTTAGTCAATAGTTTTGTTGAGAGATACGCTTTTCCAGCCATAAGGGCAAATGCTTTGTATTTAGATAAATATCCTTTATCTACAGCTCTTGCAAGGCCCTTAATTGCCGAACATCTAGTAAATATTGCCCGAGAGATTAATGCTGATGCGGTAGCTCATGGATGTACTGGTAAAGGCAATGATCAAGTCCGATTTGATTTAGCAATTAATGCTTTAGGCCCTGATCTGAAAATAATTACTCCCGCAAGGGAGTGGAATATGAGTAGGGAAGAGGCAATAGTATATGGAGAAAAATTTGGCATTCCTGCACCAGTATCAAAAAAATCACCATATTCAATTGACGTTAACTTACTAGGTAGGAGTATTGAAGCGGGGATTTTAGAGGATCCAATGCAAGAGGCTCCCGAAGACATATTCGCGATGACATCATCTATTGATAATTCACCTGATTCCTCTCTAGATATAGAAATTGCTTTTAAAAATGGTTTTCCAGTTGCAATTAATGATGAATTTTTATCTCCAGTAGAACTTATACAAAAAGCAAATGATCTTGCAGGTACGCATGGTTTTGGAAGAATAGATATGATTGAAGATCGAGTAGTAGGAATTAAAAGTAGAGAGATATATGAAACACCTGGCCTCTTACTTTTAATCAAAGCTCATAAAGAATTAGAGAGCATTACATTAAACCCAGATGTTGTGGACTTTAAAGGAATAGTGGAAAAAAAATGGGGTCAACTAGTTTATCAAGGTTTTTGGTTTGGACCTCTTAAAGATAGTTTAGATGCATTTATTTCATCGACTCAAACTTCAGTTAATGGAAGAGTAAAAATTAGACTTCATAAGGGGAACGCAATAGTAATTGGGAGAATGTCAGAAAATAATTCACTTTATAGGGAAGATTTGGCAACTTATAGCAAAGATGATGTTTTTAATCATTCTTTAGCTGAAGGTTTTATTTATATGTGGGGTATGTCTAATAAAATATGGGCTGAGTTAAATTCAAAAACCCAATATTAATATTTAAGATTCTGTACTTTCTGTGATTTGAGTATCATCTTTTCCCGAAGTTGAAGTATCTGCATTTATTGCTGGTTGTTTTTCCTCAGATTCAACTTTAGTTTTTGGATTTTCTTTATCATCTGCTTGAGTTGAACTTTTAGTAGAAGATCTTGGAGTTGGTAAAGGTCCTTCTTGTTTAACGGTCATATATCTTATAACATCTTCACCCAGTCTCATTGCCTTTTCAATTTTGAAAATATGTTGTCCATCACCTTGATGACTTAGTTGGACGTAAATACCCTCTCTATGTTTTGCTATTTGATAGGCTAATCTTCTCTTACCTCTCATTTGACTATCGAGGATGGTACCGCCAAATTCCTCTAAAAGCTTATTGTATTTATTAATATGGTTAGTTACTTCATCTTCCGCAATATCTGGGCGGAGAATGTACATTGTTTCGTAATAAGATTGTTGATCATTCATAGTTTCAGACAAGGTCTTTTGGCTCATAAAATTAATGCAATGAGCGTCTGTACATCTTTAACGATACATCATGATGCGCAATACCTTGAAAATTAGAATGGTTTATTTTCAAGATATTCTTTGAGTGCGTCATTCATAATATGAAAAGGTACATTTAAGCCATTTGTCCAAAATGATAATGATTTTGATCCCTGAGCAACAAGCATTTGCAAACCATCGATAGTCATACATCCTTTGTTGGCGCTAAATTTCAGTAGGTGAGTTGGGGCTGGGTTATATATTAAATCATAAACAATTGTTTTTGAGTTGAGAGATCTCCAAAAAGACTCCCCATATGGCAATATATTAATTTCATCTTTTGCTTTTTTCATTCCTACTGGAGTTGTATTTATAACTAAATCTGCTTCTTCCATTAAATTTTGAACTTCATTATCATTATTTAACAAACCCTGAAGTTTAATTTGATTTTCAAAATTTTTTATTAATTCATTTAGTGATGCTTTGTTCCGTGATACTACTGAAATTTTTGAAAGATTTAAATTTATTAATCCTTGAATAACAGATCGTGCTGCACCACCGGAGCCAAGAACAATCGATTGTTTGTTTTTTAAATTTAATGTTTTTAACGGATAAATAAATCCTTCTACATCCGTATTAGTTGCGCTCCATTCTTTTTCAGAATTTAATTTTAGTGTATTAATTGCTTTCAGTTTGCTTGCAATAGGGGAAATTTCACTACAGAGGTTAAATACTTTTTCTTTATGGGGAATTGTAATATTTAAACCTTTGCAATTAATTTTTTTCAAAGAATTCAGAACTAATTCTAGATCTTCATCTTTGCAAGGTATAGCAATATAAATTAAATCTAGGCCTAAATATTGAAGGGCTGCATTTTGCATAATCGGTGACAAGGAATGACTTACTGGATTGCCAATTAACGCGATAAAAGATGTTTTACTTGAAATCATGTTTACAATTTTTTCTTAAAAATAACGATCTGTTCGGGAACCACACCCAGTCTTTGAGTAACAATAATGACGCCGATGAACGATTATGGAGAATATAAAATATTGAAATTTACCCATGGGGAAGGTTGTAGGCATCGATTTAGGAACAACTAATAGTTGTGTCGCTGTAATGGAAGGTGGTAAACCTACTGTAATAGCAAATGCTGAGGGTTTCAGAACTACTCCATCAGTTGTTGCATATACGAAAAATCAAGATCAGCTTGTTGGACAAATCGCAAAAAGACAAGCTGTTATGAATCCTGAAAATACTTTTTATTCTGCAAAGCGTTTTGTTGGTAGAAGAGTTGATGAAGTGAATGAAGAATCGAAAGAAGTTAGTTATTCAGTTGAAAAATCTGGATCTAGTGTCAAATTAAAGTGCCCTATTTTAGATAAGCAGTTTTCTCCTGAAGAGGTAAGTTCTCAAGTTTTGAGAAAGTTAGCAGATGATGCGGGAAAATATCTTGGTGAAAAAGTTACACAAGCTGTAATTACAGTGCCAGCTTATTTTAATGATTCTCAAAGACAGGCTACAAAAGATGCAGGAAAGATTGCAGGTTTAGAAGTCCTTCGAATTGTTAATGAGCCAACCGCAGCAGCTTTGGCATATGGTTTAGATAAAGAAAATGAAAAAATTCTTGTTTTTGATTTAGGGGGAGGAACATTTGATGTTTCAGTTATTGAAGCGGGTGATGGAGTAACTGAAGTTTTATCCACATCCGGAGATACCCATCTTGGAGGTGATGATTTCGATAGGTGCATAGTAGATCATTTAGCTAGTACTTTTAAATCAAATGAAGGAATCGACCTTAGGCAAGATAAGCAAGCTTTGCAAAGACTTACTGAAGCAGCAGAAAAAGCAAAAATTGAGCTTTCAAATGCTACTCAAAGTGAAATAAATTTACCCTTTATTACAGCGACTCCCGAAGGACCAAAACATTTGGATTTGAATTTAACTCGAGCAAAGTTCGAGGAATTAGCTGCTTCTCTAATTGATAGGTGTAAGACCCCAGTTGAGAGAGCTATCAGTGATGCAAAAATTTCTACTAGTGAAATTGATGAAGTTGTTATGGTGGGAGGCTCATCAAGAATTCCTGCTGTTTTAGATTTAGTTAAAAAAATAATTGGTAAAGAACCAAATCAAACTGTTAATCCTGATGAGGTTGTAGCTGTTGGAGCTGCTATTCAGGGAGGAGTTTTAGCAGGAGAGGTTAAAGATATATTGTTACTTGACGTTACTCCACTTTCTTTAGGTGTAGAGACTTTAGGGGGAGTAATGACAAAAATGATCAATCGAAATACTACTGTACCTACGAAGAAATCTGAAACATATTCAACTGCTGTTGATGGACAAACAAATGTAGAAATTCACGTATTGCAGGGTGAAAGAGAAATGGCTTCTGATAACAAAAGCTTAGGAACTTTCAGATTGGATGGTATACCTTCAGCACCTAGAGGGGTTCCACAAATTGAAGTTACATTTGATATTGATGCAAATGGAATTCTTAGTGTTACCGCTAAAGATAAAGGAAGTGGTAAAGAGCAAAGTATTTCTATTACTGGTGCTTCAACTCTATCTGATAATGAGGTAGAAAAAATGGTAAAAGATGCTGAATCAAATGCATCTGCAGATAAAGAAAAAAGAGAAAAAATCGATTTAAAAAATCAAGCTGAAACACTTGTCTATCAGACAGAAAAGCAGCTTGGCGAGCTGGGAGATAAAATTGATGCTGCAGCAAAGTCTAAAGTTGAAGAAAAAAGTAATGCTTTAAAAGAGGCAACTTCAAAAGAAGATTACGAATCAATGAAAAAACTTCTTGAAGAGCTTCAGCAAGAACTTTATGCAGTTGGCTCATCTGTTTATCAGCAACCAGGCAATCAGCCACCATCCCCTGGCGCGGCGGGAGGTCCTAATCAAAGTGATTCAAACGAAAAGGGTGGAGATGATGTAATTGATGCAGATTTTACTGAAACCGAAGATTAAGAAAAGTAATTTTTAATTTCATTAGCAACCCATTTAGAACAAGCTGGAGCAAGTAGAATCCCATTTTTATAAAAACCTGTACATATAATTAATCCATCTTCAAGATTTTTCATTATCGGTGAAGGCTCACCATCTGGCCTTGACCTTATTCCGTACCATTTTTTAGAAATCTTCCCTTTCATCAGCCAATTTGGTTTTTTATCGAGGAAATTTGTAAGTTTTTCGAAAGTATTTTCTTCTGGCTTGGTACTATATTCGTCTGTTGAGCCAATAATTAGCTTATTTTTTGATTTTGGAATTATATTTTTACCATTTATATTGAATTGTTTTGGCAGAGATAATAAATCAACTTCTGCATCATTTACATCAATTTCCATAGCTTGACCCAAGACAGGTTTTAATGTGATGTTGTGAGATATGCTATCTATCAAATCAATTGCTTTTAGTGAATTGCACAAAATAACCATATCAGATTTGATATTTTCATTGTTTCTTGTTGTAGAAATCCATTGATTATTTGATTTTCTGATTTTTATTATTTCTCCTTTTGAAAAATTGACTTTTTTATGTTTTAGATATTTATCTAATGTTTGAAGTAAATAAAAAGGATTTATTCTTCCATCTTTGATGGAAATCATTCCTTTTATGTTTTTTGTTTGGAAGGCTTTATTTATATTCTTGATAAATATTGATTCTCCTTCTAAAATTCGTAAGTTTTGATCATTATTTTCATAAATAAATTTCTCTAATTTTTTAAACTTTTCCTCATTAGTAGTTAATTGTATTAATGGTTTTTCGATATTTAATTCACTATTAAATTTTTGCAGGAATGTAATCCATTGTGGCCATAATTCAATACTTTGTTTCCTGAGATCCCAGCTTCTACCTTTTCTTTTTTGATACATATTACCCATTAGTAAGCCTAAAGCTGCATAGCTACTATTTTGGAGTTCAGTTGGATCTATTATCGTTACCTGGAAACCTAATTCTGATAATTCTAAGGCGTTAAATTTTCCAATAATCCCTGATCCTATAACAACTATGTGTGCTTTTTGAAAATTTTCTTTTAAGCTTTTCATTGATATATTAGATATACTTGCTTATCTGACTTAATAGTTAAAGATTTTTTGGAACACCCTTCAATTATATTCAAAATTGTTTGTCCCGATCGTCCTGGCCTTGTAAGTTTACTTACAAGTTGGATTTCAAATTATGGTGGAAATATAAAACATTCTGATCATCATACAGATCAAGATGCGGGTTTGTTTCTCAGTAGAATTGAATGGAATAGTAACAATAGTTTTTTTAATAGAGATGAAATTTATAAAGAATTTGAAAAAATTGCGAATGAAGTAAATGGAAAATTTAACGTAAATTATTCTGATGAAATTCCTAATGTTGCTATTTTTGTGAGTAAACAAAATCATTGTTTGATTGATTTACTTTGGCGAGTAAGAAATGGAGAACTCAAAATGAGAGTCCCGTTAATAATTTCAAATCACTCTGATCTTGAAAATATTGCAAATGACTTTAATGCAAAATTTGTTCACATTGATACCTTTAAAACAGATAAATCTATTGTCGAAAATCAATTTTTACATTTATTAAAAGAATATGAGATTGATCTTGTTGTTTTAGCCAAATATATGCAAATTTTGAGTGACTCTTTTTTAGAAAAGTTTTCTTCAATAATTAATATTCACCATTCTTTCTTACCTGCATTTAAGGGCGGTCAGCCATATCATCGAGCTTGGAAGAGAGGTGTTAAATTAATCGGTGCTACTGCTCACTATGTTACTGAAGATCTTGATGAAGGCCCAATAATTGAGCAATGCACAGTTGATGTTAGTCATAGGGATGAAGTGGATGATTTGATTAGAAAAGGAAGAGATATTGAAAGAATAGCTTTAGCAAGAGCAGTTAGATTACATCTGAATCATCAAGTATTTGTTTATAACAGCAAAACTGCTGTTTTTGACTGAAAATATTTTGTTAGTCTTCTAATTCTATTTGTATTTGCCTTTCATAAATTGATTCTTCATTAAAAGCTCTTGCTATCAAGAAACTGGCAATGCAGCTTATTAACACAGGTTTCATTATTAATAAATTTTTTGTTAGAGCAAAAGCTAAAAACATTGCTGTAATTGGTGTTCGCGAACATCCTGCGACGAAAGCTCCCATTCCCGCAAAAATGTATGTACTTGGTGCATGTCCTGTCGCAATTTCCACCCAGTTCCCCATTATTAGTCCGATTGACCCTCCTAAAGTAAGCATTGGATAAAACAATCCTCCAGGAGCTCCAGATGCTGCAGCTAAACCTGTCGTGATAAATAATACTAAAACTGCTAATAAAGCAATGCCAATACTTGTATTTTGTTCAGCTATTATTTTTTGTAATTCATCTAAATTATGAAATGTACTGGGTAAAAAAGAGTAGATACTTCCTAAAATAAGTCCACAGATACTCATTTTTAAAACAAATTTATTTTTATACCACTTTTTCCCAAGATTTTGCATCAACAAAACATATCTGCTGTATAATTCTGCAAATAATCCAATAATTATTCCTAGTAAAACCAAGTAAATAAAATCTACAGGTAAGAAAAAAACTGATGGGTCATATTCTTTTTGAATCAAAAATCCGAGGTTAAAATCGAAGCCTCCTGCTTTAGGATCTAAACCTAAGGCTTGAATAATATCAGCAGATGAATCTGCAATAAAAGTTGTAATTACCACTAATAGCAAAATTGCTGGTCTTGCAGAGTTTAATAACTCTTCTATTGCATAAACAAACCCTCCTAATGGAGCGCTAAATACTGCAGCTATTCCAGCGCCACCACCTGCTGCAACTATTACTCTTCTGAAAGCTGCAGGAGCTTTGAGCCACTTGGCCATTTGCCAAGCCACTGATCCTCCCATTTGAACTGATGGACCTTCTGGGCCCAAAGGGAATCCACTACCAATAGCAATAATTCCTGATATTAGCTTTACTAATCCTACTTTTAAATTCATTGGAACTTTTTTATGTCTTAAAAAACCCATGATTTGACTCACCCCTGAACCTTTTGCAGCAGGTGCTATATTTTTGATCAAATATCCTGCAATAGCTCCTCCTAGAGCTCCAAAAATAGGTAAGACCGCAATAGATGGGAATTGGTCTAATAGTGCTAATCTCCAATTATTAATAAAATAGATTCCAGTTTTAAAAGATATGCTTGTAATTGAGGCTCCTAAACCTGTTAATAATAGTGAGAATGCAACGACTAGAGATCTTTGTTTTAATAATTTTTTGATGCTACGAGAAGAATTATTACTTGTTTTTTGAATATTATCTTTTATAAAGTTTGGCATAGTCCATGATTACTTTGTCAAGCTGAAATCGTGTATTTCATCAAATTGAAGATAGCGATAAAGTTCATCTGAATATGGATTAATTTTATTTTTAGTAATATCCTGATATTCTTCAACTTCAGGTATTTTGCCAAGCAGTGCGCAAACTGCAGCTAATTCAGCGCTGCCTAAAAAGACTTGTGCATTCTTGCCAAGTCTATTGTCAAAATTTCTTGTACTAGTAGAAAATACTACAGATCCTTCATCTACTCTGGCTTGATTTCCCATACATAAAGAACAGCCTGGTAACTCTAACCTTGCACCACAAGCTTCGAATATTTTGTAATAACCTTCAGCTTTTAATGTTTCTTCATCCATTTTCGTTGGTGGACAAATCCATAATTTAGATTTTAAATTTTTTATACCTTCAAGAACTTTTGCAGCTGCCCTGTAATGACCAATATTTGTCATGCAAGAACCTATAAAAACCTCGTCAATATTTGTATTTGCAACATCAGTGATTTCTTTTACATTATCTGGATCATTAGGGCAAGCAACTATAGGTTGTGTTACTTTTGCTAAATCAATTTCAATAATTTCTTCATACTGAGCGTTTGAATCTGGTTGAATTAATGATGGTTTTTTTAACCAATTTTTCATATCATTTATTCTTCTTGAAATCGATTTTGAATCTTCATAATTACTCTCGATCATTTTTTCTAGCAGGCAAATATTGCTTCTTAAGTATTCTTGAACTGTTTCCTGAGATAAAAGTATAGTGCTACCTGCGCATGAGCGTTCTGCAGTAGCATCAGTAAGTTCAAAAGCTTGTTCAAGTTTTAGGTTTGGTAATCCCTCAATTTCCATGATTTTCCCGTTGAATACATTTTTTTTATTTTCTTTCTCAACAGTTAAGAGTCCTTTTTTAATTGCGAAGAGGGGAATTGCATTTACTAAATCTCTTAAAGTAATTCCCGGTAATAATTCTCCTTTGAATTTAATAAGCACAGATTCTGGCATATTTAATGGCATTGATCCTATTGCAGCGGCAAATGCAACAATGCCCGAGCCTCCAGGAAATGAAATGCCAAGAGGGAATCTTGTATGACTATCTCCACCTGTACCAACAGTATCTGGGAGAAGCATTCTATTAAGCCAGCTATGAATTATGCCATCCCCTGGCTTAAGAGCTACTCCACCTCTTTGAGATATAAAATCAGGTAATTCTTTATGGGTAAGAATATCTACTGGTTTAGGATATGCAGCTGTATGACAAAAACTTTGCATCACTAAATCTGCAGTAAATCCTAGACAAGCTAGTTCTTTTAGCTCATCTCTCGTCATTGGTCCAGTAGTATCTTGACTGCCAACAGTGGTCATAATTGGTTCACAGGTCATTCCTGGCCTAACTCCATCAAGACCGCATGCTTTTCCTACTATTTTTTGAGCTTGAGTAAAGCCAGAATTACTTTCTGTTGGATTTTGTGGCCGGATAAATATTTCACTAGGTTGATAATCTAATTTGCTTCTAATTTTGTCTGTTAGAGATCTTCCAATCATGAGATTAATTCTGCCACCAGCTTGAATTTCATCAGTAAGAGTTGATGGACACAAGTCGAATTGGCTTATTACTTCTTCAGTATTTGAATCTTTTTCAATTTTTTTAATAATGCCTTCATAAGGATATATTTTAATAATATCTCCAGTTTTCATATGAGATACATCAGCTTCTATAGGAAAAGCTCCTGAATCTTGTGCGGTATTAAAGAAAATAGGAGCTATTTTGCTACCAATTACGATCCCACCTGTTTTTTTGTTTGGAACAAAAGGGATATCCTCGCCTATATGCCAAATCAGTGAATTAATAGCGGATTTTCTAGAACTCCCAGTTCCAACAACATCTCCAACATAAGCTATTGGTAAATCTTGTTTTTTTAAATTATCAAGAATCTTTAGTCCATCTGGTTTTTTAAATTCCAGCATGGCCAATGCGTGCATTGGAATATCGGGTCGTGTTGTTGCATGTACAGCCGGAGATAAGTCATCTGTGTTTGTCTCTCCATCAACTTTAAAAACTAAACAAGTAATTTCTTTCTCTAGACTTTTTTTATTTTTGAACCATTCCGCATTTGCCCAACTATTTACAACATCTTTGGCGTGATTGTTATTTTGAGATAATTCATAGATTTCATTAGCTGAGTCGTAAACAAGAATAATATTTTTTAAAACTTCCGCTGCTTTTTGCGCTAGTAAACAATCTTCTCCTTTAAGTATTTCAATTAGAGAATTTACATTATATCCTCCAATCATTGTCCCTAATATTTCAATTGCTTTTTCAGGATTTATTGATTTGCTATATTTCTCGCCATTAATAATAGCTGTAAGCCAGCTTGCTTTTACGTAAGCAGCCTCATCAACTCCTGGTGGTACTCTATTTATTAGTAAATCAAGTAAATATGATGAATCATAATTATTATCTTTTTCCAATAATTTTGTAACAAAATTTGTTTGTTCAGCATTTAGAGGCAAAGGTGGTATTCCTTTGGAAGCTCTTTCAGATACGTGATCTGCATAATCTTTTAGCAATGTTTCCAAATTCTTCATTAGTAAGGTTTAATGCCTAATCTATTGTTATTTTTAATATTGAAATAGAGAGTATTCATAAATGCTTTTTTAAATATTCAAAATTCTTAATTAATCAATGTCGCCATCATCAAATAATCCAGCTTTAGAAAAGACATCAGATCTACATGTTGTTGAAACACGTCCATTAATACCACCAAGCAGATTACATAATGATATACCTTTAGATCATAACTCTGCTAATACAGTATCAAAAACAAGAAGATCTATACAAAATATTTTGCATCATAATAATAATAAACTTTTAGTTATTGTTGGTCCATGTTCTATTCATGATCTAGAGGCGGCAAAGGAATATTCAAAATATATTCAACATTTTCGAGAAATTTATAAAGATAAATTAGAAATAATTATGAGAGTATATTTTGAGAAACCAAGAACAACTATTGGGTGGAAGGGACTTATAAATGATCCCCATTTAGATGATTCCTATGATATTAATACTGGTTTGAGACGAGCAAGAAGTTTGCTTTCCTATCTAGCAACTCGAGGAATACCTGCTGCTACAGAGTTATTAGATCCAATTGTTCCTCAATATATTGCTGATTTAATAAGTTGGACAGCCATAGGTGCAAGAACTACTGAAAGCCAAACTCATAGAGAAATGGCATCAGGATTATCAATGCCTATTGGCTTTAAAAATGGAACTGATGGTTCTTTCAATACTGCAATAAATGCGATGCAGTCAGCTTCAAAATCTCATCATTTCTTAGGAGTAAACAATAATGGAATGGCTTCTATTATTAACACTACTGGAAATCCCGATGGCCATATAGTTTTAAGAGGCGGCTCAAAAGGTCCAAATTTTGAAAGTCATTATGTTCAAAGAATTTCAGCTGAATTAAAGGAATGTAATCTTCCAGATAAAGTAATGATTGATTGTAGTCATGGAAATTCCAATAAAGACTTTCGCAAACAGTCTCAAGTACTTAAAAATATAGCTTCTCAAATAAGTAATGGTGAAAAGAATATTTTAGGAGTTATGCTTGAAAGTCATTTAAAAGCAGGTAATCAAAAACTCTTAAAAAAAGAGGATCTTGAGTTTGGCAGAAGCATTACAGATGCATGCATAGATATTGAGACAACAAAAGAATTACTTGCTATTTTGTATGGTTCAGTTAATTCGTTATAAAAAAATTGAAATATAATGCTGATGAGATTGGAACAATAAAGTTATCTATTCCTAAAACACTAAATTGTTCGAGCATGGTTGCAATAAAAGCGATTGTAAAATAATTTAAATTTAAATTATTTTGTTGAAGACTTCCTATCACGCAAACTACTATCAAGCTTGTTAAGAACATCGTAGTAGTACCTAATAGAGATTTTTTTTGTTCAAAAAAAATCCAACTTTTTGAATTAAAACTTTTGCCCAATAAACCAGCTAGTCCATCCCCGAAAGTCATAATAAAAAATCCAGTTATTAATGCATAAGGGTCTTTGTTCCAAAAAAGAGAAATTAAAATTAATAAACTAAGACAGTAAAATAATGTTCCATAACTTTTTCTTTCAACATCTTCAATTGTTGGGAATATTTTATATTTGTAATTAATAAGAACTATTAATGAAACAATGCCTGTAAAGGCAATAGCTGAGCTTTGATTAATTTTTAAAAATTGTGCAATTGGTATTAAAGGTCCTATTCCGATATGTATTATTTTTCTATGTATTTCTTTCCTATCTTCATTAAATTTTTTAAAAACTATTGATATTAAAAAAATTGAAAATAAATATAATAAAATTACAATAAATTTTACCAATTTAATTAAGCTGCTTTTTGATGATTTGTCATTACTCTAAGTTTTAATATCGCTTTAGCTTCTAGTTGTCTTACTCTTTCTCGTGATACATTAATTTGTCTGCCTATTTCTGCAAGTGTTAATGGTTCTTCTCCATCAAGGCCAAATCTGAGCTTCATTATTTTTTGTTCTCTTTCATTTAATTGGGATAGCCAAGTGCCTAAATGTTCTTTTTGAATAGTTCTATCCATGCCTTCCATAGGCTCTTCAAAATTTGGATCAGGTATAAGTTCTCCAAGCGTGCTACGGTCTTCCTCACCTCTTGCATGAGCATCAAGAGAGGCACAAGGAGCACTTTGAGAAATTAAATCTTCTAAATCTTTTTGATCAATTCCCATCTCAGTAGCCATTTCTAATCTCGTAGGTTGTCTACCAAATTTATGTGATAATTCTCTAGAAACTCTTCTCATTTTAGATAGTTTCTCACTTATGTGAATAGGTAGTCGGATTGTTCTAGCACTATTATCAATAGCTCTCGTCATTCCCTGCCTAATCCACCAGTAAGCATAAGTTGAAAATTTATATCCCATGGCAGGATCAAATTTATCTACAGCTCTTTCTAGACCAATAGCACCCTCTTGGACTAGATCTAATAATTCAAGCCCTTGATTTTGGTATTTTTTTGCTACCGAGACAACTAGTCTTAGATTTGCTGCCATCATTCTGTCTCTAGCTTTTTTCCCAATTTTAATTTGATAAAGATTGCGTTGCGTTCTATCAGTTTCAGGAATTTGTAGCAATTTTTTCATGTTTTGAACATGATGAGCTAACTCTATTTCTTCTGCTGGAGTAAGAAGAGGAACTCTACCTATACTGCTTAAGTAATAACCAATAGAATCAGAAGCAAGTCTTCCAGATTTTTTTTGGCTTTGTTTTGCAGTTAGACTGGATTTTGTTTTGCGAGTCTTGCCCGCAGTGTTTGGTAATCTTGGCTCTTCAAAATTATTTTCTGAAGAACTCTTTGTAGATTCCAGAGGGATCCCCATCACCCTGGCCTCCTAATAAATAGTGGATTTTTTAAAAAGCTAGCACTGAAATCGAAATAAAAACTACTTTTACGTTGAAACTTTAAAGACAAAAAAAGATTTTTTTGTCCTAGTTTCTTGAAATCTATTGATATGAAAGGCTTTTAAAAAAATAAAAAAATTTTTAAAATATTAAGTATTTTTTTAAATGTTATAAAAATCAATATTGTTTTTTATTTTTCGATGAGATCAATTTGTGAACGATTATCTGCAGAATCTAATGCATATTTTGCATAAGAACCATCTTCTTTCATTGTCCAAGAAAAGTAATCATCTTTAATGTATGTTTTCAAAAGGGCTTTTAGTTGAGATTTTAATTCTGAATCTTCTATTGGAGTAATGGCCTCTATTCTTCTATCAAGATTTCTTCTCATCCAATCTGCACTCCCAATGAAAACCTCATTATCATTATTGTTACAAAACCAAAAAATTCTAGAGTGTTCAAGAAAATGCCCAATAATGCTTATGACTTTAATATTTTCACTTAAATTTTTTCTTTGGGGATATAAGCAACAAATACCTCTTACTATTAGACTAATTTTTACACCTGATTCAGAAGCTAAATAAAGAAGTTTAATAATTTCTGGATCTACTAAAGAATTCATTTTTGCAATTATTTCGGCTTTTTTGCCTTCCTTTGCATTTTGAATCTCTCTATTTATAAGAAAAATAAATTTCTCTCTCATCGATGAGGGAGAAACCAATAATTTTTGATAACTTTTTTGTTTAGAGAAACCTGATAAGTAATTAAATAACTCAAGTAAATCTGAGGCAATATCAGGATCTGTTGAAAGTAATCCTAAATCTGTATAAAACCTTGAAGTATTAGAGTTATAGTTTCCTGTACCAATATGAAAATAATTCCTTAATCGTCCTTTTTCTTTTCTTACTATTAGAGCTATTTTTGTATGTGTTTTATATCCTATTATTCCATATACAACATGAATTCCAGCTTGTTCAAGTTGTTTTGCCCATTGAATATTATTGTCTTCATCAAATCTTGCCTTTAGTTCAACAAGAGTCATTACTTCTTTACCATTCTCTGCAGCTCTCATTAAGGCTGTGATGATAGGCGAATCCTTAGAAACACGATATAAAGTAATTTTTATAGCCATTACAAGCGGATCATCGGCTGCTTTGTTTATAAACTCTTCAACTGATGTTTTAAATAAGTCGTACGGATGATGAAGCAGAATATTTGTTTTCTTAAGTATTCTGAAAATAGAATTGAGGTTTTTGTCAGTAGAAAAATCTAAATTTTTTAATTGTGGGTGAGTTTTCCCAATAAGTAGATTTTCTTTTAAATCATCTCTATTAATTTTTGTAAGCTGATTTAAATCGTCAAGGCCTAATAAACTTTTGCAAAAGTATATATATTCTTCTTGTATTGAGATACTTCCAATTAGTAATTTTAGAATATTTTCTGGCATATCCGATTCAACTTCTAATCTAACCACGTCTCCACCTAATCTTCTCTTTTGTAAACTTTGTTCAACTGCCATAAGAAGATCATCAGCTTCAAGTTCCTTTAGTTCTAAATCCGCATCTCTTGTCACTCTAAAAAAAGAGTAATTTATACATTCCATTCCGTTAAATAAAGTATTTATATTATTCCCAATTAAATCTTCAACACTTATGAAAACGTGTGAACTTACATCACTATGTTGAATAATTTCAGTGGGAATTTGTATAAACCTATTAATATTTTTTGTTGGTATTTTTATTCTGACAAATTGATTTTTAGAATTTTCCTCATCCCTAATGAGAGCTGCCAAATTTAGACTTAAATTACTTATAAAAGGAAATGGATGTGCTGGATCAACAACTAATGGAGTTAATAAAGGGAAAATAGATGAAGTGAAGAAGTTATTACACCAATTTTTTTGATTTTCAGTTAGGTCTTTATATTTTTTTAAAATTACACCTTTTTCTTTTAGTTCAAAATTTAATTCATTATTTACGTAGCTTTCTTGAAGAGTAGTTAATTTTTTGACTTCTTTGTTGATTTTTGTTAATTGCTCTTTAGGGGTAAGTCCGTCAATACTTTTTTTGTTAATTCCTGCTTCAACTTGAGCCTTTAATGAAGCTACCCTTACCATAAAAAACTCATCAAGATTATTACTAAAAATTGAAAAAAATTTTACTTTATCTAGAATTTTGTACTCCTTTTCCATACCAGTTAGGAGTACTCTTTTATTGAATTCAATCCAACTTAATTCTCTATTAATAAAAAAATTAGCTTGGCTTTTCATTAAATTACTTTTGGTTTTTGATTGTTAAAAGAATTATTATTTTTACCCTCTGCAATAAGGTATATCATGAAAAGTAAGATAACGGAACCAGCTATAAAGGGCGATTTAGGACCAAAACTATCATAAACCCTTCCTGCCATTGCAATTCCTAAAACTCCTCCAAGACTCTGTAGACCCTGAAGGCTACTTAAAATTGATCCTTGTTTATCAATGTCTAATTTCTTAGATATTAGTGCTCTTAACGTGGGCGTAATTAACCCTGCCCCAACGGCTAAAAATGAAACAGCTGAATAAATATTAATTGTCGCATTTTCTTTTGGAGCGGTTATTAAAAGAGTACATGCCACAAGAATAAAGCCTGATCCGACTAGTGTTAATCGCATTTCGCCAAATTGCTTTACCAGAGGCCCAATTAATCCTCCCTGAACGATAATTGCAATGATTCCTACTACAACAAGAGTTCCACTTGATGCTTTGGTTGTCCAGTTTAAAGATTCTTGAAGGAAAAATATCAGGATATTGGTCAATCCAGTAAAAGCAATAAAGTAAATAAAAAAAGCTAATGATAACTTTTTAATCTTTTCTTCTTTGAAAACTGTAAATAGAGCTTTTAATGGGTTTTTAAAATTAGTTTTTGATTTACTTGAGTCACTATTAGGCTTGGTTTCTGGTAAGTAAAAAAATACAAGGAGAAAATTTATTATTGGAATGATTGAGGCTATTAAAACTGGAATAATAAAATTATTATTTGTAGTTCTTGCAAAAATTACAACAAAAATATTACCTAAGAAAAAACTTAAACCAAAAGCTACACCAATAAGCCCAAATGTTTTTGCTCTTTTTTCAGGGCTTGAAATATCTGCAAGAATTGTTGTTGCAGTAGCTGCAGTCCCCCCACTTAAACCGTCAATTAGTCTCGCTAAAAATAATAAAAATAAAGGGATAGAGGCTATTGAATTTGACCAATTAAAAAGAACTGTAAAAGATAATATTGATATTCCTATTACTGAGCCAGTAATACAAAAAAGAGTGACAGGTCTTCTTCCATATCTATCACTCATAAGTCCTATAAAAGGAGAAGCTGTAAATTGAGCTAATTGATAAGTACATGATAATAAACCATATGTACTTGCTTTAGAATCAAAAAGTAAAACAAAAGAGGGTAATATAGGTAACAGTATACTTTCACTTAAACGATCATTTAGAAGAGTGATAAACGCACTAAGGAGAGTAAATTTTTTATTTGGTTTTAATAAACTTTCTTTCATAATATTTACCTTCATTGCAATTAACTTTTACTACCATACTTGTTAATGGAGATTATTGTGCCTGGCATTGTTTATTTGGTTGGAGCAGGTCCTGGTGACCCCGAGCTTTTAACTCTTAAAGCTTTACGCCTAATAAAAAATTGTGATGCATTAGTCCATGATGCTTTAATTCCTGATGAAATAACAAAAGAGGCAGGAAAAAATACAGAAATTTTCCATGTAGGCAAAAGAGCTGGGAAGTGTTCTGTACCTCAGGTTGAAACTAATGCTCTTATTTTGAAATTGGCAAAAGAAGGCAAAAATGTCGTAAGGCTTAAAGGGGGAGATCCATTCGTTTTTTCTAGAGGTGGTGAAGAGGTATCGATTTTAGAAAAAAATGGAATTTCAGTTGAAATCGTTCCTGGTATTACTTCTGGGATAGCTGCCCCCACATATTTTGGTATTCCACTAACCCATAGAGATGCTGCCAGTTCCGTAACTTTCGTCACTGGACATGAGCGTGTAGACAAGGAAAAAAAGACAGTGAATTGGAGAGATTTAGCTAAATCATCAGATAGCTTAGTAATTTTTATGGGAATAAAAAATATTGAATATATTGTGGAAGAATTAATTCTAGGTGGTTTAGATAAGAATACTAAATGCGCTGTAATCCAGGAAGCTACTTTAAAAAATCAAAAATGTTTGATAGAGAAATTAAGTAATCTTCCAGATAAAATCAAAGATAAAGAATTTTCAGCTCCGTCAATCATTATTATTGGAAAAATTGTTGAATTTAAGGTTAATAACAATATAACTAAAGTATCTGATGTCTATTTACCAGATATTAATAAAGTTCAACTATATAATAAATCCCAAAAATAGATTGGATCGAATTTAGATTTTAGCTTCATATCATTAACTTGATTAATTTGTCTGCAAGATAAGCTATTAATTGCAATTATTATGTCATCATTTTGAAATTCTGGAGGTATTAATTCTTCTTTTACAATTTTCAACTTTAAAGCTTTAGAAATCATAATCCCCTCTAAACAGCCGCTCTCTTTTCTAGGAGTTATCCATTGATTATTTCTTTTAATGAGAAGATTAAATGTACTTCCACAACAAAGTTCACCTGACGTATTCAAAAGGATAGAATCATCAAATGATTTTTCATTAGCTTCTGTCAAAACTTGTATTGCCTGATTATATGAAAATGTTTTGCATTTACCTATAAGACTGAATTCATTTATTTTTTCTGTCTGACTAATGCAAACGCTTATTGGATTAAAATTTGGTTTGATTCTATAGAACTCAAGCCATATATTATCCAAATCTTTTGTCTCTGAGGTGCTATCAATTGTTAGTTTTCGACCTTCATTAGTTCCTCTACTATAGTTTATTCTTACTGAAGCAAATTGATCATTTTTAAGCGATAACTTTCTAATTCCATCGTGAATAAGTTGTCTCAAAGTTAATTTATTTATTTTGAGATTAATATTTAAAATCTTGCTACTTTTTTCTAACCTTTTCAGATGTTCATCAAACAGAATAGGTTTGTTTTCTTTTATCAAAATAGTCTCAAATATACCATCAGCAAATTTTAATCCTCTATTATTAGCAGTAATAAATATTCTATCAATATCCAACCATTGATACTTGTGCCAGCCTAATGTTTCAATCATTTTAGTGAATCAATTAATGGTAAAAGTTTCCACTTTAGTTCATTAGTTTCCTCTTCAGGGTTCGAGTCAATAACTATTCCGCAACCAGCATATATATTGATTTTTTTGTCTTTGATGAAAAATGATCTTATTAGTATATTGCTGTCAAACTCTCCATTCCAATCAAGCTTCATAAATGAGCCACAGTAAGGTCCACGTTCACATTCTTCTAATTCAAAAAGTCTCTGGCATGATCTTAATTTAGGTGCTCCAGTTATAGAGCCCCCAGGCCAACAAGCTTTTAGTAAATCAATCCAGTTTTTGTCCTTTTTTAATTTGCCTCTGATTACTGATGTTAGATGATGAACTCTTAAGAAACTTTCAAGCTTTAATATTTCTGGCACCATAATACTTCCTGTTTCGCAAACTTTACTTAAATCATTTCTTATTAGGTCAACAATCATAATATTTTCGGCTCTATCTTTTTCGTTCGTTATTAAATCGATAGCATTAAGTGCGTCTTGATTTAAATCCTTATCTCTGGATCTAGTTCCTTTGATTGGTCTTGATTCTACAAAATTTTTATTATCTATTTTTATAAATCTTTCTGGCGAGGTAGATAATACAGCCTCTTTATAATTATCATTATTTATTATTATTCCTCCAAAGGGAGCTCTTAATTTCTTTCTTATTTTCAAATAAATATCTAGAGGATTATAGTTTTTGGAAGATTCAATTTCGCATTTAGTTGTTAGGTTTGCTTGAAATATATCCCCTAAGGAAATTAATTTTTTCAATTTTAGAATATTTTTCTGAAATTTTTCAGCCATTTCGTCCAAATTGATTTTTGAAAAATCAAAATTCAAATTTGTTTTAATAATATTTTCTTCTTCAATATTTTTAATATTGTTGATTATGCTTTTATAATTCATCAGTTCAGATGAGTTTGTGCCTTCGATAATTATTTCTTTTTTTATTAGATTACATTTAATGATTGGATCATATGATCCAATCCATAAAGTTGCCATATTAGATTTTCTCCATGGGTTTTTTGGTTCAATGTAAACTCCAGCTTCATAACTTAACCATCCGATCCAAAATCCTTTTTCAATATTTTTTAAATTATTAAATGGATTATTAGTTTTGTCTAAGTTATTGATATCTCTTGATTGGATTACTTTTTTAGGTTTAATCCCTATTATTGACCATTCCCCATTTTCTTTGCCATCACTGTCTAGCCAAGCTAATCCTTTATTTCCAAATTTTTTTGTTAGAGCATGCGCAATCAGAGCTGGATCTATCCATTTTTCAAGAATTATTTTTTTTATTTTCATTTTTTATTATTGTTATTAAGCCATTTTTCATAAGCGGCATTTCTAATTCTGCAGCTATCACACTTACCGCATGGTTTTGCATTGCCCGAATAACAACTCCATGTTTTATCTAAAGGCACATGATTAGCAAAAGCTAATTTAATAATTTCCTCTTTATTTAAATCTAGTAGTGGTGTCCAAAGTTTTATTGGATTATTTTCTCTTCCTCTTTTATTGGCTAAATCTGCTAATTCTTGAAATTTTTTAATGTAGTCAGGTCTACAATCTGGATAACCAGAATAATCTAGTGCATTAACTCCTAATCCTATAAAATCAGCATCTATTGCTTCGGCATAACTCAGGGCAACGGAAATAAATATAGTATTTCTCCCAGGAACATAAGTATTAGGAATTTTATTAGTTTGTACTCCTTCTTTCGGAATATTTTTTTGAGTATCAGTTAATGACGATCCTCCCCATAAAGATAAGTCAAGCTTCATGATTTTAAATTCTTCGATATCAAAGTGTTTTGCAATTATTGATGCAGAATTTAATTCTTTTTTATGACGTTGACCGTAGTCAAATGAAAGGCCAAAAATTTTAGCTTCGGATTTTTTTGCGATACCAGTAACTGTAGAAGAATCTAAACCTCCAGATAATAAAACTACTATCGATTTATTTTTAAGAGTCATATGATTTCAATTAATTTTTAAGTATTTGTGAGTTTGAAGGCTCAATTTCCAATCTGGATTATTTTTTACGAAATCAATAGCAAGAGAAAAACCATTCGCATTGTTCCATGCTGGCTGTAAATAAAAAATTTTATCTTCTTTATTTAAGCCATCTTTGCTTTTAGAGAGTTGATATTGTTTTAAAGTTTCTTTTTTTATTTGAATAGCAAATTCAATATCTTCTATTTCATTTATGATTATTTTGATTTCATTACAGTTTTTTAAAAAATAATTTTTTGGAGGTGAGTGTCTTTTAGGAGATAAAGTAATCCAGTCATAGCTTCCTGATATCGAATTAACCCCACTTGTTTCAATATGAATCTTCATTGGCTTTTGTTCTTCTCCCATTGTCATTTTTTTTATGGCTTTGCAAAAATTATCCAAGTTATGTTGTAAAGGCTCTCCACCTGTAATAACGCAAAAAGATGCTCCTTTTTCTCTGGCAATTTTTATGCGATCTATTATTTTTTCAATTGATATAGAAGGGTGTTTTTTCTCGTCCCATGAGTTTTTGGTATCGCACCAAGAACATCCAACTTTACATCCAGCTAATCTTACAAAAAAAGCACTTTTTCCAGCGTGAAAACCTTCACCTTGTAATGAATGAAATTGTTCGACTAAGGGTAAATAATTTGTCATTTTCATTCAAAAAAATAAAGAATATTAATTTGATTGAGTTAACTTATCTTGAGAGGCTTTTATTAAACCTTGAAATAAAGGATGTGGTTTGCCAGGTCGTGATAAAAACTCAGGATGATATTGACATGCTAAGAAGTATGGATGATTTTCTAACTCAATTAACTCAACTAATCTGCCATCTGGTGATGTACCACTAATTTTGTATCCAGAATCTAAAAAACTTTGTTTGTAGTAATTATTAAATTCGTATCTATGTCTATGTCTCTCATAAATAACATCCTCATTATATAAGTTTTTTCCAGTTGTATTTTTTGTCAATCTACATGGATAAACTCCAAGTCTCATTGTCCCACCTAAATCAACTACATCTTCCTGTTCTGGTAATAAATGTATTACTGGATTGGGAGTATTTGGGTCTAGTTCTGAACTAGATGCATCTGGAAGATTAGCTATA
Source organism: Prochlorococcus sp. AG-347-I15 (assembly GCA_003281585.1). Classification (GTDB taxonomy): domain Bacteria; phylum Cyanobacteriota; class Cyanobacteriia; order PCC-6307; family Cyanobiaceae; genus Prochlorococcus_A. Next base: position 174,679 of record QCBN01000002.1, read on the forward strand.
TTCCTGGCCCATTCTATAACTGCACATTGCATACCAAGGCACAAACCTAAAAAGGGAATTTTATTTTCTCTTGCGAATTTTATAGCCGAAATTTTTCCATTGACTCCTCTATTGCCAAATCCCCCGGGTACCACAATTGCATCAACTTTATTTAAGTAAGTTTCTGCTGAATTTTTTTCTATCATTTCAGCACTTACCCAATGTAAATCTAATAAAGCCTTTTGTTCAATACATGCATGTCTTAAAGCTTCAACAACGGATAAATATGCATCTCCAAGTTCAATGTATTTACCTACTAAAGCAACTTTGATTGGAGCTCCAGGATTTCTTAGGTTGTGTATAAGTTGCTCCCAATTTTTCAAATCACATTTTTTATCTTCAAGGTCTAAATACTTCAGGGTTTCTTTGCATAAACCTTCTTTTTTTAACGAAAGAGGTACAGAATAAATACTGTCTGCGTCTAAAGCTTCAATTACAGAGTTTATACTAACACCGCAAAAACCACTAAGCTTCTTTTTAAGAGCTTCATTGATAGATTTATCACTGCGGCATACAAGTAAATCTGGCTGAATTCCAATTGATCTTAATTCTTTGACTGAATGTTGTGTTGGTTTAGTTTTTATTTCGCCAGAGGTTTTGATGTAAGGAAGTAATGTTACGTGTATGTATGCAACATCGTTCCTATTGACATCATTTTTGAATTCTCTTATTGCCTCTAAAAAAGGTAGAGATTCAATATCACCAACTGTTCCACCAATTTCAGTAATTATAATATCTGCATTGCTGTTGGAGGCTACTCTATGAATTCTTTCTCTTATTTCTCCCGTTATGTGAGGTATTACTTGTACAGTTCCACCGTTATAATTGCCTCTTCTTTCTTTATTAATAACTGCCTGATAGATAGATCCCGTAGTCACACTATTTAACCTTGTCATCGCAGTATCAGTAAATCTTTCATAATGACCTAAATCTAGATCGGTTTCAGCCCCATCTTCAGTTACAAATACTTCTCCATGTTGGAAAGGGCTCATTGTTCCTGGATCAACATTTAGATATGGATCTAGTTTTAATATTGAAACACTATATCCTCTAGACTTTAATAATCTTCCTAAGCTTGCAGCTACAATTCCTTTACCAATGCTAGAAACTACTCCTCCGGTGACAAATACAAATTTTGACATTAAATATTTTTAATTAAGCACAGCCTCCTTATATTTTATTTAAACAAAAAAGTTTAAGAACATCCATATATATACTTATTCATCAATTGTTATTTCAATATCTAATTCTTTTAATTGTGATTCAGAGACATTTGCAGGTGCATTTGTGAGAAGACATTTTGCCTGTTGATTTTTTGGGAAAGCAATGGTTTCTCTGATTGAATCTGCACCAATGATCAGCATGGTAAGACGATCCAATCCAAACGCTATTCCACCATGAGGAGGAGCACCCATTTCTAAGGCTTCTATTAAAAATCCAAATTTTTCATCAATCTCTTTATCAGTCAGTCCAACCGTTTTCAGAACCTCTTTTTGTAAGTTAGCTTCATGAATACGTAAAGAGCCACCTCCTAACTCCAATCCATTGAGAACTAAGTCATAAGCATTTGCTGTAGAACTCTCAATTTCTTTTTTCAAATTTTTAGAATTTGTTGATTTTATATTTTTTGGAGAACAAAAAGGATGATGTAAAGCTTCATATCTATTTTCATCTTCATTTCTCTCAAACATTGGGAAGTCAGTTACCCATAAGAAATTCCATTTACTTTTGTCAATAAGATTTAGGTCTTTCGCGATATATTGTCTGACCCTATCTAATGACTGATTGACAATTTGTTTATCTCCAGCTCCTAAGAGGATTAAGTCTCCATCTTTTGCTTCTGTGATTTTTAAAATATCAGCTATATGCTCTTCATTTAAATTATTTTTAATTGCCCCAATAGTCTCAAGCTCATCTCCTTTGACCCTTATAAAGGCCAAACCACCAGCTCCTGCATCTTGAGCTACTTGGAAGATGTCACCTCCTGGTTTAATTCTGACGTTGCTAATACTTGAATTGCCTCCTTTGACTGTTATGGATTTTATATAACCTCCAGACTTAATTGCCTTGGTGAAAATATTAAATCCAATATTACCCAATACTCCTCCTAAATCTTTTAATAACATTTGATATCTAGTATCTGGTCTATCAGTTCCGTAATTATCCATTGCTGCTTGCCATGACATTCTTGGAAAAGCATTATTAAAATTAATATTTAACACTTCTTTCCATATTTTTTTTATGAGACTTTCATTAAAAGAAATTATTTCTTCTTCACTAATAAAGCTCATTTCAATGTCTAATTGAGTAAACTCTGGCTGTCTATCTGCCCTTAAGTCTTCATCACGGAAACATTTTGCGATTTGATAATACTTATCTAAGCCCCCAACCATTAAAATTTGTTTAAATAGTTGTGGGGATTGAGGTAAAGCAAAAAATTCTCCATTTGAAAGACGAGCAGGAACAAGAAAATCGCGAGCGCCTTCAGGAGTTGACTTTGTAAGTAATGGGGTCTCTACTTCTGTAAATCCAAAATTATCAAGAAATTCTCTAGCAACTTTGATAATTTTATGTCTTGTTTTTAAATTGTCTAGTAATTTTCCCCTTCTTAAATCAAGGTATCTATATTTTAATCTGAGTTCCTCTTTTGTATTTTCATAATCATGTATAGACACTGGAAAAGGTAAGTTGTTTTTAATTTGGTTGAGAACTTGCAAATCTTTAACCTTAAGCTCTAGCTCTCCAGTACTTAAATTTGTATTTATGGAATCTTTGGGCCTTTCATTAATAATTCCGCTAACCATTATTACTGTTTCATTTCTTAGAGTTTCTGCCTGTTTAAATAGATCTGCGCCATCATCGGGGTTAATTGTTATTTGTAGAAATCCACTATGGTCTCTTAAATCAATAAAAATTACACCACCATGATCTCTTCTTCTATCTACCCATCCGCATAAATTAACTAATTTACCAATATCTGTATTATTGAGTTCATTGCAAATTTTGTTTCTCATCTAAGTATGATTTATTTATCAAAACTTATAATAATTCTTTAAGGGTAAATTTAGTTAATAATTTTTTTTATAAAACGCTCTCTTTGTTATTACCGCTTTGAATTTTTTGCCTCTTATTAATATTTGAACTTCATTATTTATTAAGGCATGCGAAGTATTTATGTATGCAAAAGCTATAGCTTGTTGTTTAGTTGGAGACCAACTGCCGCTTGTAATAGTCCCAATATTTTCTTCACCTTTAAGAACTGCGCAACCTTTTCTTCCTATTGCTTTACCTTCTATAGAGAGACCAACTAACTTTTTTTGAATACCTAATCTTGACTGCTCTTCAAGAAATCTTCTTCCAAAGAATTCGTGATTATTTTCAAGATGTACTAGCCAGCCTAACCCTGCTTCATATGGAGAAGTTTTTTCATTTATGTCTTGACCATAAAGATGCATGCCTGCTTCAAGTCTAAGAGTATCTCTAGCTCCTAAACCACAAGGGGTAACATTTTTGGAAATTGAGAAATCCCATAAATTAATTGCAGCTTTTTTAGATAGAAGTATTTCTAGACCATTCTCTCCCGTATAGCCTGTCTTTGAAAAGAAAATTTTTTCTTTTGGCGAAATATGTTCAAAAATTTTATATTCGCAACCAAAGTTAGGGATATGTGAGATCGAAGATGCAATCCATTCTTCAAATAAATCGAATGAGTTTTTTCCCTGTAGTGCTAAAAGTACTTTGTCTTTTTTAAAGTTTGTTATCGAAATTTCAGAAATATTTAAATTATTTTTTATCCAATGTAAATCTTCTTCATATCTACTTGCATTAACTATTAACAATAATTCTGATATGTCATTTTCTTGTATACCAAGGTCATAAATTATTAAGTCATCTATTATTCCGCCTTTATCATTGAGCATTACTGTATAAAGTCCCTGACCTTCAGAAAAGGAGTATAAATTAGTAGGAAAAAGTTTTTGAATATAATCCTTTGGGTTGATTCCCTTGATAGAAATCACACCCATGTGAGAAATGTCAAATAATCCTGCTGAAGATCTAACTGATTCATGCTCTTTAATTAATCCTGAAAATGATATGGGCATTTCCCAACCTGCAAAATCCACTAATTTTGCATTGGATTCAACATATTTTGAATAAAGAGGACTTTTTAGCAAATCCATGAAATATTTAGTTTTTATTTAGTATTTTTACACTGTAGTTTAGAAATTTTTTATTGCATATTTTCTAATGACAAAATTAAGCTTCTAAGTACTTTGGCTGCAACTATGCTACTTACTCCACTTTTATCAATTTCTGGAGATAATTCCACAATATCTGAAGCCACAATTCTAAGGTCTTTTAAAGTTTTCAGTATTTCTTCAAAATCATTCCAAAAAAATCCTCCCGGTTCTGGAGTGCCTGTCCCTGCAATTAAACTGGGATCAAACCAATCTAAATCTATTGTTAAATAGATTGGAGACTTCGCGTATGGTAGAAGAGCTTGTTTTAAATTATTTGCATTTCCGCCAGGACAAAAGTTTACTAATTGGTTGTTTTTATGCATAATTTCAAATTCTTCTTTAGTCCCACTTCTAATTCCTATTTGCAAAATTTTTTTTTCAGGTAGCACTTCTAAGCATCTTTTCATAGTACAAGCATGACTATGTTCATTCCCTATATATGATTCTCTTAAATCTGCATGAGCATCAAGTTGAACCAATATCAAATCTGGATATTTTTTTACTAATGCTTCAATAGCACCTCTTGTAATAGAGTGTTCGCCTCCAAGCATAATAGGACTAAGGCGTTTACTAATTAAATAATTTGTTGCTGATTTAACTGATTCAATAACGGATTTTGAGTCATTTTTATCAATTAGTATTGATCCAAAATCAACATACATAATATCCTCTAAGTCTTTTTTTATTTTTGGACAATATGTTTCTAAACAAGAACTGACTTGTCTTATTGCTTCAGGGCCAAATCTTGCTCCTGGTTTAAACGAACATGTCCCGTCATAATTAACTCCAAATATACCAATTGAGCAATTTTCAGGACTTCTTTTTGCTCCCATATAAATTGCATTTTCGTTATCAAATAAATTTTTTGTCATCTTATGAATCTAGTTCTTTTACAATTTTATTTGGCATCATTTTGAATGCTGCATTTTGAAAATTTAAATTCCAAATTTCACATCCTTTTTCTATTTTTAGGACTTCATCATAATTTTGCTTTGATAAATTTAGATCTTCTGAAGAAGCGAATGTCCAACTCCAAATCCCGCTTGGATATATAGGCACAAAGGAATACATAGTTTCAGAAACTTTAAATATATTTTTTAGGGTTTTCAAAATATTTATGTGAATATTTTTGAAGGATTCAGGAGATTCGCTTTGCGTTGCTAATATCCCCTTTGGTGTAAGTATTCTTTTACATCCTTTATAAAAAGAATCTGAAAATAATAAATTTGAAAATTCTGAGGGATCTGAACAATCTATAAAAATAACGTCGTAAAAATTATCTTTTGTTTTTTTTACCCATTGCACACCATCATCAACATGTATCTCTAATCTTTTATCATTCCATGCTTCGCCTCCAATTTCTTTTAGAAATTTTTTAGATATTTTGATTACCTCCTCATCAATTTCTACTAGATCAATTTTTGATATTTGAGAATATTTAACGCATTCTCTTGCTGTACCGCCGTCTCCTCCACCAATAATTAGTACATTAGATTTTTCGTCTGTGCTACTTAATGCTGGATGCACAAGACACTCATGATAATATTTCTCGTCTTTTAGTGATGTCATCCAACAACCATCAAGCATTAAAGCTCTGCCATAGTATTCATTTTCAATAACAATAATTTCTTGATATTGTGATTTTTGTTTAATTAAGACATTTCCATTTAGTCCGAATCTTGAGCCTTTATGATATTCATCTATCCATGTTGAAATATTAGTCATTTGCTTTTTAAGAATTTTTTCTTTTAAGTTTTCGCTTAGCTATTTGCCAAAGCTGTTGAAATTCTTTAGGAGTTTGTTTTTTAATATTATCGCCTGCAAGATGTTCAATGATTGAAAATCTGTTTAAAAATTTTTTATTAGTTTTTTGAAGAGCTGATTCAGGACTTATTTTTAAAAAGTTTGAGAGATTCAGAAGGGTAAAGTAAACATCCCCAAATTCATTTTTTATTTCTGAATCATTATTACTTTTAATTGCTTCCTTTAATTCATTAATCTCTTCTTCTAACTTTTCAAAAATCTGATTGGTACTCTCCCATTTAAAACCATATTCTTTAACAACATTTGTGATTTTATCTGTTCCAACCATTGGCGGTAAATTTTTTATCTTCATACCTAAATTTTTACTAATTGAAGATTTCATATGAGGTGTTTCTTTTTCTGAACTTTTAATGTTTTCCCAAATCTGTTGAGATTTTTCTAGAGATACTTTTTCTTTTTTTTTAAAAATATATGGATGTCTATTAATAATTTTCTTGTTTAGATTTTTTATGACATCATCTAGTGTAAATTCTTTTTTTTCGTAACCTATTTCAGCATGAAGCATTACTTGTAATAAAAGATCTCCTAACTCTTCACATATGTTATCCGCCTTTTCTGCGTATATCGCATCTATAAACTCATCACTTTCTTCATGTAAAAATGGGATCAACGATTTATGAGACTGTATTTTTTGCCAAGGGCATCCCCAAGTTTTATCTTTTAATGATTTGATATTAGATATTAAAATTTTAAAGCTTTCAAAAGTCTCTAAATCGGAATTTTTTTGTAAGTTATATCTATCGTTTGAGTACATAGGATATATTTTATTAATTTAATTTTGCCTTAATCATGAAATATTTAAATACTTAGTATAAATTTCTCAACTTCATCTATTAGAATGGTTTATTATATGGGCGATTAGCTCAGCGGTAGAGCGCCTGCCTTACAAGCAGGATGTCCCTGGTTCGAACCCTGGATCGCCCATTTATTATTTTTCTAATGACTGAGATCGTCAATCTTTCAATCAGTCAAAGCGCTGCTTCAGAACTATCTAGGCAAGCTTCTTTTGGAGGTTCTCCTGGAGAAATGTCGATTGATTTGGTAGAGGATAAAAATTGTTCCGAAGGATGGATGCATATTAAATTAAGCCCAGGCACATGTAATGGATCCCCTATTTCAAGAACTGAAGGAGTAACTTTATACGCGGATGTAAAAAAGTTTAATTTACTTAAAGATTTAAAATTAGATTATTACGGTGATTTGAGCGGTGGTGGATTTCTTATTTCAACACCAAAAAATGCAAAACGTTGTTCCTGCGGTTCTGGCTTCAAACTTTTGTAGAATGAATGTGTCTTTTTTTGCAAACTAATATTAGTTTCATTAATTGGCTGCTCTCAAGATAAAATAAATAAAAAGTTTATTGAAATAAAATTAGGACATGACAGAGATGAATGATCAATTATCTTTAGAGAATTATTCACCTTTTGAAGTAGAGAAAAAGTGGCAAGAAAAATGGGAAAGTTTAAAGGCGTTTAGTCCTAACCCTGAGGATGATGGGGACCCTTTTTGTGTTGTTATTCCGCCACCAAATGTAACTGGATCTCTGCATATGGGGCACGCATTTAATACGGCTTTGATAGACGTTGTAGTACGTTTTCAAAGACTTTTAGGTAAGAATGTTTTGTGTTTACCAGGAACTGATCATGCTTCGATAGCTGTTCAAACTATTCTCGAAAAACAATTAAAAAGTGAAGGTAAAACAAGCGAGGATATTGGAAGAGATGAATTTCTTAAAAGAGCATGGAACTGGAAAGAACAAAGTGGTGGAAGAATAGTTTCTCAATTAAAAAGGATAGGATATTCGGTTGACTGGACTAGAGAAAGATTTACTCTTGATCAAAAATTAAATGAAGCAGTTATTGAGGCTTTTAATATTCTCTATAAAAAGAATTTAATTTATAGAGGCGAATATTTGGTTAATTGGTGCCCTGAATCTCAATCTGCCGTAAGTGATCTTGAAGTTGAAATGCAAGAAGTAAATGGTCATTTATGGCATTTTAAATACCCTTTAATTTCTGAAAGTGGTGAACAGTTAGATAAGTACTTAGAAGTTGCAACAACAAGACCAGAAACTCTGTTGGGTGACACTGCTGTGGCAGTTAACCCTGATGATGATAGATATAAAGAATTTATTGGTATCAAAGTAAAAGTTCCTTTCGTTGATAGAGAAATACCTATTATCGCTGATTCTCATGTTGATAAAGATTTTGGTACGGGTTGTGTGAAGGTTACTCCAGCCCATGATCCAAATGATTTTGCAATAGGAAAAAGGCATAATTTAAAACAGATTAATGTAATGAACAAAGATGGAACTTTAAATGTTAATGCAGGTATTTTTCAAAATTTAGATAGATATGAGGCTAGAAAGAAAATTATCAATGAATTAGATAACTTAGGCCTTTTGACAAAGATAGAAGATTATAAACATACTGTTCCTTTTTCTGATAGAGGTAAGGTGCCAATTGAACCTTTATTGTCAACACAATGGTTTTTGAAAATGGATGATATATCTCAAGGATGTCTTAATGAAATTGATTCTAAAAAACCATCGTTTATTCCTCCACGCTGGGAAAAAGTTTATAAGGATTGGTTAGAGAATATTAATGATTGGTGTATCAGTCGGCAATTATGGTGGGGGCACCAAATACCAGCCTGGTATGTTTTAGATGAATCTCAAGACTCAATAGAACAAAATACTCCATATATCGTTGCGAGAAGTGAGGATGATGCCTTAATCGAAGCTAATAAAAAATTTGGATTAAATATTAAATTGGTTCGTGATAAAGATGTTTTGGATACATGGTTTTCAAGTGGTTTATGGCCTTTCTCAACCCTTGGTTGGCCAAATACAAATGATCCGGATTTTAAAAAATGGTATCCAAATAGTGTTCTTGTTACTGGTTTCGATATTATTTTCTTCTGGGTGGCAAGAATGACAATGATGGGGAATACTTTTACAAAAAATATTCCTTTTAAGGACGTTTATATTCATGGTCTAGTTCGAGATGAAAATAATAAAAAAATGAGTAAAAGTTCAGGTAATGGTATTGATCCAATACTATTAATTGATAAATATGGTTCTGATGCTGTACGATTTGCTTTAATTCGAGAAGTTGCAGGCGCTGGACAAGATATCCGGCTTGATTTTGATAGGAAAAAAGATACGTCTTCAACTGTTGAAGCTTCACGAAATTTTGCGAATAAATTATGGAATGCAACTAAATTTGTGTTAATTAATAAAACTTCTAATAATATTTATTCGCTTAATGAGAGTGATGAAACTTCTTTAGAGTTATGTGATAAGTGGATTTTATCGAAATTGAATCAGGTAAATATAAAAGTCGCTGCTTTATTGAAAGAATTTAAATTGGGAGAATCTGCAAAACTTCTATATGAATTTACGTGGAATGATTTTTGTGACTGGTATGTAGAATTTGCTAAACAAAGGTTTAATAATAAAGAGACTAAAAATAGACAAATATCTGAAAAAGTTTTAATAAAAGTGCTCAATGATATTTTGGTAATGATTCATCCTTTTATGCCTCACATTACTGAGGAACTTTGGCATGTGCTGCAACTAAAACCAGATAATGCATTATTATCTCTTCAAAAATGGCCAATTCACGAAAATAAATTTGTTGATAATAAGCTTGATAATTCCTTTCAGCAACTCTTTGAAATTATAAGGCTGATTAGAAATTTGAGAGCTGAATTAGGTCTTAAGCCATCAGAAAAAGGTCCTGTATATTTAATTTCAGACAATGATGAATTGATTGATTTTTTAAAAACTTTAGTAGATGATATTCAAATCTTAACTAAATCTTCTGAAGTATTTATTTTTAAAACTATTGATGTTGATAAAAAAGAGTTTGCTAAATCTTTTTCTGGGATAATTAGTGATTTAGAGGTTTACTTACCTTTTCAGGATTTTGTAAATATAGATGCATTAAGGGAAAGGTTAAACAAGGATTTAAAAAAGGTGACTATTGAATTAGAAAATTTAAATAAGAGATTATCTAATAAAAATTTCGTTGATAAGGCTCCAAAAGATATTGTTGAAGAATGCAGATTTAAATTAAATGAGGGTTCGGTGCAAAAGGAGAGAATTACTAAAAAACTCGAACTTTTGAATTGATAATGAATATATTTCTCGAAAATATTTATAATTTGTCTTTTTTTTTTAATACTGGCTTTGGGATCTTTGCATTTGTTTGTATTTATATTTTAATTGTTTTATTAATACTTCCAGCCTCTTGGTTATCTTTATTATCAGGTTTTTTATATGGCTCATATTTAGGATCAATTATTGTTTTCATTTCCGCTTCCATAGGAGCATCAGTTGCTTTTTTTATATCAAAGAGTTTTTTTGCAAAAAAGCTAAAAAATCTTTTTAGCCGTAATCCAAAATTAAGTGTCATGGAAAAAGTAGTAGAAAAAGGCGGACTTAAATTAATTTTGTTAGCGAGATTATCGCCGATATTTCCCTTCAGTATTCTTAATTATTTTTATGGTTTGAATAATGTTAAATTTAGAGATTTCGCTCTTGGTCTTCTTGGAATAATTCCAGGAACTTTTCTTTATTGCTCAATAGGCAGTTTGGCAAAAAGTATTCAGGAGTTAAAAAATGTGCAATCACCAAATAATTTATATATTACTAGCATTGGAATTATTTCAACTTTTTTAGTTGTATATTTCTCAGCTAAATACTCCAGAGAATATTTTGAAAAATCTTAAGAATTTACTCTTTAATATTCCAATCTCTAATTGATGCAATTAAGATAAACCACAAAAGCCTTAATTTACCTAGTAAAGTTTTGTTGGCTTCTAATTCGATATATTTTGCCTGTCCACAAGGTGTTTTGATGAAGTTGAAAACTGTTTTCTTCGTCATAAGTCTCTCAAAAATTCCTGATAATTATTCTTACATTCTATAGCTGAGATTTTTATTTTTTTTACTTAAAAACCAAATTTTTCATTGACTACTTTATTGAATATCATTTTTTAAAATTTAAACTTTTTCTCCAGCTTTAAATCCTCTAAAGCATTTGAATCTGGGGAACCTAAGACTATAAGTCAAAGCATCCTTGGATTTAGTTTTAGCATCAGCTCTGATTTCTACAAGTTGACCAATAAGTATATTCCGTTTTGACCAATATTCTTCACGTTGGATATCACTAAATCCGCTTCCACAACTAAGACTGTATTCATGCCCATCATCTTCACCTTCTACTAGTACAGCTCCTAGTCTACCTTTATTGCGACCTGTGCCTTCCTCAACTGATACAACCTTTAAAGTGACTTCAATGAAAGGTTTTGCCTTTAACCAACTGTGTGTTCTTTTACATTCATACATCGCATCGGGATCTTTAATCATTACTCCTTCATATCCACCCTCCACAGCAGATTTATTCAGCTCTACAAATCTTTTCTGTCCTTCAAAGGTGTCTAGGTTTACATTTTCCCATTCAAGTGTTTTTATATGTCTTAGAAGTATAGAATGTTTTGTAACCCATTCTTTTACTAATAAACTTCTTGCTGTTTGACTAGTGTTCCATCTCCCTTTTTGGAAGTCTTCAAGGGGACATAAGTCAAATAAATGTAGAACTGCGTCTTTTGTTTGTTTACCATCTTTTCTATGAACCTGTTTCATTAAATCCTGAAAGTTAGCGCTCATTACTTCACCATCTAGGACTAAGTCATGAGGTGCAGGATCTTCTTTTAAAACGTTTTCTATTTCTGAGATAATATGACCAAAATTATGGAATTGTTTACCATTACGAGAAAACATTTCTACTTTATTTTGTCTAATAATAGTTAAGACGCGTACACCATCTAATTTGATTTCAATTTGCTTTTTTCCTATCATTTTTTTTTCATGATTTGCACTGTCATGAGCTAAAGGACAAGAAAAAATAGGAATCGCATATTTGGGAAATTTCTTGGCTATCTTGTTGATTGTTTTTTCAGATACACCACATCTAAGATCTTTAATTAAAACTCGTCTATAAAAACCATTCCACTCTTCTTTCGTGGCAGATTCCATAGCCTTAATAATTGCATCGCGCGCAGCGTGACCAGTAAGTTCTCTTTGAATAAGCTTATTTGCTAATTTTTTAAAATCTTTCCATAAAAAATTTTGACTTTTTTCATTATCTTTTTCAGGAACAATTTTTACACCAAAAGTTACCAATGGATCAAGTGCCATACGGATGCCTTCAAAAAAATCATCTAGACCTTGTTCCATTGCTTCTGAGATGATTTTTTCTTTATCTAATCTACTTGGATGTAATTCTAATTGATGTATTATCTCGTCTTTAAACAATTCTTTTTACCTCACAAGAAATTATTAATTCACTTTTGCTATTCTGTCTATTTTCCAATCATTGTCAGTTTTTGCAAAAGTAAAATCTAATGGGAGCTCATCTTGTTTATCTTCTGATTTTAAATTCAAAGTTATTATGATTTGGTCTTCTTGGACTCTAGGTCTTCCTGATTTTAAATTTCTGTATTTATTGAGATTTAAACTAGCTAAAAATTTAAGAAAGTCTTGGCGCTTCACATGAGTTTTATAAGTTTTTGTAGTCAAACCATAAGCTGCATCAATCCTGCCAGCAGCTATTTGATCAAAAAACTTTCTTACTAATGGATTAATTCCTCTGGCGCTTATAACTAATTTGACTGCATTAAAAGTCCAAAAAGAAACTAGTACAGCTCCGCCAACTAATAGTGCTTTAATTCCTATATCTTTAACTAGTGTTGCATCCATGTTGATTTAAGTTTTTTATTACTTTAAGAAAAGAAATCGTTTTTGATGGCTTTTTTTGTCAAAATAATACTAATTTTAATTCATAATGCCTGTAATTCCTCTTTTACCTTTATTTCATAAATTTAATACCCAATATTTTGAAAATTCTCTAGCGGTTAATAATCAACCTTTAGTAAAAGTTAGATGGAGTGATAATAGATTAAAAACCACTGCTGGTTTTTATAAAAGAAAAAGAATTAATGGTTTTCTAGATTCTGAAATTATCTTATCGAAACCTATTTTGAGTAAATTATCTACTATCGAAATAAACAGTACTTTATGTCATGAAATGATTCATGCATGGGTAGATAGGATATTAAAAAAAAATGAGATACATGGTCCAAATTTCTTAGAAAAGATGAATGAAATTAATAAAAAAGAGAAGAATTTCCAAATTTCTGTGAGGCACTCATTTCCCATTGAAAGGAGAGAATTAAAATACATAGGAACTTGCCAAAATTGTGGTGAGAAATTTTTCTATAGGAAAAGGATAAAG
>QCBN01000003.1 GCA_003281585.1 Prochlorococcus sp. AG-347-I15
ATCTGTTTTAGAAATGCTTAATAAACTTATTGTTATTAATAGGCTAAATAAAAGTCAAATTCTTCAAATGGTGAATTTAGTTTCAATATCAAATGATATTAAAGATTTAAAGGATAACTTGAAATGGGAAAGTTCTAAATCATTTCATTAAAATATTTAAAATACATAAACTCATTGTTAGATAATTATTAATTCTTGAAATTTACATAAGAGATACTTAATAGTTAAATTGAACTAATCATGAGTTTTATAAATAATTTATATAAGCTATTCAAATATATTTTTGATAGTAATTTTTCTTGTAAGAAACTTGCTCTTTATTACTATAATTTAGTGTTGTTTTCTTATCTTTGTTAAATGATTTAATTAATATTGTAGAAAGGATTATTATTATTAGTATTATTAGTAAATCTCCAACAGTAATCCCTCTCTCCTTTAGATTCATGGTAAAACATATATTTTGTTTAAATATAGCCTTTATTATTTAATAAACTAATATTTTTTACAAACGTGCTAAAAAACATATGAAGGAAATATAAAAAAAATATAAAAATATTGAGACTATAATCTTTTAAGTCATATAAAAAAAATAGTTGAATTTAATTGATGGAAGTCAAAAAAATAATTAGTAGTTCTAACACTCCTTATTTTTTCTCTAAAGAAATGATCATCACAAAAATATTACTTAACGAAAATCAACTCAAATTGACTTATCAAAAACAGTTGATCTCAGATCTAGATAATAAGCACAAGGAATGGTCAAAATCGATTAAGAGTAAATTTTAAAAGCTTTCGTTGATTATATTTAAAAGTTTATTTCTTTTAATTGTATTTTTTTCTTCCCAATTAAGTGTTACTTCATCATTAATGATAGGTTTTGCTTCGTAAGCTAGATACCAAAGAATAAATCCGACAGGAAATAATAAAATATGCATAGCAAAATTAGTTGACTTAAATCAAATATAGTGCAACACTTATAATGTGCAAGTGTGACACTAATTTTTTTAATTATGCCCTCTCCGAGGAAAAGAATTGGTTTTTTGCCAAGCGAAGAAGTGCATGAAATTATTGAAAAATTGTGCACAGCTAATGAGTTTAGTCAGTCAAAAGTCACGGGTCTATTGGTTGAGGAAGCGTTGAGGTCTCGAGGTGTGCTAAATGAATCGTATCGTCAAAAACAAAATGATAAAGTAGATTTTATAAATTTTTCTTTTGATCATGAAACATTTTCTGAAAATAATATATCTCCACTTAATATAGACGAATATGCAGTTAATAAAAAAGTATTATCTGATGATATCAAAATGATGCATGAATTTATTGAGTTTAAGTATTTTAAGAAAGTTATGAAGCGAAATAACAACATAATTGAATAAATAGTGTCACACTATTAACTTTTATATGAGAATGCTTTTCAATGGAATTTAGAAATTAAGCAAAGATAAATATTATTGAATATTTCTAATCAACTTCTTAAAGACGGATCCAAAATAAATTGAATCTTTTAAAATTCAGCGGACTAAATCCTCGTGGAGATATGAACCTTAGCCCGCTTTAAAAAAATAGCAATAAAAAAATATAAATACAATAAGTATGTAAATTTACTTTTGATTTAAAATTGGAATATAAAAACTCTAAATATAAATGGCATTAAGTGAATTAAATGAAGATACACATGATCAAATATGTGATCTTCTTGAAAATCTTCAGCAAATAGACAAACTTAAAAATAAAGATATACGAATTTTGCTTGATAAGATAGTTAGAAAATATGGAGGAAAAGTAGTAAATAAATGAAACGCCTATTAATCCCACTATTAGTTTTGCTTAATTTACCAAGTTTTGTTCATAGCTCCCACATAAATAATCAGAGAGAACTTATAGTCACCTCAGAAAGCACTAGGGAATCAATCGAGTTGGCTAAATACCTTAAAAATAATGGTGTAGTTAAATATTCAGCATATTGGTGTCCTAATTGCCTTACTCAAAGTGAATTATTTGGTAAGCAAGCTTATAGAGAACTTAATGTAGTTGAATGTGCAAGGGATGGCATAAACAGTCAAACTCAATTATGCATTGATAAAAAAATTAAAGGATTTCCAACATGGGAAATAAATGGAAAACTAATTTTAGGTCTACTTTCACTAAAAGAGTTATCAAAGTTGACTGGATTTAAGAATTAAGAAAAATGTAAGATGATTAATGGCTAGATATTAAAGGTTATTTCTTGAGTAACTTTCATACATTCTCCAGCTGGATAATTAATTACTTTTTTTGATATTAATCCAATACTTATAGCAACTATTCCAATACAAAATAGAGCTCTTGATCTTTTGCTTGAGATGAGATACTTCATTGGGTATTTATTAAGTATTAAACGATAGGGATTTTTAAATTATAACGTGGATTTTTTTGTTTAAAATAAAATAACAACTAACCCTAAATCTATAATTTTTTAAAATAAGTTTTAGATATTAGATATCTTGAAAATCCTAAATCAATAAATGCTTATATGTCTTTTTTTCAGTGTTTTAGTTAGTATTTGACAGTCTTTTTATAATTAAATTGAGACTATCATTTTTTTATGAAAAATAAAGAATTTAATGTGACTCAAGGAATGGCTTTGCTACTTTTGAAGCCATTAAATTTACCAGCAAACTACGTACTAAATCTCATAATTTATATAACTAATCCTAGTAACAATATTGGATACTAATAGTCTTCCCAAACTGGTTTGGTTCTCCTCCAACCTTGAGCGATTAACTTTCTCCATTCATCTCTAGCTTTATCAACTTTAAGTTCTTCTCTGGTTGTCATAAGAGGTGGTTCTTTTCCTAAAACACCAAGAATTCTTCCAGAGTCAATAAACATATATTCAAAAAATTTATCTTTATTTTGATTATTCTTTGAAAACCTTTTAACCCTTGAACGATTCGAATTTATAAGCCAAAAATTTTCTGTCAATTTTACTTATTTTATGTTTTCTCAATTGGAGCCATTGTTAATCCTTTGCTGAATAGTTGCTCATGATATAGCTCTGCTTGTTCAAGATTACCTCTCCATACCTCTGCAGATCCTGTCTTATCAACTTTGATGGTTAGATCCCATGCCTTTTGTTCACTCATGTCTGGGATTATTGTTAGAAGACAATTTGCGACATGCTGAAAAGTATTAAAATTGTCATCAAGAACTATAACTCTTGCTTCTGGATATTTTGCTTTAGATTTTTTTGGATCTAAGACTGTGCCGAGTGAATTAAACATTATTGTCTTTAATAGTTTAATTAAATTAAAATTTCACCTATGTTATTCAATTGAAAAGTATTTAAAATGTCTCGAGCGTGACTTGAACACGCGACCTGCGGGCTATGAATCCGCCGCTCTAACCAGCTGAGCTACCGAGACATGGGAATATTGTAAGGCATTGATTGTACTTAATTACCATTTTGAAAATTTATTTGCTTGTGGGCCTCATATATAGCAATTCCGCACGCTACAGAAAGGTTTAGACTTCTAACACCTTTTTGATCATTGTTTGCAGTCTGTATATTCGGCATAAATATTGATATTAAAAAGTGGCTTTTATCAATAATGTTATCGGGTAATCCTGAATCTTCTCTCCCAAATAGCAAAATATCATCTTGCTTAAATTTAAAATCCTTCAAATATAATCCATTTTTTTTACTAAAAGAAATTATTCTTTTTGGTGATTTTGACGCAAAAAATTTTTCAAAATTCTCATACTGATAAACAGTAACTAGAGGCCAATAGTCTAATCCTGCTCTTTTTAAATATTTATCTTCTAGCTTAAAACCCAAGGGCTCTATAAGATTTAAAGGTATATTAAACGCAGCACATGATCTGGCAATATTACCAGTATTTTGTGGGATTCTAGGTTCAAAAAGAGCGACTTCCAATTTTAATTAGGTATTTCAATACTTATTTCATCTATTTTGATTGCTCTGCCGTTTATAGCCAGCCAATTATCTTTTGATATTTTGGTTATTCTCTTTTGAAGTTCGCCGATTCTTTCAATATATGTATTACCAATTTTATATTCAGAGACCAGACTCCAACCTACTTGTTCTCCAACAATAATTGTTACGCTTTTTCTTTTCATTAAGAGACTTATAAGTGAATTCATTTTTGTTGACCATTCATTTTGTTCCTTGCCAATACTTTTCATAACGAATCCGCCAATAGAATCTATTAATAATGGACCTTCTTCTTTCCTTAATGTACTTAATAGATCTGTCGTTTCTATTAATTTCCAATCTTTTGGTCTTCTTTTTCGATGTAAATTAATTTTATCTTGCCATTCTTTATCATCCAAATTGTTTTCAGATAAGGCAACATATGATAAATTTTTTACCTCCTTTGCAAGATGCTCCGCGAATTCACTTTTGCCACTCTTTGTCCCCCCTGTAATAAAAACTATATAAGATGAATATTCACTAATACATAAATCCTTGGCATTCATAAATTCTCTATTATTTAGAGAAATACCACCATGTCGCTAAGGGGATAATAGTAGCAGCAATTAACAATCCTATAACTATATAAGTAGCAGTTGAACTTTCTGTATCTTTTGATCTCATGGTGTTAAAATTTGGATCGACCACAGGGTTGTCGATAGATGAAGGCTGACTTTTTTCGTAATTTATAATGGTCTTCTGTTGTGTAGTACCAAAAAATTTATTTATACTAATAATTTCTTTAGCGTATGTAGTCGAGGGAATTAGAAATAATATTAAGCCTGAAATGGTAAGCGTAAATATATATTTATTGATGTTTATTAATTTCATTTTAGAGAGTTTTGATATATTATATATTAAAAACCATATGTTTGAGTAATTTTGAATGTACCAAATAATATAATATTTGCATAATTTAAATAGAATAAACATAATTAATATATGGGATTCAATGGGAAATCTTTAATATTAATCGGTGCAATCCTCTTCATTTTTCAGATAGCAAATTTCGTTTCAATAGAAACAATTACTCCTGAGCTTGAAAGAGCACAAGTATTAGCTGCAATAGCTTCATTAATTATTATTTTGATAGGTTTTTTATTTAAACAATTCGAACCTTTAGCTGGTGAGAAAGCTGATTTAAAGGGAGAAAATAAGTTTTTCTTTGATAAAAACATTCCGGATGAAGTTATTGATGAACTTGCATGGGGTTCTGAAGCGATATTAACTTCTACAGCAGCAGCAGCAATATTAATCCACAATGATGGCGTAAATATATTGAGAAGAGGAATTACTTCTAGTAATAACTTTAGTCCTGGCGATACTTGTTTGAGATCAATAAAAGATATGAAATTGATATCATTAGCAAACACAAAATTTTATCCTGGAAGAGATGAATTTTCTAATTTTTGTCAGAACATACCATCTATTTTAGTTGTACCAATAAATACGAAGGCTTTTATATTAATTGGAGGTTGGAGTGCAAAATGTTTTACTAAGTCTGATGAAAATTGGATTAATAATTGGTCAAAGAAAATTAATAATATTTTTTTAAAAAATAATATTTAAAAATAAATTACTGAACGAACTCTTTTATCCTTTGAACTGAAACTTATTGATTCTGTCTTAATATTGTAGTATGCATTTTCTGAATTTATTTCATATTTTTTGTCATTATTTTTACCTTTAATTAAATATTGAACAGGATTAAAAAATTCAATTATGTTATCTTCACCCAAATTTGCTTTTGGAGATTTTAATATTATATTGTTATTTTCAAATCTTACATTGCCTGTTAATTCGTATTTAGTTTTATTAATATTCCAAATTAAATAATCACCATTCAAGATGTCATTTTTATTGAGACTTCTTAATTGAACATTTCCATTAAGTTCTACAATTTCATTATTGTTTGTTAGTTTTGATGAATCAGAATTAATAACATATCTTATATCTTCACCTTCAAATATATTAATAGTCGTTTTTTTTAAGTTGAAATTTAATTGAATCTTATCGTATGTTGAATTTGGACTAATAATTGAATATATTTTATCCCCTTTTTCAGAGTAAATTATCATATCTAAATTATCAATTTTTTGCTTTATTTTATTTTCTTCAATTAAATTAGGAGTACATCCAACAATTAAAATTGGAAATAAGATTATTAACTTAAAGATATTATTCATACTCAAGTTTATTTATTACAGGTGATGGTTTAGGAAGGTTTGAGTTCCTTATTAATAGCCCCCACTTTAGTTGTTGATCCCAAGGAACTTCTTTTTTGTATATTGATCCAAGTTGAGAATTTATTTTTGATGATAATTCAGGCAGCAAAGGTTGTAATAATAATCCTATTATTCGAGTACTCTCCAAAACGTTGTATATGATTTCTTTGACAATAGGTAGATTATCTTTCTCTTTAATTAACAACCATGGTTGATTATCATTTAAGTACAAATTTGTGTTAATGGCTAGACTCAGCACCTCATTGGCCGCTAGATCTAATTTGTAGCTATTAAATTTTTCATGATAGTTTTCTACTGAAATTTTGGCGAGATGCTCTAATTTATTTTCACACAATATTTTTTCATTATCCGGTACTTTATTATCAAACCATTTTCTCGACATAGATGATGTTCTATTAAGCAAATTACCAATTGTATTTGCGAGGTCATTATTGATAATGTCAACAAATCTTTTATCTTGAAAATCTCCATCATTTCCCAGTGATATATCTTTAATTAAGTACCATCTAACAGGATCATTCCCATATTTAGAAAGTAATAAGTTAGGGTCTAGTACATTTCCTAAACTTTTACCCATCTTTTGACCCTCCCTAGTGAGGAAACCATGTCCGAAGACTTTTTTCGGGACTTTCATGCCCGCAGAAATTAGCATTGCAGGCCAATAGACAGCATGAAACCTCAGAATATCTTTCCCGATCAAATGAATGTCAGCAGGCCACCCCCCGTTAATTGATTTTTCCAATAAATTCTCTTTTGTATTAGAACTAATAGCACTTACATATCCAAGTAATGCGTCAAACCATACATAGAAGGTATGATTATCATGATCAGGTACTGTGATTCCCCATGAGACATTAGTTCTTGAAATTGAAAAGTCATTTAAACCTCTAGAAACAAAATTTATAATTTCGTTTTTTCTCTCAACTGGCTCAATGAATGTGGGTTTATTTATTATCTCTTCAATTTGTTTTTGGTATTTCGAGAGCCTGAAAAAAAGATTCTCCTCATTTTTCCATTCTAGATTTTTTTGATGTATGGGACATTTGTATGTTGCCGAATTCTCTGGATTATCTTTAAATTCTTCACAACCGACACAATACCAACCTTTCTGTACTCCCATATATATATCTCCTGATTTTTTTACTCTTTCATAAAATTCATTAACAACCAACTCATGATTTTTGGAGCTTGTCCTTATAAATTTATCGTGGGATATATCCCAATTTTTCCAATTAATATTGAAGATTTCTGAAATTTCATCACAATGTGTTTTTGGTTCAATTCCCTTTTCAATTGCTGTTCTTTGTATTTTTAAACCATGTTCATCAACACCTGTAATGAAAATTACCTCTTCACCGACAAGTCTTTTGTACCTTGCAATGGAGTCGCAAATTATTGTTGTATATACACTTCCTAAGTGAGGTTTATCATTTACATAATATAAGGGGGTTGTAATGACAAAACTCATAAAGCTTTTTTTTCAATCTTAACAGATATTTTTGCAACTAATATTGGGATATATGTTTCATTTTTTGATTAATAAATAAACCCTAACAGATTATTATCATTTTTATTATATTTTACCTTATAAATTTTATTACAGTATATTTCTATTGATACAAATAGAGTAATAAGAATTTCTACTGAGTACTCTGGAAAAAAAACTAATGCAATATTTCTTTTATGATTAATCCACTTAACAAATATTATTTTATAGAAGGGTTTATTCTCATTATTGAAATATAGTGATAAATATTTAAATCTATCATTTTTAAAGATATTGTTGTTCTCTATTTGTCGATATTTGGAATATTCAATAATTTGAGTTATAGAATTTTTAGATATAAGTTCAAAATTATTTAATTTATTATATACCTGCCTTTGTATAACTAAATCTAAATATCTTCTTAGTGGTGAAGTACATTGTACATACATTTTAAGACCAAGTGACTCGTGATTATTTGGCTTTATTGTTATATAACTTCTTCCCATATATTGTTTAAGTAAAATATATTTTATTTCACTATCCTTATATTTATTTAGTATTTCATCTGGGTTGCAATTAATTTTTTGAACTCTATATGCAGCCGCTAAATTGTTTTTATTTAAAAATAAACTTGTTACATATCCCATTAATATCATTGCTTCAGCAATTATATATTGTGCTATTGTTTTTTCGACTTTTGTTATTATAATTTTTCCTTTATTTAACTTTACTTTACTATTGGGACTTTCAAAGATTATTGCCCCCTGTTTTTTTCTATATTCAATACTTTTTTCTAATAAATTTTTAATTTCAACTAGTTCAATTTCTTCTTTAGGCTCAAGATCTAATATTTCATTTGCATCTTCATATGTTAATTGATATTTTGGCTTTATATATGCTTCAATTATTTCATAATGATTTATTGAACCATCTTCATTGAATTCTATTACGGCACTAATAGTTTCAGAAATTTTATTCTGAGATAGATTTGCCTCCTGAAGAATTTCTAAAGGTAGCATTGAGGTATATTTTTCAGTTAAATACAAACTGCTATTTCTTCTTCTTGCATCAAGATCAACATTAGAATCGTGTAAAAATAATTTGCAAGGATTACTAATATGTATCCATAAATTTTTTTTATTTCCTTCTTTTATTTCTAATGAAATAGCATCATCCACTTCATGTGGATCTTCAGAATCAATAATATATGTTTTTAAACTAGTTAGATCTCTCAAATATTTGAAATATTAATTGTATTGCACTATGTCAAATAAGTTACTAACCTTCAGGATTAACAAAGGGTAACAAAGCTATAATTCTCGCTCTTTTTACGGCTAATGTAAGATCTCTTTGTTGTTTTGAAGTTAGCCCAGTCATCCTTCTTGGAAGGATTTTACCTCTTTCAGTAATGAATTTCTTAAGGAGTTCTACATCCTTATAATCAATAGGGTCCCCAGGTTTGATAGGTGATAATTGTTTTTTAAAAATTGAATTAGGCATGATTTTATTATTTTATTTCTTTGTGAATAGTCATTCTGTTTAAATGAGGATTAAACTTTTTAAGTTCTAATCTTTCAGTTGTATTTCTACGGTTCTTTTCAGTAGTATATCTCGAGATACCATTCGATCTCTTAG
The DNA here is from genome assembly GCA_003281585.1 of Prochlorococcus sp. AG-347-I15. Lineage (GTDB taxonomy): Bacteria > Cyanobacteriota > Cyanobacteriia > PCC-6307 > Cyanobiaceae > Prochlorococcus_A. Next base: position 9,341 of record QCBN01000003.1, read on the forward strand.
GGTCTGTGCTTGTTCGAGCTTCAGTACATTCTAGGGTCACTACAACTCTTGTCCCTTTTTTGGCCATTTTGATTAATACGTTAATGTATAATTTTCTATTGTACATCTTCAACAATCTATTTTGAAGATATTTCCATTTCTTTTTCTATCATCGAATAATATTTATTTATGAAAGTTTCTCAAAATTGGTTGAAAAGTTTAGTAGAAATAAATTCTACGCCTGAAGATCTTTCTGAGAAATTATCTATTGGTGGATTTGAAGTCGAATCACTAGAAAATTGTTCAAAAAATGTTAATGGTGTCGTATTAGGTAAGGTTTTATCTGTTTTAAAACATAAAGGATCTGACAAACTATCTATTTGCCAAGTAGATATTGGAAATTCAGAGAATCTACAAATTATTTGTGGTGCATCTAATATTAAATCAAATATTTATGTCTATGTTGCTACTGTAGGAACGAAATTAAACGCGGTTAATTTAACTATTAAAAGAAGCGAAATTAGAGGTGTCCTGAGTGAAGGCATGATATGTTCCTTGCAGGAGCTTGGACTAGAAGAATATAGCGAAGGTATCGCGATTATAGAAGAAGATTTAGCCTTAAATCATAAATTAGGGACTCCTGGATCTTCTTTACTTCAATTAGATGATTTTATTTATGATTTAGCCATTACAGCCAACAGACCCGACGGAATGTCAGTTATTGGTATAGCACGAGAAATTTCTGCTCTTTTAGAATCAAAATTAAATTTTCCAGAATTAAATCATAAATACGATATTAATTTTCTAAAGGAAATTCAACTTTGCCCTGAAGCTTTAACATCAAATTGTCTTTACACAATAACCTGTATTAACGGAGTAAATGGAAAGAAATTATCGCCAAAATGGATCAAAGATCGTATAGAAAAATCAGGTATTAAATCAATTAATCTCTTAGTTGATATAACAAACTATATTCTCTTAGAACAAGGTCAACCTTTGCATGCGTTTGATAAAGATAAACTTACAAATTTAATTGGTAAAGAAGTTATTCCAAATGACTTTTCTGTAAGAAAAGCTAACGATAACGAAAGCCTTTTATGCTTGGATGGTAAAAATTATGATTTAAATGAAAATATAACAGTAATCACTTGTTGTGATAATCCAATTGCTATTGCAGGGGTGATAGGAGGTTTAGAGACTTCAGTAACCAACACTACATCTTCAATTTATCTTGAAGGGGCTGTTTTTAATCCAGTTACTATAAGAAAATCTTCAAGGGAGATTGGATTGAGAACTGAATCCAGTAGTAGATATGAAAAAGGGATTTCATCAAAAAATACAATAGGTGCAGTTACAAGGGCAATTAATCTTTTAGAAGAATATTATCCTATTAATTTACCAATCATTAATACTTCAAATTTAATAAATAATGAGGATGTTTTTATAAAGTTAAGAAGAAAGCGTATACATAAAATTCTTGGTCCATTAATCATTAACGATAAATTAGAAAAAAGAAATTTATCTGACACTGAAATAGTTGATAAATTAATACTCATAGGTTGTACTTTAAAGAATAAAGAATACGGCTGGGATGTAGCAGTAATTCCCAATAGATCACAAGATTTAGTAAGAGAAATTGATTTAATTGAAGAGATTGCGAGATTAATAGGCTATGACAGATTTGATTTAAACCTCCCTAACCCAATTAAGCCTGGAAAATTATCACCAGATCAATTGGCATTAAAAATGGTAAAAAGTTCTTTCATTGAAAACGGTTTTAACGAAGTACTTAGTTATTCTCTTGTTCCAGAGGATAAAGAATCTCTTATAAAGATTTCTAATCCTTTGTTATTTGAAACTAGCTGCCTGAGGGACAATATCTGGGAAGAACATTTGAAGATCGTAAATCGTAATATAAAATCTGGACAAAAAAGTTGTTATGTTTTTGAAGTTGGAAATGTTTTTTATAAGAATTCTGAATTAATACAAAAAGAAATACTTAATGGAGCAATTTATGGAAATAAAAAATTTGGGGAATGGGTTAATTCAGGAAAGGATAGTGATTTAAATTATTATGAGGCGAGAGGAAAGTTAAAGGAGGCCTTATCATCTTTAAATATAAAAGTGGATGACAAACCTACTAATTCTATTAATTTTCTTCATCCTGGAAGGACAGCGAAATTATTTATTGAAGGAAAAGAAGCTGGATATTTTGGTGAAATTCATCCAAAGTTAATATTAGATAAAACTGCTATAAAAAAGGTTTATTTATTTAGCATAAATGTTGCTAATCTCTTGGGAGCTAGTACTAGAAAAAATAAATGGATACCTATATATAAGCAATACCCAATAGTTCCAAAAATGGAAAGGGATATTAATTTCATCTTTAGTAAGGAGCATTTAATCAGTGAAATAACATCAGAAATAAGAAAAGGAGGAAAGAATCTACTAGAGGATGTTAATTTAATTGATGTTTTTGAAGATAATAATATTGGAGAGGATTATATTAGTTATACATTTAGATTATCTTATAGAGATAAAGATAAGACTTTACTTGATTCTGATATCAAATCAATTCATTCAAAGATAGTTTCTAATGTTGAAAAAAGATTTAACACAAAACTGAGATAATATCTTAATCGTCTTAAATAAGTCTAGAATATAGTCCAGAGATGATTCTTATTCGATACATGTAATAATCTTATAAAACTATTTGATGTTGTATGATTGTAATCATGATCAATTTAATATCATTATTGTTGTCTTCTTTGCTATGGGTTCAGGTTCCACAGTGGTCTGACGATTGGTCAAAATGTTCCGTTGATGTTCCCGATACTTCATGTCATTGGTATGTAACTTCACCTGATAATACTTTTGGAGAAGGTTTTGATTGGGCTAATGCTCCTTGGTTTGATGCTAATGGTCTAAGTGATATCCCTAGTATTGACAAACAAACTGCTATTCAGAAATTGCAAAACTAGTAGTACTGTCTTTAAGGCAGTTCGGGAAAACATAAAAGTCCCTTATAGCAATACTTTTTAGTTCTTATTAATTTCTTGGACATTGAAAGGACAGAATTTATTGATTTATTATTCGATTTTTAATTTTTACTATGCATTAAGCGGTTTGGGTATAATTAATTTAAATTTATAAAATTATTTTATCTTACTTATCTATTATGAGACTATTTTTAGGACTTATTATAAGTCTCATATAAGAATTTATATACAGCCTTAAATTAATTTTTAAAGTATTTTTTATTTATAAATAATTTTTGTTTATATAAATTTGAATAAAATTAATTAAAAAAATTGGATATTTAGTTATAATCAGCTTTCTTGTATGAGACTATTAATTAGACTTATGACTAGTCTTATTTAAGAATTAGTATACTAATTTCTATATAGATTTTTTAGCAATTGATACGCTTCATTTAATTTTCTCATTTGATCTGTTGATCCTCCAGCATCCGGATGCGTCTCTAAGGCTATTGATTTATAGGCCTCTCTAATTTTACGGAACGTATGAGCCGATCCTGCGGATGTTGATAAATTCAATAATTTAAGTGCTCCATGTACTGTCATTGTTGAGTCCAAGGTTTCAAATGAATTTGATCTATTATTTCTCTTAAATCTACTTACAAACCTTCTCATAAGGGTTGGTATTCTATTTATCAGATCTGATGTTGCAAAAGGGTCTTCTAAAACGCCAATCATTAATAAAACAATTTCAAGGGATGGATTTTTCTTTATCCAAAATGGGCATAATTCTGACATTAATTTATTGGCTGCACTCCACGTAAAGGGTAGATTTTCAGTTCCATCAAGATTTGGCCATATATCCCTTTCAAACCAATCCATCGATGCTTCTACTACATGATCATTAGGAACTGATCCATATAAGGTTTTCCAATGAGTAATTAATTCAATTTGACATTTTATTAATTCAGTTTCTTTAATTGTATTAATTTGAATATCATTAATATTCTCCTTTAATTTTTCACTATTAATACTTCTTCTTAAATTCTTTACTTTATTTTCAACAAAATTGGGAAGGCTTATGTTTGAGTTGGCTTTTTCTTTATATTGATTGTTATTTGAAAATCTTTTATTCAAAGATATCTCATTAACTTCTTTTTTTACGTCTGATTTAATTAATACCAATGCAGTATCTTCATTAATATTAAAATTTTCATTATTCTTTTTCTCGTTAAAGTCTATTTCTTGCTGTTGGTTCTTAGGTAGTAAATCATCTTCTTGAAGAAGTTCTTTAAGTATCTTTTCTATTACAGGTCCTCTTGCTCTAAATCCCCACTCTTTTCGTAATTGATCAAACCTGGAAATTAGTTCCTCTGGTAAATCAATTGAAATTCTTTTTGTATTTGAATTTTCAGGAATATTCAATAATATTTTCTTGAATAGTATGGAATTTATTTAATTTTATTCAAAAAAAATTGAAAGTCCATACGTAATATTGTTTTTAAATTAAAACCAATTTATTTTCAAGTCACAAGTCAATTCAGTATCTTTTTATAATAAAAATAAAAATGCTTAATTGTTATTCCAAGTCATCTAAAGAAAAAAAGAGTTTTTATCAACATAAGAAACTAGAAATGCTCAATTATATTAAGGATTCACTTGAACGTAAAATCGCCTCCGTAACAGCATCTATAGAAGTTCTAGAAAGCCAAATAAGCAGAGATAAGGAAGTTGAAGTAACCAACTAGTATTCAAACAAAACTTTCTAAAAGCTTTTCAGGGCCAAATTTCTTTAAATAATTAATATTTGAATTTTCAGTTACTAATAAATATCCTGCAAATCCTAAACCATTAATACTGAAACCATGAATATGATCATTTTTTCTCTTTATAATAGCGATCCATTTATTAGTTATTAAAATATTGTAAGGATATATCGGTTTCTTATCACTAATAGGGTCCCCAAGTCCTAATTTCTCGCATAATTCTAAGTAAAATTCAAAGAGACATGATGGATTTTCTAAAAAATTAAATTTGGATACAATAATATTTTTTTTAAGCTTACTATTTAGATCTTGATATGAGTTCAACTCTAAAAACCACTTTTCTCTAGGGCATGATATCTCACCTTTAGATCTACGCAGAAGTTGAAAATGCCTGTGAGGTTGACTTGCTCCCGCAATTGGAGAACTATTGAAAAACCATAATCCACTAGTATCTTTATTAACTTGTCGGATGGCTCTCCAATCTTTAATATCTAACCATCCATTTTGAGGTTTCCATTCATTCGTAATAAGTAAAATATGACCTTTTTGTACAGGATACTTATTTAATATTAGTTGATGATTATCACCAATTTTATCAATTTCTAGTATTTTTTCCCAAGGACAAAATGGATTTTGCTTAGGACCATAAATTTTTTTTTTATTTAATTTTGAAGTATCCAGTTTCCTAATTATGAAGTCGTCTTTTTCATATAAATCTTTTGTAATAATAGTAGTTTTGAGAGGATATAATGATTCATCATCAATTGATAATCGAGTTTGTTCTAGTGCTTTTTTCCAATATATTTCTAAACTCATTTAAAAAAAATTATAATAATCATTTTAAAAAAAAAAATAAACTTGTAATTACTTTTTATTAAATTGATATTCTTTCAATTTTTCAAGAGGTACAGATTCTAAGACTACAATATTCGTTGATTCTAATATGACTTTTGGTGCAAGACCATCTAATAATGCTTGCTTCCACCTATCAAGACAAATACACCAATGATCACCATCCTTTAGACCTGGGAAGGAATAAATAGGCATGGGAGTTATTAAATCATTACCTTGTGATTTACTATATTTCAGGAAATTATCATCCATTACACAACATATGGAATGATTCCCTCCATCATTTTTGTCATAGTTGCAAAATCCATCTCTGAACCACCCTGTCATAGGTGTGCAACTACAAATCTCAATTTTTTCTCCTAGGACATTTAACTGATTTTGATTATTTATAGTCATGGATTTTTTTAATAATAATAAAACACCAACATTTCTTTAAAAAAGGTTGACGAGTATGGGGGGTAAGGAGGTAATAATTCTAATAAGGTTTTTTTCATTATGGATTGGGACTTTACTGAAAACATAGCATTTAAAGCTCTTTATGAAGCTTTTAAAGATAGTGATGAAACTTCTGCATTAGAATTTTTGTCTAGTGATGGTGCTTCATATTATCTTGAGTTAACACAAGATGCCGCGGGTGAGGGACTTGATCTGGGTGATAATGAAACGATGGAAGAACTACAGGAAGAAATTATTGAATATTTAGAAAACAACTAAAAGTTTAGCTTAAGCGCTGAAATATTTAGCTTTTGAGTGTAGTGAAATGATAGCTGTAGTACTTTGTTCTGGATGAAGTTGTTCAGATTCATCCATGGTCAATTTTATTCTTTTTGCATCCAACAATGATAATTGTATGTTCGAATCAGATACTTTTGGACATGCAGGATAACCAAAAGAATATCTAGCACCTCTGTATTTTTGAGCTAGTATTTCTCTATTTTTGTCTGGTTCTTCAGTCCTAAAACCACATTCAATGCGAATTAATGCATGGACATACTCAGCCAGAGCTTCTGCTAATTGAACTGTAAGTCCATGGAATATTAAATAATCGCTATATCTATCTTCTTTAAACAATTTTTGAGAATATTCACTAGCAATATTCCCCATAGTTACTGCCTGCATAGGAAATATATCTATCGGTTTATCATTTTTTAAATCGCAATAGAAATCAGCTATGCATAAATTATTCCCAGATTTTTGTCTTGGAAAATTAAATTGGGAAATTTTATTTAATGATTTCTTATCAAATAAGAAGATACTATTATCTTTTCTCCCGCATCTAAAATATCCATAAACTGCCTTGGGTGAGATAAGTTTTTTTTCTATAATTGTATTTAACCATTTATCTAATAATGGTTTAGCGTATGAATCCAAATAGTTATTGTATTCATCTACGCTTTGATTTTTTCCTTTTTTTATTTGCCATTGTCCGCTAAAAAGAGCTTTTGTATCTAGATAAAAAATTAACTTATTTATATCTATATCAACGTCGTTCAATACTTTCGTTCCCAAGAAAGGAGGTTGAATTGGCTCTTCTTCATTTATAAATTTAGATCTTATAAAATTTTCTTTTAAATTTAATTTAGGAGTCTCAATATCTACAGATATTGATTTTTTAACAGCTAGAGAGTTGGATTTTGATGAGGCTAAATTAGTATTTATACCATCATTGTTAATAAACCCCTCTGTATTTGACCAATTACCCTTTTTTTTATTATCCATATATTCATTCATAAATTTAAGATCAGTGAACGCGTCTTTTCCGTACAATATTTTCCCGTTATATATTTTGCTGCAGTCCTCATTTACAAATTTTGGGGTTAAGGCTGCGCCTCCTAATATTACTGGTACAGTAATATCTTCATTGTTAAAAGCCTCTAAATTATCTTTCATAAAAGCAGTTGATTTAACAAGTAATCCGCTCATAGCGATGCAATCTGCATTGTGCTTCTTTTGTGCATTTATAATTGCTGAAACATCCTGCTTTATTCCTAGATTTATAACGTCATAACCATTATTTGTAAGTATTATATCAACTAAATTTTTTCCAATATCATGAACATCGCCTTTGACAGTTGCAATTAAGAGTTTTCCATTTGATATGTTTTCTTCTACAGTTTCCATATATGGTTCTAAAATTGATACGGCAAATTTCATTGTTTCTGCTGATTGGAGTACAAATGGCAATTGCATTTGACCTGAACCAAATAAATCTCCCACAACTTTCATCCCATCAAGTAAAAAAGTATTAATTATTTCAAGAGGTTTATATTTTTTTAACGCTTTATTTAATCGATCCTCTAAACCTATTTTTTCTCCATCAATAATATGATTTTTTAGACTTTCTTCCAGAGTTAGGTTTTTATTATCTAAAGATGCTTTTTTGAAATCTTGAATAGATAAATCTTGAAAAGCTTTTGTTAATTCTACTAATGGATCATAAATACAAATATCATCTTTAAATTCTCTTTTGTCGTATATCAAATCTAAGCAAAGTTTTTTAGTTTCTTCAGAAATTTTTGATAATGGCAAAATTTTATTTGGAGCGATGATAGCAGAATCCAATCCTGCTTTTATGCATTCATCTAAAAATATTGAATTTAGATTAATTCTTGATAATGGCGAAAGACCAAAACTAATGTTTGATATTCCCAGTATGATATGAATACCTGGGAAATTCTTACGAATTTTTGATATAGCAGTAATTGTTTCTTTAGCGTTTAATCTATCTTCTTCTATCCCAGTAGATATTGGCAGAGCTAATGGATCAAAAAATAGTTCATAATCTGGCAAGCCACATTCTCTTGTTCTATTAAGCGCTCGTTTTACAATGTTATATTTTTTATCTTTATTTCTTGCCATTCCATCTTCATCAATAGTTCCTACAACAAGACCTGAACCATACCCTAAAGCTAAATTTAGTACTTGATCAAATCTTTCATTACCATCTTCGTAATTGGTTGAATTTATAATACATTTACCACCAGCTGACTTTAATCCACTTTCCATTTTGTCAGCATCTGTAGAGTCAATCATTAATGGCAAATTTATATTGGTAACTAGTCTTGAAGTTATCTCTTTCATATCTTTCACTCCGTCTCTCCCCACATAATCAACATTCACATCAAGAACGTGAGCATTTTCTTTTTGTTGCTGTTTTGCAATTGAAACTAGTCCATCCCAATCGTCGTTATTTAATAACTCCCTTACCTTTTTCGATCCACTTGCATTTAATCTTTCTCCTACAATCAAGATAGAATTGTCTTGTTTGTACGGTACAGAATTATATATTGATGATGCAGAAGGAATAAAACCACTTAAATTGCTATTACCAATTTTGTTAGACCTTTCGATATTAGTAATTTCATCGATTATTGAAGAAAGATATTTAATATGTTCAGGTGTTGTCCCACAACATCCACCTATTAATTGAACTTTAAAGTCATATATAAAATTCATTAACTGCATCTTTAATTCTGTTGGCTTTAATCTGTAGTGAGCAACACCACCAATATTTTCAGGAAGTCCTGCATTGGGAATACAGCTTATAGCGAAAGGAGAATTTTCAGATAAATATTTAATATGTTCTTTCATTTGTTCTGGACCAGTTGCACAATTCAGTCCAAGGATATCTATATTAAATGGCTCTAATATTGTTAATGCAGAGGCTATGTCAGATCCAACAAGCATAGTACCTGTTGTTTCCATTGTTATAGATACCATTATAGGTATATCAATATTTTTACTATCAAGTACTTCTTTAGACGCTAATAAGGCAGATTTAATTTGTAAAACATCTTGACAAGTTTCAATTAAAAGAAGATCAACTCCTCCATCTGTAAGACCATATATTTGTTCTCTATATGATTGCTTTAATTCATCAAAATCTATGTGTCCTAATGTGGGTAATTTAGTAGTTGGTCCAATTGAGCCAGCAACAAATCTTGGCTTATCTACTGATTCATATTTGGCAGCAGCCTTTTTGGCTATTAATGCAGCATTTTTATTTATCTCATATGCCTTATCTGCAATATCATATTCATCAAGAACTATTGATGAGGCTCCAAAAGTATTAGTTTCTATAACATGACAACCTGCTGCTAAGAATGAATTATGAACCTTTTCAACAACCTTTGGTGAGGATAAAACAAGGTTTTCATTACAACCCTCTAATTCTTTGCCTCCAAAGTCTTTCGCTGTAAGATTTAAGTTCTGAAAAGATGTTCCAGTACCTCCGTCAAAAATTATTAATGGCTTTTCATCACTATTTAAATAGGTTCGGAATGATTCCATTTTTAGGTAAAATTTTAATTTATTTTAGAGAAATTCTTGTTACCCAATTATCATAGTCTTGAGAACGACCTTCTGTTATTTCTATAAGCTTACTTTTTAATTTATTCATTATTGGTCTTACACCATTTAATTCACTTGATTCAATTTTTTTAACGGGTGTAATTTTTGCTGCTGTACCAGTTAGAAAAACTTCATCTGCTATAAATAATTCTGTTTTATCAACAGGCCTTTCAATTACATTTATTCCAAAAGATTTTGCTAATTCAATTACACTAGCTCTAGTAATCCCCTCCAGGATATCTTGATCAACACCAGGAGTGATTAAGTCTCCATTTCTTACAATAAATAAATTCATACCACTAGCTTCGCTTACCTTACCACTTGAATTTAATAACAAGGCTTCATCAAAACCCGATAAGCTAGCTTCTGTTTTAGCTAATGAACTAGTAATATAAGCTCCACTTATTTTACCTCTCAATGGAAGGGATCTATCTTCTTGTCTAGTCCAACTACTCATTCTACAAGAAACTCCATCTGGGGATAGATAATCTCCTAGTTCAATACAATACATAAAGAAATCTGTTTCAATATTGTGTAACCTTGGAGCTATACCTAAATCGCTTGTATATACGAATGGTCTAATATAAATAGGTTTTTCAGGCTTATTTCTTTTTATAACTTCCTCTAAGGCTTTAAAAATATATTCTTCAGAAATATCAGTTAAGAGTAATTTTGCACTTTGAGATAATCTTTTTATGTGTTTATCAGTTCTAAATAAAAGGAATTCTTCTTTATTTGTAGGGTTAGGTATCGCTCGCATTCCTCCAAATGCAGCAGTACCGTAATGTAGTGCATGAGTAGCTATTGATATTTTTGCTTCTTTAAATGGAATACATTTACCTTCGAACCAGGCGTATGGAAGAAATTCATGCATATTTAGTTTATTTAATTAAGGTAAACTAGTTTTATCCTACTTAAGTATTCTAAACCCTATTTATATATAAAAATGCACAGGATATTGAATATAGCAGGAAATGAAAAGAATAAGGATGATTTAATAGAGCAACCAGTTGCAGATTTTATTTTTATAACAAGTGTCAAAGCTGATTTAAATCTCTTATCCAACATATTGTTAGAAAAAGAATTTGCTTCATTAAAAAATAATATAAGAGCTTTAGAAATTTCTAATTTAAATTCCTCAGCTCAAATAGATAATTATCTATTAAAAACAATTAATTATGCAAAAGTTGTCGTACTACGATTATTTGGAGATAAAGGTACATGGAACTATGGAATTGAACAACTCTTAAATTGGCAAGAAATTGATAAAAAAAGGAAGTTAGTAATCCTATCAGGTACCCCTGATCAGGAAGTTTCCTTATGTGAGATTAGTAGTATAGATAAAGATGTAGCATTAAATATTTCTAAATTATTAAGATCTGGAGGAATGGATAATTATAGAAAATTTCTCAATTGTTTAAATTACCTAAAAAAAGATGAAACATCAATTCCTAATAAGTTTTTGAAGATTTCTTTTTATGCAGATCCTTATTTGTATGATTGGAAAATTGAAAAAGGAGAAAAGATAGGAATAATATCCTATAAATCGCTTTTTTTGGCTAATGAAATTGAAGTAAACGAAAAACTTAACTTGCAGTTAAGAAAATGCGGACTATCCCCTAAAACATTTTTTATTTCAACTCTAAAAGATCAAATTATTCAAAAGAAATTAATAGAAATTTTTAAAAAAGAAGATATTAAAATAATAATTACCACAACTTCATTTTCTTCATCTCAAATCAAAAATAATGATTTAGTTGAAAGTTCTACAAATATTTTTACTTCTCTGAAAGTCCCAATTTTACAGCTTCTTTCTTCTAATATATCAAAAAAAAATTGGTTAAATTCATCAATTGGAATGAATTCATCTGATTTATTAATGCAAATAATTATTCCCGAATTTGATGGAAGAATTACCACCTCTCCTGCTGCTTTTAAAGAAATAATATCAAAAAAAAATTCACTTTACAGTGAAATAAGTAGTTACAAAGCTGATCAAGTAGGGATTGAATGGATTTCAAAATTTGCAACAAATTATGTAAAACTTCAGAAACTTAATAATTTTGATAAAAGAATTTGTTTAGTAATCAGTAATTATCCAGTAAAGAACGGAAGAATCGGTAATGGCGTTGGTTTAAATACACCTTCTTCAATAATAAATATTCTTAATTGGTTAAAAGAAGAAGGATTTGACGTTGGATCTTGTAATTATCCTCAAGATTCTTCGGAATTAATGTCAATGCTTATAAAAACTAGAACTAATGATATTGAATCTCAGAATAATGAACCATTAGATTTCTTACCACTTAGTGAATATTTAAAATATTGGAATTATTTAGAAATTGATCCAAAAAATATTATTGTTAATCGTTGGGGTGAACCATCTGATGCCATCGATCTAGATAATGAAGGCTTCTCAATAAATGGTCTTAGATTTGGAAAAATTACATTATTGATTCAACCTCAACGTGGTTATGAAGCTTACACTGATAGAGATATTCATTCTCCTGATCTTCCACCTCCCCATAGATACTTAGCACAATATTTTTGGATTGAAAAAGTTTTTAATGCACATGCTATATGCCATATTGGTAAACATGGGACTGTTGAATGGTTACCTGGCAAATCTATAGGTCTTAGCAATAAATGTTATCCAAATATTATTTGTCCAGCAATACCTAATATATATCCCTTTATAGTAAATGATCCTGGAGAAGGCTCCCAAGCTAAAAGAAGAACTGCTGCCACAATTATTGATCATTTAACCCCTCCTTTGGATAGGTCAGAATTATATGGAAAATATTTAATATTAGAAAGTTATTTAGACGAATATTTTGAAGCTAAATTATTAAATTCTAATCGTATTGAGATAATAGAAAAATCTATTTTTGAATTAATTAAAAAAGATTTTAGTGAAATTACTTTAAAGAATAAAAATATTCAAATAGAAGAAATTGATTCCTTTCTTTGCAAAATTAAAGAATCTCAAATTAGAACAGGTTTGCACGTATTTGGCAATAGGCAGAATGATATTAATGAAATAAATCTATTCTTATGTATTGCTAGGGTACCAAATGCCAACCGAATTGGTGTTGTTCAATATATAGCGAAAAATTTAAAACTAGATTTGAATCCTTGGACAAATAACTATGATCAAAAGTTAACTGAAAAGGATAAAAATATATTATTGAAGTTTTCAAACAAAAAAATTTTAAATTTTAGAATGGCTATTGATTTTTTGGAACAACAAGCAAAATATATTATTTATTTGTTTTTTTACAAAAAGAAAACCAATATAAAATATTTAGACAAATATAAAAATCAGAAAATAATAGACTATTTCCTTAATGATAAAAAACATATTAATTATTTTTTATTATTAAAAAATGAGATACTAAATCCAATTATTAATTCTTCATATAATGAAAAATTATCATTTATAAATTCATTAAATGGCAAATATGTAAAAAGTGGTCCATCTGGAGCCCCTACGAGAGGTAAAACTGAAGCTTTGCCCACTGGTAAAAATTTCTTTTCAGTTGATGTGAGAGGACTGCCCACTGAATCAGCATGGAGTGTTGGTTGTAAATCTGCTTCTCAAATTATTGATTTATACAAGCAAGAAAATGGAGAAGATTTAAAAAATATAGCAATATCTGTATGGGCAACATCCACAATGCGAAATGGTGGAGAAGACATTTGTCAAATACTATATTTATTAGGCGTACAACCTATTTGGGATGGACCCTCAAGAAGAGTAGTTGACTTAGAAATTATCCCTTTATCTGTTCTCGATAGGCCAAGAGTAGATGTTACATTAAGGATTTCTGGAATGTTTAGAGATGCATTTCCTCAGTTAGTCAAATTAACTTCTAAAGCAATAAATCTAATATCTAATCTTAATGAGAATGATAAATTTAACCCTCTTGCTGGAGCATTAAAGGATGGTGATCCAATTAATCGTATATTTGGGTCAGCACCAGGTTCATATGGAGCTGGTCTACAAGAACTAATTTCAAATTCTAATTGGGAAAATATAGATGATTTTGGAGAATCTTTTCTTAATTGGAGTAAGTGGATTTATAGTGATAATCTTGAACCTATAGAGGATAAAAAATCATTAGAAAATGCTCTTAAAAATGTGCAGTTAGTTGTTCATAACCAAGATAATAAAGAACATGATATTTTAGATTCTGATGACTATTATCAGTTTCAGGGTGGTTTATCTTCAGCAGTAAAAAAATTGAGCGGTAATTTACCTGAAATGTATCATGGTGATTTATCTAAATTTGGATTATCTAAAATTTCAAAATTACAAGATGAAATTAAAAAAGTTGTTATATCAAGAATACTTAACCCTAAATGGATAAATGGAATGAAGAATAATGGTTATAAGGGAGCGTTTGAATTTTCAGCGACACTGGATTACTTATATGCTTTTGATGCTTCTACTGAAGTAGTGTCAGATTGGTGTTATGAGGAAGTTTATAAATCATGGTTATGTGATCGGGATCTTAGGAAGTTCTTTCTAGAAAATAATCCATGGGCTTTAAGAGATATTGCACAACGATTTCTTGAAATTGTAAATAGAAAAATGTGGAATAATTGTTCTTCTGATGTCATTGAAAATTTAAAGAACATAATTATTAATACTGATTCAATAATTGAAAAAAAAGAATTCTGAATTATCTGCCTAAAAGTGATAGTCCATGACTGTCTGTTCCGCAAGTTTTTAGCATTGAATATTTATCTGCTAATTTATCTATTTCTGAACATACAAATAAACTAGGATTCCATATTTCATTAAGTTCATAATCGTACCAAACCTCTATTCCATCAATACCTTGTATTTTGGCCTCTGGAATTAATTTATAAAAGGGAATCCTGTACCTCGCTGGATGTGCAAGAAATGATAAACCACCAGCTAAATTTATTGCTTTAATAACTGATTTAATATTTAAATCATTACCTATTGGAGATTCTCCAAGGATGTAGGGATTTAGGTAACTACTTTTAATATCTATTCCCAATCCAAGTACATGTACTAAACATCCTAGAATCAAACAATTAATTTCTATTCCGGAAATTAATGTAAAAGAATCTTTAGGATAATTTTTGAGTATATTATTTTTTTTTATATATTCATGAGCTTTAATTGTATGATGATCGGTTATTGATAAAAATTTCAAGTTATTTTTATAAGCTTGTTCTAAAAGTTCATGCGGTTCTAGACTTCCATCACTAAATTTTGTATGGCAGTGAAAATTAATTTTTTTAGGACAACTATATTTATTAATATTGGAAGTTAATTTTATTAAGTCTTTCCTATTCATTGCTTAATGAATTCTCATTTTTCTTTCTAATCTTTGCATATAATTGAATCGAAGCCAACATAAAAACAACAAGTCCAACTACACTCCATGTAGCAACACTTGTTGGAAAATTATTTTTAAAAATCACTAAAAGTACAATTATAAATAATAACAAAGTAGGCAATTCATTTAATAATCTTAGTTTTTTTGCTGAGATGGTTGAGGTACTATTTTGTAATGAATACATTATCTTATAACAATAAAAATGATAAATTACTAATCCCAAAACAAAAGAAATTTTAATTTGCAACCACTTCTCACTTAACCAACTTGGCTGCATAATAACCATGCATATAGCCATACTTAAAGCTAATATCATCCCAGGAGTTGTGATTATATTTGCCAGCCTTTTTTCCATCAAGGTGTATTGTTTATTAAAGGCAATTTTTAATTCATTATCCATATTTTTAGATTCTTCATGATAAATAAAAAGTCTTACTAAATAAAAAAGTCCCGAGAACCAAACGATTACACCAATAATGTGCAGTGATTTAAACCAGAGATATGTTTCAGCTGTCAAATTACTAGATTAATTTCTAAATATATATTTTTAATATAGTTATATTTAATTACATCAAGAAATCTATTTTTTAAAATTTAATTAATATTTATAACTCGTGAAAATATTCATAAATATCATTTACTGAATTTTTTCCAAGTCCTTTAACTTTTGATAAATCCTCTTTAGTAGCTATTCTTATTGCGTCTATTGATTTAAAATGCTCAAGCAATTCTCTTATTCTTGAAGGACCTAATCCACTGATTTGTGACAATTGAGATCTATTCATTCTCTTAGATCTTTTGTCTCTATGAAAAGATAATGCAAATCTATGGGCTTCATCTCTTATCCTTCTTAATAGAAGTACTCCTTTTTGATTTTCATCAGTATCAAGAGACTTTGTATAGCCTGGAATAAATATTTCTTCATTTTTTTTTGCCAATGAACATATAGTAACTTCTTCCTCAAGATTTAATTCTTTTAATGCTTTAATAGCAGCATTTAACTGTCCTTTACCTCCGTCAATCATTATTAAATCAGGCCAATCTGATAGAAGTTCATTGTCTAATTTGCTATTCGTTTTATCATTTAAGATCGAAAAATCCCCTCCGGTTTTTTTAAATCTTGACCATTTCCTAAACCTTCTATGTATTACTTCATATATCGAAGCAAAATCATCGCTATGTCCTATAAAAACGTTTGGATCTTTAATTTTATATTTTCTATAATGCTGTTTAGAAGGAATTCCATCAATAAATACGACTTGAGATGCTACTGGGTCTGTACCTTGAATATGGCTTATATCATAACCTTCAATTCTTTTAGGTTGCTCGCTTAATTCAAGTATTTGGGCAAGATCCTCAATTGATGATTCATTATCTTGTATCCCATTTAATATTCTATCTAATTCTAATTTCGCATTTTTTAAAACCATCTCTACAGTTTCATGTTTTTTATTTCTTTTTGGGATTATGATTTTTACTTTCTTTTTTCTTAGCTCTGTTAACCAATCCTCTATTGTTGTTTGTTTTGGTAGTTTATATTGAATAAGAATTTCTGAGGGTATTTCTACTCCTTCAACATTCATATAATGCTCTTCTAATACCCTTTGAAGAATAAGATTTTCATCTTCATTATTTAATTTTTGACTATAACCAATTCTCCCAATGAGCTTACCAGATCTCATTTGGAAAATTTGTATACTAGCTACATTTTTTTCTGAAACTATTCCAAAGATATCTCTATTAATTGAAGAATCTGGTATTGATATTTTTTGTGATTCAGTTAATAATTTTAGACCTGAAATTTGGTCCCTTATTTTTGCTGCATTTTCATAATCTAAATCATTTGAAAATTGCAGCATTTTTTTTTGTAAAAATATTTCTAAGTCATCATTTCTTCCCTGAAATATCATAGATACCTGTTTCATTATTTTTTTATAATCGTCAGATGAGATTACTTCTTGGCAAACACCTGGACATCTTCCTATTGAATAATTCAAACAAGTTCTATCTTTATAGACTGGCCTTGGCCTTTGTCTAAGTGGAAATATTTTTTTTATGGTAAATAATGTTCTCCTTAATAATCCGACATCAACATAAGGTCCATAATATCTATCTAAATTATTTCTATTTCTTCTTCTTCTTGTAATAAATATTCGAGGATATTTTTCACTCCAAGTTATGCATAGATACGGATATTTTTTATCATCCTTTAAAAGAATATTAAAGTAAGGTTTATTTGCTTTTATTAAATTTGATTCTAAATTTAGTGCTTCATATTCGCTATCTGTGACTATAATTTCTATTTCAGTTATTTGACGAACCATCAAACTTAATCTTGGGGTTAAATCTGAAAAATTATTGAAATAACTACTTACTCTACTGCGTAGTTTTTTAGATTTACCAATATAAAGTAAATTATTATCTATATCTTTAAAAAGATAACAACCAGATGATTTTGGGATTTCGGATAATCTTGATTTTAATAAATCTTTATTATTAATTAATTTATATTCAATTTTAAAATTATATTTGTTATCTATTTTTTCGATAGAGGAATTACTCATTTATGATGGTTAACCTCCATAATTCCAGCCAGTTGAAGATAAATTTAGTGAGTCAACATCATTATTTAAATAAGCAGATTGAACTTCTCCTACAAAAACTGTATGGTCTCCATGAATAACACTTCCAACAACATTACATTCAACTCCACCCACACTATCAACTAAAATAGGCAATCCAAGCTCACCTAGATTAAATTCAATAGATTCAAATCTACCTCCCAAAGCTTTTTGGGGTTTAAAGAAAACAGCTGCTAGATCCTTTTGATCACTTTTGAGCACATTTAATGAGAACTTATTGCTGGACTTTATTATTTCATGACTAGAACCCTCTGCTCTAACTGCCATCACGACTAATGGTGGGGTGAAGGAACCTTGAGTGACCCAACTAGCAGTAAATCCGTTCACTTCATTTTTATCCTCGTCTCTAACCCCACAAATGAATAATCCGTGAGGTATTTTTCTTAATAAGATTTTTTTTGCTTCTAGATTTAATGTCATAATTGATTTATCTAATAAACTTATTTTAACTAAATTTCTTATTCGATCATAATAAATTCATGAAAATTCTTTATCCAGGTACATTTGATCCTTTGACAAACGGGCATATTGATTTAATAGAAAGGGCTGAAAAAATATTTGGTAATATAGTAGTTGCTGTTTTAGAAAATACTTCTAAAGTACCTACATTTAATCTTCAAAGAAGAATATTACAAATAAAAAATTCTCTTTCTCATTTACCTAATATTGAAGTAATTTCTTATTCCGGACTCACTGTTGATTGTGCAAATGATCTAAAAGCTAATCTTATTCTTAGAGGCTTAAGAGCAATGAGCGATTTTGAGTATGAACTCCAGATTGCTCATACAAATAAATCTCTTAATGACGATATTGAAACTATATTTTTATCGACAAATACAAATTATAGTTTTCTTAGTAGCTCTTTAGTAAAAGAAGTTGCAAAGTTTGGGGGTGAAATTAATCACATGGTACCCCCCTTTGTTGAAAGAGATTTAAAAGAGTTTTTTAAATAATATTTTATTTACATGATTTTAGGTAATAAACATCACGTAATAATTTAAAAGTTTTTTCTTTATCAATATTATTGGAATTTTGGATAATACTTATTATTATTGGATTTTCATCTTTATATAAAAAACCAGATAATGCGAAGACATTTGAAAGAGTTCCAGTTTTGCCAAAAAACTTTCCAGATAATTCATTATTTACAAATCTTTTAGCTAATGTTCCTCTTACTCCCATAATTGAAAGTGTAGATTGATAAGCTTGAAAATCATTAGAATATCTCATTTTATCTAAAAACAATACAACTAACTTCGTTGTAATTTTATTTTTTCTAGACAATCCACTAGCATCTGCAAAGTATGTATTAGTTACTGGGAGTCCTTTATTTTCTAACCATTTTTTCAATTTATTATATTCATTATCGTTCCATGAATTTGAGGCATTTTTAAAGAGAGATTCAGCGGTAAAATTATGGCTTTCAGAATTTGTTAGAGTTAATAATGAAAGAATTGGAGTTGAATATATTTTATTAATCTCTGTAATATCTTTTAAATAATATATTTTTTCTGAATCTAAAAAATTTATATTTATTTTTGAATTTGGAAATTTATTTTTTAAATAATTTTTAATAAAATTTTTTAAAGCATAAATATTTTCATATTTATTGTGATTACTTTCTATTGCAAGAGATGTAATTGGAGATCCATATTCATAAAGTTTATCTGTATTTGTCCAACCATTAGGCCAATTTAATTTTGAATCAATTTCTGCAATATTAAAGTTAATTATTTTATTTTCTTTAACATTTGAAATTAGTTCGATTATATTTTCATAAGTAAGATCTGGATCACCTTGACCATGTAAATAATAATTGTTTTTATTTTTAAATAAGGTGGTTTTTAAATTATTATTTAATTTATATTTATTTAAAACATAAGCTGATGAGAATAATTTTTGATTAGAAGCCGGCAACCTTGGAACATCCTCATTGTAGGAACTTATTATTTCCCCTTTATTATTAATAATTGATACACTAAAAGAATTATCAAGCGTTTGATTCAATAAAGAATCATAAGTAGGACATATTTTGTTTTTAGTAATTATTCCCGGGAAATTAAAATAAATACTATTTAAAATAGTTATTTTCTGATTTGCTAGTAAATATCTTATTAAGAAAGGAGATGTTACTAATACAAGAATAATTAAGAAAAATGAATAAACTTTTTTTATCACATTCAATCTATAAATTCACAAAAATAGATTCATTGTCGGGTTTAATTTCAAATTCTTTTTTAAAAAAATATCTTTTATTTTCTTCTTTGAAAAGCAACCAGTTATTTGGATATATATGCATAAGAGCAGCCTTATTTAAAGGCTGCAGAAAATAAATATTTTTCCATGTTTTGACAAAGTTTTTACGTCGCTCTCTAATAACACTTCCTATACCAATATTGGCATCTTCAAATTTTGGATTTAATGAATAATGTGTACCTTGATAATTATCAGACATTGGTTCAAATGAATCGAAATCATATGGCTGAGGTAGTATCGATATCATTGCACTATCTATATTATCTATATTATTTGATTCATTAAATGATTTAAAAGTAAAAATTTTATCTTTGATATCTGGATAGTCTCTTTGTGCCAAAGCCACAGCACCTTGATCAGCAAATGTTATAAATACATTATTATTTTTAGACAATATCTTGTAAATAGTTATTCCTATTCTGTTAAACTTCAATCCTTCAAAATTAAATTCTATAGTAAATCTTTTATTTGAATCTAATAAACTTGGAATAATTGCATCCTCCATATTCTTAAGAGATTCATTTAAATCTTTAGGTAGTCTGTAATTGGTTTCCATTAAAATTTTTCAATACATATTTGAATAAGTTCTAAAAATTTATCTATTTCTGACTTATTGTTTATTGAACCTAAAGTAACACGAATATTTGAATATAGTTCATCATCTTTTAAACCAATATTTTTGAGTGTTGAGCTAGGTTTCCCAGATGAACTTGAACAAGCACTTCCACTGCTTATGGCTATTTTATTTTCTGACATGAAATTAACAATCTTATAGGCCCTTATAGGCTTAAATAGTTTATTAAATAGTAGAAACGAAATATGGTTGGGAAGTCTATGGTTAATACTACCCGTAATCTTTATATGATTATTATCCTTAATTTTTTGAAAAAAATAATTTTTGAGTTTATTGATGCTATTAGAAGGAAATTCAGTTATGTAATCATATAATTTTATTTTTCCTTTAATATTCTTTAATGATTCATACATTCCAGCGATTAATGGCAATGCTTGTGTCCCTTGTCTAATTGAAAATTCCTGAGTAAGTGAAATGTCATTATTTTTTAAAATTTGTCTAGACTTTTCTTTTGTTAAAAGAATACCGATCCCTTTTGGACCTCCAAATTTATGAGCAGATAAACTTAAGAAATCACATTTTAGATCTTTCCAACTGAATATTCCATTACTTAATATTTGAGTTCCATCTAAATGAAACATTATATTTAATTCTTCACATTTGGTACCAATAAATTGGACAGGTTGTATTGTCCCAATTTCACTTTGTCCCCAAATAATTGATACAAGCTTAGTATCATGGTTTAAAATGTTTTCGATATTAGAAATATTTAAAATTCCATCATTATTTACCGTCCATTCGTAAATATTCCAATTTTGTTTTCTAAGTTTATTAGCACAAATAGTTGTTGCTTGATGTTCAACATTTGAAATAACAACCCTACCATTTTTAAAGTTCTCATAAATATTATTAAATACAATATTTGTCGATTCCGAAGAACCAGATGTAAAAATTATATCCTCTGCATCTGCTTCAAATATAGAAGCAATTTTAGATCTAATTTTTTCAAGATATGTAGAGCATTTTATCCCTAGCTCATATGTAGATGAAGGGTTATGCCAATAATTCCTGTAAGTTGAATTAATTATATTTAAAACATTCTCAGATAATGGAGTTGTGGATGCATTATCTAAATAAATAAAATTATTTTCCATTAATTTAGTAAAATTGATCCTGAAAAAACTTTTTTAGCATTACCGGTCATCATTACTTCACAATCGTCCTTTGACCAATCAATTTTAAGATTACCTCCTGGTAAGTTTACTATGGTTTGTGAATTACAACGACCTAATTTATAAGCTGCTACATGGATAGCACAGGCACCTGTTCCACAAGCTAAGGTTGCTCCTGCACCCCTTTCCCATACTTTTACTTTGATATTATCTCTATTTAAAATTTGACAAAAATGCACATTAGTTTTTTCAGGAAATAATTCATTTTTTTCAAATATAGGACCAAGTCTGGAGAGAACAATTGACTCTATGTCTTTTACAAAGAATATTAAATGAGGATTTCCCATTCCTACGGCATAACCTATATTATTAAAATCATTCTCAATAAATTCGTGTGAAGGAATTGAATTTATTTTTTTTTCAATTGTAGTTGGAATATTTTGACATTCTAAAATTGGAACTCCCATTTTTACTGTAATTTCATCATTTATATATTTTGCAATTTTTAAACCTGCTTTAGTCTCAATTTTATATTCTATATTTTTATTATTCATTGAATCATTTACGTGGAGATACTCAACTAAACACCTAATTCCGTTTCCACACATTTGTGCTTCAGAACCATCAGAATTAAAAATTATCATTTTTGCATAATTATCTTCATTAGGTTCTTCTATAAAAATCACACCATCTGCTCCAATACCAAATTGCCTGTTGCAAATTTTTTTTATATCAAATATTTTATTTGCTTTGTAATTTTTATATAATTCGTTTCCTCTAGAATCTATTATTACGAAATCATTTCCGTTACCTTGATATTTCTCAAAAGTTATATTTTTCATTTGTAGATAATATATTTTAAATTTTTATTATAATTTATTCCTTTTAACATTCTATTTCTATTTTATACAATGGATATTAAAATAATAATTTAACAAATAAAAATTAAGTGATTTCTCCCGATAAACAATATGAGGCTGATACCAATTTATATAATCCATCTGAAATAGAAAAAAAATGGCAGTCAATATGGACAGAAAACAATTTATACAAAACCGATGAATTAACTGAGAATAGCGATAAATTTTATGCCTTATCAATGTTTCCCTACCCTTCAGGCAATCTTCATATGGGACATGTTAGGAATTATGTTATTACAGATTTAATAGCTCGATTCCAAAGATTTAAGGGCAAATCTGTTTTACATCCAATGGGTTGGGACGCTTTTGGTTTGCCTGCTGAAAATGCAGCGATTGAAAGAGGAATTAGCCCAAGTGTCTGGACTAAAAAAAATATTTCTCATATGAAGTCACAATTAAAGCTTTTGGGACTATCAGTTGATTGGGATAGGGAATTTGCAACTTGTGATGAAAATTATTATATTTGGACTCAATATCTATTTTTAGAGTTATACAAGTCAGGTCTTGTATATCAAAAGGAATCAGAAGTTAATTGGGATCCTATAGATAATACAGTCCTAGCAAATGAACAAGTTGATTCTGATGGTAAATCTTGGAGATCTGGGGCAGTAGTTGAAAAAAAATTATTAAAGCAATGGTTTTTAAGAATTACTAATTATGCGGATGAGTTATTGAAGGATTTAGAAAAATTAGATAACTGGCCAGAAAGAGTAAAAATAATGCAAGATAATTGGATTGGAAAGTCAATTGGTTCAAATATTAATTTCAATATAAATAACAATCCAGAAGAGAAAATTACTGTATTTACAACAAGGCCAGATACTTTATTTGGAGTTACTTATTTAGCAATTTCTGTTAATCATTCATTAGTAAAAAATATTTCTGATCAAGAAACAATACAAGATATAGAAAATCTTAAAAAATATTTGAAAAATAATAAAAATAATGAACCTGAAAAAATTGGAATAAAAACTAACTTAACAGCAATAAATCCAATTAATTCTGAACCTATTCCTATTTGGGTGGCAAGTTATGTTCTCGATGAATACGGTACAGGTGCTGTTATGGGCGTGCCTGCTCATGATCTAAGAGATTTTGAATTTGCTAAGAAAAATAATATTGATATTAAACAGGTAATAATAAAGTATAAAAGTGAACAAAATAATGAGCTTGAAGAAGCTTATATAGAAAAAGGATATCTTATTAATTCAAATCAATACAATGGCATAGAAAATACTATTGCTAAAATAAAAATTTCAGAGGAGGGAGTAAATAATGGATGGGCTGAAAATAAGATTCAATATCGTCTAAGAGATTGGTTAATCTCTAGACAAAGATATTGGGGATGTCCGATACCCATAGTTAATTGCAAAAAATGTGGATCTGTTCCATTAACGCAATCGGAATTACCTGTTTCCTTACCAAAAGATATAGAAATCTCGGCTAACAAGATTAATGCTTTAGGTGATAATAATAATTGGATAAATACTACATGTCCAAAATGTGGAATAGCGGCAAGAAAAGAAACTGATACTATGGACACTTTCATGTGTTCGTCATGGTATTTTTTAAGATATCCATCTTCAAAATGTTCTAATAAGCCATTTGAAAAGATTGAAATCAATAAGTGGTTGCCTGTAGATCAATATGTTGGAGGGGTAGAGCATGCAATATTGCACTTGTTATATGCAAGATTTTTCACTAAAGCCTTGAGGGATAATGGACTATTTGAAATTGATGAACCTTTCAAAAAACTATTAACGCAAGGAATGGTTCAGGCGGCAGCCTACAAAAACAATAAAACTGGTAAATATGTTTCTCCTTCCGATATTACTGACTTATCAAATCCTACAGATCCAATTGACAATTCTAAACTCGAAGTTCTTTTTGAGAAGATGTCTAAGTCTAAATATAATGGAATAGACCCTGAATCAGTAATTAAAAAATATGGAGCAGATACAGCAAGAATGTTTATATTATTTAAAGCACCACCAGAAAAAGATTTGGAATGGGGAGATACAGATGTTGAAGGACAATTTAGATTTTTAAGCAGGATTTGGAAGCTTTATAAAAATTCTGCAAGAGATATAACTAGTAAATCTAATTCCTATCCAGATAAAGAAAAAAGTTTAATAAAGTCAATGAATATCGCTATAAAAGAAATTTCAAATGACATATTAAATAACCAATTTAATACTGCGATTTCAGAACTAATGAAGTTTTATAATTCATTATCAAATTCCATTAATGACGTAAACAATAATTTAAAAATTGATGCTTTAAAAACATTTTGTATTTTGTTGGCTCCATTTGCACCTCATATTGCAGAAGAAATATGGCATCTTATAGGATTTAAAAAATCTGTACATTTAGAACACTGGCCTTCATTTAATGCCGAGGCAATAAAGGAAGATTCATATGAACTAGTAATACAAGTGAATGGAAAAGTTAGAGACAAAGTAAATATTAATAATGATATGAGTGAAGATCAAATTAAAGAATTGACTCTTAAAAGACCTAACATTTTAAAGTGGACTCAAGATAAGGAAATAAGAAAAATAATTATTGTTAAAGGAAAAATTATGAATATTGTTGTTTAAGAATTTATTTTTTGAATAATTAATGAATTTGGATTTGACCAATCGCCTTTAACTAAATAATTATCATTACCGAAACACATTTCACGGAGTATAAAAAATATGGGTTCACTAACTGAATTATCAAATAATGATGTTATGTCATTTATAGAATATTCTCCACCTTCATCTAATAAATTACTTACTTTTTGTTGATACTCAATAATATTTGCAGCTGCTTTCTTTCCAGCTTCAACTCCAGGTTGATCATATGCATTTATATTTACCAATTCAGCGTAGAAGGATACAGCCCTCTCAAATAAAGCGATTAAGGCCCCTAGTGAAAAACAATTTAACTTTTCTAAAGTAATAGTGATACTTTGTCTGTCTTCACTAGAGAGTGCTGATCTGGTTCCTTGCAAAAAACCAGAAAGATATTCTTTAGGATTCTCTTTTTCATCAAAAATATTAGTAGATGGAGTATCTAATAATTCAATAAAAATACAAAAGAAATTATCAATACCATCTCTCAGTTGCTGAACATAAGCATGCTGATCTGTAGATCCTTTATTACCAAAAACGGAAATACCTTGATTAACTACTTCACCATTCCTATTAAATTTCTTTCCTAATGATTCCATTACTAATTGCTGAAGATATTTACTAAATACCTGTAACCTATCTCTATATGGTAATACGACCATATCTCTCTTCCCAACGCCATCCCCAGTTAAATACCATGCAGATGATAATAATGCTGCAGGATTTTTTTTAAAATCACTTATACGCGTGGCCTCATCCATTACTGATGCCCCTCTAATGAATTCAAATATATTTTCATTAATAAGAGCTAATGGAAGTAATCCCACAGAGCTTGTAATACTTGTTCTTCCTCCAACCCAATCTTGTAAATTAAATATTTTTAACCAATTTTCAGAAGTGGCTTTTTTAAATAACTTACTATCTTTCATAGTTATAGCTATAGCATTAGAATTCCATTCAAGAGAATTGTTTTCGCAGTGACTTTTAATAATTTCCATAGCAATTCTAGGTTCAGGCGTACCACCTGATTTGCTTACTACTACAAATAACGTTGTTGATAATTTTTCAGATAATTCTTCTAACTTTTCGCTAATTAAAAATGGATCAACATTATCAATGTAAGAAAAATTTAAGCCTCGAGAACATTTCTGCAGTGACTCTGTAATAAGTAATGGTCCTAACCCACTTCCACCAATTCCTATCCATAGAACATCAGTATAATGCTGATTATTCTTATTCTTAATATCTCCATTTAAAATTTGTTTTCCAAATTCAGAGACTGCATTAATATCTGCGCTAATTTCCTCTCCAATTCTTAAAGAGGGTGAAATTAATGGATTTCTAAGCCAATAATGTCCAACTTGTCTATTTTCATCAATATTTGAAATTGCACCATTTTCTAATTCTTTTATTGATGAAAAAACATCTATAAATTTATTTTCTAAATTTTTTATCTCTTTACTTGTGAAATTAATTTTGCTTATGTCTAACCAAATATTTAATTTTTTATCAAACCAAAGATAATTACAAAATTTATCCCAGGATTTTGAATCTCCATTCATTTTATATATTTGTTTCTTTTATTTATTATTCAATTATATCTATACGAATAGTACATAGATTTGAATCATTTAAATTTGTTTAAATTATTATCTTCAAATAAATATGTTTTTGAATATAAACAATTAAAATTGAGGGTTTTTTTTATTTCATATGAATTTATCATTAGATAAAATAAAAAACTTTGGATAGATCATTTAATTACATAATTTCGCCTGAGATATCTGAATTTAGAAGATTTTCACCAAAATTAAAAATAGGTGTACTTGCTTCTGGGAAAGGAACAAACTTTCAGGAATTAATTAATCTCTCAGAAAAAGGAGAATTAGATATAGATATAAATGTTTTAATTACTAACAAAGATGAAGCCGGTTGTATAAAAAGAGCTGAAAGTAAAAAAATACCTCACAAAATTATAAGAGGCAAAGACTTTCTGCAAAAAGAAGCTTTTGAATTAGAAATTGTAAATACTTTAATTCATTACGATGTTGAACTTGTGGTTATGGCAGGCTGGATGAAAATTGTTACTCCATTTTTTATTAATAAATTTAGGAATAAGATAATAAATATTCATCCTTCATTACTTCCCGCATACAAAGGTGGTTCTGCGATAAAGGACTCTATATTAAATGGTGCAAAAATAACTGGTTGTTCAGTACATTTTGTAGAAGAGGAGGTAGATAGTGGATCATTAATAATGCAAGCTGCATTGTCAATTAGAGATGATGATAATATTGAATCACTTTCCAAAAGGATACAAATGCTTGAGCATATAATTTTACCCCACTCAATCTCTCATGCTGGGTTTTTGATAAGAAGTAATTTTATGGAAAATTATTAGTTAAATCAAGACCTTCATCCATTGAAAATCCACTCATAATATTTAAATTTTGAATTGCTTGCCCAGTCTGTCCTTTTAACAAATTATCAATTGCAGATAAAATAATAATCCTTCCATTTCGAATATCAACTTTAACAGAAAGGAAAATTTGGTTTGTATTTTTTACCCATTTTGTTGAAGGGTATGTATCTACAGGTAATACTTTAATATTTTTAAAATTTCTGTAATAATTATCCAAAAGAATTCTGCAATCATCAGAGGTTAATCCTGGATCTCTTAATCTCCCATATATAGTCGAATGCATACCCCTTGAAATTGGAACCAAATGAGGTGTAAAAAGCAGTTCAATTTTATTTCCAGAAATTATAGATGCTACTTGCTCGATCTCTGAGGTATGTCTATGGTTTATCAATCCATATGCTGATAAGCCTTCACCACATTCCGATAAGAGTAGCTTTTGGTTTGGTTCTCGACCTCCACCAGAGGTTCCGCTTTTAGAATCAATCACTATTCCTTCATTTTCAATAATTCCTTGCGATAGATAAGGAACTAATGGAATAAGAGCAGACGTTGGATAGCATCCTGGACAGGCAACTAATCTTCCTTTTGAAATGGCTTCCTTATTTATTTCAGGGAGACCGTAGACTGCCTCTTTACATAAATCATCATCATTCCTTTTATAGATAGCAGCTTCTTTAGAATATACATTTTTCCATTCATCTAAAGACTTATATCTGTAATCAGCAGATAAATCAATAACTTTAAGTCCTCGATCTAATAATTTCCTTGTCAATGTTGAAGATAAGCCATTTGGTAAGCAAAGCAACGCAACATCTGCATTTTTTGAAATATTATCTACGGAAATTTCTTCTATATAAGGATCATTATCAAGATAAATAAAAGGAAAATTATCATTCCACTTTGATCCAGATGTTTTATTACCTCCTAAAAATGAAATTTTGTATTTTTTACTTTTCTTTAAAAGATTTACCGCTTGAATACCGCCGTAACCAGTAGCACCTACTATTGCAACATTCATTTCTTTGAATTGGCAGACTTTGAGATAGGATTATAAAGTGTTGAATTTAAGGTAACTAAAACACTATTTTTCTATATTGATAGGAATAATGAAAGAAACAAGTCCCAAATCAAATAATGGAACAATTTTGGATATAAATGAATCTTTTAAAATTGAATTTGATCCTATCAGCGATGCGTTAGCAGCTATAAGAAATGGAGAATGCATAATTGTTGTAGATGATGAAAGAAGAGAAAATGAAGGAGATTTAATATGTGCTGCGCAGTTTGCCACTCCACAGCAAATTAATTTTATGGCTACTGAGGGACGTGGTCTTATATGCCTAGCTATGCAAGGTGAAAAGCTTGACTCTTTAGATTTGCCATTGATGGTAGATAGAAATACAGATGAAAATCAAACAGCTTTTACGATATCAATTGATGCTGGACCTGAAAATAATGTTACTACAGGAATTTCTGCTGAAGACAGGGCAAAAACAATTCAAGTTGCTATAAACCCAAATACAAAACCTGATGATTTAAGGAGGCCAGGACATATTTTCCCTTTAAGAGCTAAAAAAGGCGGAGTATTAAAAAGGGCAGGTCATACCGAAGCAGCAGTAGATATTGCTGCAATGTCAGGTCTTTACCCCGCTGGAGTGATTTGTGAAATACAAAATCCTGACGGTTCTATGTCAAGACTTCCACAACTTAAAGAGTATGCGAAACAGTGGGGAATGAAATTAATATCCATAGCTGATTTAATAAGTTATCGGTTTCAAACTGAGAGATTTGTATTTAGAAAATCCGATGCTGTACTTCCAAGTATTTTTGGAAATTTCAAAGCTTATGGATATGTTAATGAACTTGATGGATCAGAGCATGTCGCATTAGTTAAACAAAAATCATCAAAATTAAACGAACCTGTCCTAGTAAGAATGCATTCAGAGTGCTTAACTGGCGATGCTTTTGGATCATTACGTTGTGATTGTAGACCACAGTTAGAGGCTGCTTTATCGAGGATAGAAAAGGAGGAAGAGGGAGTTGTTGTTTACTTAAGACAGGAAGGTAGAGGTATTGGTCTAATAAATAAATTAAAAGCTTATAGTTTACAGGATGGTGGATTAGACACTGTAGAAGCTAATGAAAAATTAGGTTTTCCAGCAGATCTCAGAAATTATGGAGTTGGAGCACAAATATTAACCGATCTAGGTATAAAAAAACTAAAATTACTAACAAACAATCCTAGAAAGATTGCTGGATTAGGTGGGTATGGAATAGAGGTTATTGAGAGAGTTCCATTAGTAATTTGTCCAAACGATAATAATGCAGAATATTTGAGTGTAAAAAAAACAAAGCTAGGCCACATGATTGATGAAGATAATCCTAATTCCAGGAATATCGATCCATTTATATCAATTTTTCTTGACGGAAAATATAAATCTATTGATTTAGTTCCAATAAAAAACAACGTTATTAAATTCTGTAGTGATAAGAACATTAATATTAAACTAGAGAGTACTCCAAGATTGTTGGCTTTTTGGAATCGACCAAAATTAGTTTGGCGAATTTTGCATGATCAGAATAGAACCAATTCAAACATTACCGAAGAGGAAATAAAGAATATAGAATTATTTATACAGTTTTTATCCAATTATGAAAATAGTACAAAGATTGGAATTATTGTTTCTAGAAATATTGAACAAGCACTACACCCAAAAAGTAGCATCAAATTAATCAATACGAAATTTACTATTAATAATGAAATCTTATATTCATCTACAAGAAAATTTAATCTAGATAAAGAGACGTTTAGTATTGTCTTTGAAGGCTAAATTATTACTTAATAGATGCCTTAATTATTTTTGAACCATTAGTAAGCTTTAACACTACGTCCATATCATCTGTCTTACCAAAAACTGTATGAACTCCATCTAGATGGGGCTGTGGTTCATAAACTATGAAAAACTGACTCCCACCTGTATCCTTTCCTGCATGTGCCATAGAGAGTGAGCCTTTTAGATGTTTATTGGAATTAATTTCACATTTTATATTATATCCAGGCCCACCAGTTCCAGGCATACCTGATGCACCATCACGAGTATTTGGACACCCCCCCTGAGCCATAAATCCAGGAATCACTCTGTGAAATGCTAGACCATCATAAAAACCATCACTAATTAGGCTTGTGAAGTTTTTAACTGTATTAGGTGCGTCGTCAGAGAAAAATTCAATATTAATGTTCCCAACTTCTGTTTCAAATAATGCAGTTGTCATGTTTTATTTTTTATAAATTTGTATTTATCTTAATAGCTAAAGTAACTTTTCAAGGTTTTCCTTAATGGTGTTAATATCAATTTTTTCTTCATTATCTTCATTCTCTTCCCATTTTTCAACTTCTAGATTTTTTTGAGGCGGAGATATTAGTAACCTATCTTCGTAGGTTTTAGGAACAAAATTTTTCTCTACTAGTTTGCATTCGTAATTTAAATTATTGCAGAACTCTTTAATTTGCTCTATGTCAATCATTTCAACTGTTGGTAAAGGAAAATCTTGAGCCTCTAGTAGTCCACAGTATCTGGTAGCATCATCCCTTTCTTCAAACATTAGTACTATAGTTCTTCCTTTAAGTTCAATTGAGTGAATTCCTTCTTTATCAGTTCCTGAATTATATAAAAGAACGAATATATTCATAAAAAAAGTATTTCTCTTATATTATTTGATTAAGAACCAGAAAGTGATAATTCTTGTAGTCTAGTGTATAAAGCAATTTCTTCATCATTAATATCAGCAGGAATAACTACTAAGATTTCAACAAACTGATCACCTATATTATCTTCAAATGTTAGACCTCTCCCCTTTAAACGCAATATTCTTCCTGTAGATGATTTTGGAGGTACTTGAAGAGTAACATTACCATCAAGGGTAGGAACCTCTACTGCACACCCGAGAAGTGCATCATGAGGAAACAATTCTAATTTATAAATAACTCTTAAACCATCAATTCTTAGTCCGCTTTCAGTTTTAACCTTTAAATGTAAATAATGATCTTTTCCTCCCCTTGCAATCTTATCAAGCCTTAATCTCCATCCATCACCAGCAAAAGGAGGTGTATCAACTTCTACAATAGTTTGATCTTCAAGTTCTATTAATATTGAAGCCCCATTTAAAGCCTCATCAGGAGTTAATTCAATAATCGTTTCAATATCCTTATGGAGTTTTACTGGAGGTGGTTCTTCTGGAGATGTTGTAGGGTATTCGTAATTATTAAATTCTTCATTATCTATATTCATGGAATCATCATTAAGCGTTTCACTGATATATTCATCTTCATTATCAGCGTTATATTCAAATCCAAATAATGAATCAAGATAATCTTGAAAATCAGGAAAACCTGTTTTGAAATTATTATTTTGGTAATCGTCCCGAATTTTTTCGTCTAATTTTTCATTTCTTATATTTGGATCACGAAGATATTCGTATGCTTCATTAATTAATTTAAACCTTTCTTCTGCATTTAAATCATTTTTGTTTAAATCTGGATGCCATTTTCTCGCTTCTCTTCGAAATGCCTTCTTTAGTTCTTTATCGTCGAAATCATTGGATAAACCCAAAATCGACAAATAGTCTTTTTTAGAGGAAATAGTCATTGTCCCATGGATCATCATCCCTAGAATTACCATACCTCGAATTTCTATAATTTCTATTCATTTGATTATCCCAAGGATCATCATCCCAATAATCGTCTGAAAACAATTCATCCTTTAATGATCCAAATGTATTTTTAATACCTTGTAATGGATTATTATCAGTTTTTCTTTCTGCTGCAAATTTTCTGTTTAAACCAAATAATGCCTCTTGGAGAGCACTAACTGAAATTTCTAATTCTTGAGGATCATCATCATTTATGTATTCTTCAACTTCTTCAATAGCTAATTCGACAGCACGTTGTTGTCTTTCAGCTCCATAAGGCCCGAATTCTAGAGAAGCATCTCTTAATCTTCTTTCTGCTTGTGCAATTAGAGTTAAAGCACTATTTTTTCTATCAATTATAGACCTTTTCATTCTATCTTCTTTTGCTTTTGTTTTTGCTTCTTCTATTATCGAATTAATTTCTTGTTCATTTAAATTAGAGCCACCAGAAATTGTAACTGTTTGTTTTCTTCCAGTTGTTCTATCAGTTGCACTTACTTCTAAAAGACCATTAGCATCAATGTCAAATGCCACTTGGACTTGCGGAATACCTCTAGGTGCTGGTGGTATTCCAGATAGCCTAAATTTACCAAGTGATTTATTTTCAGAAGCCAATGGTCTTTCACCTTGTCTTACTTGAACAACCACTGACGATTGATTAGCTTCTGATGTACTAAAAACATCAGATTGCCTTACTGGTATAGGTGTATTACGAGGAATAAGTACCTTCATAAGACCCCCAATAGTTTCTAATCCTAAAGATAAGGGTGTAACATCATTTAGGAGTAAATCTTGCAAATCACCACTTATTATTCCGGATTGTATCGCAGCTCCAATTGCAACAACTTCATCTGGATTAACTGATTGACAGGGTTGATTAGGTACCAGAGTCTTTACTAATTCTTGAACCATTGGGATGCGTGTGCTGCCACCTACAAGAACTACTTCATCTATATCTTCAGCGTTCCATCCAGAGTCATCTAAGGCTATTTGAACAGGCTCTAATAATCTGTCTAATAAATCTTGAGATAATAATTCAAATATTTTTCTATTTAAAGTCTCCTCAATATGTAATGGGCCCTCTTTACTAGTTGTGATAAAAGGTAATGATATTTTTGTTTTTTGTAATCCTGATAATTCACATTTTGCTTTTTCAGCAGCTTCAGTTAATCTCTGCAAAGCTTGTCTATCCCTCCTCAAATCAATATCATGTTTAGCAAGAAATTTTTCAGCAAGCCAATCAACTATTTTTGAGTCAAAATTATTACCTCCTAGTTGTGTATCTCCGCATGTGGCTTTAACATCAAAAACACCATTTGAAATTTTTAATAATGAAACATCAAATGTTCCTCCACCTAAATCAAATACTAAAACATTATTAGATGAGCTTTTTTCAAAACCATAAGCCAGTGCAGCTGCAGTAGGTTCATTTAAGATTCTATCTACTTTGATACCTGCCAATATTGCAGAATCCTTGGTGGCTTGCCTTTGAGATTCATTAAAATAGGCAGGGACTGTAATAACAGCAGAGTCAACAGTATCTCCAAGATATGTTTCAGCATCATTAATTAATTTTCTAATTAATGAGCTCACTAACTCTTCGGGGGCATATTCTCTTTCTGTATTTGGACTAAGTACCCTAACACTACCGTTATTATTTGATTTGACATTATAAGGAACAGAAATACTAGTATCATCTAATTCGTCCCAGTCGCTACCAATGAATCTTTTTAAGTTATAAAAAGTATTCTTTGGATTTAAAACAAGTTGCCTTCTTGCTTGATCACCTATTACTATTTCTTTGTCTTTTGTAAAGCCAACTATTGAAGGTGTAGTTCTAGACCCTTCAGAATTTGCAATTACAATTGGACGACCAGCTTCAATAACTCCAACAACAGAGTTAGTAGTACCTAAATCAATTCCAACTATTTGCCCCATGATTTTGGATTGCTAAATTAAAGCAAATTTACTAATAATTTAATCAATTTATATACTTGATATTTATATATAATAGTAAAATTAGAACATTTTCAACTTAATTTAAATAAATAAGATTATTTATGACTAGTCAAACAGGTTACTATCAATTCTAAGGTATCCTTTTCAGAGTGATTGTTGATGTAATTAACCAAAATCAACTAAACTAAAACGGAGAGAGAGGGATTCGAACCCTCGATAAAGTTGCCCCTATACAGCATTTCCAGTGCTGCGCCTTCAACCACTCGGCCACCTCTCCCAAGATAACTATTTTAACCCTTGATCATCCCATTTTAGAGGAAAGTTATTTGAAAAAGACTTTCACAGTCACGATTAAAAATAAGGAAACCGGAAAGGTCTACCAAGAGAAGGTTAATAGTGATGATTACATACTTAAGGAATTTGAAAAGAAAGGTTTCAAACTTGCATTTTCATGTAGAAATGGTTGCTGTACAAGTTGTGCAGTTAAAATTAAATCTGGCACCTTACAACAACCAGAAGCCATGGGTGTATCTAAGGCTTTAAAAGACAAAGGGTATGCACTTCTTTGTGTCGCTAAAGCAACTTCAGATCTTGTGGTAGAAACTACGTATGAAGATGAAGTTTACGATTTACAATTTGGACAATATTTTGGGAGGGGTAATACAAGAGTTGCCCCTCCTTGGGAATTTGAGGAAGATTAACTATCATGTTTGAATTAAGTGAAATAGAGGATTTTGCTAATCAAGTAAACTTATCCAGTTTGTATGAAATAGCCAAGAATTCAGCTCAAATTGGTAATGAAATTTTAAAAGTTAATTACAATAAAATTCAGAAAATTTCATCGAAGGGTAGGAAGGGTGATTTAGTTACCAATGTAGATTTGGAAGTTGAAAATAAAATAAAAGAATATTTATTAGAAGAGACACCAAACATATCAATTAATGCAGAGGAATCCGGTAAATTAACAAAATCTTCTGATTTAACGTGGTGTATAGACCCATTAGACGGTACTACAAATTATTCCCATGGATATCCTTTTTTTGGAACTTCTATTGGTCTTGTATATAAAAATAAGCCAATTATAGGCGCTATATCAGTACCTTATTTAAATGAACTATATTCAGCCTGTATAGGTTTAGGCTCATTCTGTAATGATAGTGAACTTAAAGTATCGAATCCCTCTAATCTTTCTGATAGTCTACTTGTAACTGGTTTCTCTTACGACAGATTTGAGACAGAGGATAATAATTATGCTGAATTTTGTTATTTAACACATAAAACTAGAGGTGTTAGAAGAGGAGGTGCAGCAGCAGTTGATCTAGCATTTGTTGCGGCAGGTAAGATTGATGGATATTGGGAAAGAGGATTAGAGGTATGGGACCTAGCGGCCGGTGCTATTATTGTTAAAGAAGCTGGTGGTATTATTTCAGATTACCCATCAGGCGAATTTAATTTAAGTTCAGGAAGAATTTTGGCTTGTTCTCCCAACCTTGAGAATGAATTAAAAATTGAACTAGATAAAGTCTCTCCATTTAAAAAAAATCTCTATACCTAAAATTAATTAAATATTAAAATGACAGATATAAAGGAAATTAAATTAGTCGATGTAAAAAATAACTCAAACATAATAAATAACTTAAATAGTATTTATAAACTATGGGGATATGAAGAGGTCTCACCCTCATTTATAAATACTTTAGAGATCATAAAAGGCCATGGCATTATTGACGAAAATCAGGTTGTAGGAATAGTAAGTAATAATTCATTATGTCTTAGGCCAGAAATGACAACATCAATTGTTAAATTGTCATCTACTAGATTAATAAATAAAAAAAGACCTATAAGGCTATTCACAAATGGAATGGTTTTTGATAAAAAACAAAATAATAAAAATTCATTTAAGTTACAAGAAAAATTGCAGAGTGGAATTGAATTAATTGGATATGATACAAAATACCCAGAAATTGAAGTTATTAATATTTTGTTTGATTCAATCGATAATATTAATTTGATGGATAGTTGTAATTTATTTCTACTAGTAAGCACCACAAAAATAATGGACTTGATACTGAACAAATATAAGAATAATAATTTTGAAGAAATTAAGAAAAGTCTGGTTAATTTTGATCTAGATAATTTATCTAAATTAGGAATAAATGAAGATGATAAATATATTCTTAAAGATCTTTTATTCACACGAGGAGAGCCAATTACAATATTAAAAAAATTAAAAACTATATATGGTACCAGTAAAACATTAGATGACTTAAATTTTTTATTTGAAACTTTATCAAAAATATCAAATAAATATGGTGTTAAATTACAACTTGATCCCACTTTTCAACCTCACTTAAATTTATATGAAGGAATAGTTTTTCAACTAATAGGGGATGATGGTAAAAATAAAAGCATCATCGCAAAAGGCGGACG
Source organism: Prochlorococcus sp. AG-347-I15 (assembly GCA_003281585.1). GTDB lineage: Bacteria > Cyanobacteriota > Cyanobacteriia > PCC-6307 > Cyanobiaceae > Prochlorococcus_A. The sequence goes on from QCBN01000003.1 coordinate 46,323, forward strand.
ATATGATGAGTTAGTAAGATCATTTAGTCCTAATGAGAAAATATTTAATGGGATTGGTTTTACAATTTCAGTTGACATTTTAAGAAATTTAATTAAAGAAGAGAAGACAGATAAAAAAAAGATTTTATTGATTTTTAAAGATTCTTATTTGTTAGAGAAAGGTATGAATGAACAAAAAGCACAACAGAAAAAAGGAAATATTGCTGTCTTACATCTAAATCCATGTGATGACTTGGCTAAAGCCAATCAAATTATGAAAGAAAACAATTGTAGTGAGATATTGTGGGTTAAATAAAACCTTTTAAAAATTTATTTAACTTTTAAATTCATATATTGTTCGGACAATACTCCTAATTAAACTTGATTAACTAGTTTTTACGAAATAGGATTTATATGTTTGATTTTTTTTTAAATGGAAAAAGGCGAAATTCGTATTAATACCGAAAATATTTTCCCAATTATCAAGAAGGCAGTATATTCTGACCATGAAATTTTTTTAAGAGAACTTGTTAGTAATGGTGTTGACGCAATTAGTAAAAGAAGAATGGCCTCTATGGCAGGTGATTGCGAGAATACGGAGGAGGCTCAAGTAAAAATAACAATTAACCGTGAAAAAAATACCTTAACAATTTCCGATAATGGAATTGGAATGAATGATGAAGAAATTAAGAAGTACATAAATCAAGTTGCATTTTCTAGTGCTGAAGAATTCTTAACAAAATACAAAAAAGATAATGATGAATTTATAGGTCATTTTGGACTAGGTTTTTATTCAAGTTTCATGGTGGCAGATAGAGTTGATATAGTTACTAAGTCGGCGATTGGGGAATCAAAAGCTTTTAAATGGTCTTGTGATGGATCGCCAAATTTCACGTTAGAAGAATCAGAAAGAGAGACAATTGGTACAGATGTTATTCTTCACCTACTTGAAGAAGAAAAAGAGTTTATAGAGCCTGAAAGGATTAAATCTCTAATAAAAAAATATTGTGATTTTATGCCAATAGATGTCTTATTAGAAGGAGAGACAATCAATAAGAAAAATCCTCCATGGAGAAAACAACCTAGTGAATTAAAAGATGAAGATTATATTGAGTTATATAAATACCTTTATCCTTTCCAGGGAGATCCACTGTTATGGATTCATCTAAATACAGATTATCCATATGACATACAAGGGATATTGTATTTTCCAAAGTTATCAGGTAGAGCTGATTGGGAAAAGGGAGAAATAAAACTATTTTGCAATCAAGTATTCGTAAGCGATTCAATTAAAGAGATAGTACCAAAATACCTTTTACCTTTAAGAGGAGTAATTGACTCGACAGATATACCTCTAAATGTTAGTAGAAGTGCACTACAAACAGATAGAAAAGTTAGGTCTATATCATCATTTATCTCAAAAAAAATCGCTAATAAACTGAAGGATTTGATAAAAAGTTCTCCAGAATTTTATGCAGAAATTTGGGATTCAATCTCTGCTTTTATTAAAATTGGTGCTATCGAAGATGAAAAATTTGCTGATTTAGTCAATAACAGTATAATTTTCGAAACAATAATAAATTCAGAGAAAGACGTAACTAAAGATATTGAAAATAAATCCCTTATCAAGTCAAATGATAAATATTTCACAACTCTAGCAAATTACAAAGAGCGAAATAAATTAAAAGATTCTAAAAAAATTATTTATTCTTCAGATTTAATTGCACAGTCTAGTGCACTAAATATCTGTTTATCTGATAATAAAGAAGTTATTAAATCAGATCCCTTAATTGACGCACAATTTCTTCCATGGCTGGAAAGTAAAAATGAAGATTATCAATTCCAAAGAGTTGATTCAGAAATAAATGAACTAGAAGATAATGAATCTAATGAAATTGTAGATAAGGATGGCAAATCAAATACAGATAATCTTCGAGATACGATTGTTAAGGCCCTTAACAATGAGAAAGTAACAGTTAAAGTGCAGTCACTTTCAAGTAAAGATGCTCCACCAGCGATGATCTTGCTTCCAGAACAAATGAGAAGAATTAATGATATGGGCGCCTACATGGAACAAAAGATGCCAGGCTTACCTGAATATCATGTGCTCTTAATTAACAAAAAACATCCACTTATTCTTGGACTTAATAAAATTTCAGGCAACAAAATAATTATTGATGAAAAAGATCCTATAGAAAATCCATTGGCATCTAAAATTGCTAATCATGTTTACGATATGGCTAAGCTTTCCGTTGGTGGATTAGATCAAGAACAGATAATTAATTTACAAAATAATAATGCAGAATTAATTTCAGAATTACTTAATTCAACAAATTGAGTCATGTGTTAGAATTTTTAAAGATATAACTCAATAAATATGTCAAGAGTTTGCGAACTGACCGGTGCAAAAGCTAATAACGGGATGGCAGTGAGTCACTCACATATTCGTACAAAAAAACTGCAACAAGTTAATCTCCAAAAAAGGAGACTTTGGTGGGAAGAAGGCAAAAAATGGGTGAATATAAAAATTAGCACCAAAGCACTAAAGTCTATACAAAAAGTAGGTTTAGATAAATTTGCTAAATCAAATGGAGTTGATTTAAAAAAATTCTAAATTTGATGAGAAATTTAGTTGTAAGTATATTAATATCTTTTATTTTTTTATTTAATTGTAATTCAGCAATCGCTTTCGACTTTGCGCCTGAAGTTGGAGATATTGCTCCAAACTTTCAATTAGAAGGTTTTAATAAAAACATAAAATCAAAAAATATTTGGGAATTAAATGATTTTCAAGGTAAGTGGCTTGTTATGTATTTTTATCCAAAGGACTTTACCGCAGGTTGCACTCTTGAGGCTAAAGGTTTTTCGGAATTAAAAAAAGATTTTTCAAAATATAATGCCGAAATTGTTGGTATTAGTGCTGATAATCAAGATTCTCATGAAAGTTTCTGTAGCGAGAAATCTATAAACTATACTTTATTATCCGATCCTGAAGGAATTATTAGCGATAAATATGGTTCTTGGATTCCTCCATTTTCAGATAGAAATACTTTTTTGATATCTCCTGAAGGGGAAATTTCTTATAGATGGATAAGTGTTTTACCTATAAATCATGCCAAAGAAGTACTTAATGTACTAAAGAAAAAAATATAAATTTTGCACGAACTTTCATTTGGAACTTGGTTAATACACATCTCTTCGGTCATTGAATGGATATTTACCATCTTTGTTATTTACAAAATTTCTACATATAAAGAATACAATTTATTTTTTTGGTTAAGCTTAGCTATGGTTCCAAACTTAATAGGAGCTATGTGCGCTATTACTTGGCATATCTATGATAATCAAGATGTATTGTATGGCTTAGTAACGCTTCAAGGGATATTTACATTTATTGGTAATTCAACATTAGCTCTCGCATCATTCTTTATTTTTAAAAAGGAAGAGACTTATGAATGATTTATTTTCTAAATTTATAGAAATATTAGGTTCCATTGATAACACATTATTGTTCGCAGTATCAATAATTCCATATGCAATTTTTTTGTTTTACTTATATAAAATCAAATATGTTAATAATTTTGTAAAAACAGGATTTTCCTTAACTGTTTTATTCGTATTCATAACTATATTGGTATCTATTTTCACAGTAAATTACTATGATAAAACCCTTGTTGAGGTTGACTTCCTGCATGGCTTTGCAGAATCATTCCTAACTCTAAGTGATTTTGTTATTTTGTTTGGATTTATAAAGTTGTTAAATAGCTTAGAAGTAAACAACTCTTAAGACCTTTTACAATTTTGTGTTTTTTAGGTAAAAATATTAGAGAATATATGAAAATAACGTTTTTTATGTTTACTACATTATTTGCAGCTGCAGATCCAGCTACTTTTTCTTGGTCTCCAAAGTGTGCCGTCGTAATGATTGCATGTAATGTTTTTGCTTATGCAATTGCTAGAGCAACAATAAGAAAACCTAATGAAGGTTTTGAAATACCTAATTCAAAATTCTATGGTGGTTTAAGTCACGCATCAGTTGTAGGTGCTAATTGCCTAGGTCATATTTTTGGAATTGGAGCAATCTTAGGGTTAGCCTCACGTGGTGTCTTATAAAAATTTATTTATTAAATTTTTAATTATCTAACTTAAATTTTTTTACAATTTTATCTGCCATCTGATCAGGCAAAAGTCCTAATTTTTCTTTACTCTGATCAGGTGAAGCATGATCAACTAATACATCAGGTATTCCTATTCTGCATACAGGAATATTTATTCCATTATCGTTTAATAATTCTATTATTGCGGAACCAAATCCACCAATTAGGGTTCCTTCTTCCATAGTTACAACTTTTTGAATCCTACTTGCTAAAGGCATAATAAGATTTTTATCAAGAGGTTTCACAAATCTTGCATTAATAAGACATACATTAATGTTCATATTTTTTAGTATCTTTGTTGTTTCGATAGCTGATGCGACCATTGAACCATAAGCAATAATTAAAATATCCTCTCCTTCTTCAAGTATTTCAGCTTCGCCTATATTTAACGGTTCCCAACCCTCATCCATTACAGCCACTCCTAACCCAGAGCCTCTTGGTATTCTTAGTGCTGTAGGACCGTTATGGTTAATTGAGGTTATTAACATTCTCTGTAATTCAGACTCATCTTTTGGGGCCATCAATACAAAATTAGGTATAGACCTCATATAACTGATATCGTACTGACCTTGGTGAGTAGGACCGTCAGCTCCAACTATCCCAGCCCTATCAAGTACGAATGATACAGGTAAATTTTGTATCCCTACATCATGAATTAATTGATCGAATGCACGTTGAAGAAAAGTACTATAAATAGCTACAACAGGCTTAAGTCCATCGCACGACATTCCTGCCGCAAGAGTAACTGCATGTTGTTCTGCTATTCCTACATCGATATATTGGTCTGGAATATTTCTTTGTAATATATCTAAACCAGTACCTGTGGCCATTGCAGCTGTAATGCCAACCACTTTGCTATCTTGTTCACATATTTTCAATAAGGTTTGACCAAATATTTTACTATAACTAACAGGCTTAGGTTTCTTTGATGGAATAGATTTCCCAGTAGTCAGATCAAATGCAGACTGTGCATGATATCCTACCTGGTCAGCTTCTGCATAAGGATAACCCTTACCTTTTGTTGTAACAACATGAACAAGAACAGGTTTTTTAAGTTTATGAGCAGTATTAAAAGTATTAACTAAATTTCCAATATCATGACCATCAATTGGACCCATATATGTAAATCCGAGTTCTTCAAAAACAGCACCAACCTTTGGCACAGCAAGTCGTCTAACGCTTCCTTTAATATTTTTTAGTTCCTCTGGAATATCCTTACCAATTAATGGAATATTTTTTACACTTTCTTGAACACTATCGGACAAAAATTGCAATGGTGGACTAACTCTTACCTTATTTAAATAAGAAGAAAGGGCTCCAACTGGAGGTGAAATAGACATATCATTATCGTTTAGTACTACAACTAAAGGTGTATTTGGTAAGTGACCTGCATGATTTATAGCTTCTAATGCCATTCCTCCAGTTAATGCTCCATCTCCAATTACAGCGACACATTTATAATTTTCGCCTTTTCTATCTCTTGCTATTGCCATTCCTAAAGCAGCAGAAATTGAAGTACTTGCATGTCCAGCACCGAAATGATCAAATTTACTTTCACTTCTTTTGAGATATCCTGCTACACCATTTTGTTGTCTAAGGGAATCAAATTGACTGTATCGTCCTGTTATTAGTTTATGAGGATAACCTTGATGTCCTACATCCCAAACAACTTTATCAAAATCAAGATCAAGAGTTTGATATAAAGCCAGTGTAAGCTCAACTACACCTAATCCAGGACCAAGATGTCCACCACTGGTAGATACTACTTGAAGATGTCTTTCTCTAATTTGACAAGCAATTTCCTCTAATTGTGAAACTGTTAAGCCATGAAGTTGATTTGGATGACTTAACTCACTTAAAAGCATTTAACATAAATTGGTATCTATATAATCTAAAACGCCGAGGTGCAAAATGAGTATTTTTTTTGAAATAGATCATGTAATGTTTTATTAGATTAATAATTAATGCTAAAAATATATATATGAATGATTATTTTGAAAAAATACTTCAAGCTGAAGTCTATGAAGTAGCAAAAAAAACACCACTAGATAAAGCTCATAATTTAAGTAATACACTTAAAAATGAAGTTTTTCTAAAAAGAGAGGATCTTCAAGATGTATTTTCATTCAAAATAAGAGGGGCATACAACAAGATGAGTAAGCTCAGTAAATCACAGCTTACTCAAGGAGTAATTACTTCAAGTGCTGGAAATCATGCTCAAGGTGTCGCACTTAGTGCTCTGAAATTAAATTGTCAAGCAACCATATTAATGCCCATTACAACACCTCTAGTAAAAGTTAATGCTGTAAAAAATTTAAAAGCAAAAGTTATATTATTTGGTGATAATTATGATGAAACTTATAAAGAAGCAATAAGGATTAGTAAAGAGAGAAATTTATGTTTTATACATCCTTTTGATGATCCTGATGTAATAGCAGGACAAGGAACTATTGCTATTGAACTTGTACAGCAACTAAAGGAAAAACCTTATGCAATTTATATTGCTGTTGGGGGTGGTGGATTGATATCAGGAATATCATTATATATAAAAAAAATATGGCCTGATGTAAAAATAATTGGCGTAGAGCCTGAAGATGCAGACGCTATGACAAAATCCTTGGAAGCATCACAAATTGTAGAATTATCTTCTGTCGGTCAATTTGCAGATGGAGTGGCGGTTAAAAAAATTGGTAAAAATACTTTTGATATTGGTGTAAAATATATAGATAAGATGATTAGGGTTAATACTGATGAAATATGTGCTGCTATAAAAGATGTTTTTGAGGATACCAGATCAATACTAGAGCCCGCAGGAGCATTATCAATTGCAGGGATGAAAAAAGATATTTTAAATTCGAATCTTTCAAATAGAAAAATGGTTGCGATTGCATGTGGTGCAAATATGAATTTTGAGAGGCTTAGATTTGTAGCAGAAAGAGCAGAACTTGGTGAGTGTAAAGAAGTAATGATGGCTGTTGAAATTCCTGAACGTGCTGGAAGCTTAATTGATTTTTGCAAGTTACTTGATAATAGAAATTTAACTGAATTTAGCTATAGGATGTCGAATTCTAAGAATGCCCAGATCTTTGTAGGAGTTCAAGTCTATGGGTTAAATGATAAAAAAAATCTTTTAAATGTATTTAGAAATTCGGAATACTCATTTATTGACATAAGTGAAGATGAATTATCTAAAAATCATCTCAGACATATGGTAGGTGGGAGATTACCAAAGAATTTTAAAGAAATTGATAATAGAAACTTTGTTGAGCTTTTATACAGATTTGAATTTCCTGAAAGGCCTGGCGCATTAATAAACTTCTTAAATAATATGAAATCTAATTGGTCTATAAGCGTATTTCACTATAGGAATTATGGTGCTGATGTAGGGAAAATTGTGATTGGAGTTTTAATCGATAGAAATGAAATTTTAGAGTGGAATAAATTTGTACGAATTCTAGGCTATAAATTCTGGGATGAAACTCAAAACGATACATATAAATTATTCCTTGGTGCATCAGATTAAATTTAAGGTAAATTAGGAATGATTTCGGTAATAAAAATCAATCAACCTGTTCTGAATACCACGCCAATATCTGATATAGATCTAGTTACTAAAGTAGAAGCTGTTCTATATTTAAAAGGCAGACCAATAACAAAAAAGGATCTTTCAGAAATTACTAATTCTGATATCAACTCAATAAATGATGCAATTAATGATCTAAAAGATAAATACTCTAATCACAACTCAGCTATAGAGTTAAATGAAGTTAATAACAGTTTTTCTCTTGAACTAAAATCTAGTCTTAATGAATTCGTCGATGATTTACTCCCTTCTGATTTGAAAACATCGGAATTAAGGACATTAGCAACTATTGCAATCAAAAAAAAGATTCTGCAATCAGATCTTATACTTCTTCGAGGTTCAGGAGCTTATGATCATATTAAAGAATTATTAGAAAAGAAGTTTATCGTTAAAAGGAGGCAAAAAGATGGTAGATCATATTGGTTATCATTATCAGAAAAGTTTTTTCAAACATTTGCTGTGAGTAATGAATATCTTTCAAGAATAGGAAACCGTAATACTAAGCAGCAATAATAAGTAAATGTTAGAATAGATGAAATTACGGTAAGTTAATGTTATCTGAGATTTTTGCAGTTCTGGGCCAAACTTTATCAATTTATTCATTCATATTAATAATAAGAATTTTACTTACATGGTTTCCAGGTATAGATTGGAGTAACGGTATTTTATCTGCATTAACTTCAATCACAGATCCATATTTAAACATTTTTAGAGGTATTATCCCTCCAATAGGTGGATTTGATATTTCTTCTTTATTAGCTTTTTTACTTTTAAATGTTATTCAAAACTTAATTACAAATCTCCAGTATGCAAGTTTAGGGTATAGCTGATTTTATCTATTATCTCCAGAACCTCTAATCTTACCTTTAGCAGCTCTTAATTTTAATTTTTCAAGGTTTTGTAATGCAACATCTTCTAAATTAAAATTTAATTCTGTGCAGAGGTTTGATATGTACCACAACACATCTCCTAACTCTTTCTTAATACCTAATTTTGATTCCTCATCAAATACTCCATTTTTATCTCTTATAACTTTCTTTACTTTTTCTGCCACCTCACCAGCTTCTCCAACTAAACCAAGAGTTGGATAAATATTATTTGAGCCTAAATCTGGATATTGTGCTGTTTCTCTAGCTTTTGTCTGATAAGTTTTAAAATCCATGTCTTAAATAACTAACTTTAGGTATGGTAAATTTATTTATATCTAGCAATATTATCCATATATGTCGAATATTGATTTAAAAAGAAGAACAAAAATAGTCGCAACCATTGGCCCTGCAACTCAATCTGAAGAGATAATTACAGATTTAATTAAAGCTGGAGTGACAACATTTAGATTAAATTTCTCGCATGGAGATCATAAAGATCATGCTGAGAGAATAAAAACTATAAGAAAAGTATCAAAAAAGCTAGATATAGATATTGGAATATTACAAGATCTTCAAGGACCTAAAATAAGATTAGGGCGCTTTAAAGATGGTCCGGTAAAAGTAAAAAAAGGTGATAAGTTTACACTGACATCCAATGAAGTTGAATGTACAAATACTATTGCCAATGTAACCTACGACAAACTTTCTCAAGAAGTTAGAGAAGGGAAAAGAATACTATTAGATGATGGCAAAATAGAAATGATTGTAGAAAAAATTGATATAAAAGCTAATCTTTTGGAGTGTCTTGTAACAGTAGGAGGAGTTCTTTCTAATAACAAAGGTGTTAATTTTCCAGATGTTCAATTATCAGTAAAAGCTTTAACAGAAAAAGATAAAGAAGATTTAAAATTTGGTTTATCTGAAGGAGTTGATTGGATCGCGTTAAGTTTCGTAAGAAATCCATCTGATATAAACGAGATTAAAGATTTAATAAATAAAAATGGGCATTCAACTCCCGTAGTCGCAAAAATAGAAAAATTTGAAGCAATTGACCAAATTGACGCTGTATTACCTTTATGTGATGGGGTAATGGTTGCAAGGGGTGATTTAGGTGTAGAAATGCCTGCTGAAGAAGTTCCTCTATTACAAAAGGAATTAATAAGAAAATCTAATTCATTAGGTATTCCCATAATTACAGCGACTCAAATGCTTGATTCTATGGCTTCGAATCCAAGACCAACTAGAGCCGAAGTAAGTGATGTTGCGAATGCAATTCTGGATGGAACGGATGCAGTAATGCTTTCAAACGAAACTGCAGTTGGTGATTTTCCTGTAGAGGCAGTAGAAACGATGGCAACCATCGCAAGAAGAATTGAAAGGGATTATCCACTTAAAGCTATTGAGAGCAACCTACCTAGTACGATCCCAAATGCTATTAGTGCAGCAGTGAGTAATATAGCTAGACAACTTGATGCAGGAGCTATAATCCCTCTAACTAAATCAGGATCTACTGCCCGAAATGTAAGTAAATTCAGACCACCAACACCTATTTTGGCAACCACTACAGAGAGGAGTGTAGCCAGAAGATTACAGCTAGTTTGGGGAGTTACTCCTATAGTAGTTAAAAATGATGAAAGAACTGCAAAGACTTTTAGTTTAGCTATGCAAATTGCTCAGGAGATGGGGATCTTAAATCAAGGAGATTTAGTAGTTCAAACTGCAGGTACATTAACTGGCATTAGCGGCTCTACAGATTTAATAAAAGTCGGTTTAGTAAGAAAAATTGTATCGAGAGGAATTTCAATAGGGGAAGTTGGTGTTACAGGTAAAGCAAGAATAATAAAAAATAATCTAGATATGTCCTTAATTTGTCCTGGTGAAATAGTATTTGTACCAGAGGAATTAATGAAAAATATTCCACTGAGTAAAAATATTGCGGGCATAGTCACGAATCAAAATGTAGATGATGTTTATGCATTGTTTAACAAAAATAATAAAAAGATATCTACTATTTGTAATTTAGAAAATATGGATAATCGCCAAATTAGTAATGGCGACCTTATCACACTGCAGCTTAATGAGGGCGTTATTTACATGGGACAAATTGAAGATGATGATGGAATAGATAAATATAAATATGTCTAGAAATATTTCAATAAAAGAAGCCTTAGGAATGGCTACAAAAACATTAGTATCTAATAAATTGAGAAGTTCGTTAACAATGCTTGGTATAATTATAGGAAATGCATCAGTTATTACACTTGTTGGACTTGGAAGGGGTGCTCAAACATTAGCAAAAAATCAATTAAGTAATTTAGGTGCAAATGTTTTATTCATTGTACCTGGAAATAATGACACAAGAAGAAGAGGTATTTCATTTCCAAAAAACCTTGTTATAGAAGATGCAGTAGCAATAAGAAATCAAGTCCCAACAGTCAAAAAAGTTGCTCCTCAAATCTCGGCTAATGAAATAGTGCAATCTAATTCTAAAAGCCTGAATATATCAATTGCAGGAGTTACTCCTGAATTTCTTAAAGTAAGAAGTTTTGAAGTAGATAAGGGTAGATTTTTATCAAAAAGTGATGTTAATAGTGCAAGAAGTTATGTAGTAATAGGTCCTGATCTTAAAGACGAATTTTTCAAAAATGAATCATCATCACTTGGAAAAAAAATCAGAATTAAAGATCATACATATGAAATTATCGGAATATTAAAACCAAAAGGTGCTGTATTTGGAAGTAATCAAGATAAAAACGCTTATATTCCATTAACTACCATGGTAAATAGGATAACTGGGAAGGACCCTACCTATGGTGTAAGTTTAAGTTTCATTAGTGTGGAAGCGATAAATAAAAATGCAACAAGTGCCGCAAAATTTCAAATTACTAACTTATTAAGACAAAGACATAAAATAATAAGAGATGATGACTTTGCAGTTAGATCACAAGAAGATGCATTAAACATAGTAACTACAATTACAGGTGGCCTAACATTTCTATTAGCAGGTATTGGCGCAGTATCTTTAGTAGTTGGTGGCATAGGAATCATGAATATTATGCTTGTTTCTGTTAGTGAAAGAACTGAAGAAATTGGTCTTAGAAAAGCAATAGGAGCCAAACAGTCCGATATATTAATTCAATTTTTAATTGAGGCATTGATTTTATCTACAATTGGAGGATTAATAGGAACAACAACGGGATTATCAGGAGTTTTTCTTTTATCTGTTATAACACCACTCCCAGCATCTGTAGGGCTTACAACCACTATCTCTACCATGATCATTTCAGGATCAATAGGTTTAATCTTTGGCGTTTTACCTGCGAAAAGAGCTTCAAAATTAGACCCGATTGTTGCATTAAGAAGTTTATAAATAGAATTTATAATCATGCTCAATTTTTATAAAATAATTGAGATAGTGGTCAGTATTCAATCATTAATAATATCTACAATGATTCCTGTTTATTTACCACTCCCATTCATTTATAAATCAAGTGTTTTCTTTGAGATGCCAATTACATGGCAACTACCAGCTATAATTTTATTAACATTAATGTTTGATAGAAAAGTAGTTTACAAAGCTTTCACAATTTATATATTTATAGGCTTATTTATATCTCCTATCCTTCATCAAGGAGGTTCATTAGGGTATCTGCTCATTCCAAATTTTGGTTATTTATTAGGTGTGTATCCATTAATCAAAATAATTGATAATTTAAATACTAGAAATAGGATAAATATACGCAATTTTTTAAAATATGGATTTATAGCAATAGGTGCGATGCATATAACTGGAATACTTTACAACTTTATCCAAATTGTATTTTACAGTGAATTTAATATCTTTTTATATAATTTAGGAAAATACACTGTAGGTAAAATTGGGTATCATTTTTTAATGCTTTTACCAGTATATCTAATTATTAAACCTATAAAACTTTTAAAAATGGCAAATAATGATTAATAAAATACAAACAAAATTATATTTTTTATCTTTAAGTATATTTATTATTTTAATAGATCAACTTACTAAATATTTAATGCTTTATAATTATAATATATTTATAAATAAAGATTTCCTTTTATTTAGATTAGACTTTGTAAAAAATTACGGAGCAGCTTTTAATATATTTAGTGGTAATAGAATATTTTTATCTTTCATAAGTATTATTTTTTCAATAATACTTATTTATTTAATAATAAGGAAAAAGAATTTAAAGTCTCTTGACCTTTACTCCTACAGCTTCATTCTTGGTGGAACTATTGGTAATGGAATGGATCGAATTTTAAAAGGTTTTGTAATCGATATTATTAATTTAAATATTATTAATTTTCCAGTATTTAATATTGCAGATATATCTATTAACATTGGTTTTATTTGTTTAATTTTTAGCATTTTTAAAAAAAATCGATAATATGAATTACTTAAAACTAAAGTATATAAAATATTTCATATATATATTATTTCTATATATTTTATTCTCTATATTAATAAGAATAGTAAGTATCTATACGCTTTTATTTTTTATAATAGTTTTATATATTTTGTATAAAATTGATAAAAAACTATTTAAAAAAATAGTTTATAAAATTATATATAAAAATAAAAAGAATACACTTTTATTCAAAAATACGTTTGGTGCTGCCAAGATAAGTTTGGAGGGTGTCGAGAAAATTAATAAAAAAATTAACGATAAAGTAAAAGTTGAAATGTTAAATTACCAAAAAAATATCCTAGAGTCCCAATTAAAAACAGGAGATTATAATGTTACTCTTTTTGGCACAGGTTCCTCAGGAAAAACATCTATAGCAAGATCTTTATTGAAAAATATTGTTGGACAAACTTCACCAAAAATTGGAACAACAAAGCAAATTAATAGATATAAAATTCGTATCCCAATCTTGAAAAGAAATATTAATATAGTCGATACTCCGGGTTTATTCGAACCATCTAAATTAGGAGAAGAAAGAGAAAAAGCAACGATTTTACAAGCATCAAATTCTGACTTAGTTCTTTTTGTATTAGATCAGGACCTAAATAAATACGAAAACTACTTAATTAAAGAATTATTAAAATTAAGGAAAAAAATAATAATAGTTCTTAATAAATGTGATTTGAGGTCTAAAGATGAAAATAACCTCATCAAAGAAAACATAATTTCTATAGTTTCAGCCAAAAAAAATAATATTTCAGTTGTTCAAACAATTGCCGTACCATCACGATCCCACTACATAAAATCAGATGCTTTAAATATAGTTCCAGAGGTAGGAACTTTATTTAGAGAATTAATTGAAACACTCGACAATAATGGTGAAGAATTATTGGCGGATAATATTCTTTTACGCTCAAATAAGTTAGGTATTAAAAGTAAAAATTTCGTTCAAGAACAAAGATATTTAATGTCAAATAAAGTTATTAATAAATATATGTGGATAACAGGAGGAGTAATACTAGTTAATCCACTACCAGCTGTTGATTTCCTTACTACTACCTCCGTAAACGTTCAAATGATAATGGAATTATCAAAAATATATGAAATAAGGCTTACAAAAAAAGATGCAAAAGATTTAGCAACATCATTGCTAAGCACATTAGCTAAACAAGGAATACTAAAAGGGAGTCTCGCCATACTTTCTTCTTCTTTAGCTACAAGCTTGACTAAAATAATATTATCTAAATCTATACAATCAGTTACAGCAGGCTGGTTAATAAGAATAGTAGGACTAAGTTTGATTGAATATTTTAAAAATGGTCAAGATTGGGGAGATGGAGGCATTCAAGAAGTAGTAGATAATATTTATAAATTAAGTAAGAGAGAAGACGTATTAAACAACTTTGTAAAAGAAGCTATTTCAAAAATTGAAATGAAAAAGTATTTTAAATCAAATAAAAGTTTGCCTCCTTTTACTATGTAAAATTGGATAATTGATCATTTAGAAAAGTTCTGAAATCAAAGATAGTTATTAAGAGTAAGTAAGCAACACAAATAGCTATAGATATAAACCCTGTTACTATTGCAATAATTTTAGGTCTACCCATATTCATTAGTTAAGCATCTAAAAGTCTCAAAAGTTCTTCAATATGAGATTCTTTTGTATTGTAATTTCCCATGACAACCCGTAAAAAATATTTACCTTTAAATTTTGGTCTAGAAAGCATAAAATTATTGTTAATTAGTTCATTAACTTTAGTTTGTGTCCATGCATCAGAGTCTTTTGGCTGAAGTTTCTTTGGTAAGAATGAAACAATATGAAGAGGACCTGAATATATATCAAATTTATTTTTATTAATTTTTTTTATAAAAAAATCTTTTCTTTTAATTGATGATTTTAATATATTTTCTATTCCATTCAGACCTAAAAAACGTAACCCAAGCCATAGTTTGATGACCTCTGCAGGTCTAGAACCTTGTATGCCTATTTCTCCTCTATTTACTATATTTTCTTTAGATGATAAATATGGTAGTCCAGTATTAAAAGTATTTTCTAAAGTACTCATATTTGAAACCAATAACAAAGATGAAGTCTTTGTAATGCCAATTATTTTTTGTGGATTTATCGTTATCGAATTAGCCTGATTAATATTATTTAAACCTTCTATTGGAATAGATGTTATGGCATAAATCCCTCCAATTGAACCATCAATATGTAACCATATGTTTCTTTGTTTACAGATTTCACTTATTTCTTCAATAGGATCAATAGCTCCTCTTACAGTTGTCCCAACGGTGGCAACAATAGCAAATATTTTTTTATTTTCTATTGAACAATTATCTAAAGACTTTCTGAGATCGTTTATATCCATTCGACCTTGATTATCAGTTTTAATCCTGACAAGATTCTTAGTATCAAGACCCATTACTCTCATACATTTAACGAAGGAAGAATGAGCATCTTCACTAACAAGTAATACAGAATTAGGATTTGTATCTAATCCAGCATTATTTCTAGCTGCTATAAGTGCATTCAAATTACTTAATGTACCTCCGCTAGCAGCTATACCTCCTGAGAAATCATTAAACCCTATTTTATTGGCAAACCATTTGCATAATGATTCCTCAAGCAAAGTTACACTTGGTGATAACTCGTAAGCAAGAAGATTATTATTTATACCAGCAGCAATTAAATCTCCTAAAATAGAGAAAATTAAAGGAGGGGGATCAAGGTGAGCTAATGAGCCAGGATGAACTGGATTAAATGAATTATTCAAAAGAGATTCAATCTCAGAAAACAAATCTTCTTCAGAGTTACCATTTTCTGCAGGCATAATGCACTTGAAACTTTCATCAAAAGGTAATGGACCATTTTTATCGGCTTTTGAGAACCAATCACAAAGAATTTGAGTTGTATTATTTAGGAGAGTAATTAAGTTATCGTTAGTCCCTAAATACGAAGGGAAGTATTTATCTTTTTTATTAATTAAATCTTCAGTCATCAGATAAGATATCTATTAATAAGTTTATTCTTAATATTGGTAAATGAGGTATATTTTTGAAAATGTAAATAGTAATTATGATAAACAGAAAGGAATAAATATTTTAAAATACTCAAGATGGATGAACTCTATTTTAAGAAGATCAGAAGAAATTGGAAAAGTTGAGTTACCAATCTGTTCAATAATTTTAGATGAGAAAGGAAGATGTATTGGAAGAGGGGTTAACAGGAGAAATATAAATAATGATCCATTAGGTCATGCTGAAATTATGGCACTAAGGCAGGCATCTCTAATAAAAAATGATTGGAGATTTAATGAATGTATTATCATCACAAATTTAGAACCATGTACCATGTGTGCATCGGCACTTATTCAAGCAAGGATGGGTAAAGTTGTTTTTGGTGCCTACGATAAGAAAAGAGGTGGATTAGGCGGCTCAATTGACTTGTCAAAGCATAAAAGTTCTCATCACAAAATGGAAATCGTAGGAGGTATTTTAGAAGACGAATGCAGTAAAATTTTACAATTATGGTTTAAAAAGTTGAGGACTCAAAAATAGCATATTTTTTTAACTCAGTATCAAATAGGTTTAATAATCTGTCTACATTCTCCTCACTTGAGTTAAAGCCCATTAATCCTATGCGCCATACCTTACCAGACAGTTCTCCAAGTCCATTTCCTATTTCTATTCCAAAGTTTCTTAAAAGATGATTTCTAAAACCATCTCCATCAACTGCAGGTGGGATCTTAACTGTTGTAAGAGTTGGCAATCGATAATCCTCTGATACATGTAATTCCATTCCAAGACTTTCTAAACCTTTCCAAAGTTTCTTTGCATTAATATTATGCCTATACCAAATATTCTCTAAACCTTCATTTGCAATTAATCGTAAACCTTCTCGAATAGCAAAATTCATATTTACAGGGGCAGTATGATGGTAAACGCGATCAGAACCCCAATATTTATTTAAAAGAGATAAATCTAAATACCAGTTAGGAACTTTTGTTTTTCTTGAACTTAGTTTATCTTCAGCTCTCTTATTCATTGTAAAAGGACTAAGTCCAGGCGGGCAGCTTAATCCTTTCTGGCTACAACTATACGCTAAATCTATTTTCCATTCATCTATCAATAGTTCTAGAGCTCCAAGGGAAGTAACTGCATCAACTAAAAACAAGCAGTTATTTTTTCTACATAAATCACCAATTCCATTAAGAGGTTGTAAAACCCCACTAGATGTTTCAGCGTGAACAATTGCAAATATAGCTGGTTTTTTAGTCTCTATTTCATACTTAATTTCTTCATAAGAAAAGGATTCACCCCAAGGTTTTTCCATAACAGATACATCTGCTTTATATCTAGTTGCCATATCAACAAGTCTGTCTCCAAAATATCCTTTTTTAGCGATAAGAATTTTTTCTCCTTCCTCTATAAAGTTAGCAATTGAAGCTTCCATAGCTGCACTACCAGTACCACTCATTGGAAGTGTAAGACGATTATTACATTGCCAGGTATATCTTAGAAGTTGTTGAACATCAGACATCAATGAAATATATGCTTCATCTAAGTGACCAATTGGATTTAAGGAAAGAGCATTTAGAACTTCTGGATGCGCGTTTGAAGGGCCAGGACCTAATAAAAGTCTAGAGGGAACATAAGTCTTTGAGAAATGAGATAAATCCTCTTTATTTAAAGCCGGAATAAGTTTTGCTTCTGTCAAAGCATTACATTCAATTACCTTTAAATTAAACTAATATCGTCGCTTAAGCGATAATTATTTAAAGAAATTAATTCAATTTAAATAATTAAGTAAATATTTATTAAAGTTATGACTTGAAACACTGAAAGAAGACGTCTAGTGTTGAAAAAAGTGACGGTTGATACATAATAAGAATCACCAAGTTATTAATTTCATAGAAGGTATCTCAATAGTTTATGACTAAATCTCCACAAGATGTTTTAAGTCAAATTAAAGATGAAGGAATTGAACTCATCGATTTAAAATTCACAGACATCCATGGTAAATGGCAACATTTAACTCTTACATCAGACATGATAGAAGAGGATTCATTTACAGAAGGTCTAGCATTTGACGGTTCATCAATAAGAGGTTGGAAAGCAATTAATGCTTCGGATATGTCAATGGTGCCCGATGCAAGTACAGCTTGGATAGATCCTTTTTATAAACATAAAACCCTTAGTATGATTTGCTCTATTCAAGAGCCTAGAAGCGGAGAGCCTTATGATAGGTGTCCAAGAGCTTTAGCCCAAAAGGCATTAAAATATTTAGATTCAACTGGTATAGCGGATACTGCATTTTTTGGACCAGAACCAGAATTCTTTTTATTTGATGATGTTAGATATGACTCTAAAGAAGGAGGTTGTTTTTATAGTGTAGATACTATTGAAGCACCGTGGAATACAGGGAGAATTGAAGAAGGGGGAAACTTAGGATACAAAATCCAATATAAAGAAGGATATTTTCCAGTAGCGCCGAATGATACTGCGCAAGATATCAGATCTGAGATGCTTCTTCTTATGGGTGAATTAGGTATTCCCACAGAGAAACATCACCATGAAGTTGCTGGTGCCGGCCAACACGAGCTAGGAATGAAATTTGATTCGCTAATAAATGCTGCTGATAACGTTATGACTTATAAATACGTTGTCAGAAATGTTGCAAAAAAATATGGAAAAACTGCAACATTTATGCCCAAGCCTGTTTTTAACGATAACGGAACTGGAATGCATGTTCACCAAAGTTTGTGGAAGAGTGGGCAGCCATTATTTTTTGGTGAAGGAGCATATGCAAATTTATCTCAAACAGCAAGATGGTACATCGGAGGCATACTTAAGCATGCCCCTTCATTCCTAGCATTTACCAACCCAACTACAAATAGTTATAAACGATTGGTTCCAGGATTCGAAGCACCTGTAAATCTAGTTTATTCTGAGGGTAATAGATCAGCTGCAGTAAGAATACCTCTAACAGGTCCAAGCCCTAAAGCTAAAAGATTAGAATTCAGATCAGGTGACGCACTTGCAAATCCTTACTTAGCATTCTCTGTAATGATGCTTGCTGGTATTGATGGAATTAAAAATCAAATTGATCCTGGTGATGGAGTAGATGTAGATTTATTTGAGCTTCCAGCTGAAGAACTTGCGAAAATTGATACAGTACCTTCATCTCTAAATGATTCACTTAATGCGCTAAAAGCAGATAAGGATTATCTATTAGCTGGTGGAGTATTTACAGAAGATTTTATTGATAATTTTATCGATATAAAATACGAAGAAGTTCAACAACTAAGACAAAGGCCTCATCCACATGAATTCTTTATGTATTACGATGCATAATTAAAAGGAAATATTAGTTTAAATTAATCAATTTGAGAAATATCACAAAATATTCTCAAATTGATTTTTTTTTTGTTGGAATATAGATATATAAATTGAAAAATGGCTAGGGAATCTATTTCAAAAATTGCATATAAAACGCTACAACAAAGTAAAAGCATTGCAGGTTTTGCACACAAGCAGATAAGTTCAAGATTAATGAATTTTATTCTTCCCGATTCGAAGCTTGAAAATTTTGATATAGATAAGGATCTTCTAATGCAAATCCAAAATTCAATGGATATCTTAAGAGAAGAAGATTGGAATGATGCAGAAAAAAATATATATCCAAAAAAATTATTGTTTGATGAACCATGGCTTAGATATCTAACTCAATACCCTAAAATTTGGCTAGACATGCCTAATACATGGGATAGACGCAGAAAACAAAACTTTGATGATCTTCCAAAATCAATAGATAAAGATAATTATCCTCAATATTACTTGAGAAATTTTCATCATCAAACAGATGGTTATTTATCAGATTTTTCAGCTAGTATTTATGACCTACAAGTAGAAATACTTTTCAATGGTAGTGCTGACTCAATGAGGAGAAGAATAATTAAGCCAATAAAAGAAGGACTTGAAATTTTTAGCGATAGAAAAAAAAGTTCTATAAAAATACTTGATGTGGCTACAGGATCAGGACGAACATTAAAACAATTAAGAGCCGCATTTCCTAAAGAAAAAATTACAGGAATTGATTTATCTGATTCTTACTTAAAAGAGGCAAGTAGGTATATTTCAGATTTAGATGGAGATTTAATTCAGTTAATAAAAGGTAATGCTGAGGAATTACCTTTTGAAAATGATAGTTTTCAATGCATTTCATGTGTTTACTTATTCCATGAATTACCTAGAACAATTAGAGCTAAGGTGTTAAATGAATTTTTTAGAGTTCTTGAACCTGGGGGGATATTAGTTTTAGCTGATTCAATTCAAATAAGTGATTCACCTGATTTTACATCTATAATGGAAAGCTTCTATAAATCTTTTCATGAGCCTTTTTATTGTGATTACATAAAAGAGGATATAGATTCTAAAATTGAAGATGTAGGGTTTAAAGATGTGAAATCAAATTCATTTTTTATGACCAAAGTATGGTCTGCTATAAAGTAAATAAAAACTTCTATGACCTATTGGGATAAAGATACTATTCAACTTGTTCAAAGTCTTAATGACAAATTAAAAATTGATCATTCTAAATGGCATAAAGATAAAGGAAATAAATATAAACGATCTGCAGAACTAATTTCGGCAGGATTATGCCATTTAATTATTTCTTGTAATGATAAGGAAACCATAGAATATATAGAGGAAAGTATTAAATGGTTAAAAGAAATTAACGTAGATAAACCTTGCCCTAGTAAAAATCACCTTTTTAAAGCCAACTGAAGCCTATTACCTTTATTACTCCATCTAATATCATCAAAACATTCATTAATAATATATAGCCCACGGCCATTTACACTACTAATATTTTTTGGTAATTTGTAATCTCTTTTTTTTATTTCTAAACCATTACCTTGATCTTGAATTTGCCAAACACACCAATTGGGAGTAATTATTCTTCTTACTCTAATATTTTTTTTAGGATCTAATTTATTTCCATGTTTTACAGCGTTAACCAGAGCTTCATGTAAACCAAGTTTTATAAGATAGCTTGATTGAGAATTTTTGATAGGTTCTAATAATTGATCGACAAATTCATTTAACTGTAATGATGATTCGAATTCGTAATTCGACCAGTTAATCTTTGGTCTTTTTAAAAATTTTTTTAAAATATTTTTGCCCCGAAATAAGGACATAATAATATTTTGATACTGTTTTAATTTTAACTTATTAAATACCTCAATTTAAAGAATATTATTATGTCTATCTGCAATAGCAGGATGACGTAGGATGGAGTCCATAAGTCTTACTCCTCTTAGTTGATTTATTAAAGGCATATGTCCATCAGGAGCATCCAATGACCAGCAAAAAGATCCAGGATATCTAGTCCATAAACCTTCTTTTTTCCAACCTATTTTCGGCCACATTAATTCATATTTTTTTCCTACTGATTTTAAAATCCTTGCCTGAATTGAGAATCCAAATCTACCAGTAGAATAAATAGTCCATAATCTATCTATTGTTTCTAGATCTTTACCTGACATATTCTTAACTTCACTATAGAAAACATATCCACGTTTTTCAGCTAATTTTCCAGCTAATTTTCGTAAATAGGAACTTGTTAATCTATCTGCCTCTTCAAATTTTTGCTCAACCAACATTAATTGCAAATCTTCATAATTAATATCAATATTTGAATAAGTATTAAACCAATTATTGAATTTGGAGTTTTCAAAGAATTCAGGTTTAAATTTTTTTAAAACTTGCAATATCCAACCAGCAGCCCAGTCGTCTCCATCACTATCAAAGATATCAAACATTGAATGGCCAAGATTAAAAATATTTTCGACTTCAGATTCTATTAGAGTTAATGAATTTATTCTTTTCCTTTGATTAGAATCTACAAATTTTTTTATCAGATCTAATGTAGCATTATTACAGTTATCTTGTTCTTTGTAATTCATTTTAAAAAATCAATCAGAAAAATAAAAACTATCCATGTATTTCAAAAGAAGTGAACTAGAGAAATTTAGAAGTTTTAAAGGACCACTTATAGATGTTAGAAGCCCAAGTGAATATTATAAAGGACACCTGCCTAATTCTATTAACATTCCACTATTTGATAATGAGGAGAGATCTACAATTGGAACGATTTATAAAAAGGAAGGAAGAAAAAAAGCAGTCATAGAGGGATTAAATTTTTTTGAAAAGAAAATGGAATTTTTTCTTGATAATTTATTCATGAGTATTGAGGCTCATAAAAATATTCCTAATAAAAATAATGAATTTTTTATCAGAATATATTGCTCTAGAGGAGGAATGCGTTCACAAAGCATTGCTTGGCTACTAGAAAAATATAAATTAAAACCAATAACACTTAAGGGAGGATACAAAATATATAGAAGATGGGTATTAAATAGTTTCTCAAAAAAGTTTAATATAGTAGTAATTGGAGGAAAAACAGGAACAGGGAAGACAAGATTATTATCATTACTAGAGAAATATAAATATCAAACTATTGATCTTGAAGGTTTTGCTTGCCATAGAGGAAGTACATTTGGAGGTTTAGGAATGAAAGAACAACCTTCAAATGAACAATTTGAAAATAAAATTGCAGAAAAATTAAATTCCTTTAAAGTTTCTAATAATATTTTTGTTGAAGCTGAAAGTGCAAATATAGGCAAATGCAAAATACCCCATGAATTCTTCAATCAGATGAAAAATTCAAGGAGAATAGAAATTATAAGGAGCGAATCTAACAGGTTAGATGAGTTGATAGATACATATAGTGTTTTTAAGAGAGAGGAACTCCAAGAATCTGTATTAAGAATTAAAAAAAGATTAGGACCACAAAGAACAAAAATGGCTCTCGAATCAATTAATAATGAGAGATGGGACTTAGTTTGCAAATCAGTTCTAGAGTATTACGATAAATGTTACGAATATGAAAAGGTTGGTAAAACAAATATAAAGATATTGGATTTAACCGACAAAAAATATGATGAAAGTATCCTAGAGTTAGTAAATAATGTTTTATAAATAACTACAAACGAATTTGAAAAATATTTCCTAAAATGATGAATTATTAAACTAACATTATGACAGCAAATAAAACTGCAAAAATACAATTTTATGAAGGAACTGATGAACCTGTAGTGCCTGAAATAAGACTCACTAGGAGTAAGGATGGTACCACTGGCCAAGCTTTATTTTTGTTCGAAAAACCACAGGCATTATCTTCAATTACGGATGGTGATATCACAGGTATGCGTATGATTGACTCTGAAGGTGAAATATTAACTAGGGAAGTTAAAGTAAAGTTTGTTGATGGAGAACCAATATTTTTAGAAGCAGTATACATTTGGAAGAACACATCTGACTTTGATAGATTTATGAGATTTGCAAATAGTTATGCCAAATCAAATGGATTAGGATATTCTGAGAAGAAGTAGAATATTTTAAAAATTGAGTAGTTCTTCATATTTCAAATTAGTAGTAATCTTAATCACTTCGTTAATAATTTGGACTCTAAGAGATTTTCTCCTATTAATAATTTGTTCCTTAGTAATTTCAAATATTGTATGTAATTTATGTAATCAAATACAAAAGGGGTTGAAAATTCCCCGACCGCTGTCATTGTTTCTTGTCTTAACTGTTATATCAGTAATAGTATTTACTATTTTTATCCTGGTATTGCCTCCATTTATAAAAGAATTCAATGAAATACTAGTCGATATTCCAAATGGTTTATCAAAAATAAATATTTTAATTAATACAAATCTGAATAAATTTAATGTTCTATTATATGGTGAACAATCAGATAATGTTATTGATATTTTCAGTCTTATAAATAATGTAGTAACAATTCCAGATGCCTCAACTATTGCAAAAGCTATTCAAGAAAGTTTTAAAAATTTAATAAATTTAGCGGGGAATCTTGGTTCAGGCCTTTTGAAATTAATATTCGTGCTAGCAGTGAGTTTAATGATTTCTATTGAACCAAAACAATATAAAGAAAATTTACTTCTATTAATTCCAAAAAATTATCGCAACAAATTTAGAAATATTCTGGAAAAATGCAATACCGCATTAGCAAATTGGACCTTTTCTATGGTCATAAGCTCAATATCAGTAGGTCTATTATCATTAATAGTTCTTTCTATATTAGACGTTAAATATGTCGTCTCAAATGCTTTAATAGCAATGGTTCTTAACATTATTCCAAATATAGGGCCAGTTATTAGTGGGATATTTCCAATCTCAATTGCACTACTAGATAATTTTTGGAAACCACTGGCCGTTTTAGGAGCATATGTAATTATTCAAAATATTGAAAGCTATATAATAATGCCATCCATAATGAAGAAAAAAGCAAACTTACTTCCTGGCTTGACATTAATATCGCAATTCGGATTTACATTCATTTTCGGTCCATTAGGCTTAATTCTATCGCTTCCATTAGCTGTAGTTCTACAGGTTTTAATAAAAGAATCATTTAAAGATATTTAAAAACTACTTAATTAATTTTTTATACAAATATGGATAGGAAAAAATTATAAAGAAAGCTAATGGATTTTTACCAATAGCAAAATATAGTGAACTAAAAGTAAAATGATCAAATAATATTCTTAATTCAGTAGAAAGATCTATTAAAACTAAAGAAAATAAAATTATCAAATAGTAATTCATTTTCATAAAATAAGGAGCTTAAGCTCAGTCTTTAAGCAAAAAAGATGGAGCCAACAAAATACTTGAATAACTTCCAATTATAATTCCTAATGATAAGGACAAAGAAAACCAAAATAGTGAATAAGATCCAAACAAAATTATGCTTAATAAAGGGATAAGGGTTGTAATACTGGTAAAAGTTGTTCTCCTAAATGATTCGTTAACTGATAATTGAATAGTTTCGTTATAGCCATCTTTTTTCTTTGATTTTAAATTCTCACGAACTCTATCAAATATAACAACAGTATCGTTTACAGAATAACCAGCAATGGTTAACAAGGAAACTGCAAATAAACTATTTACCTCGACTGATGATATAATCCCCAACCATGAGAATATACCGAAAACAATTAATAAATCATGGAATAAAGCTAATAATGCAAATAATGCATATTGTTTATCAAATCTAATAGTTATATATAAAGATATTGCAAATAAAGAAACTAACAATGAACTAACACAATTAATAAGCAATCTTTTCCCTAGCTTTGGACCTATTAATCTTGAATCCTTACTTTCATAATTTAGAGGCCCAATAATATTCTCAAGATTAGTAATAAGATTATTTGATTCTTCGATACTCAAGTAAGGTGTTCTTATTGAAATTAATTTATTATTATTTTGGAATTGTAATTTAACATTGTTTAAAACTTTTTTATTTTTAGAGATCTCTCTTAAATTTTCTAAAACTGAATCGGGGGAGAAATTAGAACAACCATCTTCACAAACTCTCTCTATTCTTAATTCATTTCCCCCTACAAAATCCATCCCAAGATTTATAGGTTTATTATAAGAAGTATAAAAAGTAGAATATAAAATTCCTACAAGACTCAACAAAATAAGAACAGTTGAAAAACCAATTATCTTTCTTTTAATTTTTATTAGTTCAAGATTGAATTTCATGAGAATATAAGAAATAAAAAATTTATTATGAAAAATTATTCCTGGGTAGATATAGATTTTTCTGTCTGAAAGATTGATATGTTGTAAAAAATCGCAAGATAGTTTTAGAACAATTTAGTGAGGTAAACAAGCTTATTAAGACTCCAATACCTAATGTTGCTGCAAAACCTTTAACAAAATTTGTTCCTAATAAAAACAAGACAAAACAACTTAGAAGAGTTGTAATATGGCCATCAACTATAGACGAATTAGCTCTTTGAAAACCGCTATCAATAGATCTTGTAAGAGTATTACCATCATATAATTCTTCTCTAATTCTCTCAAATATTAGAATGTTTGCATCAACAGCCATACCAATGCTTAGTATAAGACCAGATATTCCAGGTAAAGTCAAAGTTACAGGAATTAATGAATATAGAGCTAAGTTAAAAAAACCATAAAGTACCAGAGAAAGAACTGAAACAAAACCGAGAATTCTATAATTAAAAATCATAAAAAACCCAACAAAAATTAACCCACTAATAGCTGCATAAAGACTTTTTAAAATATTTTTGGATCCCAACAGAGCCCCTATTGTGTTAGTTTCTACAATTTCAATTGGCAATGGCAATGAGCCTCCTTTAAGTTGCACTTCTAATTCTCTAGCATTTTCAGCACTAAAATTACCGCTTATTGTCGCTGATCCACCAGTAATCCCAGTACTAGCAAACTGATTACCAACACTGGCTTCACTTATTGATTCACCATCTAAAATGATAGCCAATAGTTGATTAGTACCAGCAATTGACTTTGTAATTTCTGCAAACTTTTCACCTCCTGAATTACTAAAAGTTAATAGGACTTCCCAATTACTATTTGTTTGTTCTTGTCTCCTTCCTGCGTTAATAAGATCCTTACCAGATAAATCTGTTTTAATAAATAAATTTGTAATTTCTTTATCAATATATTTTTTGATTTCAATTAACTTCCCATATAAATCATTACTAGTAGATGAGTAATTCAATTCCTGCTCTATATCTTTAAGATCATCTAGAATAACTTTTAAGAAATTATCATCAATTTGATTTTTTTCTGCATAGGAATATTGTTCAATTAATTCTTTAATACTCAATCTCTGTAGTTGCAGTGTTTTTAAATCTGTAGATGTTCCTTCTTTTTGGGTTCTAAATTCTAATAAAGCAGTCTTACCTAATACCCTTGAAGCAATTAATGGATTTTGTTCACCTGGTAATTCCAAAATCAATTGATCTCCACCGAGGGTTTGCAAATTAGACTCAGAAACTCCTAAATTATTAACACGCTTATCTATAACCGAATTAACTGCTTCAAGTTCATCTCTTGTTACCTTACCTTCTTCTTTAATAATTTGAAGTGTAAGTTGGGAACCCCCTTGTAAATCCAATCCTAACTGTAAGGGATAATTTATTAAAAGATAAACAGATAGAGTAAGTAGAAATATAATAAAAAAAAGCCAACCTTGCCTTCTTTTCATTTTCTATATACTCCCACTAATTAAGTGTTCAACTTTTTCAACTATTTGATGTGGTTGGATTATTGTCAAATTCTCAAGATTTCCATTATAAGGAGTTGGAATATCCTGACTAGATAATCTGATTGGTCGGGCATCAAGATCATCAAAACACTCTTCTGTTATCAAGGCAATTAATTCTGCACCAATACCTCCAGTCTTCATACATTCTTCAACAATAATTACTTTATTTGTTTTTTTTATTGATTTTGAGATGGTTTCCATATCAAATGGTTTTAAACTTATTAAATCTATTAACTCAGCATCTATTCCTTTTTTTTCTAATTCTTCAACAGCTTTGAGGCAGTGATGTCTCATTCTTGAATAAGTCAATAAGGTAATATCTTTTCCTTCTTTTACGACATCAGCCTGATCTAAAGCGCAAGTATAATCACCTTCAGGTAATTCTTCAGACAAGTTGTATAAAAGAACATGTTCGAAAAATAGAACCGGATTATCATCTCTAATAGCTGCTTTCATTAAACCTTTAGCATTTGTAGGTGTACTGCATGCAACAATCTTTATACCAGGAACTGCATGAAAATACGCTTCGAGTCTTTGACTATGTTCAGCACCAAGTTGACGACCAACTCCTCCAGGTCCTCGAACTACTGCTGGTATTTTATAATTTCCGCCACTTGTATATCTAAGCATACCCATATTATTTGATATCTGATTAAAAGCTAAAAGCAAAAAACCCATATTCATTCCTTCTACTATTGGTCTTAAGCCTGTCATTGCTGCACCCACTGCCATACCCGTAAAACTATTCTCTGCAATTGGAGTATCTAAGACTCTTAACTCTCCATATTTTTCATATAAATCCTTAGTTACCTTATAAGATCCTCCATATTGACCAACATCTTCCCCCATAACGCAAACATTTACATCATTTGCCATTTCTTCATCAATTGCCTCTTTCAAAGCATTAAATAATAATGTTCCAGCCACAATTAATTACCTAATTAATCACATATATAATCCTACCACTTTGAATAATTCAACCTCCCTCAGCAAAGGTAATGAGTAGTAATATTGATAAAATCATTCCAGGTGAAAGCAAAAGTATTAAGAGTCCTAGATCATGTAAAGACATTCAAAGAAAGCGTTTTCTTAATGATATGTCCAATTCAAATTTTCTTCAGAAAAAAACTTCGTATAAATACAATAAAAAGTCCTATTCCTATAAAAGCAAAAGAAAAAGTTAGCAAAAAAGATAATCCAATTATTAAGGTGTCAATACTCGAAGAAATATTTTGGACTATTTCAGAAGAATTAGATGGTTTATGTATTGAAAAATAAATTGCAATTTTATTACTCAAAAAATAAAAAAATATAAATAATAAAAAACTGGTTAATGATCCTACAATAAAATTTAATGGTCCTTTTTCGGGAATATTTTTTTCAATATTCTCATTACTATTATCATCCACAATAGAATTTTATATAAAAAATTTAAATGAATGTTATTCCCTTTTCAAGGAAAGTGCAAACCCATGAATCGTAACCTTTATCTTCAAATAATTTAGAATTTGCAGATAATTCTTTTTTAGCAGTCTTTATATCTTTAAAGAGTGCAAAGCATGTAGGGCCTGATCCACTCATAGAAAATGTCAGACAATTCTTTAATTTAGAAAGTAAATATAGTGCCTGCTTTACAGAATCATTTTCATTTTCTACAACTAACTGCAAATCATTTTTAATAGATAAATGTTGATTATCAAAATTAAAGTTATTTAAACCATTATCTCTTAAATTTTTTCTTTTGTTCTCAATCATTTCTATATCAGTAAGATATTGATCACAAAATCTATTACTATATTTTTTATAAGTTTCAGCAGTTGATACTGATACATTTGGATTTTTTAAAAGAATTACTCCATATTCAAGGGTTAAATCTAATTTCTCCAAAATTTCGCCTCTTCCAAAACATAATTGAATACCACCATTTATAAAAAAGGGAATATCAGATCCTAAAGTTGATGCTAATGAACATAAAGTTTCTTGATCTAATTTCAAATCCCATAAATTATTAAGACCAATTAATGTTGCTGCTGCATTACTAGATCCACCAGCTAATCCTGCGCCAATTGGGATATTTTTTCTTAAAAATATATTCGCACCGTAATCTATATTTGATTTTTTCCTTAAAAGATTTGCCGATTTAACAATTAAGTTATCATCAGATAAGCTTAAATCATTACAATCAGACTCAAGTTTAATTAAACCTTCATTATTAATTTGAAATTCTAAATAATCAGAAAGATCGATATTTTGCATAATCATTGCTAATTCATGAAATCCATCCTCTCTTTTCCCAATAACTTCAAGATGCAAATTTATTTTGGCAGGTGATTTTATATTAATTTTTTTTTTTAGCTAAATCTTTCATATACTTAAATTTTTTTTTTAATTTTAATACAATTTTCTGCAAGCTTAATCCATTGGGCAACTGAAATATCTTGTGGTCTTAAATTAAAACAAACTTTTGAAGATTCAGCTAATTCATTTATCTCTTCATTTGAAAGTATTGAATTAAGAGTATTTCTTAGCATTTTTCTTCTTGAATTAAATGAAATTCTAAGAAGTTTATCTATATATTTTTCTAGACTAATATTTAATCTTAAATCATCTTTAATTGGTTCGAAAACCATTAAAGACGAAAAAACTTTTGGAGGTGGACTAAATGATGAAGGTGGTACATCGCAAATTTTTTTCATTTTTGATAATAATTGCATTCTTACACTTAGTGCTCCAGCATTGGGACTTCCCTCTTTTGACAAAATCCTATCTACAACGTCTTTCTGCATTAAAAAAATAATTTTTTCGTAATTATAGTTTCTTTTAATGCCCAATCTTCCTATGAAAATATCCAGTATTGGGCCAGTTATATTATAAGGAATATTTGCAATCACTTTTGTAATCTTCTTATTTATCGAATCTAAATTTACAGTAAGAATATCTCCCTGCTGAAGTGAAAACTTATCATTATTATTGAATTTATCATTTAATAAATTTATTAAATCTTTATCTAATTCAATCGCATGCAATTTTTTAATCTCTGAATCTAATAACTTAGATGTTAAAGCTCCTTTACCCGGACCAATTTCTAAAATAAAGTCATTTTCATTAAGAACAGCAATTTCTTTAATTTTTTCTAATATTTTTTTATTTACCAACCAGTGTTGTCCAAATCTTTTTTTTTGATGATAGTTTTTAGAATTCATCTAAAAGATAAATAATATGTTTAAATTAAATATGAATTTATTTAATACTTTATATCATGAGCTTATCAAAAAAAAATTTAGATAAACTCAATAAATTTAAAAAAAATAAAAATTTAAATACCGAAAGTAAAAATATAAGTAACCATACAAATATATCTAACAACGATAATTTAATCTCTAATCCACTTAATTCAGAAGATCCCAATAAAATTTTTTATTCATTAATTGATAATTCAGACTCTTTAGAAGAGACTTCTAACGTCAATAATACACTAAGAAAAAGTGAGCTTAATCAAATTAATATTAATTCTAGAAAAGCTAATTTTTCTAAGAAATTAACAATAGAAGAGGAGCTATACGATGAATTTAATTATCTTCTTGATGAATAATTTGTTTTAATATTTACTTATGCTTCAGAGTAATAGATTAACAATTTATGCCATTGGCAAAATAAAAAAACTTTGGATTAGAGATGGAATTAATCAATACAAAAAAAGAATGCCTGAACTTATCATTAATGAGTTAAAGACTTTTAATTTAAATAATCTTAGATCTAATAACAATATTATTATCTGCCTTAGTGAAGAAGGGAAGCAGTTTAATTCAGTTGAACTATGTTCTTTTCTCTTAAGTTTTAAAAATAAAAAAATTAATTTCTTAATCGGTGATACTGATGGAATAAGTTCAGATATAAAAAAAAATTCAGATCTTATATTAAGTTTGTCTCCTTTAACTTTTCCTCATGAATTAGCTAGATTAATTCTAATCGAGCAAATCTATAGAGCTGTTTCTATATCTAACAATTCTCCTTACCATCGATCTTAAAAAGATTAGATTTAATCTAAAGTTAATCTATAAAACTTTAATAACTAACTATTTTTTTAATTTTTATTATATAGTACATATATACTATTAACTTAATCTTGGATTCGTCTGATTCAACTACTAAAAGGTTCAGAATCCCCTTATTAAATGATTCGGTATCTGCAGGATTTCCTTCTCCCGCAGATGACTATACGGAAGAAAATATTGATTTAAATGAACATTTAATATCTAATCCGTTTAGCACTTTTTTTCTTAGAGTTAAAGGTGAATCAATGATAAATGCAGGAATTAAAGATAAAGATTTGATAATAGTAGATAAGAGCTTAATAGCCAAGCCAGGGGATATTGTCATTGCAATGATAGATGGGGAATTTACAATAAAAAGATTATCTATAAAAAATGATGAATTATATTTAAAAGCAGAAAATCATAATTATCCTGATTTTAGCTTTAAAAACCATATTGATGTACAGATATGGGGAGTGGTTATTTATTCAATACATAGCTATTCATGAGAATTTCAAGTAATGATGCCATAGCTCTCATAGATGCTAATAATTTTTATGCGTCATGTGAACAAAATATTAATCCTAATTTAAGAAATAAACCAGTAGTAATTTTATCTAACAATGATGGATGTATCATTGCGAGAAGTCCTGAAGCGCGAGCTTTAAAAATTAAAATGGGAACTCCTTATTTTAAGATCAAAGAGAAATTAAATAAATTAGATATAGCAGTCTTAAGCTCAAACTACTCGCTTTACGGAGATATGAGCAGAAGACTAATGAATTTACTAAAAAACTACTGTGAGGAAATAGAGATTTATTCTATTGACGAAGCATTTGTCTCAATTTCTAGACCTAATGATAAAAATCTATATCCTTGGGCAAGAAACATAAGATCATTAATATATCAGAATCTAGGAATTACAATAACAGTAGGAATAGGAGAAAATAAAGTAAGAGCAAAAATTGCTAATAAATTAGCTAAAAATATTGATTATTCAGCTGGAATATTTGATTTAGCTAGAACCAAAAATGAGAATAATTATTTAAAAAGAATTAGTGTAGATAAGATATGGGGAGTCGGCAAACAAACCTCTAATTGGTTGCAAAGTAAAGGTATTAAAAATGCGAAAGAATTAAGAGATATGGAAGAAAATGAAATAACCAAGAAACTAGGCATCGTAGGGAAAAGATTGCAATTAGAACTGAAAGGTTATAAATGTCTACCTATAGAAAAAAAAAATAACTCAAAAAAAGAAATTCAGGTAAGCAGGAGTTTCGGTACTCCTGTCACAAGATTAGAAGACTTAACTCAAGCATTAGCGACTCACGCAATAAAAGCATCTGAAAAAATGAGAAGTCTGAATTTACAATCATCTGATATTAGAGTATTTGCCAGAACTAGTAAATATTCGAGTCAAAATTATCAAAGAAGTGTACACAGAAAACTTACAAATGCAACGGACGACACAAATAGTATTTTAAAAATAGTAGTTGAATTATCTAAAGAAATTTATAATCCCGAATACAAATTCTCAAAAGCTGGGGTTTTAATGCAGGATTTAACTAATAGCGAATATTTACAGCAATCAGTTATTAATTACAAATCTCAGAAAGACCTAAAAAAGTCATCAAATCTTATGAGAACGATTGATTTATTAAATAAAAGATTTAATAACAATGCAATTACATGGGCTATTACAAAAAAGCCGCAAAGTTGGACGATGAATAAGAATTTCTTAAGTCGCTCATCTACAACTGATATAGAACAAATCCCAACTATAGTAAAGTAAACAAAATAAAATGGAATTCATTATATTTTTAAGCAAATTAGATAAAGAGATTCTTGACTTATTAATAAAAGCAAACTATGTGGTTGAGGAAAATAAAATTGAATGTCTCTTAAACAAAGAAATAAAAGGACTATATAATTTTGAAGAAAATAAAATAATAATATGTACTGAAAATGCAAAAAGGAAAACGAATTATAGAGCTATAAAACAAAAACCAAATAAAGATAACTTCAAAACAGAATTAGCAATAAGAAGAGCATTAAGACATGAAGCTACTCATGCTATACAAAAATGCAATAACAATAAAACAATAGGAGATATAAAAAATTTAGAGGGAAAATTACATCAAAGTAAGAGAAAAGCATTAGTATTCTCTACATCCAACTTTTCTGGGACTTATGCAAAAGAAGTAGAAGCCTATATTCTGGAAGACAAACCCAAAGAGGTAAAAAATATGATAGAAAAATATTGCCTGTAATTTTAAAGAAAAATATTAACTAGCAATAAAATTACCACAGCGTTGTTTATCTAAAAAAATCATATGTTGTCTTTCTAAATAATATAATTCCTGAAATTTAATCGCATCTGAGTTTAAATCCTTAAAAAGATCATCGATATCTTTATTAGTATCTGAGGAATTTGAAGAAGGATTATCAATTAAAATAGATATACAATTTTCTAAAGTTTTTAATCTTTGAGATCCCCATGATTCGATCAAGTGTCTGCATCTTTTTAGAGAATTATATTTCTCAAGAAGTGATAAAGTTCCAAGTAAATTATCTTTAGGATTACTCAAAAGTGTTAGAAATAACTCATTGGGATTAATAAAAATATTAATTTTATTTGATGATTCAGGATTATTAAGAGCTAAGTAGTCAGGCAGAAGTGAAATTAAATTAATAGCAGAAAACTCTTTTTGAAGAATTTGACTATTTGTTTGTTTTAAATCATTTAAATAATTTAGTCCTAAATTATTTTGTTCAATTCTTGAAATAGTTTCCCATAAATTTTGAATATAGTTGGTATTAAAAGAATTTATTTCTCTTTTGATAAATTCATCTCGAATAAATAGCCTAAGATCTGGACAATGCAAATAATAAAAAATTATTTCCGATTCATTTTTCTCACGCCTAGAAATTTCATTTGGTTGTTCAAATTTTTTTGATCTACCATGCCAACGAAATCCTTTAACTTGATTTCTTAAATCTTGTTCAAATTGTATTGCCAACCTAGCTTGTCCTTTACTTAATTGTTCGGAAACTTTTTGTAAGTAGTGAGTTCTGGTTGATGATTGAGGCAATTTACTCAACAATTTAACTAATGAAGAAATAACACTCTGGAAAATTTCAGACTTAGTTAAATCTTTATCCTTAAAGATTTGGTCAATTTCCCAATCAATCCAAAAGGATGAATTATCAACTAAATTAAAGTAATCTTCAGGGGTATTACTATTCAAATATTCGTCAGGATCTTTAAAATCACTTAGTTGAAGTATCTTAAGATTAATTTGTTCATGAAGAGAAAGGCTCTCCACTTCTTTAATTACCCTTTTAGTAGCATGAATACCTGCATTATCAGAATCAAAATTCAAAATTATATTTTTATTATCTGTACATCTACATAGTTGAGAAATTTGATATTTATTTAATGCTGTACCGAGAGAAGCCACAGAATTAGTGATCCCCTTTGAATGAAGAGAAATTACATCAAAGTAGCCCTCAACAATAATAGCTTTATCTCTTTTTCTAATATTGCTAGAAGCTTTTTCGAATGCATACAACATTTTTCCCTTTTCAAAAATGTCTGATTCAGGAGAATTAAGATATTTGGGTTCCT
The DNA here is from genome assembly GCA_003281585.1 of Prochlorococcus sp. AG-347-I15. Classification (GTDB taxonomy): domain Bacteria; phylum Cyanobacteriota; class Cyanobacteriia; order PCC-6307; family Cyanobiaceae; genus Prochlorococcus_A. Next base: position 81,194 of record QCBN01000003.1, read on the forward strand.
TACCATCAAGAGATCTGCCACCAAAGGCAACTACTCTTCCCTGCATATCATGTATTGGAACTATTAATCTATTTCTAAAACGGTCATAAATTTTGTCAGAATTGTCTTTAGAAATTGCAAGACCTGAATCTAATATTAATTTAATAGGGAACTTTTCTACCTTAGATAGATAATTAAATAAATTATTCCATGAATTTGGAGCGAAACCTAATTCAAAGTTATCAATAATTTTATTATTCAAGTTTCTCTTAGATTTTAAATATTGCATTGCTTCAACACCAAGAGAACTATTTAATTGTGACTTAAACCAATTTTTAGTAACTCTTAATATTTTATAAAGTTCTTCCTTTCTAGATAATTGTTTTTTATAAGCTTCTACTTGAGGACCCTCAATATTCTCAACATTAATATTATTCTTCTTAGCAAGAGAAAGTACAACATCTGAAAAATTTGCACGAGTAAATTCCATTAAAAATTTAATAGAATTACCACCAGCACCACAGGAGAAACAATAATAGAATTGTTTATTTGGTGATACTGTCATAGATGGCTTAGTATCATCATGAAAAGGACAAATCCCAACAAATTCCTTGCCTTTCTTCTTAAGAACAATATGTTCAGATATAACGTCAACAATATCTGCCTTATCCTTAACCTCTTGTATAGTTCTTGGGTGAATAGAATGAACCATTTAGACTCTTATCAAAAAATAAATAATGATTTATTTGTTATAGGTCAAAATTCAATAAGAATCTAGTTAATTTCACAATAAAACTATTTTTAAAATGATAAATATCGCAGAATTAGAAAAAAAAATTAATTCATTAAATAAGTTTAATTTAGTATTTGCTTCATTCTTCTTTAGTTTGATGACTTTGTGCGTAAAAAATATTGATAAAAGGATACCTATTTATGAATTAGTATTTTTCAGATCATCGTTAAGTTTAATAATTACATTATTCATAATTAATCTAAAAAATATAAATCCTTGGGGCAATAATAGACCATTACTTATCTTAAGAGGTGTTTTAGGAACTTTAGCTTTAATTTGTATTTTTTATGCTATAAGAAATATGCCTCTTAGTATTTCTACTGTCATTCAGTACACATATCCTATTTTTATATCTATATTTGCTGGAATATTTATAAATGAAAAAATAACTCGGAATATAATTTTTGCTTTAATTATTGGCTGGATTGGAATATTAGTAATATTAAATCCAATTCAATTATCAAATATAAACGTTGAAATTAAAAATGTTTCGATTTCAGTAGCATTTCTTGGAGCAATCTGCACTTCATTAGCTTACGTTACAGTTAAGAAACTTTCATTGACTGAAGATGTTTATGTAATTATTGAATATTTTCCACTCGTTTCTTTTATAACGTTATTGCCAATTGTATTAGTCAACTGGGTTACCCCAAATTGGAATGAATTAATTTGGATAATAGGCATTGGCTTATTTACCCAATTAGGTCAGATTTTCTTAACTATAGGGTTGAAAAATTTACCAGCTTCTGAAGCCTCAACAATTAACTATTTACAAGTTTTATTCGGATCAATTTGGGGAATATTATTTTTTAGTGAAATAATAAATATAAATTTTTTATTAGGCGCTTCACTAGTTTTATTAGGAACTATTATTTCTACTACCAAAATAATCAAAAAGACATAGAATATTGAAAGAGAAAAAAAAACGGTGAGATTTTTCTATTTAGCTTTATTATTTTGTTTATCTCCTATTGTTCAAGTTAATGCAACAACCCCAAAGTCAGTAACTTGTACAAGGACTGAATATAGAGAGGAGTACATTCCTGGAACGAAATCAAACCCAGGCTATGTTCAAAGTTATGAAGTCGACGTTGTTGTACCTTGTGGAGGTCAAAGTAAATCTGAAAATGATAATAATGACTGTAGTGAGGGCTCTGTTATTGGCGGCATTCTTGGTGCTGGAATAGCGCTATCCTCCTCTAGAGGAAAAGATAGATTTTGGGCAGTACCTGCTGGCGGTACTGCAGGAGCGCTAATTGGATGTCAGGTGGATGGTGGTTAATTGATAAATTGGATAAATGGAGAGTTGGTCGAATTATGGCAAACTAATCAAAAATTTTTTGTTTTAATAAATTGTCAAGGATTAGGATATGAAATACAAATACTCGAATCCTTATTTGTCAAATTGAAAACAAATCAGATAACAAATAATAAAATCACTCTTTGGATAAAACATATTAAAAAAGAAGATTCAGATTTATTATTTGGATTTACATCAAAGGATCAAAAAAATTTCTTTATTGAAATTTTAAATATTCGAGGTATTGGATCTCAAATTGGCATGGGAATATTAAATAAATTTTCCATTAGTGAAGTTATCAATGCAATAAAAACGCAAAACAAAAAATTAATTTGTTCCGTACCTGGTGTAGGACAAAAAATGAGTGATCGGTTAATTCTAGAATTAAAAAGTAAATTTCAAAGTGAAATACAAGTTGAAGAAGAAAAAGTCAAAGACGATTTTGACATTAAAGATCATGAAATTAATAAAATGATAGAGGACCTTCAATTAACCCTTCAATCATTAAATTACAAAAACAAAGAAATAAAGAATATTTTGCCAATTCTTATTAAAGAAGTAGATCTACTTGATAATAAAGAAAATAATTTATCATTTGAAAATTTATTGAAATTAGCTATGACTCATTTAGATAAAGATAATAGTAATTTATTTAGATAGGATAATAGTAATTTAGCTAGATGACGTAGTATCATATAAATAGGAAAATAAATTTTATGTCATTAGATACTGCTGAAAAACAGAAGCTTATTGAAACTCATCAAGTACATCCAACTGATACTGGTTCAGCGGAAGTTCAAGTCGCAATGCTCTCTAAAAGAATATCGAAATTAAGTGATCATCTCCAAGGAAACATACATGATTTCGCTTCAAGGCAAGGATTATTAAAAATGATTGGTAAAAGGAAAAGATTACTAACATACATAAAAGACAAAAACGTTCAGAGATATCAAGATCTAGTAAAGAAAATTGGAATCAGAGGATGATTTCAATTAATGAAAAAAAAGCAATCAAAAAAAAAGGCGCAAAATAAAAAGAAAAAAATTAATTCTGAAAAAACTGCTTTTTCTAATTTAGAAAAAACATCTAATACAGTAACCACTCCAAAGAAATCATCAAGTGGAATACCTAAATATGTTGCTGATAGAATGGCAAGAAGAATATTCTTTACAGCAGGAATCCCGACAATATTAGGAATGTCAGTTTTTGTTGTTAGCTATATTATCGTTACAAGAAATATTGCTGAAATACCTCCTTCCTCAACAATTGCAATTTCAGCTTTGTTTTTCTTATTAGGTCTCGCAGGATTAAGTTTTGGAATATTATCAGCTAGTTGGGATAAGGAGCCTGGAACTTTTTTCGGTATTGAAAATATACCAATGAATATACAACGAGCAAAAGCAGCCTTTAAACCCGCAACTCAAAATTATGAGGAAAATAGTTAATCTAAGAAACTAAAGATTTCAAATTAACTTGGAATGATTTATCCTCTAATAATTTGCATGCTCCTTGTATATCACTAATACAAAATTGTTCCCCAAATTTAACGTACGTAACACTATTTTTACTTCTAACTGCAGCTAAAACTGGAATCTTTATTCCACATTTACCTTTATCTGGTTTAAATTTAATTAAACAGTCTCTTAAAGTATTTTGTACTCTTACATCGGATGCTTGAGAACTTTCAAGATTAATAATAAGCAATTTAAGGTTATCTATTTCTCTACAATCATCAATTATTAATTGAGTCTTATCACTTTTTTTATCTATTGTTCCCCAAAACAATAATCTAGTATCAGTCAAAAGAAATTCTGACAATCTGACATAGGTTTTTGGGAACACTATTGCCTCGCAACTTCCAGAAAGATCTTCTAACTGAACTATAGCCATCCTTTCTCCTTTTCTAGTAGTGATTTGCTTCAAATCAGGGATCATTCCAACTAAAGAGACTTTGGTTCTATCTTTAGTTTCCTCTAACTGCGAGATGCTTATAGGAGAAATAAGTTTTGCTGGCTTAGTTAAATGTTTTAGTGGATGATCAGATAAATAAAAGCCTAATAGCTGCTTTTCTAACTTTAACTTCTCAATAAGTGAATAATCATCAACCTTAGCTAATTGTGAATCTGAAAAAGCAACATTAGAAAACTCTTCTTTAGAGTCAAATAGATTTCCTTGTCCGGATAATCTATCACGATTTCTTGAAGAAGCCCACTCAATAACATATTCGAGGTCTGACAATAACTGAGCTCTATTATTATCATTTGAAAACTCGTCCAATGCTCCACAATGAATTAGAGATTCAAGACTTCTTTTGTTAAGAACATTTGAAGGCAAACGATCGCACAAATCCGATAATGACTTAAAGATTCCAAAACTATTTCGGTTTTCAATTATATTTCTTATTGCAGAATCTCCTAAATTCTTAATTGCAGATAGCCCAAATAAAATCTGATTATTCTTAATAGTGAAATCAACCCCAGAAAAATTGATACTTGGTGAAATAACTTCTATTCCCATCGAATAACAATTGGAAATATATCTTTGCATCTTGTCGCTAGAGCCTGAATTTACGCTTAATAGGGCTGCCATATATGCAACAGGAAAATGAGCTTTTAAAAATGCAGTTTGATACGTTACAGCACCATAAGCAGTTGAGTGACTTTTGTTAAAACAATATTCTGCGAATAAAACCATTTGATCAAAAAGATCATTTGCTAATTTTTCATTTACACCTTTCTTCATAGAACCATCTACAAAAATATTTCTATGCTTTACCATCTCAGATACTTTCTTTTTCCCCATTGCTCTTCGAAGTAAATCAGCATCACCCAGAGAATAACCGGCTAGGTCTTGAGCAATTTTCATGATTTGTTCTTGGTAAACCATAATTCCATAGGTTTCAGTGAGAATTGACTCAATAAAGGGATGAGGGAAATCCACCTTTTCTTTCCCATTTTTTCGATTTATGAATTTAGGAATAAGGCCTGCATCAAGAGGACCAGGTCTATACAGAGCCAATATGGAAGAAATATCCTCTAGTGAGTTAGGTTTAAAATCCTTAACGACTTGTTTCATACCAGAAGATTCAAGCTGAAAAATACCTTCAAGATCTCCTCTCCCAATAAGATCATAGGTTTTACCATCATTTTGAGGTAACTCATCTATATTAATTTTCTTTCCAGTAGATTGATTAATAAGGGAAACTGTCTTTTCAATCATCGTAAGATTCTTAAGACCCAAGAAATCCATTTTCAATAATCCAAGTGACTCTATATCATCCATAGAATATTGGGTTATTATTTGACCATCATTATTTCTTTGAAGAGGTACAAGTTCATCAAGAGGATCTGATGCAATAACAACTCCAGCAGCATGAACTCCGTATGTTTTATTAGTTCCTTCAATTCTCAAAGCCAAATCTACCCATTTTTTCACCCTATTATCATTAATATACTTATCTCTAAACTCTTGGCTCGGAGAATTCTTATCAATCATTTCATTTAGTTTAAAAGGTTTTCCTCTTACAACCGGTATTAACTTAGCCAATTTATCAGCCTCACCATATGGTATATCTAAAACCCTTGCAACATCTTTTAAAACCGCCTTAGAGGTCATTTTATTAAAAGTAATTATTTGCGCAACTTTATCCTCTCCATAACGGTTAGTAACATAATCAATAACCTCATTTCTCCTATCAATACAAAAATCAGTATCAATATCTGGCATAGACTTTCTTGCTGGATTTAAAAATCTTTCAAACAACAATCCATGCTCAACAGGATCTATATTTGTGATTTGAAGAGCATAAGCTACTAGTGAGCCTGCGGCAGAACCTCTACCTGGTCCCACTGGGATAAATTTATCTCGAGCAAATTTGATATAGTCCCAAACAACTAAAAAATAATCTGGAAAACCCATATCTTTTATAATTTTCAATTCGGAAGATAGTCTTTTTTTATAGTTCTCATCAACTTCTGTAAGATCATTTTTTTTAAGTCTTTTTAAAAGACCTTTTTCAGATAATTCTGTTAGGAAAGAAAATGAATCTTTATCTTCGGTTAGTGGAAATTTTGGCATTCTATAATTACCAAACAGATCAAATACTTCTACTTTTTGAGAAATTTCTACTGTATTGTTCACTGCATCTTTAATTGATTCATCATCAATATGATCTTTAAAAAGTTCAAGCATTTCATTTTCACTTTTAATATATTCTGTCCCGGTATATCTCAATCTTTTTTCATCACTTATTAGTTTTCCGGTTAATACACAAAGCAAAGCATCATGTGCTTCAACATCCATATTTGATAAGTAATGCGCGTCATTGGTAGCGATGACTTTTATTTGGTGCTTCTTCCCAATTTTTATCAATTCAACGTTGACAATTCTATCTTCAATAGAGCCGTGATCTTGTATTTCTAGATAAAAATCATCTGCAAATAATTTTTTATACCAAAGAGCTATATCCTCTGCTACTTCTAATCTTCCTTTTAAGATAGCCTGAGGTATCTCTCCACCAAGACAAGCTGTAGAGACTATTAGACCATCACTATATTTTCTTAAAAGAGATTTATCAATACATGGTCTAGAAAAAATGCCTCGACCTCTCATCCCATTTAAGTGACTAATTGTTGTTAACTTAACTAGATTCTTATAACCAATATAATTTTTAGCTAGAACTACCAAATGATATCTTTTTTCTTTTTTAGGTTGAGGATCATCAATAGAACCATTAATCACGTACATTTCATTACCAATAATAGGTTTTATGCCTTTATCTTTACACTTCTTGACCAAATCAAGAACACCATACATAACTCCATGATCAGTAAGTGCTATAGATTCCATACCAAGATCTGAAGCTCTATCTACAATTTTTGAAATTTGACTAGCTCCATCAAGTAAGCTGTAGTCACTATGATTATGAAGCGGAACGAAACCCATATTCAAATAATTTATATATATAAGATAAAGAAAATTTCTAAAAGATCTATACTTTGTGGTTACAAATTAATTATTAATACAAATTTAGAATAAAGGTCTGTTCTTAATAACCTGAGCATCAATCTCGAAGATATTTGCAGCATTCAATATTCTATTCTCTTCTAATACATTACCTATTAGTTGCAACCCTATAGGTAATCCTTTAGTATCAAAACCACAAGGGATACTGATTGCTGGAAGACCTGCTAAATTAACAGGAACAGTTAATAGATCTGACAAATACATTGCAAGTGGATCATTGACAAAATCGCCCTTCAAAAAAGCAGTGGTTGGGCAAGTTGGAGTCAATAAAACATCTACTTTCTTAAAAGCATTATCAAAATCTTTTCTTATAAGTGTCCTAACTTTTTGTGCCTTCTTGTAATAGGCATCACTGTATCCAGCTGACAAAGCATAAGTTCCTATCAAAATTCTTCTTTGTACTTCATCACCAAAACCTTCAGCTCTACTTTTTGAAGTCATATCTATAAGATTTGACCCTTCTTTAGATCTATAGCCATATTTAACTCCGTCATATCTGGCCAAATTTGCAGAAGCTTCAGATGGTGCAATGACATAATATGTTGCAATTCCATCGTTAAATCTAGGACATTCAACTTCGATAATTTCAGCTCCTAAAGTTTTGAATCTATCAACGCCAGAAAGAACAGATTTCCTAACTTCCGAATTAAGGCCAGGGTGTTCAAAACATTCTTTAATGATTCCAATTTTTAAACCCTTTATAGATTTATTTAAATCAGTCAAATAATTTGGCACTGGTTTATCAAGACATGTTGAGTCAAAAGGGTCATTACCTGATATCGAATAAAGAATTTCAGCAGCATCGGAGACAGTATTTGTAATTGGGCCAATTTGATCGAGAGAGCTCGCAAACGCTACCAGTCCCCATCTGCTAACTCGGCCATAAGTAGGTTTAAGACCTACAACACCACAAAAAGAAGCTGGTTGTCTTATTGATCCTCCTGTATCAGAACCTATAGCTCCCGCACAAAATCCAGCTGCTACTGAAGCAGCACTACCGCCTGAACTTCCACCTGGCACTCTATTAATATCCCAAGGATTTGAAGTAACACCAAAAACAGAAGTTTCTGTTGAACTCCCCATTGCAAATTCATCCAAATTTGTTTTTCCTAAACAAATACCACCTGAGGACCATAATTTACTTGAGGCTGTAGATTCATAGGGTGCAATAAAATTTTTGAGCATTTTACTTGCACAAGTAGTAGTAACACCCTTAGTACAAATATTGTCTTTAATAGCTATGGGCATTCCTGCTAGAGGAGGAAGTATTTCTTTATTTTGTAATAACTTGTCTATATTTTCTGCTTGAGCAAATGCAATATGTTTTGTAAGACATATGTATGAATTTATTTCAGGATCTTTGGAATCAATTTTTGAAAAAAAATCATTTATTAATTCTTTAACAGAAGCATTTCCACTATTAATTTCCTTTCTTAAAGAATTAAAATTCATATCTTATGTTGTTCACTAGTTTTAAAGATTATCAAACAGTTAATGGTTCTTCTTTTTTGCAACGAACGAAACTATGTTTAATATCCGTAGAACCTTCATCAGAAAGATCTTTAATAAAAGAAAAAATATTTTCTTCTAAATTACGTTTCATAAGAAACGGGCCATACCAATATGTGGCATTAGGATTTGCCGTTTCAATTTTAGCCCACCAAGCTAATCCGAGTTTGTTTCCAAAATGTCTAATCAATTTATTAGGCCTTGTAGACCTTAAATTCTTGTTAAATTCTATACAATTTTGTAGTAAAAATTCAATAAATATTCATTAATCATAAAAATATATTGAAATAATAATATTAAAGAGAAGATTAAATAAAGTTTTTCTAACGAATAAACTTAGTTAATTGATAAGTGAAATAGTGATATTGCAGCAGCAACAGAAGCATTTAAACTTGATGTTTTACCTCTAAGAGGGATACTTAAAAGGAAATCACATTTTTTTTGAGTAAGTAAAGAAATGCCCTTATCTTCAGCTCCTACTATTACAACCAATGGGGTTTTTTCATGAAACTTTGATATCGATAATTGAGCATTACCAGATAACCCAATAACAAGAAAACCGTTATTCTTGAGCTCGTCTAGTGCCCTATTTAAATTAACCACCCTACTTACTGGCAAATGTTCCAATGCTCCTGCGGCAACCTTTGCAACTGTTCCAGTTAAGCCAGCAGATCTTCTTTGAGGGATAATAATACCCTTACAGTCAAATGCCTCTGCTGATCTTATTATTGCACCAATATTATGAGGATCAGTGATCCCATCTAAAGCCAGAATAATGGGATATGCTGAGCTTTTTTTTGAAAAATTGATTAATTCTTTTAGGGATATTGTCTTAGAGCTAGCTAGTTGCAACACAATACCTTGATGTGAAGCACCAGATGTCAATTGAGAAAGTCTGCTCCAAGAAACTTCTTCAATAAGGATGCCTTTTGATTTAAGGTTCTTTAGTAAGATATAAAATTTCTCAGAAGAAAAAATTTCATTTGTACACCAAATCCTATTAATAGGTCTTTCACTAATAAGAGCCTCAAAAACTGAGTGTTTTCCCCATATCCAATCATCAAAATTTCTTTTATTTGAACGCTCTTGATAACTATCTTGAACTTTATTAAAAGAATCTAACTTAGATTTGTATACTGGCTTTGGTGTTTTTAAAGTTGAAAAATTACTTTTATTTTTATTTACTGAATTTAAATTATTAACTCCACTTTTGTTGCTGGGTTTTAGCGAAAATCTACTATTTTTTCTAGAAGAATTTTTATTTTTAGAATAATTGTCAGAATAAGAACTCTTTTTGTATTGATTAATATTATTTTCAGAATAATTATTTTTAGGGGATTTTTTTCATTAATTCAACTCATTTTAAATTCAAGATAATCAAATAGTTTTGATAATCTTTGAGGATCTTTCAGAAATAGCCAACCAATTAGTGTTTCAAAACCAGTTGCTCTTGAATATATTGTAGGATCTGATGACTTTGGAAATCTCTTTGTTTTATTTCTAGCTCGTCTAATTAAATCCATTTCATTTGCATTTAATAGATGTTCAATTTGACTTAATGATTTTGATTGAGATTTGGCTTTTACCTCATTTACAACTGATAAATGAAGTTCTTTTGATTTTAAAGGGAAATGAACATGTCTCAATCTTTGGTGAAGTTCCCATACCGAATCACCTAGCCAAGCAAGTTGAATAACACCTATTTCTTCAGGAGACCCATATGGCACCAAATTTTGAATCCAATAATTCAATTTTTTAAATAAGTTAATGCATCTTCAAGACTCGACTTTAAATTAAGAAAATCTCCTAAACGTACAAGTTTAATGGTTTGAGCAACTCTCGAATTCCCTACAACTGAAAACCCTAATTTTAACTTTTTACATTCTTTAGCAGTCTGAACAAGGGCACCAAGACCAGAAGAATCTAAAAAATCAATTTTCGTAAGATCAATAACGAATGGGAGCTCATTCTCTAAATTATGAGTAACAAAAGTCTTAAATTGTTTTTCTGAGAAGGCATCAAGTTGCCCTTTAAAAGTAAAAACAATAACATTTGTTTTCACATCAAGGTTTCCTCTTAAAGAAACAGTTAGCTTCTGGAAATCTTCTATGATTTAATTCCTCCAAATAATTTATGTATCAAATGTAATTATCAAATCAAAATAAAGCAATATGTCAACATCTTTCTAACATTTGAGAAACAAATTTTTTAAATAAATAATCTGAATCATGTGGACCAGGTCCTGCCTCTGGATGATATTGCACACTAAATATTGGCTTGTTTATAACTTCTAATCCAGCAACAGTGCTATCATTAAGGTTGTAATGAGTTATTTTGACTATATCTTTTGGAAGAGAATTAGGGTCAATAGCAAAACCATGATTTTGACTTGTTATCTCTATTAAATTATTTTTTCCACAAGGATGATTTAAACCGCGATGTCCAAAAGGGAGTTTATAAGTTGAAGCGCCTAAAGCTAAACCAAATATTTGATGGCCAAGACAAATCCCGAACATAGGTATTTCACCATGTTCCATAAGAGATTTTGCTAAATTTATACCTTCAGAAACTGAGGAGGGATCGCCAGGACCATTTGAGAAGAAAACACCATCAGGCTTATTATCTAGAACATCATTTAAAGATGATCGGGAAGGCAAAACTATAATTTCGCAACCATGGGAGACTAATCTATTTAAAATTGATTTTTTTATTCCAAAATCAATTGCCACTATCTTTAATTTATTTAAATTCTTAGAATATATTTTTCTAATGTCAAAACTTGTTTCTGTTGGCTTTCGCCAATAATATTCTTGTTTTGTTGAAACCTCTTTTGATAAATTTAACCCCTCCATATTTGGCGTTTGAGAAATAATCTCTAAACATTTTTCTACAGATTTATCTTCAGAGGTAAGAACTCCATTCATAGATCCATTAGATCTTAATATTTTAACAAGAGCTCTTGTATCAACTCCATAAAGACCTATGATATTTTTTTCCAGCAACCATTGATTAAAATTCTTTGAAGATCTCCAATTACTATTATTAGAGGAATAATTTCTAACAATAATCCCTTTAACAGTCATACCAGATTCTGAATCTTCAAGATTAATACCAGTATTTCCAATTTCTGGATAGGTGAATGTTAATATTTGTCCGTAATAACTAGGATCGGTAATAACTTCCTGATATCCCGTCATTCCAGTATTAAAAACTATTTCGCCTACTGCAGTACCAGAAGCTCCAAAAGAAAATCCAGGGAATGTAATTCCATTACTTAAAACTATTTTTGCATTTTTCTTGTATGGATTATTCATAAATTTTTAATTCATCCTAAGATAAATACTCTTTCAAGAGTAAAAATTTTTTCCAGGGATTTCCTTGATTAATTGATGATAAAGCTTTTTTAAAACCTTCATATAAATCGTCTTCAATTCCAGCTGTCCATAGGACTAATGCAGCATTCAATGCAACAACATCTTTATGAGGTTTTTGCCCAGAACCATTTAAGACAGACTTTAATATTTCTTCGTTAGTATCAATATCTGAAACTACAAGATTTTCGTTTGATATGTTTTCATGACTAAAATCTGAGATATTTATTCTTGAAAATCGTAATTTACCATTTTCAACAAATACTAATTTATTATCTCCCTGAAGAGAGGCCTCATCAAGGCCTCCAGAACCATGAACTACTATTACTCTATCCATACCCATTTTTAAAAGTGCACTTCCCATAGGCTCTAAAAGATCCTCTGTTGCCACACCTAACACTTGCGCGTTAGGTCTTAAGGGATTTACCAATGGGCCGAGTTGATTAAATACAGTTCTTATTCCAAGAGACTTTCTTAACGGAGCAAGTTTTATTAAAGATCTATGCCAAACTGGAGCAAACAAAAAAGTTACTCCAATTTCATTGACAGCAGAGATTACTTTTTCCAATGAACAATTTAAATTTAAACCAAGATTAATCAAAACATCCGCAGAACCTACTTTTCCACTAGCGCTTTTATTCCCGTGTTTAGCGATATTTACACCGCAAGATGCAGCTACAAATGCTACTGCCGTGGATATATTAAATGTATTAGCGCCATCTCCACCAGTTCCGCAAGTATCAACCATGTACAAATTAGGTCTTGCAACTGGCAATTCGCATACACTTAAGAGTTCCTCAGCCATACAAGACAATTCAACTCCAGTGCAGCCCTTAGATCTCAAAGCGCCCAAAAAAGCTCCTGTTTGTACATCAGATATTTCATCATTAAGCCATCTTTTCATTAACGATCTGGAAGTTATATCATCAAGATCTCTCCCCTCTAACAAAATATTTAAGATTTCAACGTTCGATAAATTTGAAGACATTTATTTTTTTAGGGAATTATGCAGATAAGTTAATTTGAAGTATCAAAACCTGAACCAACTAAATCTTTATTTGTGTTCGAAGGTCTGAAGCTGTTTGACCAAATATTTTTTGTTTTAGAAAAAAGTTCATTTTTAGTAATTTTCCAAAATTTTAAAATTTTTTCAATATCGTTTTTAATTCCAATTTCACCAGGGAAATTAGTATAACGGTTTATTAATCTAGCTAAATTAATAAAGTCAAGATCTTCTGGTTTTTCTTTTGTTATAAGAGAATCTATAATAATCTTGTCTGTTGCGTGTAATGGATGAGTTTGTTCGTTACTCATAAATAAATACTGAATCATTAATAAAATTAGCTCACATATTTAAAAATGAAACATTATCTTAATCATATCGGCAAAATTAAATGAAAAATTTAAATTTTAAAGTTATATCTAAATACCTGAGACCTTACAAAAAAGAATTTTTATATGGAGCTTTAGCTCTCTTGATAGTAAATGTACTAAGTGTTGTTATACCCTTAGAAGTTAAAAATATAATTGACCAATTACAAAAGGGCTTTTCTTCCGATTTTGTTATTTCTAAATCTTTATGGTTAATATTTTTGGCTACATGTATGGGTTTAATAAGATTATTTTCAAGACAGATAGTCTTCGGTATAGGAAGAAAAGTAGAAGTAAATCTTCGTCAAAAACTTTTTGACCATTTACTTATTCAAGACCCAGAATGGATTCAAAAAAAAGGAAGTGGAGACATAATTAGTAGAGCAACAAGTGATGTTGAAAACATACGAAGACTCTTAGGTTTTACAGTTTTAAGCTTGTGCAACATTGTCTTAGCTTATTCATTCACTATTCCTTCAATGTTTTCGATTAATAAGACATTAACAATATCAGCTTTAATGATATTTCCATTAATCCTAGGAATTGTAAGTCTATTTGGTGGCAGAATGGTTAAACAAAGGAAAGCTCAACAAGAATCATTATCAAAACTTAGTGATCTAATTCAAGAAGATTTATCTGGTATAAGCGCCATTAAAATTTATGCCCAAGAGAATGCTGAGAAAAAAGAATTTAATATAATCAACAATAACTATCGAAATTCAGCGATAAAACTTGCAAGAACAGCGAGCACTCTATTCCCCTTGTTACAAGGGATTTCCTCAATTTCGTTATTGATTTTATTATCACTAGGAACTTTTCAATTAGAGAGTGGATTTATTTCGATAGGTGGTTTAGTAGCTCTAATTCTCTACGTAGAAAGACTTGTCTTCCCAACAGCTCTATTAGGTTTTACCTTAAATACTTTTCAACTTGGTCAAGTAAGTTTAGATCGTGTTGAAGAAATCTTTCAAAACAATCCGAATATTGTAGATAGAGCAGAAACTAAATTTTTAAAAAGAAAAGTTAAAGGATTCTTAGAAGCCAAAAATTTAACAATTAAGTATCCAGGATCAATATTTAATTCATTAAATGGTCTCAATTTTAAAATTTATCCTGGAGAACTTATTGCAATAGTTGGCCCAGTAGGTTGTGGTAAGACAACCTTAGCAAAGTCTCTAGGACGGACTATTGAAATTCCAGATAATCAATTATTTTTAGATGGAATTGATATAAAATCCTTAAAATTAAGTGATCTTAGAAAAAATATTTCAATCGTTCCTCAAGAAGCATTCTTATTTACTTCTACAATCTCAGAAAACTTAAGTTTCGGAGAACCCAAAGCTTCTAAATATTTAGTCAAAGAAAGTGCTACAAAAGCTGGATTGATTGATGATATCAATAGTTTTCCAGAAAGATTTAAAACTATTGTTGGTGAAAGAGGTATTACACTAAGTGGTGGACAAAGGCAAAGAACTGCACTAGGTAGAGCACTTCTTGTCAATTCTCCTATTGTTGTTCTTGATGATGCTTTAGCAAGCGTAGACAATAAAACAGCTGCAAGAATAATAGATGAAATGAGTGATAGAAGTAATAAAACAATCATAATGATCAGTCACCAACTTTCTGTTGCAGCTACCTGCGATAGGGTTTTAGTGATGGATAAAGGAGAAATAGTACAAGAAGGTACTCATAAAGATTTAGTAAAAGTGAACGGGCTATATAAACAACTTTGGGAAAGAGAATTAGCTACTAGAATTGTTAAGAGCTAAAAGTAATTTTTTTACTTATAATGAAAAAATTTAATTATGTTTAAATTCCTGCAAAACATTATGAATAATGAGGAGATAAATTTAACTAATGATACTTACTCATTACATAGAATATTAAGAACAGACATCAAAAAAGATCCTAATATTGAAGAAGATGAAATAATTTTTGGATGTGGTTGTTTTTGGGGAGCTGAAAAATGTTTTTGGAAACTTCCTGGAGTCGTCACAACTTCTGTAGGTTATGCTGGAGGTGAAAAAAATAATCCAACTTATTATGAAGTATGTTCCGGCTTAACTGGCCATTCAGAAGTTGTAAGAGTTATATGGGATAAAAGGGAAATAGATGTAAGTGATTTATTAAAAATGTTTTGGGAATGTCATGACCCTACACAAAAAAACAGGCAAGGTAACGATATGGGAACACAATATAGATCAGCAATATATTACAAAAATGAAAATAATATTAAAACTATATTAGCCAGTAAGGAACAATATCAAACGGAACTTAGAAAAAAAAATCTTGGTTTAATTGAAACGGAAATAAAAATGATTGATTCATATTTTTATGCAGAACAATACCATCAGCAATACCTCGCATCAGCTGGAAGCAGGCAGTATTGTTCCGCTTCACCTACAAAAGTTGAGTTAGGAGTTTTTCCTGGGAGCAACTATAAATTAGAAAACCATATATGGGAAAACTTTAATTGGGAAATTGACAAGTGTGTATTGAGATCTGATAACAATCCTATAAGGAATAACATTTAAATCAATCTAATCTTTATAGTAAAGATACGGGGCGTAGCGCAGTTTGGTAGCGCACCACTTTGGGGTAGTGGGGGTCGTGGGTTCAAATCCCGCCGTTCCGATTACTTATCGTCTTCATTTATAAGAGATTTGTATAGTTTATATGAACTTATGCCTACTGCTATAAATGTAAAAGAAGAAAAAAAAGCTAAAACCAATATAGTAAGATTTGAAACTTCCACTTCACCTAATTGGAAAGATATAAAAATGTTCATTAGAAAGAATTTTTTAAAACCTTAACACAATTGCAAAAAAATCTTTTTGATCCAATTATAAATTCAAAAGAATTACAACACCAAAAATTACTCGATAGATGATAAATATTTTCAAACCATTTGAAGAAAAATACTTTAATAAGAAATCGATAGCAAATAAGGAAGATACAAATGTAGTCAAAAGTCCCAAGACTAAAGGTAAGAAACTAAAAGAGGAAAATTCACCATAAGAAGAAATTAACTCAACAATTGCAGCAATAGAGATCGCAGGTATGCCTAAAATAAAGGAGAATTTTGCAGCATCAACTCTTTCCCAACCTGAGAGTAAAGCGGTAGAGAGAGTAACGCCAGATCTTGAAATACCAGGGAAAATTGCCAAAGCTTGAGAAATACCTATCAAAAAACTATCTGAGTTGGTATGATTTTTTAAATTTTTGGAACCTTTTTTCGATATTTCTGCCATATACATAAAAATAGCCATTAAGATAGAAACTAAAGCTATTAATAAATTTGAACGAAGAACCTCTTCAAAAAAATAAGGTGCAAATAATTTTATGCTCCCACCAAGCAAGACAATTGGGGCAGTTCCAATAAAAATAGATCTTAATAACCTTTTATGTAAGAAATAATCCAAAAAGTTATTTGCAGATTGAATTCTTAATTTAAAAATATCTTTCCTAAAATACCAAAGTAAAGCAAAAATACTACCAATTTGAATTATTGCAGATAATGAGGAGCCTGGATCATCTATCCCTAAAACAAGAGATATGACTTTTAAATGAGCAGTGCTACTTACAGGAATAAATTCTGTTAAACCTTGAATTAAGCCATATAAAAAAAATTCTAAATATTCCAAATACTTATATAAATCCTTATTTAATTAATAGCAATTTAAAAAAATTCAATTTACATTTAATAAGTAAAAGGTAATATAAAAAAATGAAAAAAAAATTTACCTTAATACTATTTTTTCTTCTTTCACTATTCTTTTTTTCTGATTCTGTAAAGGCTAACTATTGGTTAGTAATAGGAACATATCGACAAGGGCCAGGGGGTAGACCCGAAGTAAGTGGAATAACAAGTCCATCATTACATTCGATTCCTATGAAGGACTTGGATACTTGTAGAAAAGCAGGTAATAAAATATCGGAAGAAATATATAAACCAGTCTGGCAATTTGATAGTAAATGGACTTGTGTATTTAGCGGTAGTAATTAAAAATTCTACCTTTTCACATCATGAGCGCAGCCATCACCTTTATAATTTTCACTTTCGTAAAAGTCATTTTTCGTGCCAAAGTAGACTGTTAATAAAACGAAGGGGAGACTCAATATAAATAGAATAGTGGTTAAATCCATAATTAAATTGTTGAATTAATAAGGTTATAAAAAAAATTACAATAACCAATTGATAACTAAATTCAGCTTAATAATCAGTAGGACCTTTGATACCAAGATAAAAGAATGCACCCAAACCAATTAAAAGTAAAACACCAGCAATAGCAGCAGACGGTACAAAGCCTCCAATTGCAAATGAAGAAAAATAATTCATCAATAAAACTAAAACTAGTTAGATAATATCAATAAAAAATAGGTAAATGTAAAAAATATGGACTCGAAGACAATTATAAAAGTTCTTTTCTAGGCAACTAGAGAAGAATCCTCACTCTCAGATGATATTCTTATTCTTTCTTCTAATTTAGGGCCATATAATTCATTTCCCCAGATTTCAACTCTTGAATCATTTGGAGCCATAAAAGTTAGAATGTCCGTGGGAAATAAAACTCTCTCTAAAAAAAAGTTTGACGGGCCAATACATCTCAAAACAACCATCCTAGAACCTTCATTTTTGTAGGAAAATTCAACCATCCTAAAACAACAAATATATTCAATTAAACACTATTTATATTCACACAAAATG
Organism: Prochlorococcus sp. AG-347-I15; assembly: GCA_003281585.1. Classification (GTDB taxonomy): domain Bacteria; phylum Cyanobacteriota; class Cyanobacteriia; order PCC-6307; family Cyanobiaceae; genus Prochlorococcus_A. The sequence continues at coordinate 99,250 of QCBN01000003.1, forward strand.
TATAAAAAATTACGGAAAAAAAAGAAATTTAGAAAATATTAATCATTTAATCCCGCCTCAACTAAATTTCTTTCTTGATCAATTAAAAACATTGCATAAGAATTTATAAGATCAAAACTTTTATGAGGTATAGAAACATTTAGCATTCTCAAAAAATTTGATAATTTCTCTTCCTGAAGTGCACTTCCTTTCTGTGATAACATCTCATTTTCCTGATTTGATTTCCAGATATTCATATATTCAAACTTCAACGGTTTTAACTGCCAAATATTATTTATTAAACTCCAAACATCTAAATATGAATGTAAATTATTTTGTATATTTAATACATAAAGATATTCGTCGCGACTCAAATTTAATGAATTAAACTGTTGCTCATCAATGTCAAAAGATAAAGGTTCTATTCCCAAAAACCATCCCTCAATAATAATCAAATCAGGCTTTTCTGATCTCCAATAGGATCTATCTCCTAATCCATTTCTTAATGATTTATCGAAAACGGGTACATTTAACTCTCCACTAATCTTCCAATTTAGTAATTTATCATGCATTAATTTAACAGAATGACTTCCAGGAAAACCTCTAGATACATTCCAAGGGTTATTCTTAATTGCTAATTTCATTTCATCTGAGGGGAGATAAAAATCGTCAATTGAAATAACAGCAATCTTGAAATCCAATTTTAACGAAATTGCCTCAAGCCATTTACCTAAAGTTGTTTTACCAGTCCCAGGAAGAGCTGAGATCCCAATAATTTTTCTATCAGAAAAATTATTTTTAAATTTATAAGCCTGAGATAAAAGAGGCAAAGCTAAACCCCAAATCCAATCGTCATTTACTTTTTTATTCCAATATTGATCAATTGAAAGAATATTTCTTTTATTATTCCAAAAATTGAACCAATCATCCAAGGATTCCCAACCAATATCAATAATTAAATCTTCAAATTTATCAATAGGAAAATTAATATCTAAATCCCTCATTTTTCTAACTTAGTTCTAGCCTATTTATCAATTTATTGATTTCATTTTTCCAACCATGTCCATTTGGCTCAGACGCTAAGGTAAATTCCAAATCTTTTAATTGATCTAATAAATTTAAGTTAGGACCATCTATTCCAGGGATAACAATTTTAATATCTGAGTTTAAAAGTAGAGGCAAATCATTTGGAGAATCACCCAAACCTATAATTTCAATATTTTGAATGTTTGAATATTCTTTTAGAGCATTTATTGCTTTACCTTTATTCGATTTGGTAGATAACAAGTGACTCATTCTATTTCCCTTATAAATATCAACATTGAACTTTTTACAACAGTTATTAATTTTCTTTTCAAAATAATTTGGCGGATTTAAAAAAGGCATGCTCCAGTGTCTATCTCGCATTAAGTTCAATGAGTTGCCTTTTAAACCTGTAAGCAGGGTAGCTTCTTGATCATTAAGATTATTAAGAGGAGTAAGTTTGTAATCAATCTCCTTAGAAATAGAATTTAAAATTTCTTCAAGAAATTCGTATTTTATTCCAAGAATAATTTCTCCATTAACTCTTTTAAGAGATTCACCATATATTGCTGCACCATTTTCAACAATATAGGGATCCGTTAAATTTAATTCATCCCTTATAACTCTCACCTCTGAAGCCGTCTTGCTTGTACAAAGAATTACGGGAATTGATAATTTTTGTAGTGTATTTATAGTTTCTTTAGCAGGTGTTAAATCATATGAGTGATCCATTAAAGTGCCATCTACATCACTTACTACCCAAATAGAAGAATTTTCTATCATTTTTATAAAGCACTAAGCCAAATAACTTGAAAAGGATCAAGACTAATATTTTTCCAATTGTATTTGGTGGATGTTAAAAAATCTTTGGTATTGAAATTATTATCAATTATTTTTGGTAGATCATTATCAATCAATTGATAATTAATTTTATTTTCAGTCATATTATGGATTGCAAAAACAGACTCAGGACCTTTACTTCTTTTGATTACAACAATATCACTCCTCCCTTTAGACAAACATTTCATTTCCGAACAAGGGTGAAATTGCTTTAATTCTGATCTGACATCCATAGCACTACGAAGATACTTTAAGTTTTTATTAGCGTTAGATTCAGGATTATTTAAAACGGCTAGAAGATTTTCTGATTTAAACTTTTCTCTATTAAGATCTCTTCTTTGACCTGTCATAGAAAAATTTTTAATATCATTTTCTGAAGCTAGTAATGCTGGTAAATAAAAGGCAGGAACTCCTTTCAGAGCCATTACTAATAATTGACTCAAAATAAATCTCTCATATTGAAATCTTTTAGCATCTCTACTGGAGTCTTCCATTGCACTCCACCAACTAATATTCAATTCATAAGGTTTATCATCACCATTTGATAAACGTCTATGACTTACTAATCCGCCTCTTTTCTCACAATTAATTAATAAATCTTTTATTCTCTGCTCGTTCATTAAACCCTCAAGAGCTCTTAGCCCAACACCATCGTGCGATGCAGTGAAATTAAAAAGAGTAGTATCATCAGTTAATTCTGGCCAATCAAAAATCCATGAGTTTAGAATATCAGCTCTTGAAGTAATAATTGCTTCTAAGAGAAGAGGAGGCAATGGGAAATTGTATGCCATATGGGCTTCATCATCAGGTATCAGATAAGATAAATTTTCCTTCTGAGGAACATTAGTTTCAGTTATTAAAACTCCCTTATCAAGAAGATTATTTAAAAGAACTCTTAAAAGTTTCACAATTGAATGTGCTTTTGGTAAATGCAAGCACGTTGTCCCTGATTCCTTCCAAACAAAACCTACAGCATCAAGCCTGAACCATTTAATTCCATTAGATAAATAAGTAATAATTAGATTTAAGAACTCAAGAGTCATTTTTGGATTATGCCAATTCAAATCAATTTGATCTGGACCAAAAGTTGTCCAAACTTGTTTAGGGCCATCTTCAGTATTTATTTGAGAAAACAAGGAGGAGCTCCTTGGTCTAACCACATTTGACCAGTCAAGATTTTGTTTAGGTGAAAAAACATTTGATATACCGGGTTCTTGGGATTTAATAAATTGTTGTACCCATGGGTGAGATGATGAGACGTGGTTTAGTACTAAATCAGCCATCAAATCATGATTTTTAGAAATACTTTTGAGATCATCCCAACCACCAAATTTTTCTTCTAAGGAATCATAACTTGAAACTGCAAAACCTCCATCACTTGTAGATTTCAAAAAAGGAAGAATATGTACAACTTTAGAAAGACTGCCAAAATGTTTACTCAACAAATCACTTAGAGTAATTAATGTTGCCTCGCCATTTTTATAAATACTATCTGCGTAAGTTATCAAAACCGAATGAGATTCATTCCACCTTTCCTTCTCATTTATTTCTTCATAAGCAGATTTCTCTGAGAAATTATCTAAAATCTGTAATAATTGTTTTGAAATAAAATTAATTTCTTCTGTAGTATTATTTGAATAAATTGTTTTTAACAATTTATCAATCTTTAATCTATCTAATTTTTTCTCTGAATCAATTTGCTTCACTTTGAAAAAATCAACGAAGTATTAATACTATTCTGCACATCAAATAGAAAATGGACTTTCAACAAGGGTTAATCACAACAATACATGAATATGGAGTTACAAGAAATTTACTTAAAGAATTAAACAAAAGTCTTAAAAAAAGATCAACTAGCATTTTAATACCTTGTTTATATGAAGAGTTTGAGCGTCCAGCATTAAAAAAAATTAGAGAAGTTTTAAAAGACCTTACAGGCCTAAATGAATTAGTTATTGCTCTCTCTGCAAAAACCGTTGAGCAAGTTAAAGCAGCAAAATCATTTTTTGACTCTATGCCATTTCCAGTTCACGTTCAATGGACTAATTCTCCCTCTGTAATAGAACTATTAAAAAGCCAAGAAAAAAATGGGTTAGAACTTTTAGGAACTCCAGGTAAAGGATGGGCTGTCTGGCAAGGTATAGGAGTTGCAACGAGAAAATCAGAAGTTGTTGCTCTTTTTGATGCTGATATAAGAACTTTTAGTCCTTTGTATCCTTCAAGAATGATACTACCACTTCTTGATGAATCATATGGAATATCATACGTAAAGGCTTTTTACAGCAGGTTATCCTTAGAGACCAATCAATTGCAAGGTAGAGCAACAAGATTATTTGTAGGTCCCTTATTGGCAAGTCTTGAGCAGTTAGTGGGGAAGGGTCCCTTTTTACAATATCTTCAATCATTTAGATATCCATTAGCAGGTGAGTTTGCTTTCACTAAAGACCTAGCTATGAATTTGCGAATTCCCTGTGACTGGGGGTTAGAGATAGGTCTATTATCAGAGGTTTATAGAAACGTAAGAACCTCTAAAATAGCCCAAGTTGATCTAGGTTTGTTTGATCATAAACATAAGAATATTGGTGACTCATCTAAAGAAGGATTGCAAAAAATGTGTACAGAAATACTTTCAAGTGTTTTAAGAGGTCTCATGGAGCATCAAGCAGAGACCTTAACAAGTACTCAACTGGCAACCTTAGAAGTTCTTTATAAAAGAGTCGGAGAAGATAGAGTAAAACAATTTGGATTAGATTCAGCAGTTAATCAACTTCCATACGATAGGCATGAAGAAGAACTATCAGTGCAAAAATTTGCGAAACTATTGAGACCGGCTACAGAAGATTACTTAGCTTGCCCTACTACTCAGCAATTACCAAGTTGGTCAAGAGTTCTATCTTGTGAGAACAAACTGCAAGAAGATTTGGCAATTGCTGGGTCACAAGATATAAAGACAACTGAAAAAGAATTAATTAAAAACTTCTAAAGTAAAAAGTATCTTTGAGCCATTGGGACTTCATCAAGAGGTTCACAAGTAAGAAGTTCCCCATCAGAAAAAACTTCATAAGTTTGAGGATCAACCGAAATATTTGGTAGTTTACTATTAAGTTTTAAATGTGATTTATTGATATTTCTTGTATCTTCTACGGCAATACATTTCTTTTGTAAGCCTAATTTATTTGGAATATTTTGATCAATAGAATTTTTACTTAGAAAAGTAAAAGAACTTCTAATTAGAGATTGGCCGAAACTCGCAAACATAGGTCGGCCATGTATTGGACCTGGAGTAGGAATTGAAGCATTTGCATCGCCCATTTGGGACCAAACTATAGATCCTCCTTTAACAACTAATTCAGGCTTTACCGCAAAAAAGGAAGGTTTCCACAATACCAGATCCGCAATTTTACCCTTCTCTATAGACCCAACATGTTTATCAATACCATGAGCTATTGCAGGATTAATTGTGACTTTAGAAATATATCTCTTTATTCTGTAATTATCGTTTCTATCAGAATCCGGCGATAGCGGCCCTCTCTGGACTTTCATTTTATGAGCGGTTTGAAAAGTTCTTGTAATTATTTCACCAACTCTCCCCATAGCTTGTGAATCACTAGCAATAATTGAAAAGGCACCAATATCATGCAAGATGTCCTCAGCTGCAATAGTCTCTCTTCTAATCCTTGATTCAGCAAATGCAATATCTTCTGGGATTTTAGAATCTAAATGATGACAAACCATTAACATGTCGAGATGTTCTTCTAATGTATTCCTCGTGTAGGGTCTTGTTGGATTAGTACTACTTGGAAGAACATTTTTTTCTCCACAAATTTTAATAATGTCTGGCGCATGACCTCCACCTGCTCCCTCGGTATGAAAAGTATGAATTGTTCTTCCAGCAATAGCTTTGATGGTATCTTCGACAAAGCCTGCCTCATTCAATGTATCAGTATGAATGCATACTTGTACGTCAAACTTATCTGCAACATTAAGACAAGAATTTATTGTAGAGGGTGTCGTTCCCCAATCCTCATGAAGCTTCAATCCACATGCACCAGCTTCAACCTGATCAATTAGATTATTCTCGTTTGTTGAGTTTCCTTTTCCGAAAAAACCTAAATTCATGGGAAATGCTTCTGCAGATTGAAGCATTCTTGAAATATGAAAAGAACCCGGAGTACAAGTAGTGGCATTTGTGCCAGTTGCAGGTCCAGTTCCTCCTCCCAGCATAGTTGTGACTCCAGAAGCTAATGCTGTTTCAATTTGTTGGGGACATATAAAATGTATATGGGTATCTATTGAACCTGCAGTAATAATATGGCCTTCTCCAGCTATTACTTCTGTTGATGCACCAATAATAATATCGACATTATCTTGGATATCAGGATTCCCAGCCTTACCAATTTCAAAAATCATTCCATCTTTTATACCTACATCAGCCTTAATTATTCCCCACCAATCTACGATCAAAGCATTAGTTATTACGGTATCTACAGCTCCATCAGTTCTTCTAACTTGAGACTGTCCCATCCCATCTCGAATAACTTTACCTCCACCGAATTTAACTTCATCTCCATATGTAGTTAAATCCTTTTCTACTTCAATAAAAAGTTCGGTATCAGCAAGCCTTACTCTATCTCCGACTGTGGGTCCATAAGTTTGCGCATAAGTATTTCTGTCGATTTTATAGGACATAATTTTAAGAATCTAAAGAACCGTTAATCATTGAATTAAAACCATGTGCAATTCTTAAACCTGCATATGGAACTAACTTGACATCAGTTGTATCTCCAGGTTCAAATCTAATTGCTGTTCCTGCAGGAATGTCAAGACGCATACCAATTGTTAATTCTCGATCAAAAATTAAAGCCCTATTTGCTTCAAAAAAATGATAATGAGAGCCAATTTGTACAGGTCTATCTCCAGAATTAGAAACTTTTACTGTTTTAACATCCTTTCCAAGATTTAATTCGATTTCACCTTGTTCAGGGATTATTTCGCCAGGAATTAAATTACTCATAACTAGTTAATCGGATTGTGAATAGTAACTAACTTTGTCCCATCAGGGAAAACTGCTTCTATTTGAACTTCATCAACCATTTCAGGAATGCCCTCCATAACTTGTGATTTTGAAAGCCAGGTAGTTCCCTCTGACATTAATTGACTTACACTTTTTCCGTCTCGAGCTCCTTCAAGAACTTGAAAACTCAAATAAGCAATTGTTTCAGGATAATTAAGCTTAAGACCCCTACTAAGCCTTCTTTCAGCTAATAGTGCAGCAGAAAAAATTAATAATTTATCCTTTTCTTGAGGGGAAAGATGCATAATAAAAAATTAATCTATAAATTCTTAAAAAAGGTTCTTTCTGAACATAATTAATAATTCATAGAATCTTGTAAAGGCCATACTCCTTGATATTTTGGCTCACAAAATCCACAAACAGATCTAATTTGTTTCCAAATACAAAAAAAACATTTCCTAGCATCCTGAGAAGAACTCCCTAGAAATCTTACAGAGACACCATTCTCAAGGATTCCAATAGATAAATTATTATCAGTTTCATTCAAAATCTTTTTTATATTTTCCTTAAGATTATTTATTTTTGACTTGGAGAAATCTTTTTTGCAAATCCAAATTAAGGATCCAAAAACAGGCATATGATCCATACCTGACTTGGCTACATAACTTGCTTTAGATAATTCAATTTGATCAGCATATTCCCAATCATCATATAAATCATTATTTCTGATAATTTCTATTTTAGACCTAAAAACTCCACTCTCAATAGACTCTCCAGAAGAAGATCTTCCAAGTCTTATTAAATCAGTAAATAAAAAACTTGAAGTTTCTGAAATAGAAACTTTAAACTTTTGATCATACAAACCATTTGCAAAAATAATTGTTTCTTGTGGGAGATATTCCAAATGTGAATTATCACGAATGTTTATTAGATTTTTTTGCTTAGAAAAACTTCCTTTTGGATTAATTTTAGATCTTCCCACTGATCCATATACTTTCTGCGCTGAAGAAGTAGTCAACAAAACCTTAGAGTTTTTTTCAAGATTTACTTCAAAATTAAGTAAATCCCCTCCAACCAATCCCCCTGCTGTATGAAGAACAGGTAAAATGCACCTTCCTTCTTGATCATGAGTAGATTTTAGTAACTTGTAAGGAGAAGTTGATTTAGATTTAAAGATTGTTTTATCAACATTTCCTAAACTTGATTTATTATTGTGAAAATTTAAGAAACAATTACCTTCCCAAGGATTTTTAATCATAAATTGTTTTCTTTAATTACTCAATTAAAGTAACCAAAAATTTTGATTATGAGAATGAATAAACAAATAGTTGTAACTGATTGGATTAAGGAGAAACCAAGATTAGGTTCATTTTTAAAACTTACTCTAAGTTCAGATGAAAGAAGAATCTTACGAGGTAAAAGATTAACTGATTGTGATCAAGAAATAATTTTACAATTACCTAGAGAGGGCAAATTAAATGATGGAGATATTCTATTAACTAATGATTCAAATTTTTATGTAGAGATAATTGCCAAAATAGAAAATTTAATCGAGATAAGTTCAAACTCTAAAGTTGAACTTATTAAAACTGCTTATCATCTAGGAAATAGGCATGTAGAAGTAGAAGTAGAAGAAGATATTCTTCTAACTAAAAGTGATTACATAATTGAAAATATGCTTAAAAATTTTAATGTTGATATCGTGAATACTCAGAAAAAATTTTTTCCGGAAAGAGGCGCCCATAGTCATGAGTAAAAGTCACTTATTAAAATATTTATTAATAAGCCCTAACTTACCAGTTGGAAGTTTTTGTTATTCGGAGGGATTGGAGAGTTACCTAAATACTAAAGATTTAAAAGACTCAAATTCGGTAAAAGAATTAATCATAAGTGAACTAGAAATTGGCCAGATTAGACTAGATGCAAGACTATTATTAGATTTTTTTGATATTTTTAACGAGTTAAACGACGGAAAAAATTTAAAAAGTAACTTGCAAAAGCTATTGAGTTTAGATAAATGGATCCTCTCATCAAAAGACTCTGTCGAAATGAGAGAACAACAAACTCAAATGGCAAAATCTCTCTTTGATCTAAACAAAGAATTTGGATTTGAATATTTATATAAAAAAAATAAAAAAAACTCCTGGCCTTTAGCGTGGAGTTGGGCTTGTTATTGTTTTGAAATTACGAAGTTAGAAATGGTTGAGAATTTTTTCTACTCGTGGAGTGCAAACCAACTTAATGCAGCATTGAGGATTATTCCTATTGGTTCAACAAAAGCACAATTAATTCAGAGAGATTTATTAGCAACAATTTCAAAAGTTTCTAAAGAAATTATGGACAAAGAAATTAATGATATCTATTTTGGCAATGTAGGTTTAGCTATGGCACAACAAAATCATAATGACCTTTATACAAAACTTTTTAGAAATTAATTTATGAGCAGCAAATTGAGAGTAGGAGTTGCTGGGCCTGTAGGCTCAGGAAAAACTGCATTAGTAGAGAATTTATGCTTAAGCCTAAAAAAAAATTATGAGATAGCAGTTGTTACAAATGATATTTACACAAAAGAAGATGCTAACTTTCTTATAAATAAAAAAGTTTTAGAGGAAGGAAGGATTATTGGCGTAGAGACAGGAGGTTGTCCTCATACAGCGATAAGAGAGGATTGTTCCTTAAATAAAAATGCAGTTTTAGATTTAGAAAATAAATATAATCCTTTAGATTTTGTTTTTGTAGAGAGTGGAGGTGATAATTTAGCATCTAGTTTTAGCCCAGAACTTGTAGATTTATCAATATATGTAATTGATGTATCTGCTGGAGACAAAATTCCTAGAAAAGGTGGGCCAGGGATCACAAGGTCAGACTTATTATTAATAAACAAAATTGACTTAGCAGATATGGTTGGTGCAAATTTAAATATTATGAAAAGTGATACGGAATTTATGAGAAAAGGGAAACCTTGGTTTTTTACCAACCTTAGTAACGGCAAAGGTGTTGAAGAAATAACCCAATTTTTAAAATCACATATACCCAAAAATCGAAACTAGAAAAATGTTCATTACTAATATATTGGATTCAACAAAAAGTTACGACTGATACAAAACGAATCCTCACTCGTTAATAACTTTTACTTTATCCCCCTAATGAGGGTCAATTACCTAATTTATCCTAATTCATGAGAATTTCAAGGCGTATTTTGGCAGGATTAGCTACTGCCTCACTTGCTGTCACAGCAACTTCATGCGGTGGAGGCGGAACCTCAGGAAGTTTCGACGACACGGTAACCGTTGGTATTTTGCATTCGTTATCTGGAACAATGGCAATTTCTGAATCAACCCTTGTTGATACTGAAAAAATGGCTATTGAAGAGATAAATGCTGCTGGTGGTGTAACAGTTGGCGGTAAAAGCTACAAAATAGAATACATAGTTGAAGATGGTGCATCTGACTGGCCTACTTTTGCTGAAAAATCAAAAAAACTTATAGATCAAGACGGAGTTCCTGTAGTATTTGGAGGTTGGACATCTGCTAGTAGAAAGGCAATGTTACCAGTCTACGAATCAAAGGATGCTTTCCTTTATTACCCAATTCAATATGAAGCCCAAGAATGTTCTAACAACATTTTCTATACAGGAGCCACACCAAACCAACAGTCAGAACCCGCTACAGATTTCATGTATAAGCGTTCTCCAGCAGCTGGTGGAGATTTCTTCCTTGTAGGTTCTGATTATGTTTTCCCAAGAACTTCCAACACAATCACAAAAGCCCAGGTTAAACAGTTAGGTGGTAAAGTTGTTGGGGAAGATTACCTTCCATTAGGAAACACTGAAGTTGCTCCAATTATCTCAAAAATCAAGAAGGCGCTTCCTGAAGGTGGAATAATCATTAATACACTTAATGGTGACCAAAACGTTGCATTCTTCAAACAGATTCAAGACGCGGGAATCACACCTTCAAGTGGTTACTACGTAATGAACTATTCAATTGCTGAAGAAGAGATTAGTACAATTGGTCCCGAGTTCCTTGAAGGTCACTATGGTGCTTGGAACTACATGATGTCAATTGATACTCCTGCATCTAAGAAATTTGCTGCAAGTTTCAAGAAAAGATGGGGATCTGATCGTGTTGTAGCTGATCCTCAAGAATCTGCCTATAACATGGTTTATTTATGGAAACAGGCAGTTGAAGATGCTGGAACGTTCGACGACAATGCAGTAAGGGAAGCCCTTGTTGGACAAAAGTTTGATGCTCCACAAGGTCCTGTTGAAGTTATGCCTAATCACCACTTATCACAAACAGTAAGAATTGGAGAGATTAATGCAGAGGGTGGATTTACAATCCTCGAAGAGACAGGAGTTGTTCTTCCTCAAGCATGGAACCAAAAGCATCCAAGTTCAAAAGGATTTGCATGCGATTGGACAGATCCTTCAAAAGGAGAAAAGTATAAGCTTTAATATAATTAAAACCTATACTTCAAAATAAAAGGAGGTTTACACCTCCTTTTATTTTATATAATCAAATATTTTCTTTTTCTAAATTGGAGTTACTTCTCGATAGTCTTTTTAATGGTGTTGCAATCGGATCTGTACTACTTGTTGCTGCATTAGGTCTAGCAATTGTTTTTGGTCTTATGGGTGTAATAAATCTTGCCCATGGAGAACTTATGATGCTTGGGGCTTACACAACATACGTAACACAATTAATTTTCAAATTACCTATATTAAAACCTTTTTACAATTCGTACATAATAGTTTCTATTTTCCTTGCTTTTATTGTTAGTGGAGTGGTAGGAATTCTACTGGAAAAAACAATAATAAGAAAGCTCTATGGAAGTCCACTAGAAACACTCCTTGCAACTTGGGGCGTAAGCTTAATTCTTCAACAATTTGTCAGAAGTGTACCTTTAGCTTATGGGACCGGTCTGGTTATAAGTTTGTTAATTGGTTTATTCTTACCAACAACATTCCCTTCAAAAATAAAAGAATCAATAAATTTCAAATATTTTAAATTTAGTTCTTGGATATTTGCTGCATTAACTGGTGTCCTGACAGGTAGTCTAATCTCATCCTCTGTCAGCAAACTTAGTAGAGCAAGCGCTCGAAATGTTGATGTAACAGCACCCTCATGGATGAGAGGTCAAGTAGAAATTATTGGCACTGCATTTCCTAAAACAAGATTAATGATAATTGTCATTACTATAATCTCTGTAATAGCAATAACATTATTTCTTAATCAAAGTGCTTGGGGTATGCGTATAAGAGCAGTTACTCAGAACCGACAAATGAGCGATTGCCTTGGTATATCTACTGAAAAAGTAGACATTATTACTTTTGGTATAGGCTCTGGATTGGCAGGAGTTGCTGGGGTAGCAGTATCACTTTTAGGTTCTGTAGGACCAAATGTTGGTGGAAATTATATAGTTGGTTGTTTTATGGTTGTAGTGCTGGGAGGAGTAGGAAATTTATTAGGAACAGTACTTGCTTCTTTTGGAATAGGAATAATGACAGATTTAATTGGAGCTGGAAGGCTCTTATCAATATGGCCAGATATGCCTTTACCTCTATCAAACACAATCAACTTTTTTGCAACCACAAGTATGGCAAGGGTAATGATATTTGCACTAATTGTAATGTTTTTACAATTTAAACCTACAGGTTTGTTTCCTCAAAAAGGCAGGATGGTTGAAAACTAATGTCTTTAAGTAAAATTAAATTCGATAAAAAAATAGTATTATCATTTTGGATAATATTAATAGCCTTAATTGTTGCAGCACCAACTCTACTCCCTGTATTTAGACTAAACCTTCTAGGTAGATACTTATCATTATCCATAGTGGCACTTGGTGTTGATCTTATCTGGGGATATACAGGTTTACTTAGTCTTGGACAAGGTATATTTTTTGCACTAGGTGGATATTGTGCAGCAATGTATTTGCAAATAACCAGCTCCTCTGAATTTCCAAATAATATTCCTGAATTTTTTGCTTTATATGGTGTTGAAAAATTACCTTTTTTCTGGGAACCTTTTAGATCGCCTGTTTTTACCTTCTTCGCTATCTGGATAATTCCAGCTTTGGTTGCTGGTTTAATTGGATTTCTTGTTTTCAGGAATAGAATCAAAGGGGTTTATTTTTCTATACTTACTCAAGCTTCTCTTCTTGTATTCTTTAACTTCTTTAATGGACAACAAAAACTTATAAATGGAACAAATGGATTAAAAACAGATGTAACACAACTATTTGGTCAGATGGTAGGTTCTGAGTCCATGCAAAGAATATTCTTTTGGATAACCGCAATACTAGTAATTGCAGCATGGTTTTTTGCAAAGTGGGTGGTTAAAGGAAGATTTGGAAATATTCTTATAGGTATACGAGATGATGAACCAAGAGTTAGGTTTACAGGATACAACCCAGTTATATTCAAGACAATAATATTTTCTATTGCTGGAGGTCTCGCGGGAATTTCCGGAGCTTTATATACCGTTCAGTCTGGGATAGTATCACCTCAATTTATGACGGTTCCCTTTTCTATAGAAATGGTTATATGGGTTGCAGTTGGAGGTAGAGGGACTTTATTGGGCGCGATACTAGGAGCAGTTTTCATCAACTATGCAAAAAGTCTAGTAAGTGAAGCTTTACCTGCTAGCTGGATGTTTATTCAAGGAGGGTTATTTATCTTAGTTGTAACAGCTCTCCCAGAAGGAGTTTTAGGATGGATTCAAGGTGATGGCCCTAGAAATCTTCTTCAAAGATTAGGTTTAAAAAGGAAGATTGAAACCTATCCAAGCTTAGAAGTTAAGAATAAGGAGGGGAATAATGAATAATAAAGATCTTCTAAATTTAATAAATATTACTGTTAGTTTTGAGGGTTTTTTAGCTCTCAACAAACTTAATTTAAATTTAAAGAAAGGAGAATTAAGAGCTGTAATAGGGCCCAACGGCGCAGGTAAAACAACATTTCTTGATGTAATAACTGGAAAGGTTAAACCAACAAAAGGTGAAGTAATTTTTAAAGGGAAATCTTTAATAGGTAGAAAGGAGCATAAAATAGCCAGACTTGGAGTTGGAAGAAAGTTCCAAAGTCCAAGAATCTTTGAAAATCTAACAGTTAAAGAAAATCTTGAAATATCGGTAACAACTCCTAAAAGTCCCTTAAACCTTATAAATAAAAATATTAAGGATGAGCAGCTTAATGAGATTGAACGTCTTATGAAGATTGTTAATTTAGCTCAAAAGGTTAATTCTAAAGCTGGATCTTTATCACATGGCCAAAAACAATGGCTAGAGATAGCCATGTTAGTAGGACAGAAGCCAGATTTAATGTTAGTAGATGAACCTGTTGCTGGTTTAACTGATGAAGAAACTGATCTTACAGCTGATTTATTAAAATCTTTATCAGGAGAAAATACCGTAGTGGTAATAGATCACGATATGGAATTTATAAGAAGACTTGATAGTAATGTTTCAGTGTTAAATCAGGGCACTGTATTATGTGAGGGAACGATGGAAACCATACAAAAAGACAAAAAAGTTATCGATGTTTATTTAGGAAGACCTGAGGACTAGTTATGGAAAATTTACTCGAAATAAAATCGTTAAATACTTATTATGGCGAGAGTCATATTCTTAGAGATGTAGATTTAAATGTTAAATCAGGAGAAATGGTTTGTTTGATTGGAAGAAATGGAGTTGGCAAAACAACTTTATTGAAATCACTAATTGGCTTATTAAAACAAAAAAAAGGCGATATTTTTTTGGTTGGTGAAAATATAAATAGAAAAGCACCACATCAGAGGGCGAGGAAAGGAATGGCTTACGTTCCTCAAGGAAGAGAAATTATTCCATATCTATCAGTTGAAGAGAATCTAATGTTAGGAATGGAGTCTTTACCGGGTGGATTATCTAAGAACAAAAAAATAGATCCATTTATTTACGATCTTTTTCCAATCCTAAAAGATTTTCTTCAAAGAAAAGGGGGAGATCTTAGTGGAGGACAACAACAGCAATTAGCTATTGCAAGAGCATTGCTGGGCAAGCCTCAACTTCTATTACTTGACGAACCAACAGAAGGCATTCAACCTAATATAGTTCTAGACATTGAAAATGCAATCAATCAGATAATTAGAGATACAGGAATCGGAGTTTTATTAGTTGAACAACATTTGCATTTTGTAAGACAAGCCAATAGATATTATGCGATGCAACGCGGAGGAATTGTTGCTAGCGGAAATACCAGTGAGTTGAGTCAAGCAGTTATTGACAAATTCTTGAGTGTTTAAATAGATTACTACTTCAGATCAATAAAAAGCTTTATTCATTTTTCGCATCTTATAAGGTCTATACTGTTTGGATGCTCATTAATATACTTATTAAATTCCATTGCTAGTGTTCTAGCCTCGTAAGCGTCAAAAGCATAAAAACAATTTTCTAATCTTATATTTTGAAAATCACGGTAATGCACTGTATATGGCTTCAACATATTATTTTTGTTCATTTTAATTTGCTAAAAAAAAGCAATTATTTATATTACAACCATGCATATATTCATAGAATTAAAGCACTACATTTGTTGTTATCAAAATATATTGGCTTAAATTATGTATTTAAAAATACTTTATAAAGACAATAATTAATTAAATTTATTTTTTTTATTTTTAGAGTCTTGTTTTTTACCTTCTATTAAAAAAACAAATTTTGATAAAATATAGCCAAAAACTGGAACCCAAAACTTTTCATAGAAAAATTTCATGAAAAACTTATGCAGCTAGTGATTCGTTATCTTCAATTTCAGTTTTATTAATAAGCTTCAAATCTATAGAATTAAATAAATGTTGCATAAGCAGATAATCAAGTTCCCCTTTCAACAAATTAACATCCGATGAAATTAGATCATCGACAAAATCATCAAAAGTATCTGAGAGAGGATTCACAGTTTAAAATTTATTTTTTGTCATTATCTTCTTATTAACAATAAAAGTCAACCAATTTTGAATATTAATTTTTAATTTTTTTAAAATTAATGAATAACATCTAAGAAGTTAAATAATAAATATAAACAAGCAAAATAATAGGTTTAATATCAAGCTTATGGTTTTTGAATTAAATTTCATTTATCTTGCTTTTCTTAATTCAATATCTCTCCTAATTAGCATTATCAAAACAACAATACTCACATTTGCTAAATAGAAGTATAAAGAATTCACCATCATCAAACTACTTAATATATTAATAGCAAGACTATTGATGTGCCAATTCGGAAAGAATCACTTAAAAAGTTTTTAGAGGCAATAAATTTTTACGGCAATCCAATTTGATATTAATTGCTATTTTTAAATATTATTTTTTAATTAGCTCGAAATAACCATTTTTATTTAATAAATACTTATCAAACCAAAGGCTTAATAGATTATCTAATCCTATTCCGCTCATTTTATTCATTTGCGAAGTCTTATAGTCCGAGAGTGCAAGCAATAAATAGGGGAAAATCATATCAGAAACCCCTTTTGGTAATTTTTCTAAAGGTACTCCATGCGCTCTATCCCATAAAATTTGCATATCCTGAGAGAACAAAGAACTCCAATAACTAAAATTACAATATAATTTTTCCGGAGGGAGGAGATTTACAGATAAAACTGGGAGAGATGAATTCATAGGAATAAATATTTTATAGATAAATTGAATTTAGTTTTTTTTTGAAATGGTGATAATTTCTAATACACAAATCTCCTAAAAGTACATATTGAAATTAACGCACAGTACAGCACTTTGCAACACTTTTTTAAGTGTTATATTTATCCATCATTTCCTGAAATTTAAGGAATGATAAAAACCTTTTATACGTTTGTAGGTCAAAAGCCTCCTGATTTGCCTCATTTAAATGAGTTGATCTACTAGGATTAAATTGATTTCCAAGTTTATAATCCATTGAGGGTTTTGCACTATCTATAAAGTGACCAGAATTATCAGATAAGTTTTGTAAATTATTGTTAGATAATTGATTTGATTGAGTTACTTTACCATTTTTTTTATTAAATATACCTCTTATGGAAAGTGCTTCCTCTACCAAAATACTTATTATTTTTGAATTACTTAAATTGTTCTCTATGCTCAACTTGTCGATTATTCTCATAACATCCTCTCTAGGAATAAAACCAACTCTTTTTTTCTTGGTAGGCATTTAAAAATTAATTAAAGTTCAGCACTTGACTGTCATAAGTGTTGCACTATATTCATTATAAGTCAATTAAATGCTAATGATCCTACCAACAACCTTACTTTTAGGAGCCCTTGGATATCTTTTCTATAACTCCAAAAGAGAACTCTCACTAGATCATCATGACCATATAGAGAACCAAAAAGAGAATGATGATTTGTATAAAGATTTGGAAGATCTATTTATTTAAAATTACTTAATCGGTACTAAAGAACTTTGTTTCTTGACTAAAGATATACAAAACCTTGAACATAATTAAAATGAATATATCAATATAAAATCAATGACTGTTCATCAAGATTACGAAATAAAAATCAATTTAAATGAATTGATTGAGAAGAGAATTCCATGTTGTGACTTACTTCATCCAGATCATTGTCTAACAGAACAACAAGTCTCTGAAATTGCACATGATATTCGTATGGATTTAAATTTGCATGATCTTTACAGGCAAGTTGATCAACACATCATGAATTACGTGAATGCAGCTGGTATTGATAACAAAGATCATTGGGTTGAACCTCATCTTCCAGATTTGGAAAGAGATTTAAAAGAAGAAGTAGGTATAGAATTTGATTAATCTTTTTCCTACAAAAATAGATTAATATATGTATTTTTTTTCTAAATCATCTATTAATTTATAAATACTCTCAGCTGATCTCTTCCTTTTTTTTAATATTGTAAAAACTATAGATCCAATCAATACTGCAAAAATAGGTGTGAAAATAATAATTTCATGATTCATAACCACAAACAGAAATATATTATTTAAATTATTAAAAAGTCTTAATCAATAAAATAGGTACTTTATACAAATATATTTCACTATAAAAAATTAAGATTTCTCATGGAAAAGTAAAAGAATTAAAATTTTTTGTAAATTATGTAGATATAAATTTTATTTAAATAAAGATAATGATTAATTATTTTGCTTTAACAATAAATGAGATGGGAATCGGTAAATTAGAGTTAGCAGTTATTGGCGCAGTAATTTTAATATTTCCAATTTTATTTGTTTATGCATCTAAAAACCTTGATGCTAAAGGGGTTTTCGAATGGATGATGGAAAAACCCAATGATTGGATAGGAAAAAAATAAACCTTTAAAATTTACATTTTTTTAGCTAAATTTTAAATTTTCCAAATTACTAATCTCAAAATCATAAACCTGGCAATTATTTTCTAAATCATTAACTATTGAATTTTTTAGAATAGAATAATCTATAAACTTATTTAGTTTATTATTTTTAAATTCCTTATTAGTCTCTCCAATAGCAAAAGCCAAAGCTCCTTCATAAGAAATACCGAATTTGGTAGTGTTGCAGTAAGCTCTAGTGAACTTGTTAGAAATCTTTTTAGTATACTTATCAAGATTTTTAGAAGAAGTATCTAATGAGTAAACTGGACTACTTAATAGAAAGAGCAAAGTTAAAGTAAATATCGCAAAAACTCTTTTGATCATAATATTTCATGAATTGCAAATGTAATATAGTTTAGAATTTAACTTTGCCTAATATGTTTTATTAAAAATATAGAAATTAAAAATTCATTAACCAGAATAGCTATTTCATATTTTTGAAGATAAAAACTCTCTAAATGAGTATTTTATAGTTTGAATTTTTTTTGGCAGTTTTTTTAAAAAACGCCTAACTGCTTTTGGCATAATAAAAAATCCATATCAATAATTAATAGATAACAAATAATACATGGGTATTCAATAAATGATTATCCAAAAATAAGTAAATTAATTATTAAATATATGGATTGAGCTATGGAAATGTATTTGAAGATGAATTATTGTTTAATTAAGCATTAAATACAAAATTAATATGGCACTACCAGAACTTATTTATGCTCCTATTGATGGCGGCACAATACATAGATATGAAATTAGTGGTGGCAAGAGAAAATTTTTAAGATTTATAGGTTGTTATTTGGGTCAATGTAATTTCCACAAAAATATTGATGATGCTATTGATTACATAAAAAATTTGAAAGAATCACAAAAGATACAAAAAATATGAAATAAAGATACATAGATACGCCAGAGACTCAATATTTTTCGATAACTACATAATTATTGCTACAAATAATAGAGAATTTTCTTTTTATAAGTAATTGATTATTTAGTTGGGTTATAGTTCCGAAAGATAAACAGTCAATTAAAAAAGAAATTAATTTATGGAAAACAGACAAATTAATTTTTTTAAATCAAAAGACTTAAATACCGTTCTTAAGCCATTTAAAAAAGGAACGGTAGTTAAAATTGACTCGTTTGATATTAGAGAAACTCAAAATGAATTAAAAATAGGGTTATTTGGTTGGTATGCTATTTGTCCTTCGAAAGAACTAAAAAAAAATGAGCTATATTATTTTTCACTCTATGATGAGCCTCTTGTTCTTTATAGAGATGAGAATGAAAACCTTAGGTGCATTAAAAATATTTGTCCACATAGAGGGGCTTCTTTTTTTGAAGGAACATTATCAGATGGAGTAATAACCTGTCCTTATCATGGAGCTAAATTCTCATCAGGTGGAATTTGCCAAAATCTCGATAGAATAACATGCAGACACATAGTTGATAATAACTACGATAACTACGCCAAAAGAATACACTTATCTCAATACAAAGCTTTAGAAAAGAATGGATATATTTTTGTACATTTTTCTAAAAAATCTGACACTGATTTAAACAATATAAGTGAAGATGCACCAATAAGTAATTACGAATTATATGAAAATGGGTTTACACATAAGGATTATGTATTTGAAGAGGTATTAGTCGACTTTAAATGTGATTGGTCAAGGATAATTGAAAATCACTTAGATATCCTTCATCTTTTTTGGGTTCATGGCGATACAATCCCTGATAAGGATGTTAATAAGAACGTTCTAGTTAGTTTTAACCAGAAAATTAATGTTACTCCTAAATACATTGAAAGTATTTATTACTACAAGAATGAACCTAGAAAAGAATTTATCCGTATAAAATACATTCCACCAGGAAGGATATTAATTTATAAAGGTGATCCCTCTGCAGCTAGATATTTACAAGTTTTAGATCATATTCCACTAGGAAATAACAAAGCAAGAGTAATAGTGAGACATTACAGGAAATTTTTAAAAAATAAAATACTTAATAACCTCATGTTGTTTAAAGAGAATCAAAGAAAGATTTTCTATAAGATATTCGATGAGGATTATATGATCTTAAAAACGCAAACATATAACCACAATATGGGATTTATAAATAAGGATGAAATAAAATTATTGGGAGAAGACAGAATAATAAATTATTTTTGGAAATGGTACAAAAAGTCTGAAGATAAAGATGAACCTTGGAAAAATAATATAAAAACCCAAACTCTTGATGTATACGACAAAGTTATATTGAAATATCCTCCTGAGATAAAGAAGTTAGAAATTGCAAATAACATAGATATTATTAGAAAAACATTTGTGCGATTTGCCGCTCCGCTTATATTCTTTATGTTAATAATATAATTTATGAGGAAAATAAATAGACCTTCATGGTTGAATTGGCTTTATCTTTTTATATTTATTTTAAGTTCAATTCAATTGGTTATATTTTGGAGTAATAAGTTTTAGTGTTTAATAAATTTTGGTTTGAGGCAAAAAATATAACTTGTTTTAAAAATGATTTTGAAGTAATTAAAGATTTAAATTTAAAGATAGCGTATTCAGAGAATGTAATATTAATTGGACCAAATGGTTCAGGTAAATCATCCTTAATTGAACTAATTAATAGAAACATATACCCAGTAGTAGCTAACGAATCGAAACTGAAGATATTTGACAAAGAACTTATAAATATATGGGAATTAAGAAAAAAAATTAGTACAGTAAATAATGATATAAAAAATAGAATAAATCCAAATTTACAAGTTTTTGATTTAATTTTAAGTGGACTATATGGAAGATATTGTCACGTACAAAATAAATCAAAAAAAGATTCTTATATGGTGGAAAAAATCATGAAAAAAATGAATATATCTAATTTATCTAAAAAGTATTTTTCCTATTTATCAGATGGAGAAAAACAAATTTCTCTCATTGCTAGGGCATTAATCAAAAAACCAGAAATATTAATCCTTGATGAACCAATTGCAAATTTAGATTATAAATCAAAGTTTTTTGTAGTTGATAAGGTTAATGAATTATCAAAATTAAATACCAAGATTTTATGCGTCACTCATGATATTTCAACGATTACAAAAATTTATGACCGGGTCATATTGCTAAAAGATGGCAAGATAATCGCTGACGGAGAACAAAATAAGGTTATAAATAGTGAAAACCTTAATAAGTTATATGGTATTCAAGTAGAGGTAACCAATAATAATGGACTTTGGAATATAAAAAGATTATCTAAATAATAATTATGAAAATAACTATCGCTATAGCAAGAAATAATAATTTTTTACTTTTTAAAAATGAAGAGGATTTATTTTTAAATGAAGAGGATCCACATTTAGAGCACACAATCTTACCTCCTAAAGATCGATCTGAGACGAATGAAGAACTTCCACAATTAAAACAAACTCTATTTACACTCATCTAAAATAAACATTTAGCATTTCTTTCTTAATTATATTACTAAATATTATGTAAAGAAAAACTTCAGAAACGTTATGATAATGAGAATCTATTGCAATAAGTATTTTTTTAGTGCATAATTGATATTAATTCTCATTATCATTTTTAAATTGATGAATTTCCATAGTTATGGAGAATCTCCCTCAAAATCAGTAAGGATAATAACTGGACAATCCGTTTTAATAGACCCTTCATCAAGACCAAAAGGCACATGCTTAGAAGTCGAAAGTGGAATTGCTAGAGTTTACTGCCCTTGTGAAGAAACTGAAGGAATGACACTTGCATTTTTACAATCGGGTGATCAATTAAGAACCGACCTTTTATGTAGCGATGGTGTCTGTGTTGAGGCATTAACAGATTTGTCGTTTCACAGCAATGTAAATATTGATGAGAATATTGGTTTCGACGCAGTAAATGAGTGGACTTTGCAACTCCTTAGGATTAGACACTTAGGAAATGCAGAACAGCGATTACAAGCGTTGTTTTCAATACTAGTAAATCGTCTAGGTAGAAGATGTGGTCAATGGTGCGAGTTACCTTTTAGGTTAACTCACGAAAGGATTGGTGAATTAATCGGCTCTACACGAGTAACATCAACAAGATTAATTTCTAAATTAAGATCATCTGAGTTATTAATAGCTCCTATCGGAACCCAAACGGTTAGTGTTGCCCCTTCTTTTATTGAAACATCACCGCTATAAAAACATGAAGGAATCACAATCACTTACAAACAACTTGTTAATGGAAGTTGATGTTTTATCGAATAGACTCAGAAATATCAAGCAATCCTACAAAGCTACTGAAAATAAAGCATTGAAAGGAAGGTTATCTTCTGAAACCAAAAATATTTTTAAAAGAGTTAATGAGATTCATAAAATAGCTGAACTATTAAATAAAAATAATGAAAAAATCAACTTTTCAAATTTACTTTTTGAAATTACCAAAAGGACATTGAATGAGAATAAATTCGAAAGTAATCTATTTTTTCTTTAAATCACTATCTATCAATAAGATTGCCGAAGGTTGATTAGAAGCAAACTTTACCTTACCAAGTATGTTTGCAAATTCATCTTCTGATTTTGTTTGAGCTTCTATAATTGGATCTAAAAATACGTTGGTTCTTGTATCTGAAATTCTTTCTGAAATGGAATAAAGCTGTTGTAGGGATGAAGTTAAATCAGCCTCCATATTAAAAGAATAAGAAATCAGCTCCTCTATAGAATCCCATGTTTGAACGGGTGCAGGAATTTCATCTAATTTTACACTTTGTCCTCTAGCAATTAAGTAATCTGCAAATTTCTGAGCATGCTCCATTTCGCCTTGTGATTCACTAAGAAAATGAGAGGCAAATCCATTTAAATCACGTTCTTGAAACCAGAGATAGATAGAAAAATATTGAACATTAGCATACCTTTCCATTGTTAAATGTTCAAAAATGTTATCCAATAAATTATTGTCTATCGGTTGAGCAACAGCTCTACCAGATGGACCAAAATTAATAAATTTCTTTGTTTTTAAATTATTTTCATTCATTTTCAAATAAGAATCTAGATAAATAATACAACATTTTGTATAAATTAGTAATTAATAAATCCTTTATATTAAATTAAATAATATGATAATGAAAATCACTCGCAATACTATAAATGAATTTAGAGTACAGTTTTTCTGAACTGCTATTAACTAATAAAATATATAAAAGTAAAAAAAAGAAATGTAAAAAGAAAAAATGCTCTAATTGGAAGGGAGGGAGGTGTAATTGCCTATAAATAAATTCTAAATATATACCTTATGTGCTCCAGGATATAAAAAATAATAACTATTTTTATCA
This sequence comes from Prochlorococcus sp. AG-347-I15, assembly GCA_003281585.1. Lineage (GTDB taxonomy): Bacteria > Cyanobacteriota > Cyanobacteriia > PCC-6307 > Cyanobiaceae > Prochlorococcus_A. The sequence goes on from QCBN01000003.1 coordinate 122,766, forward strand.
ATAGAAAGAAAACATTTATCACCATTATTCAGGAGATTGTTAATATCAGTTCTAACCCTCAATATGGTTCCATTAATAGTTACTTTATATATAAGAAATTCTCCAAGAAATTCTTTAGATATTACATTCGCATTACCAGATTCTGATCTTTTAATTGAAATAAATTTAGGCGAAATTGACATACTTTTGATATTTGCATTTTTCAAATACTCTGAACTATTTATTTCACCTAAACAAGAAATATATGAATTACCATTTTTTTGAAGATTAATAATATTATTACCCAAAATAAAACTACTTACAAATAGTGTCTTGGGATTATTTAGAAGATTAATTGGTGTATCAATTTGATGTATTTTCCCCTCATTCATAACGGCGACTTTATCGCAAATTGACATTGCTTCTTCCGGATCATGAGTAACCATCAATCCGCTTGCATTACAACCTTTTAGAATATTAGGAAGTTCGCTTCTCAATTTTAGTTTGACATGCAAATCAAGACTACAAAAAGGTTCGTCTAATAAAATAAAATTTGTACCTGGAGCAAGAGCTCTCGCAATTGCAAGTCTTTGTTTTTGACCTCCGGACAACTCATGTGGGTACCTTCCAACAAAACTATCAAGGCCGACAACATTTAGTAAATAATCAACTCTAGACCTGTCTTTTTTGTTTTTCAAACCAAACATTACATTTTCCAAAACAGTTAAGTGAGGGAAAAGTGCATAGTCTTGAAAAACCATACCAATATTTCTTTTCTCAGGATTAAGAATTTTTTTCTTACTTGAAATTTCCTTATCATTTAATGAAATTCTCCCTTTAGAGGGATATTCGAAGCCCGCGATTAATCTTAAAAGAGTTGTTTTTCCGCAACCAGAAGGACCAAGCAAACCTAAAAATTCACCATTTTCAATTTTCAAGTTAATTTCGTTTAATATCCAATTTGAACATTCTCGCTTATCATATTTATGATGCAGATCATCAATTATTAACGCATCATTTTTCACTAAGTTCTTCTTATTTAAATATATTAAATTAGCAGAAAATATTCGCATAAAATATCCCTTGTATAATTTTATACACCATTTAATTTTGAAATTTAATGAAAAAGTCTGAAAGAGCAGTAATTATACGCAAGGAACTCAAAAAGCTATATCCATCGCCTCCAATACCCCTTGATCATACAAATGCATATACACTTCTAGTTGCCGTAGTTTTAAGCGCTCAATCAACAGATAAGAAAGTTAATGAATTAACTAAAAGCTTATTTAAGGTTGCAGATAATCCAGAAAAGATGATACAGCTTGGTATTGATGGAATTTACAAATACATAAAATTTTTAGGTCTATCTAATCAAAAATCAAAGAACATCTATAACTTATCTAAACTATTGATTGAGAAGCATAATGGTATGGTCCCAGATTCTTTTGAGCAGCTTGAATCTCTTCCAGGGGTAGGTCATAAAACAGCATCAGTTGTAATGTCTCAAGTGTTTAAAATCCCCTCATTCCCAGTTGATACTCATATTCACAGGTTGTCACAAAGATGGGGTCTATCAAATGGAGAGAGCGTAGTTAAAACAGAAAAAGACCTAAAAAATATATTTCCCGTTAATGAGTGGAATACCTTACATTTGCAAATAATCTTTTATGGCAGAGAATACTGCACCGCAAGAGGCTGTGATGGAACAAAATGTTATTTATGTCGTACTCTTTACCCAAAAAGAAAAAAGAAATTTATATGTAAAAAACCCTAAGAAATTAATATAATAATTTAATTAGTTCTTAAATCATGAAAATAGCAATTACTGGTGCATCTGGAAAAACAGGGTATAGAATTACTGAAGAGGCAGTTAAGAAAGGATATAAAGTTAAGCAAATTATTAGAAAGAATTCAAGAATTTCAGAAGGTCTTGAGAGTTTGGAAACAATTAGAATTTCATTAAATAATAAAAAAGAACTTGATAAAGCTCTTAAAGATATTGATGCTTTGGTAATTGCTACTGGTGCTAGAGCTTCATTAGATTTAACCGGACCTGCAAAGGTTGATGCCTTAGGGGTATACAGGCAATTGGAAAGTTGCAGAAGAGTTGGCATTAAAAGAGTCATCTTAGTAAGTTCCCTCTGTACTGGAAAGTTATTTCACCCATTAAACTTGTTTGGTTTAATTCTTATTTGGAAGAAAATTGGTGAAAACTTTCTTCGAAATTCAAATTTTGAATGGACTATTATTAGACCTGGAGGGTTAAAGGAAAATGAAGATATTAAATCAGAAAATATAAATTATTCAAAGGAGGATACTCAAATTAATGGATCAATTCCAAGAAGATTAGTAGCGCAATGTTGTATAGATTCTTTAAAAAACAAAGAATCCATCAATAAAATAATAGAAGTAACAAGTTCGAATGAAAATAAAAAGATATCTTTTAAAAAAGCTATGCAAATGATTTAAAAGATGTAAATATATAAATTAAAACTATGAAAATAAATCCCAAAATTGATGCATTACAATTAATGCTTACTGATTTAAGAACTAGAAATGAGCCAATAAGACATAAAGCTGCATTTAAAGGCTGTCAACCAGAATTTCAAAGTCTTGTATCAAGATTAATAAAGCAGTTAGAGGACGAATTAGTTGCTGAAAAGTTTACTAATCGTGATCGTTAAAAATTTAGATTACTTAAATGAAATTAAGTTATCCAATTTTGCTTGTTCTGAAAGTTCATCATATCCTCCAAAAAATTTATTATCCAAAAATATTTGAGGGAAAGTATTATGGCTACTTTGAGCCATTATTTTTTTAAAGCTCTCATCATTGTCTATTAAAGTAACTTCATGTGGTATTGATAAAGAATTTAGCAACCTAATTGCTCTTTTAGACCAAGGACAATTCTTTAAAATATAAGCTTTTACACGTGATTCATTTTTTAATAAATCATTTCTTGAGATATTAATAATTTTTTGTTCAAAAGAAAGTAATAATATATCAGTACCTTTTTTTACAATACATCCCTCCTCAAGATGCCCACCAAAGACATTACATCCCTCATCTGCAAAACTCAAATGTAAATGAACTTCTCCTTTATTAAAATGTCCATTTAAAGAAACTATCTCTAGATTTCCCTCAAATTTATTTATCTCTTTATTTCCTGGACATTGAATACAAACTGTTCTAAGGTTGCCAACCACTCCAGAAACATACCCGTATAAATTATTTGATAAAGAATATTCTTTAATTGAATTTATCAAATCAGATTCTGGAGATAGCTTTAAGCTATGTGGCTGCATTAGATATAAGGAATAATTTTGTAATATAAAACATCATCATTCATGTAGAGAAGTAGTGTTTATAATCTTTAGGATTCAAATTTAAATTAAATTTTAGAATCTATTATTAAAACCATTTAAAATTTATACTAAAAATTTAAGCTTGTTGAGAGTGTAATATATTTTTTATATACAAAAACTAATTTGTTATTAAGAAAAAATTTTAAAAATTTGGCATTGAATATTCCCAACTTATTATCGATATCTCGCCTTTTCCTTGTATTTCCATTAATATTTTTTTTAGAAATTAACAGACCTTTTTATGTCTTCATATTGATTATTATTGGAGGTTTAACTGATTATTTTGACGGATTAATTGCAAGGAAATTTAATCTTAAAACAAGATTAGGTGCTATCATTGATCCCTTAAGCGATAAAGTATTTTATTTAATTCCTTTAACCTTCCTCTGTAAAAACAATATTATACCCTTTTGGTCTTTGTCATTAATTTTATTTAGAGAATTAATTATCTCTAGCCTGAGGAATTTTACAAAAGACGGTTTGCCAGCATCTATGTTGGGTAAATATAAAACATTTTTCTTTTTTATTTCAGTAATTACCTTCTTTACCCCATTAAAAATTAGCTTATTGAATAATTTGGCTTTAATTTTTTATTGGTTAGGATTCATCCTAACTTTTGTGACTTTATTAGGCTATTTAAGAATTAAAAAGAATATTATCTGAATTTTCATCAAACTCCTCACTCTTTTTATTATTAAAATCTTTCACAAAACTATCCCTTAAACCATTAAGTAAATCAAAAGTTGGCACCCACTCTAAATCACGTTTTATCTTAGAGATATCAGTCAGATAATGATTTAATCTTATTGGAAATCCCTTTCGAGATTTAGGATCTAATTTTTGATAATCAAATGTTCTTAAAGAGATCTCATTTTGTTTTAATCCAAGAACATTCGCACAGAAATAAATTAAACCCTTTATTGATACACCTTTTTCACCTGAACAGTTGTAAATATTATTTTTAGAATTTTCAAAATTTATGCACCTAATCATTACATCAGTCAGATCAGAAACATGGCCTAGCTGAGTAATTAAAGACCCATCACCAGGGATTGGTATGGATTTTTTAGTAAATAACCTTTCAAAAAACCAATTTTCAATTTTATTATAATTTCCTGGTCCATAAATATAAGTAGGTCTAAAACTTGTAAAAGGAATTTTTTGTTTTTTTAACCAATTTTCCGTCTCAAACTTTCCTTTGTGCCTACTCTCTGGGTCAATTGGATCAACTTCGGATAAGGGTAGTTCACAATTATCTTTATAAACACCTGCAGAGCTCACATATATATATCTATGGAAAGAGTTATCTAAATTTTCTATAATAAGTTTCGTTTGGTTTAACTCTCGTCCAGAGATATCATAAACAACATCATACTTTTTATTTCTTAGCTTGAAGATATCTTCTGAATTATTTCTATCACCCTTAATTAAATTTGTTTTTTCAGGATTACTTTTATTTCCTCTCGTGAAAATATCAATATCATAATTTTTACTTAGTAACTTTTCAACCAAAGACTTGCCAACAAATCTAGTGCCACCCATTACAAGAATTTTCATATTCAAAAAATATTTAACTGAAGTAGTAATCTTAAATAGAATTACATAATGAATAGTACTACTAATAAGTAATTAATGAAAAGGATGATTCTATGGACCTAATACCAGCTATTGATTTAATGAATGGTAAGTGTGTAAGGCTTTTTAAAGGGGACTTTAATAAAAGAAAAGACTTCACCAAAGAGCCTCATGAGCAAGCTAAATTTTGGGAAAGCGAAGGAGCAAAATATATACATATAGTTGATTTGGATGCTGCAAAAACTGGATCCCCAACAAACGATAAATCAATAAAAAAGATTGCAAAAAATGTTAACATACCTATTCAAATCGGTGGGGGGATAAGGTCTCAAGAAAGGATAGAACAATTATTTTCTTATGGAATTGAAAAAGTTATCATGGGAACCTCTGCAATAGAAAATAAAGAACTAGTTAAAGACTTATCAAATAAATTCCCTGGAAGGATAATTATTGGGATAGATGCAAAAGATGGAAAAGTTAGTACAAGGGGGTGGCTTGAGCAATCTAATATTTTTGCCACAGATCTAGTAAAGGAGTTTTCTTCATTTAAGGTTGCTAGTTTTATTGTTACAGATATAAATACAGATGGTACATTAGAGGGGACAAATGAAGAATTCATAAAAAGCATACTTGAAATTACAGATATTCCAGTAATTGCCTCAGGAGGTGTTGGTTCAATTTCTGATTTATTATCGTTAGTAAAATTTGAAAATTCTGGACTCTTTGGAGTAATTGTGGGTAAAGCTCTATATGAAAATAAATTCACGATAAACGAAGCGAATAATGTATTGTCATCAGAGAAATTAAATGACTTTGATTTAAACAGAAATTACTACGCTTAAAAGAGTATAAAAATTGATTTAAGACTGGTGTTTGCAATAATTATTAGTTAATTTTATATAAGAGGTAAGAAATCTAGTCTTGGAATTAATTTCAAAAAAATCGATATTGATTATTGCTCCAAGCTTAATAGCAGAATCTTTATCGCTTAAGTTGACATCACTAGACCAAAATTTAGACGTTAATTTAAATAATGGAACTGTTGATAAAACTCCTGATTTAATTATATGGAATGTTCTTAATTTCCAATCAGAAGATCTTATAAGGTTAGAACTATTAAAATTAAGAGAAAGATATGATGAGTCAAGGTTTCTTATAATTATCTCTGGCGAACTTGTTTATGAAGCAAATACCCCTCCATCGTTAAATAGTGAAGGTTTTCTTTTAAATCCTAGTGCAGAAAAAGTTCTTGAATCTATTGACACCATTTTAAATGGAGGAAGAGTGTTTGATATTGAAAATAATTCTCGAGTTCAATTAAACAAAAATAAGCCTCTCTCTTTTAGTCAAAAAATTCTAACTTCAGGTCTTAAACAAATAGATTCTGAAATTAATTACATATTCAAGTATGTCAACTCTGATTCGACACCAGAATTTTATAAATTCATTTTAAAAGGAAGATTAAGAGAGCTTATTACTGCAAAATCTTTTCTAATTTTCTTATGGGGTAATTCACTAGAACTTTATACAGAGGCAGTTTACACTGAAAATAAAATTAATCTTGAAAAAAAGAATACTGTATTCATTAAAGATAAAAACACTACAGAAATATGGAATTTAATTTTAGATAGACTAAAAGAAAGGTATAGCTCAACTAACTTACAGGTTGAATTTAATAATTCATCAATAATTCTCTCTGGGATAAAGAAAGAATTCATTTCACGACTAATTTGCAAAATGTTAGATGAGTTAGATAATTTAGTAAAAAATATTAAGGAAAACTACAAGGAGAAAGATTTTAAAGATGATTTAAATTCTCTTATAAAAGAACTTAAAGTTAATACAATTTCAAATATCACAGATAGCTATTTTCGATTAAAAAAAGAAGGCGAATCTATTTCAATAAATGATTTTATTTATAGTGAAGTAAGTTGCGACGAGATAGATAGAGAATCACATGAATCAATAATGTTTATTGAGCCAATTATTAAAAATGAAGCTCTTGACTATGATGGGAGATTACTCCCTCTATATGAAACAGAATCGTTTTTGATACTTGAAAATATAATTTCAAATTGGACAATAAGGAACTGTAATTTATTAGCTTCTGAAATCTTTAATATTTGTTCTTCTTGGCCTGAATTAAGGACTGTACTTATAAATACCGAATTACAATCGAAAAGAAATTTTGAAAGATTTAGAAATAATATTAATAACTACAATCGCTGGCATGACTATATTTATATGCCTATCTACTTGTATGAGAGTAAACGAGAATATATTGATATTATCGATAAAAAATTTACTCGATACTTTAAAAACGAAAATAGGGAGAAAGAATTAGAGAATCTAGAATGGCTACAAAAACAAGTTACATTGTTAGTTGAGATAAGAGATGCCGTAGCACCGCAGTTAGAAGTTGCTGTAAAATATATCGGTAATCTTTTCGTAACTTTCCTTACTAAGGTCGTTGGCAAAGCTATTGGTTTAGTTGGGAAAGGAATCCTTCAAGGATTAGGAAGATCAAGTTCAAAGTAAGTTTTAAAACTTTAATGAAAATAATTCAATGGATTCTAATAGCATTAATTTTCTTTAGTCCATATAAAGCAAATGCCTCTAGAGATTCTGATAGTTACGATGGCAACATCTTTCCTATATACGCAGGTAATGGAGCTATAGTACCTCCCCAGACAACTCTTCAGGAATCATTAAAAAATAAAAGAGTAGCAGTTTTATTTTTTTATCTTGACGATAGCTCAAATAGTAAAGCTATGGCTCCGATAATATCTGGTTTAGATTTGATATGGAGAAATAATATAGATATCATTGCTTTAACTACTGATGAATTACAGGATAAAGAAAAGTCTGATCTTAGAAATGAACCTAATTATTATTGGAACGGATTAATTCCACAAACCATTATTTTAAATAGTGATGGTGAAGTTAAATATGATAAAAATGGATTGATTAATATCGACGAATTAAACAAAGTTATAGGAGAACTAAAAGGAATTGATATAGAAGATACGACATTTTCTGTAGAAAGTTTTAATGAATACAACAGTATCATTTCTGAAAAAAAGATCAAAACAAAAATTAATTAAAAAAATGATATTAATAAATATCCTCTTAGTTCTTTTAATTTTTTTAATTCTTTCAGATTTATATATTCAAAATTCACCAAAATCAAATTTAAATCTGGTACCTATGAATTACAAAATCAAAAAAAAGGATGGTTTAAACGAATTAATTATTGATTTAAAAATAACTAATAAAAGTAAAACCAAAGAGACTATGGTATCTAATATAAATTTTGAATTAGATTTTTTTAAAATTAAAGGTAACGATTATTACCAAAATTTTAATTATCAAGAAGATATTTATATATATGAAAATAATAAAATTAAGAATTTAAATAATTATTGGCCAACAACAATTATCAAGTCAAATTCAGAATTATTTGTAAGAATCATATATAAATTTAGCAATAATAATTTTAGAAAAAAAATAAAATATCTATGGTTAAAAGTATATTGGGAGAACTATGGACATTTTGGTATTTCAAATAATAAGGATTGTTTGTTAATTAATTTAGATGGTCAAAAACAAAGACCAAAAGGAGTTTTTGAAATTCCAATAAATAATAAATATAAAGCTTTCGCTATTAAAACAGATTTACTTGGTTGCTTTGATAACCCAGTAAGTACCGTGATTGATTACTGCAAAGGAATTGTAGAAAAAAATGATATTTTAACAATCGGGGAAAGTCCGCTAGCGATTATGCAAAATAGATATATTTCCCCTCAAAATTTAGAATATAGTTTGTTTTCTAAAGCTTTATGTTATTTTTTTCACCCTACAAGCAGTCTCGCAACAGCTTGCGGCATGCAATTATTAATAAATAGAATCGGAGTCACAAGAATAACCTTTGCACTATTTGTTGGTTTTCTCTTCAAATTAGTTGGTATTAAAGGTATGTTTTATAGGTTAACTGGTTCAGAATCCTCCCTTATTGATGATATAAGCGGTACAGTTACACCTTACGATAAGAGTATAGTTATGGGTCCTCTCAATCCAGATTTATTTTGTAAGGAGGTTTCGAACTATCTAAATATAGATGTTGCGGTTGTCGATGTTAATGATCTTGGAGGTGTGAAAGTCTTAGCTAGTTCAAATAAAAAAGTAAATAAAATACTCAAAAGAAACTTAATCACGAATCCAGCTGGCAATGGAGATGAAAAAACCCCTATAGTATTAATAAGAGAAAAAAAGTAAATGAAAAAAGATACCTCTTATTCTTTTCAATCTAAAAAAGGAATTGAAGTAACTTTTGAAGAACTCCATATAAGGCACATTAATCTTTTAATAGATATTAAAAATAAGGAACTGAATAATTGGTTTTTAAAGATGGCAATTATAAATACCTTTGATGACTTAAAAATTTTTTTAAATAATCTTAAGAAAAATAAGAATAAATGCATAATTGCTATATATGGAAACGAAATTATTGGTTATTTGAATATTTTTCCTTTAAACAAAAAAGAGACTTGCTTAAAAATATCCAAGCCAAAGTTGATTAACAACAAGTGTTCTTTAACAGATAAACAATTAACTTTAGGATTGATAAAAAAATCTATCTCAATAAAAGACATCAAAACTTCAAGTTGGATAATTAACGCTTATATAAATAATGTTGACCTCATATCAACCTCAAGAGAATTTGGCTTTCAACCTTTAGGAGAGATAATCCTTTGGGATGGTTCTGATTTAAATAAATCTATAAATAAAAATACCACTGCCAATGCATTTATTAATGAATTCCAAAATATTAATAAACAAAATATATTAAAAATAGTTAATTTCATAAGATCAAATCAATCTCCCTTAATAAGAAATATTTTAAATTTTGATCAAGACGACATTCTCAAAAGAAATAACTCTAAGAGTGGTGCCTTAATATATCAAAATTCAGTTTTATGTACAATTTTAAAAGATATTAATTATCAAAATGATGAAATTTATACTTTAACTATAAGTAGATATTGGGATAAGAGATTCAATTCTACTTTAAAAGAATTTATAAAAAGATTTTTTGAAAAATCACCTGTTTCATATTTAAAAACCTATAAAGAAAATTCTCAATTAAATCTTTTTCTCGAAGAATGTAATCTCAAGGAAAAAAATCAAGAAATAATTCTTATCAGGAACACAATAGTTAAGAATGAAGCCAAACAAGTAAATAAAATAAATCAATCTTTGGAATCAATCTTTGGAAAATTAAGTCCACAAGGTAATCCATATCCATCTCCTTTTCCATTAAAAACAAAGTGAAATTTTGCAAACCCAAACCCAAATCAATTTTAAGTTTGGATATAGGTACCAAAAGAATAGGATTAGCTTATTGTGATCCCCTCTGCATAACATCAAATATACTTCCAGCAGTAAAACGGTTTGAAAATAATCAAGAGATTAAAATCATTAGAAATTATATAAATGAATTTAATTTGACTGGGTTTATTGTGGGTATTCCGCTAGATGAGGAAGGTCAAATGACCACTCAAGCAATTGACTGTAAAAATTACGGTCAATTACTTTCAAATGAATTAAAGATTCCATTTTCTTACGTTAACGAACATAGTTCAACTTGGGAATCTTCATATAAATTTGGAATAAAAAAAGATAAATCCGGATTGATTGATAGCTTTTCAGCAAAAATAATACTTGAACAATGGATCGAAGAGGGTCCTGAATTAGAATAAATAGCTGGTAAACGTCAGATAAAATATTAGTATTAAAATGAATAGATGATTTTTAAATGAAAGAAGCCAATTCAAATGATAATTATGATGCACAGACTCTTTTATTAAATGACTCAAATGGAAATGAGCTATTTTGTTATCTTGAACAATTAGTAACTGTTGAAGGTCAAGAATATGCTTTATTAACACCAGTTGATACTCCAGTAAGTCTTTTTAAGATAAATGAAAAAGATGAACCTGAACTAATTGAGAAAATAGATAAAAATGAACAAATACTTAAAAATGCTGAAGCAGTTCTTCAAGAACATGATTTAAGACTTATCAGATCAGCCGTTACATTAACAGTATCAGGAGAACTTGAAGAACCAATTTACGATGAATTAGAAGAAGATTATGTCGATGATGATAGTGAGAGTTATGAATTGCTTGTTAACTTTAATCTTTTTGACCAAGAATATGGCTTGTATATACCACTAGATCCTTTTTTTATTGTGGGTAAATTAAAAGACAAATTTGCTTTATTAGTTGAAGATCATGAGTTCGATAAAATTCAACCTTTGATTGAAGCTGAGCTTGAAAAAAGTAGTTCTTAAAATAAATGAGATCTATCCTAAAAGTTAATTGGGATTCAAACTTACCAATATATAATATTTCTCAATCTGAGTTGCAAAAAAAAGGAATTAATTCTTTATTAATCGACGTCGATGGGACTCTAGTAAATAGAAAATCAAATATGATTCCAAAAGCTGTAAAAAATTGGATCATAGAATCTAAAAAACTTTTTTCCTTATATCTAATAAGTAATAATCCATCAAAAAAAAGAATCGCAAAAATAGCGAAAGAATTAAATTTAAGGTATAAATACAATGCATCAAAACCAAGAAAAAAAGTAACTTTGTCTGCTATTAAAGAAATTGGCAGAGAGCCAAAAAATATAGCCATTATTGGCGACAGAATTTTTACAGATATTCTTGTTGGGAATAGATGTGATATAAAAACAATATTAGTAAAGCGATTAAATACAGATGGCTTGCCTATAAAATTTAATTTAACTTTGGCAATAGAAAAATTAATTTCTCATTTTATAAAATGAAAACTTGGGTTATAAAAATTGGTACTAGTATTTTAAGAGGAACAGAGGAAACGTCTACAGAAGATGTTATTGAAAACCTTTCTAGATCCTTTACAAGTTTTCTTTCAAAAGGGAACAAATTAATTCTAGTAACTAGCGGAGCGGTTGGATTAGGTTGCCAAAAATTAAATATTAAAACGAGACCAAGTGATTTAAGTACCCTTCAAGCTACTGCTGCAGTAGGTCAAGTTAATTTAATGTCCTTATACGATAAAGTATTTAATAAATTAGGTCATAACATTGCTCAAATTTTAATAACTAAAGCTGATTTCAATTCAAGAGAATCCTTTAATAACGCTTCTAAGACTTTAAAAAAATTAATAGATTTGAATGTTATTCCAATAGTAAACGAAAATGATACCGTAGCAAATGAAGAGCTTAAATATGGAGATAATGATACCCTCTCTGCTTTAGTTGCCTTGGCTATAAATGCTAACAAGCTAATTTTATTAACCGATATTGAGAATCTATACTCAAAAGATCCACGAATTAATAAAGATGCGCAACCTATTAAAGAAGTTCATAACAGTGAATTAAAAAAAATTAAAGATAAAAATATTCAAAACTCAAATAATGAATGGGGAACAGGAGGAATTTCTACAAAACTAATTTCTGCAGAAATAGCAACAAAAGGAGGAGTCGAAGTCCAACTAGTTGATGGAACTAATAAAAAAAACTTAATCGAAATTTTTAATGATAATAAAATTGGAACATTATTTTATCCAGTAGAAAAACCTATTGGAAACAAAAAAAGTTGGCTTTCACATGCAATTCAAACAGTAGGGAAAATTACTTTAGATGAAGGCGCTTCTTTTGCAATTGAAAAAAAAGGTGCCTCACTTTTAGCGGTTGGTATTAAGAATGTAGAAGGAAACTTTACTATTAATCAGGCAGTTAAAATCGTCAATACAAATGATAAAGAAGTTGCAAAAGGTTTAGTATCAATAAGTAGCGACAAATTAAGAAGTATCTTAAATAATAAAGAAAATAACAACTCCTCGATAATTGTCGTACATAGAGATGTTCTCGCTCTCTCTTAGAAAAAAATTAAAATAGAAAAATGCTCTTAAGTGATTTAGTTGATCTAATAAAAAAAGGAAATTCAAATTTTATTAGTGCCAATATTTTCGAAGATTTAAATATAGATGATGCTGCCTCTTTAGATTTTGCAGTTAAATATCAAATATCTTTTTTAGAAGAAAATAATATCATTAAAGAAAAATTAGATCAAACTAAAGCATCAGCAATAATAACTACTAACAATGATGAAATCGTTAGTGCACTAAAGAAACTTAATATATCAAACATAATTGTTAAAAATCCAAGAATTGCGTTTGCAGAAGTATTGGATTGTTTATATAAAACTATCAATTTCAAACCAGGAATTCATGCTTCAGCGGTTATAGATAAAACAGCAATAATTGGAGCAGATTGCCATATTGGACCTAATGTCTATATTGGAGAAAATACTGTAATTGGAGATAATAATCATATTCTTCCTGGATCATCAATTTTAGGCAATGTTCGAATAGGTAATAATAATATAATTCATCCAAATTGTGTTATTTACGAAAATACCACTTTAAAAAATAATTGTGTAATTAATTCAAATACTGTTATTGGATCAGAGGGATTTGGTTTTATTCCTAAAAATGGCAAATGGATAAAGATGCCGCAAAAAGGTGGTGTAAAAATAATGAGTTTTGTAGAAATTGGAACGAATTGTTGTATTGATAGACCTGCAGTTGGATTTACTTTTATTGATGAGGGAACAAAGTTGGATAATTTAATACAAATAGGTCATGGAGTAAAAATTGGAAAGAATTGTGCATTTGCAGCTCAAGTTGGTATCGCTGGAGGAGCAAATATTGGAGATGGTGTTATTTTGGCGGGGCAAGTAGGAGTCAATAATAGAGTAAGAGTTGGTAATAATGTCATAGCAAGTTCAAAATGTGGGATCCATTGTGACATTGAAAATGGCAAGGTAATTAGTGGTTTCCCCGCGATGGAAAATAAATCATGGCTAAGGAGTTCAAGTATTTTTAAAAAATTACCAGAATTAGCAAAAAAACTTAGACAACTAGACAAGAAATAATTTATTGTTCTATTAAACAAAAATTTAAATGCAGAAATATAGGGTTGTTTTATTATCAGGAGACGGAATTGGACCAGAGATTTCAGAAGTTTCAAAAAAAGTTTTAAAAAAGCTTTCAAAAAATCATAATTTCGATATTGAGATTATTGAGAAATTATTTGGAGGGATAGCTTATGAAAAATATGGGACTCCTGCTCCAGATGAGACACTAGATCAATGCAAAAAAAGTGATGCTGTACTTTTAGCATGTGTTGGAGATATTAAATATGACTCTCTTACAAGAGAATTAAGGCCAGAAAGTGGGTTACTAAAGTTAAGATCTGCTCTAAACCTTTTTGCAAATATCAGGCCTGTCAAAATAAGAAAATCTCTATTAGATGCAAGTACATTAAAAAAAGAAATTGTTGAGCATGTAGATCTTATTGTTGTAAGAGAATTAATAGGGGGAATTTATTTTGGAAAGCCTAGAGGACATATAACAAGTACAAAAATCCCAAAAGCTTTTAATACGATGGTTTATGATTCGGCCGAAATAGAAAGAATAACTGAAATAGCAATAAAAATTGCTAACCAAAGAAATAAAAAAATATGTTCTGTTGATAAATCAAACGTTCTTGAGGTAAGTCAATTATGGAGAGATACAGTTTTAAATATCACCTCAAAAGATAAAAATATATCTCTAAGCAATATGTACGTTGATAATGCAGCGATGCAATTAGTTAGAGATCCTGGTCAATTTGATGTAATTTTAACAAGTAATTTATTTGGAGATATTTTAAGCGACTTAGCCGCAATGTTAACTGGTTCTATTGGTATGCTCCCATCAGCTTCTCTTAACAATAATGGTCCAGGAGTTTTTGAACCTGTTCATGGTTCGGCTCCTGATATAGCTGGTAAAAACATAGCGAATCCTATAGCAATGCTATTATCTGCTTCAATGATGTTAAAAATTGGATTAAATGAGGAAAAAGCCGCAGAAAATTTAGAAACTGCAATTGATAAAGTTTTATCAAAAGGATTTAGAACAGCAGATTTAGCTGATGGGTCCTCTGAAGTTTTATCTTGCAGTGAAATCGGAGATAAAATAATAGATGAAATTTAAAAAAAAATTAATAAATAAAAAAATATTTTTAAGTAAAACATAAAGTTGGCATGTGAAATGTCAGAATCATTAGATATTGTTTTTAAAAAATGTCAAAACGTCATCCAGTAGTCGCTGTAACAGGATCTTCAGGAGCAGGAACAAGTACAGTAAAAAGAGCCTTTGAGCATATTTTTGCCAGAGAAGATATTGTTCCTGCAGTCGTAGAAGGTGATAGTTACCACAGGTTTGAAAGAATGCCTATGAAAAAAGCTATGGCAGAGGCTCTTTCAAAAGGTGAAAATTTTTCTCACTTTGGTCCAGAGGCAAATCTTTTTGACAAGCTAGAAGAACTTTTTAAAATCTATGGTGAAACTGGAGGAGGAAAGAAAAGATATTATCTACATAGCCTTGAAGAAGCAGAAGAACATAATACAAGACTTGGGACATCCTTAGAACCTGGGCAATTTACTCCATGGGAAGATATTCCTGAGGGAACAGACGTACTTTTTTATGAAGGTTTGCATGGCGGGGTAGAAGGAGATGGATACAATGTGGCATCTTATGCTGATTTACTTGTTGGAGTTGTTCCAATAACAAATTTAGAGTGGATTCAAAAAATCCATAGAGATAACGCAGAAAGAGGTTACTCAGCGGAAACCATTGTGGATACTATATTGAGAAGAATGCCTGATTATATAAATCACATTTGCCCACAATTCAGCAAAACCGATATTAATTTCCAAAGAATTCCTACAATTGACACTTCTAATCCTTTCATATGCAGGAACATCCCTACTCCTGATGAGAGCTTTGTGATCATACATTTCAGAAAAGGGGCAAGGGAGAAATGGGGGATTGATTTTCAATACTTGCTTGGAATGATTAACGAGTCATTTATGTCAAGTCCAACAAGTATCGTTGTAAATGGAGGAAAAATGGGATTCGCAATGGAACTAATTCTCACTCCAATAATTCATAAAATGATTGAGGAGAAAAATAAATAATAATTAATTTTCGATTATCAACTCAAATCATTATATTTTTTGGTTTGCAGAGTTTTTAATCTAAAGGATCTCAAATTTTTATATATCTTTCTTGATAAAAGTACCTTATTTAGATTTAAATAGAAAAAACAGTAAACGTTGTGTCATTAATCGACTGGTTTGCCGCAAGGCGTAAAGATCAATTTGTTGGGAAAGTTTCGCAAGATACTGATGAGGGAGATGGTTTGTGGGTTAAATGTTTAGAATGTTCGCAAGTAGCCTATAGAAAAGACCTAATTTCAAATTTCAATGTTTGTAGTAATTGTGGACACCACAATAGGATTAATAGCGATGAAAGGATAAATATAATTGCTGACAAAAATTCATTCGAGGAGTTTGATAGTTCACTAAGTCCTACAGATCCTTTAGGTTTCAAAGATAGAAGAGCTTATGCTGATCGAATCAAAGAAAGTCAAGCAGGTACAGGTTTAAGAGATGGAGTCGTAACAGGTATCTGTTCTGTAAATTCAATGCCTTTAGCATTAGCTGTTATGGATTTTAGATTTATGGGAGGATCCATGGGTTCAGTAGTTGGTGAAAAAATTACAAGGATAATTGAGAAAGCAACTTTAGAAAATTTTCCAATTCTTATTGTTTGCGCATCAGGAGGAGCAAGGATGCAAGAAGGTATGTTAAGTCTCATGCAAATGGCAAAAATATCTGGAGCACTAAAAAAACATAAAGAAAAAAATCTTCTTTATATGCCTTTGTTAACTCATCCAACCACTGGGGGCGTAACAGCAAGCTTTGCAATGTTGGGTGATTTAATTTTGGCAGAACCTAAAGCTCTTATTGGTTTCGCAGGAAGAAGAGTTATAGAGCAAACATTAAGAGAAAAATTACCCGATAATTTTCAAACAGCTGAATATCTTCTTGAGCATGGTTTTGTTGATGTAATTGTTAAAAGGAAAGATCTCAAGGATACTCTGACTAAAATTTTAAAAATTCATGGTGTAAAAGAACTTGCAAAAACAAATATATAAAATGCGAATTATTTCAAATTTCTTTTATTTTTCTTTAAGTCTTTTATTTTTAATTTTTAATTTTGCTCCGTATTCTTATGGGATAGGAAATGTTGACTGGGTCCTACTAAAAGAGAATAATGAAGGGAAAGAATGGCTTGATAGAGGAAGTATCAAGACGCTTCAAAATGGTGAAATAAGTGTCTTAACAAAGTTTTTTAAAAATCCAACTAATTCTGATGATGATGGAGAGTTATCACTTTATGTAATGAGAATTAATTGCGATGAAAAAAAGTTCAAAGATACTTCCATAAATGGAATTCCTCAGTTTAATTCAAAATGGAGAACTTCTAATAATGATGAACTAATAGATATTGTTATTGAAAATAGTTGTTCAGAGTTTATTAATAGATAAGAATGAATACTAAAAATAAAAAATTAAAAATAGCAATCGCTGGATTAGGATTTGGAAAAAAAGTCCATTTAGAGGCATTAAAAGAGTCTGATTATTTAACTCCTGTAGCTATTTATCATTATGAGACTAAGCAAAAATTGATACTAGAAAAAGAAACTGGATTAGAGTTCTTTCATAATTGGCAAGAATTAGTCAAATCTCCAAAAATTGATGGAATCATAATTGCTACCCCTCCTGAATCAAGATTTAAATTAGCAAAACAAGCTCTTGAGAATAATAAAAATTTGCTTCTAGAAAAACCCGTTTCAATATCTTCCTCTGAAATTGAAGAGCTTCAGAGAATATCGTTGTTTAATAATTTAAGCGTATGTGTTGATTTTGAATATAGAGCAGTACCTCTTTTCCTTCAGACAAAAAAACTTATTGATGAAAATATCTTAGGAGATATATATTTAGTCAAATTAGATTGGCTAATGGGCAGTAGATCCGACCCCAAAAGATCCTGGAATTGGTATTCATTGGAAGAAAAAGGTGGAGGAGTTATTGGCGCTTTAGGTACTCATGCATTCGATATGTTGAATTGGTTTTTTGGAGAATCGATAAATGTATCTGGCAAGTTAGCAACATCAATAAAAAAAAGACCTTTACCTAATTCATCTGATTTAAATGATGTTACGAGTGAAGATGTATGTTTAGCAAATATAGAAATATCAAACTATAACTCGAATCTTATTCCATGTCAGGTATCTTTATCATCGATTTCTAAAAACGGTAGAGGATTTAGTTTAGAAATATATGGAAGCGAAGGTTCACTTATTCTTAAAAGTGAAAACCAAAAAGATTATGTACATGGTTTTAATTTGAAATATTCAAACAACGAAAATAAAACACAAAATCTAACTGCAGATTCAAGTTTTAATTTTGAAAAAACATGGACTGATGGGAGAATAGCTCCAGTTTTGAGAATTCAAAATTTATGGGCTCAGAGTATAGTTAATAAAACACCTGTAATTCCAGGCTTAATTGAGGGACTTGCTAGTCATAAAGTTTGCGAAGCCATAAGAGAATCTTCGAAAAGTGGATTAAGTATCAAAATTTGAGGCTATACATTTAAAAGTAGCAATTATCACCCGATAAAGTATTGAATTGATTTTATTTTTTTTTCATATTCTGGAAAAATCAATTGAACTGATTTATTAAAGAATGGCTTTAAATTTTTACAAAAATGAGCTTAAAGAAAATGCTCAATTACTAGCTAATAAAGGAAAAGGGATATTAGCGGTAGATGAATCCACTAAAACAGTAGGTAAAAGACTCGCTGGAATTGGCGTTGAGAATACTGAAGACAATAGGAAAGCATATAGAGGAATGCTTTTTACCACAGAGGGTCTTGGTAAATATATAAGTGGAGCAATCCTATTCGAAGAAACTCTTTATCAGAATCACCAAGATGGCGAGTCAATGGTTAAGAAACTAAATGATTTAGGTATTATTCCAGGTATAAAGGTCGATAAAGGGCTAAATCCACTTCCAGGAGGAGGAGATGTAGAAACTTTTTGCTCTGGCCTAGATGGGTTAGTTGAAAGAGCAGCAAAATATTATGAACAAGGTGCCAGATTTGCAAAGTGGAGAGCAGTTCTGCAAATTACAAATGATGGTTGTCCTTCAAAACTATCAATTCAAGAGAATGCTTGGGGATTAGCAAGGTATGCAAGATCAGTTCAAGAATCTGGGTTGGTACCAATTATTGAACCTGAAATCTTAATGGATGGCGATCATACTATTGAAAAAACCGCTGAAGTTCAAGAAGAGGTAATAAAGCAGGTTTATATTGCATGTCAAGCAAATGGAGTTTTTCTGGAAGGGACTCTATTAAAACCTTCTATGACTGTTAATGGAGCAGATTGTCCAACAAAGGCTGATCCTATGAAAGTTGCTGAAATGACAATCAGAACTATGGAAAGATGCGTTCCTGCAGCTGTTCCTGGAATAGTTTTTTTATCAGGAGGGTTAAGCGAAGAAGCTGCTTCTGTTTATTTAAATAATATGAATACTCTTTACAGGAAAGCTTTATGGAATGTTTCATTCTCCTATGGAAGAGCATTACAGCACTCATGCTTAAAAGCTTGGAAAGGAAGCGACGTTGAAGGGGGTCAAAAAGCATTAATAGCAAGAGCCCAAGCAAACTCTGAAGCTTCAAAAGGTGCCTATGTAGCGGGATCCCAACCTTCATCTGATGAGCAATTGTTTGTAGCAGGCTACACTTACTAACTAAAAAAATTCTAAAAATATACTCTGGGTCATAAAATTAGTATCTTTAATTTAGTATTTTGTATATCTAATGACGTGACATTTGATACCTATTTATACTAAACTCTCGGAAACATATGCTTTACGTAGCATTTAACTTATTTTAATTATGGCCCTCGTTCCACTAAGACTACTTTTAGATCACGCTGCTGAGAATGGTTACGGTATTCCAGCTTTCAATGTTAATAATCTTGAGCAAGTTCAAGCAATCATGGAAGCAGCATATGAAACTGATAGTCCTGTAATCCTCCAAGCTTCAAGAGGGGCAAGAAATTATGCAGGAGAAATTTTCCTACGTCATCTAATACTTGCCGCTACAGAAACATATCCTAATATTCCAGTAGTAATGCACCAAGACCATGGTAATGAGCCATCAACATGCTACTCGGCAGCAATAAATGGTTTCACATCAGTAATGATGGATGGCTCTCTAGAAGCAGATGCAAAAACACCCGCTAGTTACGAATATAATGTTGCAGTTACTAAAAAAGTAGTAGATTTTGCTCATTCAGTTGGAGTTAGTGTTGAAGGAGAGTTGGGTTGCTTAGGTTCATTAGAAACAGGAAAGGGTGAGGCAGAAGATGGTCATGGATTTGAAGGTGAACTTTCTACAGACATGCTTTTGACTGATCCTGAAGAAGCGGCAGATTTTGTTGCCAAAACAAAAGTTGATGCATTAGCAATTGCTATAGGTACAAGTCATGGTGCATATAAATTCACAAGGAAGCCTACAGGAGAAGTTCTTGCAATAAGCAGAATCGCTGAGATCCATAAAGCACTTCCAAATACACATCTTGTAATGCACGGATCTAGTTCAGTGCCTCAGGAATGGTTAGATATAATTAACAAATATGGTGGTGAAATCCCTCAAACATATGGTGTTCCTGTTGAAGAGATTCAAGAGGGAATAAGAAATGGAGTTAGGAAAGTCAACATTGACACCGATAACAGACTTGCTTTCACCGCCGCTGTTAGAGAGGCAGCATTTGCTGATAAGGCAAACTTTGACCCAAGACATTTCAACAAACCTGCTAGAAAATACATGAAGCAAGTTTGTCTTGATAGATACAAGCAGTTCTGGTGCGAAGGTCAAGCAAGTAAGATCAAACAAAACAGCACAAATTATTTTGCTGATCTTTACGCAAAAGGTGATTTAGATCCATTAGTAAAAGCTACTGTTTAATTTCTTCCCAAATTAAATAAAAAAAGACCTCCAAGATTGGGGGTCTTTTTTTATTTCAATATTAATGATTTTAATGTAAAGAGACCATCAGTCCCGCCAATTGTCTCGTCACATGCACGTTCTGGATGAGGCATTAAACCTAGAACATTACCCTTTTCATTTGTTATGCCTGCGATATCGAATGAAGATCCATTAGGATTATTTTTATATCTCAAAGCGATCAATTCATCATCTACAAGTTTTTTTAAAGTATCAGAATCACAATGATATCTTCCTTCCCCATGCGCTATGGGTAACTTAATAGTTTGTTTTTCACCTCCATCATTAAACCAACCTCCTTTTGAAGAAACAATATCAAGTTCAACATCATCACAGATGAAATTAAGATTTTTATTTGCAGTAAGGGCACCAGGCAAAAAGCCTGATTCTGTCAAGATTTGGAACCCATTACAAATTCCTAAAACTCTTCTTCCACTTTTCACAAAGTCATCCAAGGCATTTATTAATGGAGAGAATCTCGCTATTGCTCCGCATCTTAAATAATCACCATAGCTAAATCCTCCGGGTAAAACTATTGCATCTACATCGCTTAAATCTGAAGACTCATGCCACAAGTATTTTGTTCTTATGTCTAAACAACCTTCCAATGCCCATGAAACATCACGATCACAATTAGAACCAGGGAAGACAACAACTCCAACAGTAAAATTATCCATCTTATAATTTTTCTAATGAATACTCATAATCTTCAATAACAGTATTTGCGAATAACCTATCACACAATAAATCAATTTTTTCTCTTACTTCGTTTTCACCATTACCTTCTATTTTTACCTCAATCATTTTTCCTATACGTAATGATTTTATTCCCTCGGCTCCAAGTTTTATAGAAGCAGATTTGGTAGCTTCCCCTGCTGGATCTAAAACTGAAGGTCTTAGTCTTACAAAAACTTTTACAGCAAATTGGTCCAATAAAAAAATTAATTTCTACTAGAAGATTAGTTTAAATTTTAATAAAAAAAACTATTGATTAATAAACAAATATTTTTACCTTAAGGTTTCTGAGTAATTAAATGTTTATATAGCCTCTACCAAAACAAACTAAACAAGTTCTCCTTGAATTTTCATGTGTTTTAAAATTTCCTGCCCCTCCACATTTTGAACATTTTATTTTATCAATTGATGTAACGTCGTCAGAGATTATTTGTTTTAAAGTAATTTTTGAATTTTCCATCTTGGGCTGTCTACTGTAGTTAGTATCCCAACAGCTAACTTTAAAGTCAAATTGCTATTTTTAGGTCACTTAAAATCTTAAATTTCTCTTTAATTTTTTTATTGAAATTTTTTATAGATTTTTCATCAAAGGAAATTATTACTAATTCAAGCCCAGCATTATCATTTGGTCTCCAACAATTATCTGGAGCTTCTTCAAACCAAGTATTAATTTTCTTTCCAACAATTTGTATTTGTAAAGGCAATGTTTTGTTTGGTATCCAAATACGTCCTTTTATTCGAAGAATGTTTAATTCATCCAAGATTTTTGACATCTCCTTTTCAAAGTCATTTTTTTCAAGGAAATAATTTAATTTAAATGAATCTGATACAAGATCAACATGATTATGGTCATGTTCTTCCGTTAAAAATTCTTTATAAGTCTCTTTTTTAAAATTAAAGTCAAATAAATAATTTAAATCAATTTTGCCATTCTTGGATTTAAGAACTGGTGTAGGTGAGTTTAGACTTCCTTGAATTTTATTTTTTACAACGTCAAACTGATCATCATTTAAGATATCTGATCTTGAGACTAAAACGATATCAGAAACTTCTAGTTGATCCTCAAAAAGTTCATCTATAGAGGCGTTGTGGTCAATTTTATCTGTTTCATTAAATTGTTTTGTTATTTTATTTAAATTATTAATTGGTGAACCATTAAGCATTGATTCTCCATTAACGATGCCAACAACTACATCAAGATAGACGGAAGACCTAATCTCAGGCCAGTTAAGTGCTTGAATTAAGGGAATTGGTAGTGCCAAGCCACTTGTTTCGATAATTATTGATTCGATGGGAGGATTAAATTCTAGGAGAGTTTTTATTGATGGAACAAAATCGTCTTGAACAGTACAACATAAACATCCATTGTTTAATTCGATAACGCAGTCCTCTTCAGATTCATCACGTTTATCACAACTTTTAATCAAATCACCGTCAATTCCAACATCACCAAATTCATTAATGATTAAACCAAATTTTTTATTACTCTCTTTTAAAAGATATCTTAGAAAAGTTGTTTTACCTGAACCAAGAAATCCCGAAACAACAATAACTGGAATTTTTTTTTTCATCTTTGATGATTAACAACCTAAGCTATATTCTGTACTCTCTCCTGTAGAACTATTTGTCCCATTAGCAATCGCACATAATTGTTTTTGTTGTGTACGACTAAGAACAGCATCAGTAAAATCTGCACCATCTATTTTTGCACCTTCAAAATTACTCTCCATTAATAAAGCATTAGTAAAATTAACATCCGAAAGATCAGCATCTGTAAAGTCTGTTGCATAAGCTAGTGCATCTCTTAAATTCGCTCCAGTAAACTTTGAGTTTTGCAATTTACTATTATTGAACACCGCCCCTTCTAAATTACTTTCACTGAAATTAAACCCATTCAAATCAAACTTAACGTATTCGTTACCACTTAAGTCTTGACCATGCATATCTGGCTCTAAATTAAGGTCTTGCTGGTTTCTAATCTCTGGAGGTCTTTTAGCCCATGCAGAATTTACAGAATTAAAAAATAAAATCCCAACGAATAACAAAGTAATTAATGCATACTTTAGTGAGGGGAAAACAATTGATTTAATCATAATAAGACTGTATTTTGAACTTAAGTATTTAAAGTTTGTAATAGTATTTTAAAGGAAAATGTATGGCAATGTCACTAAAGGTTATTGTTCCTCCTCATCCATTAATAAAACATTGGCTTTCAATATTGCGAGAAAAAAATACTCCAAATATTTTGTACTCAACAGGATATGAGCAATTAGGGAAATGGCTTACATATGAAGCATTACGTAATTGGCTACCATATAAAAAAGAAATAGTA
The DNA here is from genome assembly GCA_003281585.1 of Prochlorococcus sp. AG-347-I15. Taxonomy (GTDB): domain Bacteria; phylum Cyanobacteriota; class Cyanobacteriia; order PCC-6307; family Cyanobiaceae; genus Prochlorococcus_A. Next base: position 146,774 of record QCBN01000003.1, read on the forward strand.
AATACTGATAATGGAGACGCAGATGGATTCTTTATTAATAATGATTATCCAATAAAAGTGCTCGCAATGTTGCCCGAAGGGTTATCTCTTTGGTTTGGATCTAAAGAAGTAATTCCTAATTCAAGCCTCTCATTAGGAGAACTTCCTAAAACTATTGAATCAAATGAAGGAATTATATTTTATTCAGAACAAATAACAACAAAATCAGCGGCATTAGATACTTTAATTAAATTAAAGAAATTAGGTGTTGATTCAAATAGGATTCTTTTAATAACTGCTATTTGCTCAAATAAAGGGTTAAATGAAATTGCGAAATTATTCCCTAATCAGGTAATTTACACTTCTTGCATAGATGAGGAAGACGAAAAAACACAATTATTAGTACCGGGTATTGGGAATCCTCTATCGCGTTTAAGTACTATATTTCAAGATAAGAACTAATATAGAATATAGGAGTAAATATTTTATCAATGTCTGAATACAGAGATTCGTCTTCAAATAATCTTTTATCATTAATAAGCGGAGCTTTTATTGGAGCAGCAGGTCTAGCTTGGTGGTTAATATCCGAAGCAGACAAAAGAAAGGAGGAAAAAAAACAAAAAGCAATGATGTATTCCTCCAGAATTCAAGACGGCTCAGAAGCGATCGATTCAAATGAAAATATTAATGAAGTTGAAGGAGAGAATCTGGAGAAGAAAGTTGAGCAACTTAATTCTGCAATTGCTGATGTGAGGAAGCAACTTGAAGAGTTGGGGCAATAGAATAAAAAAGGTTCTCAAATAATATGAATAAACTCAGATCATCTGCAATAACCCAAGGTGTGCAAAGATCCCCTAACAGATCGATGTTAAGAGCTGTTGGATTTAATGATGAAGATTTTAATAAACCTATTATTGGAGTTGCAAATGGATACAGCACCATAACACCATGCAATATGGGTTTAAATAAGTTGGCTCTAAAAGCTGAAGAGTCAATAAAAAGATCAGGTGGGATGCCTCAGATGTTTGGGACTATAACAGTAAGTGATGGGATTTCTATGGGAACAGAGGGCATGAAATATTCCTTAGTTTCAAGAGAAGTTATTGCTGATTCAATTGAAACAGCATGCAATGCTCAGAGTATGGATGGAGTACTTGCTATAGGTGGATGTGATAAAAATATGCCGGGTGCCATGATTGCGATTGCAAGAATGAATATTCCCTCAATTTTCATTTATGGAGGAACAATAAAGCCTGGGAAATTGCATGGAGAAGATCTTACTGTTGTTAGTGCCTTTGAAGCTGTTGGACAATTAACATCAGGCAAAATTAATGAAGAAAGGCTAATCCAAGTTGAGAAAAATTGTATTCCTGGTGCTGGTAGCTGTGGAGGAATGTTTACAGCTAATACAATGTCTGCGGTTATTGAAGTATTAGGGTTAAGTCTTCCTCACAGTTCCACTATGGCTGCTGAAGATCTTGAAAAAGAACTAAGTGCAGATAAAAGTGCTGAGATATTAGTCTCTGCAATAGAAAAAAATATAAGACCTCTAGACCTAATGACAAAGAAAGCATTTGAAAATGCAATATCAGTAATTATGGCAATTGGCGGATCAACAAATGCGGTATTGCACATCTTAGCTATTGCGAATACTGCAGGAATAGATATCAACATTAATGATTTTGAGAGAATCAGACAAAAAGTACCCGTTATTTGTGACCTTAAACCTAGTGGTAAATATGTGACGGTTGATCTTCATAAGGCAGGTGGGATTCCACAAGTAATGAAAATACTTTTGAATGCAGGATTAATTCATGGCGATTGCAAAAACATTGAAGACAAAACTATCTCAGAATACTTACAGAATATTCCAGATAAGCCTCCAACAAATCAAAATGTCATAAGAGACATAGATGATCCTCTTTATAAAAAAGGACATCTAGCGATATTAAAAGGTAACTTAGCAAGCGAAGGTTCTGTAGCCAAAATTAGCGGAGTAAAAAACCCTGTATTAACAGGTCCCGCAAAGATTTTTGAAAGTGAAGAGGATTGTTTAAAATCGATATTAAATAACGATATCAAAGCTGGTGATGTTGTTGTTATTAGAAACGAAGGTCCTGTAGGAGGTCCAGGCATGAGAGAAATGTTAGCTCCAACATCTGCGATTGTTGGTCAAGGACTAGGAGAGAAGGTGGCTTTAATTACCGATGGCAGATTTAGCGGGGGTACCTATGGTCTTGTTGTGGGTCACATAGCTCCAGAGGCTGCTGTAGGAGGAAATATTGCTCTAATAAAACAAGGTGATTTAATTACAGTAGATGCTGTAAAACAACTAATTGAAGTTGATTTATCTGACGAAGAATTAGAAAAAAGAAAAAAAGATTGGGTAAAACCTATTCAAAAATACAAAAGAGGAATTCTTTCAAAATATTCGAGAATCGTAAGCACATCAAGTTTAGGGGCGGTTACTGATTTATAAATTAGCTCAAATCTTATTTTCTTAATCAATAAAACTTTTTATCCTATTTGCTAAATTTTCCAATCTAGCGCTGTATTTTGGTGAGTTGCATTTTTTTCCATTATTGCTATCCATCCATAATGTTTTAACTCCACACCATAATATTGGTTCATCAGGGAAGTTAAGCTTAGAGATTACTAAAACCAACTCTTTATTTGATTTAAAAAGTTCTAATTCAAGATCATAAATTTCTAATCTTTTACCTTCTTTATCTCGACATAAGATATTAACTGTTAAATCAATATCTTCATCTTCGAATTCGTATTCACCATTTATTTTTACTACAGAATGAACAAAAGGTTTATTTGTTAAATCTGCTGACTTAGCGATTAAGCTCTCTATATTTTGTGGTGGATTTTCAAATAACACTTATTGATTTAACTAAAACTTTTATTGAACCCTGTTTAAACTCATTATTAAGTAATCCATCATCACCAAACTTAGAGTGTAGTAGTTGCAATCTTTTAATTTTAGATGGCTTGAATTTAAATGGAAAACTTACTTTATTAGCTCTTATTGAGGGTTTTAACTCACTAAAAGGAATTCGAACATTTGTTGTCCCGAATTTTTTTGTTGGGAATGATTTAATCCATCTAAGTCCACCCGGAATAAATTCGGTTAGTCCTAGTAGATCATCTTCACAAGCGACAGCAAATTTAAAAGTTCTTCCTTGCCCATCAATATTTAATTCAAAGGATGAATACTCAGATACATTTAAGGAAGGTTTATATATAGACGATCTACAACTAACAAATCCTCCTGCTTTCTCGACAATATTACCCTTTAATATCAAACCCGAATTTGAGATTTCACAAAAAGCTGAACTTGATCCGCCCATAACAGTATCATTTAATGTTTTCCAACCATCAAACTCCTTTTTCTGAAATAAAAATTTTTTCTTACTCATTAAATAATTTAAATTATTAGTAGACTTTAACTAAATTTCTAATTCTTTTGCTGATTCCTGATCACAAAATATTGAAATTTGACTAATTGATTTTATTAATTTTGATGGTGTTCTATCTGGAGGCTCTTTTTCATCTAATAACCTCTCAAGAGCAATTCTTTTAGAAGCTCCACTAACTAAAAACACTATCTTTGAAGAAGCCGAAAGAACCTTTGGAGTTAATGAAATTCTTTTTAAACCCTTACCTTCATTAAAAATAACAAAATCATCTACATTATTATTTTTTTGATAAGGGAATAGTGAAGCTGTATGACCATCGTCTCCAAGGCCTAATAATGTTAAATCAAATGTTGGAGGGTTTGATCCGCATTTTTCAAATAATTTAGAAATAAATTGATTTTTTGAAGCTTCATCATCAGCATTTAAATCATTGAAAATTTCATAAAAAAAAGCTTTAGATCCAAAATTAGTTAACAATGAATTCTTCAACATTAACGAGTTACTTAATTCTGAATTTGGATCAACACATCTTTCATCCCCTAAAAAGACATCAACCATATCCCATCTAAGATCACTTTTTGATAAAAGCTTATAGACAGATTTAGGAGTTGAACCTCCACTTACACAAAATTTGAACCTGTCTTCCTTTTTTAAAGTATGAATAATGAGACTTTCAATAAACTTAAAAACCCCTTTAGATAGCTCTAACTTGTCTTTGTAAATGTTAAGTGTATATCCATTTTTAACCTTTTCAATCATTTCATCCATTCAGTATGAAAACTACCTTCTTTATCAATTCTTTCATATGTATGAGAGCCAAAACAGTCTCTCATTGCCTGAACAAGGTTCTGAGGGAGTCTATTGGTTCTATAACTATTGAAATAATCTAAGGTACTGGATAGACATGGGACTGGTATACCAGCTTTTGTCGATAAAGAAACAACTTTAGCTAAGTTTTCTAATCTTGTCGCAATTTCATTATTGAACCAATCATCAAAAATTAAATTTTTTAGATTAGGATCTTTGTTATAAGCATCTTGAATTTTACTTAATAATTTTGATCTAATTATGCAACCACCTTTCCATATTTGAGCAATTGACGGCATATTCAAACCATAGTTATATACTTCAGATGCTTCTCTTAAAATGTCCATACCCTGAGCATAGCTAGCAATTGTGGCAAGGACTACAGCATCAAATAAAGGTTTCATTCCATCTGATATATTTCCTAAATCAAAATCCTCTATCTCTTTAGATGGAATAGTTTTTTCAATCTCACTACGTTGCTCTTTTAAAGAACTCATTACTCTTGCATTTAAAGATGCATAAATAGTTGGGACTGATACCCCCAACTCTAGAGCACTTATAACAGTCCATAACCCTGTACCTTTCTGGCCAGCTTTATCTAATATTTTTTCCACGACATCATCTCCAGTTATCTCATCTTTTGTATTTAGACAAATCTCTGTTATCTCAACAAGATAAGAAGCTAATTCATCAGTATTATTCCAAATACCAAATACCTCTGACATTTGCTGACCATTCATACATTTGACTCTCTTCATAAGGTCATAAGCTTCTGCAAGTATTTGTTCAATTCCATATTCAATTCCGTTATGAACAGTTTTCACAAAATGACCTGAGCCTCCTGGGCCAACATAAGCAACACATGGTCCGTCTTCAACTTTGGCAGCCATTTTTGTTAATAAGCTTTCTATTGCATCATATGAAGCCTTAGTACCACCGGGCATCATACTTGGACCCTCTAAAGCTCCTTTGGCCCCTCCAGAGACTCCCATCCCAATGTATCCAAAACTTTTACTTTCAAGAGTATTCACCCTTCTTTCTGTATCTTTAAATTGAGAGTTTCCGCCATCTATTAATAAATCTCCTTCCTCGAGATATGCAGAAATATTATCAATGACAGCATCTGTTGCGGGACCAGCTTTTACCATCATTAGAATTCTTCTAGGTCTCTCTAGCTTATTAACAAATTCTTGAAGAGTATCAGCTCCTTCTATATTCTTCCCAAGGCCACGACCTTGTAAAAATTCTTCGGTTTTTGAGTAAGTCCTATTAAAAACTACACTAGAAAATCCATTTCTCTCCGCGTTAAGAACTAAATTTTCGCCCATAACACCAAGACCTATTAAACCAAAATGTGCCTTGGACATAAAAAATCAAAAAACTCAATAAATACAGTGTGCCTGCAACTCAACAAAATTGCTCAAAAAAAAATACTTATGTCAGCGAAAAATGATGGAAAAGATTTAAATAACAGTTCCGTTTGCAATGGTTGCATTTTTAACTACTACAACAATTCCATTTCTGATATAGAAGCCTAATTCTGGCTTATCTGCTTCTTCTACTCGATCTTTATTAATGATCACGACATTATCGCCAATTCTTGTATTCTTATCAAGAATTGCTCTTTTTACAGTAGTCGCTTCACCTACTCCAAGAGGCGTTCCGCCCCCTTTTCTTAGTTCAATCCTCTCTTCAGGGGATTCAAAGAAATCGGCTCCCATAACAAGAGTATCCTCAAGAACCGAGTCACTTTCAATCCTGCTTCTTACACCTAAAACACAATGTAAAATACTGCATGACTTCAAGATTGTGCCTTCACAAACAATTGAATCAGTAATTTGAGCATCTACAAGTTTAGAAGGAGGTAAGAATCTAGGTCTAGTATAAATTGGAAATTTCTCATCATAAAAACTAAATGGAGGTTTTGGTTGCTCAGTCAATGCAAGGTTTGACTCAAAGAATGCCCCAATTGTTCCGATATCTTCCCAATAATCATCGAATACATAACTTTTAAGAGTATCGCCTCTATTGAGGGCTTCTGGAATTATGTCCTTACCAAAATCCGTATAATTAGGAAATTTATTTAGAAGATCAAAGAGAGTATTTCTGCTAAAAACGTAAATCCCCATAGAGGCTAGATATGGTTTTTCGGCAGCTGACTCCTTACTTAATCCAAATTTTGAAGTATCTACTGCCATAGCCTTCAACTTCTCTCCAGTAGGCTTTTCACTAAATTCTTTTATATTTCCTACATCATCGGTTCTCATTAGGCCAAAACCTTCTGCTTGAGCTTCATCAACAGGCAAAGCTGCAACAGTTAAATCAGCACCATTATCTCTATGATGTTGAACAAATAAACTGTAGTCCATTCTGTACAGTTGATCACCTGACAATATTAAATATTCATCAACATCCCATTCTTGAAATAACCATTGGTATTTTCTTACAGCATCAGCAGTACCTTCAAACCACTTCGGACTATCAGGAGTCTGTTGTGCAGCTAAAACCTCTACAAATCCTTGGCCAAAAGGGCCATTTAAATTATAGGTTCTTCCTATATGTCTATTTAGAGATGCACTATTGAACTGGGTCAATACGTACATTTTTTCAATGCCTGAATTTATACAATTACTAATCGGAATATCTATCAAACGATACTTACCCGCCAATGGCACAGCAGGTTTAGCCCTCATTTTTGTTAGAGGGTAAAGTCTAGAACCTTTTCCTCCTCCGAGGATTATGGCCAACACACGCTTCATTCAATCTTATGGAGGTAGATATACAACTATTTAAAGTAACTGATTATGGGCATATTTAGAAATAAAAATGGTCAGTTTACAAAGGTATTTCGATAAATCACTGGAAAAACTTAATATAAATCGAAAAAAGTTAGTTATTTTTATCCTCTTCTACCAAAGAAAACAATTTTTCAACGATTTTCAAAGAAACTTGTCTTTCTTCTCTTGATTGAGGACTTCTCAACTTGGTGACTGGGGTATGAAGTATTTTATTAATTATTCCTTTAGTCAGAGCTTCCACAACTTTTCTTTCTCTAGCCGAAAAATCTGGTCCCATTCTGCTAAGTGCTTTTTGCAATTCCTCTTTTCTAATTAACTCCAAATCTGATCTAAGTTTATTAATTACTGGAACAGCCTCTAAACTTGCCCACCATTCAAGAAAAATGATCCTTTCTTCTTTTACTAAAGATTCTGCTTCCTTTGCTATTTTCTGTCTAAATTCTTGATTTCTTGAAACAACCTCTTGTAAGTCATCAACATCAAATGATTTAACAAATTCATGTTGTTTGACATCATTAGATATATTTCTCGGTACACCAATATCAATAAATTTAAGTCTATTACTCAAATTAATTTTTTCAATTTTTGTGAGATCAATAATTGGCTCTTCAGAAGCAGTGCTAGTGAAAACAAGCGAAGATAATGATATGTTTTCTTCTAATTCGTTTAACCCTTTACAAACAATATCTAAATCAGGGAAGTCTTGAGCAAGATTTAATGCTCTATCAATATTTCTATTTAAAAGTATAAGTTTATGACATCCTTTTGATTTTAAATGAGTTATTAAAAGCCTACTCATTCGTCCGGCACCAACAACAAGAACGTTCTCTGATTCCAAACTCACAAGAGTATCAAAACCCTTTTCTTGTCCAATTTTTAATTGAGCTAGTTCTACCGCTGCTGAACTAATTGACACAGCTCCAGTTCCTAAATTTGTTTCGGATCTTACTTTCTTACCTGTACTAACTGATTGAGTTAATAATCTATTAAGAATTGGTCCAGTAGATTGATTCTCTTGACCTAATCTCATCATTTTTTTTACCTGCGAAAGGATTTGTCCTTCACCTAAAACGAGGCTATCGAGTCCTGCCGAGACTTTCATTAAATGCAAAACTGCTTCTTCCTGTCTAAAGCAAAAAAGATGTGGATTTAAATCTTCAAAAATAATTCCTGAATATTCTGATATGAATTCTTTAATAGATGAAATTCCAGTATTTTTATCCTTTACTAGCGCATATATTTCCAGCCTATTACAAGTACTTAAAATTGACACCTCTAATACATCAGAGAAAGCTTTTAATGATTTCAATGACTCTGCTATGGATTGGTCAGGAATACTTAACTTCTCACGCACTTCGACAGGTGCCGTGCGATGACTCAGTCCGACGACAACAATATGCATAAAATCAAAAGTGAATTTTAAAGGCTGATACTCTTAGCACCATCTTTTATATGGACAGTATTTGTGAACCTTGCAGTACTATCTAATGTACTTATAACTAGACTACTTGTTCTAACACAATCCCTTTCAAATTTAACTCCGTCAAATAATAATCCATCAGTTATTCCACTTCCAGCGAAAACAACATTTTCTCCCGATGCCAATTCATTTGCTTCATAGATTTTATCTATATCTGTTATTCCCATTTCATTAAGACGTTTAATATTCCCTTCTTTTGTGTAATCAGCCCATTCAGAAGTTTGAGCGATTGCCGGATCATAAACTAGTTGTCCTTGAAAGTGTCCTCCAAGAGCTCTCATTGCAGCAGCTGAAATAACACCCTCTGGAGCCGCACCTATACCCATCAAGCAATGTGTGCCAGTTCCTGCAAAACCGCATGCAATCGCAGCTTGAACATCACCATCAGAAATCGGTTGTACTTTTGCACCACATCCTCGAATCTCTTTAATTAAATCTTTATGTCTAGTTCTATCCATTACAACTACAGTAAGCTCATCAATAGAAAGGCCCAAGCAATCACTTAGTATCTTCAAGTTTTCAGTAGCTGTATTTCTAATATCAACTTTACCTTTGGCCGCAGGAGGCGCTGCTAATTTGTTCATGTAAAAATCAGGAGCATTGAAAAGACCACCCGTATCAGAGGCAGCTAAAACCGCCATAGAACCTCTTTGATTATTCGCACAAAGATTAGTTCCTTCACAAGGATCTACTGCAAAGTCAACCCCTGGGCCACTTCCACTACCAACCTCTTCACCTATATAAAGCATGGGTGCCTCATCTCTTTCACCTTCTCCAATAACAATTTTCCCTTTCATTTCAATTTTGCCCATTCGCAATCTCATTGCTTCGACAGCTGCAGCATCAGCTTCATCTTTTTGACCAAGTCCTGTTAGTTTTGCTGAAGCAATAGCTGCTTGCTCGACAACTTCGAGAATTTCTTGAATTAAAGTTTGATTCACAATTAAATTTTGAGGATTTTCTAAAAGGTTTTGAGTATGATCTCATATAAAATGCAATTTTTTATGAGAATTATTATGCTAGTAAGCTTTTTTTAACTCTTTACAGCTGTTACTTTATCAGGCCGTGACTTGAAATTAGGAATAAACAACTAAATATAGTATCTTTATTAAATATTTTAAAAATTAAATGACTGAGTCAAATCAAGCAAATTTAACTGGTGCAAATAGACCAATTCAAATAATTCCTTCAGTTTTACCAGCAGATTGGGCAAATATGGGGGCATGTGTGAAAGAGCTCGAAGAAGCTGGGGTAGATAGAATTCAATTTGATGTAATGGATGGAAATTTCGTACCAAATCTGACATTTGGTCCTGAAATGATTGCTGCATGCAGGAAATATTGCAATGTCCCTTTTGAAACCCAATTAATGGTAAGCCAGTACAACTGTGAAACAATGCTTGAATCTTATGTAAACGCTACGAAAGGGTCAAATGGTGAATCAGGAGTAGTAATAGCTCATGCCGAAGCAAATATTCATTTGCATAGAGTTCTAGGAAGAATAAGAGATTTTGGAGGATCTCCTTCTGTTGCATTGAACCCTCATACACCTTTTGAAATGATTAAAAACATAATGGATATGGTTGATCATGTTTTGGTTATGACAGTTAATCCAGGCTTTGGAGGACAAGCTTATATACCAACAATGCTTAATAAAATAAGAGAAATAAGAAACTTTATTATCGAAAAAAACTTAGATGTCGACATTGAAGTTGATGGAGGGATAAAAGCAAATTGGACTATTTCACAATGTGCCGATGCTGGTGCTAATTGTTTTATTGCAGGTAGCGGAATGTTTGCTTACCCAACATTAAAAGAAGGATGTGATGACTTGAGAAAAGTTGCACAAGAAGCACAAAAAGGGAATATTCTTTCAGAACCTCAATAAATATTCCGGATGATTAAGAAATCACTCAAATATCCATCCATAACTATGCAAACCTATTCCTAAAAAATTAACTCCTAAATAACATACTAAAACAACTAAAAAGCCTGTAGATGCTAATAATGCTGGTTTGCGTCCTTGCCAACCCTTGCTTATTCTCATGTGTAGATAAGCGGCATAAAACAACCATGAGATAAATGCCCATGTTTCTTTAGGATCCCAACTCCACCATGTGCCCCAGGCCTCATTTGCCCAAACTGCACCCGAAATTAAACCGAGAGTCAAAAGAACAAAACCTACCAATATAGAACGATAACTTAATGTATCTAATTCTTCTGAATGAGAAAATTCAATAGGTTCAACTAAATCATTTATGGGATAGCTATTTGAAAGTTTAAATCCTCCTATACCTGTAGAACTACTTCTTATTTGAAGTGGCTTATTTTTATTGATAAACAAAACGGACATTGAAAGTAAAGAACCAATTATTAATGCTGCATAACTAAGCATTACGACGCTAACATGCATTACTAACCAACTAGACCTTAAAGCTGGAACTAAATTGGATGATAATTTCAAATCCTCAGGTAAAACAAAACAAGCAAAAGCCACAGTCAACAACTCAATAGGTATAGCAATTGAGGGAATTATTGGAGCTTGGTATTCTTTCTCAACCAATAGTTGACCTAATGTGATACCCCAAGTAAGGAAATAAAGAGATTCATACAAATTGCTAATAGGAAAGTGCCCAGAAATTGACCACCTAAAAAGTAATTGTAATGTTATTAATAAGTTCACTAAAATCGTAATGAGTCTTACAGCAGCAGAAGACTTTTTTTTAAAAACTGCACCCAAAGATATTGGTAAGTTAATTAATAAAAAATAAAAAACTAAAAGACCTAAAACTGAAACCGGTTCATATATTAAATTTTTAAAAAAATTATCTAGTATCATTTCTAGAAATTTCTCAAGTTTTAATATTCAATGACAATCAAATAATAATTAAAATCATTCTCATGTGAGTGAACATTTTATAATAAAGTTTTAATTTATTTATAAAAAAGCATTTCAAAGTTTGAAATTATCTCCTAGATAATACTTCTTGACTATTGGATTATCAGCCAATTCACTTGATGATCCGGAAGCTAATATTTTTCCTTCACTTAATACATATGATTTGTTGGTAATCAAAAGGGTCTCCCTCACATTATGGTCTGTAATAAGAATTCCCACGCCGTCACCACTTAATTTGAGAATTAGTTTCTTTAAATCATTAACAGCTAGAGGATCTATTCCGGCGAAAGGTTCGTCTAATAATAAATATTTAGGCCCTTTTCTTCCTACAGTGAGAGCTCTAGCTATCTCACACCTCCTTCTCTCTCCTCCTGAAAGTTGATAACCATAATTATCTACAAAATTATTCAAATTAAATTCATTAATTAATTGTTCTCTTCTATTTCTAATTGCAGCTCGACCATAAGATGAATTCTTTAAAGCCAAATCTATATTGTCCTTAACAGTAAGGTTTCTAAATATACTAGCCTCTTGGGTTAGATAACCCAACCCAAGTCTTGATCTAATTGGAAGTGGAAAATTAGTGATATTTTTACCATTCATTAAAACTTCACCCTTGTCAGGTTTTATATTCCCAACTGCAAGATTAAAAGTGCTAGTTTTCCCTGCACCATTAGGTCCCATTAAACCTACTACTTCTCCTGGATTTACAGTTATGGAAACATCATTTACAATCAATCTTCCCTTAATTGAAAGAAATACATTTTTAATTTTTAAATTCATCTAGCTTGAAATCCAGAAGTAATCATATGTTCTTGAGAAATGAATGAAAAAAAAAACAAAAATTTATTAAAAGAGAAAAATAAATTCATATGCATCAAAGAGTTTTCAAAAAAGGCTTATCATTCTCATTTAATAGCTCTTTGTATTGTAATTTCCTCAATAAATTTTCCAAACATCGACAAAAGGATTCAAGATCAATCCCTAAATTAATCTTGGTTCTAGTTTTTATTCTACCTAAACCCTCTCCAAGCAAAATAGTAGCTCCATTTAAATTTCCCTTACTTAAGTGAAACTGAGAAACAGATACTTGTAAAATTCCCTGAATAACTTGTCTTTCGTCACCATCAACGGAATTCCATATTTCTTCAAAAGCATCATGAGCCTCATACCATTCATGATTGTTAAAAAGATTTAAAGCAGTAAAAAGGGAATCTTTAAAATTTTTTGTACTTTCTTCATTCATGAAACTAATTATTAATTTTTTTTCTTTTTATTTATTTTTCTCATTCTTATTGAATCTGGTGTTACCTCTAGCATTTCATCTGGACCAATATATTCGAGTGCCCTTTCAAGGGTAATATCAACAGGAGACTGCAAAGTATCAAGTTCTTCTGCCCCTGCAGACCTCATATTGGTCAATTGCTTAGTCTTACATATATTCAACTCAAGATCTTGAGGTCGATTATTCTCTCCAATTATCATTCCCTTATAAACTTTCACTCCAGGTTTAATGAAATAGACTCCCCTATCTTCAGCATTTTTTAAAGCATAAAATGTAGCCACACCTTCCTCAAAAGCTATAAGGACTCCATTTCTTCTGGTTTCAAAATCTCCTGTTTTAGGTTTATATTCATAAAATGAGTGGCTCATGATACCTTCACCTCTTGTTATCCGAACAAATTCACCACGAAATCCAATAAGTCCTCTTGACGGTACAAGAAATTCTAATTGAGTTCTCCCATCTGAACTTGTCTGCATGTTTTTCATCTCCGCCTTTCTCGAACCAAGTTTCTCTATACAAGAACCAACGGATACTTCTGGCACATCAAGCACTAAAGTCTCTATAGGCTCACATTCAACATTATCAATTTCTCTAAAAATTACTTGAGGTTGTGAAATTTGAAACTCGAACCCTTCTCTTCTCATAGTTTCAATCAAAATGCCTAAATGTAGCTCTCCTCTTCCTGATACTGAAAACCTATCAGGAGAATCAGTTTCCTCGACCCTTAGCGCAACATTTGTTAAAAGTTCCCTTTCTAATCTATTTTTCAATTGTCTACTTGTAACAAATTTCCCTTCTTTACCCGCAAATGGAGAATCGTTAACAACAAAAGTCATATTTAAGGTAGGTTCATCAACTTTGATTAATGGAAGTGGATGTGGAGAATCGGGACATGCTATGGTCTCACCAATATTGACGTCATCGAAACCAGAAACAGCAATAATATCTCCTGCGTATGCTTCATTTATATCAATCCTTTGTAATCCTTCGAATCCTAGTAGTTTACTTACCTTACCTTTAATAGTTTTTCCATTTTCTTTAATTAAACTAGCTTGTTGTCCATTTTTTATAGTTCCATTATGAATTTTTCCAATTACGATCCTACCTAAGAAATCAGAATAGTCCAAAGTAGTTATTTGTAGCTGAAGAGGCTTATTTGCATCCCCTACTGGAGGTGGAACATGTCTAATAATGGCTTCAAAAAGAGGCATCATATTGTCACTATTAGATTCCATCTCTTCTTTTGCAAAACCAGATAGACCGCTTCCAAAAAGATAAGGAAAATCACATTGATCATCATCAGCGCCTAATTCTAAAAACAAATCCAGTACCTTATCAATTGCTAATTCTGGGACAACTCTTGGTCTATCAATTTTATTTACAAAAACTATAGGCCTAAGTCCTTTTTCTAATGCTTTTTTCAATACAAATCTTGTTTGAGGCATTGGCCCCTCATTTGCATCAACTATAAGCAGACAACCATCAACCATTCCCAAAACCCTTTCTACTTCTCCTCCAAAATCTGCATGTCCTGGTGTATCTATAATGTTAATTCTGGTATCTTTGTAGTTTACAGCAGTATTTTTTGAGAGTATTGTAATTCCTCTTTCTCTTTCAAGGTCATTCGAATCCATTACGCATGTAGGGATGACTTCATTATCTCTAAATATTCCTGATTGAGATAATAATGAGTCCACAAGAGTTGTCTTCCCGTGATCTACGTGAGCAATAATTGCAACATTTCTAATTTCTTTTATCGAAGATGACATTTATAGAATTTATATAAATATTAGATTGACTTTATTAAGGCTAACTCAAAGTATGCTTATTATGAGAATTTTCTCTCTAAGACTTTGAAAAATATAATTTATTGAATAATTAAATTAATCAATTAGATTTATAATTTTATATTTGAGCTTTCAAAAACTTTTAATGCTTCAATTGACCCCTCATATCTCCAATGCCAGGGTTCGTAATCTATATATTTATTATCTTTCTTGAACGATAGCTTGAAGTGAAACTTAGCTGCATTTTTTATTAACCATCTAAAAGCTTCAGTTTTTTCGAAGTCGGTTTCAAAGTCTGTCTCTCTTTGAGTAGCATCACCAATATCGATTGCAAAACCTGTACTATGTTCGGAATACCCTGGAGGGGCTGAAACTCTAGCTCTTTCAGCCGCTTCTTGATTTCTAATAGATTTCAAAGAATAAAAAATATCGTTTTGCAAACTTATTGATCTATAACCACTCAAGAAGACTAAATATATCCCATCCTTTTTTGCTTCTTCTCTCATCTTTAGTAAAGAATCGCGCATATCCATATGAACTTCAATATTAGGCTCAATTAAAACTAGTTTCTCCTTAGAAATTTCCGCGTAGGGTAAATGACCTAAAATTCTATGATCGTGATTTATCTGAGCCTGAAAATTGAGATTATCAAGAGATCCTATTTCTATATTTTTAATTAATCGCAATGTAGCGACAGAAAATATAAGAAAAAGGAATGGAGAATATATTAATAGTTTTTTTAATAATGTTGAATTTGGATTATTTAGGTAGGTTCTTTTGGCAAGTGGTATATCAAATTGATCGATATCTTTGTTTAGTTCCAATATTTAGAAATGAATTCGGAAAAGATATTTCGATATTAACTATTATTTTAAGAAATGCACTTTTATAAGCAAAAAAGATGTAGTTTTTATATACAGTATTATTTTTTTTCATATGTTGAGGGTAGCTGTTATTGGTGGAGGTCCAAGTGGTTCATGTGCGGCAGAAATACTTGCTAAAGCTGGAATAAAAACTTGGCTCTTCGAAAGAAAATTAGATAATGCGAAACCATGTGGAGGAGCAATTCCACTTTGCATGGTCGAAGAATTTGATTTGCCTGAGTCAATTATTGATAGAAAGGTAAGGCATATGAGAATGATATCTCCATCAAATAGAGAGGTAGATATAAGTTTAGATAGAGTTTATGGGAAAAGTGATAATGAGTTTATTGGGATGTGCAGAAGAGAAGTTATGGATGCCTTTATGCGCAACAGAGCCTCAGATCTTGGTGCTACGTTAATAAATGGATTAGTTACTTCTATTCATACTGGCGATAATAATCAAGGACCATATAATCTTTCTTACTCAGATTTTACGAATGGAGATAAAAAAGGGGAACTCAAAGAGCTTACTGTTGACCTTTTGATCGGAGCTGATGGAGCCAATAGCAGAGTAGCAAAAGCAATGGATGCAGGAGATTACAAAGTTGCTATTGCATTTCAGGAAAGAATTAAATTGCCTAAAGAAGAAATGAGTTACTACGAAGATCTTGCTGAAATGTATGTCGGAACTGATGTTTCTCCTGATTTTTATGGCTGGGTATTTCCTAAGTATGATCATGTTGCAGTGGGTACTGGAACCATGCAAAATAATCAGTCATTAATTAAAGGACTTCAAGAGGGTGTAAGAAATAGAGCAAAGAAAAGACTAGTTAATGGTGAAGTAATAAAGGTAGAAGCTCACCCTATTCCTGAGCATCCAAGGCCAAGAAGAGTTGTTGGGAGAATGGCATTGGTTGGTGATGCAGCTGGTTACGTTACAAAAAGTTCAGGAGAGGGTATTTATTTTGCTGCAAAAAGTGGAAGAATGTGTGCCGAAGAAATTGTTGAAGCATCAAAAAATGGTCAAGTCATTCCATCAGAAAAAGATTTAAAAAACTATCTAAAAAAATGGGATAAAAAATATGGTACAACTTATAAGGTGCTAGAAATCCTTCAAAATATTTTCTACAGAAATGATTCTGCAAGAGAAGCCTTTGTTGAGATGTGTGATGACATGGATGTACAAAGACTTACTTTTGATAGTTACTTATACAAAAGAGTTGTCTCCATGAAACCATTACAGCAACTAAAAATTACAATGCTTACACTTGGTTCGATTTTAAGAGGGAAAGCCCTAGCACCTCTAAAATATAAACCCGTTGATAGTGCTGTCAGGGAAAATAAAGAAGTAGAAAAAATGCTAGAAAATTATTCAATAAAGGGAGGCATTAAGGTTAAGAGTTCAAAACTGTAAAATCGGCTAATTTTAGAGAATAATTTCTAATTAAGCTCAACAAATTGAGTCTATTATTTCTTATTTCTAAATCCTCTGACATTATTAGGACGCCCTTTTCATTATCAAATAAATCCTCGATAGTGTTTATATTAATCTCAAACAAATTTAAAAGTTCCAAATAATTGCAATAACCTTCCGAAAAAAGTTTTTCTAATTCTCCAATAAATTCAAAAACTTTCAATTCACAATCTCTTTCAAAAAGTTTTTTATTTACATAATCTCTTGTTGAGAGTGCGTCTATTGAAATATCACTATTATTAGCTAATTTGCTTACCCTAGTAATTACCTTCTGGATTTCAACAAAATTTTCCTTTTCTTTAAAATTCATAATAGATTTAACCCTATTTTTAAGATCAACAATATTCAATACTCTTTTTTGAGATAATTCATCAGAAGAGCAAACGGCCTTTATTAATTCTTTACTTAATGATATTTCTTCTAGATGACTAACAATTCTTTGAACTAAAAATTGTTTTAAATCATTAAATACTGCCTCTCTTGAGAAGTTTAAATTCGGAAAGGCGATTTCCCAAAAATCAATAAGTTCGTTAAAAAATTTTTCTAAAGGCAAATCAAATTCATAATCCCAAATTATTTTAATCACTCCATTCAAATTTCTTCTTAAAGCATAAGGATCAGATGATCCACTGGGCCGCTTACCAGAAATAAATATACTTATTAAAGTCTCGACCTTATCTGCTATAGAAACAATTGCACCATATTTTGTGGAGGGCAAAGCATCTTTATAAAAAGAAGGTAAATAATGTTCAGCGACCGCCAAGCAAACATCCTCATTAAATCCCTCATATTTAAGATATTTACCACCCATTATTCCTTGCAGCTCAGGGAATTCGAAAACAATTTCGCTACATAGGTCGTTTTTACAGTATTTAGCAGCTTCTAATATTTTTTTTTCTACTAGAGAATTATCATTTAAAAATTTAAGAATTTTTTTTGTAACTTCCTCTATCCTTTCTACCCTCTGAAATATATTTCCAAATCCTTTCAGATAGGAAACAGATTTAAGCTTTTCATTTCTTTCGATCGAAGCAACTTTTTTATCGCTTTCTACGAAAAACTTTGCGTCTGAAAACCTTGCCCTCAATACTTTCTCATTCCCTTTGGCAATATTGTTATTTGATTCTTCAAGACCATTTGAAATAACACAGAAAGTTGTGCTGATGTTTTTTTCAGAGCTTAAATCTAGTTTAGAAAAACTTTTGTTTTTCAATAAAAGAGGAACGTATCTCTGATGATTTTTCATAACTGTGGAGAGAACTTCAACAGGAAGATCTAGAAATTCATCACTAAATTTCCCAATAATTAAGTCTGGCCATTCAACTAAATCAGTTAGTTCATTTAGTAATCCCTCTGAAAGGTCAGGTTTCAGATTTAAAGATTTAGTTGCCTGATTTATTAAACTTTCAATTTTTTCTTTTCTTTCTTTTCGAATAGCTATTACTCTATTTCGTTTCAATAATTCAAAAAAATCATCAGGATTCTGAACTTCTAAAACTTGATTGATTAGCCTATGACTTTTTGTTTTATTACTTATTTTGATCTTTGGGTCAGATTCATTAAATTCAAAATCAAGAATTTCGTTATTATAAATAGAGGCAATCCACCTAATAGGTCTTGAAAATTTTATGTTCCCAGCCCCCCATTTCATAAATCGAGGTCCTTGAAGACTCTTTACTAATTTTGGGATAATCGAAGACAAAGAAATTTTTGTTGATAGTCCTTTCTCAATTTTCTTTCCAAATACAAAATCACCCTTTTCTGTAGTTTTTATCTCTAGCATACCTACATCTATATCTAAGCTATTAGCAAATCCTAAAGCAGCATTAGTAGGACATCCATTTAAATAAGCTGAATTTGCTTTAGGCCCTTTTCTTTCAATTATCTTATCTTCTGCATAATCAACTAGACCTTCGAGAAGTAGAACTATCCTCCTTGGTGTGGAGGTAACTACTATATGTTCAAATTTGATTAACTTTTTATCCAATTCAAATTCTATTAGAGATTTAAATTGCTCTAGAACAGAATGAGAAAATTTTGCGGGTAACTCTTCTGTTCCTATCTCAAGTAAATATTTAGACAAGAAAAAAATATGACTTAACTTACTATAATTTACTACCAGTTAAATAAGCTTTTCGCTAATGTATAAAAAGAGATATTTTTTGGTCCTTTGATCAAGGTTGAGAAAGTAAAAAAGAAAAAAGATCCTACCAAGGAAGAAACTGTTTGCTTGGCAAATGGATTAGAAGTTTCTAAATTTGAAAATTTTAAAAAAAGTAGCCAATTTCTTAAAGAACCACTTGCTACAGAATTAGCCAATGAGAGTGATCATTTTACTAATGATGCAGTTCAGTTATTAAAATTTCATGGTAGTTACCAACAAGATAATAGGGAGAATAGAAGGCCGGGCAAAAGTAAAGATTGGCAAATGATGCTTAGGTTAAGAAATCCGGGCGGTGAAATCCCTGGGAAATTATTTTTAGCTTTAGATGAATTATCTGAAAAATTAGGTAATGGAACACTTAGGGCCACTACAAGACAAGCCTTTCAAATGCATGGAATTAGAAAGGAGAACCTGAAGGAAGTAATTCAAACAATAGTAAATTCAATGGGCTCCACATTAGCTGCATGTGGAGATATAAATAGAAACGTTATGGCCCCTGCGGCTCCATTTGATTCACCAGAATATAATATTGCAAGAGCATTGGCAAAAAAAGTTGCAGATCTTCTCACCCCAATGGCTGGCCAAGGCACTTTTTTAGAGCTTTGGGCTGATGGAGATTTAGAGTACACAATAAAGCCTGACAAAGATATTGAAGCAATTAGGAAGCTCCAATTCAAAGATAATGTTTTTAGTGGGATAAAAGATGAGCCTCTTTATGGTTCAACATATTTACCGAGAAAATTCAAATGTGCTGTAACAGTTCCTGGGGACAATTCAGTTGATCTCCTTACCAATGATATAGGAATAGTTGCTTTTACTTCTAAAGATGGAAATTTAGAAGGGTGCAATTTCTACATTGGGGGTGGTATGGGCCGCACGCATAATAATGAAGAGACCTTTGCCAGAATTGCAGATCCACTTGGATATGTTGAAGAACCTGATGTTTATGAATTAATACAAAGCATTGTGGCTATTCAAAGAGATTATGGTGATAGAAAGTCAAGGAAAAATTCGAGAATGAAATATCTTCTTCATAGAAAAGGTATTAAATGGTTCAAAAATATACTTTCTGATAAGTATTTCAAAAAAGAAATTAAAAAAATCAGAAAAGAACCAGATAAGGTTCTTATTGATTACTTAGGTTGGCATAAACAAAATAAAACCTCCTATTTCGTAGGTTTACCATTATTATCAGGGAGATTATCTGGAGAGAAGAAGAATACCATTACGAGTATTGTTAAAAAATATAATTTAGATTTAAGACTCACACCTAATCAAGATATTTTACTTTGTAATGTCGCCAATAAAAACAAAGGTGAAGTTCAAAAATCTCTATCAAAAATTGGATACGAAAATTTAGAAAATATTAATGAAATACAAAGACATGCTTTAGCTTGTCCTGCCTTACCACTTTGTGGTCTTGCAATGACTGAAGCTGAAAGAATATTACCTGATGTATTAAAAAGGATTGAAAATTTACTATTGGATCTAAAAATACAAAAGACAATTTTATTCAGAATGACAGGATGTCCCAATGGATGTACCAGGCCTTATATGGCCGAATTAGCACTTGTTGGAAGTGGGCAAAACAAATACCAATTATGGTTGGGGGGAACTAAAAATCTACAAAGGCTTGCTAAACCATACTTACAAAGAATGGAACTTAATGATTTAGAAAAAACTCTTAAACCATTATTTGATGATTGGAAGAGTAATTTGGATTTGGATTTCGGTGATTTTATAAATACTCAAGATGAAAATTATATATTGAATTTACTGAATAAAAATCAATAGAATTTAAATTTTTCCATAAAGGGCATTTGCTTTTTTATTTTTCCAAGCCCATAATTGATCACCATAACTAAAATGCCACCATTCATTAGGATGTTGAGCAAATCCGAATTTAATCATAATTTCCCTTAATAAATTTCTTCTACTATTCCAAATAACTGCTTCTCCACTCTTTATGTTTGCATAAAAATAAGGATTTGAGGTCTCATCCATTTGATCAACCATGCTTCCCATATCAACATAATTCCCTTCTTTATCTGATAAACAAACATCCAATGCACCCCCAGTTGAATGAGGGGGAGGACACCTAGTGTCATGAGAAGGATATGCCCAAAATTTTTCAACTTTTTTTAAAATGGATGGATAAGATTTTATATTTTCAAAAGAAATATCAATATCGGATTTTTCACACTCTAATAAAAATGCTCTTTTGAACATAAATTCCTGGACTTCTAAAGGTCGCCAACTGTCATAAATTAAAAGGTTAAAATTACTCTTTGATATCAAATAATCATTCACTTTTACTAATCTATTTACGACCTCCTCTCTTAATTTCCAAATAGAAGTTTTATCTTTGTAAGGGGCTCCTAAATGAGAGTAAGGGTGGGGATCTAAAAACTTTAAGCAGCTAGGTATAGCTATTAATTTATCTCCATTATCTTTAATTGGTATTTTATTCCAAATTTTCAATTGAAATTTGCAATTGATTTATAGTGGCATATATATCAACAATTACAATGATAGTTTTCAATTCAAGAAATCATGAATGAATTTATTATCAGAATTATCAATAAGTATATTCCTTAAAACAATATTTTCTTTTAAATCAGGATCATCACTAACAATCTTAATAGCCTCTTCACGAGCCTTATCAATAAGAAATTTATTGTTAGGTAAATTGTCTAGTACAAAATCAGGCAATCCGGATTGTTTATATCCTAAAATCTGACCTGGTCCTCTAAGTTCCAAGTCTTTTTCAGCAATATAAAAGCCATCATTAGATTTTTGCAAAACACAAAGTCGTTTATTTTCAAATCCATTTTTATCGGGGGTTACCAGATAACAAAAAGATTTTGTTGATCCTCTACCAACTCTCCCCCTTAATTGATGTAACTGGGACAATCCAAATCTGTCCGAATTATAAATAATCATAATTGTGGCGTTAGGCACATCAATGCCAACCTCAATTACAGTAGTTGAAACCAATATATTAATTTCATTCTTTAAAAAATAATTAATAACTTCATTCTTTTCTTGAGAACTTAGCTTGCCATGTAATAATCCAACTTTTTTGTTAAAAAAGACCTCTTCTGATAAATATTTAAATGTTTTCTTTGCGGAGCTTAAATTCATTTTTTCTGAATCTTCTATAAGTGGCAAAATCACATAAGCTTGCCTTCCTTTATTGATCTCATCTTCAACAATTTTGAACAAGTTAGTTAAATCATCTTCTGAAATTATTTTTGTAGTTATAGGTACTCTACCGGGAGGGAGTTCTGTAATTCGACTTACATCTAAATCACCATAGATAGAAAGCGCAAGAGTTCTTGGAATTGGTGTTGCTGTCATTGATAATAAGTTAGTATTTTCTCCTTTATTTAATAATCTATTTCTTTGAGTAACTCCAAATCTATGTTGTTCATCAATTACGACCATCCCTAATGCATTAAAGATGACTTTATCCTCAAATATTGCATGAGTACCTACGAGGATATCAATTAATCCGTTTTTCAAATTAGAGAAAATTTCTTTTCTCTTTTTTTGAGGAGTATTCCCAGTGAGTAGTTCAACAGAAACTAAAAGAGGATTCAAATATTTTAATAAATTTTTATAATGCTGTTCTGCCAATACCTCAGTTGGGACCATAAATGCACCTTGCAAATTTTTTTCAATTACAAGTAAAAGAGATGCTATTGCAATTATGGTTTTTCCGCTTCCCACATCTCCTTGAAGCAATCTAGACATTGGTACGGGATTAGATAAATCATTCTTAATTTCATTTAAAACATTTTCTTGAGATTTTGTTAATTCAAAAGGAAAAGTATTTAAAAATTCTTTTAATAACGATTTCTTTTTAGGTAATTGTTGGAAAATTAAATTATTATTCGTCTTTCTTTTTCTAAGTAGGAACTTTATTTGAAGTAGGAACAACTCATCAAAAACCAAACGTTTTTTTGACTCAATAAGTGCCTGTTGAGTTGGTGGAAAATGAATATTAATCAACGAATCTCCTTTTGATAATAAAGATAATGATTCAAGTTGCTTTTTATTTAAAATTTCTGGATATTGCTTTGCATAAATTAGTACCTTTTTCATAAGTTTTATAAAACTCATATTTGATAATGCTTCACCTAATGAATACAAGGGTAATATTTTGCCTGAGAAATTAAAATTATCATTGTTATCCTTAAGAATCTCAATCTGAGGATCTACAAAAGTTTTGCCATACTCCGTCAATTTAACTTTACCGGAAATTGCTAATTTTGTTCCGGGAGGATACAAAGATTTTTGAGATGTGAAGAAGGAGTATGATCTAAATCTTCTTCCTAAAAAAAATTTTGTAACCTTTATTGAAGACGTTTCATCAGAAACTACAATATTCATTATTGATAAATTACTATTCTTTTTACTCTTGTGAATATAAAATCTTTTAACGTTTGCGATGCACGTGTATAAATTATCTGGTTTTAAGTTTATTATCTTAACTCTATTTGTATAGTCTAAATATGTTCTCGGGAAATAATTAACTATATCTTTTATATGAAATATACCTAATTCATTAAGCTTATTTTTATAAACTTTTCCTACATTTGTTATTAATGAAATATCTGAATCAAAAGACAAACTTGAATCAGCTTTATTCAGAAAAACACTATTAGAAATATTATTAGAACTTTCTATTTCTAGAGTTTTACTTAGTTTATAAAGATTTTTTCTTGTATCTATAATTAACCTTTTTCTTTGATTTTCATCTAATTTATTATATTCATTATATTTTTTAGAAAATTCATAAAATATCCTTAAATATTCTTCTGAGATATCTAGATTATCTAGTTTTTGCAATGATTCATGCAAATAATCATTAAAATATTTTTCTCTTCCTAAAGTATTAATAAATTTGTTTTCAGTTTCAATAGTAAGAGACTTTTGAAGAGGTCTTATCCAATCTTTAATTAATTTATTATTATTCCCGCTAATAGTCACATTTGAAAAAAGAGTTAATTTTTCATCGTATTTTATTCAAAGTTCTTTCTTTTTGCCTCCAATATGTCTCTTTTTTAATCAAACGCTGAAATTGATTTTTTAGTTCATTTATTTTGTTCCTTTGAATAGAAAGATTTAAATTTTTAAACTCTAACTCAACAGTAGATATATTGAAGAAAATAATGCTTGGGAAATTATTGCCGATTGATGATGACCGATTTAAGTTTAATTCAAAATTAATAACAAAAGGATGTGGATGTTTTATCATAAAATTTTTGCCTACTAAGTAATCAAATGAATCTTTAGATATTAACTTTTTTATTAGATTTGCCTTGAATAATTCTTGGTTAATATTATATGAAAGATTCAATAGTAAATTTTCCAATGACTTGTCTATTAAATCAAAATTATTAAGAATCTGATTTTTTGGTAAATTATCCATTTGATTGATATTTTCTTTTTCTGGATGTCTTGGTTTTTTCAGCATTTCTTCTCCTATTAGTTCAAGTAGGGAGGAAATAAATTGTTTTTCAACTCCTAAATTTTCAAAAATAATGTTTTTAGATAAATAATTATTTTGGTCTATTTTATCTAAATCAAGTGATACGAATTTCTCATAATTATGAGCTTGATAATATTCGGAAGTATTTGAAAAGTCTTCAGTAATCTCGAACTGAGTTGGTTCTTTTAATTGAAAACCTTTCTCTTCAAATGGAAATTTTTCTTTTTGATCATCCTTTGTTTTTGTGGAACTATCAAAAATAGTAAAATTAATTTCCTTATTAATATATTTTTCAATTTCATTTATCTTTAATTGTTCTATTGTTAATAAGGGCAAATTTGTAAAAATTAATTTACTTATTTTTTTTTCAAAAAGACTATAGAATTCATTTTCATTTAAGAAATTATCATTAACTATTGGATAATTATATATTTGATTAAGGCCTTTCTCTACAGATATGAAAAGTAGATTTCTTACGAGATTAAGATAAAGTTCATATTCCCTATAGATATTTCTAGTTAATATTCTTTTCTGTATGCCTGCTCTCTCTAATTGAGAATTAATTTTATCTATATCTATGTAATTATTGGGAATGTTTAAATCATTCACGTGACTAGTTTGTTTGCATTGATGCAACTTCTTCAGCAAAGTCCATCTGATTTTTTTCGATACCTTCACCCAATGTATATCTTGTAAAGCGTCTTACTTTGATATTTTCCCCAATTTTTGCAGCTGCTTGTTTGACAAGATCCTCAACTGTTAGCGAACTATCTTTAATATAAGGTTGTGAAAGCAAAACAAGCTCATTAAGTCTTTTTGCTATTCTCCCTTCAACTATTTTTTCTTTAATTTGTTCTGGTTTTCCAGATAAATCATCCCTACCCATTTCAATCTGCTTTTCTTTTTCCACAACATCTTCTGGTATTTCATCAATTGATACATACTCAACATTTGGGCATGCTGCTACTTGCATTGAGACATCCTTCAACAGAGATTGGAATATATCACCTCTAGCAACGAAATCAGTTTCGCAATTTAACTCTAGTAAGACTCCTACTCTTGATCCAGTATGTATATAACTACCAATTGACCCTTCGGCTGCTACTCTTCCCGATTTCTTTTCAGCACTTGCTATGCCTTTCTTTCTTAACCATTCCAAAGCTTTATCTAGATTTCCTTCAGTTTCGTTAAGCGCTTTTTTGCAGTCCATCATTCCTGCGCCAGTTTTATCTCTAAGATCTTTTACAAGTTTTGCTGTGATGTTTCCCATTTGAAGTAATAAAAAATAGTGAATAGTAAGTTTTAAATTGGAATTTAATTTTTTCTTTCGGCATTAGAGCCCTTTCTACCCTCATTTATGGCATCTGCAAGTCTTCCTAAAATGAGTTGCACAGATCTAACGGCATCATCGTTACAAGGAATTGGAACTTCACATAAATCCGGATCGCAATTAGTATCTAACATTGATACTAATGAGATATCTAATTTTCTAGCTTCTAATACTGCATTAGATTCTCTTCTCTGATCAACCAAAACAACTACATCTGGTAATCTTCTCATACCCTTAAGTCCGCCTAAATATTTTTGTAATCTTTCAAGTTCTCTCCTTAGTACTGCAGCTTCTTTTTTAGGCCTCATTGCTATTGAACCACTACTTTCCATTCTTTCTAAATCCTTTAATCTTTCAATCCTAGCTTTCATTGTTGTCCAATTAGTCAACATCCCCCCAAGCCATCTTTGATTTACATATGCAGCTCCACAGCGTGTAGCTTCCTGAGCTACTACATCCGATGCTTGTTTTTTTGTACCAACAAATAGGAAACGCTTACCGCTTTTTGCAGCGTTTCTAGTCCATTTATATGCATTGTTCATACACAATGCTGTTTTTACAAGATCAATAATATGAACTCCATTTCTTGCGCAATATATATATTTAGACATCTTGGGATTCCAACGTCTTGTTTGATGCCCAAAATGAGCACCAGCTTCCATCATTTCTGATAGTGATACAACAGCCATAATTTAAAAAGGTTTCGGGTTAGCCTCCATCTGACGGGAAATTAATTTTAATAAATCACCCGAAACTGTCAGATGTGTGGATTTAATTTCAACGATTCTAGCAAGTGATGTGTATTTCTAAAAGTTTTTTATGTTGATTTGGTTAACTGTTTAATGTAAATCATATTCAGAGGGATCCTAAGTATCTCAAGTGCAAGTCTATTTCTTTTTATATTTACTAGGAATTTTAATAAAGGAAGGATTCTATCAACACTAATTAGTCCTCCCAAGCAAAGAATTTGCCAAAGTAAATTATGAAGAGGAGTTAATTGAATCATAAATCGAACCCTTAAATTTGGATGTTTCTTATAAAACACTAAAGCCATTTTTGCTCTCTCTTTTTCTTGAGCTATTAATGAATCTATTTGTTCGCAATTAAATGGCGGATGCCAATGAAAACCTACTGCATTGGGGCATTTAATTAATTTTGTCCCAATTTTTTTTAATCTTTCTCCAAGTTCTAAATCCTCCCAACCGTAAAGACTAAAAGAAGTATCAAATAATCCCACACTTAAAATCAATTCTTTTGATATCGCTACATTTCCAGTAGCAAAGTATGCAAAAGAAGTGTCCATTATTTTATGTTTTTCACTCTGAGGATTTATAAAATTAGATGTATTGACTACCGAGCCATAGGTAAAACATTTTTTATCATTTTTTCTCCAAAAGGCGAGTAATTTTTCTACGTGGCAATTTATAAAATTGTCTAAAACAATAAGATCACTATCAATAAATATAATAATTTCATATTTTGATTTAATTACTCCCAAATTCCTTCCAAGTGCAGGCCCACCGTGTTTTTGCTGAAATAGAATAACGTGTGATAGGTTAGCTTTGTTTTTATTTATCCATGAGGTTGTTCCATCAGTTGATCCATCATCAACAACTATTACCTCATAATTACTGATATTTGCATTTAATTTTTGATTCTCAAGCGCAAAGAGGCATTTCTCTAATATAGGTAATCTATTGTAAGTCGGTATAACAATACTTACATTCATGATTATGTTCTAAATATGCATAATATAATGAACTCCAAAAGATAAAAATAAAAGATATTTCCTAATCAGCTGCACCGCCATTATTTGCTGTACCTGTAACGTTTCCACCATCAGGTCTTCCATCAGTTCTTAATTTCCTTTTTTTGAATTTTCTAGCATAGGCTCTATTACGTTCCTGCTTTTCTTTTTTTAGATTCCTTCTTTTAGACATAAAAATTTTAACTTTTAATTATATTAGCTCACTATGAGCACTATATATTTTACCATCTTCCATATTTAATATCCTATCAGCCATATCAGAAATTCTTGGATCATGTGTCACCATAAGTACAGAACAATTTTGCTCTTTTGCTAGTTTCCTTAAAAGGGTTACTATTTCTCTTCCTGTGACGCTATCTAAAGCAGAAGTGGGCTCGTCAGCTAATAAAAGTTTTGGGTTAGCAGATAAAGCTCGAGCTATTGCTACTCTCTGTTTCTGCCCACCAGATAAGTCATTTGGCAACTTTTTATGATGTTCTTCTAATCCTACTGCCGACAACCAATTCCGTGCTATTTCACGTCTTTGCAAATATGTTAAACCTTTAATTAAATCCGCGCCCATCTGGACATTTTGTTCTGCTGTTAAACATCTAAGAAGATTGTGACCTTGAAAAATCATTCCAATACTTCTTCTAAGAATCTGACGAGTTTTCCTTGATGCTCCATTTAACTGATTATTTAATACAATTAAATCTCCACTTTGACAGGTTCTCAAGGCACCAATTAATGTTAAGAGAGTCGTTTTACCACATCCAGAAGGTCCTTTTAAAAGAACCAACTCTCCTTTATCAATATTTAAATTAACCTCATTAAGAACTTGTTTTTTATTCTCATTTTTGCCATAAAAGTGACTCAAATTATTTATTGAGACTGTTTTAAGGTTTTTAACATTATTTTTTAATTTATTAGCTTTAACCATTTATCTTTAATTGTTAAAAAATTTCGGCAGGATCAGCGTCAACTAATTTACGCATCGCAACAGCGGCGGACCCCATACACATAACTAAAACCAATACGAAAATTAAAATAGTTTTATCTGAGTCCATTATTATTGGGAGTTTAGTAGAACTTCTTATAACTGAGTAAAGTATTTGACCAGAGAAATAAGCAGGTAAATAACCAAATAATGCCAGCAAAAACCCCTCTCTAGCTACGACAAAGAAAAGTGACTTAAGTCTATACCCCATTGCCAATAAGGTGGCGTACTCTGGGAGGTGATCTGTAACGTCACTATATAGAATTTGATAAACGACCACACAGCCTACAACAAAACCCATCAAGGCTCCCAAACTAAATATAAAACCTATTGCAGTACTATTTTTCCAATAATTCTTTTCAAATTCTATGAACTGTTTTTTTGTAAGGACCCTAACATCATTTGGGAGTGAATTATTAAGTATTCTTGAAGTCAATTCAGGATCAGATCCTTTTTTTAGTTTTACCAAACCGATCTCTATACTGCCAGGAGGATTAGCAGGAAAAAGTCTTAAGAAGGTTTCTCTACTAGTTATCAAATTACCATCTGCACCAAAAGATGGTCCCAACTCCACAAGGCCCTCAACAATTACTCTTTTTCCAGCAACCTCCGTCTCAACTTTTTTTTCAGATAAGAACCATTCTTCAATCGGTCCAAATTCAGGTCTAGATAGTTTGTCAAAAAGAACTCTTGATGGATTTCTCAATTTATAAGCTTTCTTTGAGAATCCCTCATCTAAAAGAAGTGAATTGGAGGGATTAAAACCTAATGCAAGTATTGATCTAGTTTTAAGATTTTCGGGATTTCTCCAAAGTAAATAATTTAGATTGACGGGAGCAGTTTTTTCAACATTTTCTAATGCAAGAGTTTGAATTAATCTTCTTTTTGGGAACCCACTCATGCTTATAGAACTTTTTGATCTGGGACTTATTAAAACAAGGTCGGCATCTAGAAGTTTATGGATAGTTACGCTCGTATCAAATAAACCATCTCTAAAACCTAATTGCATAAACATCAAAATCCCTGCAAAACTGATTCCAGCTATGGCAACTGCTAATCTTAATGGTTGCCGAGTTAATAACAACCAAGCTAGTGGTATTTTTCTAAACTTTAAAAAAGAAAAACTCATTTGGGAATAAATTTTGCAATTACTTTCATTCCTGCGTAGTTTTGAACGATATCTATAGAATCTTGATCTAGTTTTACTAGTACCTCAATAATTCGTGAATCAGCATCCCCCGTTGGATCAGTCGATAGAACTTTTCTTTGTTTTACCTGAGGACTAATCCTAATCACTTTTCCCTTAAGATTTTTTTGGAAACCTCCATTCTCACTGCTCAATTCAACATTCTGAGAGATAAAGACTCTATCAATGTCAGATTCATAAACCTCTATTAAAGCTTCCATTTTTTGACTAGAGCCAATATCTAAAATTCCTTCAATTTGAGGCCTTTCTCCAACTCTCGTGTTTATTCCAAGGATAAAACCATCAATTGGACTCCTTAATTTTGAATTAAATAGATCTATCTTGATATTTTTTTGATCTCCGATAAGGTTTATTTTTTGTTTTTGCAATTTTAATAATTCATCTTTTCTCTGTGAAAACTCTACAAAAGAATATACATCTTTGCTTAAAGCTAACTCATACCTCTGAATTTGATCTTTCTTTAGGGTAATTTCATCGTTAATAGTATTAATTAGATTTTCATTTCTTTCAAGATCAGCAATTAATTTTTCTCCATTCTCAAAGATTGCGAGGATATCACCTTTTTTCACAAAATCTCCTTCATTTACTAAAATTTCGACAACTCGGGGGGATGAACCAAACTGACTTATTGGAGCTGCCAATTGTCTAATCTCTCCCGAGGGAGAAAGTTGACCAAGTGCGGCAACAGCTTTAATAGGAGGTATTAAATCTGAAGTTATTTCCTCTTTAAATTTTGAACTAGATTTATTATTTCCAGAACAGGAAATAACACCAATAGATATTGGTGTAAATAATAAAAAATAAATAAATAAATTTTTTAATATTTTTAATTTCATAAAAAATCGAAGAGTACTGTTTCTATATAATTATTGACCCATTTTTCATCAAAATATTTTAAGAGAACCATGCTAGTCTTCTCATTTTTCATTTGTTGAACACAATAATTTTTTTGAAAATCTGTTCTCTCTTGGATAATTTCCTCATTAACTTCCGGTTTAGCTTTCTTACTTAATTCGATCAAAATAGAGAGGTATTGATCCACAACTCTACAAAAATCAATTTTTTCACTTTTACTTTTTAAGGAAGCAAAAAATACATTATTAGAAAAAATCCCCCCCCATTTAGGAATCTCTCTCAAAGAGGTAAAAGAACTTTTATCAACTTCAGAAAGTAATTTTTCGTATTTCAAACCTTGGTGTTGTGATGCCGGGGATAAATCAACAATGGCAGCAGAAACAATATCATTTATTTTTACCAAATCCATTCCAAAAATTGGGATATCAAACTTTGGATCAGGAAAAAAAACGCAGTGTAATATTCTAAGATTTTGTGAAAATTCTGCTACTTCAATATGTAACTTTCTAAAACCTTTTGCTTTATGAAATTCATTTTCAATACAGAGTTCTCTGCCTATTTCTTTAGATATTATGTTAGTTAGTTTTGGATCAATTTTTATAATCTTAAGGTCTTCAAGCATGGATCTATGCTCTCTAATATTTTGTAATAACTCCAAAATAAGAGGGTCAGTTAATTTTGTTTTAGTTAAAGATTCAGACAACAAGGCTAAAAAGTACCAAAATAGAGTTTAAAGAAAGAACTGAAATGAACGTAGGAGAAGTTAACTACTACACCCATTCAAGCAAAACTAGATGTGTGTTTGTGGATAATAAAGAATTACCGCTTATAAGTATTGATATTTGGTGCAAAGCAGGTTCTTCATTTGAGGATGTTGATAAAAACGGCACTGCTCATTTTCTAGAACATATGATTTTTAAAGGATCTAACAAAATAATGCCGGGTGAGTTTGACCATAAAATTGAATCACTAGGCGGATTAAGTAACGCTTCAACTGGTTATGATGATGTACATTACCATGTCTTAGTTCCACCCAATAACTTTAGAGAATCACTTGCTCTTTTGACAAATATTGTCGCTACTCCAGATTTTAATCCTGATGAATTTATAAAAGAAAAAGGGGTAGTTATTGATGAAATAAAACAACAAAATGATCAGCCTGAAGAAAGGCTATTTAATTATTTTTTGAAAAGGGTTTGGTTAAGTCCGAATTATGCTAATTCGATCCTGGGAACTGAACATAGTATTAAAAACTTAGAGATAAATGACCTTGTGAAATTTCATAGCAAACATTACACTTCCGAAAAAATGTGTATTGCAATTGCGGGAAATATCTCTGAAGAAATCTATAAAATTTTTGAAAAAAGTGATCTATCTGGCATAAAAGAAAGTCCAAATTTAATAAATCTAAAAAATAAACCTTCTTTAAAAATTAGGAATGGTAGAGAGTCAGTTAAATTTGCTAATTTGGAGTTTTCAAGAATATTTATGGCTTGGTTTATCCCAAACCTAAATGATCAAAAAAATATTATTGGACTAGAGATATTAGCATCTATACTTTCTGTTGGGAGAAACAGTAGATTGGTTAAAACTTTAAAAGAAGATAATAATCTTGTTGAATCGGTATATGTAGATGTAAATGCTGGAGAATTAGGAGGATTATTTATAATGGAAGCAAGTTGCGAGTCCAAAGATATTCAATTAGTAGAAAAGCAAATTAATAAAACAATTGATGAGATCTCAGATTGTAAAGCATTGGCTATGGATGAAATAAAAAAAGCAATAAATATTGTAAAAAGTAATTATATCTTTAATTTAGAGACATCTACACAACTCTCTTCATTCTTTGGAAATGAACTTCTTTGGGGGAGAAAATCTTCAATCAATAATTTAGAGAGTCATTTAAAATATTGGAATGACTTGGATAACTTCAAAGAGATCACAGAATATATACGTGGAGAAAAATTTACTTTAGTTGCATTCCCTGGTAAATGTTAAAAAGATATTTTTTAAATAATAAAAAAAGGAATTTTTCAACTGCTTCAATTTGGATTAAAGGAGGCAGTGATGTGGATAGTGTTGGCAAAAAAGGTATAAACAAGATCCTCAGTTCATTACTTACCAGAGGATGTAAGGGTTTTAATAATTTTGCTCTTTCGGAATATATTGAGTCATATGGAGCAGAATTAAATCATGAAGTATTTGAAGATGGAATTTCAATAAGCATTAAATCCCTAAATGAACATTTCAGCAAATTATTCCCTTTATTAGATTTAATAATTAATAAACCAACACTCTCAGAAATTGAATTTCAAAAAGTAAAAAAATCATCAATTAATATTATAAAAAAAGATAAAGAGAATCCATTTAATATTTGTTTTGAAAACTGGAGAAGAATTGTTTACTCAAATCATCCTTATGCCTTTAATACAAATGGAAATGCAAATGATGTCACAAAGATTACCTATGAAGATGTTTTGCTTGAGTTTAAAAATTTCAAAAGTCGAGATAAGTATTTAATTTCAAATAATTTCGAAATAAATGGAGTACGTATAGAAACATTAGAAAAAAAACCCTTAGAAGAAAAATCAAGAATTATTAATCACGATTTAAGTCCTAACTATAGATTAGATTTCAATAATAATAATTTAAATCAAACAATAATAATGTTGGGGGACCAAACTTGCTCGCGCAGAAGTAGTGAATATTTGCCACTTAAGGTTTTGGAGTCATATTTATCTTATGGAATGAGCGCTGCTTTATTTAAACTTTTTAGAGAAAAACATGGTATCACTTACGATTTAGGTGTTTATTATCCCATTAGGAGTGGTAATGCCCCATTTTTAATTTACTTATCCGTATCTAACAAGCAAGCACTTTTTGCTTTTGAACTTTTATCAACACTATGGAAAAATTTACTTTTATATCCGTTGACAGATGCTGAAATATTTTTAGCAAAAGAAAAACTAAAAAGTTCTTTTCTATTAGGAAATCAATCACTAGATGAAATTTTACAGAGAAAGTTGCAATTAATTAGTTATGGTGTTACACCAATTTCTGAGATTGATTTAAATTCAAAAATCGACGAAGTATCTACTCTAGATATTCTAAAATTAACTAATAAGTATTTTTCAAAACCTTTTCTGAGTATTTCTGGCAATAAAAAACTATATTTAAAAATTTCTTCGATGTGGAATAAAAACTTTTAAGTTAGTTTTTTTCAATCTTATCAATATCTATTAAAAACGAACCTCTTCTAAATTTTACTTCAACAGTATATGGTGATTTTATTGATAGGATTTCTCCAATTTCATCAATAGCCACTAGATCAGGTGGTCTTAACATCGGCATATTATCTGAAGTCTTCAAGTAAGAGACTGGCGCAATCAACTTAACTTTATCATTAATCTCAAATTTCATTTATAAATTGGATACTTTAAAGTGTAGTATAAGCATAAAGTTAAAGAAAATACCAACGAAATGAACTGATTAGTTCTAGAATCTTTAAATTAACTTTATACAAATTAATGAATCAGAAATTTAAAACATTAATTTTATGGGCTTTACCTATACTTTTAGTAATTGCGCTTTCCTATCAATTTTTATCTTCAAGCAATGTTGATTCACTTAAATCTAACGGAACTACTGTTGCTCCAAGAAATTCTGCGGTAGCACGAGTTAGTTACGGCAGATTTCTAGATTATATTAATTCAGGAAGGGTTACTTCAGTAGATATTTTTGAAGGTGGCAGAAATGCGGTTATAGAGACTATAGATTCAGATTTAGATAATAAAGTACAAAGATTAAGAGTTGATCTACCGGGCTTAACACCAGAACTTATAAATAATTTAAAAAATGAAGGAATCAGTTTCGATGTACATCCAATAAAGACAGCCCCTCCTGCATTGGGAATTTTAGGTAATTTACTTTTCCCAGCTATTTTGATTGGAGGTTTAATTTTATTAGCTAGAAGATCCAATGGTATGCCTGGAGGTCCTGGTCAAGCAATGCAATTCGGCAAGACAAAAGCAAGATTTGCAATGGAAGCTGAAACGGGAGTTGTTTTCGACGATGTGGCGGGTGTGAATGAAGCTAAACAAGATTTACAAGAAGTTGTCACTTTTCTGAAAAAGCCTGAAAAATTTACTTCTGTTGGTGCAAGGATTCCTAAAGGTGTTTTATTAGTAGGACCTCCCGGTACAGGAAAAACTCTTTTAGCAAAAGCAATTGCAGGTGAAGCTGGTGTACCGTTTTTTTCATTATCAGGTTCTGAATTTGTAGAGATGTTTGTTGGTGTAGGTGCCAGTAGGGTAAGAGACCTTTTTAAAAGAGCCAAAGAAAATAGTCCCTGTTTAATCTTTATTGATGAAATTGATGCAGTTGGAAGGCAAAGAGGAGCTGGTATCGGAGGAGGTAATGATGAGAGGGAACAAACTCTTAACCAATTGCTTACTGAGATGGATGGGTTTGAAGGTAATAGTGGAATAATAATAATTGCAGCCACAAACAGACCTGATGTCTTAGATTCAGCTCTTATGAGACCAGGTAGATTTGATAGGCAAGTGACTGTAGATGCACCAGATATCAAAGGTAGATTATCAATTCTAGAAGTGCATGCGAGGAATAAGAAACTTAAAGAGGATTTAACTCTTGAAAGTATCGCAAGAAGAACTCCAGGCTTTACTGGAGCAGATTTAGCAAATTTATTAAATGAAGCTGCTATCTTAACAGCTAGAAGACGGAAGGATTCAATTAGTATTTCTGAAATAGATGATTCTGTAGACAGGATTGTTGCTGGGATGGAAGGTTCTCCGTTAACAGACGGAAGAAGCAAAAGATTAATTGCTTATCATGAAGTTGGTCATGCTCTTATAGGTTCATTAGTAAAAGCTCATGATCCTGTTCAAAAAGTTACTGTAATCCCAAGAGGTCAAGCTAAGGGATTAACTTGGTTCACTCCAGATGATGAACAAACACTCGTTAGTAGAGCTCAATTAAAAGCAAGAATAATGGGTGCCTTGGGAGGAAGAGCAGCTGAAGATGTTGTTTTTGGCAAAGGTGAAATTACAACTGGAGCAGGTGGAGATTTCCAACAAGTCGCTTCTATGGCTCGTCAAATGGTCACTAGATTTGGAATGAGTGATTTAGGTCCGATAGCTTTAGAGGGTGGAAACCAGGAAGTTTTTGTAGGTAGAGATTTGATGACAAGAAGCGAAGTTTCTGATTCAATTTCAAAGCAAATCGACGAAAGTGTAAGAGTTATGGTTAAGGAATGTTATAAAGAAACTTATTCGATAGTAAGTAAAAATAGAGAAGCTATGGATAAGATTGTTGACTTACTTATAGAAAAAGAGACATTAGATGGCGAGGAATTCATACAAATTCTCTCAGAATTTACCACAATTCCTAAAAAAGAAAGAACACCTCAATTATTAAGTTAAATCTTAACAGGTTTCTTATCTAAAACTAAATCTATTAAACCGTACTCAACAGCTTCCTTTGGAGACATATAAAAATCTCTATCAGTATCTTCTTTAATAGTCTCATAATCTTTACCAGTTCTTTCTGATAATTCAGTATTTAGTCGTTCTTTTAAAAACAGAATTTCATCTGCTTGAATCCTTATGTCGCTGGCTTGGCCTCTTGCACCTCCTAGTGGTTGATGAATCATAATTCTTGAATGTCTAAGGCTACTTCTTTTACCTTTAGTACCTGCCGCTAACAAAAAAGCACCCATACTAGCTGCTAATCCTACACAAACTGTATGAACATCAGGCTTAACATGTTGCATTGTATCAAAAATTCCTAGTCCATCATAGACAGATCCACCAGGTGAATTTATGTACATATAGATATCTTTTTCAGGGTCTTCTGCTTCGAGGAATAATAATTGAGCAACAATTCTATTAGCAGTTTCGCTAGTAACTTGTTCTCCCAAAAAAATTATTCTCTCTCTTAATAATCTCGAATAAATATCAAAGACTCTTTCACTACCGCCAGATTCTTCTAAAACTAAAGGGATCATAATAATATTTATCTGTTTATTAGATATTAACGATAATGAGTCAACATACGCTAACCTTATTAAGGTTTACATATAAAAAATTGAAAGAAAAATTGACTGTCTCTGATAGCAAAAAGTTATTTCATGAACAATTCCCTTACGTTATTCCAGGTATATATAAAAGAATAGTTGATGAAATGCTTGTTGAACTTAATCTTTTAAATCATCAAAATGAATTTGCCCAGGATAATCTATTTTGTGTTGGTCTCACACAAACATTCAAAGAATTAACTAAAGGATACAAACCGGAAAAGCATTTAGATCTTCTTTTTGAATCATTATGCAGTGCTACAAATTTTGAAGCGAAGGAAATCAAGGTTATCTCTCAAAAATCTCAAAAGGAATTCAAGGATAAATCATATAGTGATATATTGAAAATTTTAAAAGAACAAAGCATTTCCAAACTTTATCCTTCAAGAATATTGAACTTAGGAATTTATATAATAATTTCAAACTCCTCAGATTTCTTAGGAGAA
>QCBN01000004.1 GCA_003281585.1 Prochlorococcus sp. AG-347-I15
CCACTTGATATAGTGGTGCCAGATCAATTTATAGATCGAACAAAAAATAGACCAGCAACGTTCTTTAACGAGGGAGCTGTAGCACACGTAACTATGGGAGATCCCTTTTGCACAAATTTATCACGCATACTAATTGAAGTCGGAGAAAAAAATATCCCTGGAGGTAGACAATTACATAGAGGGGGTACTTATCTAGCAATGGAAGGTCCCGCTTTCTCAACTAGAGCAGAATCTAATTTATATAGAAGTTGGGGATGTTCCATAATAGGAATGACTAACCATACAGAAGCAAGATTAGCTAAAGAGGCTGAAATAGCATATTCCTCATTGTCGATGGTTACTGATTATGATTGCTGGCATCAAACCCATCAAGAAGTTTCTGTAGAGATGATTCTGGATAATCTTAGATCAAATACTGAAGTGGCTAATAAAATAATATTTGAAGTAGCTAAGTTAATTGAAAAAGAAAGACCAAAAAGCAAATCTCATTTTTCATTAAAAGATGGATTGATAACCCAAAAAGAAAATATCCCAAGCTCCACTAAAGAGAGACTAAGGATATTTACTGATTCTTATTAGTCTTTTTTGATATAAGTGATTATCAGGTTAAGGTAAGGGTTTGTTAGCCTCCAGCTCCAACCCCTTGGTATGAACCATAGAAAAATATACCTAAAACGAAGATAACTGCAATTCCACCTGCTGTAGCAACAAGCCATAGAGGAAGAGTTCCTTCAGTCCATCTTCTTTCCCATGCAACTGCTGGTCTACCGTCGGGAAGTCTATCTGGAATTCTTCCATCAGGTCCTTTTAATTTACTCATAGTTTTAATTTAATTGAAAAAGTAACTGGAAAATAAAATTCCCAATACAAAGACTGATAGTAAGCCTAAATAAAGGCTTGTACGATTAAGTTCAACTGGAACTTTGTTAGGATTTTCGTTTACTTGCATGATAGTTAAATTTATCGGGCTACGAATTGCATAGCAGCAATGGAACCCAAAAAGAATACTGATGGAATAGCTAAAGCATGAACTGCTAGCCAACGAACAGTAAATATTGGATAAACGCGGACTTCCGCAGCCTGCATTGGAGCTTGAGAATTAGACATAGTTATTTTGTTCTTAAATCAAGTTGGGACTTCGCCTCAAATCTTTGTGTTACAACAGGAGCTTTTGCCTCAGATGCCTGAAAATAACTATCCGGACGAGGAGTACCGAAAGCGTCGTAAGCCAAGCCTGTGTATACGAATAAGAAGCCTGCTATAAAAATAGCTGGTAATGTTACTGCATGAATAATCCAGTACCTAATACTGGTGATTATTTCAAAGAATGGGCGTTCACCCGTTGAACCTGCGGCCATAATCACAAATGTTTACCATATGATCTTACAGTGTAAAATCATAAGTTCGCGAAGAAATTAACAGCTTGGTTACAGACAGTTGTTAAATTCATCCAAAATTAAGATTTTTTTAATTATTTTCTTAAGTTATTACAGATTTAGCCATTCCATTTAAGAATGTAACCACGCTCGCCAAGTATGAATCCTTTTTGATTATCTAAAGACTCCTTATCAAGAAAAACTATTTTTATATAGTTAGTAGGCAATGCAGAAGCAAGAGGATCTGAATTCCAAGTTTCACCTTGATCTTTACTTACTATTAATGTGCCATTACCACCACCCGCCCATATGTCACCATTTGGATCCCATCCCATATCTAAATAATTGTAACCATTAAGAATAGGGATTATAGGCTTTGACCAACTTTCTAGATTATTAGAATCTTCATTAAATCTAATTTCCGCACCTCTTGAAAGCATCCATAAACTTCCTTCTGGATTAAAACCAATGCTTTGCACTCTCTTACTACTTGCTCTTTGGTGAGCAATCCAAGTATTGCTATCACTATCAAGAGTAGAGAAGAAATTTCCAAGACTGCTTACACTCACATAATCACCGCTAGATGTTCTTCTTAAATCTCTTATACCTCCCTGTTCCGATGGGTCTGATACTTTTGCCTCCCATGTTTCACCGCTATTGGAAGTTTCATAAATAGCTGCTGAGGTTGTCGCCAATTGAGCAACTCCTTCATCGATAGTAGTAACTAAGAAAGGCTGGCCTGGTAACTTTCCAAGTGAAAGCCTAGTCCAATTTTTACCTTCATCTAGAGTATGCATAACGAGAGAGGGTTGTCCTATTAACCAACCTTCAGAACCCTTGAAATCAATATCGAGAAGGCGAAAGTTCTCTTCAGCAGAAATATCTAA
This sequence comes from Prochlorococcus sp. AG-347-I15, assembly GCA_003281585.1. Lineage (GTDB taxonomy): Bacteria > Cyanobacteriota > Cyanobacteriia > PCC-6307 > Cyanobiaceae > Prochlorococcus_A. The sequence goes on from QCBN01000004.1 coordinate 2,264, forward strand.
CGATCTTTTTTCCCATGTTTCACCACCATCAGTAGATTCCATAATCAATCTATTTGAGCCAACTAAAAACCCATGTTTATCATCTATAAAATCAACATCTAAAGCATTAGCCTGATCTTCAAACTGAATTGTTTTCCAAGGGCTGCTTTCATTCATCTTGACACCTGTAGATGAACAACTGCTTAAAACAAAACAGAGAACTACAGATAAAAGAAGATTAGGAATACTGGTAAAAAAATTTTTCATTTAGTTATATTAATGCAAAGAGTACAAAGAAAGGAACATAGCAGCAGCAAACGCTAATCCTCCAAAAATCAAAATATTTTTTTGTCCAGGAGGTAAACTATTAAAACCAAATCCATAAACTAAATTCTCTTCAAATCCACTAGGTTTTGCTCTAGATCCAATATCCTTATAAAAATTTTTACCAGCTCGACAAACAGGGCACGCGAAGGTATTTCCATCTAATTCTGAAAAAGGCGTATTTTTAGGTATGTTTAATTTTTTATTTCCTTCAGAGGGATCATAAATGTATCCACAACTTCTACATTCGAATCTATTTTGTTCTAGATTAGGGACAGATTTTTCAACATTTACTACTGAGGAGTTTTCAGAGAGTTTTTCTTTCTCAAAGTCTTCAACTATTTTGTTTTCCTCAGAGGCTGGTTGAATGTTTTCACTCACGGTTTATTATTATTCTTTAAGAACTTTAAAAGATTTTGCTTAATTAAGCGACTTTTATTCAAAATTAATTTTTTTAAGATGTTTTTATTAACTGGCTATGAATATTTTTTAGGTTTCCTTATCATTGCCGCCGCAGTACCAATATTAGCTCTAGTTACTAATCTTATCGTTGCCCCAAAAGGCAGAACAGGGGAAAGAAAGCTTACATATGAATCCGGAATGGAGCCTATAGGAGGAGCATGGATTCAATTTAATATTCGTTATTACATGTTTGCCTTGGTTTTCGTTATATTTGATGTGGAGACAGTATTCCTTTATCCTTGGGCTGTTGCCTTCAATAGATTAGGCTTATTAGCTTTTATTGAGGCTCTAATTTTCATTGCAATACTTGTTATCGCTCTGGCATACGCATGGAGAAAAGGTGCTTTAGAATGGAGTTAAAAAATTGAATCCACAATTATCCCCAAAAGCAATAAGAGAAATCCGGGAAGGAACTTGTAATCCTCTTGGTGCACCCCAAGTTACGACAGATCTAAGCGAAAACATAATATTAACAAGTTTAGACGATCTTCATAATTGGGCTAGGTTAAGCAGTCTTTGGCCTCTCCTTTATGGAACGGCTTGTTGTTTTATAGAATTTGCTGCATTAATTGGATCAAGGTTTGATTTCGATAGATTTGGATTAGTACCTAGAAGCTCGCCACGGCAAGCAGATTTACTAATAGTTGCAGGGACGGTAACAATGAAAATGGCACCCGCGCTTGTAAGACTTTATGAACAGATGCCTGAACCAAAGTATGTTATCGCTATGGGTGCTTGCACAATCACAGGGGGTATGTTCAGTGCAGATTCTACAACGGCTGTAAGAGGCGTTGATAAGTTGATACCAGTTGATTTATACCTCCCAGGGTGTCCGCCAAGACCAGAAGCAATTTTTGATGCAGTAATTAAATTAAGAAAAAAAGTTGGTAATGAATCAATTTTAGAGCGTACAAAAACAGAACAAACTCACAGATACATAACATCTGATCACGAAATGAATCTCGTTTTCTCAGAAAATACAGGTGAATACCTAAACAAAACTTCAGCTGACGTAATACCCCCTTCCAAAAAAGAAAAAATTTCTGAATTACCTGAAAATACCGAAAAAACTGAAGTTTTTAATTCTATAGAAGATTAATGGAAAAAGACGGTATTACCACATCCTCAGATACTTCAATAGAAAAAGAAGGGATTATAAGCCAATCTTTGTCTAAAGATGGAATTCCAAATCAATCTTTATCTGATGATCATATAGGAATTGAAAACATTTCTGTTGAACCTAGCAAATTATATGAAGCAGTATCTGCCTTGAGAAATTACGGTTTCAACTATCTCCAATGTCAAGGAGGATATGATGAGGGACCTGGCAAAAATCTTGTTAGTTTCTACCATTTTATAACTGTTGATGATTTACAAAAAATCGAAAAAATTAAAGAAGTCAGATTAAAAGTTTTCTTAAAAAGAGATTCTGATTTATCAATCCCTAGTTTGTATAAAATTTTTAAAGGAAGTGATTGGCAAGAAAGAGAAACTTTTGATATGTATGGAATAAATTTTATTGATCATCCCAATCCCAAAAGACTTTTAATGCCTGAAGATTGGAGAGGATGGCCATTAAGAAAAGATTATATTCAGCCAGATTTCTATGAACTTCAAGATGCTTATTAGTTTACTTTTTTTAATTTGCGGTAAATAAACATAACTGCTCTTGCTAGTCTCCTTGGATCATGTCTAAGAGTTGGAGTTATTCTTCTTGAATATAGTGGTGCTTGCAAAACATAATAACCCTCAGATAATAGTTTTTCTTTATTACATTGGACAGGCACTGCTCCTCTACTTTCGTAATAGTCTACTAATGGAGACTTTTCAAATTGAGTCTGAGATAAGATTGAGTTGAAAATTCGAGTATTAACACCAAAATTTGATAGTTGTTTTTCTATTGCTTTGATATGTTGAAAGACATCAAGTCCATCTGTTTCTCCAGGCTGAGTCATCAAATTACTTATATAAATTTTAGGAGCATTACTTTGCAATAAGGCATCCACTATTTCTGGTACTAACAGATTAGGCAATAAAGAAGTGTATAGACTACCTGGGCCAAGAATAATTAAATCAGCTTCTTTTATGGATTCAAGAGCACTTGGAAGAGCTGAAGGATTTTCTGGTAGGTAACCAATCCTCGAAATTAATTTTTTAGATTTACTAATCTTGCTTTCACCAAAAATTTTTTCACCATCTTCTAATTCGGCCCATAACATAACATCAATATTTGTTGCAGGTAAAACTTGACCTTGTACCGCCAAAACCTTACTAGAGGCTTGAACTGCTTTTTCTAAACTGCCTGTGATTGTTGTTAAAGCTGACAAGAATAGATTTCCAAAACTATGACCTTCCAGTTCACTTCCTCCTGAAAATCTGTACTGAAATAATCTAGTTAAAGTAGGTTCTTCGTTTGATAAGGCTGCCAAGCAATTTCTAATATCTCCTGGAGGTTGCACACCTAGTTGTTTTCTGAGAATTCCACTACTTCCACCATCATCGGATACAGTTACGATTGCTGTAATATTGCTACTGTAATTCTTTAATCCTTTCAATAAAGTAGATAAACCTGTGCCTCCGCCAATTGCAACAATATTTGGACCTCTGTTTAATTTACTTTTAACTCTTAATGCATCAACTAGAAATGTATCTTTTTCTGGAACAAGCGCTTTTTGAATAGAATTAATACTTCTATTTTGTCCAATCCCAATTAATAATAGTCCAACAAAAAAAATCAATGGTCCCATTAATGAAACAGGCAAAATACTTGTCAAACCTGTCATTACCCCAAAAAAGATTTCAATAAGCCAATAGAGAGGTCTTAAATTTGTCCAAACTAACAACCCTAGTAATGTAGTCAAAAATCCTATCGCAGATGTAAGCATCCATCTTTTTATTACCAATCCTGGTAAAAGCCAACTCAAAATTCTTGAGATTTTGTTTAACAAGCTTAAGTTGGTTTTTTTAAGGTTTTTATAGTATCTTCTTACCATTTTTTTACGCTTATTCATTAAAAACCTCTTAAATTATTTTCTCAAATTTAAAGACTAGATATATTCATTATAAATGAAATTCATACATCCTTTTTTTATTTCAAAAAACAGGCAAAATGAAATATATAAATGTTTTTTATATAAGTTTTGAAAAAATCAAAGCATGCAGTGGAAACAAAAAACCTCTCAGTAAGCTGGGGGCAAGTTAATGTGCTTAATCAAATAAATTTTCAACTTAATGATGGAGAGAAATTAGCTATTGTTGGCCCCTCAGGTTCTGGTAAATCAACTATATTAAAAATATTAGCAGGATTAATTTTACCTACCAAAGGAGAATTAAGAATATTTGGGGAGAAGCAAACATATTTGAGATTAGATCAAAATAATCCTCCTGATGTAAGACTAGTTTTTCAGAACCCGGCTTTATTAGGATCTCTAACTATTGAAGAAAATGTAGGTTTTCTTCTCAAGAGAAATAAAAACCTATCGAAAAAGTTAATTCATGAAAAAGTACTTGAATGCTTAGCTGAGGTAGGGTTATTTAATGTTGAAAATAAACTTCCAAATGAATTAAGTGGCGGCATGCAAAAAAGAGTAAGTTTTGCGAGGGCATTAATTACGGATCAAACTCTCAATGCAGAGTCTAAACCTTTGTTACTTTTCGATGAACCAACTGCCGGCCTTGATCCCATTGCCTCATCAAGAATTGAAGATTTAATTAATAAGACAAATGATAAAGCTAGCGGATCATCTATTGTGGTTAGCCATGTTCTTAGTACTATAGAGAGAACTTCAGATAAAGTTTTAATGCTTTATGGAGGCAAATTCAGATGGGCTGGCTCGATTAATGAATTTAAAGAGAGTAAAGATCCCTATGTATTTCAATTTAGGCATGGGAAACTTGATGGTCCAATGCAACCCAAAGACATTTAGGAATTATGCGTAGAAGCTTACGAGATTCAATAGTTGGTTTTTCCTTATTAGGGGGCATTTTAATATTCACTTTTTTTTCTTTTTGGCTAAGAGGAGTAAGATTATCCTCAAAAAATTGGTACCTCTTTGCTGAATTCAATAATGCAAGCGGTTTATCAAAAAAATCTCCAGTTACTTACAGAGGAATCTTAGTTGGATCAATAGAAGATATCTTGTTCACGAATGAATCAATTAAAGCAAAAATAGTTTTAAATAATCCTGAAATTATTCTTCCAAGACCAGCATTTGCAAGGGTAGTTACAAATTCTTTCCTTGGAGGAGATGTACAAGTTGCTTTAGAAACCAGTGACAAGACAATTCCTAAAAACATTGCACAACCTATATCCGACAAATGCGATTCCAAATTAATTATTTGTCAGGGAGACACTATCACAGGTAAGCAACTATCTAGTCTTTCAAATATAACTAACAGAATAAGCCAACTACTAAAAGAAACAAATCAAGAAAACTTAATTGAGAACATCCTCAATTCAATTGATCAATTTGACCAAACACAAGAAAATCTTGATGAATTAATTTATTTATCGAAAAAAGAAATAGAAAGAGTTGAACCTCTAATAAAAGAAATTACAATTGCGGCTAATCATTTGAATAACATCTTGTCTACCATCGATGACAAAGAAACCCTTAATGACATTAAATTAACAATAAATGCTGCTAGGTCTATTTCAACAAAAGTAGATGATATGAGTGATGATTTTAAAAAATTAACTCAGGATAAAGAATTAACCAAATCTATAAGAGATTTAACGATTGGGCTTTCAAAATTCCTCAACGAAATTTATCCATAAAATATTTAAAATTCATTTATAGCATTTAATGCCATAGCTGCGATTGCTTTATCTGTAGCTTTTGGCAGTTGAACATATTTCCCTTGAGCTGCCTCTGCTAATTCTTTACCAAATCCACTTGCAATAAATTTTCTTTCTGTATCAATTATCAAAAGTTTTATCCCAAGCATGGGATATTTTGCTGCAATATCAAGAACCTCTTGCTTTAAATTTGCATTTGTATTTTCGTTTTCTTCAACCTCACTTTGTCCTAGAGACAATCCTAATGGAACATTTCCTCTTCCATCGGTAATTCCAACAACAATAACTTGACCTATATCTCCAGTAGAAAGAGCATTTTTTGCTACTTTTGCTGATTGCGTTAATCCATGAGCTAAAGGCGATCCACCTCCGCAAGGCATTGTTTCTAGCCTTCTTTTCGCTGCAGTTATTGATCTTGTTGGAGGCAAAAGAACTTCTGCCTGATTACCTCTAAAGGGAATTAGGGCAACTTCATCTCTATTCTCATATGCCTCAGTCAAAAGTCTGATAACTGCACCCTTAGCACTTTGCATTCTATTAAGAGCCATAGAACCACTAGCATCAACAAGAAAAATGACTAAAGCACCTGCCTTCTTTTGAAGAAGCTTAGCCCTAAAATCATTTTCTTCAATGATTATTGATTTATTAGGATTCCTTAATCTTCGTGATTTTTGATAAGGAGCTGCAGCTCGCAAAGTCGCATCTACTGCAATTCTTTTTACTTTACTTCTTGGAATTATAGGTTTCACATACCTTCCTCTACTATCACTGAATATCACAGATCTACTTCCACTATTTCCGGCTTTTGATTTAGCTGATGAAAAAAGCAATAAATCAGGGTCAACCATACAGGCCTCAGGATCTAATATGAATTCTTCAGGTATTTCGGGAGTAGATTCTTCTTCGCCATCAGAATTATCTTCTTCTTGTTCTTGCTCTTGGTCTTGCTCATTATCATTTTCACTAGTGTCAGGTTCAGACTCTTCATTGTTTGATTGAGGTGGGGGTGGGGGACTCTGATCCTCTGGAGGGGGTGGTTGAATATCATCATCTTCTGGAGGTATTTGCATTGCGCGTGGAAGAATAACTAACCTTACTGCGACTTTTAGATCTTCAGAATTTACATTCTCATCGCCTCGAAGAGCTGCATTCGCCTTTGCTACTTTCACCGCAAATAATTCTGACCTATGCCCTTCTACACCTCCTCTAAGTGCTTCATTAACTAAATAGGTTATTTGCTCTTTTGTTATCTTGACATCTTTTAACCATTGCCTTGCCAAAATTAATTGAGTGGATAAATTATCAGATTCTTCAGACCATTTTTCTGAAAATTTAATATTATTTTCAGCGTGCGATAATACAGATTTAGTAATCTCAACTCTTTGAGCATTATCAATAGATTGATCTGCAGAAAGCACAATCGCGAAACGATCTAAAACATGATCTCTTAAAGCACCTTCTTCAGGATTATAGGTTGCTATCAAAAGTGACTTGCAAGGATGAGAAAGGCTTAAACCATCTCTTTCAATATTATTTTTCTCTCTTCCAGTAGCTTCAAGAATTAAATTTACAATGCCATCATCCAATAAATTTATATCATCTACATAAAGAACACCTCTATGAGCCTCAGCTAAAATTCCAGGCTGAAAAACTTGCTCTCCCGTACTTAATGAGGCAGCGACGTCAATAGATCCAACAAGTCTGTCTTCAGTTATGCCAATGGGAACTTGAATAAATGGAGCTTCTCTTACTTTTTTTGGAAGTTCTTCTATTTGATTCAAATAATCACTTCCAATTACTTCCTCTAACAATTTATTAGTACTAATATCCCATTCCGCTGGTTTATCTGGATCTAGATTCCTACCAATAGGTTTTAATGAAGTATTACTATTTCTCTTAGTCAACTTTTCCAGTATAGTTTCAATATCCAATACCTCTATAGGAGGGAGTAAAGTATGCAAACCCCTTGCTAATACTGACTTACCGGTACCTCTTCCGCCAGCGATAATCACTCCTCCTAAACTAGGATCAACTGCTGCCAAGAGCAAAGATAATTTTAATAAACTATGACCTGTAATTGCTGCCAAAGGGAAAGCTCTAAAAGAATCCTTCAACTTCATTAAATTTTTTATTTCTCCTTTTTCTTTTAACTCGGGGTTCAAAATCACTTTAAAAATGCCTGATATAGAATTTATCCAATAACTTTGTTTTTTGTAGTGGAATTATCAAATCTTAATATCAAAAATGGACTATGTATATCCCTCGGTGCAAATATTGATAGTAAATTCGGAAGCCCTCTTGAGTCACTATTAATTTGTAAACCAAAAATAGAAGAAATAATAAATGAGTGGGGAGATAATTCCAAAACAAAAAAAGCAGAGAAAATGATATTTCATGCAAACTTTTTTTGGTCTTCAATTTATGAGACATTACCTCATGGAGTTGAAAATGAGCAGCCAAATTATTTAAATACTCTATTGCTTATTAAAAGTAATTCTTTTCCAAAACCATCAAATAAAAAGGCGAAATTACTTTTAAAAGAACTAAAAAAGTTAGAGAGATTTTTCGGACGAGAAGAAACGCCAAAGGGTAAGAAATGGCTATCAAGATGTCTCGATTTAGATATTCTTTGGTGGGAAGATTTTCATACTGTTGACGAGGAATTAACATTACCTCACCCTAGATTCATGAATCGGAATTTCGTTATTACACCACTATCTGAGATCTTAAGTAGAAGCCAAAAAATCACAAGGCTTGATTCCTCAAAATGGTCTGTATAAATGATTTACAAAACCAAAAAATAACTGTTAGGCTATTTTTATTTAAAATTATGGGCAACAAAAACCTTATAAATAGATCCATTTTTAAAGAAAAAATATCTGAGTTAAAGTCAAAAAAATTTAGTTTCGAAATAAATAGAATTGAGCTTCCAAATGGACATGAAGGTGAATATGGATACATTAAGCATCCTGGGGCAGCGTTAGCCGTACCTATTACAAAAGACAATAAAGTTATCATTCTTCGGCAATATAGATTTGCAGTTTCAAGGTATTTATTAGAATTTCCAGCAGGTACATTAGAAATAGGTGAAACACCTATTAAGTCAATTCAAAGAGAAATACAAGAAGAGACTGGATTCAGTGCAAACAAATGGGACGAACTAGGAACTCTTGTTCCTGCTCCTGGTTATGCAGATGAAGAAATTTATTTATTTTTAGCTCGTGATTTAAATAAACTCAATTCCGAGGTTAAAGGAGATTTAGATGAAGATATAGAAGTTTTAATTTTAGATCCCGACGAACTAGATAATCTTATTTCTAGTGGGGATGAAATTCTTGACGCAAAAACCGTGACGGCTTGGTTTAGAGCTAAACAATTTTTAGATAAATTATGAGTAAACCTAGAATACTTTTTTGGCATAGAAAAGATTTAAGGATATTTGATAATCAAGCTTTAATCAAAGCTTTTTCATTATCAAATGCTATTACTTCAACTTATATATTTGATAAAAATTACTCACATGATTTCAATGCAATTTCAAGAGCTTGGTTTCTAGGAAATTCGCTTCAAGAATTAGGCAATAATTGGAAAAAAATGGGTAGTAGATTAGTTATAGAAGAAGGAGATCCGGTATTAATAATTCCTCAATTAGCAAAGAAAATAGATGCTAAATTTGTTTTTTGGAACAGATCAATTGAACCTTATGAGATTAATCGGGATTTACAAATAAAAAAAATTTTAAAAGAACAAAATATTCAAGTTATTGAAACTTGGGATCATTTATTAATAGAACCTTTAAAAATATTTTCAGGGAAAAACAATCCTTATTCAGTTTATGGACCTTTTTATAAAAACCTTAAATCAAAAATGAATTTATTAGGTTCATATGACCAAGATAAAATTGTTTTCCAGTTTAAAGATATAGATAATAGACTCAAAGAAAATAAGACGATAAATTCATCTGATTCGGTCCTAAAGAAATTTATCAAAAATATCAAATTTCCTGGTTCGAATATTTGTCCATGTAGACCTGGAGAAAATGCTGCAGAAACATTATTAGAAAACTTCATTAACGAAAAAAAAATATATTCTTATAATTCTGCAAGAGATTTTCCTTCCCATAATGGGACATCATTTCTAAGTGCATCTCTCAGATTCGGCACCATCAGCATTAGAAAAGTTTGGAACGCGACATTAAATTTAAATTCAGATTTTGCAAATCAAGAAAATTATCTATCAATTGAAACTTGGCAAAAAGAACTTGTTTGGCGTGAATTTTATCAACATTGCTTATTCCATTTCCCAGAGCTAGAGAAAGGTCCATATAGAAAAAAATGGGATCACTTTCCTTGGCAAAACAATAATGAATGGTTTCAACATTGGAGCAACGGAGAGACCGGAATTCCTATAGTTGATGCTGCAATGCGTCAACTAAATAGTACTGGCTGGATGCATAACAGATGTAGGATGATAGTCGCCTCATTTCTGGTAAAAGATCTTATATGCAGTTGGCAAATGGGCGAGAAAAAATTTATGGAGACGTTGGTTGATGGAGACTTAGCTGCAAATAATGGCGGATGGCAGTGGAGCGCCAGTAGCGGTATGGACCCAAAACCACTTAGAATTTTTAATCCATATACCCAAACAAAAAAATTTGATCCTATTTGCGAATATATAAAATATTGGATTCCTGAATTATCTAAAGTGTCAAATTTAGAATTATTAAATGGGGAGATATCTAATTTAGAAAAAAATAGTTATTCAAGCCCTATTGTCAATCACAACATACAACAAAGATTATTTAAATCACTTTATGCTGAAATTTGAATTTCCTCTATACAATTCTTTAAAACTTTATTTAAATTTTCTGCTACATAAACTTGTTCCTCATAAGAAATTTCAGGAAACATTGGAAGACTAAGAACTTCTGTACAAATTCTCTCGGTATTTAGTAGTTTTGTTCTAGAAAAATTTTTATTTTTATAAGCTATTTGTGCGTGTATCGGAATTGGATAATAAATAATTGAATTAATACCTTTTTCAAAAAGTTGTTGTTTTACCAAATTCCTTAAGGAAAAGTATTTTTTGCAATCAGTATCAAATAAATTTGAAAAATCGTCATTTAAAAAATATTTATCGTTTCTTAATTTGATAACAAATTGATTCCAAGAATGGGAAATAGAATCAGAGCTAATTTTTGGAAGACTAATAAATGGATTTTTTTCTAATAAATTAAGGTAATTTTTAGCAATTTTTTGGCGATTATTAATCCACTTAGAAATATATTTAATTTTAATGTTTAATATGGCTGCTTGTATGGTATCAAGTCTACTGTTATATCCAATTTGATTATGGTGATATCTTATTGGGCTGCCATGAACAGAAAGTTCTCTAATTTTTTGGGCAATCTTATGATCTGAAGTTGTTACTGCTCCACCATCTCCAGCAGCTCCTAAATTTTTAGTAGGGAAAAAGCTAAAACAACCTATATCACCGATACTGCCAACTTTGGAATTTTTCCACATTGTGCATGTTGCCTGAGCACAATCTTCGATTACTTTTAAGTCATATTTATTGGCCAAAGATTTTATTAAGGTCATATTCACTGCATTCCCAAATAGATGAACTGGCATAATTGCCTTTGTGTTAGGGTTAATCTCCTGTTCTATTAGTTCAGTATTAATGAGATAAGTTTCAGGATCTATATCTACCAAAATAGGATTAGCACCAACTGCACTAATAGCCTCTGCAGTCGCAAAAAAGCTAAAAGATGAGGTAATAACTTCATCACCCACACCAATATCTAATGCGCGCAAGGCTAATACCAAGGCATCAGTTCCACTATTACATCCAATAGTATTTTCAACACCAATTAGATTAGAAAAACTCTCCTCAAATTTGGCAATTTCTTTTCCTCCAATATACTGGCCACCTTTTAAAACTTTAGAAACCTCACTCTCAATTTCTGAGCCAATTTCTTGGTACTGCCTATTTAAAGTAAATGGAGGTATCTGCATATTGAATATATTAACCCTAAACCATATTTCTATGGGTAAAAAAAATTTTTAATTCATTTAAACCAACTTGGTTCTTTACCAGGAGTCCATTTAATATTGCAACCTAAAGAAGGCATCTGATTTGAAGGATAAGAATTATCTTGATTCAAATCTTTTACAGCAGAGCGCAAATCTTTTCCAGACAGAGGGATACTATTACCTGGTCTGCTATCGTCTAATTGACCATGATAAAACAATAAAAAATCACCATCTCCTTCATGTGAAAAAAGATAAAAATCTGGGGTGCAAGCCGCTCTTAATTCCTTAGCAAAATTTTGAGTTTTATCATAAAGATAAGGAAAACTCCATCCCTGTGATTGTGCTTGTAATCTCAAATTTTTAGGAGAATCTGAAGGATGAGTGACTATATCATTACTAGAGATTGCGACTGTTTGAACTGTATTTTCAATTTCTTTACTTAAGGTGAAAATTTGATTCTCAATGTATTTAACAAATGGGCAATGGGCACAAATAAACATTAAAAGTAAATGCCGATTATCTAGATTATGAGAATTAAAATATTCATTTTTTGAAGAATTAGCATTTAACATTTGGAAATTAGGTAATCGAAAACCTAATTCCAAAACCATAGAATTTGTTCTGACCATGTTTAAGTTAAAAATTCTTTGATATTTGAAAATTATTGTATATTTTGCAGTAATCCGTAAAGATAGGTACTTTTATATAGGAGAATAATAGAAATAATAAACAAAATGCTTCTAAATCTAACTGGCAAAAAAATTCTTGTTACAGGAATTGCCAACAATCGTTCAATAGCATGGGGAATCGCTCAACAACTTTCAAAAGCTGGCGCAGAACTTGGAATTACATATTTACCTGATGATAAGGGAAGATTCGAATCTAAAGTGAGAGAACTAACTGAACCTTTAAATCCATCATTATTTTTGCCTCTTGATGTTCAAAATCCAGCTCAAATTGAAGAAATCTTTAAAAATATAAACGACAATTGGGGACAAATTGACGGATTAGTTCACTGCCTAGCATTTGCAGGACGCGATGAATTGATTGGAGATTATAGTGCTACCACTTCAGAGGGTTTTGATAGGGCTCTTAATATAAGTGCTTATTCGTTAGCACCTTTATGTAAAGCAGCAAAACCACTTTTTAGTGATGGTGCTGGTGTTGTCTCATTAACTTATTTAGGATCAGAAAGGGCGATTCCTAACTATAACGTGATGGGAGTTGCTAAAGCAGCTTTAGAAGCTTCAGTAAGATATCTTTCTGCAGAGCTTGGTCCCGAAAAACAAGTTAGAGTTAACGCAATAAGTGCTGGGCCTATTAGAACACTTGCGAGTTCTGCTATAGGTGGCATTTTAGATATGATTCACAATGTTGAAGAAAAGGCTCCTTTACGGAGAACAGTCACTCAAACAGAAGTAGGTAATACTGCTGCTTTTTTATTGAGTGATCTCTCTAGCGGCATTTCAGGCCAAACAATTTATGTTGATGCAGGTTACTGCATTAATGGAATGTAAACTAAGTTTTTTGCATAAAAATGTCATCTCTAAGGCAATCTGAAATAAAAAGAAAAACGAATGAAACAGATATTTCTGTCTTTATAAACTTAGATGGCAATGGGATTTCCGAGATTGATACCGGGATACCATTCTTAGATCATATGCTTCATCAAATATCCAGTCATGGTTTGTTCGATCTAAAAATAAAAGCAATTGGAGATACCCATATTGATGATCATCATACAAATGAAGATGTAGGAATCGCATTAGGCAAAGCATTTTCAAAAGCCTTGGGAGAAAGAAAAGGAATAAGCAGATTTGGACATTTCTTTGCCCCATTAGATGAAGCATTAGTTCAAGTAACTCTAGACTGCTCTGGTAGACCGCATCTTTCTTATGATCTTCAATTAAAAGCCCCTAGAATAGGAAATTATGATACTGAACTAGTAAGAGAGTTTTTTATTGCCTTTGTAAATAATAGCGGTATCACTCTGCATATTAATCAAATACGTGGTAGTAATTCGCATCATATAGTTGAGGCGTGCTTTAAAGCTTTTTCAAGAGCCATGAGAATGGCTACCGAGATAGATCTAAGAAGATCTGATTCAATTCCAAGCAGTAAAGGAATGTTAGAAAATCAATAAAATAGGAATTTTTTCGAATCAGCCACAATTAAGTTGATTTTTGGCGAAGATAGATAAAGTAATCATTTTATTGTGACTAATTTACAAGATAAAAAAATTGATAAATTTGAAATTTTTAATAAAGAAGATTGGTCAAGTGCATATCAAAATGTAGAAAAGGAGCTAACTAAAGAACCTCTAACAATTATCAAAGGTAATAATATTAAAAATTTAAATGGCACATTGTTAAGAAATGGACCAGGAATATTAGAGAGAGGTGGACAATGGGTTCATCATCCATTTGACGGTGATGGAATGATAACATCCATAAAATTCGAAAATGGTCAGCCATTCTTAACAAATAGATTTGTTAAAACTAAAGGCTATTTGGAAGAAGAAAAAATAAATAAATTTATTTATAGAGGTGTTTTTGGGACACAAAAAAATGGAGGAATTTTAAACAATGCCTTAGATCTAAAATTCAAGAATATCGCTAATACTCATGTCATAAAATTAGGAGATGAAATTCTCGCATTATGGGAAGCAGCCGGTCCACATGCAATGGATCCTGATAGTCTTGAGACTATTGGTTTAACAACATTAAAAGGGGTACTCAAACCTAACGAAGCATTCAGTGCTCATCCCAAAACAGACCTAAACTCAAATACATCATCAGAACTTTTAGTCACTTTTGGAGTACAAACAGGGCCAAAAAGTACCATTAGATTAATGGAATTTAATAATGCTGGTACAAATTCTGGAGAGCTCATTTTTGACAGAAAAGATACCTTTAATGGCTTTGCATTCCTTCATGATTTCGCAATTACAACAAATTGGGCAATATTTTTACAGAACGCTATCGATTTCAATCCTCTCCCTTTTGTCATGGGTCAAAGGGGAGCAGCGCAATGTCTTAAGTCAAACCCAAATAAAAAGGCAAAGTTTTTTATCATCCCTAGAGAAAGTGGATTATTTAGAGGTCAGCCACCGTTAGTAATAGATGCTCCAGAAGGATTCGTTTTTCATCATGTAAATGCATTTGAAAAAGAATCCGAAATTGTATTAGATAGTATTTTTTATGATGATTTCCCATCAGTTGGTCCAGACGAAAATTTTAGGGATATTGACTTTGATAAATATCCAGAAGGAAAACTAAAAAGATCAATTATTGATCTAAAGAAAAAAACATGTGAACTTGAAACTTTAAGTGAACAATGTTGTGAATTTGCCGTTGTTAATCCTAAAAACTTGGGTTTAAAAGCAACTTTTAGTTGGATGGCAAGCACATCTCAAAAGCTGGGGAACGCTCCACTTCAAACAATAAAAAAAATAATTTTAACTTCTAAGGAAGAGATTTCTTGGTCAGCAGGTCCAAGTGGATTCGTAAGTGAACCAATTATGGTTCCATCAGAAAACTCTTCAAAAGAAGATGAGGGATTTTTATTTATACTTCTATGGAACGGAGAAAGAAGAGGAAGCGATTTAGTGATATTAGACGCAAAAGACTTAAAAGAATTAGCTGTTTATGAATTACCCATTTCAATTCCTCATGGCCTTCATGGATCTTGGGTTAATTGAATTTAAGAAAAAATTTCAATTAAATCTGGAATCATTTTTTTTAATGCTTTACCTCTATGACTTAAAGAGTCTTTAATATCATTATTCATTTCTGCGAAAGTTAATCTAGTAGAACTCTCCTCAAAAATTGGGTCATAACCAAAACCACCTTTTCCTCGCGGATTTAAAATAATATTGCCATGACATTTGGCCTCAGATTCAATAATCACTTCACCATTTGGAGAACAAACACAAATATTGGCAATAAAGAAAGCACTTCTATTTTGAACTCCATCAAGTTCTCTTAAAACTCGTTCTATTCTCTCCTGATCATTTTTTGCATATCTAGATGAGTAAATCCCAGGCTTACCATCTAGTGCTTCAATACAAATTCCTGAATCATCTGCTATTGAGAAATTATTTGTTTTTCTCGAAACTTCACTCGCTTTTTTAATTGCATTATCTCTAAATGTCAGTCCATCCTCTTCAACTTCTAATGATTCTGGCTGGAGTAATAACTTACAATTAACTCCTTCAAGCAATTTCTTATATTCTTCAATTTTACCTTTATTCTTACTCGCTAAATATAAATTTTTCATCCTTATTTTCCTTCCAAATTTATAAATACTTGACCCCATTCTAATAACTCATTTAAATAAGATTCTTTTGGTGCTTCACAATATAACCTTAGAAGAGGTTCTGTTCCTGAAAACCTAAAAAGAAGCCAAAAATTTTTATCAATTCTCAACTTTATTCCATCAATCTTTGAAATACTTTTTAACTTGTGATTATTAATATTCTGAGGAATATTATCTATGATAAATTCTTTTACGTTATTTTTTTCTGACTGATTTGGAAATTTAATATCAATTCTTTTATAAAAACTTGGCCCAAAATCTTCTTGAATTTCATCTAAGGTTTTATATAAATATTGAGATTTTTCAGCAATTCCATTTAATAAAATCATCGCTGCATATATAGCATCTCTTTCAGGCATAAAGTCACCAAAACCAACTCCTCCAGATTCCTCTCCTCCAATAAATATTTTCTCTTTAATCATTTTTTCAGCAATATATTTAAAGCCAACTGGAAGTTCAAAAACATCTCTATTTTGACTCTCCGATATATTTTTAATAATATCTGAACCACTAACAGTTTTTAAAACTGGATAAGAATTATTTTTAGTTTCGCCCAAATAGCTAATAAAGTATGGGAGTAAATCTTGAGTACTAGAGTATCTTCCTTTTTCATCAATTGCCGCAATTCTATCCCCATCACCATCAAATATAATTCCTAGAGTTTTCACTTCATTTGTTGAATTTTTCATTAGTATTTGATTTAGATCATCTGCATAATTTAGAAGAGGTTCAGGAGGTTTTCCTCCAAAAAAAGGATCAGCATCTTTCCTGATTTCTGAAATAACTTCTAAATCATTAGGAGCAAAAATCTCAGCCATACAATTTGCAGCTGAACCATGCATAGAATCTACGAAAATTCGCAATTTCATTTTTTTTAATCTATTTGAAATAAAGTCAATATCAAAAAGGGATTTAATTCTATCTAAATGAAATTTCTTTATATCTACCAATTGATTAACACCATCTATTTTATCAATTGAATTTCCAAGCATTAATCTTTTTTCAACTTCATTTGTAAAAGATTCTTCAACAGAACATCCATTAAAGCTCTTTATTTTAAGACCTAGCCAATTATATGGATTATGACTTGCTGTAATTACTAACGCTCCAAGACAACCAACTTCTTTGGCATAGAAACTACAGGAGGGTGTTGTAACAAAGCTATTAGATAAGATCGGCTCGAAACCACATCCTCTTACAAAAGGCACTATTTGCTTGGCGAATTCACAAGCCATAAATCTACGATCATATCCAATAATAATTTTCTTTGAATTAACTTCCTTATAGTATTGATAATGCAACTCCTGGCATGCAGCGACTACAACCTTTGAAAGATTGGATAAATTAAAATCAAATCCAATAATTCCTCTCCACCCATCAGTTCCAAATTTTATCTTATCTAATTTATCAGCTGTCAAATTTAAAATTTCCCTGATTTCTTCTAATTAACTATACTAATTTATATGAGTAAATTTAAAACCGCCTTTAAAAAATAATTTGAATTCTCTTCATTTAAAAAGTTTTACAAGATGCAAAAGAAAAGCATGGCTAGATTTTAAGGGTAAAAAATCTTATGAAGTTTGGTCTCCCAATAAAGCAATAGATAAAATTAATCAGTTTCAAATTTTCTCTGAATTTTGTAATAGTGAAATATATACAGGATTAAAAGCCTGTGAAAATGGTTATCAAGGGGTAATTGGATTAAAAATCAAAGGGAATCTTTTCCAAAATATTAACGCAGAGATACGTCCACAATTACTTGTAAAGACTAAAGGTAAAAGTAAATGGGGACAATATAAATATTTACCTGCTGTTTATAAGTTAGGCCACAAAACCACTAAAGAACATTTATTCGACTTAGCTTTTAGTTCTATGCTGTTGGAATCTTTTCAAGAATCTAAAATTGAGAAAGGATTAGTAATTTCAAGTTTTGATAAAAAAGTTAATGTTGAAGAAATTTATTTAAATAAAAAATTAAGAAAAAAAGTTTTGAATGTTTTATTAAGTTTGAATGAATGCTTGAAGGGCTTTATGCCAGAAATAACTCAAGATAGAAAAAAATGTACTATTTGTTCATGGCAAAAATTTTGTGACAAAGAAGCAAAAGAAAATGGATATCTAACAGATATAGATGGAATAGGATCCAAAACGGCTGCATTACTCATAACAAATGGAATATCTGATACCAAAACATTAGCTTCGTATAGCGAAAAAAAACTTGGAGAAAAATTATCTAAATTCAACGATCAAAAGTATGAAAAAGCATCCTTATTTATAAAGCAAGCACAAGCTTATATTTCTGGGGAACCATATCGCATTTCCAATAAAAATGATACTACCGATCTACTAGAAAAAATATGTTCAGGATTTTATATATTTGATATTGAATCAAGTCCAGATGATAAGCATGACTTTTTATATGGTTTTTTAAAAATAAATAATTTGTTTACAAAAAAAGAAGATTTTATTTATAAACCAATTTTGAATATCCAAAACAATAAAAAAGACTCTTACAGGAAAATCATTGAACTACTAACTTCACAGAAGCAATGGCCAGTTTTACATTACGGAGAAACTGAAAAGATAGCAATAATTAATATTGCTAAAAACCTAAATTTTAGTTTTGAAGAAATTGATTCACTTGCCTCAAGATTTATAGACTTACATTCCTTAATACGAAAGTCTTGGATATTACCACTAAAAAACTATGGCTTAAAAAATGTTTCTAATTGGCTTGGATTTAAATGGATGCAGAAAAATGTCAGTGGCTCTAAAGCCCTTTATTGGTGGATTCAATACCAAATTACAAAAAACGAAATATTTTTAAAAAAAATTATTCAATATAACAAAGATGATTGTTTTGCTACTCTAAAAATTGCAGAATATTTAATCAAAAATCAATTAAAGAAAAATTGATCCTACAGATTTATTAATAAAAATTTTTCCAAAAATTTCTGAAAAAAAATAACTTTCTTCCTCTAAATATTTTCTTTTTATCATTGCTAAACCTTTTATTTGAGAATCTGATTTGAAAAAACTAGTGATTTTCCCTACAGAAATATCCTTGGCAGAATTTATATATAAATTTTTATCTTCAACATCTAAATTCAAATTAGATTCAAATGATTTCCAAATTCTTATTTCCTGTTTTAAAGAAGAAACATTTTTTATTTTTGACATTGTTTCTTGTCCTAAATAACAACCTTTATTAAAATCTATAAGATCTTGTAATCCAAGCTCAAGAGGATTATTCTTTTCGTTTATTTCCATTTCTAATGAGGGAATTGCCTGATTAATCTTCCAAAGTTTTAAATCATTGGGATTTAGTAAATTTAGTTTATTTTTATAAATTTCAAATTCTTTATCTTCTGTTTTGAAGAAAATAGGCAGGTAAGTTCTCCATGAACTAGATTCATCAATTTCCTGAATTCTATTTATCAAGAAAGGTTCACCTAGAAGTACATCGTCCGCCGGAAAAATAACTTGATTAAAGTAATCAATTATTTCATTAGTGTTACCCGCCAAGATAATTACTTCTAATTTTCTTTCTAAAAAAATAATTTCAATTAATGACCTTAGAACACCATTTGGAGTTAACCAACAAGTTTTGATAACTTTATTTTCTGAATTTAGAATGTTACTAGTTGTTATTCCATTCAAAAATTTCCTGGCATCTTTTCCACTAACAGAAAAGCAATCAAATTTTTCAAACCAAAACTTTTTTATGATTTCTTGCATTTTGGGATATTTATAGAAAATCTTTTATTGTAAAAAGACTCTTTAATTTAACATTTTCATCATTAAGGGCTTCACATCCCCCTTCTTGCCTATCAACTATAGACAAAACTTCTTCAACAACGTAATTATTTTCTCGTAACTTTTTTATAGCTTTTATTACTGAACCAGCAGTTGTAACAACATCCTCTAAGACAGTTACTAAAGTTCCTTCTTCTAGTGTAGGGCCCTCAATTCCAGCTTTAGTACCGTATTGTTTAATCTCTTTACGAATTATTAAACCACTAAGATTTTGGCCTTGTGAAGCTGCTTTGACAATTAATCCACTTACAAGAGGATCTGCACCTAATGTCAATCCTGCTACAGCTTTTGATCTTGAGTCCTTTAACTCTGAAAATAATTCACATATTAAATTTAGGCCTTCGCCGTTTAATGATACCGGTTTACAGTTTAAGTAATGACTGCTTTTTTTTCCTGAAGATAAAGTGAAGTTTCCTCTCTTGTAAGATTTTTCAATTAACTGTTTTAACAATTTTGTTTTATTTAAGTCATACTTTTCAGAAAAATTACCCATTAGTAGAAGTTAAGTACATATTTAAAGATTAGAAGAAAAAAAGAATTCTCACAAAAACTTCCTAATGAGGTGTTTTTTGAAATATTATTTTTATATTGTATATTGAAATTCAATGCAATTAAAATTACATTAATTAGTCTGGGGGTGTAGCAATCTGGTGAATGCACCAAACTCATAATTTGGCTAAGGCGAGTTCGATCCTCGCCACCCCCATTATTCATTTGTCATTGAATGAAAATAACTCTACTTTTATTTCTTTTATTTTTCCCAGCTTTTTTCGCAGCGAGTGAACTCTCTTTTTTATTAATAAGACCAAGTAAAGTTTTAAGGTTAATAGAAGAAAAAAAGAAAGGGGCATTTTCAATTTTAAAAATTCAAAAACGCTTTAGATCTTCACTAATTGCTTCTCAATTTGGAGTAACAATTTCATTAATTGCGATTGGATGGCTTAGCAATAACCTTGCTAATGATTATTGGAAAAGCAATATTTTATTAAATAGACTTTATGATCTTCTATTATTTTTATTTGTTGTTTTAGTTGTTACTCTTGTTTCTGGACTGATTCCTAAAGCACTAGTAATTAACAATCCAGAATCTGCTGCATTACGATTAACAACAATATTCGATGCTGTTAGAAAAGGTATGAATCCTATAGTTAAGACAATAGAATTCTTTGCTAGCGCATGCTTAGGCTTGTTCAATTTAAATACTAAATGGGATTCTTTAAACTCGGGTCTATCCGCAGGAGAATTAGAAACTCTTATAGAAACAGATAATGTAACAGGCTTAAAACCAGATGAGAAGAATATTCTTGAAGGAGTGTTTGCTCTGAAAGATACACAGGTTAAAGAAGTAATGATTCCAAGATCTGAGATGGTAACTTTGCCAAAAAATATAACCTTTTCAGAACTTATGAAACAAGTAGATAAAACTCGACATGCTCGATTCTTTGTGATAGGTGAGTCTTTAGATGATGTATTAGGTGTATTAGATTTACGTTTTCTAGCTAATCCAATTTCAAAAGGTGAAATGGAAGCCGATACATTATTAGAGCCATTCCTTTTACCAGTGACGAAAATAATAGAAACATGTTCACTAGCAGAAATATTTCCAATAGTAAGAGACTACAATCCTTTCTTACTAGTAGTTGATGAACACGGTGGAACAGAGGGGCTAATAACTGCAGCTGATCTGAATGGAGAAATTGTTGGAGAGGAAATGCTCAACAATAAAATTTATTCAGACATGAGAATGTTAGATAATTTCTCTAGAAAGTGGTCCTTAGCAGGAAAATCAGAAATAATAGATATCAACAAAAGGTTAGGATGTTCGATTCCTGAAGGAGCAGATTACCATACCCTTGCTGGATTTATGCTTGAAAAATTTCAAATGGTTCCAAAAATTGGAGATGTTTTAGATTTTAATAACATTAAATTTGAAGTTATTTCTATGTCAGGCCCAAAAATTGATCGTGTAAAAATTATTCTTCCAAAAAGCTAAATATGGCTTCTTATAGAGGATAATGATACTAAATATATGTAATTAAAGTTATGCAACCAACCTCATCACCAGTAAAGGTTGGAGTAATTGGTATAGGAAATATGGGCTGGCATCATGCTCGAGTTCTCAGTTTACTGAAAGATGCTGATCTCATCGGAGTGGCAGATCCAAATGAAGAGAGAGGCAAATTAGCTATTGAACAATTTCAATGTGAATGGTTTAGAAATTATAAAGACTTAATTCCTAAAGTTGACGCTATATGTATCGCTGTACCAACACTACTTCATCAGAAAGTAGGACTAGATTGTCTTAAAGGAGGTACCAACCTTCTCATTGAAAAACCAATAGCCGCTAACGAGTTAGAAGCAAAATCTTTAATAGATGCCGCTAATGCAAATAATTGTCTTTTACAAGTAGGGCATATTGAAAGATTTAATCCTGCTTTTAGAGAATTAAATAAAATAGTCCATAATGAAGAAATTGTTGTTTTAGAAGCGAGAAGACACAGTCCTAATGCAGATAGAGCAAATGACGTATCTGTAGTTATGGATTTAATGATTCATGACATTGATCTTGTTTTAGAACTAGTAAACTCAAAGGTACAAAAACTGGCGGCTGTTGGAGGAAGAAATAACGAAGGATTAATAGATTATGTCAATGCTACTTTAGTTTTTAAAAATAATGTTATTGCAAGCTTAACTGCTAGCAAAATGAGTCACAAAAAAATTAGAAGTTTAAGTGCTCATTGCCAAAATGGGCTAGTAGAAACAGATTTCTTAAATCACTCCTTACAAATCCATCGAAAATCTCATGAATCATACACAGCAGAGCATGGCGAATTAGTTTATAGAAATGATGGATACGTCGAAGAAGTTAGCACTACTTCCATTGAGCCTCTTTATGCAGAACTGGAACATTTTCTTAAATGTGTTCAGGGTAAAGAAATACCTGAGGTAGATGGTGAGCAAGCCTCAAGAGCTTTAAAAATTGCTGATTTTATAGAGAGTGCTGTAGAAAACTCTGGAGATGCAATTTTGCTTGAAAATCCCTTCTAAAAAATTTATATAAACGAAAGGATTTTATTTAAATCCAACTGCAGCTTGCCAAACAAATACCAATAAAAAGAAAAATAGAGGTATAAGAGGAAGAACATCAACAGTTGGAGCAAAAGCCTTGTAAGCCTCAGGCAATTCAGCGAACGTATTAAATAGAATGAGCACCTTTTTAATAATTTAATTAATTATGATAAGACGTTACCACGTATGGTGAGCAATAGAGGATGTTTTCCAAGGAGCGAAATCAATTGTAAAACAATTATCTTTAATTGCACTAGAAATGGCATTAGTAAATCTTATTAAATGAGCAATATTATGCAAACTTATTAAGGTGAGCCCTAGTATCTCATCATTTCTAATTAAATGATGCAAATATGCACGCGAATAGGACTTACAGGTTTCACATTTACAAGTTTTGTCAATTGGAGAAAAATCATTTTTAAATCGAGCATTGCGCAAATTCAATCTTTCATCATTAAAAAATGCAGTTCCATGTCTTCCCAATCTTGTAGGTAAGACACAATCAAATATATCAAATCCTTTAGAAACAGCTAAAGAAATTTCTTTTAAAGAGCCAATTCCCATTAAATATCTTGGTTTATTTATTGGTAAGAATTTCGGAACATAATTAATTACACTATGTATTTCTTCAACTGCCTCTCCAACACTTACCCCCCCTACGGCAATTCCAGGAAGTTCAAAAGAACTTATAAATTTTGCGCTATATTCTCTTAATCTTGGATACTTACCACCTTGAACTATTCCGAATAATGCTTGATTTGATTTCCGATGAGACGCAACACATTTTTGCAACCACGAATGAGTTCTTTGTAAAGAGTCCTCAATATCATTTTCGTTAGCAGTATGCGGAGGACAATGATCAAAAGCCATCGCAACATCCGCGCCAAGATCCATTTGAACCTGCATTACTTTTTCAGGTGATAAAAATACAAAACTACCATCTCTTGGATTTTTAAATTCCACCCCTTTATCAGATATTTTATTTAATTTGGCCAAACTAAAAACTTGATATCCACCTGAGTCACTGAGAATTGGCTTATGCCAATTCATGAACTTATGTATTCCACCAGATTCTTTAACTAATTTTTCTCCAGGTTGCAGATGAAGATGAAAGGTATTTGAGAGAATCATTTCTGATCCTGTAGATATTAACTGCTTTGATGAAATTCCTTTAACCGTTGCCAAAGTACCCACAGGCATAAACCTTGGGGTGTTTACCTTACCATTTGGTGTATGAAATATGCCAGTTCTTGCCTCTGAATTACTGCAATTCGATGTAATTTCAAATTTAAACACGATAAACTATAAAATTTTTTAACCCTTTTTAATAATCTACTCTATTATCAAATTGATAATCTATTTTTATCTCATCAAAAAGAATTTAATAAAAAATTTAGCAGGGTCTTGGATTTTCTATACGACATTTCCAAAGATACCTTTAATTAATCCAGAATTTAAAAATATTGCACAATTTGCGCCACTTCTTGGATTTTTAATAGGAACAATACAGGCTTATATTTTTATTTTTTTAAAAGTAAACTCTTGGTCAATATATGCATCAGCATTAATTTGTTTGGCTTCGGGATATTTAATTACCGGAGGTTTACACCTTGATGGATTAATGGATACTTTCGATGGAATTTTTGCAGGCAAAAAGAAACGTTTAAAAGCTATGAAAGATAGCAAAGTTGGGGCCTTTGGTGTTCAATCTTTATTTTTCATAACTTTAATTCAAATTGCTTGCATACTCAAAATTCAGAATCAAATAATAATTGTTTTACCAATATGCTTATTTTGGGGAAGATTTTCAAATTTGTTTTATATAGAAAAGTTCAAATATATTAGTTATAAAAAAAAATCTATTAATCATAAAAAGTTTTGGAATGGATTTAAAAAGGAATCTTTAATATCCATTATTTTTCTTTTAATTTTTTTTGTATACCAATTAGTTTCAATTACATCCCAAGCGATATTAATTAAATTTTTAATTCTTATTTTGACTGGTATTTTTTTAAGTTATTCTATCCCAAAATTACTGGGGAATAAAATTGGTGGCTTCAATGGTGATGCCTGCGGTGCGAGTGTTGTATTAGTCGAAACTACAATGTTATTCATGCATGCAATTCTTTTGTAGGAAGTTCTAAATAGAAAATATTTTTCTTCTTAAGATTTTTTAATTCCTCACTACTTTCAATTGAGTAATTTCCCAGCAATTTCAAATCTCCACCAATTTGTTTTGCTAATTTCCTCGCTAAAAAAAGTCCCACACCAGTGCCGTCTTTTTTCTTAGCGGCAGATCCCCTAAAACCTTTTTGAAAAATTTTCTCATTTTCATTTTGGGTTATTTTTTTCCCATCATCAAATATGCACAGACCTTTACTTGTCAAAGTGATCCCAATTTCAGCATCTTTTTGAGAGTATTTAAAAGCATTTTCTAATAAATTAGCCACTATTTCAGCAATTACAGCATATTTTGCCTTAACTGGCGATAAAGTCCAATCTGGCCAAAGAGAAGGTTCAATCCAATCTCTATTGTCTAATTTCGCATTAGCTTTACCTCTTTCTAAAATTGGCCTCAATAAACTCTGAACAGTTATTTCTTTTTTATTGTCCAAATTTGGTGGTAATAATAATCTTTCTTCTCCAATTTCTAGAGGCAGTTTAATAGATGAATTTAATTGCGCAAAAGAATCCATGTATTGATTAATTTGTTTTTGCTCAATTATCATGCGTTCGACTATTTCAATTGAGTCATCATCTGATCCAAGTCTTTTTATAAGTAATTTTGCATATGTCCTAAGAGCAGCCAATGGGTTTCTTAATTGATGGATTATGACATTAACCTGATTTTTTAAAAAATTTATTTCTTTATTTTTATTTTGACGTTCTAATTCGATAGAAACGCATGTAGCTAAAGATATTGAAAGCGCCTTTAATCTAGAATCAAGAGATACTGGCCAATTACCCCCTTTTAAATCAGTTTCTACCCTGAGAACACCAAGCAGAATATCGTTTTCTTGGAGAGGATACCATCTTCTATTTGGGGAAGAAACTTTCAGTGAAGGATCATCTTCTATTGATTTTAGAAGCCTATCAATTTGCGGCCATTGACCAATCATTTCAAACGAAGCTTTAGTCCCTTGTTTAGCTGAAGCGAGATACATAACTAAATGAGTCACTCCCATTGAACAGCCGAAACTCTCCAGTTGTTTTATGACTAATTCTTCAAATTTTTTAGAGATGTTCATAGTAAATGAAAATTTAAGTAGTTTAAAAAAAATTTGAAAAAGGGCTTGTAAAATATGAAAAAAGTATTAAGATATATAAAGTGGTCTGACTTTAGCCAGCCCTAAATATGAACATTTGATCATATTTTAAGCTACATCAGGGGTTGATGGGTCCTCTATGTAATTTGAAGTGAATTCAAAGATCATAGATATAAGATTAGTAAAAATAAATAAGACTAATCTAATTAATAATTTCAGGAGTACCAATCAATGTCAAAAAAAAGAAAAAGAATCAGCAGGAGAAGATTGGCTGGTCAAAGAGTAATGGCACATGTACCTATTTATCATATCGAAACCGGCAAACATAAACCAGTTACAGCTGCAAGAAGATTCATAGCTGAAAATGCCTTGACAGCACCTTCTGTTTTCAATGTACGAAGAAATGAGCATACAACTGATAGATTTTTTTGGGGAGAAAAAGGGTTATTTAGCGCCCAATATGCGGAAGAAAATCATTTTTTATTCCCATCTTTAAAAGTAGTAGTTGAAGGCATTGGAGAAGACAAAATATTTGAAGGTCTTGAACTTACCGCAGATGATTGGGAAGAAATTGAAGAATACGAATATGCTTTCGTTTAAAAAATATTACTAATATTTGAGCTTATAACTTCAATTAAATTTGGATCAATTTGATGGATTCCATCAAATTCTATTAATTCACAAAATTCAGAAGATTGACTTTTAACTTTTTCATAAATAATTCTAGAAGCCTCTATTGGCACTACATCATCAAATAAGCCATGACTAACAATTAATGGTGAGATTTTTTCTCCAGGGCACCAGTTGGGGTGGGGATAACCACTACAAGCAACAATTAATCCAAAATTTAATTTAAATCCCGCATCAATTGCCATTGCCGCCCCCTGAGAAAACCCCAACAAAATTGTTTTTCTTAGTGGAATCTGATCAGTATCAAATTTTTTTAATGTAACTAAAAGTTTATTTACTTCAACCTCAGCTTCATTCCAATCATGTGGGTATAATCCATACCACTGTCTTCCCTGGCCGCTTGGGTGTAATCCAGGAGCCCTTAAAGAAATTACCTCAAAATCAAAATTTATTTTGTCAGTCATCTCCTTTCCAAATGTTAAAAGGTCATCTGAATCAGCTCCCCAACCATGCATCAAAATAATTCTATGAGTTGCAGTTTGAGAGCTAATCGAGACAAATTCATGATTGATAGCATATTTCATGTTTATATTCTTAAGTAAGTAAACTTTCCCATAATGTCTCCATTAGCTTTAGTAAGTGTCTCTGATAAAAAAAATATAATCCCATTTTGCAAGGAATTGATAGAGCAATTTAATTATAAAATTCTATCAAGTGGAGGAACTGCCAAACATCTTATAGAGGCTAAAATTCCAGTTGTTAAAGTTTCTGATTTTACTAATTCTCCAGAAATTCTTGGAGGAAGAGTAAAAACTTTACATCCAAAAATACACGGGGGAATATTAGCTAAAAGAACTGACGAAGAACATAAAAAAGATATAGAAGCTAACAATCTTGAGTTAATTGACTTAGTAGTTGTAAATTTATATCCCTTTAAAAAAACGATCGATCAGGGAGCTAAATGGGAAGATGCTATTGAAAATATCGACATAGGAGGGCCATCTATGATTCGTTCTGCAGCTAAAAATCATAAAGATGTTTCCGTTTTAGTAGATCCTAGTCAGTATCAAAATTTTCTTGAAGAAAGTAAAAAAGGTGAATTGAAAGACTCATATAAAGCAAAATTAGCACTTGAAGCTTTTCAACATACAGCTGACTATGACACTGCAATATCTAATTGGATAAGAAAAGAAAGAGATTTACAACCTTCCAAATATATTGAATCTTATCCACTAATCAAAACCTTAAGATATGGTGAGAATCCACATCAAAAAGCTTTCTGGTATGGTTTAAGTAACATTGGATGGAACTCAGCAGAACAATTACAAGGAAAAGACCTAAGTTATAACAATCTATTAGATCTAGAGTCGGCACTTTCAACAGTTTTAGAATTTGGATACACAGAAAAAGATGAACTTACGAACAACATATTTGCATCTGTTATCCTAAAACATAATAATCCTTGTGGTGCCTCTTTAAGTAATTCATCTTCTCAAGCATTTTTGAATGCTTTAGAATGCGATTCTGTTAGTGCATTTGGAGGAATTGTTGCTTTTAATTCAAATGTTGATAGTGAGACTGCAATTCACCTCAAAGATATTTTCTTAGAGTGTGTAGTCGCTCCATCTTTTGATGAGGAAGCTTTAGAAATTTTAAAAGTTAAAAAGAATTTAAGAATTTTAAAGTTTTCAAAAGATCAACTTCCAAAAAAGAATCAAGCTTCTTCTAAATCAATAATGGGAGGATTACTAGTTCAAGATGCGGACAATAGCGAAGAAAAAACAGAAAATTGGATTTCAGTAACTAATAAAAATACGAGTAATCAAATTAACTTAGATCTAAATTTTGCATGGAAAATTTGTAAACACGTGAAATCTAATGCCATTGTTATTGCAAAAGACCAAAAAACTATTGGTATAGGAGCTGGACAAATGAATAGAGTTGGAGCAGCAAAAATTGCATTAAAAGCAGCTGGAAGGTTATGTTCTGATGCTGTCTTGGCCAGTGATGGGTTTTTCCCATTTGCAGATACTGTGGAACTAGCAAATGAATATGGAATAAAAGCTATTATTCAACCTGGAGGAAGTCTAAGAGACCAAGAAAGTATTGATATGTGTAATTTGAAAGGGATATCCATGGTATTTACTCAAAAAAGGCACTTTTTACATTAAATTATGTTGATTTTGGGTAATATGTGATCTTGTTAGTTTTTCTGAATAAAGATAGCCTTCCTGGACCTGCACATAGAAAGTAGAGAGAAATAGCCCCATATATAAAAGACAATTCGAAAGCATAATTATGTCCTTCAACCACTGCAAGAGGGAAACCTTCTAGACCAGTATCAAGGAGATGAAAATACACTGCAAATGCCATGGTGGAGAATAGACCAAGAGAAGAAAGCCTCGCAAAAATCCCTAAAGCCAACCCTAGTGGGCATACCAATTGAGTAATTGCTGCTCCAAAAGTCCAAATAACAGGATCACCTGGCAAAAATGGGAAGTACTTACCAACTACAAACTCGGCAAAACCCTGGGGATCCTGAAGTTTCTCAAGGCCATGATGAATCATCAAAGCACAAAAACCTATTCTTAAAATAAAAATCGATAGTTCTCCAAGGATATTTACTTCAGACCCAGAAGTTGAATTGGCTACAACAACTTCAACTTTTTGGGGCGCTTTTGTACTATTCATACTTGCAGTTTGAACCTGATTAGTTTGTGCTTTGTCTTCCATACTTCATTGAGTTTTAATTATTCTAGTTAATAAAGTAGATCTTTTGGAATTATCTGAATAATAAATTAAAAAAACTAAGCAAATCTATAAATGAATAACAAATTCAGGAAGCAATATCTATTAACTTTTCAATAACATCTGCAACGACCTTATCAGGAGTGGATGCACCTGAGGTAATTCCAACATTAATTTTTCCAGTAGGTAGAAAATTATTTTTAAGTTCTAATTCTGATCCTAGTGGTTTATGAAATATTGAGTTCTCTTTAACTGATATCCTGTCAGGCGTATCAATGTGAAAAGAAGAAATATTTTTAGTAATCGCTATTTCTTGTAGGTGAGTAGTATTTGAAGAATTGAAGCCTCCAATAACTACAAGAATATCAAGGTCTTCATCAACCAAAGAGAACATTGCATCTTGTCTTTCTTCAGTTGCATCACAAATAGTATTAAAAGCTAAAAAGTGGCTATTTAAGTTTTCCGGTCCAAATTTTCTTAACATCGTCCTTTCAAAAACCTTTCCAATTTCCTCAGTCTCGCTCTTAAGCATAGTTGTCTGATTTGCAACTCCCACTCTATCTAAATCTTTATCTGGGTCAAATCCATTTGAACAAGCTTTAGCAAATTTATTCATAAAATCATTTCTATTGCCTCTCCCCTGAATATAATCAGATACGTAGTTTGCTTCTTCAAGATCTAGTACAACTAAATATTTACCTGCGAATGAACTTGTAGCGAGAGTCTCTTCATGCTTAAATTTTCCATGGATAATAGAAGTGAATACGTGTTTTTTATGCTTTTCAACTGTATGCCAAACCTTAGAAACCCATGGACAAGTTGTATCAATGATATGACAACCTTTCTCATGCAAGAGTTTCATTTCTTGAACAGTAGCTCCGAAAGCGGGAAGTATAACAACATCCCCATTTGAGACTAAAGAAAAATCTTTAATTCCATTTTTGGCAGAAATGAATTTTACATTCATTTTTCTTAAATGATCATTAACCGAGGGATTATGAATTATTTCGTTCGTTATCCAAATATTCTCATTTGGGTAATGTCTTCTAGTTTCGTAAGCCATTGCTACAGCTCTTTCAACTCCCCAACAGAAACCAAAGGCTTGGGCTAACTTAATATTTAGTCTGCCCTTGGTGTAAGTAAAACCATTATCCCTAATAGAGCTTATCAAATCACTTTGGTAAGCTTCTTCTAATGCTTGAGCCCTTTTTGTTGGAGAATCGAAACCCCTTCTATTGTATCTATCAGAATGATGAAGAGATCTTCTAAAAGCTTGAGTATCCATCTTTTTATATTACAACGTTTTAAATAATTTTTTGTAAAAAAAAAGAAACCTGACATAAGTCAGGTTTCTTAAATCAATTTTTAGTTAGATTATTTAGCAGATGCAAAGTCTGGATATGCTTCCATTCCATGCTCTCCTATATCTAAGCCTTGAGTCTCTTCCTCTTCAGATACTCGGATTCCACCGAATAGCCCTCCAATTACAGACCAGGCAATCCAACATGTAACAAGTGTCCAAATAGCATAAGCTGCGGCACCAAGAGCTTGAACTAGGAGAAGGGTAATACCTCCGCCATTGAACAATCCCATACCTGCGCCATCTCCTTGTACAGCTGTACCCCAAAGACCAATAACTACAGTACCCCATACACCACAAACTCCGTGAACAGAGAATGCACCTACAGGATCATCGATCTCAGCGGCATCAAGTGCTGCAACAGAAAATACAACGATTATTCCACCTACTAGTCCTGCGAACCAGGCTCCAGCAAGAGTCATATCACCACAACCAGCAGTGATACTAACCAAACCAGCAAGGATTCCGTTAATTATCATTGTAAGATCAGGCTTACCAGAAGTTAATGTTGAGACAATAGTTGCACCAATAGCACCAGCTGCTGCTGCCAAAGTTGTTGTTACAGCAACATATGGAACCCATTGATCCATAGCAAGTTGAGAACCGGGATTAAAACCATACCAACCAATCCATAGAACTAATGCACCAAGAGTAGCTATAGCCATATTATGTCCTGGCATAGCCTGTGGTTTCCCATCAGAGTATTTGCCAATTCTTGGTCCAAGAAGCATAGCTCCTACTAGACCGGCCCATGCTCCAACTGAGTGAACAATTGAAGAACCAGCAAAGTCTACAAAACCTAAAGAATCAAGCCAACCACCATTCCATTTCCAGCTACCAGCAATTGGATATATAAATGCAGTTAATACAACAGCAAAAACAACAAATTCTCCAAATTTAACTCTTTCAGCAACAAGACCGGATACGATAGTTGCCGCAGTTCCTGCGAATGCAGACTGGAACAAGAAATCAACTGTTGGGACTAATCCAGCGTCAGTTACCATATCTGCAGTAACTGTTGGATCAAAAAATAAGCCTCCAAAATAAAGCCATCCGTCAGCAACACTACCTCCGTACATTAATGAATAGCCGATAAACCAATAAGAGGTTACGGCTAGAGCAAATACGAATAGGTTTTTAGCAAGGATGTTTACTGCGTTCTTAGAACGACACATACCTGCCTCAACCATAGCGAAACCAGCGTTCATAAAGATCACTAAAATAGTAGCGATCAAAAGCCATAAATTGTTAGCAAGAAAAGCTGCATTCAACTCAGGTAAATCAGCTGCGTGAGCTGAAAGATTAAAAATACCTAAACCAAACAAAGCTACAGGAACAGTTGCAAGCCACAACATAGAGCGGTTTGAACTAAATCCTCGAATACTCCTCAAAAGGAGCATAGGTCCATTAACAAGACTTGCATCTTGAAGTTTGGACCTAGAGCGCCTTTGAGGCGTTTGCAAAGCAGTGGTCATAAAAAAAAATTAGATCTGCAAAAAAACAGTTTGTGCTGTTTCCTTTCAAATTTAAATTTATTCAAAAAACTTATCCGTGTCTAGTAGTTGTTTATACCATTTTTATAGTTGCACCTCAAAAAATTTTTTGTTAAATTTGAAAACTATTTTTTTTGGATTTCAAAATATCAAGTTTTTCGGTTATTTTAAAGGTTTAATTCCATTCCATGATACGTGGTCTTTATGAAATTCAAAGGAACATGGAATAGTTATCATTCCTGCACTTAAAGATTCTCTAAAAAGATTGCCGTATAAGGGATCTGCATCATCTCCAGGGGCAAAAAAATAAGCGTCTTTTCTTGTAATACAAAGTACCAAAACACTTTTATTTTGAGGAATTAATTCCTTTAATTCCATGAGGTGTTTTTGACCTCTTTTCGTTACTGTATCTGGGAATAGAGCTACATTTTTATTAATCCAGGTCGTGTTTTTAACCTCTAGGTAAATGTTACGTTTATCAGGATTTGAAGATTTTGGAGTTAAAAAAAAGTCAATTCTGCTTTTTTTATCTTTTCCATAAGGGACTTCAGATTTAATTGTCTCTATTTCTCCTATTATTTCTTTTAGCAAATTTTTATCAATAACCTTTTTGATTAACTTATTTGCAAAAAGGGTATTTATGCCCACCCAAACCTCCTGATTTTTTTCATCTAAAACACATATCTGTTCCCAAGTAAACGGTAATTTCCTTTTTGGAGAAGAAGAAACACTTATTCTTACTTTTGCTCCATCACTCAAAAGTCCCTTCATTGGGCCAGTGTTAGCACAATGAGCAGTTACTACCTCTCCACTTTCTAATTTTATATCTGCAAGAAACCTTTTATACCTCTTAATTAAAACACCTTCAATTAGTGGATCAAATTCAATTATCCGATCATTCATAAATATGTCGTTAGTTAAAAATCAAATATAATTGAAACTTAAACTTCTTGAAAAATTTAGACAAATCCAAATGCTTTCATTTTTAAGAAATAATGTTTTTTCAATTTCATTTGGTACCAGTCTTAGTAAGTTAGCTGGATGTATAAGACAAATATTTATAGCTGCTGCTTTTGGAGTTGGGGTAACATACGACGCATTTAATTATGCCTATATAATTCCAGGATTTTTGCTAATAATCATTGGAGGGATTAATGGTCCCTTACATAACGCAGTCGTTGCAGTTCTAACCCCCCTTAACAAAAAAGATGGAGGAGATGTTTTAACTCAAGTAAGTATAAAACTTTCAATATTATTAATTGGTTTAGCTATATTGATTTACTTTAATTCCAGTTTATTAATTGAATTATTAGCCCCCAATTTAAGTTCGGAAGCGAAATCTATTGCCACTTACCAATTAAAAATACTTACACCTTGCATCCCTTTATCAGGCTTCATAGGTTTAAGTTTTGGCGCCTTAAATTCCCAAAGAAAATTCTTTTTATCAAGTATAAGTCCTGCAATAACAAGCTTAACTATTATTTTTTTTATTTTATTTAGTTGGATTTTCAACCAAGAAAATACATCGTCCAATTTCTTTACTTACGCGGGATTACTGGCATTTGCAACTTTGACAGGAACTTTAATTCAGTTTGTTGTTCAAATTTGGGAAATAAATAAAATTGGTCTCTTGAGATTAGAGTCAACCTTCAATTTATTTAAAAATGAAGAGAGGAGAATTTTCAAACTAATTATTCCAGCATCTATCTCATCAGGTTTAAGTCAAATTAATGTTTTTATCGATATGTTTTTCGCTTCAAGTTTTCAAGGCGCAGCCTCTGGACTAGCTTACGGAAACTTTATTATACAAGCCCCATTAGGCATATTATCTAACTCCTTGATTCTGCCATTACTTCCAAAATTTTCTAAATTAAGAAGTGAAAAAGACAAAAGAGGTCTCCAAAAAAAATTGATATCTGGGGTAGAGTACTGTTTCTTGGCAGCTATTTTCTTAACCGGATTTTTCATAACATTCAATAATCAAATCGTACAATTAGTTTTTCAAAGAGGATCTTTTGATTATTCAGCAACTTTAAAAGTAAAAAATATATTAATTGCTTATGCAGTTGGCATACCATTTTATCTTTATAGAGATTTATTAGTAAGAACTTACTATTCAATAGAGAAAACTAACTTCCCTTTTAAGTCTTCATTTGCAGGGATAATATTTAATATTTTTTTTGATTGGTTTTTAATTGGTGCCCCAATTAAGAATTTTGGGAATCTTTCTCCATATAATTTCGGAGTTGTGGGAATAATTTTATCTTCAGTAATAGTCAACCTTATAGTCTGTATTTTGCTTTCTTTTAATCTGCGAAATGAAGATATCCATTTGCCTAACTTGGATTTATTGAGGAAAATTAGCCTCATGTCATTAGCAGCATTTATAGACAGTACACTTTGTTTTACTATTCTCCAAACTACTAATAACTTCAATTCAAATCTTGCAGAATTTTTATTATTAATATTTGGAACTCTAACTTTTTTTGTGATTTATTATTTACTTACAAAATTCTTGAAAGTAAATAAATTTAAAGTTTCAAAAAAAGAGATTTAGTTTTTAAAAAAAACTTTCCAAAATCTCTTCTAATTCTAGAATTTGTGAGTTAGTGATTAAATTAATCAATGGAATACTATTAACACCATCCCCTACTTTTACATTTATTGCTTTAAGACTTAATTTTGCAGCCTCCAATGCGCCTTGATCTCTATTGCTGATACATTCAATAGCAAGATGCCTAGCCAGTCCAGCGTCTCCAAGATACAAATTCCACTTTTCTATTTTTATAAAAACCTTTTCGGAAATAACATTTTCTAGATCACTTATACTTATCTGAGAGTCCATAAATAGAAATTATTTTAAGTTGATTGTTTTGAAGTATCTTTTGGTTTTTTTATAATTACGAAAAGTAAATGGGAGGCCAAAAGAATTGACCAGACAATTGCAAAATTATTAAAAAAGCTGATTTCATATTTAATCTCTTTTAAAAGCCACGTCCCACTTACAATCGCAGTAAATATCATGCAGTGAATAACAAAATTTACTATTCGAGAAAAATGTTTATAGATAGGATCTTCTGAGTCACCATTTCCGTACCACTTTATAGGCATATTAATAATTAGATTGTTAATAATAGATATTTTACCCGATATCTAGTTGACTAAGAGCCCCTGAAACAGAGATATTACAAATTATGCGCCTGTAGCTCAGTGGATTAGAGCACCTGACTACGGATCAGGGTGTCGGGAGTTCGAATCTCTCCAGGCGCGTTTAAAATTCTGATATATTCTTTTTATATTTTTCTAAAAATTATCGTCTATATTATGTTTATTACTTATCAAATTCAATGAATATCCTTCAAAATCTTAAAGAAAGTGATCCAGTAATATCAAACTTTATCAACTCTGAAAAAAATAGACAGGAAACTCATCTTGAGTTAATCGCAAGTGAAAATTTCGCATCAATTGCAGTAATGCAGGCTCAAGGATCCGTTCTTACAAATAAATACGCCGAGGGATTACCTCAAAAAAGATATTACGGGGGATGCGAATTTGTTGATGAAATCGAGGAATTAGCTATTCAAAGAGCGAAAAAATTATTTAGCGCAAATTGGGCTAATGTTCAACCGCATAGTGGAGCACAGGCAAATGCTGCTGTTTTTCTTAGTCTACTTAAACCTGGAGACACAATCATGGGAATGGATTTATCTCACGGTGGACACCTAACTCATGGATCTCCAGTAAATATGAGTGGCAAGTGGTTCAATGCAGTTCATTATGGTGTAAATAAAGAAACCAGCGAATTAAATTTTGATGAGATAAGAGAGATAGCACTCGAAACAAAACCAAAATTAATCATATGCGGATATTCTGCTTATCCAAGAACAATCGATTTCGAATCATTTAGGAATATTGCAAATGAAGTTGGTGCATACTTAATGGCTGATATTGCACACATCGCCGGTCTTGTAGCAAGTAAACTTCACCCAAGTCCAATACCTTATTGTGATGTAGTAACTACAACTACTCATAAAACATTAAGAGGGCCTAGAGGGGGACTTATCTTGTGTAATGATGCAGAATTTGGAAAGAAATTTGATAAATCTGTTTTCCCTGGAACTCAGGGTGGGCCTCTAGAACATATTATTGCCGCTAAAGCAGTTGCGTTTGGAGAAGCTTTGCAGCCAGATTTCGTTAATTATTCCCAACAAGTAATAAAAAATGCCAAAGTTCTAGCTTCAACTTTAATAAATAGAGGAATCAATATCGTGAGTGGAGGCACTGATAACCATATTGTTTTACTAGATTTAAGAAGTATCAATATGACTGGAAAAGTTGCTGACTTGCTGGTAAGTGAAGTAAATATCACTGCTAATAAAAATACTGTTCCATTTGACCCCGAATCGCCTTTTGTTACAAGCGGTCTAAGGTTGGGTACTGCAGCTTTAACTACTAGAGGTTTTAATGAGAATGCTTTTGCTGAAGTTGGCGAAATTATTGCCGATAGATTATTGAACTCAAACGATTCACTAATTGAAAGTCAATGTAAAGAAAGAGTATTATCCTTATGTAATCGTTTTCCTCTTTATGAAGGCAAACTTGAAGTTTCAATTAAATGAGCCCTAATTCCAAAGGAGTTGAAATTCTTTCAATTGGAACAGAGCTACTTTTAGGAAATATAGTTAATACAAATGCCCAATGGATTTCTGAGCAATTATCTCAATTAGGATTAAATCACTTTAGACAATCAACTGTAGGTGACAATTGTGATCGAATTATAAAATTAATTCAAGAAATATCGAAAAGAAGTAATCTTCTAATCACAACGGGTGGCTTAGGGCCCACCCCAGATGACTTAACTACTGAAGCAATAGCCAAATCCTTTAATGTATCTCTTTTTGAAAGACCACACTTGTGGGATGAAATTAAACAAAAACTTTCAAGTTCAAAGCTTGAGGACGATTCCTCTAGCTTGAGGAAACAATGTTTATTTCCAGAAAATGCGCAAATAATTAATAACCCTAGAGGCACTGCCCCAGGAATGATTTGGGAACCAGTCAAAGGATTTACTATTCTTACTTTCCCGGGAGTGCCAAGTGAAATGAAAACTATGTGGGAAGAGACGGCTTATGATTTCATTAAAACCAAATTTTCAGATAGTTACTCCTTTTTTTCAAATACTCTTAAATTTACAGGCATTGGAGAATCTAGCGTTGCAGAAAAAATTAACGATCTTTTAAATCTTAAAAACCCGACTGTTGCTCCATATGCAAACTTAGGAGAGGTTAAACTCAGAATCACAGCTCGAGCAAAGAATGACATAGAAGCAATAAATATAATAAAACCTGTAAAAGAGAAATTAAAAAAAGATTTTTCAAAATTTATTTTTGGAGAAGATAATGATACTCTTCCTAGCGTTCTAATAAAAGAATTAACCAAGAGGAACCAAACTATTGTTTTTGCTGAATCCTGCACCGGAGGCCTTCTATCTTCATCACTAACATCAATATCAGGATCATCTCAAGTTTTTCAAGGTAGTATTGTTTCCTATAGTAATAAGCTAAAAAATTCATTATTAAATATTTCAGAAGAAAAGCTTACAAAATATGGAGCAGTTTCTGAAGAAGTTTGTGAGGCCATGGCAGTGAACGTAAAAAAGAAATTAGGAGCAGACTGGGCAATAGCAATTAGTGGAATAGCTGGTCCTAACGGAGGCAGTCAAGATAAACCGGTTGGACTTGTCCATATCTCAATCTCAGGACCAAATAATCATATAACTAATATAAAAAAACTATTTAACTCAACCCGAAATAGAATAGAAATTCAAACACTAAGTGTAAATGTGTGTTTGAACAGCCTCAGATTAATCCTATTATCGAATAGTAAGTAACTATTTTCACAAATTGAGTCAAAATACCCTATTTGATAAAGTTTGGGATTTACACAAAGTTTCAAGTCTTCCTGGAGGATCTGATCAAATATTTATTGGTCTTCATCTTATCCATGAAGTAACGAGTCCTCAGGCATTTGGCGCTTTAAAGGACAAAAACTTAAAAGTAAAATTCCCTGAAAGAACTGTTGCTACTGTTGATCATATTGTTCCAACAGATAATCAAAGCAGGCCTTTTAAAGATAATCTCGCTGAACAGATGATTGAAACACTCGAGAAGAATTGCTTAGAACATAAAATAAGATTTTTTAATATTGGTAGTGGTAATCAAGGAATAGTTCATGTAGTAGCACCAGAACTAGGTCTAACTCAGCCAGGGATGACCATCGCTTGCGGAGATTCACATACTTCAACTCATGGAGCTTTTGGGTCAATTGCTTTTGGGATAGGTACAAGTCAAGTAAGAGATGTGCTTGCTACCCAAACCATAGCCATGAACAAATTGAAAGTAAGGCAGATTTGGTGTGACAATAAATTATCTAAGGGTGTTTATGCTAAAGATTTAGTACTTCATATCATTAATGAACTTGGTGTAAAGGCAGGAGTAGGTTTCGCATATGAATTTGCAGGGCCTGCGATAGATGCATTATCGATGGAAGAAAGGATGACGATATGCAATATGTCTATAGAAGGAGGAGCAAGATGCGGCTACATTAACCCTGACGAAAAGACCTTTAGCTACATTAAAAATAAATTATGTGCTCCAAAAAATAAGCATTGGGATAAAGCTCTAACATGGTGGAAATCATTAAAAAGCGATCAAAATTCAATTTATGATGATGTTATTAAATTAGATGCTTCTAAAGTAGAACCAACTGTAACCTGGGGAATTACTCCGGGCCAAAGTATAAGCATTAATCAACAAATACCTCTTTTAGATGATTTATCCCCAAATGATAAATTAGTTGCAAAAGAGGCTTATGAATATATGAGTTTCAAGCCAGGACAATCAATAAAAGATACTCCTGTAGACGTTTGTTTCATAGGTAGTTGCACAAATGGAAGAATCAGTGACTTAAGAGTTGCAGCTAAAGTATTAAAAGACAAAAAAGTATCAAAGAATGTCAAAGCATTTGTAGTTCCTGGTTCAGAAAAAGTGGCCTATGAAGCAAGACAAGAAGGTCTTGATCAAATATTTAGGGATTCTGGATTTCAATGGAGAGAACCAGGCTGCTCAATGTGTTTAGCAATGAATTCAGATAAGCTAATAGGTAATCAAGTTAGTGCTAGTTCTAGTAATAGAAATTTCAAAGGTAGACAAGGCTCTCCAAGCGGGAGAACACTTCTGATGAGTCCAGCGATGGTTGCTGCTGCTGCAATTAATGGCAAAGTCAGTGACGTCCGAGAATTTATTAACTAATGAAATCCGAGTTTATCCCACCAATTGGAAAAATTACACAAATTAACGGGCAATGTATCTCCTTGATTGGTAACGACATTGATACAGATCGAATAATTCCAGCACGCTTCTTGAAGTGTGTTAACTTTGACTCATTGGGTGAATCTGTTTTTGAGGATGATAGATTAACTTTAAATGGGAGGCATCCTTTTGATCTAGAAGAAAACAAAAATGCCACAATACTAATTGTTAACAGCAATTTTGGATGTGGCTCCAGCAGAGAACATGCCCCCCAAGCACTTATGAGATGGGGTATAAAAGCAATCATAGGAGAGAGTTTCGCAGATATTTTTTATAGCAACTGTATTGCAATAGGAATTCCATGTTTTACACTTCCAAAAACTTCAATTCAAGAAATTCAAAAAACTCGAGAAATTAATTTTTTTTTAGAAATTGACCTAAAAAGTTCAATAGCTAGATCAAAAGATTTAAATTTTATTCTTGAGATAAAAGAGAGTTCAAGAAAAATGTTTCTCTCTGGAGAATGGGATGCTACAGCTACTTTACTTAAGAACGAGACTTTAGTTGAAAAGAAGTTTAAAGAACTACCTTATTCAAAATTTGAGTATGTTAATTAAATAATTTTATATAAAATTTTTAGAGCTATGAGGATTTAATTTTATAACTTTATAAAATTTGAAAATACTGAAATTTTAATCCTGTGGACTTTCTAAGTCCTTTCTGTTAGGAGTTCTAGTTGGATCACTCGCTAAAAATCCGAAAAGAAAAATTCCAACAAAGAAAAAGACGATGGTGTATACAGAAATTTTTAGGGCAAGCATGGAATAACTAGTGCTGACAGAATTATATCTTATTAAAGATATATTGAAATTTGGGTAAAAGGTTTACTTTTTGTATTTTTTGAAAATTTTGAAATACATTAAATTAATCATCATGATCATCCCAAGGATCGCTAAGCTTTGCAGCTTTGGGACCAAAAGCAGTCCAAAGACCAAAACCAGTTAAAGCTAGAAGTACTGCCAGAATCGATACTGCTACGGAGACTGCAGGATCAGGAGCGGATGATAAAGTTTGCATCAATTTTGCTAAGTTTGTAAACAATTTATGTATAAGTTCTTATACAATAACGAAATAATATTCGATTTTGTGAATTCAACATGGGTCAAAAAACAGCATTAGGAAGTCTTTTAAAAGCAATTGGCAATTCAGGTCAAGGAAAAGTTGTACCTGGTTGGGGGGCAGTTCCTGTGATGACAGTCATAGGGCTTCTACTTTTGGTCTTTTTAGTTATTCTTTTACAAATCTATAACCAATCCCTACTGTTACAAGGTTTCTCAGTAGATTGGAATGGAAACTAAGTTTCTGAAACACTCCTAAAAAGTTATTTTTTTCATTAAGGAATTCTAAATATGTTTATTTGGATTTTCTTTTAATTTATATAGTTATATTTTATTTGTATATTTATAATTCTCAATAGCAAGAGATTTAGAAATACATCATGAATGAAATATATTTAATCGGATTGGGAAATCCTGGTAAAAAATACTCAAAAAGTAGGCATAACATAGGTTTTTTAGTACTTAAAAACCTCTCAAGAAAATATAATTCAAATTTTTTTCTAAAAGATAAACTTAAAAGCTCTTGCTCAGAATTTAAAATAAACAATTCCACTTACAGATTATTTTTACCTAATACATTTATGAATAAAAGTGGAGAGGCCGTACGAGCAATAGTGGATTGGTACAAAATTAATTTAGACCAGATTTATATTATACTCGATGATAAAGACCTTCCACTTGGAAAAATAAGATTCAGAAAAAAAGGAAGCTCAGGTGGACATAATGGGCTAAAAAGTATTATCGAAAAATTGCAAACTCATGATTTTAATAGAATAAGAATTGGTATTGGGTCACCTCCATCAAATAAAGGAATAAAGAATTTCAATACTATTTCTCATGTGTTAGGAAATATTTCTCTAGAAGAAAAATCAATCTTGGATAAAGTATATGAGCGAGTGATAGAGTCACTTGAACAAATAAATATTAAAAAAGAAGAACACATAATGAATGAATTAAATTCTTTTAATAAAGATCAAATTTAAAATATGCGATCAAAACCAGAAACAATAGCCCATTTAAGTGTTAATGAATATTGTTTTTCAAAAAAGCAAATTAAGGGAGTTGTGGAAGCTAGTAAGTTTAAATGGACTTTTACATGGTCTTTTAATAAAGGTTTATTATTTGTAAAACCACCCTTGGGAAGAGCATTAATTGAGGATGCATTATTAAGATTTTTATTGAAAAAAGATTATGAACTTGAGGCAGGTAATGAATACAAGTTCACTATTTCAGCCAAGTTTTAAAATCTATATTTTGATTTAGAGCAAATTTGATTTTGCAATAATCCTCTAAGATTATCAATGCTGATATCGCATCAAGATTTTTATTAAGAATAAAAATCTCCCTAGGTATTAAACACTTCAAACCGCTTATTGGAAAAAGTTCGAAATATCTTGATTTAGCTCTGAAAGTAGTATTTTTTTCTTCAAAAATTATTATTTCTTTTTTGAAAAAATCCATTTTTTTGATAATCTCTCCACTGGTTGTACCATTACCAATTATTATTTTTGATATATTTTCAACATTATTTAAATTTCTGACGTAACCCTCAAGTAATTCACTTTTAAGAATGATGGCTTCATAAACTTTTTTTTCACTTATTTCAGCTAAAACGAATCCGCATTTACTTTTTCCAGGATCAATAGATATTACTTTGGCCATTTAAGGAGTTAACTTTAAAATATTAATTTCAACAACAACAGGATCTACCGTTTTACTATCTCTTAAAGATACTACTTCTAACTTAAATTTTATATTTCGATTTTCTTTGAGAAAGTCTCTAATTTTTTTTACAAAATTTCCATTAGTATTGATTTCTTTAGCTTTTGATCCTTTTAATTTAATTTCATCTCTTGTTTCTCTAAGTATTGATTGAATTTTTGAATTTATAGATTTAAGATTCAAATCATTTTTCTCAAAAATAGAGCTTGTAATAACATCTCCCTTTCTGACAATATATTTATTAACTAATAAATCAGGTGATACAAAAACATAATTATCCCCTTTTAAAACATTTGTTGCTGATTTAATTAATAAAATCCAGTTACCACCTTTACTCGCTACACTCTCAATTTTTGTAATATCACTTGGTCTCCACAAAAGAATGTTTTTTGACTCTTTATTAATGGGGTTAACAATTTTTTGAACAAATTTATCGGCTTCATTATAGATTTTTGTTAGATCTAATTTTATATTTGAACTAGAATTAATCTCCGCAATAAATAAAGTTTGTCCTCTTTTAATAACAATATTCCCTCTTCTAAATTCATTAACATTATTTTTTAATTGATTTAATTCTTTTTCTTTTTGGATAATTTTACTTTCAAGTTTCTTTCGTTCTTCTTGCAAAGGCACAAGAGCCCTTTTACTTTCATCCAAAGTTCTTTGCAAGAAAGGAATGTCAACAAAAAGTCTTTGTCTAAATTCTTCACTAACCAAAATTAACAAACCTATTGATATCGAACTAATAAAACCACCTGTTAATACAGTTATTATAGTTGCTGTCTTCTTTGGTCTTAATTTTAAGATACTAAATCTTGCTTTACCAATTTTTGTACCAAGAAGATCACCAAATGGTGCGATTAGTCCTCCGAGTAATATTAGAAAAACAATTAAAATCCAAGCCACAGTATTTCACTTAACCAATGCATCATAATAAATAATGAATCAATTAAATCTTTTTGCAAGCGCTATTGGGTCAAATACTGTAATCTTTTTTCTTTCAATAATGAGGAGTCCGGAATCCTTTAAATCGCCCAATAATCTAGTAATCGTTACTCTTGTTGAGCCAATAGCTTCGGCTATAGCTTGATGTGAAAGCCTTAAGTCTATTGTAATACCTTTTTCACTTGCAACACCAAAGTCTCTACAAAGAACCATTAAAAAACTAACTAATCGAGAAGACATATCTCTATGGGTAAGAGTTTCTATCATTGTTTCTGTCTGAAGGATTCTACTTGAAAGACCCTGCAACAATAGCAGTCCTACTGATGCATCTTCCTCTATTGCTCTTAAAACAGAATTCGCAGGAGCTGTTATCATTTCAACTCTTGTGAATGCTATGGCATGATAAAAACGATCAGATCTATGACCTGTTAGTAGAGATAAAACTCCAAAAAGACTATTCTCTCTTAAAAGAGCAACAGTTATCTCTTCACCTGACTCATAAACTCTCGATAACCTTACTGCTCCTCTTCTTATCAGATAAACCCTCTCTGCAGGATCACCTGGGAAAAATATTGTTTTAGATCTCTCAACCATTTCTGTGCTTGCACCCTCTAGACCTTTAATTACTTCCATTAAAGTTCTATTTATTGGAAAACGTTCTCCAACAGAGTTAATTTTACTTTGTCCGGACTGTTGCGAACTAAAGCTGCTGAATCCTCTAGAAGCAGGTATCATAAATATCTTGACTATTAAAAAATTTAAGGAGACACCTCAAAATATCTTGTATCAACAGTAACAATTTTCAATTCTTTTCGTTTCTCTATTAACTTAATCTAAGTATGTTTGAAATTTGCCAAAGATTTTTTAAGTAAAATTACACTATATGCAGCGTAAATAAAATCAAATTATACTGTATGTAGAAAAGAAATTTAAAAATAATGGTAAACAGTTCAACTTGTAATTATTCCAAAGGTGATCTTGATGTTGTAAATATAAATACTGCTAACAAAACAAACTTAAAGAAATTTTCACAAAACGGACAAATCCAAATTTTTCAATCTCCTTATAGAGGAAGTTATTCATCTATTATCAGAGACTCTCTACGAAATGCAGCGCTCGGTAAGAAAGTACTTTTAATACAATTTATGAAAGGAGGGGTTAACCAAGGGATTGCTAATTCAATCAAGCTTTGTGGTAATTTAACTTGGATAAGATCATCCAATTCCCCCGATCAATATAATTCTGATGAAATTGAAAATAACGAAAATTTAAAGCAATCTATTTTT
Source organism: Prochlorococcus sp. AG-347-I15 (assembly GCA_003281585.1). GTDB lineage: Bacteria > Cyanobacteriota > Cyanobacteriia > PCC-6307 > Cyanobiaceae > Prochlorococcus_A. The sequence goes on from QCBN01000004.1 coordinate 46,942, forward strand.
GTATCTACTAATGAATTATGGAATTTTTGTAAAAAAGAATTACTTTCAGGTGAGAATGATCAAATCATACTTGATGAAATTTTTCTTGCTATTGAGATGAAGATTATAGATAAGGATGATTTGATTTCAACACTTGAAAACCGATTTATATCAGGAGATGTAATCCTTACTGGTACATGTATTCCTAAAGATTTATTATTAATGGCTAATCAAATTACTGAACTTCGCTCATAAAACAATGCTTAAAAATGATCTGTGGATAAATCAAAAAGCATCTGAAGGGATGATAAACCCGTTCCAATCAAATTTGGTGCGGCATCTTGAGCCTGATAATCAACAAAAACCGGTTTTGAGTTATGGATGTTCCTCTTATGGCTATGATTTAAGACTCTCATCAAAAGAATTCCTAATTTTTAGACATATTCCCGGTACTGTGATGAACCCTAAAAAGTTTAATCCTAAGAACTTAGAAAAAACTGTTCTTCATCACGATGATGATGGAGACTTTTTTATTCTTCCCGCTCATTCATATGGTTTAGGAGTGGCTTTTGAGAAAATGAAAGTGCCAGAAAATATCACTGTGATATGTATAGGCAAAAGTACTTATGCAAGATTAGGGATTATAGTAAATACAACACCTGCAGAAGCAGGGTGGGAAGGCCACCTAACTTTAGAGTTTAGTAATAGTTCAGGAGCAGATTGCAGAATCTATGCTGAAGAGGGTATTTGTCAACTACTCTTTTTTGAGGGTGATCCTTGCTCTACAACGTATGAAGATAGAAAAGGTAAATATCAAAATCAACCAGAGAGGGTAACTTTAGCGAAGATCTAAAATGAGTAAAGTTGAACTTATTTCGCTAACTCCTGATGCGGAAAAAACAATGGCCTACATCGCAAGAGTTAGTAATCCAAAAAATCAGAACAATGAAGACTATTCAAAATTATTAAGTTATTGTATTAAAAATGAACATTGGAGTGTATTTGAACAGTCATTTATGACCTTACAAATAGAAACCAATAGAGGAATTGCCGCTCAAATTTTAAGACATAGATCATTTACTTTCCAGGAATTTTCCCAGAGATATGCAGATAGTTCTCAATTGGGGAATATACCCGTACCAGAGTTAAGAAGACAAGATTTTAAAAATAGACAAAATTCTATTCCTGACCTCCCTGAAGAGTTAAAAAAAAGATTTAATTCAAAAATATCGTCGCACTTTAAGGCTGCGTCAGAATTATATGAAGATTTACTTGCTGAAGGAATAGCTAAAGAATGTGCTAGGTTCGTTTTACCCTTAGCAACTCCGACGAGAATCTACATGTCTGGGTCATGTAGATCATGGATTCATTATATTCACTTAAGATCAGCTCATGGTACTCAAGAAGAACACAAATCCATTGCCCAAAATTGCAAGTCTATATTTAAGAAAAGTTTTCCTATAGTATCAAAATCTCTAGACTGGTAAAAATCATCCATGAGCACGAGGATTAATCTTATAATTATTATCTTTGATTGCTGAAAATTCAGCCTTAAGGATTTCTTCTTTATATTCTGCTTCTCTTTCTAATTGTTCAATAGAGTTTCTTATTTTTATATCTTCTTGTTTACCAATAAAAGTAGATCTTAAATTTCCTTTTCTATCAAAAAGATTGACTTGAGGAATACCATTTACTTCAAATTTTCGGATATAGTAATCCCATTTTTGATTATCAACATTTAAAAAAACAAAATTAATATCTCTTTCGTATTCCTCTTTTAAATCAGATATTTTTGGGGCCATTTCTTTGCAAACCTCACACCACTCAGCATAAAATTCGAGGAAAGTGGGCTTATTGTTTTTAAAGGCTATTTCAGGATCAACAGATAATTCACCAAATGTTCTAAGAAGGAAAGTTGATTGAAAAAAGAGATTTTTAAACAAAGCCAAAGAAATAATAACAACAGCAATAGACGAAACAAGTATTACTTTTAAATTTGTATTTATAAGTGGCTCATCACTCTTTGATTGCATTAAAAAATACTAACTAACTAGAAATATCATAGATAAGTTGAACAAATAAAGAGCATTTAAATGCTTTACCTTTTAATCAACTGATAAAATAAGAACTGAATAATTATCAAAATACATTTGATTATCTAAGTCTTATTATGCAATCAATCTTTGGAACTGATGGAATAAGAGGAAAATTTAATGAAGAGATAACTTATTCTATAGCCTATAAAGTTGGATATTCCCTAGCTACAAATTTGGAAAATAATAATCCAATATTAATTGGAAGAGATACAAGAATTAGTGGTGATATTCTGCTTCAAGCAATAACAAGAGGTATAAATGAAAGCGGCAAAAGATTTATAAATCTTGGAATTTGTCCTACCCCTGCCATCCCTTTTTTAATAAAAAAAGAGAGGTTCAGTAGTGGGATAATGATATCTGCAAGCCATAATCCTCCAGAATATAATGGCATAAAAATTTTTGATCATAATGGTCAAAAAATTACCAAAGATTTTGAAAATAAAATTCAAAAATTTATTGAGGAGTTAAATCCTAATTTAACAGTTTCCACAAAAGAGATCTATTTAAAAACACATAAAGAGCTTTTGGACATTTATATAGAAAGCTTAATACATACAATGGGCGGAGAAAGTTTAAGCGGAATGAAAATAATATTAGACACATGCTATGGATCAGCAACAACTTGTGCAAAAACAATTTTTCAAAATCTAGGTGCCGATGTAAGAGCTATAAATAACTCTAAAAATGGATTAAAAATTAATATGAATTGTGGTTCTACTAACCTTGAGCCATTAAAAAAAGCATTAAAAGAGAGTCCTGCAGATATCGGATTTAGCTTCGATGGGGACGCCGATAGAGTAATTGGTGTGGATTCTAAAGGCAATGTATTAGACGGGGATCATATGCTTTTTCTTTGGGGGAGAGAACTTATGGAACAAAAGAGTCTTACAAATAATTTACTAATATCAACTCAAATGGCTAATTTAGGTTTTGAAAAGGCCTGGAATAATATTGGGGGAATTTTATATAGAACTGATGTAGGAGATAAATACATTTTCGATGCTATTAAGAAAAAAAGGGCGGTTTTAGGAGGTGAGCAGTCAGGTCACATACTTTCAAAAATTAATAACTTTTCTGGAGATGGGATATTGACTGCACTTCAAATTTCTAAATACTGTAAAAAGAAAAATATTTCTTTAAATGACTGGCTTAAAAGTAGTTTCGACCCTTTTCCTCAGAAACTAACCAACATAAATTTAGGTTTCAATATTAATAAAATTAATCCAAAATCCAAAATCTTAATAGATCAAACTATAAAAAAATTCCATGCAATTTATTCAGATAATTGTAGAGTTTATATAAGACCTAGCGGAACTGAGCCCCTAATGCGAGTTCTTGTTGAGGCCAAAAATAAGAACAAAGTGCTTTCTTTATCAAACGAAATAACAAACAAACTTAGGTTAGAAATTAAAACAATAATGAATTAATTGAAAATCAGGTTTTTATATAAATACTCTCAAAAATATCAAGTTTATTAACAATAACTAACTTTTCCCTATTAGTTTTAAGTTTATTTGGATTAAAACTTTTGGAATAATTAAAATCCTTTATATCTATATTTCTAAAATATAGATTACTTGAAATAGTGCAATCCATATAATCGAATAAGTCCTTTACATCTGTTTTTATAAAAATTAAGGATCCTTTTTGCAATGAATTTGAAAGAATATTAATAAAATCTGGCTGAATTAAACGCCTTTTATAATGTTTCTTTTTAAACCATGGATCAGGAAAATTAAAAGAAATACTTTTTGCATTTTCGAGAATAAATTTACTTTGGACATTATTCAAAATATTATTAGCATTACCAAAAACAAAATATAAATTTTTTATATCTTTTTCAAGCACTTTTAATTTGGCAGTTTTAACTAATCTCTCTCGGATTTCAATTCCTAAATAATTCCAACTGGTATTAACTAAAGCTAAATCGAATAAAAACTCACCCGCAGCACATCCTATATCTAAATGAAGATTCAATTTAGAATCACCAAATATTTCAACCAAGGAAGGAATTCTCTCAATTTCATTGAAATTTTTACTAAGAGGATTGACATGTTGTCTCATAAAAATTTAATTATTTCTCGCAAATAATATAAAGATGCATAATATATTCATAACTATGACAATACTAAGTTAAAAAGTAATAGTTTGATGTTTAATTATTATGTATATAAAAAGAAAAAGTTTTGAACGTTTTTAATCAACTTTCTATTTGGCTATCCTTTCAACTTTCAATAATTTTCCTTGTTGGTATTCCTGTTACATTATTCTTCTGGTCAATTAAAAAAAGAAATAAAGCTGTTAATAAACTTTTATCAATTTATTGGAAAATATCTCTTTTATTTTTTATAAGCCTTTTACTTTTAATAGGTAAGTATAATTACGCACTGTTGATAACAAATATTTCAACTTTATTAATTACAATTTCAATTTGGTTTTGGAATGATATTAATGATGAATTGAAAGAATATGATTTTTCTTACTCTCTCACTACTACAACAAAAATATGGCGATGGTCTCTAACATTTCTATCTCTCAATTTCCTAATTCAAAGTGCAAGAAACTTGAGCTGCTTATCTTTTATTAATTCTGCTGCATGTGAAATATGGATTCAGCCTTCTTCCAATTTGCATATTATTATCAAAAGTTTATTTAATTTTTTCTTCGGAGCTAACTTTACACAGCCGATAGCAAAATATTTAGGATTATTTTCATTATTAATCTACACTTTAGGCTTTATTCAATGGTCAATAATTAAATTACCAAAATATGGAAGAAACTCTTCCTTCTCGGACAGTTTCAGAAATTGATTTAATAAAAGATATTTTAAAAAATAAGTTACTGGATACTTAATAAGATTCTTAAAATAAGAGATTATGTTTTAACAGAAAATCACAAAGAGCAATTAAAAATAATTATTTTTAAAAGGTTTAGAAGCTCAACCATTCATCCAAATGAAATACATATAAAGAAAAAAGTTTTAAAATTTAGTTTTAAACCTACAATATTTAAAATTTATAAGGCACCCTTGAAAAAAACAAACATAACTTAATTAAGAGTAAAGTCAAAATTCTGTTTTCTTTCTGAATTTAAAAACTGGATTTAATTAAATTCAAGATTAATAATATTTGAGCATCTTTTGCATAATTTTGTATTTTGGATTCCACTAAAAGTTTCTTTTTGATAATGCCAACATCTATCGCATTTTTGACCATGAGCTTTAAGAATTTGAATTTTCCCAAATTGATTCTTATCAATAATTAGAGAATTCTCAACTAAATCTGATACCACTTGAAAATGTGAAACTATAAGCCAATCCCTAAATAAATCTACATCTTTATTACCAAATTTTTTAAGCCAAGTCAGAGAATCTTCTACAACTTTATCTTCAGGTAAATAATTAACTTCTGTTTCTAAAGCTGCTCCAATTATTTGTTTATTTCTACATCCCTCTATAGCTTTATTAATTTCAACTCTCAAATTTCTTAAATTTGCTACGTGCTGATTGAGACTTTCATTTTTCCATGACTGAGAAAAAATCGGCCATCCTCTTTGAAATACTGATTTTTCTTTAGTATGGTAAGGAATATTTTGCCAAATATCTTCAGCCATATGGCAAAGTACTGGAGAAATAAGGACAGCTAAATTTTCAACAACTCTTGCCATAACAAACTGACATGATTTCCTCCTAAATTGTGATTTAGAACTTACATATAACCTATCCTTTGCAATATCTAAATAGAAATTCGATAGATCTACAACGCAAAAACTTTGTAAGATTTGAAAAAATTTTGAAAATTCATAATTTTCATAAGCATTTGATATTTGATCTGTAACCTCAACTAATCTGCCTAACATCCATTGATCCAAGAGCGGCAATTGATGAATTTCAAAACTATCAATATTAGGGTCAAAATCATGAATATTCCCTAGAAGATATCTTGCAGTATTACGAACTTTTCTGTAAACGTCGGATAATTGCTTGAGTATATTTGAACCAATTGGAACATCTACTGAATAATCTACAGAGCTTACCCATAGCCTTAGAACATCAGCGCCATAAGCAGGTTCAGTTTTTTTATTATTACCACCATTAATAATTATGTTTGGATCAACAACATTACCTAATGATTTGCTCATTTTTCTTCCTTTTTCATCAAGTGCAAAACCATGAGTTAAAACTTTCTTGTATGGAGGTTTATTATTAACTGCAACAGATGTGAGCAAAGAAGACTGGAACCAACCTCGATGTTGATCTGAACCTTCTAAATAAAGATCTGCTGGATACTTTAATTCACTTCTTTGTTCACACACCGCAGCCCAGCTAGATCCGGAATCGAACCATACATCCATTGTATCTGTTCCTTTTACCCACAGATCAGATTCTTTTACATAATTTTTAGGTAATAGATTCTTAACATCCCAATCCCACCAAATATCTGCTCCATGTTCACTAAAAAGTTTTTGAACGTGATTAATTATCTCGCTGTTTAGGAGAATTTCATTACTATTTTTCTTATAAAAAACTGGGATTGGAACACCCCATGACCTTTGTCTAGAAATACACCAATCTCCTCTACCAACAACCATAGAATAAATTCTTTTCTTACCTGTAGATGGCATCCACTCAACATCTTCGATTGCCTTTAATGCAAATGATCTGAAGCCATTCACAGATGCAAACCATTGTTCTGTTGCTCTAAAAATAGTTGGTTTTTTAGTTCGCCAATCATAAGGATATCTATGCTTGTAATTTTCTTGTAAAAGAAGCAAATCATTTACTTTTAAATGTTCAATAACTAAATCATTTGCGTCTTTAAGGACATTTGATCCTTTAAATTGACCCGAATGTTCATTTAAATTACCTTTTTCATCAACAACACATGTAGTAGGAAGATTATATTTTTTTCCCACATTAAAATCATCTATTCCATGACCTGGTGCAGTATGAACAATTCCAGTACCTGATTCTGTAGTAATGTAATCTCCCCCAACCACAATCCTACAATTTTTATTTTTAGTAGGATGTTGATATTCAACATCTTCCAAATTAGACCCTTTAACATTTAAAAGGGGCTTTAAATCTTTATTTAATTTATTACTAATTTCAGGAGATAATTCTTTTGCAAAAAGGTATATTCGTCTCTCTTCATCAATAGCAAAGACATAGTTTATTTGTGGATTTACGGCAACTGCTTCATTTGCAGGTATGGTCCAGGGGGTAGTAGTCCAAATAGTTATGAAAGAATTCATTAGAAAAAAATCCTTTTTGATATTAGGATTTTCTTGACAGAATTTTAAAAGAATTTCGTCAGATAATTTAGTGATTTTCAAGGAAACATAAATACTTTTTGAGTAATGTTCTTCAGGATATTCTAATTCTGCTTCTGCAAGAGCAGTTCTCGAACTTGGACTCCAATGTACAGGTTTAAGACCTCGATATATGTATCCATTTAAAAACATTTTTCCAAATACTCCAATCTGAGCAGATTCATAACTTTTTTTGAGGGTTAAGTAAGGATTATCCCAATCGCCCCATATGCCCCACCTTTTAAAACCCTTCATTTGATTGTTTATTTGTATGTAGGCATAGTCTGTTGCTTTTTTTCTTAGACTTAAAGTATCAAGATTCTTTCTTTCATCAGATTTTAAATTCTGAAGCACTTTTAATTCAATAGGTAGTCCATGGCAATCCCAGCCAGGAACATAATGTACTCTGTAACCTTTTAAAGTTTTATACTTATTAATTATGTCTTTTAGAACTTTATTAAGAGCATGACCCATATGAAGCGCTCCATTTGCATAGGGCGGGCCATCGTGAAGTGTAAATGTTTTGCCTGAATTATTAGCACCCAATTGGAAATCAATATTATTATTAGCCCAAAAATTCTGTATTTCAGGTTCTCTTACAACTGAGTTAGCTCGCATTGAGAATTCAGTTTTCAGCAAATTTAATGTTTCTTTATAAGAAAATTCTAATTTGTTTTCTTTGTTATTTTGAGATTTCATCCGACGATATAGGTAATATTGGTGATCAATAGAATTGTTTAAATAAGTCTATTTCATTATATTCTGTCTTAATTGACCTGTAGCTTCTTTGGCATTTTGCAAATAACAATTTAATGAATTAGCTTCAAATTTTTATATTATCATTTTTATCATTTCTTACCCACTTTTTAGAATTTATTTTTTCATTATTGCTATTAAAATTAAAAAAATTATAAGGTTTTATAAAATTCTTAACCCCAAGATTAACAGCCTCTGATACTTTCGAAAGATTATTTTTAAATTCTAAAAAGGTAGTTAACTTATTCTTTTCTTTATCTGTCAATTGATTCCATCTAAATAAAAAAAGCTCTACTAAATATATGCAAACTAGTACTGTTATTAAGAGGAAAATTAAAAAAAAAGGTATATTTATGGTTTTATTTTTAATTATTAATATGAAACCTATTGATAAATTCAAAAAAGCTCTTATTAAATCTTTTGGTCTGCCGAGTTCCAGATAAATTAACGGTACTAATAAAAATATAGTTCCAATAAAAATATAGAAAGTTCCTAAATAAAATATCGAACTAAGCATTATTTACATATTTACTAAATTATAGGAATTTGATATTCATAAACCAAGTTTGTATCAGAATTTCCTTAAATGCGGTCGGGGAGACTTGAACTCCCACACCCGAAGATACGAGTACCTAAAACTCGCGCGTCTACCAATTCCGCCACGACCGCTCAAATAAAATAATAATTGAACAGGGTTTATTTTAAAAATATTTTTAACTTATGATGATTAATTTGACACATAAAAATTGAATAGAGCCTCTCTTTTAAAATTTTTTTTGATTTGAGCATACAATCATCTAAAAATATCAGTTATATTATCCAAAGAATACAAGGTCCGATTTCTAACTTAATTAATAAAAATACAACAAAAATTACTAATCCTTCCAGAACTTTTAATTGGCAAAAGGAGATCAAAAATTACGTAGATCCGCCAAGTTTTTGGAATCCAACATTAGGTCTTTTTTTTGGGGGCTATTTTCTAGCTTTTCTTAGTATCTGGCAATGGTATAGGGGTGTTTGGCCTCTTCCTTTACTTGTGGCTACCGCTTTTTTAGCTTTACATATTGAAGGTACTGTCATTCATGATGCATGTCATAAAGCTGCTCACCCTATCCCTTGGATAAATCAAGCCATGGGTCATGGTTCAGCAATTCTTTTAGGATTTAGTTTCCCAGTTTTTACAAGAGTACATTTACAACATCATATTCATGTAAATCATCCCAAAAATGATCCAGATCATATTGTTAGTACTTTTGGTCCTATTTGGTTAATTGCCCCAAGATTTTTTTATCATGAAGTATTTTTTTTTCAAAGAAAGCTTTGGCGAAAATATGAATTACTACAATGGGGAATAGAAAGATCCATCTTTTTAACAATAATTTTGGCAGGGATAAAATTTGACTTTATGAATCTAATCTATAATCTTTGGTTCGGACCCGCGTTAATGGTAGGAGTTACTTTAGGGATATTTTTTGATTATCTGCCTCATAGACCTTTTCGATCAAGAAATAAATGGATAAACTCAAGAGTTTATCCAAGTAAGTTCATGAATATATTAATAATGGGTCAAAATTACCATCTCATTCATCATCTTTGGCCTTCAATTCCTTGGTTTGAATACAAAGTAGCGTATGAAAAAACTAAGCCATTACTGGATATTAAAGGCTCTCCTCAAAGGGTTGGAATATTCGAGAGTAAAGATGACATTTTTAACTTTATTTATGATCTATTAATAGGCGTCAGAAGTCATAGTAAGAGAAGAGGGAGAATTAGAAAAATCATCAATTTATATCCTGGTTTTAGAATTAAAAAATTCTTATTAAAAATAGTCAATAAAACATTTATAGGAAGCAACTAATTCATTCACTTATAATTTTTGGTACTTTAAAATAATTATCTTCTCTAGATGGGCCCAATTCCAAGAGCTCTTCTGTGCAATCAGAAACACTCTTTCCATCTTTTCTAAATACATTAATAACTTCTATCGCTCTTGTTGTAGAAGGCACACCATCTGTATCTATTTTCTCAAGTTGCCTTATATAGTCCAGTATTTTTTCTAATTGTTCTGCGTGATTATTAATTTCATGCTCTTTTAGTTCCAGTCTCGCTAAGTGGGCGACTTTTTTTATTTCATCTTTATTTACTTTCGTCATAACTTTGATAATCTTCTTTAAACAAATCATAGTTCATTAATAACATTTTGATTAATATATCCATCAAATTTCAAATTATTATAAAAACTAAAACTGTATCTTTTTAAAAATCAAATTTAATTATATAGCCTCAATTATATTTCTCAGCTAAAAATAGTATTAGATAAAGTATTGAAAATAGAAGAACATTTATTTCCAAAAAATTTTTTTTATAGGCACTCAAAACTCGTTGCCCCTGATTTAATAGGCTGTTACCTCACAAAAAAAAATGATAAAGATCAAGTTAGGGGGATAATTGTTGAAACTGAAGCTTATTCACAGGAAGAAGAGGCCTGTCATGGCTACCGCAAAATAACAAAATCAAACAAATCATTATTTGGCAAACCTGGAACATTTTATATTTATAAAACTTATGGCATTCATCATTGTTTAAACATAGTTACTGATAAAGAAAATTTTGCAAGTGGTGTATTAGTAAGGGCAGTATTTATCCCTCAAAAGAATGAAAGATTAGCTTCTGGTCCTGGTCTAGTTACTAAGACATTCGGTATAGATATTTCATTAAATTCACTTGAAGTTCTTAATAACAATTCTTTATGGATTTCTCAAAGGGATTCAACTATAGAAGAAAAAGACCTTATTCAAACTACGAGAATTGGCATTTCCAAGGCAAAAAATATAAAATGGCGTTGGTATCTTAAAAATAATATGAGTGTAAGTAAAAAATGAAAAGATTTCAGAACACCTAAATTTAAATAATCATTTCTCTTCGTAAGCGCAATGCAAATTTGGCCTCATAAACATATTCACTCACTCGCTAATTTTTCAATTCAAGATTACAAATCAGTATTTGAATATGCTAATAGATTTGATGCACTAAAGAATGCAGAAACGAAAAAGATCCCTGCCTTACAAGGCACTTTGGTAACTTCTTTGTTTTTTGAAGCTAGTACAAGAACAAAAAATAGCTTTGAACTTGCAGCAAAAAGACTGTCTGCGGATGTACAAACATTTGCACCATCATCTAGTTCTTTAACGAAAGGCGAAACAATTATTGATACAGCAATCACCTATTCTGCAATGGGGGCAGATATATTAGTTATTAGACATTCGTCGAGTTACATAACCTTTGAAATAGCGAAAAAACTTGATTCAATTAATTCCAATACTTCGGTTCTTAATGCCGGAGATGGATTACATAGTCATCCTAGTCAAGGATTACTTGATATTTATACATTAATTAAATTCTTTTCCAAAAAATCACCTAATCCTGAGATTTTAAATTCCAAAAAAATTTTAATAATTGGAGACGTTAATCATTCAAGGGTTGCAAGATCAAATCTCTGGGCTTTGAGTGCATTTGGCGCAGAAATAATCTTGTGCGGTCCTAAGACATTAATACCTGATGAATTTATCAATTTTTTAAAAACTCCTTCACCAAACCAAGAAAAAGATCCTGTCAAATCAAGAGGGTCCATAACAATTTCTAGATCATTGGAAGAGTCAATAAAAATTGCAGATGCAATCATTGTTTTAAGACTCCAGAAAGAGAGAATGATGGAGAATTTACTAAGCAGTATTGATTCATATAGTTTGGATTATGGTTTAACCCCAGAGAAATTATCTTTGAGTAATAAAGAAATTCCAATTCTTCATCCTGGGCCTATTAACAGAGGTATTGAAATTAGTAGTAAAATAGTAGATGAATATCCTAATTGCCTAATCAATAAACAGGTTTCAAATGGTATCCCAATAAGAATGGCTTTACTTTATCTATTACAGAAAAATAACAAATAAATCTAAAGTAACTTAAGACTTTCAGTAAAGAATCCATAAAATAATCCTAATCTCAAGGAATCTAATAAAAGTACTAAAAATTTCTTTTTCTTTTCAAATCGAAAATTTCTTCTAAGTACTATCAAAATTTCAATAAAAACAACTGATAGAAAGGCGGATACTGGATCCATTAGTTCCACAACTGCACTTACCATACCAAGAGAACTTCCTAAAAAGTAACCAATCAAAAGGATAATTAGAGATATTGAATATCTTCGCCATGGATTATTAGCCCAAATAGTTAGAGTTTGAATATTTTCTACAATCTTTAGTTGAAAATTTGTGTTTTGAGGTTTAAAAACCATTTTTATTTCAACTAAGCCGCTTCAGAGTTTGATTGAATTCTAGTGTTTCCCTCTACCAATTCAAGTAAAGCCTCCATCTGAGCCATGATTCCTCTTAGTTCGCCTGGTTCAGGAAAGAGACCATCTTGATTTACATCTAAATGCATTTCTCTAAGTTCTTGTCGTAAATAGCGTAAGTGACTAATTACTTGCTCTTTCTTGGTTTGAGACATGATTAAACTGCTGACAAGGTTATATTAAGAAAGAATATTTTTGATAAAGAGAGTTTGCATATCAATGACTGAAAATGAAGATAAATTCTTTATATCACTTCAAAAAGATAATGACTTTGAAAAATTTTGTATCCCTAAAAATACTTAGTTAATACTTTAATTTTATATATTTACTCGAGGCATTATTATTAGGATATATTTGCTTATTCAATATGGATTTTATTTCTGAAAATAAAATAAGTGAAGAATTAGTAAACTCTTATGATGAAGAAATGACTCTTGAGTTAGCAAAAAGACTAGAAGAAGATGAATATAAGACCCCATTTGATGGCTTAAAAGACTGGCACCTACTGAGAGCCCTCGCAATCAATAGACCTGAATTAACAACTGATTATACACATCTCCTTGATCAGGAACCTTTCGATGAAAACTAAAAGTAATGACTCCAAAATAAAGGTTCTTTTATTAATAACCGGAAGTATTGCAGCTGTAAGAATTCCCTTATTAGTAAGCCAATTAGCGAAAGACAATTATGAAATAAGATGCGTTTTATCTAAAAATGCAGAAAAATTAATAAAGCCACTGTCCCTTTCTATCTTAAGTAGAAACCCATGCATTTTAGAAAATGATCAATGGTCTGATAGTCAATCCACACCACTTCATGTAGAACTAAATAATTGGGCTGATGTCATAATCATAGCCCCTTTAACAGCGACAACATTATCAAAATGGGTAACTGGAAATGCAGAGGGATTGATTCCAAGCATCTTAATAGCAAGCGTTAAGTCAATTATTGTTGCACCAGCAATGAATACACAAATGTGGCTTAATAAAGCTGTCAAAAAAAATTATGAGAATTTAGAGAATTACGAAAATGTTTTGTCTTTGCACCCAAGTGAAGGTCTTTTAGCATGCGATGCTATTGGTATAGGTAAAATACCTCCAAATGATCTAATTCAATTAGCTCTTGAATTTATAACTTCACACAATCAAAATACTTTTCGGAAAGATTTACTCAATAAAGAATTTTTAATAACTGGAGGTTGCACCTCGGAAGATATTGATGCGGCAAGACATATTACTAACAAAAGTTCTGGAGCTATGGGTTTACTTCTTTCTCAAGTAGCAAGGTTCAGAGGAGCGCATGTAAAATACGTTCATGGTCCTCTGAAGATTGATAAAGATCTCACTGATGGAATTAAAAGATATGAAATTGATAATAGTCTTGAATTAATTAGGGCAATTAAGGATGAAATTTTAAATTGTGATTATTTTTTCATGAATGCAGCAGTATCTGATTTCAAAATAAACTCTGATCCTTCAGCTAAAATTCCCAAAAATAAAATTAATGATTATTTAAATAAAAATTTTGAGCTAGTCCCAGATATTTTAAAAACAGTTAGTGAATCAAAAAAAGATAACCAAATTTTTATAGGCTTTTGCGCTTTTACGGGATCTATTGAAGAAGCGAGAAAATCAATTAGAGAAAAGGTTATTCAAAAAGGTTGTGATTATCTATTCGCAAATCGAATTGATCTTCCAGGACAGGGATTTGGTTTTTTAGCACATAATGAAGGTTGGCTATTCGATAATCATAATATGGAACACTTTATAAAAAAAACATCAAAAATTGATTTAGCAAATAAATTAATAACTCAAATTATTACAGTTAACAAATAAGCAAAATTTTTTAATTTGTATTTTTTTGTAATCTTAATCATTAAAAATAATGCGATAGCTTAAAATATTTCCAGTTTTTAAAAATCTAAAAAGCTACGGGTTGTTTCGAGGATTTAAAAGTCCTACCTTTTATGGTCCTTTCCCTTGTAATATCCCTACTGAACTATTTAGATGACCTTTATTCAATCGTCACAGAACTTTAATTATGAGAATTCGTTCTTTCTTAGCTTTTGTTATTACAATTTGTATAACTTTTGCTTTCGTACCTGTTAAAACATTTGCTTTTTCTGAAAGAGGAAATGCACAATTCACAGATGTTGTTAATACAGGAAAAGCTAATGATTGCCCTACATTAGACTCATCTCTTGTCGGGTCAATATCTTTAGGTAATGGAGATAGTCTAAAAGGAATATGCATGCATCCAACAGAAGTTTATGTAAAAGTGCCAGGGACAAAGCGAAAAGCTGCAGAATTTGTTTCAACAAAAATTATTAGTCCTAGAAATAACACTACAGTGACAGAGGTTTATGGAGAAATTGATTCAGGAACTTTCACCGAAAAAGGTGGTATTGATTTTCAACTTATTACTGTATTAACTCCTGGTGGTTTAGAGGTGCCATTTGCATTCTCAGCAAAAGATCTTACAGCTGATTTACCTTCATCTATTGAACCAGGCACGGAGGTTAGTGGTTCAACATTTACACCTAACTACAGAACTGGTGATTTTCTAGATCCTAAGGCAAGAGCAAAAAATACTGGTGTTGAATATGCTCAAGGTTTAGTTGCACTAGGAGGAGATGATGAAGAACTTGCAAAAGAAAATATTAAAGTTGATGTAAATGGTACTGGCGTTATTACTCTTTCAATCAACAATGTAGATTCTGATACAGACGAATTTGCTGGTACTTTTGAAGCTATCCAACCTTCAGATACTGATATGGGTTCAAAGGATCCACTTGATGTAAAAATAATTGGGGAGCTTTACGGAAGAAAGGCATAAATCTTACTTAATAGAAAAAGGGGGTTAAACCCCTCTTTTTTTTTCAAAATTTTTCTTTAATTAATTTAAAAAAATGGAACTACAACAAAAAACTAAAACGGATACTAATGGACTAATTCCGCCTTATGGGGGGGAACTAAAAAATTTAATTATCAAAGATAAAAACCTAAAAAATAATCTTATCTCTGAAGCTACTTATGAGTTTGAATGCAGCGAGAGAAATGCATGCGATGTAGAACTTTTGATGGTTGGAGCTTTTTCTCCATTGGAAGGTTTTATGGATGAAAATAATTACAATTCAGTAATTAACAATAATAGAGATACAAACGGGTTGCTTTTTGGATTACCTATTGTATTTGATTCAAATAATGAAAAAGTAAAAGCTGGAGAGACAATATTGCTTACTTATAAAAAACAAAAAATAGCAGTTTTAGAAGTTAGCTCTAAATGGGAACCTGATAAATCCTTAGAAGCTGAACTTTGTTATGGTACTAATTCTTTAGATCATCCTGCAGTTAAGATGATTTTTAATGAGAGAGGGAGATTTTATATCGGAGGAAGAGTTTATGGTTTCGAATTGCCAATTAGAGAATTCCCCTGCAAAACCCCAGAAGAAGTTAGATCAACACTGCCATCAAATCATGATGTAGTTGCATTTCAATGCAGAAATCCAATTCATAGAGCACATTATGAATTATTTACTAATGCTTTACTCTCAGATAATGTCTCCTCTGACTCAGTTGTTTTAGTTCATCCAACTTGTGGGCCAACTCAACAAGATGATATCCCCGGAAAAGTTAGATATTTAACTTATAAAGAATTAGAAGAGGAAATATCTGATGAAAGAATAAAATGGGCTTTTTTACCTTATTCAATGCATATGGCTGGGCCCAGAGAAGCTCTTCAACATATGATAATCAGGAGAAATTATGGCTGCACCCATTTTATTATCGGTAGGGATATGGCTGGCTGTAAGTCATCAGCAACTGGTGAAGATTTTTATGGCCCATATGATGCCCAGAATTTTGCGAATAAATGTGCAGACGAATTGATGATGAAGACTGTTCCTTCAAAAAATTTAGTTTATACAAAGGAGAAAGGATATATCACAGCTGAAGAAGCTAAAGAATTTAATTATGAAATTATGAAACTTAGTGGTACAGAATTTAGAAAGAAATTGAGGAATGGCGAACCAATTCCTGAATGGTTTGCATTTAAAAGTGTAGTAGATGTTCTAAGACGCTCTTAATAATGTTTTATTATTAGTATCATGTAAATATTAAAAAATTATTTATCGTGAACAAACGTTGGAGAAACGTAGGACTTTACGTTCTAGCTGTTATTACTGTAATTTTTATTGGTACTTCTTTATTTGATAAACCAAGTACAGAAAATACTACAAAGACCTTAAGATATAGTGATTTTATAGAAGCAGTCCAAGATAAAGAAATCAGTAGAGTACTAATATCTCCAGATAATGCGACTGCTCAAGTTGTTGAAAATGACGGAAGCAGATCTGAGGTTAATTTAGCCCCAGACAAAGATTTATTGAAAATCCTAACCGAAAATAATGTAGATATTGCTGTAACTCCAACAAAATTAGCTAATCCATGGCAACAAGCTGTAAGTAGCTTGATTTTCCCTGTACTTTTGATTGGAGGCTTATTTTTTCTTTTCAGAAGATCTCAAAGCGGTAATGCTGGAGGTGGTAATCCTGCCATGAGTTTTGGCAAGAGCAAAGCCAGACTACAAATGGAACCATCTACACAAGTAACCTTTTCAGATGTTGCTGGTGTTGAAGGTGCAAAATTAGAACTCACTGAAGTCGTAGACTTTCTTAAGAGTCCAGATAGATTTACTGCAGTTGGAGCAAAAATTCCAAAAGGTGTTCTTCTTGTAGGCCCTCCTGGTACAGGAAAAACATTACTAGCAAAAGCAGTAGCTGGAGAAGCAGGTGTCCCTTTTTTCTCAATATCAGGTTCAGAATTTGTAGAAATGTTTGTAGGTGTTGGAGCTAGCAGAGTGAGAGACCTTTTTGAACAAGCTAAAAAGAATGCTCCTTGTATTGTTTTCATTGATGAAATAGATGCAGTTGGAAGACAAAGAGGTGCTGGTATGGGCGGAGGAAATGATGAAAGAGAACAAACATTAAACCAACTCCTAACTGAAATGGACGGTTTCGAAGGTAATTCAGGAATAATAATAGTAGCTGCCACCAACAGACCTGATGTCTTAGATTCAGCTTTAATGCGTCCTGGAAGATTCGATAGACAGGTAACGGTCGATAGACCAGATTACGCTGGAAGACTACAAATTTTAAATGTTCATGCGAAAGATAAAACACTTTCAAAAGACGTTGATTTAGATAAAGTTGCTAGAAGAACTCCGGGATTTACTGGTGCAGATTTAGCTAATCTTCTAAATGAAGCAGCAATATTAGCAGCTAGAAAAGACCTTGATACAGTTAGCAATGATGAAGTCGGTGATGCCATTGAGAGAGTTATGGCTGGTCCAGAAAAGAAAGATAGAGTCATCAGTGATAAGAAAAAAGAATTAGTTGCTTATCACGAAGCTGGACATGCACTCGTTGGAGCATTAATGCCTGATTATGATCCTGTAGCAAAAGTTTCAATAATTCCTAGAGGTCAAGCTGGAGGTTTAACCTTCTTTACTCCAAGTGAAGAAAGAATGGAATCTGGTCTTTACTCTCGTTCTTACCTTCAAAATCAAATGGCTGTAGCTCTTGGTGGAAGAGTCGCTGAAGAAATAGTTTATGGAGAAGAAGAGGTTACTACTGGAGCTTCAAATGACTTACAGCAAGTTGCCAATGTAGCAAGACAAATGATTACTAAATTTGGCATGAGTGAAAAAATAGGTCCAGTCGCTCTAGGTCAATCTCAAGGTGGAATGTTTCTGGGAAGAGATATGAGCTCTACCAGAGATTTTTCTGAAGACACAGCTGCAACAATTGATGTAGAGGTTTCAGAACTTGTTGATGTTGCCTATAAGAGAGCTACAAAAGTTTTGTCAGATAATAGAACTGTTCTGGACGAAATGGCTCAAATGCTAATTGAAAGAGAAACTATAGATACTGAAGATATACAAGATTTGCTTAATCGCTCAGAAGTAAAAGTCGCAAACTATATTTAAGCGTAAAAGTTTAATTTTTTAATGAATAGTAAAGAGGATTCTTTTTCGAAGTTCCTGAAAAAAGAGTCTTTTTTTTTACTTATAAAACCTAAAGATAATATTTACTCAAATACCTCTATAAGAAATTTATTTCTTGAGGAATTAGAAAGCTTAGTAAAATCTGGATTAAAGAATATTGAAATAAGTTGGTCTAACAACGAAAATTGGTCAGATTTTGTATCCGATATCAAAATTAAATATCCAAGAATTAATTTAGGCTCTGCCTCCATAGTCAATAAGCAATCAATAGAAGATTCTTTAAAAATTGGATTAAATTTTTCGATGATGAAATTTTGGGATAAAGATCTTTTCAATTATGCACAGTCAAAGAATTATTTATTAATTCCTGGAATTAATAATTTAAAGGATCTTAAGGAAGCGATAAATTTAAATTGCAACATTATCAAAATTTACCCAATAAAAAGTAAAGATAGTTCTATAAATATACTCAACTATCAAAATATTGATTTCATAGCTGCTGGAGGACTATCAATCAATGATGTAAAAACTTATAAATCTTTAGGATATAAAGCAATAGTGATTGGAGATAAAGGTTTTATAAATAAAAAATTTGATCCAAAAATATTTGAATGGCTCAAAAATAATTAAATAAAAGATAAATATAATTTATTTAACAAAACTACTAATTATTCATTAAGCCACATTGAGCTTGATTCAGAAGTAAATGATCAGCAAGTACTAAGGCCACCATAGCATCAACCATAGGAACTGCTCTTGGTAGAACGCATGGATCATGTCTACCTTTTGCTTTCATCAAAACTTCTTTACCTTCAGAATTTACTGTTTTCTGTTCTTTCCCTATTGTTGCTGTAGGTTTAAAAGCTATCTTCATCTCAATATTTTCGCCATTACTTATTCCTCCCTGTATTCCGCCAGAATTATTAGATATTGTTTTTAACTTCTTAATATCATCAGATTTAATAAAGGCATCATTATGTTCGCTTCCTTTCAAATAAGTACCAGAGAAACCTGAACCTATTTCAAAGCCTTTCGTGGCAGGCAAAGACATCAAAGCCTTTGCTAAATCAGCTTCTAATTTATCAAAAACAGGCATTCCAAGGCCAGAAGGAACATTCCTGACTAAACATTCAATAACTCCGCCGCAAGAGTCTCCTTGACGCTTTAATTCCTTAATTCGCTCGATCATTTCTTTTGATACCTTTTCATCAGGACATCTAACAATATTAGAATCTATTTTTTTGAGAGAAATCTTCTCTTTATTTATATCAGAATCAATATCATGTATACGCTTTACCCAAGATAGTATATCAGTGTTACAGAAGCTTTTTAGTAATTGTTTTGCTACAGCACCTGCAGCTACTCTCCCAATTGTTTCTCTTGCAGAGGCTCTTCCACCGCCAGAACTTGCCTGAATTCCATATTTCAGATGATATGTACCATCTGCATGAGAAGGTCTAAATACCTGCTCTAAATTATCATAGTCTCCTGGTCTTTGATCCTTGTTTCTTACCAACATAGCTATTGGAGTTCCAAGTGTTAGCCCTTCCTTTATCCCACTTAATATTTCAATTTTATCTTCTTCATTTCGGGGTGTTGTAATGTCACTTTGGCCTGGTCTGCGCCTATCTAATTCATCTTGTATAAGATTAATATCTACTTTTAACTTAGGGGGACATCCATCAAGGATAACTCCTACTGCACCACCATGTGATTCTCCAAAAGTACTAACACGAAAAATTTTCCCAAAACTACTACTCATAGAAATATCAAATGTTTTATCTATATATAAACATTATATGAAACCAATTGAAAATTAAACAAAAAAAAGCCCCCAAAAAGGGGGCTTGTACGTTTAAGAACTTTAAGCTTAACCGATAGCTGGAGCTGAAAGAGCTACTGTTGTAGACTCAGCTGCTGCTAGATCAAGTGGGAAGTTGTGAGCGTTACGCTCGTGCATTACTTCCATACCTAGGTTAGCTCTGTTAAGAACGTCACCCCATGTAGGAACAATCTTACCGTTTGCATCAACAACTGACTGGTTGAAGTTGAAACCGTTAAGGTTGAATGCCATTGTGCAGATACCCATTGAAGTTAACCATACACAAACAACTGGGAATACAGCTAAGAAGAAGTGAAGACTTCTGCTGTTGTTGAAACTTGCATATTGGAAGATCAAACGACCGAAGTAGCCATGAGCTGCAACGATGTTATATGTTTCTTCTTCTTGTCCGAACTTGTAACCATAGTTCTGAGATTCTGTCTCAGTTGTTTCTCTGATTAGAGATGAAGTAACAAGTGAACCGTGCATAGCAGAGAATAAAGATCCTCCGAACATACCAGCAACACCAGCCATGTGGAATGGGTGCATAAGAATGTTGTGCTCTGCCTGGAAAACAAACATGAAGTTAAATGTTCCAGAGATACCTAGAGGCATTCCGTCAGAGAATGAACCTTGACCGAATGGGTATACAAGGAATACTGCGAAAGCTGCTGAAACTGGTGCAGAGTATGCAACGCAGATCCAAGGACGCATACCTAAACGGTATGAAAGCTCCCACTGTCTTCCCATGTATGCTGAGATACCAATTAGGAAGTGGAAAATTACAAGCTGGTAAGGACCACCGTTGTATAACCACTCATCTACAGTAGCTGCTTCCCAGATTGGGTAGAAGTGTAGACCAATAGCATTAGATGAAGGAACAACTGCACCTGAGATGATGTTGTTTCCGTATAGGAATGAACCAGCAACTGGCTCTCTAATTCCGTCGATGTCTACTGGTGGTGCTGCGATGAATGCAACGATGAAGCAAGCCGCTGCTGTAAGTAGGCATGGGATCATTAAGACGCCGAACCAACCAACATAAATTCTGTTGTTAGTTGATGTTACCCACTCACAAAACTGTGGCCAACCTTTTAACAGCGAAGAACGCTGCTGCTGAATAGTTGTCATGAGTTCGTAAAATATGTCTCTAAAGTGAGACGTGTAAATAAAAACGGAAAACATTTTCCGCTTCGAAGATTTTAGACCAAAATCGCTAAAAATGTGTAATTTTTTTTCTTTAAGTAAACTTATTTTTTGCAATATCGAAGAAAAGAACCATCATATCTTAATATTTTCTTTGTTATTGAGGATTAAACTTGGTAATAATCGAATGGCTTCTTAACGGAAAAAGATCGAAAGAGGTAGTTTCCCTAAGAGAGGCTAAGCATAGAAGACTGCAATTAGAGGCTTTTGGAGCTGTGATCTATTGGAGCGAAAGAATTTAGGCTTTTGAGGATTAATAGTTAGCAAAAAAAAATAAAAGCATTAAATATTAAATAAACTTATCTATTTAATAATAAATCCTTATTTAAGGAAATTAGTTTATTGTTCTGTTTTCTTAATTTAAAGGCTTTCAAACTCATAAACCCATTGATTGTCAGAACTAATAACTTCTTTCTTCGTGTAGCTCATCGCAATTTTTTTTTCTTTATAAGCAACTTCGCCGATAAAAACAGGCCAGATCAATTGGTCTCCATCATATTTGTGAATTATTCCTTGGCTATTAAGAAATAATGGATCTCCTTTCTTAATCAATTTCCAATCTTGGTTCATTCTTTCAGGATGAATTAAGCCATCAATATTTCCTTTTTCATCTCTTGGATAATCTATACTCCCTTGATGAACATGAACAATCAATTCCTTTGGGAGTTCTATAAGGTTGTTTTTCAATTTATCTATCTCTTCCCTTAAAGATTTAATTATTATTAAGAATCTATTTATGATATTTTGATCATAAAAATTTTGTGCGACAGCACCTATTTCAATGACTAAACCACATGGCCAAGCTTCTACAAGAAAGCCTGTTTGGGATTTATCTTTTTCGTGCAAATAAATAGGCAATCCAAATTTGTTCTGAAGTAATGCAGCTAAACAAAAATCTTTGAATCTCCTCCCATATAAAACAATACTTGTTCCCATATTTGCAGTAGTAGTATGTAAATCAATTGCAATTTGACAGGGTTTAGATCCCTCTATTCCGAATTTATCTACTAAAAAATTGGCTCTTTTATTTTCATACAGGCTATTTTTGTGTTGATTAAAATTCTCACTTTCTTTAAAAGATCTATTTAAATCTACATCTATGTATCTGCACCCTTTTTCATAGGCAGCAGGATTACCTATGATGTACTCATACTCAATACCATAATTTAAACTATTTTCCCCTCTTTTAAATTGCTTAACGGCCCAAACAGGATTAATTTCATTCCCATGAGTGCCTGAAACGATAAGTATTCTTTGAACAGTCATTTTTTCTTTAAAAATAAAATTTTATGCAAAATAAATACCTTATAAAGGCCACCAGAAAATTCTGGTTTTGGTTTTGGACGCAATTAATGAATGGCTTCGCACCATCAGATTTATATGGTAATTATAAAAGGCCTAAAGGTATAACAAATGGTAGTCAATACGATATCAATAATGAGAATGGACAAATTTATTTATTGGTTGGGAATTCTTGTCCATGGTGTCAAAGAACTTTACTCGTCCACGAAATAAAACATTTATCTAAAAAAGTTAAAGTTATTTTTTTAAAAGCAGATGTTGAACATGGCGAATGGATTTTCAATACAAAATTTAAGGGATTTATGAGACTTTCAGACCTTTACAAAAAAGCTAACAAAAAGATTATTTTTAGAGCGACATTACCTCTTTTAATTAGTTTTGTAGAAGATGAAGTAAATATTTTGTCTAATGAAAGTTCATATATAACAAGACTACTAAATTCATTAAAAATTCAATTAAAATATCAGATATTAACTATTAAGGACTGTGATCAAAAATTTTTAGATTTAGTTAATAACAGTATTAATGATGGAGTATATAAATGTGGTTTTGCCAGAAACCAGACAGCTTATGAAAAATCAAGTCAAAATCTTTTCGCAGCATTAAATAAAGTTGAAAATTTACTACAGAAAAACAAAGGGGACTGGATATTTGGAGAAGAGTTAACCTACGCAGATATTTACCTTTTTCCAACGCTTATAAGATGGGAATTGATATATAGCAGACTTTTCAAATGTAGTGAACAAGAACTATCAAGTTTCAAAAAAATTATTGAATGGAGATTAAAATTCTTTAAATTATCTAATGTAAATAAAACATGCTTCGACAATGAATGGAAAAAAGATTACTACAAAGCTTTATTCCCTTTAAACCCAAATCAAATTATCCCAGTTTTACCATCGCTAGAGGAAATAATTAGATTAGAGTCCTAAAAAATATAAATCAATTTCGGAAAAACAAGAATGATGTTGTAATGAACACTTATTTAATTCATAGATAATGCAATTTTATAAGAAATTAACTATGTTATGTATGTCTACTAAAGTACGAAAAGCTTAAAATGAAATCCATTGACGAACACATCCAAAAAGATCAATCGGAAATCGAATCTGCAAAGGCAGAGGGCAATCTTCCAAAGGTCAGACATTTAACTGAAGAGTTAAAAGAACTCGAGGAATATAAGGATCATCATCCAGAGGATAAACACGACCCTAATGCTTTGGAACTTTTCTGCGATGCTAATCCGGATGAACCGGAGTGTCTTGTTTATGATGATTAAGTTTAATTTGATCGATAATGAAAATAAAAAAAGGGCTTTAAAAGCCCTTTTTTTTATTTGTTAAATTATTTAGTAATCTCTATTAAAGTCGGATGGACTTCCTGTGAGCGAACATACAACCGACTCCTCATTTTTCATTTCCTTAACTTCTACAATTGGTCTTCCCATTTTCTTCAAAACCTCGATATCTTGAATCGTTTGACATCTAGCTATTATTTTTCCTTGTTGATCAAAGCAAGTATAGAAATTCATATTATTTGGGAGAAGTATCTTATTTATGACTAATTTTCATTATTAAATCAAGTGTATTTTTTTCAAAAAAATTTTTAATTTAAGATTAGATCCTTGTCCATACTTCAGAAAGCAGTGAAGATATACCTTTTTTTAAAGATGAAGAAATAACTAAAACTTTCTTTTTAGATAAATCTTCTAACTTTTTTTTAATTATTTTCAAATAATCATCATCTACCAGCTCCATTTTGTTCAATACTATTATCCTCTCTTTATCTAACAGTCCTTTCCCATATTTTTTTAATTCCTTCTCAATTATCTCAAAATCATGTAAAGGATTTTCTGCAATTGCATCAATTAAGTGAACAAGTATCTTCGTTCTTTGGATGTGCCTTAAAAAATCATGCCCTAAACCTACTCCATCAGCTGCTCCTGATATTAATCCAGGAATATCCGCAAAAAGACAACCATTCCCATCAATTTTTCTTACTACACCTAAATTAGGTATTAGAGTTGTGAAAGGATAATTTGCAATTTTTGGACGAGCAGATGACACGACGGAAATCAAAGTACTTTTCCCTGCATTTGGAAGGCCTATAATCCCAACCTCTGCAAGAAGTTTTAGTTCTAATTGAACCTCCCAAATCTCACCATCTTGACCTTCAGTGAATGATTCTGGAGCTCTATTTTGATTACTTAAATAGTAAGCATTACCATGTCCACCTCTTCCCCCAACGGCAATAGTTAAACTCTGTTTATCTTTAGTTAAGTCTCCTAAAATAATGCCGGTTTTAATATCCCTTATTTCTGTACCGCAGGGAACTTTAAGAATTGTATCCTCACCTGAAGCACCTGATCTCTTGTTAGGACCTCCTTTGCATCCATCTTCAGCAATTATTTCGCGTTTGAATTTGAAATCTAATAATGTTTGAAGATTATTATCAGCCATCAAGATAATTGAACCACCTCTACCACCATTTCCCCCCGAAGGTCCTCCTGCGGGAACAAATTTTTCTCTTCTAAATGAAACTATTCCATTTCCACCTTTTCCAGCTTTAAGAATAATGTTTGCTTGATCAATAAATTGCACTTAATAAGCTTATTAAATTGTTTTCTAGGCATTTTAAATTTTATTTTATCCACGCAATACTGCAACCAGGTCCACCCTCGTTGTTGGCTGCATCTTCAATCTTATCAACAAAATTTGAACCTGATAACCAATTTCTTAGTCCTTTTTTTAATTTCCCTGTTCCAATTCCATGAACAATCCATAGTGGTCCATGAAATTTTCTAATTTTCTCCTCAATAATTATTTCGGCTTCATGAACTCTTAGTCCTCTTACATCAATTGTATTTTTACTCGTTCTAATTTTAGAAAAAGAAAAATCTTCTCTTTTAGATTTGATTTCAATTTTTGACTTATTGAAATTAGGCTTTTCCCCATTAATACCTTCAAAGTCATTTACTGATAAAGTGCTTCTGAATGAACCGCATTTAACTTCATAAAAACCAACTTTTTTATCTAAAGCTACGATTTGTCCAGTACTATTTAGACTTTTAATTTTTACAAAATCCCCTACCTGAGGATTCCATGATATTGACTTTTCAAATTTTTTTTGAGTTAAATGTTCCGTCTCAATTTCCTTTAATCTTTTTCCAATAATTCTCGTATCATCCCCGCTAACATTTTTATCTCTTAATTTTTTAATCAAATCTATTACTTCTTTTTTAGCGGATAGAATATGTTTTGATAATTTAGACCTTTCGATTTCTTGGATTTTTTCAGCATTTATTTTTTGATATTCATAATTTCTCTTCAGTTCATCATGTAATATTTCAGTCCTTGCAATCAGTTCTGCAGCAGCTTCTGCAGAATTTTGTTGTTTAATCCTCTCTTCCTCAAGTCCTTTAATAATACAATTAATATTATCAACTCCTTTTGGCTTTAGATAATTTGCAGCTTCAGTAAGTATGCTTTCATCGAGACCAATTCTCTTTGAAATTGACAAGGCATTACTTCTCCCAGGAATACCCCAGTTGAGTATATATTTTGGCTTCAAAGAATCCTCATCAAAGGCAACTGATACGTTTTCAAATCTGGAGTCATTATATTTTAAAGCCTTAATATCTCCATAATGTGTAGTTGCTAATGTGATATCAGATTTATTTGCAAATTCTTTTAATAAAGCAATCGCAAGAGCACTCCCTTCAAGAGGATCTGTACCAGATCCAATCTCATCTAGCAAAACAACTGATAATCCTTTCTTATTATCAAGTGAATCTAATATCTCTTTTATTCGAGATATATGCCCGCTAAAGGTAGATAAGTTTTCTTCTAATGATTGATTATCTCCTATATCCACAAATATATTTGGACAAAAAGGGATAATAGGATTATTAGTTGAGGGTATTAATAATCCTGCTCTAGCCATAAGTAAAGACAAACCCAAACCTTTTAAAGCTGCAGTTTTACCTCCCGTATTTGGGCCTGTTATAGCTACAACCTTAATATTTCTATTTATATGAAAATCGACAGCCACTGGGGGAGGGGCTCCTTTTTTCTTATGTTCCCAAATCAATAAAGGATGAGAAAAACCAATTAAAGAAATAATAGGATTTTTCTCAAACGTGGGAGTTTTGCCTCCAATCCATTTCGAATATCTTGAACGAGTTAGTGCATTTTCTAATCTTAATAAAATGGATGCCATTTCAATAAGATTTTCTGAATTATCACTAACAACTTGGGACCATTTCTTAAGTAATTTAAATTCTTCTGCTGTGATCCTAGCCTCTAAAGAAGCAATCTTATTACCTTTAGTTACTACACTATCAGGCTCAAAATATACTGTATTTCCTGAGGATGAAGAGTCATGAATTATGCCTTTAAATTTATCTACATAATTAACTTTCACTGCTAAAACCGGCCTACCATATCGATCTCCAATAGTAGTATCTTGCAAGTATGCTAAATTCTTTTGAATAAATTTCTCAACTAATATTTTTCTTTCAAGTTTCTTAGATAATAATTCTTTTCTAATAATAGATAGTTCATTACTAGCATTGTCTGAAATCCTCCCATTAGATTCAATGCCTTTTTTAAAAATCGTTTCGATATTCTGATGGTCAATTAAATTTTTTGCAAATGATGAAACATAAGGCCTTTGTTCAAAATCTAATAAGATTCTTTTTAAATTTCTAGCTGCAGCAATTGTTTTCGCTATTTCTAACAATTCAGAAGATGAAATTACACCTCCTTTAGAACAAATTTCAATATTTCTGCTAATATCAAAAACACCAGAAAAACTAATTGATTTATCTAAATTTTTTTCTAGCTCATTTATTTCAACAGTTTCATTCAAAAGTCTTTTAGATGATTCGTATTCTGAAGGAATACCAAAATTTAAAATTGCTCTTTTACCCATTTCCGTTGAGGCGAATGAAGATAAATGCGTTTTTAATGCATCCCACTCTAAAAGGCTTATAGATTCTTCTTCTAAGGTGTAATCTGAATATGATTTTTTAGAATAAATTTTCTCTTGCATACAAAAAAAGAATCAAACATTCGATTGAATCCCTTCAGGAGGAACATAAAGCATCTCGAGCCAGTTTCCTTCAGTATCCTTCATGTAAAAAGATGCTGTTCCATCTCTGTGTTCATGTAAAGGACCAACTTTTACACCAGAATTTTTTAAATCATTTTGAATATTTTCCACTTCTTTTTTGTTTTCAAAATGAAAGGCAAAGTGAGGTCCTGCAGCTTTGTAGCTAGGGCCTAACAACGCAAGTCCATCTTTTCCTTTACCAGCTTCTAAATAAGACCAATCTTTATCATCCCAAACTAAATTCATACCCAGCTTAATATAAAAAGATTTCGCCCTTTCGAGATTTTCTACTCTAAGTGCAATGTGGCCAATCCTATTTACTCCTTGTAAAAACTTCAAAACAAAGAATCTAATTCATTACTTAACTAAGAATAAACCAAATTTTTGTTAATAATGAGTTTTTAATTATCCTGCAACCATTGAGATGCATCACAAGCATGATAAGTGAGTATTAATTTTGCTCCTGCTCTTTTAAAACTAAGCAATGTTTCTAAAACAATATCTTTTTCGTTAATCCAGTTCTTCATAGCAGCAGACTTTACCATGGAATACTCCCCACTAACGTTATAAGCAGCTATAGGTTTATTTGAAAAAGTGCTTAATCTATAAACAATATCCAAGTATGAAATTCCTGGTTTTACCATCAAAATATCAGCTCCTTCATACTGATCTAATGCAGATTCAATTAAAGCCTCTTTTGAATTGGCAGGGTCCATTTGATATGTAGACTTATTGTCTGGAATTATTTTCTTACTATTTTCTCTAGGGGCCGAATCTAAAGCAGTTCTAAATGGACCATAATAAGCAGATGAATATTTTGCTGTGTAACTAATAATACCTACTTCACTAAATCCTTGACTATCAAGAGCAGTTCTGATTGCTCCTACTCTCCCATCCATCATGTCACTAGGCCCAATAAAATCTGCTCCAGCTCTTGCTTGTGTTAAAGCTTGTTTTTTTAAAATTTCGATTGTTTCGTCGTTCAATATTTTTCCAGTTTCATCAACTAATCCATCATGACCATCACAAGAGTATGGGTCCAAGGCAACATCTGTCATTATTGCCATTTCTGGAATCTCTTTTTTTAATATTCGAATAGCTTTAGGTATTAAACCGTCTTCATTAAAACACTCTATTCCATCTTCACTCTTCAAGCTATCGTTAATTTTTGGGAAAAGAACTACACACTTTATTCCCAATTCCCATGCCCTAGTAACCTCCTTTATTAAGCCATTCATATCCCATCTATAAGTTCCGGGCATTGCTGAAATTTCCTCTTTATAATCTTTTTCATGAATAAATAATGGATATATAAAATCCGATGCCATTAGATGGTTTTCTCTAACCATTTCTCTAATTGCCTTAGTTCTTCTTAATCTTCTAGGACGAATAATCGAATTCATTTGAATATAATTTAAATTGAAAAATATTTATCTAATACATTAATCGCTTGCCTCGCACATAAGTCAATCAGAGACTACTTTTGTTCAGGAAAATTAACTAAATTTTATTTAATAAGAGAAAAAAAAGTTACAAAAATATTTTGCACAAACTTCATTTTTTACAAATTTACGTCATAAAGAGATAATATCTTTTAGTTAAGTATTTATTTTAAGGAGAGCATCTTTGAAAATAATTAATGGATTTCATTTAAAAAATGTAAGGGGCGATATTCTTGGAGGCATTACAGCCGCAGTAGTGGCTTTACCTCTCGCTCTTGCTTTCGGTAATGCTGCATTAGGACCTGGCGGAGCAATTTATGGACTATATGGAGCAGTAGTAGTTGGTTTTTTAGCCGCATTATTCGGCGGAACACCTGCTCAAGTTAGTGGACCAACCGGTCCTATGAGTGTAACAGTTGCAGGCGTAGTTGCAGGCTTAGCAGCAGAAGGAGTTCCAAGAGATCTTTCTGCAGGACAAATTTTACCTTTAGTTATGGCAGCGGTGATCATTGGCGGCTTACTGCAAATATTATTCGGGATTCTAAAACTAGGTAAATACATCACTCTAGTTCCATATTCTGTTGTTTCAGGATTTATGTCTGGTATTGGAGTAATAATCATTGCGCTTCAGATTGGACCATTGCTTGGAATTAGCACTCGAGGTGGAGTAGTTGAATCTTTAACTACTGTTTTTTCAAATTTCCAGCCCAATGGTGCTGCTATTGGAGTAGCAATAATGACACTAGGTATTGTATTTCTTACTCCTAGAAAAATTAGTCAGTGGGTGCCTTCTCCTCTCTTGGCCCTATTGATAGTTACTCCAATATCAATATTAATTTTTGGAGATGGAGCTATTGATAGAATTGGAGAAATTCCAAGGGGAGTTCCATCTTTAAATTTCCCAAGTTTTAGTCAATATTTCCCAATAATTTTCAAAGCAGGATTAGTCCTAGCAGTTCTTGGTGCAATTGACTCATTACTAACATCTCTAGTAGCAGACAATATCTCTCAAACAAAACATAATTCTGATAGAGAACTTATTGGTCAAGGAATAGGAAATGCTGTTGCAGGTCTGTTTTCAGGTTTACCTGGAGCGGGAGCAACCATGAGAACAGTTATAAATGTTAAATCTGGAGGATCAACTCCCATTTCTGGCATGGTTCACTCGATTGTTTTGTTGATAGTTTTAGTTGGTGCAGGACCTTTAGCTGAGCAAATACCAACTGCATTATTAGCAGGAATTCTTATAAAAGTAGGGCTAGATATTATTGATTGGGGATTCTTGAGGAGAGCTCACAAATTATCTTTAAAAACATCAGTAGTGATGTACGGTGTACTTTTAATGACTGTTTTTTGGGATTTAATTTGGGCAGTTTTAGTCGGTGTATTCATAGCAAATATGCTCACTATTGATTCAATAACCGAAACTCAACTAGAAGGAATGGATGAGGATAATCCTTTGTCAGAAGATGATCAAGCAAAAAATGCATTGCCTGCTGATGAAAAAGCACTTCTAGATAGATGTTCTGGAGAAGTAATGTTGTTTAGACTAAAAGGACCGCTTAGCTTTGGAGCAGCTAAAGGTATATCTGAGAGAATGATGCTTGTAAGAAACTACAAGGTTTTGATATTAGATATCACTGATGTACCAAGACTTGGAGTTACGGCGACCCTCGCAATAGAGGATATGATGCAAGAAGCAAAAAATAATTCCAGAAAAGCATTTGTTGCTGGAGCAAATGAAAAAGTGAAAGATAGATTAGCTAAGTTTGGAGTTGAAGGCATCATTGAAACAAGAAAAGAAGCCTTAGAGACCGCTCTAAATGAACTAGCCTAATAATTTATGGAAATAAATCCAATTCTACAAAATGTATTAGCCCCGCCAGTTCTTTTCTTTTTGATTGGAGCAATATCAGTATTCTTTAAATCTGATTTAGAAATACCAGCCCCATTACCTAAACTCTTCTCATTATATCTGCTTTTAGCTATTGGTTTTAAAGGAGGTATAGAGATCCAAAAAAGTGGATTTAATGATCAAGTATTGCCGACTTTAAGCGCTGCAATACTAATGTCATTATTAATACCCCTAATTGGATTTTTAATTTTAAGATTTAAGTTTGATGTCTTTAATTCAGCAGCGATAGCAGCAGCTTATGGTTCAATAAGTGCTGTTACATTTATTTCTGCAGAAAGTTTTTTAGAAAGTCAAAAAATAGCTTTTGATGGATTTATGGTTGGCGCCTTAGCTCTAATGGAGTCCCCTGCAATAATAGTTGGATTACTACTTGTAAAATTTGCAGCTCCCAAAAACAGACCTAATTCAAGAAAAATGCATCTAAGCGCAATATTGCATGAATCACTTTTGAATGGATCAGTATATTTATTGCTTTCAAGCTTAATTGTAGGATTTCTAACGGCTTCCAGTAATCCTTCAGGTATTACAAAAATGGAACCATTTACTGGACAATTATTCTATGGAGCAGAATGCTTCTTTCTGTTGGATATGGGAATAGTGGCTGCTCAAAGATTGCCTAGATTGAAAAGTGCAGGTTCATTTTTAATTGGCTTTGCAATTTTCATGCCTTTATTTAATGCATTTATGGGTGTATTCATTGCAAGATTTTTATCTTTAGGACCTGGCAATTCACTTTTATTTGTGGTTTTATGTGCTAGCGCCTCATATCTTGCAGTTCCTGCCGCTATGCGGATGACAGTCCCAGAAGCTAAATCTAGTTATTACATTTCAACAACACTAGGGCTAACTTTCCCATTTAATATCGTTCTTGGTATTCCAATATATATGAGTTTAGTAAATACCATTATCCCACTATCTCCTCTATAAAAATGAAAAGATTAGATTTAATATTTAGTGAAAGAGAACTAGATGCAATCATTAAAACCTTGGAAAAAGCTAATGTTCCAGGATATACAGTGATGAAACATGCTACAGGTAGAGGTCCTGAAAGAGTGGTTACCGAGGATATGGAATTTACAGGATTAGGATCAAATGCTCATGTAATTGTTTTTTGTGAACAAGAGTTAATAGATAAAATGAGAGATAATATTAGAGATGATCTTAGTTATTATGGAGGAGTAGCTTATATTTCAGAAGCAACACCACTATAAATCAAAAAAATAATATTTAATTTTTTAAGAATGAATCCAATCTACTCTTATATTTTTTCTACTATTCAAATACCTATCAATTGACATTGCTGCAATACATCCATCAGAAGCTGCAACAACGGCTTGCTTAAATGGTGTATTTCTTATATCTCCAATAGCCCAAACTCCATTAGAGTTTGTGGACATAAAGTCATCCACAATCACTCCTCCGTCCTCTTTTAAAGCAATTTGATCGCCTAAAAAATCAGTAATTGGCTTTGAACCACTCATATACACAAAGACTCCATCTAAATTTAAATTTATAGGATTTTCTTCTTGCTTATTTTTCACAACAACTCCATTCACACCCATTTCATCACCCAATATTTCCAATAATCTGGTTCTACTCCAATGTTTTATATTTGAATTATCCATCAATTCCATAGCTTCTTCATTATCTGATTTAGGATCACTCGATGTAATCCAATGTACAGTAGACGCAAATTTAGTAAGAACAGTTGCCTCTTCAATTGCCTCTTTGTTTACTCCAACAACGGCAACTTCCCTATTTTTATAAAAAGCTCCATCACACGTAGCACAATAACTTACTCCTTTCCCAAGAAAATCCGCTTCTCCCTTAAATGATGCAGGCCTCCCCATAGCTCCACTTGCAAGAACAAGTGCTTTAGCCTTGAAGGTACCCTCAGGTGTATAAACCATTTTCCATTCTCCACTAGCGTCTATTCCAAACACTTGTGCTCTTCTGTAATCTGTACCATATTCCACAGCCTGTTCTCTCATTAGAGTAAGTAATTTCTCTCCACTTATATCGACCGGCACACCAGGATAATTAGCTATCTGATGAGTTATTGCTAAGGCTCCGACAGATGGATTTTTATCTAAAATTACTGTCTTTAAATTTGAACGAGATGTATAAAGTGCACAAGTGCATCCGGCTGGACCTCCTCCGATAATAACTACATCTGACTCAATGATTTCCAATTTAATAAAACTCCTTTTTATAGTTAATTAGATGAGTTTTTGGTTAGAAGATACCTTAAATGTTAATACCTAACCTGTGTATAAATATAAGTTAAAATAAAAAAAAGAAAAAAGCATAATATAGAAACAAACTTACATAGGAAAAATAAAAATCTAATTATCAAAAAGATCGGTTAACTGAATTGTTCTCTATTGATCTATTATTAGAACAAGATGAGTAAATTAATTGCTAACGAAACATTATATTTTTCATGACCAATTCTGATTACCTTTTAAAAGCTGCTATCAAAAAAGTAACCGAAAAATTAAGCGAGATATTGGTTGAGAAAATTGAAGAAGCGACAAATATTGCACAGGATGCTCCAGAAATACTCAAAAAAGAATTTAATAGCTTGAAAGAATCTATAATAGAAGAAGCCTCAAAGATGGAAAAGTCAGAGAATTTTCAAGAAAAAACAACCGAAGATAATTATCAAAATCCCAAAATAAAAAAAGCTTTAAATGAAATTGAAGTTATTAAAAATCAAATTGAAATATTTAATAAAAAAATGAATAATCAAATGAAATGAGTTATCAAATTCTTGATGATAATTTAAAGAAATTAAGGAGGGGCTTTCTTATTTGGATAACCCTAATTTCGCTTTTTATAAATTTGTGGATAGATAATGTTAGATTTACAATTTTCCAAACTAATCGCAATAAAAAAACTAAGGTCCAAATACAACGAGCTAGATGGTTTACTAATCAATTAATTAAACTTGGTTCAGCATTTATTAAAATTGGGCAATTATTATCTGCTAGACCCGATTTAATTCCTAATACT
The DNA here is from genome assembly GCA_003281585.1 of Prochlorococcus sp. AG-347-I15. Classification (GTDB taxonomy): domain Bacteria; phylum Cyanobacteriota; class Cyanobacteriia; order PCC-6307; family Cyanobiaceae; genus Prochlorococcus_A. The sequence continues at coordinate 81,251 of QCBN01000004.1, forward strand.
TGGATTAAAGAATTATCCAAATTACAGGATCGAGTTCCTAATTTTTCATTTGAGCAAATTGAAGAAACTATTAGAAAAGAACTAGGATCAAAGTTTGATGAAATAGATCAAATAATATCTGATCCGGTAGGATCAGCATCACTAGCTCAAGTGCATAGAGCGATACTAAAAGATGGGAAAAGAGTAGTATTTAAAGTCCAAAGGCCCAATTTAAAAGAATTATTTATTATCGATTTAGGTATAATGCAACAAATAGCAGGTTTGCTGCAGAAAAACAAGAATTGGAGTCGAGGTAGAAATTGGGTTGAGATTGCTAAAGAGTGCAGGAAAGTTCTATTGAAAGAACTTGATTTTAATTGTGAAGCACAATATGCAGCGAGGTTTAGACTGCAATTTCTTGATGATGAAAATGTTGAAGTTCCTGAAGTAATTTGGGATATGAGTAGTGAAAAAGTGCTTTGTTTAAGTTATTTAGAAGGAACAAAAATAAGCGATTTAGAAAAATTACAATCCCAAGGAATAGATTTACCAAAAATTGCTGAAATTGGTGCTATCAGCTATCTAAAACAACTAGTAAATTATGGTTTTTTTCATGCAGATCCTCATCCAGGGAATCTAGCAGTTTCAAATAGTGGTAAATTAATTTTTTATGATTTTGGAATGATGGGTAATATCTCAAATAATCTTCAAACGAGTCTTGGTGCAATGGTTAAGTCTGCTGCTTTAAGAGATGCTTCATCACTTGTAAGTCAACTGCAACAAGCTGGTCTAATTTCAAAAGATATTGATATTGGACCAGTAAGAAGATTAGTGAGGTTAATGCTTAAAGAAGCCTTAACTCCACCATTTAGTCCAAATATAATTGAAAAATTATCTGGAGATTTATACGAACTTGTTTATGAAACTCCATTTCAACTACCAGTAGATTTAATATTTGTAATGAGAGCTTTGTCAACTTTTGAAGGAGTTGGCAGAATGCTTGACCCAGGGTTTAATCTTGTATCAGTTACCAAGCCTTACTTAATAGAACTTATGACTTCTAATAATCAAACTCCTAACGACTTAATCAACCAATTCGGAAGGCAAGTAGGTGAACTAGGATCCAAAGCTGTAGGAATTCCCAAAAGAATAGATGAAAGTTTAGAAAGATTAGAGCAAGGTGATCTTCAATTACAAATAAGAATGGGAGAGTCTGATAGACAATTTAAAAAAATGTTTACTGCTCAAAAAACATTAGGTCATTCAATTCTTATTGGAAGCTTATCAATTGCATCTGCTTTACTCGTAACAAATAAACAAAATAACTTTGCATTGTTACCATTATTTTTTGCACTGCCTATAAGCATTGATTGGATAAGATGCCAATTAAGTATGAGTAAAGGCTCCCGTTTAGAAAAACTAAAGCGCTAGAAAAAATTATATTTTTTTTGGACCTAAACCTAAAGCCCCAGCAAATCTTGCTTGATTTCCCAATTCTTCTTCAATTTTCAAAAGCCTATTGTATTTTGCAATCCTTTCACTTCTACTCAAAGAGCCTGTCTTGATCTGACCAGATCTTGTGGCGACAGATAAATCAGCAATGGTTGTATCTTCAGTCTCACCACTTCTATGACTTATAACACTAGTGAAGCCGGAGGTTTTTGCTAAATCGATTGCTTCTAAAGTTTCGGTTAATGTCCCAATTTGATTTACTTTTATTAGGATTGAATTAGCAGATTTTTCAATAATCCCTTTTCTTAATCTTTCTGTATTCGTAACAAATAAATCATCACCAACAAGCTGAACTTTATTTCCAAGTTCTTTATTTAACTCAGACCAACCCTCCCAATCATCTTCTGCTAAACCGTCTTCTATTGAAACTATTGGATAATTAGAAACTAATCTTGAAAGATATGAAATCATTTCAGAACTATTTAAACTTTTTCCTTCATATTTATAAATACCATTGTTATAAAATTCAGTACTAGCGGCATCTAAAGCTAAAGAAACTTGCTCACCAGGAATAAATCCTGCTTTTTGAATAGCTTCTAACAGTAAGTCTCCTGCTTCTTCGCTCGATGATAAATCAGGAGCGAATCCGCCCTCATCGCCTACAGCAGTAGATAACCCCTTTTTCTCAAGTAATGATTTTAATGAGTGAAAAATTTCTGTACCCATTCTTAGTGATTCACTAAAATTTTTCACTCCATGTGGGACAAGCATAAATTCCTGAAAATCGAGCCTATTTGGTGCATGAGCACCACCATTTATTACATTCATTAATGGTACTGGAAGAAGATTTGATAAAGGATCTCCAAGATATCTATAAAGAGGTAAGTCTAAAGCATTTGCTGACGCTCTAGCAGTTGCAAGACTTACGGCAAGGATTGAATTTGCCCCAAGGTTAGACTTATTTGGAGTTCCATCAATTTCAATCATTAAGTTATCTACTGTGGTTTGATCTAAAGCTGACAAACCGCATAAGGCCGGCGATATTGTTTCATGAATTTTATTAACAGCATTTAAAACACCTTTGCCCATAAATTTTGAACCACCATCTCTTAATTCATGAGCCTCATGAGCACCAGTACTGGCTCCACTAGGAACAATTGCTCTACCACTTGCCCCACTTTCCAAAAATACTTCTGCCTCTACAGTGGGATTGCCTCTTGAATCAAGGACTTGCCTAGCTTCAATAGTGTCAATAAGAAAATCAATAGCTTCTTTCACAATTTAATTATTACTATTTAAATCCTATTAATAGCTGAACTATTTGGCTAATATCTGAAATATATATGTTAACCAAATAAAATTTTCAACTTCTGAACAACTTAATATATTACTTAACTATTAGTTAACTCTTTTATTGATTCCAAAGTTCCCGCAACCCCTCTCATAATCATTTGCCCAAATTCATCTTACAATTTGAAAATTTTTAGATGATTATTCATATAAAACCTATTTAGAATATTAATTAATAATCAACTATAGTTTTTATAGTTTTATGAGAGAAACACTTACATCCAATCCTGAACTTTTTAGCGATATCAGTTGGAATCTTCTTTTATTGGGGGAAGAAACAGCAAAAAAATGGGATCATAGCGAATTTAATATTGAACACATAATTCATACTTTGTTCTCATCTAGTGAATTCTTTGCTTTCATTGAAAAATTATCAATCGACCAAGATACAGTTTTAGATATAACAGAAGATTTTTTAGAAGAGACACCAACAAATGAGTCAGATATTTTTACTATCGGAGAAGACTTAGAAATTTTATTAGATAATGCGAATCAGGTTAAACTTCAATGGGGATCGAGATTAATAGAAATCCCACATTTACTTATTGCTCTTGGAAGGGATTTAAGAATTGGAAATTATGTTTTTGAAGAAAGTAATCTTTCAATAGAAAAATTAGAGGAAGAATTAAAGTTTTTCCCAAATATTAATCAATCAAAAGATTCTTTTGATTACGAGAATGTAATTGAGATAAATAATCAATCTAATTTTGAATCAGACAAAGATATTTTAGTTAAAGATGAAAAATTAGAAAAAGCTATTGTTCAATTACCTAAAAGTGAACTTCAAATTGAAACCAAAAAACAGGTTAGGGAAGATGAAAAAGCACTTTCAATTTATGGAAAAGATTTAACAGAATCAGCTACAAAAGGTTTACTGGACCCCGTTTTAGGAAGAGAAAATGAGATTAATAATTTAATGAGGGTACTTTGTAGAAGAAACAAAAATAATCCTATACTTATAGGCAATCCCGGAGTTGGTAAAACCTCAATTGCAAAATTACTTGCACAATTAATTGTAGACAAAAAAGTTCCTGATACTTTAAAAGACTTAAAAATTATTTCACTTGACTTAGGTGCTTTAGTTTCTGGGACAAAATTTAGAGGCCAACTAGAGGAACGTCTAAGCTTGATAATGCAGGAATTAAACAACCCAAGCCAAGGAATTATTCTATTTATTGATGAAATTCACTCAATATTAAGTTCTGACAGATCTTCTACCGACATTAGTAATATCTTAAAACCTTTACTAGCTGAGGGTGATTTTAGATGTATCGGCACAACAACACCTGAAAAGTTTCGTGAAACTATTGAAAAAGATCAGGCATTGAACAATTGCTTTCAAAAGATAGCTGTTAATGAACCTTCAGTAGAATTAAGCGCAAAAATACTGCAAGGTATTAAAAAGAAATATGAATCACATCATGGTATAAAAATTTCTGAAGAGGCTGTACACTATTCTGCAAAATTAGCCGACAGATACATCAGCGATAAATGTCTTCCTGATAAAGCTATAGATTTAATTGATGAAGCAGCTGCACAGTTAAAAATCGAGTCTAATAATAAGCCTCCAATAATTCTCCAACAAGAAAACGAACTTCACAATATAAATGAAAAACTCAATGATTTGCAAGGAGAAAATATCGAAGCTCAAGAAAAACTATTTGATGCGAGACAAAAATCAGAGGCAAAATTGAACGTTCTTTTGGACAATTGGAACAATTTCCAAGAAGAAATGGAGCATTTATCTATTTTGATGAAAGAAGAAGATAAGCTAAATAAACAAATTAAGGATAAATCAAATCCCGAGATTGCAAATGATCTGAATTATTTAGAAAAGCTTGAATTAGAATTAAGTGAAATAAATAATGAAATACAAAAAGTTGAAGAGAACTTTAATAAAATCAAAAATAATCTAAATTTCCCTTTTAAATATCAAGTTGAACCTGATGATATTGCTGATGTTATCTCAAAAATCACAGGCATTCCAATTTCTAAAGTAGTTTCAAATGAACGTAATAAATTAATCAATCTAGAGGAAGAACTCAGTGAAAAAGTTATTGGACAAGAAAAAGCTATAGAAGTAGTTTCTGCTGCAATTAGAAGAGCTCGTGTTGGTATGAAAAGTCCTAAAAGACCTATTGGATCTTTTTTCTTTATGGGTCCTACAGGTGTTGGTAAAACAGAACTAGCAAAATCTCTTGCGACTGCTTTATTTGATGAAGAAGACGCACTTTTAAGATTAGACATGAGTGAATACATGGAGAAAAATGCCGTAGCAAGACTTTTAGGAGCTCCTCCAGGTTATGTAGGTTATGAAGAGGGAGGACAATTAACTGAAGCTGTTAGACGTAAACCTTATTCAGTAATACTTCTTGACGAGATAGAAAAAGCTCATACAGAGGTATTTAATATCCTTTTACAGGTCTTAGATGAAGGAAGATTAACAGACTCTCAAGGAAGGACCGTAGATTTCAAAAATACAGTAATTATCATGACAAGTAACCTAGCTGGCAAATCTATACTGGAGTATTCAAAGAAAATTTCTAAAAGTGATGGAAGATTAGAAAAAGATCAACAAACTCTAGATGATTCGATTAGTAATACGTTGTCTTCGATTTTTAGGCCTGAATTTTTAAATAGAATTGACGAAGTAGTAAAGTTTGATCCATTATCTATCGATGAACTTCAAAAAATAATAATTTTACAAACAGAAGATTTAAAAAACCTGCTACTTGAACAGAAAATAAATATTACTATAGACAAAAAAGTTATTAATAAAATTGCGAATGATTCTTACGAACCTGAATATGGTGCTAGGCCACTTAGTAGGGAACTTAGAAGACAAATAGAAAATCCCTTAGCTGCAAAACTGTTAGAAGATAACTTTAAAAACAAAAAAAATATCACAATTAAACTTAACCCCGCTAAAAAAGGTGAGATTGTTTTCAAACCTAGCTGAGGAGGAAATCAATAAGCTAAAATAAGAATTAAAGCGTAAAGCTTAATTTCAAAAAAAACTTTGTGACAAGTCCTACTACTAATAAAGAACCTCTAAAAAAAGATTCTCCTGAAATTGCAGAGCCTCAAAAAAGGAATAATTTTTTTAGATCTACCTACGATGAGCTTAAACTTGTCGTGTGGCCAAACAAACAACAACTTTTTAGCGAATCCGTAGCGGTTATAATTATGGTATCCTTTTCTGCGGCAGCCATAGCATCTGTCAGCAGATTCTATGGATGGGCAGCCTCGCAAATTTTTGGTTGAATTGTCCCTGAATATCAATCTTAAAAGATCTAAATTAAGCTCCAAGAAAAAATGAGTAATGAATTGACTACAAGCCTTGCTTCTTCAAAAGCAAATACTAGCATCGCAAGATGGTATGCAGTTCAAGTAGCATCAAGCTGTGAAAAAAAAGTGAAAGCAACACTTGAGCAAAGAGCAGTAACTTTAGGTGTAAATAATCGAATCATTGAAATTGAAATTCCTCAAACTCCTGGAATTAAATTGAAAAAAGATGGAAGTAGGCAAACTACTGAAGAAAAAGTTTTCCCAGGTTATGTCCTCGTAAGAATGATTTTGGATGAAGATACAATGATGGCTGTAAAAAGTACTCCAAATGTAATTAACTTTGTTGGTGCTGAAGACGGTAGAGGCAGCGGAAGATCGCGAGGTCACATCAAACCTCGACCATTATCCAGACAAGAAGTTAATAGAATCTTTAAGCGCGCATCAGAGAAAAAAGCTGTAATCAAGTTAGATATTGAAGAAAAAGATAGAATCATAGTAACTAGTGGCCCATTCAAGGATTTCCAGGGAGAAGTTATAGAAGTGTCCGGAGAAAGAAATAAATTAAAAGCATTACTTTCAATATTTGGGCGCGAGACTCCTGTAGAATTAGAATTCTCCCAAATCAATAAACAAAATTAATTTCTAATTCTTCTTGTTTATCGAGTAAAATTATGACTCTTTACTTCAGCTTTAATCCTCTAATCTAATGGCAAAAAAAATTGTTGCAGTTATCAAACTTGCTCTACAAGCAGGCAAAGCAAATCCTGCTCCTCCTGTAGGGCCAGCTTTAGGACAACATGGTGTTAATATCATGGCATTTTGTAAAGAATACAATGCAAGGACACAAGATAAAGCAGGTTTTGTAATCCCGGTTGAGATTTCTGTTTTTGAAGATAGAAGCTTTACTTTTATCACAAAAACACCTCCTGCTTCTGTCTTAATAACAAAAGCAGCTGGCATAGAGAAAGGATCAGGTGAATCTGCAAAAGGCTCTGTTGGCAATATCAGTAAAGCTCAATTAGAAGAAATAGCCAAAACTAAGCTTCCTGATCTAAACTGTTCTAGTGTTGAATCAGCAATGAAAGTAATTGAGGGTACTGCTCGTAATATGGGCGTTTCTATTACTGATTGATTTCAAGACAACATTGCTCACTACTTAGGGGAGGTTAGTTAATAACCGTTTGCACCCAAAATCACTATGAAAAAACTATCAAAAAGAATGGCGACTCTATCAAAAAAGATAGAAGATCGCATTTACGCCCCACTCGAAGCTCTTAGTATTATCAAAGAAAATGCTAATGCGAAATTTGATGAAACTATAGAAGCGCATATACGGTTAGGGATTGACCCAAAATATACTGATCAACAATTAAGGACCACTGTTGCATTACCACATGGCACTGGCCAAAGCATCAAAATTGCAGTAATCACAAGCGGTGAGAATGTATCGAAAGCTAAGTCTGCTGGTGCAGATTTATTTGGAGAAGAAGATCTTGTGGAAAGCATCAACAAAGGAAATATGGAGTTCGATCTACTTATTGCAACTCCAGATATGATGCCAAAGGTTGCAAAATTAGGAAGAGTTTTAGGACCTAGAGGTTTAATGCCTAATCCTAAAGCTGGGACAGTAACTAATGATATTGCTAATGCAATAAAAGAATTCAAAGCTGGTAAGCTCGAATTTAGAGCAGATAAAGCGGGTATCGTTCATGTCCGCTTTGGAAAAGCAAGTTTCACAAAAGAGGCTCTATTTGACAACTTAAAAATTTTACAAGAATCAATTGATAAAAATAAACCAAGTGGAGCCAAAGGAAAGTATTGGAAAACTTTTTATGTGACTTCAACTATGGGTCCTTCAGTTCAGCTAGACATAAATGCTATACAAGATTACCAACCTGAAGGTTAACGCTTTGTAGTATAATTTAAAATGCAATAATACGGCCAAAGAAAGTAGGTTGATTTAGTTATTCTAAATTTTTAATTCCTACCGAGGACTCGTCTTAAATTATTTCTTTTTGGATCTAATAGAAGCGGCCTCTTTAAAGGACTTTGCCGCATTTCCTGCTCTCCCTAAATTACGATCCAACAAACATCAATGGGCCGAACACTAGAGAATAAGCAACAAATCGTTACTGAGATTAAATCTCTATTAAACGACTCGGAAATGGCTGTAGTTCTTGACTATAAAGGTTTAACTATCAAAGAGATGTCAGATTTGCGATCTAGATTGCAAACAACTAAAGGCATTTGCAAAGTTACTAAAAATTCATTAATGCGTAAAGCTATTGATGGAGATGGTAATTGGAACGATCTTGAATCTTTACTGACTGGAACAAATGCTTTTGTCTTAATCAAAGAAGATGTTGGTAGTGCTGTAAAAGCTATCCAATCTTTTCAAAAAGACACCAAAAAATCCGAAACCAAAGGAGCTTTATTTGAAGGCAGACTACTAAGCGATTCTGAAATAAAAGAAATTGCAAGTCTTCCATCAAAAGAAGTATTGATGGCAAAAATTGCTGGCGCTCTTAATGGCGTTACAACAAAAATTGCGATCTCTATTAATGAAGTACCTTCTGGACTTGCTAGATCACTTAAACAACATTCTGAAAAATCAGAATCCTAAATTCAAAACCTAATTAACTTTTAAGAAAATGTCCGCAAAAACTGAAGAAATTCTTGAATCATTAAAATCTCTATCGCTTTTAGAAGCATCTGAGCTTGTAAAGCAAATTGAAGACGCTTTTGGTGTATCTGCTGCAGCTTCCGCAGGTGTAGTAATGGCAGCTCCAGGAGCAGCTGGTGGTGACGCAGATGGTGGCGCTGCTGAAGAAAAAACTGAATTCGATGTGGTTCTCGAAAGCTTTGATGCAGCTGCAAAAATCAAAGTACTTAAGGTTGTAAGAAATGCAACTGGTCTAGGTCTTGGCGATGCAAAAGCACTTGTTGAATCTGCACCAAAAACAGTAAAAGAAGGAATTGCTAAAGCAGATGCTGAATCTTTAAAGAAAGAGATTGAAGAAGCTGGCGGTAAAGTTACACTTAAGTAAGAGAGTATTTTTTTCAAGCCGATAGACTTTATATCGGCTTTAAAAATTATGAATATTGATAGTATTGCAATTGAAGCTGCAACTGATGGAGCTTGCAGTGGTAATCCAGGTCCTGGTGGTTGGGGTGGTCTAATAATTTTTGACGACAAAAGTGAATTAGAAATTGGTGGTTCCGAGCAAAATACTACTAATAATAGAATGGAACTCACTGCGGCTATAAAAACACTTGAGAAATTAAAAACCTATAAATTAAAAGAAAACTTTAAATTAAGAACTGATAGTAAATATGTCATAGAAGGGTATACAAAATGGATTATTAATTGGAAGAGAAATGGATGGAAAACAAGTTCAGGAAAATCAGTTCAAAATCTTGATTTATGGCAAAAAATTGATCAATTAAGAATTAATGGTCTTGTAATGGAATATGTTAAAGGCCATAGCGGTGACAAACAAAATGATAGGGTAGATAAAATTGCGACTAACTATAGCAAAGGTATATCTCTAAAAAGTAACTCAAAAGAGTCTGAATCTTCAATAGAATTTTTTGAAAAAAGTGCACCTACAGAAATTCAGGAATTATTTTCAAGAAATGAATTAATTCAAAAATTTGCAGAAAAAAAATACTTGTTAAGTTCACCAGAATTAACTAACTTATTAGGGGAAGAAAACCATTTCAAGATAAAACAATATTTACCTTTTGAATGGCGTAATTGGATATTGATTCCTAAAGGTAAAAAATATTGGATAATAGAAAAAAAGAATCCTGATTTTTTATGAATGAACAAAAAGGGGTATTTAAAAATCTTTATAAAAACTTGGTTACTCCTATACTCAAAAAAGACTCCGGAATCGATGCAGAATATTTAACTAATTTATCTCTTAACCTTCTATCATTCAGTTCGAGAAAATATAATTGGCCATTGGTTTCGCATATCCTAAAAAATCTAAATGAAGAATTTTCCATAACTGACCCAAGGTTAACTCAGAACATATGTGGAATAAATTTTTGTAATCCAATTGGTTTAGCTGCGGGTTTTGACAAAAATGGAAATGCCGCAAATATATGGAAAAATTTTGGTTTTGGATTTGCTGAGCTTGGTACAGTAACTAAGTTTGCTCAAGAAGGCAATCCCAAACCAAGGTTGTTTAGATTAGCAGAAGAAGAGGCTGCACTAAATAGAATGGGTTTTAATAATAATGGTGCTAAAAATCTAGTTAAAAACTTTCTTGAACAAGGTATTGAGTTAAAAAAAAACAGGGAGAATATTTGTTTAGGGATAAATTTCGGGAAGTCAAAAATTACAGGTTTATCTCAAGCAAAAGATGATTATTTAACTTCTCTAAAATTATTAATTCCATATTGTGATTACGCAGCAATAAACGTTAGTTCTCCTAATACTGAAGGACTAAGAAAGTTACAAGATCCAATTCTTCTAAAAGAACTTCTTAGAGAAATTAAAAACTTACCTAATTGTCCACCATTATTTGTAAAAATTGCACCAGATTTAGGCCTTAAAGATATTGAAAATATTTGCCAATTAATAATCGAGGAAAACATCGATGGAATAATCGCTACAAATACCAGCATTGATCGATTAGGCCTTGAAAATAGAAAGATCAGGCAAACCGGATTATTACTCTCTCAAGAGAATGGAGGATTAAGTGGAAGGCCTCTACAAAAAAAAGCAAATCAAATAATAAAATATATACATAATATCGATAAAAAGATTATTTTAATTGGCGTAGGTGGTATAGATAGTCCTGAGTCAGCTTGGGAAAGAATTTGTTCTGGAGCATCATTAATTCAACTTTATACAGGATGGATATATAAGGGTCCAAAATTAGTACCTGATATACTTGAGGGAATTTTAAAGCAACTCAATAACCATCAATTATCTAATATAAAAGATGCAATTGGTTCAGATTTAAAATGGGTTGAATAAAATTAGAGAATGAATAATGAATAAATCTGAACCTCATGATTACAAAACGTTAGCCATGCAAGGATCAAACTTAAAGCATGGTGGAAATGTATATACAACTGCGAAAAAATTAAATTTATTACCCTCCGAAATCATTGATGCAAGTGCATCATTAGTACCTTTTGATCCCCCTCAAATACTAAAAGATTCAATAAATGCGGAAATTAAGAATCTTGGCTTTAGATATTACCCAGAAAGAAACTTGAGTGATCTGAAAGAAATCATCGGTAAATTCCATGGGATAGATCCAGAAAATATATTACCTGGAAATGGAGCTTCTGAGCTAATAACTTGGGCAGGTTATGAAGCATCCAAATTTGGAATAAGTTGTATTCCTTCCCCAAGTTTTGTTGATTATGAAAGATCTTTAAATTGTTGGAATAGCAATTTTATACATTGCGAATTACCAAAAAACTGGAATGATATTTTTCCTCAATCATTTCCGCTTCATCCAAAAGGTGATGTTATTTGGATAACAAATCCGCATAACCCTACCGGACAATTATGGGAAAAGAATTCATTGGAGGAAGTTTTGAAAAAGTATAAATTAGTTATCTGTGATGAAGCTTTCTTATCGATTACACCAAATGGAGAAAAGGAATCTTTAATACCATTAACTCAAAGATTTGATAATTTATTAGTCTTGAGAAGCTTGACCAAAATCTTCAATATTCCTGGCCTTAGATTAGGTTACGTTATTGGCCCATCCAAAAAACTTAAACAATGGGAAATCAATAGAGATCCTTGGCCTTTAAATTCATTTGCTATTAAAGCCGGAATTGATCTACTAAGTAATAAGAAATTCTTTGAAAAGTGGACAAAACAGATTCACAGCTGGATAAATATTGAAAAAAAGAGAGTATTTGAAAAATTATCAAAAATAGAGAACCTTAAAGTTCATAATTCTTCAACCAACTTTTTTTTAATAGAAAGTAAAACATCCTTGTCGCCAAATATAAAATACTTAGAAAATAAGGGAATATTGCTTAGAGAATGCACTTCATTTAGATTTCTTGACGAAAAGTGGGCAAGAATAAGTTTGCAGAATAGGAAAAATAACACTCTTTTATGTAAAGAAATTCAGAATTCCTTTAAAAAATAATTAATAAGTTTTTTAATCTCATTTCTAGATTTAATTTTTTTATTATTTTCCATGTTCTTCTTCATGAGATCTAATATTTCATAATAATTTTTTCCCTTTTTTGATTTTATTTTAAAAATTCTCTCGAGAGTTTCTTCAAAAACTTCTTTAGAAATTTTATTCTGATTGATTAAAACTGAGCCTCCACATTCAGCAAGAATCATTGCATTTTTCTCCTGATGATTATTTTTAGAAAAAGGATATGGAATTAAAATTGAAGGTTTTTGAGTCTCTATTAGTTCATTTATGGTTCCTGAACCAGATCTTGATATTACAAGATCACAGTTTTGAATTAAAGCTGCAATTTCATTAGTAAATCTTTTTTTGACATAATATTTTGAATTTCTTACCTGAAAGAATTTTTGATTAGATTCGCCAGTAATATGTACTATCCGGAACTGTTTTTTTAATAAAAATTCTAGAGATTCGTAAAGAATTTGATTTACAGCTTTTGCTCCTTGACTTCCTCCCATAACAACCAAAAGAGGTCCTTTTCCTTGTGGAGCCCAATCTGGCAAGTGATTAGATTTATAAAATTGCTTCCTAAGAGGGGTACCCGTGAAAATAGTTTTACAATTTTTTAAATAAGAATTTGTTTCCTTAAATCCTAAAAGAACATAATTACATAAAAAACCAAAATATTTCGTGACCATTCCTGGTACTAAATTTGATTCATGAATAATGACAGGTATCCTGAGAATTTTTGAAGCAATAATAGTAGGCGCAGATATATAACCTCCAGTCGTAAAAACTAAGTTTATTTTTTTTTCTTTTAAAGTACGAATTATTTGGAAAGTTGACATTAAAATTTCTATATATTGATAAACCAAAAAGATATTTTTTCTTGGAGTCTTTATATTTAAATTCGTCAAATTATATTTTTTAGGAATAAAATTAGCATCAAGTCTTTCATAAACCCCCAACCAGTGGATATTCCATTCATCTTCTACCTCTTTAGAAACTGCTAAAGCTGGGAAAATATGGCCTCCGGTACCACTCGATGCGATTAATAAATTACTTTTTTTAGACATAAAAACTTAAATTAGTAGAATAAAAATAACAAATAAAGAATATGTTTAATTTAAAATTATTCAAAGATATAGGAGTTCCTCTCTACTTATTTATTTATCTCATTATTCCTAATTCAGCAATAACGCAAACTTTAAAAGTTGACTTTATAAGAAATTTAGAAACCTCATTAAATAAGCGAGACTTAGAGTTTATTAAAAAAAATTTTAGAAATGATGAAAACCAAAATATTCCAAAACAATTTTCAAAGATTATTAATGATTTCCCTAACAGCAAATGGAAGATCAAAAGATTAAAATCTAATATTCCAGATGAAGATATTTTGCGAATAAAAGTTTCTGGGGAAAAAATAGTTCAAGGAGAAATACATATACTCGAATCAAATTTCGATTATTTATTTTCAATTGTAAATGGGCAGATAGATGAAGGGATTATCAAAAATTTATTCACAACAATAAGGACTGACAATAACAAAATAGATATTAGTTTTAAAATTCCTGATAAAGTTCTTACTGGTTCAAAATATGATATCGATATTATTCTAAATAAGCCTCTTGAAGAAGTGATTATTGCTGGATCTATAAAACCTCATCAAGTAAATTCAATTTTTGAACAAGAAATGTTATTGGAACCATTGGCGTCTGGAGGGATTTTTAAAATTACAAGAGCCCCTTCACAACCTGGGACACAAATTTGGTCAGGAATAATAGCTCACCCTGAGGGAATGATTACTTTCACAAAGAGCATTGATATTGTTGATGAGATATAGCCTAAGCGTCGTTTAACGCAGCCACACCTGGTAAAGTTTTACCTTCTAAAAGTTCCAAACTAGCCCCACCTCCGGTAGATATATGAGACATTTTCTCAGCTAATCCTGCTTTTTCAACTGCTGCAACTGAATCTCCACCACCAATTATTGTACAAACTTCAGAAAAAGCACTTAAGTCCGCAAGAGTCGTAGCTATTGCATTTGTACCATCTGCAAATTTATCAAATTCAAAAACTCCCATTGGACCATTCCAAATAATTGTCTTACATTCTGCGAGAGCATTCTGAAAAACTTTAATGGAATCTGGACCAATATCTAGACCCATCCAATTCCCACTAATTGCATCAATTTGAGATATTTTACTATTGGCATCAGGAGAAAATTCATCAGCCAAAACAACATCGGTGGGTAATAATAACTCTACTCCTTTTGCTTTTGCTTTTGCTTCTAAATCTTTAGCAAGCTCGAGTTTATCTTCTTCTACAAGGCTCTTTCCGACATCTAAACCTCTAGCTTTATAAAAAGTGAAAATCATACCTCCACCAATCATGATTTTGTCACACTTATCTAATAAAGAATCAAGTACTCCTATTTTGCTACTAACCTTTGACCCTCCAACTATTGCTGCCAATGGACGATTTGGGGAATCTACTGCTCCTTGTAGGTATTTCAATTCTTTTTCTAAAAGGAATCCAGCTACTGAGGGACTTAAATAATTTGTAACACCCTGAGTTGAAGCATGCGCTCTATGAGCAGCACCGAAAGCATCATTTACATACATATCTGCATGTGATGCTAATTTTTCAGCAAACTCCAGGTCGTTCTTTTCCTCTTCACCAAAAAAACGAACATTCTCAAGTAAAAGAACATCTCCATTAGATAAGCTATTTGATTGTGCAACTGCTTCATCACCAATACAACTGTTAGTAAGAGCAACATTTTGCCCCAACAATTCACTTAATCTTGCTGCTACTGGAGTTAATCTCATTTTTTCATTTACCTGACCCTTCGGTCTACCAAAATGAGCAGCTAAAATGACTTTTGCAGAATGATTAATAAGATATTCAATAGTTGGGATCGCTGCACGAATACGCGTATCGTCGGTTATTTGACCGTCTTCATTTAATGGAACATTAAAATCTACTCTTACAAGAACTTTTTTTCCTTCTAAATGTGTCTTATCAAGACTGGAAAGAGATAATTTTGACATTAAACAAGCTATATTTATAATCTCAAGACCCTAACGTTAATTTGGACTTATTGGGTTAAAAAGTAGTTACTGTTACCTATGCCTTAATAAATTTTAAGAATTAACGATTATAAAAATTTTTAGTTATTAAATTTATACTAAAATTTAGAAGTAAATACTTTTGAAACTTATAAAAACTAAAAGGAATACAAAATTTTATTTGATTTATTGAAGTGGACATACCCAAAATCCAATGGTACCCAGGCCATATCGCAAAAGCAGAAAAGAAATTATCTGAAGTTATCAATAAAGTAGATTTAGTTATCGAAGTGAGAGATGCACGAATTCCTTTGTCAACAGGACATCCACATTTAAATAAATGGATTAATAATAAAAAACATATTCTTGTCATTAACAGATCAGATATGATCTCCCCGAATACAATCAATAGTTGGAATAAATGGTTTAACTCTAAAGATCAATATCCTCTTTGGTGTGATGCTAAAAGAGGAATAGGGATTAAAGAAATTTGTAAGTCAGCCAAAGATTCTAGGTCGTCAATCGACGATAGAAGACTCTCTAGAGGAATGCGAATTAGGCCAATTAGAGCCCTTACACTTGGTTTTCCAAACGTAGGAAAGTCGGCATTAATTAATAGAATCGCAAAAAAAAGAGTTGTAGATAGCGCTAGGAAAGCAGGCGTGACTCGTAATTTAAGATGGATAAAATTAGAAAGTGGTATAGATCTGCTAGATGCTCCTGGTGTTATACCTCCAAATTTAGAAGATCAAAAATCAGCACTTAATCTTGCACTGTGTGACGATATTGGAGAAGCTGCTTATGAAATAGAGAGTATCGCAATTGGATTTATCAAAATTATATCCACTCTCAACAAAGATAAGAATGCGAATATCTCAGTTAAACAAATATCTAATAGATATGGAGTTGATATTACTAAAGGCTTTAAGAGTCCTTCTGCTTGGATCGACGAAGCAGCTTCAAAACATACCTCTGGCGATAAAAGGAGAATGTCTCATAAGTTATTGGAAGATTATAGAAATCAAATGCTGGGTAAAATTGCTTTAGAAGTCCCACTATGGAATTAAATAATCAAAATTCTTTCGGCATTGGAGAAGGTGAGCTTATAGAAATTATTTATGAGCTACCTCTTCCTATGAGACTAGACAGATGGTTGGTAAGTAAAAGGCCAGAACAAAGTAGAGCAAGAATTCAACATTTTATAAATTCAGGTTTAGTACTTGTAAACTATAAGACTGCGAAAGCAAAGACCCCATTAAAAAATGGCGACAATATTCAAATATGGATGCCTCCTCCAGAACCTCTTATTTATTTGAAACCTGAAAAAATGGATTTAAATATCCTTTTTGAAGACGAGCACATCATAGTAATTAATAAACAATCAGGACTAATTGTTCATCCAGCCCCTGGACACAAATCTGGAACTTTAGTGAATGGATTACTTTTTCACTGTAAAGATCTACCTGGAATTAATGGGAAACTAAGACCTGGGATTGTTCACAGATTAGATAAAGATACCTCCGGATGTATGGTTGTTGCAAAAAGCCAAGAGGCATTAGTAAATCTCCAGAAACAAATTAAAGAAAAAATGGCATCACGCGAATATATCGCAGTAATTCATGGAGCACCGAATTCTGAAGAAGGCCAAATAGTGGGAAACATTGGCAGAGATAAATTAAATAGATTGAAATATAAAGTAGTTGAAGAAACTTCAGGAAGGTATGCCTGTACCTATTGGAAATTAGAAGAAAGATTTGGCAATTACTCATTAATGAGTTTCAAACTAGATACGGGGCGAACGCATCAAATAAGAGTACATTGCGCTCACATTAATCATCCAATTGTGGGTGATCCTTTATATGGAAGATGTAAAAAACTACCATGTAAATTAGATGGCCAAGCTTTACACGCCATTAAGCTTGGACTTATACATCCAATAAATGGTAAAGAAATGATATTTGAATCAGAATTACCATTAGATTTTCAAAAATTACTAAGTGTTCTAAAAATTAAATAAGATTCAAAGAGGAATTTAGAAGCGATTTTGTATACTTGTTTTGAGTTTTAGTGAATATTGTGGAACTTTCTCCTTCATCAACTATCTTTCCGTGATTCATAACTAGCAACCTATCACAAAATCTTTTAGCAATGCCCAAATCATGAGTAATAAAGATAATCGTTAAATTCATTTTTTCTTGCAAGACTCTAAGTAATTCAAGAATCTCTATTTTTACTGAAGCATCCAACATATTAACGCTCTCATCACAAATCAAAATTTTTGGTTTCAACAATAGCGCTCTGGCTAATGAAATTCTTTGCAATTGACCACCAGATAATTGGCTAGGATAAGAATTAAAAAAATCATTATTTAAGGGAAGATTCAAATTTCTAAACATTAATTTTATTTCTTTTTCGATTTTTCTTTTATCTGAAATTTTTTGAATAAAAAATATATCTTCCAAAATACTTTTAATTGTCATTTTCGGGTTCAAACTTGAAAAAGGATCTTGAAAAATAATTTGCACTTTATTGTTCTTTTTAAAAGATTTATTTATTTTCGATGCATGATTTTTATCATAAATTTTGATTTCACCACCTCTTACTTTAAGAAGTCCAATTAAAGCCCTACATAATGTACTTTTACCACTCCCTGAAGAACCAACTATTCCAAGAGTCTCATTCTCGTATAACTTGAAACTAACTTCATTTAAAGCCTTATTCCATTTATTAATGAAAATTGAAGAATTTAATTTATACCAATGTCTTAGGTTATTTACCTCTAGAACGACCTGATCTCGAGCATTATTTTTAGTATTTGGTTCTAATACTATTTTTGAAGCATTTACTAACTTTTTCCCGATATCTGATTTTGGTGATTGAAAAATATCTAATATATTCCCTTTTTCAACAATCGATCCCTTTTCAATTATTGCAACTTTTTTACACCACTTTGCTGCAAGATTAATATCATGACTAATTAAAATTAAAGTTGTATCAAATTCATTACATAGATGAATTATTTCTTGCATAATTTCAAAACTTGTTTTGGTATCTAAGCTTGTTGTAGGTTCATCAGCTATTAATAATTTAGGTTTCAAAGCAAGTGCCATTGCTATAGAAACTCTCTGTCTCATTCCGCCGCTAAATTGATGTGGGAAAGAATCAAGTCTACTTTCTTCAATTGCGACTTTTTGAAAAACTTCTCTTACTAATTTTTTAATAGCTAAAGACGATTTAGTTTGATCATGTGTTTTAAATAATTCATATAAATGATCCCCAACTCTCATTAGCGGATTAAGTTTTTTTATAGAGTCTTGATAAATAAATCCAAAATTCTTTCTTCTAAATAATTGTGCATCTTTGTTGTTTATTTTCCTAGGATCTACATTAGAAATCGATAGATACCCTTTAGAAGTGGCCTTTGCAGGCAATATATTTAATAATGTTTTTGCAAAAGTGGTCTTTCCACATCCAGAAGGTCCTATTATGGCCAAATGATCTCCACTATCTATTTCCAAATTAAAATTTTTGATAATAGGTTGCTGTTTTAGACCATATTTAACAGTAAGGTTTTTAACTACAATAATTTTTTCTTTATTTTTTTCCATGATTTATAGCAAATTTTTCTAGACATAAATAAAATACATCTAAAGCAATATAAAATGTCCGAGGCAGCTGCAAATTCAAAAGAAAAAAACGAAATTGAAGTTTCCAAAACTATTTTGCCTGAAAATAAAAAATATGAAAGTGAATCTTTGAATTATCAAATAAACATTCCCGATTGGCTTCTTAAAGATATTCATAATTTTGAAAAATCAAATAAAGAAAATGATGAGAATCAAAACCTTATAGTAAAGGCTTTTAAACTTGCTTATAAAGCTCATGATGGACAATTCCGTGCGAGCGGCGAGCCATACATTATACACCCGGTTGCTGTAGCAAATCTCCTTAAAGAAATAGGTGCAGGTTCATCTGTTATTGCTGCAGGCCTTTTACATGATGTAGTTGAAGATACTGGCATTGATTTATCTGAAATAGAAACAAATTTTGGATTAGAAGTAAAAATACTTGTTGAGGGTGTAACAAAATTAGGCGGCATTCACTTTAACAACAGGACTGAAGCACAAGCTGAAAATCTTAGGAAAATGTTTTTGGCTATGGCCAGCGATATCAGAGTTGTCTTAGTTAAACTTGCAGATCGACTTCATAACATGAGAACAATTGAATGGCTAAATGATGAGAAAAAACTAAGAATAGCGAGAGAAACAAGAGAGATTTATGCACCATTAGCTAATCGACTAGGAATAAACAGATTTAAATGGGAATTAGAAGATTTAGCTTTTAAATTCCTAGAGCCTAAAGAATATCTAGATCTTAAAGATCAAATCGCCGTTAAAAGAAGTGATAGAGAAAAAAGATTAAAAGTAACTTTGAATCTTATGAAGGAAAACTTGAATTCAGCGGGTTTGAAAAATTTTGAAATAACAGGAAGGCCAAAACATCTTTATGGCATCTGGAGCAAAATGGAAAGACAACAAAAGCATTTTCACGAGATTTATGATGTTGCTGCCCTAAGAATTATCGTGGATAATTCAGATAGTTGTTATAGAGCTTTAGCAGTTGTTCATGATACTTTCAAACCAATTCCAGGTAGATTTAAAGACTATATAGGATTACCAAAACCCAATGGATATCAGTCCTTACACACTTCTGTGATTGGAAGACATCGACCTATTGAAGTTCAAATTAGAACTACTTCGATGCATCAAATTGCTGAATATGGTATTGCCGCTCATTGGCAATATAAAGAGGGTGGTTCTCCTGCTAAAAGTAATGCCGAGAGATTTAATTGGCTAAGACAATTAGTAGAATGGCAACAAGAAGGTAATGAAAGGGATCATAATGATTATTTAGCTTCAATTAAAGAAGATTTATTTGATGAAGAAGTATTTGTAATCACTCCAAAAGGAGATGTTGTTGGTTTAAGGAAAGGATCTACCGCGATAGATTTCGCCTACAGAATCCATTCTGAAGTTGGAAATCACTGTAATGGAATAAGAATTAATGAAAAGCTTTCTCCATTATCTACAGCACTTCAAAATGGTGACTTCATAGAAATTTTGACAAGTAATAATGCTACTCCAAGCTTGGATTGGCTGAACTTTGTAGTTACGCCAACTGCTAAAAATAGAATTCGCCAATGGTATAAGAAAAGCCATCGTGATGAAACGATTAAAAGAGGTAGAGATTTACTTGAAAAAGAAGTAGGTAGAAACGGTTTTGAAGCATTACTTTCTAGTGAAGCCATGAAAAAAGTTGCAAATCGATGCAATTTAAAAACTACTGAAGACCTTCTTGCATCTCTTGGTTTTGGTGGTTTAACTTTGCATCAAGTATTAAACAGACTAAGAGAAGAAATAAAATTACAGACAGAAGAGGTAAAAAATGATTCTGACTCTGAAATAGCAAAATCTCTTAAAAATAATAATAATTTATCCACTAATCAATCTAATACAGCAGCTAAATCACCAATTTCCGGGATAGAAGGTCTTGACTACAGAATAGGTAAATGCTGTTCCCCACTCCCAGGCGAGGATATTATCGGAACTGTGTCGCTTGGCAACCATGGGATAACTATACATAGGGAAGATTGTGAAAATGTAATACCAATTCCAATAGAGAGAAGATTACCTGTCGGTTGGAATCAAGATAATAAAACTGGCGATAATAAGTTTCCAATTCAGCTACGAATAGAAGTAATTGATCGAGTTGGAGTTCTTAAAGATATTCTTATGCGGTTATCTGATAAAGGTATAAATGTTAGTGATGCCAATGTTAAAACTGCTTATGGTAAACCAGCTATTATAAATCTTTGTGTAGGTCTTGAAAGTTATAATCAACTTCACAAAACAATTGAACAAATTAAATCAATGGCAGATGTTTTAGATATTGCCAGAGTTGGACAAAGTTAATTTTAAAATCAGATTAATCTATTTTTTACTTTTTATCTTGTAGATAAAGAAAACAATACTGCCGCAAATCAAAGCTAATAAAATACCTACACAAGATGAACCTAAGAGTAATTTTAAGGAAAAAATTCTACCTTGTTTCCATAAGTCATCAATAACTAAACTTTTTTCAAGAATTTTATTAGAAGGATTATTTAAAAAAATCGAACCAACTTTATAGTTAAAATAATAAAGTGGAATATAAGTAAAAGGGTTGCTGATCCAGGTACCAATTGCAGCTAGAAGAATATTCCCCTTAGCTATTTTCGCAAAAAATACTCCCATTAAAGTCTGAAAACCAAAAAATGGAAAGCAACCACTAAATACCCCTATAGCTAAACCTTTAGCATTAAAGAAAGGACTTCCATTCTGACTCCTAAATAATGATAGAATTTTCTTATAGGTAATATATCTTTTAAATCTCATTCAGAAAGAAAATTTCAAAATTAAATTCTTGATAATCTTACTTAATTATCCATAACAAAGCGAGAGATGGATTCAATAGTTACTACTGAAGATACGATAGCCGCAATTGCTTCAGCTATAAGTATTGGGAAGGGAGGAGTTGCGATAATAAGAGTATCAGGGAAAGACGCAATAAATTCTTGCAAAAAGATTGTTCAAACTAAATCTAAATATGCATGGAAATCACATAGAGTTTTTCGTGGTTTTATTCAGGAAAATAAACAAAATAAATTTATAGATGAGGTTTTAATTTTAGTGATGAAATCCCCAAATAGCTTTACAGGAGAGGATGTAGTTGAACTTCATTGCCATGGCGGAATTATCATAGTAAATAAAGTTTTAAAGATATTATTATCTAGTAATTCTAGAGTTAGACTTGCAAACCCAGGAGAATTTAGTCAAAGAGCTTTTCTTAATGGGAAAATAGACCTTACTCAAGCCGAGTCGATTAATCAATTAATTAATGCAAGCAATACCAGATCAGCCGAGTTAGCCTTTAGCGGGGTTCAAGGAGAAATAAAGAAAAAAATTGATGATATTAAAAATGACCTTATAGATCAACTTTGCGAAATAGAAGCGAGAGTTGATTTTGAAGAAGACTTCACAGATTTTGATTACACCAAATATCTAAAAAACATTAAAAAAGTCAAAGAAAAAATAGAATTACTAATAGAAAATGCAAAAAGAAATTCATATATTCACAATGGAATATCCATTGCGCTTATAGGTAAAACAAATGTTGGCAAAAGCTCTTTATTAAATTTGCTTGCAAAAAAAGAGAAAGCAATCGTAACTAATATTCCTGGAACAACTAGAGATGTTATTGAAGTTAATTTAACTATTAATGATATTCCAATGAAAATAATTGATACTGCTGGCATAAGAGAAACTCATGAACAAATTGAAAGTATTGGAATTAAAAAAAGTTTTGGGAAAATAAAAGAGTCAGATTTTATAATTTATATTTATAGTCTTGAAGAAGGATTTAATGAAGAAGACAAAAAAATAATACAAGAAATTCCCAAAGAAAAATTAATTACTATTTTGGGCAATAAAAAAGATTTAATTGATTGCAAAAATATTAATTCAAATGAGTTAAAAAACACAATTCTTATGAGTATTAAGAATAATCATGGTGAAAGATTATTAATAGACACAATTATAAAAAAATGCGGATTAAAACAAGTAGAAAATATCAATATATTCTTAAACGAAAGACATCTAACAAATTTGTCTGCTTGCTTATCTAATTTAAATGATACTGATGAAATAATTGAAAATAAATTGCCATTTGATTTGTTATCAATTGAGCTGAGAGATGGAATTCAAAACTTATCTAAAATAACTGGTCAAGAATTAACAGAGGAACTTCTAGATAATATTTTTTCTAAGTTTTGTATTGGTAAATAAATTTGAGTTAAATTACATAGTGATATATAGTTGATTCTCTAACTTCAGTTTAATTTTTATTAATTAATTATTTCTTAGTTTAGTGGATTTAAATACTCCAATAATAAGTAAAATCATTGATAATTGGATCGATGAAGATATAGGTAGGGGAGATCTTACAAGTTCCTCTATTACAGAAGAGAATGGTAATGCATATTGGATTGCAAAAGAAGAGGGTATATTCTGCGGGGTTGAAATTATAAAAGAAATTTTTAGAAAAATTGATTTAAAAATCAGTCCAAAATTTAATATCTCTGATGGAGATCAATTTGTTAAAGATCAAAAACTCTTAGAAATATATGGGCCTTCAAAAAGTTTGCTAGCTAGTGAAAGAATAAGCTTAAATATAGCAATGCATTTATCTGGAATATCAACATACACAAAAAATCTTGTAAATAAGTTAGAAGGTACAAATATAAAATTAGCAGATACTAGGAAAACTACTCCTGGCTTAAGAGTATTTGAAAAATATGCATTCAAATGCGGAGGTGGAGTCAATCATAGAATGGGATTATACGATGCAGCTATGATAAAAGAAAATCACATTGCATGGACAGATAATCTTAATAATGCAGTAAAAAAAATTCGACTAAATTCGCCTTTTACAACTCATATCATAATTGAAGCTGAGAATATCGAACAGGCAAAAGAAGCAGTATTAGCAGGAGCAGATAGTGTCTTATTGGATGAACTTAGCCCTGAAATAATCAAAAAAAACGTTCAAGAATTAAGATATTTATCAATGAATAGCTTAAAAAAAGAAGTAAATAAAAATTTGATAATAGAAGTTTCTGGAATTAACCCTGAAGAAATTAGTAAATATCTAATAAAAGGTATTGATTTGATTTCAACAAGTTCTTCAATCACCAAAAGTAATTGGATTGATTTGAGTATGCGTTATATTAATTAATTATATAGATAAATAATTGAATAATTAATGCTAATCATTTTTAAAGAATTAACAAAACAATTTGAACAATCTCTTTTAGATAGTCTTGAAAAAAATGATAAAAAAGGAGAATTCGAAATTCTTCGAAAAAATTTAATTACACAATCATCAAAAGAAGAATTTGGTGATTATCAATGTAATGTTTGTTTAAGTTTATCTAAAATATATAAAAAGAACCCAAGAGATATTTCTAATGATTTTATAAACCTTTTAAATAAAAATATAAGCATATCAAAATTATGTAAGAGTCTAGAAATAGCTGGACCTGGATTTATAAATATAAAATTAAAAGATGAGGTTCTAATAAATGAAATTAAGTCAAATATTCAATGCAATAGGGCTGGCATACCTCTAATTAGAAAAGATTTAGATAGTGGTTTGTCCAATAAAGTTATTGTAGATTTTTCTAGCCCTAATATTGCTAAAGAAATGCATGTAGGGCATTTAAGATCAACAATAATAGGTGACTCAATATCTAGAATTTTCGAGTTAAGAGGTTATGAAGTATTAAGACTCAATCATGTTGGTGATTGGGGAACACAATTTGGCATGCTTATTACTCAGCTCAAAGATTTATATTCAAATGATTTAGAAGAAATAGTAAAGATCAAAATAAGTGATTTAGTTGAATTTTATAAAGAATCAAAAAAAAGATTTGATAACGAATCTGAATTCCAAAAAAGATCTAGAGAGGAAGTAGTTAATTTACAAAGTGGAGATATTAAATCGATTAAAGCTTGGAAATTATTATGTGATCAATCAAGGAAAGAATTTGATGAAATCTATAAAAATTTAAAAATAAAAATAGAAGAAAGAGGTGAATCTTTTTATAATCCCTTCTTAAAATCAGTTATTGATGATTTGAATTTAGAAAAAATATTAGTAGAAGATCAAGGAGCAAAATGTGTATTTTTAGATGGGATGACTAATAAAGAAGGCAAACCTTTACCGCTAATTATTCAAAAAAAAGATGGGGGTTTTAATTATGCCACTACAGATCTTGCTGCTATAAGATACAGATTCAATAAACCTCCTAATGGCGATGATGCTTCAAGAATTATTTATGTAACTGATCATGGGCAAGCAAATCATTTTGCTGGAGTTTTTCAAGTTGCAAAAAAAGCAAAATGGATCCCAGAAAATTGTCAAGTAGACCATGTCCCTTTTGGGTTAGTTCAAGGAATTGATGGCAAAAAACTAAAGACAAGAGAAGGTGAAACAATACGCTTAAAAGATTTATTAAATGAAGCAGTTAGAAGAGCAAAAGAAGATTTATTGAAAAGATTAGAAGATGAAGATCGTTATGAGACCGAAGAGTTTATAGCAAATACTTCAAGAATTATTGGATTAGGTGCTGTTAAGTATGCAGATTTAAGTCAAAATAGGATTACCAATTATCAATTTAGTTTTGATAAAATGCTTTCCCTAAATGGTAATACTGCTCCTTATTTGTTATATACACTTGTAAGAATTTTAGGAATTAAAAGAAAAAATAATTTTGTTTATGACTCTAAAGATTTTCAGTACGTAAATTATGAACATAAATCTGAGTGGAAACTTATCAGAAAATTACTTAAGTTCGATGAAGTCATAATTTCTATTGAAAAAGACTTAATGCCAAATAG
The DNA here is from genome assembly GCA_003281585.1 of Prochlorococcus sp. AG-347-I15. GTDB lineage: Bacteria > Cyanobacteriota > Cyanobacteriia > PCC-6307 > Cyanobiaceae > Prochlorococcus_A. Next base: position 107,012 of record QCBN01000004.1, read on the forward strand.
ATTATGCAATTATCTGTTCGAGCTATGTCAGACTTTTAATAGATTCTATGATCAAGTTCCAATCCTCAAAGAAGAAAAAAATATAAAAATTTCTAGGCTTAATTTATGTGACCTAACTGCAAAAACACTAAAATTAAGCTTAGAGCTTTTAGGAATTGAAACTTTAGAAAGAATGTAATGAATGATTTCGATCCATTAAATAATCTTTTCCCAAAACCAAGAGAAGAAATAATAAATATGCAGTATTACTCTGCACCTTTAGAAAATAGAAGAAATTTACTCCGCTTAGACTTTAATGAAAATACTTTAGGTCCAAGTCCTAAGGTTCTAGAGGCATTACAAGCGATAAAATTAGATGAGATTTCAATTTATCCAGAATATAATTTTTTAAAAAAATTTTTATGTGATAAATATCTTGATTCAAGAAAATTTGGTAATGATGAAATCGGAATTTTCAATGGAGCAGATGCAGCAATAAATGCAATTTTCAATTGCTTTGGAGAAAAAGATAAAATATTTCTAACAACAAATCCGACTTTTGGTTACTATTCTCCTTGTGCAGAAATCCGAGGAATGAAAAAAATAAGTTGTTCTTACATTGGAGAAAATTTTCTATTCCCCATCGAAGAATTTAGGGAAAAAATAATAAAGCATAATCCAAAGTTAATATTTATTTGCAATCCAAATAATCCAACAGGAACTGTTCTAAACTCTCATGAAATAATTAATTTAGCCAATATCAATAAAGATTCATTAATAGTTGTTGATGAACTATATGAAAAATTTAATGGAGATAGTCTTCTTGAATCGATAGATTTTGAAAAGAATAAAAATATACTAATAATCCAATCTCTTTCAAAAACTGCAGGTCTAGCTGGTTTAAGAATAGGTTTTACTTTTGGCAATAAAAATTTAATTCAGTACATTAATAAAGTTACAGGACCATATGATGTAAATAGCTTTGCTATAACAGCTGCATTAGCAGCACTTAAAGACAAATCATATATTGATAATTATGTTTTAGAAGTAAAAAAGGCGAGGGAATGGATTTTAAATAAATTTAAATCAATAAAGATTAGAAGCCACTTTAGTGGAGGTAATTATTTCTTAATTTGGCCAAAAAAAGATCCTAAAATTTTAATAGAACAGATGAGAGAAAAAGGTATTCTCATAAGAAGTATGGAAAACAAAAAAGATATTGGTAAATCAATAAGGGTTAGTATTGGAACTAAAGAACAAATGATTTTTTTCTGGGACAATTACAAGGTTTTAGATTTAATAAATTAATTACCAAAAATATAAATTGTATTTTGATCAATTCTTTTAGGTTTTATTTGAAAATCTTTTCCAACATATTTTACTTTAAAATTTTTCATATTTTCGATAAACAAATCAGCATTTGAGAAATCACATTCTTTGTTAATTTTTTTGCCACGATTAAAGTGAACAGGAATAACTACATTTGGTTTTAGAAGCTTAACTATTCTTGAAGCCTCTTGCCCATCATAAGATTTTATTCCTCCTCCAATCGAAATAAATAAGATATCTGGACGAGACAAAATAATTTGACTATTGATATCAATATCACCAGCAGCGCCTCCCATATGAACAATTTTAAGATTATTCTGCTCCCAACTCCAAACAGTTGCCATACCAAATCTTCTACCATCTACTCTATCATGTGGGACGGAAATTCCATTTAATAAAATATCCTCAAATTGATAGATTCCTGGCTCCACAAACATTAATTGATTATTAGGGTTATAACCTTCATCTAGAAGCCTAGAACTAGCCAAAATAAAATCTGCATTGATTTCTTTTGGCTCTTTTAAATTGCTTGCACAACCTATTGCTTTAAAGGGATTTATAAGAATCGATTTTTCAGCACCATTAATTAAGAAACTACTATGTCCCAGACTTTTGATTACTAAACTCCTTGCCAATAATGAGGTAGGTAAAAAAGAGCTAAATAATATAAAAAAGAAAATGTTTTTAATTTGAGAAATCATATTATTAATTTTTTGTATTTTACTTTTGTTCAGCCATTTTTAGAAAATTACTAATTAATTTATGACCAAATTGTGTTAATACACTTTCAGGATGAAACTGTACGCCATGTAAATGCTTATATTCTTTGTGAGAGATAGCCATAATAGTTGAGTCTTCTAAAGTCGCAGTTATATCGAAACAAGTTGGTAATGAAATTGAATCAACTATAAGACTATGATATCTAGTCGCCACAAATGGAGTCTCGATATCTTTAAACAAACCTTTTTGATTATGAAATATTTTGGATGTCTTACCATGCATAAGTTCTTTCCCAACTATAACCTTACCTCCAAAAGCTTGGGCCAAAGCTTGATGCCCTAAACAAACTCCTAATGTAGGAATATTTTTAGATAATTTTTTTAGTATTGGCAGACAAATTCCAGATTGATCTGGATTACCAGGACCTGGAGATAATAGGATGCCACTAGGATTTAGTTTGATAATTTCATTTAGAGTAATTTCATCATTTCTTTTAACTATTAATTCTTTGGTTATTTGATGCTCATCAGACAGTTCTCCTAAATATTGAACAAGGTTATATGTAAAACTATCGTAATTATCAATAACAAGAAACATGTTTATATAGATTCAAATAAAAACTTGATTTTAGGAACAAAAATATATAAAGCAATAATAACAGAATTCATAGAAGCTAATAACACTGCTCCTGCAGAAGTATCTTTTGAAATTTTAGCCAAACTACTAAATTCTTTTTTCACTACTAAATCTACTATTGATTCAATAGATGTGTTTAATATTTCTAATATTAAAACAGACATAATTGTGGCAATTAAAATTACATAATTACTTTGACTAATTTGCAGTAAAAAACCAATCATTAAACTTGTAATTGCAAAAATTAATTGAATTTTAAAATTTCTTGAAGTTTTTAATACATAACTAATTCCACTAAGAGCATACTTAAAACTTTTTAATACATTATTAGAAGTTTTATATGATTCTATTCTATTTTTTAGAGGGTTTATTTTTTTGTCCATAGATTTTTAATCTAATTTTTTAATTAAATATTCCTGAAAATTTAACATATTTTCTAAATCAAGATCATTATTATGTTCCCATCCCAAAAGATGTAAAAATCCATGACTAGCCAACCAGAGCATTTCTTTATAGATTGAATGGTTGTATTCAATAGATTGCTCAAGTGCGATCTCTAATGATATGAATATATCTCCCAACTCTATATGATCTAAATTATTTAGAGATTCATCAGAAATAATTGGAAAAGATAGAACATCAGTTGGTCCATTTTTTTGCATCCACTTCTGGTTCATAAAAGCAATTTCTTGATTAGATATTATTTGTAATCCTAATGAGAAAGATTTTTTTTCAAAAATGAAATTTGGCAATTTATAATCGTCTTTTTTTAATATTATTTTTACCCAAGATAAAAAAACTTTCTCCCAAAAATATGATTCTAAAATAAGCTTATTTTTAGAATCATTTAACTTATTTGAAAATTGAGAAAATTCATTACATTTAAAAACCAAATCTAAATTTATTTCAGAAATAATTTTTTCTGTCATACATTCTTATAGAGGAATATTAGGCTTACCTATTGTGGCTACAAGTATTAATATCCCAATTAAAACTAGAAAGGTTATTGAAAAATGAGAAATACTTTTTGAACCCTTTCTTACCATATTTCGCATAGCAAGCTTTATAAAGCTTGGAGGAGCAACTTTTTGATCTATATTTTCGTTTTTATTTTTCATTAGTTATTCAATAGATTCATTAGAAGAAATATTCATGCGTAATAATTCATGAATAAATGGTTCAAGTCCACCATCTAAAACACTATCTAAGTCGTTAGTCTCATGCATAGTTCTGAGATCTTTTACCATTTGATAGGGATGGAAAACATAATTTCTTATTTGATTGCCCCATGCAGCTTCCACAATATCACCTTTAATATCAGCGACTTCTGCAGCTCGTTGTTCTTTAGCAATCACTAGTAGTTTAGACTTAAGGAGTAACATAGCTTTTTCTTTATTTTGTAATTGAGATCTTTCTTGAGTACATCTTACTGAAATACCTGAAGGCAAATGAACTATTCTCACCGCTGTTTCTACTTTATTAACATTTTGTCCTCCAGCCCCACCGGATCTACTTGTTGTAATTTCTAAATCTTTTTCAGGTATATCAAGTGAAATATTGTCATCTAATTTTGGCATGACCTCCACCCCAGCAAAGCTGGTTTGTCTTTTACCGTTAGCATTAAAAGGAGAAATTCTTACTAATCTATGAGTTCCTTTTTCATATTGTAAATATCCGTAAGCATATTTTCCATCAATTTCAAAAGTGACACTTTTGATACCTGCTTCTTCTCCTTGAGATAATTCATTGATAATTAAACTCATTTGATTATTATCGGCCCATCTTGAATACATTCTCAGTAAGATTTCTACCCAATCCTGAGCATCTGTTCCACCAGCACCTGCATTAATAGAAACTACTGCTCCTTCCTTATCGTATTCATTACATAACAATCTTTCAAATTCCCATTTATCTAAATTCTCTCTTAATTTCTTTAAGCCCTGCTTAGATTCTAAAATCATTTCCTCTTCTGGTTCTAAAGAATAAAGCTCAAGAGAGGCTTTAGCATCAGAAATAAAAGTTTTCCATTTATCCAACAATTCAAGTTGTGCCTTAACATCATCAAGAATTAACATTTGTTTTTTCGCTTCTTCTTGATTCTCCCAAAATTCAGGCTGAGCAGAAATTTGCTCTAATTCTCTCTTTTTCGCTTTTAATCTTGGTACGTCAAAGACAATCCTGGGCATTACCCAGGCGCTCTGTTAGTTCCGAAAGATCTTTTTTGAAATCTGTAATATCTATCAAAATAGAATTTAATCGTTATTTATAATCTAACAAGCACTTTTATTTAATAGTATAAACTAGGTATTATTTTAAAAAAATGTCCAAAGTTGAAATTTATACTTGGCAATATTGCCCATTCTGTATCCGAGCAAAATCACTACTCAAGAAAAAAAATATAAATTTTACAGAATATAAAATAGATGGCGACGAAGATGCCAGAGCATTGATGATTGAAAGAGCTGATGGTAGAAGAACATTACCACAAATATTTATAGATAATGAGGGTATCGGAGGTTGCGATGATCTCTACGCATTAGAAAATGAAAATAAATTAGACGCATTATTAAACTAGATCTTATGAAATTTCTATTCGTGATAGATCCAATAAAAAATATAAATCCCTTAAAAGATTCAACTGCTGCTTTAATGCAAGCATCATCAAAAAAAAATATTGAAATATGGAGTTGTACTCCTCAGGACCTTGAAGCTAGAGGTGATGAAGTATGGGCATCTTCCGTAAAAGTTGAAGTAAATCCTTGGATTTCTTTCAAAGATAATGATTGCATTCCTCTCGCCGAATTTAATTGCATTTGGATGAGAAAAGATCCTCCTGTGAATGAGGCTTATTTATATGCAACCCATCTTTTAGAAGTTGCCGAAAGAAAAGGAGTAAAAGTAATCAACAAACCCTCATCGTTAAGAGCATGGAATGAAAAGCTAGGTGCTTTGAGATACAGCCACTTGATGGCACCTACAATAGTTGCGAGTAAGGTAAAAGATCTTATTAATTTTGCAAATTTAAATAATGAAGTAGTCATAAAACCTCTTGGAGGAAAAGGTGGTCAAGGTGTTATAAGGATAAATAAAAATTCTCCAGGTATTAAATCAATCATTGAATTAATCACTTCTCAAGAAGAATTACCCGTTATGATGCAAAAATTTATTCCTGAGGTCATAGAGGGTGATAAAAGAATAATTATGGTAAACGGTAAAGCAATTGGATCAATAAATAGGATTCCTCAAGGAGGCGATTTTAGGAGCAATTTAGCAATGGGAGGAAAGGCTGAACCAACATTATTAACAGAAAAAGAAAAAAGTATCTGCTCAGAATTATCTCAACACTTCAAAGATGAAGGTTTATTTTTTGTCGGTATTGATGTAATAAATGGAATGCTTAGCGAGATTAATGTAACCAGTCCAACAGGTTTAAGAGAAATAGAAAATTTATCCAATAAGAATGTTTCAGAGGAAGTTATTGAAAAATTATTGGAAATTATCGCGGATTTTTAGCGAAAAATATTTGTTTTACTATAGATTCAAATTTTAATTTAATCTCATCTATTTCTTTCTCTAAAACGGAGCCTGAAACTATACCTGAACCGGCAGTAAATTCAATATTTTCTTCAATATACCTAGCTCCTCTTATTGCTAAAAGAAATGAAGCATTTCCTGATGAATCAACCCAACCCATTGGAGAAGCATAATTTCCTCTAGGAAAAGACTCAAGAGTGTTTATCCAATCCAATGCTACATTTTTTGGGTAACCACAAACAGCTGGAGATGGATGTAAGTTTTTAAGCAATTCAAAAGGACATATATTTTCAACTTTAGAAAAAATGAGTGTTTGCAAATGAGAAATATCTCCAAATGAATTTACCTTAATATCACTTTTTTTAAAGTTTTTTATTTTTGAAACTTCTAAACATTTAATCAAATACTGTGTTACGTAATTATGCTCATTTAAATCTTTAGTACTTTTTAGGAGTTTCTTAAAATTTGAATTAGTAGAGATAGTTCCAGCGAGAGCTTCCAAAGTTAAATTAGGTTTAGTAAGAGATAATAATTTTTCTGGAGATGCTCCAAACAAAATATCCTTACTATTCCTTTTCCAAACGTATCTGCATGTATTTGGATGATTCTTTTTTAATCTTTTTAAAATTTCTACTAAATCTAATTTATTTTTAAATTTTATTTTAATCCTATTCGCTAAAACTATCTTTTCGAGAATACCTTTTTCTACTAATTGAATTCCTCTGTTTACTACTTTTTTCAAACTTGTGTTAGAAGTTTCTAAGGAGTGCATGAAATCATCAATAATAGGTAAATCAAAACTAGTTTTTAAGCTAGATGATTTTATTAATTCTGAGCCAGAATTAATAACTTGATTTCTAATTGTCCATATTTCTTCAATTAATGTTCTTAATGATGATTTACCTTCAACATGACCATTGATTCTTAACCAGCAATGCTTATTACTTTTAATAATTAATATTTTTGGTAAAATAGCTTCCAAACTTGGGATATCAGAAGATATATTCTTATTATTCAAGTTTTCAGAAAAAGAAAATAAATAAATTATTTTTGAAAGTGCAGAATTATTTGATTCATTAGTTAAGTTAATTAAATTTTTAAAATTCTCAGAATTAAACTCTTTTGCCACCTCAAATCTTTTTGGACCATCCAAAGTAACATATTTACATTTCTCAAAAGCAATATATGAAATACCATTAGATTCCTCCCAAAATGAAGAAAACGAATATTTATTTATAAACAATTCATATACTTGTAATAAATCAATACAAGGAATCTCAATACAAATACTTACTAATCCAGCATTCTCCACTTTCTTATCGAAAGAGGAAAATACATCTTTTAAAAATTCTGTTAAGTTTAAATCATTTTTCATTACTTATTGAAAATAACTAAAAATCATGCAATAAAGTAAAAAATGTAACTCAATTTATAAACTACATTTAATAATGATCGAATTTTGTGAGTTAAATTAAAATGGACGAAGATAAAAAAAAATTATGGAAACAAGCGATAAAATGGCCTCTTTATTCTGTTGCCATACTTCCTGTTTTAATAACAGGGGCTTATATACTTAATCAATATGAAAAGGTAAAAATTTATAATTTGATTGCATTTACTTTAGCCGCAATTTTTATATTACTTTGGGAAAACCTAACTAATGATTTATTCGACTCAGAAACAGGAATCGATGAATTTAAATTTCATTCAATTGTAAATCTTGTAAGAAATAAAAAAATAATTTCATTTATTGCATATACATCTTTAGTTATTGGTTTATTGATAATTTCAATTATTTCAGTATCAACAAGTATAAACATTTTGATTTTGGTAGCATCTTGCTGCTTCTTAGGATATTTATATCAAGGACCTCCTTTCAGATTTGGCTATCAAGGTTTAGGAGAACCATTATGCTGGCTTGCATTTGGACCTTTTGCATACTCTGCAGTCTTAATTGCGTTAAATCCTTCTAATATTTACTTCGAAGATATTCCCTGGAGAGTTTCTTTATTACTTGGTTCAGGACCTTCATTAGCAACAACTCTTGTATTATTTTGTTCTCATTTTCATCAAATTTCTGAAGATAAAAAGCATGGTAAAAATTCACCTTTAGTTCGCCTAGGAGCAAAAAAAGGTTCTCAATTTGTGCCTTGGATAATTTTTGCAATATATATTTTTCAACTTTTAACTATATTTACTGGATTTATTCCAGTGTTTTGTATCCTTTATTTGATAAGTTTTCCTCAAGCAATAAGACTCATAAATTTATTAAGATCTTCATATAAAAAACCCTCTGTAATAAAAAATTCCAAATTCGTCGCAGTAAAATTTCAAACTCTTAATGGAGTTGGCTTAATCACAGGGTTAATATTTAATTTCTTGCTTAATAAATGAACTTAATATTTAAAAAAAAATCTTATAGCTTTAAATTATCCACAAAAGTAGAAAATTCTAAAACGACTTATATTACAAAACAGGGTTGGATAATTAAATTAACAAGTAATGATAAAAAAATTGGGTTTGGAGAAATTTCACCACTTTTAGAAGAAGACTTAAAAAAATGTGCAAAACAACTAAATATGATCCCTGATAATGTAGAAGTATTTAATTTATCTGAGCAAATAAATATTTTTCACCCATGCATTCAATTTGCAATAAATTCTGCATTAGCTGAGATAAATGGAAAAATAATTTTCAAAGAAAACTATGCCTTTGATGAAATTGATAAAACAGCCATACTTTTAAATTCTGAAAATGTAATTTCAGAGCTAAATGAAATTAAAAAAAGACAATCTAATATTGGAAAATCAGTAACTATAAAATGGAAAGTAGCATTAAGAGATAACCATGAAGAAGAAGCAAATTTAGAAGAAATTTTAAGCCAAATAGGAAATAATATTAAGTTAAGAATAGATGCTAATGGTTCTTGGGAGAGAAAGATAGCTAATAGATGGGCTGATATTTTGAAAGATAACAAAAATATAGATTGGTTAGAACAGCCTCTCTGTGTTGATGATATTGAAGGAATGAAAGAACTCAACAAAAAAATCCCAATAGCTTTAGACGAATCACTTTTAAAATTTCCAACTTTGATTGATGAGTGGAAAGGTTGGCAAATTCGAAGGCCTTCTCAAGAAAATAATCCAGTTAAGCTTTTAAGAGAGTTAGAAAATAAAAAAGCTTTAATATCTATAAGTACCTCATTTGAAACTGGAATAGGGAAGAGATGGCTTTATCATTTATCTTCATTACAATTACAAGGACCAACTCCAAAAGTTCCTGGATTAGCAATGAATAAATTCCCTAATTCGTTTCTATTTTTAAATGAAGCAAAAAAGATATGGGATCAATTATGAAAAATAAAATTCATACTATTGAAGTTGAAAATAATGAAACTCAATCTGTAGAGAAAATTATTGAAAGAATTAGAGAGAACAAAATTATTTACGTAAAAAACAAATTTTATGAATATGAAGATGTATTAGATTCAATTTCTGAGCATGGGCCTGCAATTATCTTAAACAGTAGTGGTAGTTCTGGAAAACCAAGACAATGTTTTCACCATTTAAAAAATCTTAAATTATCTGCAGTTACATCAGGACAATGGCTAATAGAGCAAGGATTTGAATTACAAAACTGCTTAATTTTAAATACTTTACCTCTGAACCATATAAGTGGATTAATGCCAATTTTTAGAAGTCAAACTTGGGGATGTGATTGTATTAATATTTCTCCGAATTTAATAAAAAAAACTAGAGAACTTTTAATTTTCACAATTAAATCTAAAAAAAACAAAAAGCACTTGATTACATCATTAGTACCTACACAATTACAAAGACTTTTAGCTCAAAAAGATGGTATTAGTTGGCTAAAAATTTTTGATCTAATTTGGGTAGGTGGAGCTTCAATTTCAAGAGAAACTGCAGAAAAATGTATAGAAGAAAAAATAAAATTAGCACCTTGTTACGGCTCAACTGAAACAGCAGCAATGGTTACTAGTTTAAAACCAAAAGAATTCTTAATGGGTTTTAAAAATGTTGGAGAAATACTACCTGATACAAAAATAAGAATTAACGCACAAGGATTAATTGAGATAAATTCAGCCAGAATTGGGGTCGAAATAATAGACTCTGCAAAAACTAAAAATTTCAAAAATAAAAATGGGTGGTGGTGCACTGGTGATTTAGGTGAAATTAATCAAATCGATAATTCTTTATATTTAAACTTTCTTGGAAGAAGTGACAACGCTTTTAACTCAGGAGGAGAAATCGTTTTTCCAAAAGTAATTGAATCTCGATTAAATGATTTCATAATGAGAGAAAATATCCCAATTAATAAATTCAATATTTCAAAAGTATCCGACAAATTATGGGAAAATAAAATCAAAATAATTGTTGAATATAAAGAGCATACAAATAATAAAAATATTGAATATTCATTAAATTTATTAAAGAAATTTTCTCAAAGTTGGCCTAAACATGAAAAACCTGAAGAGTGGATTGTTAAAAAAAACAGTACAGAAAAAATAAACTACAAATTTAAAAAATAATAATTAGCATTCTTTTAAATCTGTACTTAAATTTGAAGCCTCTATCCATCTTTCTAACTGATCCGGAAGTTCTATTTTATTTCTTGAATCAACATCTAAAGAACAATGTACAATTTTACCCTCTGCTACTTTATTTCCATTATTTATAAAAAAGCTATTTACTTGGAACAAATGAGTATTAATTTTATGAGGGGCAATTTTTACTTTTAAGAAATCTCCAATTTTAATAGGCGCAAGAAAGTTTGCTTCACAATTAACTATGGGAAAAATAATTTTACTTTTACTTATAGAAAAATCTGGGAAAATATCTTGAGAAGGAATCCCATAAATTTCAATACTTTCTTCCCAAGCTTCGTGCGACCATTTTAATAAGTTATGAAAATGAATTACACCTGCAGAATCACAATCACCAAATCTTACCTTCTTCTGCAATATTAACCAATCAGCCGGTTTCATTTAAAGAACTTATCTGTCAACAGATCCCATAATGACGTCTATTGAGCCTAGGATTGCCATAATATCGGCGATTTTAGCACCTTTAAGAATATGAGGTAATATTTGCAAATTATTTAAATCCGCTGCTCTGATTTTAAATCTCCATGGGGTAACTTCATTATTTCCTTGAATAAATACACCTATTTCTCCTTTTCCGGACTCTAATCTTGTATACAATTCTCCGTTGGGGATCTTAAAAGTTGGAGCAACCTTCTTAGCTACATATTGATAGTCAATACCAAAAATTTCACTCTTCTTATCTTCAGTCGCCATTCTTTGGGCTTCTAAATTTTCTGTTGGGCCTCCTGGAATCATTTCGCAGGCTTGGCGAATGATGCTTAGTGATTGTCTCATCTCTTCAACTCTTACTCGATATCTTGCATAACAATCACCTTCTTTTTCTGAAGCAATCTTCCAGTCAAAATCGTCATAACATTCATAACTATCAACTTTCCTTAAATCCCAGGAAACTCCAGAAGCTCTAAGCATTGGCCCAGACAAAGACCAATTAATTGCCTGGTCTCTTTGTATAGTTCCGAGACCTTCAATTCTTTTTCTAAAAATTGGATTATTTGTGATCAATTTTTCATATTCATCTATCTTAGGACCGAACCAATCGCAAAAGTCTATACATTTTTCTAGCCATCCGTATGGAAGATCACATGCAACTCCACCTATTCTGAAGAAATTATTATTTATTAGCCTTTGTCCAGTAGCAGCTTCCCAAAGATCATAAATCATTTCCCTTTCTCTAAAAATATAGAAAAATGGAGTTTGAGCTCCTACATCTGCTAAAAAAGGACCAAGCCATAAAAGATGATTAGCAATACGATTAAGTTCCAGCATTAAAACTCTGATGTAGCTAGCTCTCTTAGGAACTGAAATATTAGCTAATCTTTCAGGAGCATTTACTACAATAGCTTCATAAAACATTCCTGCTGCATAATCCATTCTGCTTACATAAGGGACATACATTACATTTGTCCTATTTTCAGCTATCTTTTCCATTCCCCTATGTAAATATCCAATTACTGGCTCACAATCAATGACGTTCTCACCATCAAGAGTTACAACTAACCTTAAAACCCCATGCATTGAGGGGTGGTGAGGGCCAAAATTGACCACCATTGGTTCTGTTCTAGTCTCTAGCTGAGCCATTCGAAATTTAACTTCTAAATAAATCTTAGTCGAAAGTTATGCAAACTGACCTATCTGATTCATCTTTTTTCAATCATAAATCAGTCATGACAGATGAGATTATAGCTTCATTAGAGCATTTCCCGTCAATAAATAACAAACAACTTAAGGGAATAGACGCAACTTTAGGCGGAGGCGGACACTCCTATCATTTATTGAGAAAATATTCGGATTTAAATATAATTGGAATTGATCAAGATCCGTTTGCTAGAAAATCAGCATCAAACAAACTTGATGAATTTAAAGATAGGATTGATATAAGGGCTTCAAATTTTGCGGATTTTATACCAAAAGAAAGAGTTTCTTTTGTAATTGCAGATCTTGGAGTAAATAGTAACCAAATTGATGAGCCGAAAAGAGGATTTAGTTTTCAAAAAGATGGGCCTCTTGATATGCGCATGAATCCTTCTCTTGAGGTTGATGCAGAGAAATTAATTGAATCTTTAAATGAAAAAGATCTAGCTAACCTAATCTATAAATATGGAGATGAGAGATTATCAAGAAAGATTGCTAGAAAAATAAAAATGCATTTGAAGGAAAATGGGAAATATTCTGGGACAAAAGAGTTAGCTTATTCTATTGCCGGCTGCTTCCCACCAAAACAAAGATATAAAAAAATACACCCAGCAACAAGAACATTTCAAGCACTAAGAATTGCTGTGAATAAAGAAATTGAGGTATTAGAAAAATTTTTGCAAATCGTCCCTGAGTGGCTTTTACCGGGCGGAATAATTTCTATTATTAGTTTTCATTCCCTGGAAGATAGGTTAGTTAAAAATTCTTTTAAAAATGATCTAAGACTAAAAAACCTGACAAAAAAGCCAATCACTCCCTCCGAACAAGAAGTCGAACTAAATAAAAGAGCAAGAAGTGCAAAATTAAGAATTGCTCAATTAAATTAAAGAGCCAATAATTTCTAACGTAATGAATTGATTGTATATGTCAGAATTTGTATTGCTTGTTTTATATCTTTTGAATTAGTGCTTAATCCAATACTTAACCTGATTGAAGATTCTGCTTCTTTAAAAGATCTACCTAAAGCTAGTAAAACATGAGATGGTTCACCATTACTGCACGCAGATCCACTAGAACAAATTATTTTAGATTTTAAAAGTTTGTGAAGCTTTGCTCCGTTTAAATCCAATATAGTTAAATTTAAATTGTGAGGTAATCTTTTTTCTAATGAGCCATTAATTAATAAACCAGAATTATTTTCTAACAAACCCTCTAAAAGGTTATTTCTGTACAAAAGTAATTTCTTGGCATTATTTTTTTGATTCAAAACTGCTATCTCTATTGCTTTAGCAAAGCCAACTACTAACGGAAGTGGTAATGTACCAGACCTAAGACCATATTCCTGACCTCCTCCAACAATTAAAGGCTCAAGATTAATTTCTTCATCTATCAATAGAAGTCCTATCCCTTTTGGTCCATATATTTTGTGAGAACTCATCGTTATCATATTTACATCTAATAAAAGATTATCTAACTCGATATAACCTAAGCATTGTGCGAAATCAGAGTGAAAAGTTATTCCTCTCGATTTACATATCTTTGAAATGCTCTCTGCAGGCTGAATAACTCCTATTTCGTTATTTGCCAACATGACACTAACCAGAAATGTATCTTCTCTTATATTTTTTTTGAATTGTTCTTCTGAAATTAAGCCATCTTTCTCAGGATTAATTTCTGTAACCATAAATCCCTCTTTTTTTAGTTGGTTTAGGGGTTCTAAAACAGCTTTATGCTCTGTTTTTAAGGTGATAATATGTCCAAAATTCCCTGTTTTTTTATAGTAATTTCTCGCAAAACCTAACAGGGCTAAGTTATTAGATTCAGTTGCCCCACTTGTAAAAATAACTTTTTTATTCTTAAGAAATAAATTTTGTTCTATTTTTTCTCTTGAGGCTTCCAATATAGCGCTTGCGTTAATCCCCGCCAAATTAGATTTGCTTGCAGGGTTAGAAAATATCTCACTCCAAAAAGGTTTCATAGAATCAACAACATCTTTAGAGCAAGGAGTCGAAGATTGATAGTCTAGTAGTATTGGATTTGATAGCATTATGTTTAGTATATAAAATTCTTTTTATTACTAGAAAATCAAATTAAAGAATTTAGAAAATGAATGAAATTAATCAAATAAATAATGAACCGGTAAGAAAATCAAGAATTTTATTAGTTGATGATGAGCCTGGTTTAAGAACAGCTGTTAAAACATTTCTAGAAGATGAAGGCTTTGAAATATATGTTGCAGTTGATGGGGAGGATGGTTGGGAAAAAGCTCAAACAGTCTTCCCCGATTTGATAATTAGCGATGTCATGATGCCCCGAGCTAACGGTTATGCTTTATTAGAAAAAATTAGAGAGGATGAAAAATTAGGAGGAACTCCAGTTATTTTTTTAACTGCAAAGGGAATGACTTTAGACAGAACCGAGGGTTATCTTGCAGGAGTTGATGATTATATTTCCAAACCTTTCGATCCCGATGAATTAGCTGCAAGAGTTAAAAATGTAATCAACAGACAAGAACGTTTACTAAAAGAAGCTGCACGATTCGCAGATATTGATGTAAGCAAAATGGCAAAACAAATTACTGAAATTAAATCTATGTTAACGGGACAAAACCAGACTAATCCAGAAAATAAAATAAATCTTCCGAGTTTTACTCCAAGAGAAGCAAGTGTGCTTCAACTAGTAGCAGAGGGACTGATGAACAAGGAAATTGCAAGACAGCTTGAAACATCTATTAGAAATGTTGAGAAATATGTAAGTAGACTTTTTATCAAGACCGGTACATCTAGCCGAACCGAATTAGTTCGTTATGCACTTGAAAATCATTTAGTAAAATGAATTATTAATTTTTTTCGAATTCAATTAGTTTTGAAAAATAAAAAGGAGCTTGATTTAATTTCTTTTTAACCACTTTAAATCCTCTTTCTTTAGCAGCATTAATAATACCGTTTTCTTTCAATGTATATGCTCTTGTAGTTTTACTTGGGCCAGGAAATAATTTCCCAATATTTTTTAGAACAGCAAGAACTGGAGTATAAGGAGCAAAGCTAACGATTAGTTTTTCTTTGCTTAAATCGCATAGATGTTGGACCATTTCTTCTGCGACAGGTTGGGGATAATGAATAAATACGTCCAAACAAACTACAACATCAAATAGTCCTTTTAATTTTTCCAGATCACAGACTTCATATTTGATTTTGCCTTGATTCAAACCTAATTCATTAATGCGTTTCTTTGTTTCTTTAATCATTTCAGAAGAAATATCGCTCACTTTTAATTCTTTTATACCAAGTCTTAGTAAAGGTATGGCAAGACTCCCTACACCACATCCTGCATCACAATAACTTTTTTTTGTTAGTTCAGGATAATTTTTGATGTTTGAGACTACATCATCTACAGTTTTTTGGTGTCCTTTCCTAATATTTTTCTGAACTGTATTAATTTCATCAGATTTGCTATAAATTTTATTCCATCTTTCAAAGCCAGTACCATTAAAATACTCCCTAACTTCACTTTTTTCGATAATCTTATTTGAAGTCATAATATTCTATGAAAATTTCTTCTTTTTATACTAACTAACTGGCGCCAAATTAATTGCACGCCATTATAGGAAAGAATTGATTTGTTATTTTGTCAGAATTGAATTCTAAAGATATTTATAAAATTGCTGTCGTAATGGGTAGTGATTCAGATCTAAAAACATTGAAACCAGCCGTTGACATTTTAAGAGAATTTGGAATAAAAACTGAAGTTTGTATACTTTCTGCCCATCGAACACCTATTGAAATGATGGAATACGCAAAAAATGCAGAATCAGAAAATATAAAAGTAATAATTGCCGGTGCTGGTGGTGCTGCTCATCTTCCAGGAATGCTAGCATCCACAACTTGCATTCCTGTAATTGGAGTTCCAGTAGAGAGTAAAACACTTAAGGGGATTGACTCTCTTTTATCAATCGTTCAAATGCCCGCTGGGATTCCAGTTGCAACAGTTGCAATTAATGGAGGCCAGAATGCTGGATTATTAGCAATAGAGATGATCAGTTTATTTGATGAATCAATAAAGAAAAATTTAAAAGAATTCAGAGAAAATCTTCACAAGCAGGTAAGAACAAAAAATAGTAAGTTATCAACTATTGGACCTGACAATTATCTCCAAAATAAATGATCTAATATTTTCTATTAAGCCTTGTTAAGAAAGTTTTCTTTTTTAAGGTAGTTAACAACTTTTTCAACGGAATCATTTAAATCTAAAGAACCTGTATCAATAACAATTTCTGGATTATGAGGAGCTTCATATGGACTAGAAATCCCCGTAAATTCTTTAATTTCACCCAAACGAGCTTTCTTATAAAGACCTTTAGTATCCCTATTTTCGCAAACTGTAATATCAGCAGCACAATAAACTTCAATAAAATCCCTAGATCCAATAATTTTTCTAACCTTATCTCTATCGCTTATAAATGGCGAAACGAATGCTGTAATTGTTATTATCCCAGCATTCATAAATAAATTCGCAACTTCTCCAATTCTTCTTATATTTTCTTCTCTATCTTCATCCGAAAACCCAAGATCTTTACATAAACCGTGTCTAATATTATCTCCATCCAACACATAAGTAGAAAAACCATCTAGGTGTAAAACTTCATTTAAAGCGTTGGCCAATGTACTCTTACCTGAACCAGATAAACCTGTAAACCAGATAACCATACCTTTATGACCTCTCATTTTCTCTAACTTTTCTCTATCAATAGTTAAATTGTGCCACTTTATATTGGTTGAATTTGTTTGATCTTGTTCTTTCATTTTTTGAATCATCAAAATTAAAAACCTATCTTAACCCTTGCTTCATAAATTATGAAATCCCTCTTTACGAAGAAACTCAATTGATTTCGATACCATATCACCCTGTAACTGGATATTTCTATCAATTAAGGTTCCTCCAGTCCCACAAAAAACTTTAATTTTTTTTAGTAATTCTTTTAATAAAATTTCATCCACATTGCCTAAACCTCTAATTAACGTTATTGTCTTGCCCTTTTTACCTTTTTTTTGTTTTGAAATATTTATTTTTAATCTTTTATTAAAAAAATCTAAAATAGCTATTTCTTCAGATTTTTTTTCTTGATTATCAAATTCGATCCAATTCTTTTTTCCCATTATTTTCAATATAATCTATAGTTAGTTAATACTTATTCTATAGAAAAAGTGGTAAGTACATTTTCTCGCAAAGATCAAAACTATAAAAATGACGATCTAAATCAACCCTCCAAGGGGGGAAGATTTGGAAAGTACGGTGGTCAATATGTTCCTGAAACGTTAATGCCTGCTCTTTTTGAGCTTGAAACAGCTGCATCTAATGCATGGAAAGATAAACTTTTTGTAGAAGAATTAAATCATCTACTTAAGACTTATGTAGGAAGAGAAACACCACTTTATGAGGCCAAAAGACTTACTGAACATTACAAAACGAAACAAGCAACTCCTCGAATATGGCTTAAAAGAGAAGATTTAAATCATACTGGTGCTCACAAAATTAATAATGCCCTTGGACAAGCTTTATTGGCAATAAGAATGGGCAAAAAAAGAATAATTGCAGAAACTGGAGCAGGTCAGCATGGAGTTGCTACTGCTACTGTTTGTGCGAGATTTGGCTTGAAATGTATTATCTACATGGGTGCTGAAGACATAAAAAGGCAATCCCTTAACGTTTTCAGAATGAAACTTCTTGGAGCTGAAGTTAAAGTTGTAAATTCTGGCACTGCAACACTTAAGGATGCTACTAGTGAAGCCATTAGAGATTGGGTTTCTAATGTCGAAACCACACACTACATTTTAGGGTCTGTTGCCGGCCCACACCCTTTCCCAAAGATTGTGCGAGATTTTCATGCAGTTATAGGTGTAGAAACAAAAAAACAATGTTTGGAATCATTTGGATCTTTTCCCGATATTTTGCTTGCTTGTGTAGGTGGGGGATCAAATGCAATGGGGCTTTTCCATCCTTTTGTAAAAGAAACTTCTGTGCGTCTTATTGGAGTTGAAGCCGCAGGAAGCGGAGTTGATACTGACAAACATGCTGCCACTATCACTAAAGGGTCAGTTGGAATTTTGCATGGATCAATGAGTCTTCTCCTACAAGATGATAACGGTCAAGTACAAGAAGCTCACTCAATAAGCGCAGGTTTAGATTACCCTGGAGTGGGACCTGAACATAGCCATTTAAAAGATATAGGTAGAGCAGAATATGGATCAGTCACAGATCAAGAAGCTTTAGATGCTTTAAGACTTGTTAGTGAACTAGAAGGAATTATACCTGCACTTGAAACTTCCCATGCCTTTGCTTGGTTAGATAAATTATGCCCTACTCTTGAAAAAGATACTCATATAGTTATCAATTGCTCTGGCAGAGGCGACAAAGATGTTAATACTGTTGCATCTTCATTAGATATTTAGTCAATACCTTGGAATAGATGGGTCAATATATCTACTCCATCCATCAATACCCTCCTCCAAATTCCATATTTCGCTCACAATATTATTATCCAAGCACCATTGAGAAAAGTTATAACTTCTTATTCCTGCATGACAGGTAACTACTATTTCTCTTTCTAATAAACTAGCAAATATTTCTTCAACGTATTCAGCTGTGACTTTACTAATTGGTATATGTAAAAATTCTTTTGAGAAACGAGCTAGTTCAAGCTCTGACTGTTCTCTTACATCAATCAAAACTGGATCTTCTTTCTCAGAATTAAACCAATCATTGAGACTAGAAGCATTTATAGATTTTGGATAATTTCCCAATTTATAGGATAAATTATGTGTTATTTACAATTTAATAAATTAATTTGCAGTCGGGAGTCTATTGTTAAAAATAAAAATAAACATTGATAATGAAACTTAAAGTAGTAGCAATAATAATATTATTATCTTTATTAATTTTTTTTGTTTTTAAAAAAGTTTCTCCTTATAAATATAAGGAGCAAAGTACAAATATTGAGCAACTAAATATTTTAAGATATATACCTAAAAACAATAAATTATTATTTATTTCAAACTTAGATAGTTTTAATATTGTTAATAATAATAAAAAAGATAAAAACCCAAGAAATCAAGATGACTTTATTTTAATGAAAGACTCTATCTTAGATTATTTAGGTATAGATCTAGGCAACAATAAATTAGAAGATATTTATAATAATGAACTTATAATCTCAACTTTTGAAAATAATAAAAATCTTAAAGATGATATTTTGGTTGTTTTTAAAATTAAGCCAGAAAAAACTATAGACGATTTATTAAATTTGCCTGATAAAATTGATAAGATTGATGAGATAATTTCAATTAATAGAGATAACAAAATAAATTTCCTTAACTTTATATATCGGACTGAAGATAATTATATAATTACTTCATCAGATAAAAAATTAATCAAAAATAGTATTGACTTTAGTAATGATTTTAAAGAAAAAAAATTTCAATATGAGAGTGAACTTTTGGGGTTCAAAAATCAAAAAAATATATTATTAACAAAGAAATTTGGGGAAAGTATATTTTTTGATAAAGAAATTTTTACTAATAAAAATGAAGATGTTATAGCTACAACATTTGACTACAAAAATAAACATTTAATTTTAAAATCATACTTACTAAATAATAAAAAAAATATTGATATCTCATCTTACGATAGGCTCATAAATAATGAGAATACGAATGAAGATAATATTGAAGTTTCAATTTTTAGTGATATAAAAAATTTTGATAAATATCTAAAACCTTATATAAATGATTTTGAATATAGTTTTTTTGAAGAATTTAATCAAAATACAAATCAAAACTTTTTAATTCTCAATTCAAATAAAGATTGGCTTATTGTATTTGAAAAAAACACAGAAGATCAATTTGATTTAAGTACTTTGAAAAAACTAAAAGATTTCAACAAATATACTTTGAAACAAAATGAAGATATTTTTTCGATATATTTCAAGGATATTCTTGAAGCAAAAGACAATGTAATCAAACTATTAACTTATGAAAATATCTATTCAATAGAATCAGAAGGTTTACAAATAATCAGTAATGATTTAATAGATGATAAAAAAAAGGAAATTATCTCAAAGAAATTTTTTAACCTTAATAGTAATAAAGATAACTCTACTTTTCTTTATGCAAAAGTTGATATCAAAGATGAAAATTCCAACAAAATCGAATATTTTTCTGATTTAAAAGATCTTAATTTTCTTATTAAAAATATTTTTAAAATATCAACTGAAGAATCTCTAGAAATCATAAGACAATCCATTCCTGAAAAGAATCCAATTCTTTATAAAGAAAAAAGTTTAAAATTACTTGATTAAAGTTTTTCAAACAAGCTTTAAACATAATCAATTTAAAGTTCGTGAAGTTAATAACTTGTGGTTAATTAAAAATTATTTGATTATCTTTAATCTATAAGTATTTGATATTGAATTAAGCAATTGGATAGCAGCAAACTAATTTTAAAACCCGGTTTAGAAGGTGTCCCAGTTACTAATTCATCTATCTGTGATATAGACGGCAATAAAGGTAAATTATTGTACAGAGGTTACTCCATTGAGGAACTTTCCAAAAAAAGCAGTTTTTTAGAAACTGCTTATCTTTTGATTTGGGGTGAATTGCCTACAGCCATTCAACTTAGAGATTTTGAACAAGAAGTTCAGATGCATCGCAGGTTAAGCTTTAGAGTCAGAGATATGATGAAATGTTTCCCTGCAACAGGCCATCCTATGGACGCTCTTCAGTCTAGTGCAGCTTCTTTGGGGCTTTTCTATTCACGTAGAGCAATAGATGATCCTAACTACATCTACAACGCCGTTATAAGACTAATAGCAAAAATACCCACAATGATTGCTGCGTTTCAACTTATTAGAAAAGGACAAGATCCTATTCAACCTCGAGATGATTTATCTTACTCTTCGAATTTCCTTTATATGTTAACCGAAAAAGAACAAGATCCTATAGCTGCAAGAGTTTTTGATAGATGTTTAATTCTACATGCTGAACATAGTTTAAACGCTAGTACTTTTAGCGCTAGGGTGACTGCAAGCACCCTTACAGACCCATATGCTGTCATCGCCTCTGCAGTAGGAACCCTTGCAGGCCCACTACATGGAGGAGCAAATGAAGATGTGATTGCAATGTTAGAAGAAATCAAAACCCCAGAAAATGCAGCTTCTTTTTTGGATAACGCTATAAAAAATAAAAGTAAGATAATGGGCTTCGGTCATAGAGAATATAAAGTCAAAGATCCTAGAGCAATAATTCTTCAAAAACTGGCAGAAGAACTTTTTATTAGATTTGGAGCAGATGAAATGTATGAAGTTGCTAAATCACTAGAGGCAGAGGCAATACCGAGACTTGGACCCAAAGGTATATTCCCTAACGTGGACTTTTATTCTGGTCTTGTTTATAGAAAACTTGGAATTCCTCGTGATTTATTTACTCCAATTTTTGCCATATCTAGAGTTGCTGGTTGGCTAGCTCATTGGAGAGAGCAACTTGGAGCAAATAGAATTTTTAGACCATCGCAAATCTATACTGGATCGGAACCAAGAGATTGGATTGGCCTGGAAAATAGAGAATAATATTTGCAGCTTTTCATAAAAAACACACATATTGTTTGTGAAGAGTTAATGTATTAAGTAAATAACAAAAAAATTTTGGAATACGGATTAGATCTTGAGTATAGTTTTAATGAATTTTTGAAAGGTTTTGGCTTTTCTAGTGAAATTGCTCATATAATTTGGCTTCCTCTGCCTATGCTTTTGGTTTTAGTAGCAGCAGTTGTGGGAGTTTTAGTAACAGTTTGGCTTGAAAGAAAAATATCAGCTGCTGCTCAACAAAGAATAGGTCCCGAATACGCAGGAGCCCTTGGCGTACTTCAACCAATTGCAGATGGTCTCAAGTTACTTGTAAAAGAAGATATTATTCCTGCTAAAGCAGATGGAATTCTCTTCACCGCAGGACCTATATTAGTTCTGGTTCCAGTGATTCTCTCGTGGCTAATTGTTCCTTTTGGGCAAAACCTTTTGATAAGTAACGTTGGTATTGGAATTTTCTTATGGATTGCTTTAAGCAGCATTCAGCCGATTGGGCTTCTTATGAGTGGATATGCATCAAATAATAAATATTCATTACTAGGTGGATTAAGAGCAGCAGCTCAATCAATCAGTTACGAAATACCTTTAGCTTTATCTGTACTGGCTATCGTACTAATGACAAACTCTCTAAGTACTATTGACATTGTTAACCAACAAAGTGGTGCTGGAATCCTGAGTTGGAATATTTGGAGACAACCAGTTGGTTTTGTAGTCTTTTGGATTTGTGCTCTTGCAGAATGTGAAAGACTACCATTTGACTTACCTGAAGCTGAAGAAGAATTAGTTGCGGGGTATCAAACTGAATATGCAGGGATGAAATTCGCATTATTCTACCTTGGAAGTTACATTAATTTAATCCTTTCAGCATTATTGGTATCAATCCTTTATTTGGGAGGATGGGGTTTTCCTATTCCAGTTGAATTAATAGCTAAGTTTCTTAACTTGCCCATTAATGCACCCTTAATTCAGGTTTTCACAGCATCAATAGGAATTGTAATGACTGTATTAAAAGCATATCTTCTAGTTTTCATTGCAATATTATTACGTTGGACAACTCCTAGAGTAAGAATAGATCAACTTTTAGACTTAGGATGGAAGTTTCTTCTTCCAATTTCTCTTGCTAATCTTTTGATAACTGCAGGATTAAAGCTTGCTTTTCCACAATTCTTTGGTGGTTAATTTAAGTAAAAATACTTAAATTTAAAATTAATCCACTAAAATAAAATAACTAAGTAAATTCTTCAACATGAAAAATTTCCTTCAACAAATAAATAGCTATATCAAAGAAGCATTTAATGCTGGCAAATATTTATACAATGGCTTATCCGTAACTTTCGACCATCTTCGAAGAAGACCTGTTACTGTCCAATATCCATACGAGAAATTAATACCTTCTGAAAGATATAGAGGAAGGATACATTATGAATTTGATAAATGTATTGCTTGTGAAGTTTGCGTGAGAGTATGCCCCATAAATCTTCCAGTAGTTGATTGGGTAATGAATAAAGAAACCAAAAAAAAGGAACTAAGAAATTATTCAATAGATTTTGGAGTTTGCATATTTTGCGGAAATTGTGTTGAATACTGTCCAACCAATTGTCTTTCAATGACCGAAGAATATGAATTAGCTACTTTTGACAGACACAATTTAAATTTCGATAATGTCGCACTTGGTAGATTACCTACAAACGTTACAACTGATCCATCAGTTAAACCTCTAAGAGAACTTGCCTATCTTCCCAAAAGTGTCATGGATCCTCATGAAATCCCTGCTTCAGATGCAAGAGTTGGTAAATTACCTGAAGAAGTTTATGATTGGATGAGGCCTGAATCCAATGAAAATAAAGATAAAGTTTCTAATCCAACTAATTAATTTCCATAATTTATGTCCATTGCCATAACAACACAATTTATTTGTTTTACAGTTTTATCTTTAGTTGTCATTATTGGAGCACTTGGTGTCGTTTTGCTCGAAAGTATTGTTTATTCAGCCTTTCTACTTGGTGGAGTTTTCATGAGTGTTGCAGGATTATATCTTCTCTTAAATGCAAGTTTTGTTGCTGCAGCTCAAGTTTTAGTTTATGTGGGTGCAGTGAATGTATTAATAATTTTTGCAATAATGCTAGTCAATAAAAAAGAAGATTTAAAGCCTATCAATGACATTAAATCGAGAAGAGTTATATCAACATCGATATGTTTAACCCTTCTAAGCCTTTTAATAAGAGTTGACTTGACCAATATATGGAGCCTATCAAGTCCTCAAAACTCTATTGGAGAAGATTCAACAATCAGGATTGGCGAACATCTATTCAGCGATTATTTACTCCCATTTGAAGTGGCCTCAGTTTTACTCTTGATGGCTATGATTGGGGCTATTGTTTTAGCTAGAAGAGATGTAATGAGCAAAGACATTTCGACAGGACTACCTGTTGATCAAG
>QCBN01000005.1 GCA_003281585.1 Prochlorococcus sp. AG-347-I15
ATCCTGGGAAAGAGATGATATTCTTTTAAATATAAAGAGGGGGTTAGGGATAGATGAGATAGTTAATGAATTTCTTATGAAAAACGAGAGACAAATTAAAGAATTAAATTCTTTATTAAGACCAGAAGACATTGAATTATTAAATCAGGTAGAAAAACTCTCTACTTGCGAATCTAAATTAATAAATGAGATTAAAAATTTAAATTACTTAGAAAATAATGAAAATCATCACATTATGAATAAAAAAAAGATTGTGCCATCTAATAGAGTTTCTTTCAACAAAATTAGTTCATTCATGATTAATTGGAGTAACAAATTTGTAGTTATTGCTTTACTAACAATTTCAGCCATAGCTTTATCAAAACAAGCGTGGGCATAATTAGCTAAATTAACTTAAATGTAAGATATGTAGTTTTGAGAACTAAACGAGAATATTTAATTAGATATAAAGATGGAAATCTTTATTGTGAACTTGCTGATATTTGGATTGATCCAAGCAAGCCAGTAAAAAAGGCATTAATAACTCATGCTCATTTTGATCACTTTACATTTGGCTGTGAAGAATACATTTCTACTAAGGAAACTGCGATACTCCTTAAAGAAAGAGTTGGAGATAATATCAAAATTAAGACTTTTGAATATGGAGAAGAATTTAAGATAAATGGCATTAATATTTCTTTTCATCCATCCGGTCACATCCTTGGATCTAGTCAAATAAGGTTTATTTTTGCTGAAGAAAAATGGTTAATTTCAGGTGACTTTAAGCTTCAAAAAGATCAGACTTGCAAACAATATGAAATAGTAAAAACTGATTATTTAATAAGCGAATGTACTTTTGGTTTGCCAATATTTAAGTGGGATGAATCAAATAAAATAGCAAATGATATTTCAAAATGGATAACTAATTCACCAGAAAAAACTTCTTTACTTTTCTGCTATTCACTTGGAAAAGCTCAGAGATTGTTAAACGAAATTAGTCAAACAAATTATAAAGGCAATATTTATTCCCATGGCAGTATTCACAAAATGAACAATAGTTATAGAGAACTTGGAATTGATATTAAAGATACTATAAAAATTGAAAATAAAAAAAAGATAGATGAACTTAAAGGAAGTCTAATATTATTACCGCCATCTTTAAGTAAGGGTTCTTATCTAAAAAATTTCAAAAACATTCAAACAGCTTTCGCGAGTGGGTGGATGTCAATAAGAGCTCTAAGAAAAAGATCAGGATATGATAAAGGATTCGCAATCTCAGATCATGCGGATTGGGATGGAATTCTGGAAGTAGTAAAAAAGTCTGAAGCAAAAAATGTATTTTTTCATCATGGAGATAGTGAAGCCTTAAGTAAATATTTAGTTGAAAAGGAATCAATAAATGTCTTTTTATTCGGTGATTAAATATGAGCTTAAAAAAGTTTTCAGAATTATTTGGTGATCTAGATTCAATTAATAGTACAAATAATAAAATTGAAGTTTTAAAGAATTATTTTTTATCTAATGATCCAATAGATAATTCATGGGCAATTTATTTACTAACTGGAAAAAGTAATAAGAGATTTATTAGTGGAAGATATTTAAAAAATCTTTTTTCTCAAATATATGAATATCCTCAATGGTTAATTGATACATGTTATTTAAAAGTTGGTGATTCTGCTGAGGTAATAACGTTATTACTTAAAAATAAAACTAATTCTAGAAAAAAGAAATTATCAAATATAAGTCTCAATGAATTATTAAGCAAAACAATACCTGCATTATCAAAACTTGATGAGGAGGAGAAAAATATAGAAATTAAAAATCTTTGGGAAAGATTACCTGAAGATAACCATTTAATTTTTAATAAAATTCTTACAGGAACTTTTAGAGTAGGAGTCTCTATCGGATTAATCACAAAATCAATATCAAAACTAATTAATATTGAAGAAGAGATTATTTCTCATAGGTTGATGGGTGATTTTAAACCTTCAATTGATTCATATGAATTTTTAATTAACAAGAATATCAATCTTCAAGAGTTAAATTCCAAACCATTTCCATTTCTTCTAGCTAATACTATTGAAGATAAAATCTTCAAAAATTCAATAAATGATTTTCAATTTGAGTGGAAATACGACGGTATAAGGATGCAATTAATTAAAAGATCAGGCAATGTTTCGTTATGGACAAGAGGGCAAGAATTAGTAAATGAATCTTTCCCAGAATTAGTAGAGAAAATGTCACATATAAAAGATGATTTTGTTCTTGATGGAGAATTATTAGTTTGGAATTTTAAAGAACAAATTCCCTTTGATTTTTCTTTACTTCAAAAAAGAATAAATAGAAAGTCTCCTCATAGATCAATTCAAATAAAATATCCAATTATTTTTATTTCTTATGATCTTCTAGAGATTAATGGGAAAGATATAAGAGAATTTAAATTAGAAAATAGAAGAATTGAGTTAGAAAAATATTTTTCAAAATGGCAAATTAAAACTGAGAATAATATCTCTGATATTTTCAAAATATGTGATTTAATCTTTCCTAAAGATTGGCCTGATGCTTTAACTTATAAAGAAAAATCTCGAGAAAATAATACTGAAGGATTAATAATTAAGAAAAAGACCTCTACATACGCTTCCGGGAGGAAAAAAGGTTTTTGGTGGAAATATAAAGTTGATCCTATGCAACTGGATGCTGTTCTAATTTACGCCAAGGGCGGTAGCGGTAGAAGAGCTGGTCTTTATACAGATTACAGTTTTGCATTATGGAAAGACAAAGAATTAATTAAATTTGCAAGTGCATATTCTGGTTTAACGAATATTGAGATTAAAGAGCTAGATAAATGGATAAGAAAAAATACAATAGAAAAATTTGGTCCTGTTCGATCGTTAAAACCAGAAATGGTATTCGAAATATCTTTTGAGAAAATACAAAATTCTAAACGTCATAAATCAGGCATAGCAGTACGATTTCCAAGAATAACAAAATGGAGAAAAGATAAAAAAATTTATGATGCAGATAGCCTAGAGAATGCTTATGCACTAATGAAAAAAATACCATGAAAAATATTACGAAAAATAATAAGCAAAAAACTTTAATTTCTAAAATTAAACAGTTTTTCTCCATAAATGGATTGGAGCCACTACCTTATCAGATCGAATCTTGGGAAGCATTTCTAAATGGAGAGAGTGGAATAATACAAGTTCCTACTGGATGCGGCAAAACTTATGCCGCATTAATGGGACCTCTATCACAGATAAAAGATCCCCAAAATAATAAAAGTGTGAATATATTATTAATAACGCCTCTAAAAGCACTAAGTAGAGATCTAAAAAATTCCATACAATTAGCAGCTTTGCATTTCAATAAAGAAATCACTGTTGAAATTAGGAATGGGGATACCACCTCATATGAAAAGAAAAAGCAATTAGCTAAACCACCTAATATTCTTATAACCACTCCAGAGTCTCTATCTCTTTTACTTTCTAATAAAGAATCTAATAACCTGTTTAAGGAGTTGTCATCAATAATTATTGATGAATGGCACGAATTGATGGGTAGTAAAAGAGGTAACCAGTGCGAATTATCTTTAAGTTGGCTAAGAGGTAATATAAAAAATTTACAAATTTGGGCAATGTCTGCAACTATAGGAAATATTGAAGAGGCGGGAAGAGCAATAGTTGGTATGAGCGCTATTAAGCCCAAAATAATAACAACAAATATTCAAAAAGAGATCGAAATTATAAGTGTTTTACCAGAGGAGGAAACTACTTTTCCATGGAGTGGGCATCTTGGAATTAGAAGTCATTCTTCACTTTTAAAAATCCTAGATAAAAATAAAAGCACCTTATTATTTACCAATACAAGAAATCAATCTGAAAGATGGTATCAATGTCTTAAATTTTTTCTCCCAAAGATGGAAGACAAAATCGCACTTCATCATGGCTCCCTAGATAAAGAAGATAGAAAAAGAGTTGAAGAAGGGGTTAAAGATGGATTAATAAAATGGGTAGTCTGCACCAGCTCTTTAGATCTGGGCGTTGACTTCCAACCTGTTGATCAAATAGTTCAGATTGGTAGTGCAAAGAATTTAGCTAGACTTGTCCAAAGAGCGGGAAGAAGTGCCCATAGACCAGGCGGAAAATCAAAAATAATTTTTATGCCTACTAATTCTTTGGAGTTATTAGAGATTAGTTCAATGAGAAGAATAATAAAAAGTGGTATATCTGAGGTAATTAGACTTCCTGAATTATCTTATGATGTACTTCTACAACATCTAGTAAGTTTGGCATGCGGAAATGGCTTTGATCCGAAAATTGAGAAAGAAAGAATTAAAAATTGCTGGAGTTATAGAAACTTAAAAGATCAAGATTGGAATTGGTGTCTTGACTTTTTAGAATATGGAGGAAAATGTCTTAAAGCATACCCAAAATATAAAAAGATAGTTAAAGAAGAATCACAAAATAATAATGAAAACTTTAAATATTTTGTAAAAGACAAATCATTAATAAGAATACATAAGTTCAATATTGGGACAATTACAAGTGACAAATTTGTGAATGTTAAATATATGAAAGGTAAATCCTTGGGTAATTTGGAGGAGAATTTTGCTTCAAAATTAAATCCTGGAGATACATTTTACTTTGCAGGCAAAATGCTTCAATTTGTAAGAATAAGAGACATGGTTTTATACGTTAAAAAATCAACAAAAAAAAGTTCTCTAATTCCTGCATGGGTTGGAGGACAAATGGCAATTTCTGATCTACTTTGTGAAAGTTTGAGAAAAGAAATAGATATATGCAATAAATTAGAAAATTATGATTACTTAAATCCTGAACTAAATTCATTACGCCCAATATTTAAGAAACAAAAGGTTCTTTCAAATATTCCAAAGAAAGATGAATTCCTTTTAGAAATATATAAAACTAAGGATTTATCAAATCTTTTTGTTTTTACACTTGATGGCAAATTTGTAAATGAAGGAATTGCATTTCTATGGGCTTTAAGATTGGCAAAATTAAAACAATCCACATTTAGTATTACAGCAAATGATTTTGGGTTCAGCTTAACTACCGAAGAAGATTATGATTTTTCCATAATCAAAAAAGAAGCTGATTACTTTTTGGATAACAAGAAATTAGAAGAAGATCTAGAAAATGCAATTAATTTTTCTGAATTAACAAAACGTAGATTTAAAAATATTGCCCAAATAAGCGGACTTGTAAATCAAAATAATCCTACCAAAACAAAAACTTCCTCTCAACTTCAAATTAGTTCAAGTCTTTTCTACGAAGTCTTTACTAAATATGAAGAAGGCCATCTTTTGATAAAACAATCGCATCAAGAAGTTAAAGAATATCAATTAGAAAATAAAAGAATATCTAGATCATTAGAAAGATTAAAAAATTTAAAAATGCTATTAAATGATATAAAAACACCAACTCCTTTTGCTTTCCCTTTATTAGTTGAAAGACTTAAAAATACTTTAAGCAATGAACCAATAGAAAAAAGAGTAGAAAAAATTATAAAAAAATATAGTGATTAAATGAAAAAAAGTTCTATTAAATTTTGTTGGGAAGATACATTGTTAGAGATGCTGCCTTCAAGAGCGTTATTTCTACCGGAAAAAAAAGAGTTGTTAATATGCGATATTCATCTTGGTAAAGCTGAGTATTTTCAGCAAAATGGCATTCCTCTTACTAATAATTCAGATAAAGACAATTTCTCAAGAATAAAAAAAATTGTAAAAAAATATAGTCCTGAAAAGTTAATAATATTGGGAGATTTATTCCATAGCAAATATTCAATAGATAAAACTCTTAAAAAAAAAGTTGAGGATCTTCCTGAACTTCTAAAAACTAAAATTGAACTAGTACTAGGAAATCACGATGTAGGTTGTGATATTAAAAATATAAAAATCTTTGATATTAGAAAAAATAAAAATATTACTTTTAGCCATGAACCAGTTAATTCTGAAAACAAAAAAGTCTTGAATATTTGTGGACATTATCATCCAAAAATCTATATAAAAAATAATGGAGATAAATTATCATTTAGGTGCTTTGCATTGGATAAGAATAAAAATACTTTATTTTTACCTGCATTTGGAGACTTAACAGGGGGATATCCCTGCAAAAAGTCATTTAAAAAATGGGCAATTGTTTCTGAAGAAGAAATTATCGAAATTAAATCTTAAGAAAAATCATAGTGAAGTGACCTAAATTTTTCATTTGGATATACCAATTTATACTTAAAAGTCTCGTTTAGTTTTTTTATCAATTAACTTATGGCTATTATTCTATTTGCGAGTAAAAGTAGAAAACAAAAATTATACAGCTAATGACCCTTTCCTTAGCAGACAATCCACGTTATAAAAAAAATAAACACATTTTATAGAAATGAAAAAATTAACATCCTTGATTTTATTTACATTTCTTGTAATTTCATTTGGAGCAAAAGCAAATGATAATTTTTCCGTCGAGATAGAGGCACTTAAATTAGTAATGGAACAATATAAGGAAGATACTGAATCAAGTGTTGAATTAGATATTGAAAACATAAAGCCAAGTTATATGGCTCTTAAACAAGACGAATGTAATGCAACCGTTGAAGTTACAGAAAAAACAGGATTAGAGGTCGTAAATACTAAATCTTTCGATGTAAATGTCTGCTTGAAAGAAATCTATAAAGTAATCAACTAAATAAGCAGGTTATAAAAATATAATAAAAAAACAAATTAAAGAGGTCTTTTACTTAAAGAAGGTAAGACCTCGAGACCTAACAGAAAACTTTGGAACGGGTTCTGCATAACCAATTGATAACTAAAATGGATTTGTAGAGGTGTAATTAAAAGTACAAAACCTAAAATTATTTTTTAAATAATTACTTCTTCTTTGATAATGTTTGTGATTCTTCTCTAGACATTAAAGCTTCGATTTGAGCAAGAACTTTTTGAAGTTCATCCGTTTTTGTAAGAGATGCTTCTGCTACTTCTCTTAATTTTTCTAACTGTTCTTTAGTTTTATCCATGATAAATAAATTAGAAATTAACCACTTTAAAAAATGGTTTTAATACAGATTTTTCACTCCCACACAAATTCATATTCTCTCTTTTTTTTATAAAGTCAAATAAATTTCCCTGTATTAAGGTTTTATGAGGACTTCCAATTAATTCTTTATCTATTATTGAAACCATAAGATTACCTTAAATAGAAATACTTTTAAATTATGAAGTAAATACAGGCAATCCTATTGTTGCAGTTGTTATGAGAGCCCCTGCGAAAATCAAGAAAGGTAGAAAAGGGTAGTTTTTCAACGATAAACTTACTAATTCCAAATAACTATATAGGTATTTATACTGTTTGTCTACCCTTTATCCGTTTTAAAGCTAAAAATCTTTCTTTTCTAAGTAAAAATTAAACATTAACCAAATTTACCAGATATGTATTCCTGAGTAGTTTTTTCTTTTGGAGAGTTAAAAATTTTCTTTGTCGAATTAAATTCGGCAAGATAACCAACCTTTCCTCCATCACCATCTTCATACTCAATCGCATTGAAAAATGCAGTCATATCACTTACTCTTAATGCCTGTTGCATATTATGAGTAACGATTATTATTGTGAAATTCTTCTTAAGTTCGTGCATTGTCTCCTCTATTTTCAAAGTAGAAATTGGATCTAATGCTGAACATGGCTCATCCATGAGGATTATTTCAGGTTCAATTGCGATGGTTCTTGCTATACAAAGTCTTTGTTGTTGTCCGCCAGATAAAGAGTAACCACTGTCATTTAATTTATCCTTACATTCATTCCATAAAGCAGCTTTTCTAAGTGAACTTTCGACTAATTCATCCATATCTCCCGTAAAGCCATTGATTCTTGCTCCAAATGCAATATTTTCATAAATAGATTTAGGAAAAGGATTAGGTTGTTGAAAGACCATTCCGATTCTTCTTCTCACTTCAACTGGGTCTACTCTTTTATCGTAAATATTAGTTCCATCAAACAAGACTGTTCCTTTCAAAGAACAATTCGGAATTAAATCATTCATCCTATTTAAAGATCTTAGAACAGTAGATTTACCGCAACCTGAAGGTCCAATAAGAGAGGTTATATTTCCTTTTTTAAAATTACAAAAAACATTTCTTATTGCTTCAAAAGTTCCATAGCTAATGGAGACATCCTCAAGAGATAAAATGAAATTCTTTGGTGTTTTTTTATTAGTTTTCATCATTTATACTCTCTTAGTTTTCTCAGTAAAAGCGGCCAATATCCTTGAAAATATATTTACTGATAGTATCGATAAAACAAGAATAAAGGAAGCTGCCCAGGCTAATTTATTCTGTGCATCGTATGGCTCAAGAGCAAAGTTATATATCAATACAGCCAAAGAACCCATCTCGTAAAATAAATCTCCAAAACCAGTTATGTAGTAATAAGAGAATAAAGCAGTAAATATCAAAGGTGCTGTTTCCCCTGCGGCTCTTGCGATACCAAGAACAACGCCAGTAGCAATAGACCTAAAGGCGGAGGGCAAAGTAACTTTCAATATGGTTGTATACATACTTGCTCCAATACCAAGAGAAGCATATCTCAACTCATTAGGCACTAACTTTAAACCTTCATCAGTCGTCTTAATCACAGTAGGCAACATTAATATTGAAAGCGCCATTCCTCCTGCCAAACCGCTGTACATACTTCCAAATAAGATCTTTGTAGAAACAATTAAGGCATAAATAAATACACCAGCAATAATTGATGGGACTCCTGCTAAAACATTTACTCCAAATCTAATAAACCTTGAAAAAGCACCCCCTTTAGAGTACTCCGCTAGATATATGCCACCGCCAACACCTACTGGTATGGCAATAATTGAAGCAATGGTAGTTATTATTAATGTGCCTATTAATGCAGGGTTAATACCTCCTGCATCTAAATCATCTCCAGGAGGATTTGGTTCTAAAGTAAATAATTCTGGTGTAATTTGAGATCCACCTTTGTAAAGGATATAAGTCACTAGAAAAATCAAAGGAAGTATTGCTATCAATGCACAAATTACTGATAAAGAAGTAAAGAATTTATCTCCTATATTTCTTGATAATCTTTTCTGGTAATAGAGTGAATTCATAATTATCTAATATTTGAGACTAAATTTCTTAACTAGCCACTGCGCCAAGATATTTACTACCAAAGAAAGGATCATAAGTACAAAAGCCGCGTAAAAAAGTGAGGAAACTTGACTTCCATCAGCTTCACCAAACTGGTTTGCAAGCATGGATGAAATGGTATATCCAGGAGATAATAGAGACCAACTAAATGCATTTGAATTTCCAATAATCATCGTGACAGCCATTGTTTCACCCATTGCCCTACCTAAAGCCAATAGAACACCTGCCATAATTCCTGATAACGCTGCTGGCAAAATCACTGAAAATATTGTTTTCCATCTACTCGCTCCAATTCCGTAGGATGCATTTCTTAGCTTTTTAGGTACCTGATTAAGTGAATCCCTTGCAATGGAGGTCACTATTGGCAAAAGCATTACAACTAAAATCAATATCGCCAAAAGTGAATTTCTACCTGTAGGTTCTGTACTGAATAAAGGTATCCATCCAAAGAAATTATGTAAAAAAACAAAAAAGGCTCTAAAAAAAGGTTCCATAACAAATATTGCCCAGAGTCCTAAAACAACTGATGGAATAGCCGCTAATAATTCAACAAATGAACCTATTATTTCTCTAAAAACTTTCGGTACAAAGTCCTCGGTAATAAATATTGCAGTTCCAACGCCCAAAGGGATAGTTATTAATAATGAAAGAAATGAAGTTACAAATGTGCCATATATTGCAGTAAAAGCTCCGTATTCATCTTTTACTGGATTCCATTCAGACGTTACGAGAAACTTCAGGCCATACCTTGAAAAGGATTCAAATGACTGAAAAAAAACTACTAAAATAATTCCTAAAAGTATTATTGCTACGAAACTAGATAAGACCAGAGCAGTATTCTTGAAGATAATATCTATATTTTTTTCGATACCGAATCTTTTACGATTCTTGAAAAGAGTTAATTTCTCTTCCATTAAAAAAAGAATATCTCTTTAAATCTACTACTAAATGCTGTAAAAGACTTTAAGAGGGGTTAAAGGTATATAAAAGTCATGATAATTTGACATGTATTGAAAAATTTATCTGCCTATTTTTTTAACGGCGGCTCTTGATTTCTTAATAAACCGTTCAAAATATTTTGCTAATAGATATAAAAAAGATGTAAGAAATAAGTTTTTCAATTACTCCCAACCGTTTTCTGCATTTTGAATAATCCATCGTGCAAGAACCTTATCCTCTCCATCCTTCAATTTATTTTTATAACCTTTCATAAAACCAATTCCATCATTAGCAATTTTTGTTATTGAATTTACATCTGCTATTCCTCTTTTTTCAAGATCAGAAAGTTTTAATGATTTAGATCCTTTGAGAACGACTGATCCACCCCTTACATGGCAGCCTGCACAAACATTTCTAAAAATTGTTTCTCCATCTCTAATATCAGAAGCCATTAGATATCTATTTTGCAAAGAGGTTTGAAAAATAATTATTAAAGTTATAAGAGGAATTACAAAAAAAAATTTAAATATTTTCATTTGATTTAGTTCACTCACAATTAATTTAGCAATTAATTCTGAATCTCAATCTATCTATTTTAATAGTTCTACTGCAACGACAAGATTTCCTAATAATCCGTTCAAAATATTTAGCTGTTCTTTACTACCAAATGCTATTAATACCTGACTTGGCTGAAGCATGAAATCACCTCCAGGATTAGTGAACAACTTTTCATTTTCTTTAATAGCTAATATTTTTGCACCACTCTTTTTACCGATTCCAAGTTCAGAAAGTGATCTTTTCTCTGCAGTTTCAAAAAGGCTGATATCATTGCTTAATTCGAATTCTTCAATCTCACATTCACTTCCTGCAAGAAGATCTAGAAAATCAATCGCAATAGGTCTTAAGGCCATTGATGCCATTGCTCTTCCTGCAGCTATGTAAGGACTTACAACTATACTTGCTCCAGCTAATCTCAACTTACTTGCAGCTTCTTCAGTTCCAGCTCTTGCTATTACTCTTATAGAACTTCTTATCCCTTTAGCACTCAAAACTACATATAAATTAGCAGCATCGTTTGGTAGGGTAACGACCAAACTTTTGCATTTTTCTAATCCTGCCAATTTTAAAGTCTCATCAAGGGTGGCGTCAGCACAAAGAACTTCTAAACCATTTTCTTCAGCAATCTTTTTTCTATCTTCATCACTCTCAACAACAATAATTGGAATATTTTGTGTTTTTATTTGGTTAGATATTTCCTGACCAACCCTCCCATATCCACACAAAATTACATGATTTTCCATTTTTCTAAGAATTCTTTTAAAACGTAATTCGTTTACTCTTTGAAAATAGCCGGATTCGAATAATCTAACAGCTTTTTGAAAGGTAAATTGAATAAATATCAATCCGCCAACGATTACTAAAACAGTTACGATCCTGCCTTCAGGACTTAAAGGTTGAACTTCTCCAAAACCAATAGTGGTTATTGTGATGAGAACCATCCATAAGCAATCACTCCATTCCCATCCCTCTGTTATTCGATAGCCAATTGCACCTAAAAAAAACAGAAAGAATAAAGAATAAATAAGACCAAACCAAGGCCTTAAATAGTCTTTAATAAAATAGAACTCAAATAATCTAAGCTTCATATCCCTTATTATCGTTAACTATTCAAAAATTTCAAAAAAATTTTCTATTATGTTCCTAAAACTATTTATTTGTTTAAGTGAAATACATATTAAGCAGGATAATAATATTTATTTTCGTAGCTGAATGCATTAAACAAATGATTACCCTCTCAGGTCTTATTTAATGCTTCATTAAAAATTAATTTAAGGTTTTACTTGCACTGATTCAATAAGAAAATCAGAAGCTGCTTTTAACCAATCAGCTACTGTAAGACGGAGGTCAGGTTGAGAATATACAAGCGCAACAATGATTCCAACTAAGATTATCTTTACCATGGGAATTCAAATATTCTTATGAATTAAAGCACACCTATTAAGTAAAAAGAACCTTAAATTTATAAAAAATAGATTAACTAAAATTTTTCTAATTGATTAAACAAGTACTCCACTCTTCTAAGGTTTACTCCTAAATCTGATTGACCTAATCTTGCTGCAGATCTTATTTGGATTATTCCTTTTGATCTATCTACATAACTTCTCACGTCAAGCTTTAAAATTTCGAGGTCATCTGGAAATCTAAAAATTAAGCTTCTACAAACACCTCTCCAATAATTTCTACCACTTTCAATAACTTCTGTACGAGGTAAGCCTTCTGCCAGAGAAACTAGTTGAATAAACTTTTGATCAACATTTATAAGTTTCTTTTCTATTAAGACACTGTTTAAAGGATTGGTAATTGGAGCAAGACCCTGGATGGAGGAAACCATATTTATAAATAACGATGTAGATGTTCTAACTGATTTCGCATACAAAGTGAGAGAAAAAAGTAAAGATTATTCCCATAAATTTGATCTCTTTATAAAAATTCCTTATTTTGTGATCCAAATTTTAAAATTTGAGATTTTTTATTGTTTTTTTTGATAGAGATGGTTGCCTAACTTGTTTACTATTTAATTTCCTAATCCATAAAAAAACTCCCACAAACAAAAAAATTTCAACAATAATTCCAACCTTTATTAAACTCATTTTTTATCCTTTTCTTTCTTGTTGGTACCCTCAATGTATGGCACAAGAATATTTAATAACCACTTTTTAAATGAATTTAACGGTTTCATAGTCTATTACTTGCCTTTTCTCCACATACTCCTTCCTTTAATGAGATCCTCTATATTTGGCCAAGCAGCTATTAATTCTTTAAGTGCCTTTCTATTAGGAGTATAAAAAACACAAGATAATGCACTTATTACATAAAGTATGAACCATAATTTACTTTCTGAATAAGCTAAAAACAAAGAGAAAAGAAAACTTCCAATAAAGAAAAAGAAAAATGACCTATTTAATATTTCTAATGGAGTTCTTTTAAGTCTGTAAAATTTAACCTTATTACTATCTTCTTTAGTATCTTTCTGAAATTTACTTTCGTAAGAATTAATTATTTCTTCTTCTAGAACTTTTTCATACTCTAAATTATCAATTGGATCGCTTTGATCCTTTTTATTTATCATTGGTTTCTATACAATACAAATATGGTAACTAATTTAAGGTATTTTAAAAAGTATCAAATTTTATCTATTAACTGTAGTTATACGAACAGATCATGGTTTTGAAAATATTTCAAGATTGTCTTATTTATAAAAGATAAATTAGTCAAAATATTCTTTTTAATTTTCCCAAATCTTTCGGTCATTTAAAACAATCACTTCTATAAACTTCATAGCATTAATTAAATTGGGAGGCAATATCTCAATCTAGAGTTAAAATAGTTTAGAGATTTTCATAATAATCTATATGCAAAGGTATTTGATTTCCTACGAATTTACTGATGGCGAGGATCAAGAAGAAGGGGCAGAAATGTTAATTAATTGGTATGAATCAGGTGGACCCCAAAACAGACCTGAAAACTATGAGGTTCATTCCTGGATTTTTATGGTTCAAAATGGGATTGGACATTCTGTAGTAAGTGCAGATTCTCTTGAAACAATTTGGAAGCAATGGCATCCCTGGAGAAGGTTAATGGATATAAGTATTCAGCCGTGTATGGATCTTGATGAGACAGTCGGATTATTCAAAAAACAAAAAATGAATACACGGATAGTCTAAAAGTATTTGACTTCCAAATATAAATTTCTTTTTAGTAGCACCTAATACTACATACATATTTCACTGCGTTAAAAAGGATAAGATTAATTTTCCATGATGAATGATTCTTATCACATTTACTTCAAAGGAGAAATTCTTTTCAAGAATTTAAGTAAAGATGAATTTGAATTTGTTTGGGGAAAACTTTATACGTCTTATATAAATGCCCTAAATAAAGAGCTAACCTACGAATTAGTTAGCGAAAACAATATTATGGAGCCGGCTTTAAACCTTGAGCCATCTTATTAAATCAAGGCCTAAATCCTAGATTATGAGTAAAACAAGAAAAGATGTCTCTCTTTTATTTTGAGGTACTCTTTCTCTTCTTTAGTTATATCTAAAGCAATTTTATTAGCCTCAATTTCGACATTCGAAATATAAGTTTCAAAGTTTTCCTTTCTTTTAAATAAAGCAACAATGCCAATATCTGTTATGAACCAAATAAAATGATCAGTTTCTCCTATTGGCTCTTCTTTTAAAGAATCAATAATCAAATCACAGGTTGAATCCATTTAATTAAAATTAGAGGTGTTTTAATTCCCCCCATTGCAATACCTTACGGCCTCAGAATTGGTGCCACCATCTTCAATTATTTCTGCAACACATTTATTAAAAAGTTTAGATTCCTTTTTTACTGAACAGAATCCAAAAGCGATTGCAGCTAAAGCTATTGCCGATACGAAAGTAGAACCAAGTTGTATAAAACCATAGGCAAACATGATATTTTTCTTTCCATAACACTTTTTTGAATCCTTTTTTTCTTCTGACATTTTAATTATTTAACTGAATTGAATCTATTTGATTAATGGTAGGTTTGAGAAATATTTTCATAGAGAAAACCGAATTAAAGATTTTTTGACCAGCTAAGACAAAAAATCAAAATTTCAAGTTTAGATTGATTTTTCTTCACTTTAATTTTCAAATTGATACATCAAGGATAAAAACTTTTTAAATTTTTTATCAACATAAGCTCCTGGAATAGATTTTTTATCTTTTTTTAAAAAGTAATGATCCCGCAGTTATAACAAGTGATTATGATACTTTTTAAACTACATTTAGTTTTTTTTAATGAAGTATTAATACTTAAAAATTATTCCAGAAAAGCTTGTTTTGATAATGCTCCCGAAGAGTTATCCACTTTTTAAGCGTTTTTCAACAGGGTTTTCCACAATATGTTGATTAAATTTGAATTTCTATGTGCAAAATAAAATATTATCTTTTTTAAGAAAAAATCATCCACAATTTTTTTTGGGGATCACTATGATTTCAATTGTCTTTAGGTAATTTAAAGTAGAAATTTTATGAATCTAAAAGAAAACAATAAGGACTTAAATCCCGAAATCAAAAAGGAGTTGGGAAAATCTAAGCTCGAAGTTCTCACTAATGAATATGATTTTTTAGTAAAAAACCTCAAGAAAGCTGGATGATCTACTAGAAATTAAAAAATTTTTTAAACAATAAATTTCTAAACTTCTTTCATGAGACAAAATAATATTTATTTGAATGATTACCCAAAAAAGTTTAAGTTAATCAAATATAAAATTTCTATTAAAAATACAAATTAATACTCTTGATACCAAACATATAAAACAAATCCTAGTTATATTATTCAAATCTCAGTTTGAGATCAAGTTAGAAATATAAACGGGAAATCCAAGTTTTTATTTATTTAAACATTAGTTATCTCGTATATGCATCATAGTTTTTATATAAAGATGAATATTCAAGAACTTAAAGTCAACTACAAAAAGCTTTTAAACAAAGCTGCCAAAGCAAACGGCCGTAAAGAAACTGTTTCTTTCTTAAATCGTGCCGCTAAAATTAAATCAAAAATCTACTCAAACACTAAAGTAAATTGCTTTAGATGTAATGGAGCAGGTTTTCTAAGAATTTCGCTAGATGAGACTAAAACATGTCTATCTTGCTACGGAAAGGGATTTTTAATTAAAGAAATTCAGCAGGTTTAAAAAATTTGATTGTTCATGAAAGATCTCATTCAAGCTCACAAAAAATTAATTAAAACAGTAAAAGATCAAATGGGATTTTCTGATTATGGGATGTATTGGTTAGCTTTCCTGGAAGGGGGTCTAACTATATGGCTGCTGGATAGAATATTTTTCCACTGGTTAAAGTTTTAATTTTTACTTAGGTCCAAAAAATTTTTGCAGGTATTAAATAAATTAATTTATCGAATCTATTTGAAAAGTTGTAGGATGGTAAAAAACTAATATGCAATTACTCGGATTAATTCTTCTTCTAGCTAGTAGCTGGTATTTATGGAAATTAACATCAAATTTTCTTGATGAACCAACAAAAAAAGAACTGACTAATAGTTTAAATAACCTCAAAAATAAATTCTCTGAGGGGAAAAAAAATTTCTCTAAAGCAAAAATAAGCGAAGCTTGGGAAAAATACAAAGAAGAAGGTGGTGCCTTATCTAATAAAGAAAAAAGCTAGTGGACCTTTTTAGTATTACAAGTCTGACTAAAGATATTTCTAGAATTGATATAATTGGTATTTTGTTTGGTCATTTAATTTTTGGTATTGCATTGACACAGCTTCTAGATTGGAAATGGTTAAAGAACCTCATGAGTGAAGAAGATAAAACAAGGATGCTTAAAAGTTATACATGGAAAGACTTATTAGTAGATGGAGCAATTGTTACGGTAGTTCTAGGAATAATCTTTTTGATAATTAGCATTTTTTTATAAATGAACGTAACTTACATCCTTTTAGTTTTTTTAATGATATCAATTGTGATTTTCACTCAAATAATCAATTCCTCCGATAAATCAAAATAAATGACCGAAGTAACCAGCAACTCCTCAACTGGATGGTACTTAATCGCTTTGGTAAGCACTTTATCTTTTTTAGCCTTAATTTACTTCGGCCAAAAAAGATAGAGTAAATTTTGAAAGACTATTTAAATTCATAAAAAAAGCTCTACAACTTAACGAGATGCAGAGCTTTTAATTATTAAGTAACTGATTTATATAAATCTGTTGATTATAAAACCTTTTTTCTTAATCAAAGAAAAAGAGACCGATGAATGTGATGAAGATACTGAATTCACGGTCCCTTTAATAACCGCATTTTTCGGTAGATACGACAATGAATCACCTCCTTTACTAATGTTTTTCTAAAGATAACTAAAAGAATTAAACAAGGAAAGAAATTCGTTAA
Organism: Prochlorococcus sp. AG-347-I15; assembly: GCA_003281585.1. GTDB lineage: Bacteria > Cyanobacteriota > Cyanobacteriia > PCC-6307 > Cyanobiaceae > Prochlorococcus_A. The sequence continues at coordinate 17,035 of QCBN01000005.1, forward strand.
AAATTTAAAATTTTTTTAACAAATTAACAATATAAATCTCTTAAAAATAAAAATATAAGTTTTACCAAGGCAAAACTTTTCCGTTGGCATGCCAAAACGTACCCGAGTTATTCTTATTTAAAGAATCTATACGTTTTAAAAGGCCATTAACTGATTCTTCAGGACTAATTCCATTTCTTGTAAAGCCAGTCATTCTTGTACTCACTAACCCAGGATGCAAAATAGCTACATAAATATCTTCTCTTGATAAATCTATAGAAAGTGATTTTGCTGCCATGGACAAAGCGACTTTAGACATCCTGTAACCATAAGAACTTCCAGATGTATTATCTTCAATAGATCCCATTCTACTTGTGATAAAAGCAACTTTAGAAGATCTTTTTAAAAAATGTTTAAGTGATTGAGTCACACATATTGGGCTCAATGCATTGACTTCAAATTGCCGCAAAATACTTTTTTTATCTAAGTTTTCGAAAGAATTAAATTCATAAATTCCTGCATTATGAATTAAGCAATCTAAGTTAACTCCAGATAGTTTTTTACACAAATTTGTTATCGACTCATCAGAAGAAATTTCTATATTCTCTTCAATTCTCACTCCTAAATCTCTAAGTTCTTTTGAGGCTTTCCTACACGTTGCAATTACATCATCTCCCCTCTTATGAATTTGCCTACATAGTTCTAATCCAATACCCCTATTTGATCCTGTAATTAGAAAAGTCGACATCTCTAAACTAAAAATAAAAAATTAATCTAAATCTAAATATAAAAGAAAACGAACTAGAAAAAGAAAAAATTTGTAAAATTCCTTATTAAATTTTTAAAGGTTATGATAAGTTATAAAATTTAAATTGATTTATAAAAGAAAGCAAAGATATTTTTATCATCAAAATTTAATGTATGGAAATTTTCAATCAAGAATTTATACAAGAGATTATTAGGCTTACGTGGAGAAATCCTGCTTTCATGGCTATAGCTATTGCGTTAGTTTGGCTTATCCCACAATTATTTATCAGAAAAATAATGGCAAAAAAATATGAAAGAAGAAAAATAGAAATTCAGAAAAATAAAATTCAGAAGCTTTACCCAACTAATACTCCTAAATAAGATTTTTGTTTATAGGATAATTTAATGAATCTAAAAATACTTTTTGCATCTAAGTAAAATATGACCTACAAAATAATTAGGATTGATGGGAAAGATGACGAATTAACAGCTCAAAGTTTTGATAAATATTCAGATGCGTACGATTTGTTGGAGGAACTATATGGAGATCTATGTTGCTCAGATGCTGATTATGAAGACATAACCTATTACGATATTGTGGAAAATAATTTAAAAAATATTAATGGAGAATAAAAAATGGGCTCCCTCCCAAGAAGAAAATTTGGGGGTAATAACGAGTGCATATGAATTCATTAAAGAAGAACTTACTCAACTTCAAAAAAAAACTGGATGTCCCGATTCATTTATTTATGATTTTATTGGCAGGATTCAGAATGAATGGCAACCTGAATCTTGCCACTCAATAGTTAGAAATAAAAAAAGGAAAAATTAGAAAATATTAAATTTTCAACTCAAATTTATAAAACTTCTTTAATATAATTTGAATTTTAAAATATTAAATCATGATTATTAGAATACTAGGTATCGTACTTATACTTGGTACGATTGCATATTATGGTTTAGTTTTGACTGGACAAAGCAACCTTTAGTTTTTTTTTTAATTTTCAAAAATTTCTCATGAAATGGCCTCCTACATTGTGTTGGACAGCACCAAAAACTATTAATGGTAATAGGCATTTTCAAGTTAAATCTTATGGTGGTAAAAATGAAGATAGATGGGTTGATATTTTTCCTACTAAAAATAAAAGAGATATTAAAAGGATCTCTTGGGCAAAACTAAAATCAGAATGGACTACTGGATGGTTAAGGCTCCCAAAAGATAAAGATTAATTTGTTTATGTAAACAAATATTATTAACCAGAAAACTGTAAAAAATAATACCTAATACAAAAAAAATAACTTATAAGATTTTTAAAAAGCTGTTTAATATGAAGCCAGAACCGAAGAAAAAATTACCTAATAAAAAAGTTATAAGTTCAGCAAAATTTGAGGCTAAAGAACAATTCACAAAATCTGCATTAGATAATTTAAAAACAGAAAATGAAAGACTTGTTAATTCACTAAAAAAATCTGGAGAAATTAAAGATTCAAAAAAAAATTGATTTACATAATTAATATTTTTTTATTATTATATTATTTTATTGATTGAGAAATGATTGAAAAAATCTCTCTAGCAAATTCTCATTTACCTCAACTTATTGGGTTCGTGCTTATGTCAATTGGTTATACATTAGGCAATAAATTTTACCTTCCAGAAATTAAACAAAAGTAATGATCTCTATATTTTTAAAATTAATTTAAATAAACAATATTGAATAGATATATATGTATCTAAAAATTTTTAAATACCCTTTCTGATTTGAAGAAATAAGCCATTAAAGCTAATTTTGCAGTTCAATCGAGATTACTTTTTGGATATAAATGACACATAAATGCAACATTTAAGTCTTTAAAAATGTGAAATCCAAAAAAAAAGTAAGAATTCATACTAAATTTTTTTAAATATGTTACATTTATTAATAATTCAAGTTAAGGGTTCTTCTGTCAATAAAGCAGAAATAAGGAAAGTTTGATACCTACAAACATCATTTACTCTTTGGCTACTTATTGATCACATATGAAATCTAAAAATGGATGCTCTTACTAGTTTTATAGTTGTTATCATCGCAATTACTATTCAATTCTCCTTATACGCCATCAAAAGGCTACAGGAACCTTTAGAACCAAATTATTTGATAGATAAAAATTCAAAAAAAATTAAAAACTATATGGGTAAATTTTGGAAAAATGCAGAACTAACAAATGGGAGATTAGCTATGATTGGATTTTTAGCTTTAATAATAAACTACCGTTTTTTTGGATGGATAATTCCAGGTTTTATTTAAGATTTTAATATCTAAGATTAAAGAGGAAATAAATCTTTTCTTCAAAACAAACTCTCCTTTCAAAAAAAAACTTTTATTATAAGTAAAAAACATTTGAGCAATTCTGATTTTGATAAAAATGGAATAGATAGCTATGGGATACATTGGCTTCAATATGCTGCTTTTGCTGTTTCTGGTTTTGCAATATTTACGACCTGGGCATTTTTCTTTGATGAAAGATTCCATAATTTCATAATGAACATTTTTAGGATCATTAACTGCAGTGGTTTTAACTGTAATGGAGCTTTTTAAAATTCTATGGCTAATCCTGATCAAAAAACAATATTAATCGATAATGCTTTTGAGGAAATTAAAAATATTTGTATAAATCTTCAAAAAGATACTGATGCTTCAAATTCAGAAGTTAAAAGTTTACTAAAACTAATTATGAATGAATGGGAAAAAAAAGAAGAACAAAAAACTGGTTTTGGATTCAGGTAAAGTTAATCACTATCTAGAAGAGACTTTGGCATCAAATCATTTTAATGTTATTAGCCATTCTACTTTAAAAATTCAATGTTTAAAATTCTACATTTTTCTAGAAAGAAATTAAAAAGGAATGAATCTCAAATAGAAGAATCATTCCATATTTTGCATTAGTTTTATCTAGATTAAAATTTTATAATCTAACTCCTCTGGTGGACTGTCAATCATTAGATCCCTCCTACTCAACTAATTAAACTTATGCCTTACTTATGAAGAAAGTAAATCAGTAAAAATGCTGATTTATTATTTTCTAAAATGTTTGAATTAAAGAAGCCAATTCTGGTGCATCTAATAAAAGTGCAAAAAATGTAAGCACAACTAATAAAAATATGGAAAAGTAAAATTGAATCATGATTCAAAATTACTTAAAAAGAATTTTTTAAGTTGTATAAAATATTGCTTTGTTTACATAATTAAATATCACTAAATAGAGTAGTTTAAATTGGGAATAATTAAGATGCTTCAGAAGAAAATATCGTCCTATTTTTTTGCCAATATTCACAACCTTTAAACAAATGATCACCCTGTGGTATGAGTTTTTCATATCTTGGACAGATCAAGACAGTAGCAAAAGTTTCTGTAGTGCTGTAGCGAAAGTGATTGCAAGTAATACAAATCTTTGTTCGTTTTCGTTTTAGGGTGGATTCTTTTAGATATTCCCATTTTGACGGATTTACCTTGATCATGATTACTGGAATTTATTAGTAACAATTTGCCAACCTCCTGAAATTAATTCATTCCATGTTTCACAAGCACACTCAATAGAATGAAGTCTTGAATTTTTAATTTGGGCTGGTTCACCTAATTCATTTGCATAGAAAAGATGAGTATATACTTTTAAGTTATTAGATACAGATTTCTTATAACTCTCAAAAAAAATTAATAAACCACTTTTTTTGTTAAACAACCAGCCAGTTGGGGGGTCAATAAGGCTGCCACGATAAAAATAAGTCCGAACATTAGCTACTCCTGAGGTCATGAAGATAATACAGTTGTACTATTAATATAAATGTACTACTCGTAGACGTCAAGTATTCGTCTGGTAATTATTTAAATACTAAAATTACTTTCCAGAAATAATCAGCCCGAAACTTCTTATTTGGTAATAGTGAATACAAGTTACTCATTGAAAAGGAAAATATCATTTAAAGAGTATCTCCAAAATAATGCAATGTATCGAAATCCCTTCTATTTAGGATGGAACAAAGGTTGGTCTTTTTTATTTTTTTTAGAGGGTGGCATTGCAAAAATTGAAGCAAAAGGTTTTGGTATTTCTATCACAACAAAAATTGAGAAAGGAGAATCACCCCTAGAATCTGCGGATAGATTAGTCTCGAAAGAGCAAAGGATTAGAAAATCAAGATATTATTCTTGGGTTAAATCTATTAATGAAAAAACAATAAATTAACCAATCCTTAAATTTCTAAAGTAATCTGTTGACAGTCAATTTAAAATAGAAAATAGTTTTTTTATTTATCGTGTCCAATAAATTTTATGAATGGTGGAAAAACCATAGAAAAGTTGTAACCTATGGAGCTTTTATCATCTTGTTTGGTTTTTATTTATCTCCTGTTATCAAAGAAGCAAAATACAAAAACCAATGTATTAAGTACTCTACTAAAGGGGCTTTAACTAAATTTAATAAGGACGATATAGGAGAAACTTTACTAGAAGAAACAGGTTTGAATATTGATGAACTAGCAAAGATTGAAGGTTATAAGAATTGCATTAATTAAAAAGTCGGCAAAAATTACGCTGAGTTTTAAATGATTAAGGATATGTTTAAACTTATTTTATTAATATTATTATTTGGATTTATATCAATAAGTCCAAAAACAAGATATTTGGTTGGCATAACTCTAAAAGAAATTTCTTCATTTCTTTTATGGACTGTTAAATATGAAGATAGAGAAAAATGGATTATAGATAAACCAAGTTGGATACCTAGCCAAAAACTTAAGCCATCGTATTAATGAAAACTTATTTAGAAGAACGAATTGAATGGTATGACGATAATTATAGAAATGGTAACGCTTTAATCTCTGATAAGCAGTTCGACCAACTTGAAAAAAATTTATTAAGAACAAACCCTAATTGTGACTACTTTAAAAAGAAAAATAAACTAGTTTTACCTTCATTAGAAAAAGATTCAATAGATGAATTTTTGAAAGGATTATTAGTAGATACCAGATTATTAATTGAACCAAAAATTGATGGTTGTGCTGTTGCTTTGCAATATAGGGATGGAACCTTGGAGAAAGCAATTTCAAGAAAAGGGGCAGACGTTACTAGTAAACTTATTAAAGTCCAAGACATTCCTAATAATCTCACTTTAAGAGGAGTTCTTCAAGTTAGAGGTGAATTATATGCACCCAACCAAAGTCCAAATATCTCCCAGAGACTCGCTTCTGGATTTCTAAGAGCTAAAGAAGGATTTTCTGAAAGTCTTAGCTTCTGCGCATTTCAAATACTTAATTCAACACTTAACCAATATGAGTCCAAAAAGAGTCTTTCAAAGCTTGGCTTTACGATCCCTCAGGATATTTCATGCAACTTTACGAGTCAAGTTGAAGTATTTAGAAAACAATGGCTAGAAGGGAAGCTTTTTAGTAAATATCCAACAGATGGAATAGTAGTGAAAATAAATTCTCGAAAATTACAATTGATTAGAGAAAAATCAAATTTAGATTATCCTTATTGGCAAGTGGCAATAAAACGTTAATGGAATTAATACACCAGATTTTTCCTACTTGGCATATTTACTTGGATATGTTTTTGGTTGGCTTTGTAACTTACGGTTTTCTGAGAATTAAGAAAAAAATAAAAACTAAATAAAGTTTTTAAATTATCCCTGCTCCTTAAGCATGGATTTAAGTTGTTCGCTGTCTAATTGTTCAAGATAATTTCTCATCGCCAACCATGATCTTCTGCTTTCTAACTTTCCACTTTGCTTAAATAAATTTGCGGAAACTTGATCTATCAATTCTTTATGAGTCATATTGACATTCTTCATCAAGTTTAATGACAACACCATTAAAAAATTCTGCTAATAATTTTGATGGGTCTTGAATAGATATCTTTCTATCTGCTTTTGATAGTTTCTTTTTGATTGGATTTAAGTTAGTCATACTCATTCAGGTAATTCAAGTTCTTCAAAAGTCCAACCTTCTAATTGAAGGTCATGCCATTTATCCCAAGCATTATCCAAATACATTTGAGTTGATGATTTAATTGCCATTGGCTCACCAAGATCATTTGCATAATATGTATGAGCAAAAATTCTCATACTATTTCTTGGAGATTTTTTATTCCTTATAAATAAAATTAATCTGCTGCGGTCTGGGCTAAGCAACCAACCACTTGGGGACTCATTACGATAACCGTAAGAAAAATTAGTCCAAACATTAGCTCCTCCTAGAGTCATTTAATATATAATACATATGTACTATAATTTATAGCGCTTCTATTATTTGATGTCAATACAGTAAATTATTGCTTGGAAAATAATTATAAGAAATTCCATATTTAAAGTATTTCTAGTTTTAAATGTTTAAAATTATTGCAATAGATAGGGATATGCCAATGGACTAATAATCCTTAAGCGTTATATCTTTTATTAATTACAAATTCATAAAATACCTACCAAAAGCAAGTTTTAACAAGCATTTTGATAGGGAAAAACCGGATCCCCGTCAGCTCTCTGCTGCATCGACCTGGAAATGCCAGAAGAGGATTCAAAGTGGGCTTTCGTTTCCGATTACAAGATCGGTTTACTACCGCATCACGACAGTCTCCTCATGTCGAAAGAGAGTCAGATCAGAGCACATAAAGAAGAGCTTAACCAAAGATCCAGTTACTTAACTTTAACTTATTTTTTTATCCATTTGGAGATGGCCAAATGTCTCTTACCATAGTTAATAAAACTTGTGCCTCATCGTATCTTTCTGAATGCGTTTTACCATTTAATAAAAATGTAATGTGAGCCATTTTTCTTCCCAGAATTTCTCGAGATTTGCCATAACAATGAATATTTGAACCCTCAATTTCAGATAACATCTTGACTCTTGTTTCCATTGAAATTGGAAAATTATTTTTTAATCCCAGTAGATTTATCATAATTGCCCCTTCACAGTTCATTTTGATTTCAGGTGGCATTATCCCAGAAGAAATGCAAACATATTGATCAAACTGACTTGAAGTGCAAGCTTCAATAGAGAAATGAGCTGAGTTATGTGTTCTTGGAGCTATTTCATTAATTAAAAGACCATTAGCTCCATAGAAGAATTCAATAGCTAAAACTCCAACATAATTAAGTTCATTGACTATTGAAGAGAAAATATTTATTGCGAATATGTTCAAATCATATTCATTTGTTCCAGATGCGAGAACCCAATCACAAACATGGTTTAATTGGAATGTCTCAACTATTGGAAAGAATCTTATCTTTCCGGTTCTATCTCTCGAACCAACAAGAGCCAGTTCTTTTTCATACTCTATCCATTCTTCTATTAACCATTCATCAGAATTATTCTCTGTTAAAAAAGAATCTAAATCTTCTTTTGTCTTTATTTTTTTGTTCCCTTTACCGTCATATCCACCTTTATTTGATTTCGCCATTAGAGGAAAAGTCCAATTATTGATTTCCTCATCCGAGAGATTTTTAAAATCTTCAATACTTATCCATTTTGGACAGGGAATATTCATTCTATCTATTAATTTTTTTTGAGAAAACCTATCTACTAATGGCTTAATTGCGTTTAGGCTTGGAACAAAAATATCGTTATTGTCAATTAAATTTAATTTATCAATTTTTATCCATTCATTTTCAAAAATTATTTTTTCACACTCATTAATTAATGATTTATTACCTCTTATCTTTAAAGGATCAGCTTCTATGACATGATCTGCTTTTAAACCAGCAGGGTCATCACAAGATTTTGTTTGCACACATACTTCTAAATCTCTTTTTTTTGCTGCCTCGGTTAACATTAAGGCCAATTGACCACCTCCAATTATTCCTAGGGAATAATTTTTCTTAATATCTTTTATTTTTTTTTTTAAACTCATAGCATGATTTTATTACCATTTCTAATTCTTAACAACTGAATTTTTAAGTATCTAGAGCTTAGATTTTGCTATTATGTATAGTATTTAATACCAAATATTTATAAATTTTAACTAGGAAATCAATTGTGAATAAGACAAAAATATTAGTCCCTCTAGGTGATAAGTCATACGAAGTAACTCTAGAAGCTGGGATACTGAATAATATCAGCGAAGAGCTCTTAAGAATTGGAATAACAAAGAAAAGAAAAATACTTGTGATTTCAAATGAAGAAATATCAAATTTGTATGGAGAAAAATTCTTAAATCACTTAAAAGAAAATCAATTTCAGGCCAAAATGTTCCTTATCAAAGCTGGAGAATCATATAAAAACTTAAAAACCTTAAGTGAAATATATGATGTTGCATTTGAATTTGGCTTAGATAGAAATTCAATAGTTATTGCCCTTGGAGGAGGAATTGTTGGGGATGTAAGTGGTTTTGCAGCTGCGACTTGGCTGAGAGGTATCGAATATGTTCAGATTCCGACAACATTATTATCAATGGTTGATTCATCTGTGGGAGGAAAAACAGGGGTAAATCATCCAAAAGGTAAAAATTTAATTGGAGCTTTCAATCAACCTAAAGCAGTTTTGATTGATCCAGAAACTTTAAAAAGTTTGCCCAAAAGAGAATTTAATGCAGGCATGGCCGAAGTAATAAAATATGGAGTAATAAGAGATAAAGAACTTTTCGAATACTTAGAAATAGAAAAAAACAAGAATGAACTTATAAATCTCAAGAATGAATGTCTAATTAAAATAATTAATAGTTCAATAAAAACAAAGTCTCACATTGTTTCTCAAGATGAACATGAAAATGGTGTTAGAGCAATATTGAATTATGGTCATTCTTTTGGTCACGTTATTGAAAATTTATGTGGATACGGCAAATTTCTACATGGTGAGGCAATATCAATTGGTATGAATATTGCGGGGAATATAGCAATTGAAAAAGGGTTATGGTCTAAAGAAGAATTAGAGAGACAGAATAATCTTTTGAAGAGTTACGATCTTCCAACCGAGATTCCCAAAATAAATAAAGAAGACGTTCTAACAATACTTATGGGCGATAAAAAAGTTCGTGATGGCAAAATGAGATTTATCTTACCGCAAGAAATTGGTGCAGTGGATATTTATGATGACATAGAGGATTCATTATTTCTAAAGTTTTTTTCTTAACGCAAACAGGTTGAATTTATATTCATTTTTTTCTCATTAAACTTACTAAAAACAAACCACTTAAAATCACCTAGACATAAAGGATCAACGAGTCTAAGTAATGCCTCTCTTCTTAAAAGGGCATTTGATAAATCCTTTTTGAATTCTTTCTGAATTCCATAAAGTCTTTCTGCCAATCCTAGTGCCAACAAAGCCTCTCCTTGTTTAGTAATACCAACATTATTTAATCCAAGAATCTCAGCATCATTAATTAAAGTTTCTATGCACACATGAGATGTTAAATCGCAATTTCCAGGAGAATCTAGGATATTATTCTTCATTTTTTGATTTTCATAAGAAACTATCGTCCCATCAGAATTATTAGATGTGTAGTATTTTTTAGCTTCTTTAGCGTAATCAATTATCAATAAAATACCGTTATTAATTTTTCTATAAATAGCTTTTAACCATTTTGAGTTATCTATATGCCATTCTGTCGTCCAGCCTTCAAGGGCATCTTCAGGTGGGATAATGATCCCCAACTCACTTTTAGCAAGTTTAATACTTTTCTCCAATTCACTTGTAATTGGCATTTCATCAAAAAATAATTTATTAGATTTTTTATCTATAGAAACTGCTTGTCGAAGTAATTTTCCTTTTGAGAAGGTAATTCTCTCCAGTGGCAAAGCATCTAAAACCTCATTGGCGATAACTATTCCATTTATATTATTTTCCTCTACTTCTTCCAAACCTTTCCATACAATATCAATACCAAAGTTTAAAAATTCCCCCAATTTATTTTTTTGTTTTTCTACCATCCCTTCATTAGGTTCAATAATTACAAAAGAAACTCCTTCCAAAAAATTCTTGTTATTTTCTAAAAAATATTTAATTAATCCACTCATGAAACTTCCATCTCCTGCTCCAAATTCAATTACAGCTAATTTCTGATTAGATAAAAAACTATTTTTGAGCTGAATTAGCCAATCTTCAATTTGTTTGCCAGCCAAAAAAGCAAAATCATCAGATAAAGAGGGTGATGTGACAAAATCTCCTCGAACGCCTAATTCAGCTTTACCGCTGCCGTAATAACCATTAATAGGATCATTTAATGCGAAATTCATAAAGTCATAAAAACTTATAGTCCCACCCATTTTTATTATTTTTTTTACTAACCAATCTGGATTATTCGCGGGTAAGCTATTCATCGGCGAAAATATAAAGAGACAGAACTTATTTATGCCTTCAAAGATTAACTATTTATTAGGAATATTTCTATCTATATTAGTTTTAATTTCACATAAACCAGTTTTCGCTATAAATAATCCAAATCTCTTACCAGAAGAAAAAACACCAGTAATTGATTTAGCTAAAACATTAAGCCCTAATCAGAAAAAATCTTTAGAGGAAAAGCTCAATAATCTAGAAATTGAAAGTGGGTGGAAAATTAAATATTTATCTCAGTTTGAAAGTTCACCTGGGAGTGCAATAAAGGACTATTGGGATTTAGATGAGACAAGTTTGTTGATAGTTGCGGATCCTAGAGGGGGAAATTTGCTGAACTTTAACGTCGGAGAGGCTTATTTTAATTTTATGCCAAGGTTATTTTGGGTTGAACTTCAAACAAGATTTGGTAACCAATACTATGTTAAAGATCATGGTGAGGATGGTGCAGTGTTAGATGCAATTGATTCAGTAAAGATTTGTCTCGAAAGAGGAGGATGCCAAGTTGTCCCTGGTCTGCCCAAAGAGCAATATGTATGGACTTTATGTACATCGATTCTTGGAGGTTTAGTAGCAGGTTTTGCATCTGCCCCAAGAAAAGAAGGTCAAGTCATTTCAATTGGATTTTTAGCTCTTCTTTCTCCTCTATGGGGAATGTTATTTGGAATTTTTGGTTTGGCACCGATAATATCCAGAACAAATGATTTATTACCTTTATTTAAAAATGGTTTGGCTTTTACAGCCGCAGGAATTGCGGGTTATATCTTGTCTCAAACATTATTTTCAAGATATGAAAAGCCCAATAATACTTAAAATATGATCAGAGATATTTAATCCTAAAAAAATTTATCTTCTTCACGAATTTCACCAGACTCTGAATACCATCGATGAGAAACATGCCTTAATTCCTTTTTTTCAAACTCAATCCATGAAAAGTTAATTAGCAATTTACCATCTTCATCAGTTTTATATCTTGGTACTACAGCAGTGTTGAAATAAATTGTTCCTTTGCTATCAATTTTAAACATCTCTCTTAAACCAAGATTTCTTTTAAGCCGGTTGTGCATATGACCAAAAATTACAAGATCAACTTTTCTTCTCTTTTGTATTTGAGAAATAGCAGCGGACAAATCTCTATCTCCCCAATCTAAAGAGGGTAATTTCCAGTCTTTCCCACAAATGCTTTTAGGTTCTGAACCTAAACCCGAAGGACCAGCATGAGACATAATTATTAGAGGTATTTCTTCAATAGTCTCTTCTGAACATTTGATAATTTTATTTATTGAATCTTGTTCGGTTATAGGTCCATAAACGCCTTTAACTTCTTTTGAAAGATAATAGCCGCCGCCAGAGCTACATGGTCTAGCAGACAATAAATTTATTTGATTATTAAAAACTTTCAAATCCCATGCACAATATTTTTCACCAAGAACACGTATCTGCTTTGAGAGAGTTTCGCCTGTAGAATCTTTCCCTCTATCATGATTTCCTAAAATCACAAAAGTAGGAATTTTGATCTCATTTATTTTTTTAATTATTTTGACACTTCCATCAGAAATATCACCAACAAATAAAACAATATTTGGTTTGATAATCGATAAAACTTTCAAGTCAAATTCAGACCATTGACCATGACAGTCACCAACAATAGCAATTTTAAAATTTGTCAGAATTTTTTCTGTTAAAAGGCATATAATCTATTTAGAGATATTCTAAATCCTGACCAGTATAACTTCTACTGCAAAACAGAAATCAGTTCAAAACGAAGAGGATTTGATTTCTGAAATAAAGGAGCGTTGCCGAAAAGCTAATGCAATTATTCTTGCGCACTATTATCAAGCTCCAGAGATTCAGGAAATTGCAGATTTTATTGGCGATTCATTAGATCTATCTAGGAAAGCTGCAAATAATGACGCAGATATAATAATTTTTTGCGGTGTGCACTTTATGGCCGAAACCGCAAAAATACTTAGCCCTAATAAAATAGTCCTTTTACCAGATATTGACGCAGGGTGCTCATTAGCAGACGATTGTCCTTCAGATAAATTTCAAAAATTCAGGGAAGAAAATCCAGATCACTATGTCGTAAGTTATATAAATTGCACTGCAGAAGTAAAAGCTCAAAGTGATCTGATATGTACAAGCAGTAATGCAGTCTCATTAATTAAAAAGATACCTGAAGATAAAAAGATAATATTTGCGCCAGATCAGAACCTTGGGAGATGGGTACAGAAAAATTCAGGAAGAGATCTTAAATTATGGCCTGGCAGCTGCATTGTTCATGAATCATTTAGTGAAGAAGCACTTCTAAAATTAAAATATCAAAATCCAGGATCAAAAGTAATTGCTCATCCTGAATGTAGTCAAAATTTACTAATTCTCTCAGACTTTATTGGATCAACAAGTAAGCTGCTTGATTTCGTAAGTAAAGATCCATCTAAAACTTACATGGTACTAACTGAACCTGGAATAATTCATCAAATGAAAAAGAAAGAACCTAATAAAATTTTTATTGAAGTTCCCGATGTAGAAGGTTGTAAATGTAACGAGTGTCCATATATGAAATTAAACACTTTAGAAAAAATTCTTGATTGTTTGAAAAATAATTCCCCGTCTATTGAACTAGACCCAGAAATAATTAGAAGAGCCTATGTGCCAATAAAGAGAATGCTGGATATGAGTAATTAATTTAATGAAAATACTTTATCTTCCTTATTAATTTTTAGGAATGCATTAAGGTTTGTGGTGTCGGGATTAAATTCGCTTATCTGATTCTTTCTATTAATTATATTTATTAGCTCTTTTTCACCAGCTCTATATTGTTTATCTTTTCTAGTTCCTATCTCTCTTTGAAGTATAGGGTTTATATTCATTCTTACTTCTATGTCTGGAATAATTCCAGATTTGTTTATATCAGTGCCGTTCGGAGTTAAATACTTAGCGACTGTAACAGTTAGACCTGAACCATCAACTAAAGTTCTCATGGATTGAACTAGACCTTTACCAAAGGTTTTCTTCCCAACTAATTTTCCTCTTTTATTATCTTTTATTGCACCAGAAACTATTTCGCTAGCACTGGCAGAACCCTCATTAACTAAAACAACTAAAGGTTTTTTTGTTAGAGCTTGACCGTTACCTTTTCTTGTTTCTTTTAAACCATCTTTACTTACTGTACTTACTATTACTCCTTTATTAATAAAGTGCCTTGAAATATCAATACTTGATTCTAATAAACCTCCTGGATTACTTCTTAAGTCAAGAATATATCCTGCGACTTTTTTTGTTTCTAAATCCTTAATTGCATCTCTAGTCTCCTTTGATGCATTTGCATTAAATTGTTTAATTCTTACATAACCAATTAATAAGCCGCTTATGGTTTGATTGACTTTACTTGAAACAGATTTTATTTCAATTTTTTCTCTCGATAAAATCTTAAAAAAGGATTTAGAACCTCTAAGAATTTCAAGCTTTACTTTAGTACCTCTTTGTCCTCTTATTAATTTCACAGCCTCCTCTATATTCATGCCTTTAGTAGAAATATCATCTATGGATAATATTTTATCTCTAGCTTTAACTCCAGCATCAAATGCAGGGGTGCCCTCAATGGGAGAAATAATTATTAAATCATCAGATTCTTCATCTTTTACTATTTGGATACCAACTCCAGTTAATTCACCAGAGGTATCAATTCTCATTTGATTAAATTCTTTAGGTTCTAAAAATCTTGTATAAGAATCATCTAAGTTAGAAAGCATATCTCTAATCGCATCATATGCTTCATTGCTGTCTGAATATGTTTTTGATAAAACTTTTTTTCTTAGATTAATCCAGTTGGACTTTCGAAATTTGCCGCTTGAGTCAAGAAAATCTCTATATACAATTTGCCAAACATGATCAATTACTTCTTTATAACTATTATTTAAAACTGTTGCCTCTGCAAAATTATTTAAAAATAACCCAGAAAAGGATGTCGCAAACAGAAATATATATTTTTTTTTAAGCAATTTTCTTATCTACAAATAATTCGATATTTTTTATTATAAAAAGAATTTATTTATAATTCAAAAATTTGACAAATCCTTAAGGATCAATCCACTTCCCATCATCCTTAATAAGTTGGATTAAAGCATTAACACCCTCATCTTCAGGTACTCTTTTTATCTCTTCTTTTCTTCTATATAAGGCAATAGTTCCTTTACCTTTTCCAACATAACCATAATCAGCATCTGCCATTTCTCCTGGCCCATTCACAATACATCCCATTATTGCTATATCTAGACCCGTCAAATGTGAGGTAGCGTTCCTAACTTTATCTACAACTTCTTCTAGATTGAAAAGTGTTCTACCACAACTGGGGCAACTGATGTATTCAACCATTGTTTTTCTTAATCCTAAAGATTGCAAAATTGAATAGCACACTGGTATTTCCTTTTCTGGAGCTTCTGTTAAGGAAACCCTGATGGTATCTCCTAATCCCTCTGCTAAAAGCGTTCCAATTCCAGCAGTACTTTTAATCCTTCCATAATCACCATCACCAGCTTCGGTCACTCCTAAATGTAAGGGATAGTTATATCCTTCTGAGTCAAGCCTATCTGCAATCATTCTGTAAGCTGCCATCATGACCGGAGCCCTAGAAGCTTTCATAGAAATAATTATGTTATGAAAATCAAGCTCATCACAAATTTTGACGAACTCCATCGCAGATTCTGTCATTCCTAATGGCGTATCTCCATAAGTAAAAAGCATCCTCTCAGATAGAGACCCATGATTTACTCCAATCCTTAGAGCTTTATTTTCAGCCTTTAAAACTTCAACTAAAGGGGTAAATCTTTTAAGTATTGTTTGCTTAATAGTTTCAAATTCCTCATCTGTATATTCAGTTCTTGTAGGGTCTGATTTTTCAAAAACAAACAATCCAGGATTAATTCTTACTTTATCAACATGTTTTGCGACTTCCATTGCAATTTTCATACCATTATGGTGCACATCAGCCACCAAGGGGGTATTGATATTATTTTCTAGTAATTTTGCCTTGATATCCCCTACTGCTTTGGCATGTGCTAGGGAAGGGACAGTTAACCTTACTATTTCACAACCCACATCATGAAGTCTTTTGATAGCTAAGTAAGCATTTTCGACATCCATAGTATCTTCATTTATCATCGATTGAACCCTTACTGGATAATCACTTCCAATAGCTATATCACCTACCATTACTGTTCTAGTTATCCTTCTCTCAATATGAGTTGAATATCTTTTGGAGAGACTATTAACCTCTTTTGATTGAGTTAATGACATTAAAATTCTTGATATTCAAAAAGGATTTCACTAAATTATACGGCATATAGTTTACCACTTACATTCTCTAGGTCTTTCAAAGTTAGATGGTAAGGTTTATTGATTTCTTTTGAAGGAAATCTCAACAAATAAGATGGATGAAAAATTACCATAATTTCTCTCCCATCTTTTTTAATCCATTGACCTCTTAAATTACTTATAGGATCTTTAACTTCTAAAATAGCTCTCATAGCAGTAGAACCAGTAAGTAATATAAATTTTGGATCGACTAACTTTATTTGCTGTAATAACCAGGGTTTATGAATATTAATTTCTCTAGCCGTGGGTTTTCTGTTATTAGGTGGACGACATTTAATTACATTACAAAAATAAACATCCTTCTTATAATCAATTCCAGCTTGTACCAATAATTCGTTTAATAACTTTCCAGATTTACCTACATAAGGTTTTCCTTCTAAATCTTCCTGGGCTCCAGGTGCCTCACCAATTACTAACAAATCTGCAAATACACTTCCTCTCCCAATTACTAACCTTTTCACCGAAAATAAAACTTTAAATATTTTTATCTTAAGAACTCAAAACATGAAAATAAAATAGATTAAGAAAATGAACTAAAATAAACCATAGTGTGATAGTTTTATTTATTCTTAATTTATGCATTTGTCATTATTAAAAGTCATATTTGAAAAGTCATAAGTCGATGAGTCAAGTTATTTTATCTGAACGGGCACTTTCAATTGAGCCTTCTCTTACATTGCAGATAAGTGCTAAAGCAAATCAATTATCTGCAGAAGGAGTAGATATTTGCAATTTAAGTGCAGGTGAACCTGATTTTGATGCCCCAAAAGAAGTTATAGAGGCTACAAGTAAAGCTATATTTGATGGATTTACGAAGTACGGGCCCGCAGCGGGGAATTTAGATCTACGAAAAGCAATTGCAAATAAACTTCAAATTCAAAACGATTTAAATTATGAATTTGAAAATGTAATGGTCACAAATGGTGCTAAGCAAGCAATATATAATCTTTTCCAAGTATTGTTAAATACTGGAGACGAAGTTATTATTCCTTCTCCATATTGGTTAAGTTATCCCCAGATGGTTAGATTGGCGGGTGGGAAGCCAATTTTTACAAATTCTTCTGCAGAAGATGGATTCAAAATAAATATAGAAGATTTGAAGTCTAAAATTTCTTCAAAAACTAAATTTATAATTATCAATTCTCCTAATAACCCTACTGGAAGAGTTATGTCAAAGGAAGAATTATTGCAAATTGCCGATTTAGCAAGAGAAAATCCAAATATCAATATTCTTTCTGATGAGATTTACGAACTAATCCTTAAAAAAGAATTTAAACACTACAGTTTATCTTCATTAGCAAATGACTTAAAAGATAGAATTTTTATAATAAATGGGTTTGCGAAAGGATGGGCTATGACTGGCTGGAGGATAGGTTATTTAGTAGGTCCCAAAGATGTAATCAAAGCATCCTCAGCATTACAAAGTCAAAGTACAAGTAATGTTTGCTCTTTTGTTCAAAAAGGTGCATTAGAGGCTTTAAAAATTAATAATGAGTTTTTCTCAATGATAAATAGCCATTATGATCAAAGAAGAAGACTTCTCTATGAGGGCCTTAATAATATAAATGGGATTTATATTGAAGAACCTAACGGAGCATTTTACGCATTTCCAAAATTACCCAACTCCTCAATTACTTCTGTTGATTTCTGCAATAAAGCTCTTCAAGATTACGGATTAGTTGTTGTACCTGGAAAAGCTTTTGGAGCTGATCAATGTATAAGAATATCTTGTGCAGCTTCAGAAGTTAAAATAAAAGATGGACTAAAGAGGATTGAAAAAGCAATATCTGAATACTATTAATTTAACTAAGTTATGTTTAATTTAAAGAATTTCCTACTAAGTTCATCTATATTATTTTCTGTTTTTTCATCACCTGTATTTTCAAATCCCAAAGTTTTAAAAGTTGGAGCAATACCTGATCAAAACCAAGATGTTTTGGACAAAAGATTTAATTTATTTTCAAAAGAATTATCCAAACAACTTGATGTAGAAGTTAAATACATTCCTGTTATTAATTATGTTGCAGCAGTAACTGGATTTAGAACTAAAGATTTAGATTTAGTTTGGTTTGGCGGTTTATCAGGAGTTCAAGCAAGATTACAATCACCTAATTCAATTGTCATAGCTCAAAGAGATATCGATAAGGAATTTAAAAGTGTTTTTATAGTAAACAAAAATTTAGAACTTAACCCAATTTCAAACATTAAAGGACTTAAAAAACTAAAGAGTTTAAGATTTACTTTTGGCTCTGAAAACTCAACTTCTGGAAGATTAATGCCAGAATATTTTTTAAATCAAGCAGGGGTAGAAATTAAACACTTTAAAGGAAAAAAAGCAGGTTTTAGCGGGAGTCATGATGCCACTATAGCTTTAGTTAATAGTGGTGCATTTGATGCTGGAGCTTTAAATAAACAGGTTTGGGAAAACAATCTTAAAAATAATCCCCAAAGAACAAGTAATTTAGAATTATTCTGGATCACACCAGAATATGTTGACTATCATTGGGTAGCTCAAGGTGATCTTGAAAATAGATTCGGGGAAGGGTTTACAAAAGAACTTAAATCAGTAATTCTAAATTTAGATATAAAGCAAAAATCACATCAACAGATATTAGATATGTTCAATGCAAAAAGATTTATAAACGCAGAATCAAAACAATACAAAAATATAGAGGAAATTGGGAGGAAATTAAATAAAATTAGATGAATAATACTGTCTTAGAATTAGAAAATATATCTTACAAATATAAAAATGATCTGATCCTAAATAAAATAAATTTAAAAATAAATTCTGGGGAAAAAATTGCACTTTTAGGTAAAAGCGGTTCAGGAAAAACTACACTTATATCAGTACTTAATGGCACTATAAAGCCAACTCAAGGTGAGGTTAAATTATTCAATAAAAGTTTCGAGGAATTAGATAGAAAGCAGAAAAGTAAAATAACAACTATATGGCAAGATTTAAGATTAATAGAAGATCTCTCTGCAGAACAAAATGTTAATTGTGGACTACTAGCGGAAAACAATTTTTATTTCGCTTTTAAAAATTTACTAAATATAAGTTCTTTTAATAAGGCGCATAAATATATGCAATTATGTAGACTTCATAACTCTATTTACGACAAAAAAATCATAAAACTATCTGGGGGGCAAAAACAAAGGGTGGCTATAGCTAGATCATTAATTCAAGAATCAAATATATTACTTGCAGATGAGCCTTTTAATAATCTAGATCCCAAATTGATCACAACAATTAAAAACCTAATGCTAGAAAGTGTCGATAAAAATGATACAAAAAAATCCCCAAAGACGGCATTAGTTGCATTACATCGATTAGATTTGCTGAACGATTTCGATAAAGTTATTGGAATCAGGGATGGTAAAATTTTTTTCAATATCAAAAGAAATAACCTAAAGAAGATTCATTTAGACAAAATATATTAATTAGTTGAACAAATTAAGATTAAACTATACCTCATTATCTTTTCTCCCAATTTTGGTATGCATACCTCTAGGGTATCAATTAATAAACAATATTCATTTTGGAGGAATTAAATTATTCCAAGAATTCTTAATTTCTGCATTTAATCCGAAGATCGATAATGAAATTATTATTACCGTAATTAAGCGATTAAATGAAACCATCTTAATTGGTTTTTTTAGTTGGTTAGTAAGTATTATTTTTGGAGCAATTTTTGGAATAATTTCCTCAAATATTTTTTATAAAATCTTTAATATTCCAAATTTTTTCTACCGCATAATAAGGTTTTTTCTAACAATAATTAGATCTATACACGAAGTGGTTTGGGGAATACTATTAATGCAAATATATGGAATAAATTTTTCGATAGGAATAATAGCTATATGTATACCTTATATTGCTGTAAATTCAAAAGTTTTTGCTGAACAATTAGAAGCTATTGACTACAAAAGTTTTGAATCCATAAATCAAATAAATGCACCTAAATTTTCTTCTTTACTAACTTTAATATGGAATCCAATAATAAATACATTTAAAAACTTTGGTTTATATCGATTAGAGTGTTCAATAAGAAGTACGGTGATTTTAGGACTTTTTGGGATTGGAGGAATAGGTACTAGTATTTTTTTATCTTTCCAAACTTTTAATTTTAGAGAGTTATGGACTTATTTATGGTCCTTAGCAATTTTGATAATTTTTTCTGGATTAATATTAAAAAAAATAAAATTTAAAACTACTAATAAAACCCTATCTATTTTTTTTATTGCAGTTTTTTTCATAACAATTTTATTTTCTTTTTCATGTTTTCTTTATTTTACTTTAAATTATAATTTTGAAAATTTTAATTCCCTTAGTTCTCTATTTAAATCAAGCTCAGACTTAGGATTATTTGATTTCTTAAAACTTATATTAGAAACAATAATTTTAAGTCTTTTATCAACAGGAATCGCAATTAGTTTACCTCCATTAGTAATAGGAATTTTTAACAACAATACATCTAAAATTTTTATAAAAATTTTTGCATTTTTATTACGTTTAATACCTACACCTGTAATACTTCTAACTCTATTAACTTTTAATAATCCTTCTGTATCTTTAGCAGCTTTAACATTAGGTCTACAAAACGCTGGTATTACTAGCAAATTACTTTTTACAAATCTAGATAGCCAAGACAAGAGAAATTATATTGCAATGAAATCTCTAGGAATCTCAAAAAAGACTAGTTGGCTTTTAGGTTTATTTTCTCAACAAGCAAAAAGTTACTTAGCATATTGCGCTTATAGATCTGACATCATTATTAGAGAAACTGCAATTGTTGGGGTTATTGGAAGTGTTGGTCTAGGTTGGCAAATGCAAGAATCACTAAGTTCCTTCGCATGGCAAGAAGTTACCATAGTTTTGATAGCTTATAGCTCCATTGCAATAATTGGCGAATTAATAAATGGTAAAATCAAGAATAGTTTAACTTGATTTGTAAGAATAATTTGTTAAATCAAGTAATTATTTTTTTTCCCGTTATAGTGATTAGTTTACCAAAACAACTAGTTGTAATTGGAGATAGCTCAGTTTATGGATGGGGAGATAATGAGGGTGGTGGATGGTGTGAGAGGCTTAGAAAAGATTGGAGCAATAACCACAATGGGCCAGTTATTTATCAACTTGGCGTTAGGGGAGATGGGATAGAAAAAGTTTCATCTAGATGGGAAAAAGAATGGTCATCAAGAGGAGAAACGAGAAGAAATAAACCTAAAGCAATACTACTAAATGTAGGTCTTAACGACACTGCTGCAATTGGTCAGATAAATGGAAGACATCAATTAGATATAGATGGATTTGAATATGGATTAGAGAGGCTAATTAATGAAATGAACTCTCAAACAAATGTATTTGTTATTGGTCTGACACCAGTTGACGAAAGCAAAATGCCGTTCGCAGGATGTCTATGGTACTCAAATGATTTTTGTAATTCTTATGAAAGGAGAATGGAGGAAGTATGCCTCAATCAGAATGTCCCATTTCTTCCTACTTTTAGAGAAATGTACTCTGATAAAAGGCGTAAAAATTGGATTACGAATGATGGAATTCATCTAAATTCCGAAGGTCATTTTTGGCTTTTCCAAAGACTTAAAAGCTGGGAGATTCTTACAAAATGGAAGGAAACCTAGATTTTTCCAATATTATTTATTAAAAAAAATATGAATATAAAATAAGAGCAAAGATAGCAAAAATAGAAGCAATACTCGTCTGAATAGCATTTACCAATTCATTACTTAATTTATATTTGTTTTGAAATTTAGCACCAATAATACTTTCAGAAAGTGTTGCCAAGAATCCAGAAACTACAACAACTATAAAATGATATTTTGTAGAAATAATTGATAGACGAAGCATTATAAAAGCCATAAATATTGATCCCAAAACACTAGCTAATGTTCCTTCTATACTTATTCCTCCTTCAGTTCCTCTATCCACCTTTTTAAGTGAAGTAATTAAGTATGTGTCTTTACCAAATCTTTTTCCAATTTCGCTACCAAAAGTATCCGCCAACTTTGATGCAAAACTTGCGGCAAAACCTACTTTAAACATCACTACGTTGGCAGCATTAAATTTGGTCATAATGGCAAGAAATAATCCTGTAGATGCAGAGCCCCATACATTCTCAGGACCCCTTCTCCCGCCTCTTTTTTCAGCAATTCCTTGTGCTTTTTTAAATTTAAAACCTATTTTGGTAACTAGAGATCCAAATAATAAATAAATTACAACTGACATCCATCCCTGCCAAGACAAACATCCCCACAAAATTGTGCCTAAGATGCCTGCACTTACCCAACCACTTTTCGTCATCAAAGGAATCTTGCAAAATATATAAATCAAAATAAAATTAATACAAAATCCTAAAAAAAATTGATTTCTAATTAAATCCATATTTATCTAATTCGTTAATTTCAAATCAATTCTCCACTGATTTAGAATTGATGATGCGTTAATACTAGCTGTCGAAGTTCTTAAGATAGTGTCGGAAAGTTTAACAAAGGTAATATTATTTTTATTAAAAAAATCAATTTCGTTAGAGGACCAACCTCCTTCTGGACCAATTACATTCCAAAAAATACCTCCTTTTTTAGTTCCAAATTTTTGCTGTTTTCTTAACCATTGATTTAAGTCATATAGTGTTTCTTCTCTAGTTATAGAAATTGAAACTCTTTCTTGATTATCTCTACTTTTTAGCCATTCAATAATATCCATTCCATTTAAAATAGATGGTTTCCATAATCTCTCACTTTGCTCAACTGCTTCTTTGATAATTAAATTCCATCTCAAAATTTTTCTAGAAAAATTTAAATTTTTGTTTACCTGTCTTTCTGAAAATAATGGCTGTATAAAATCAATTCCTATTTCAGTACACATTTTTAAAATATCCTCAAAACCACTTTTTGGTATAACAACAGCTATGCCTAATAAGAAAATTTCTTGTTCTTGAAATAAGTAAGGTTTTTTTAATTGAATTATTTCTAAACAATCATTTTTAACTTTTATAGCTTTCCATAATGAACCCTCACCGTTAGCTATGAATATTTCTTTACCATTTTTTATCCTCATTACTTTATTTAAATAATGAGCCTCTTCTTTAGAAAGTTCTAAGTTTTTGTTCTTAATATTTTCAATTCTCTCATGGGAAATAATTAATCTTGTTAAGTCTTCCATCTAAAACACTTAATCTTTGAAAACTAAATCTTCATGTTCTTCAACTACCCAATCATTATTTTGACCCCCAATAATTAACTCTTCAATTTTTACATAATTATTTGATATCTCATTCAAAGAATTAATTAATATATCTATTGAAATTGAGTCTGAAGTTCCAAAATCAACCCAACATCTTCCCCACAGGTTTTGATATTCCATAATTCCTAAATTATGCATTAAGGCTGGAAGAGATGCATTTTTTTGTTCATTATCGTAGGACATCCAACTTAGATCGGAACCCTCTTCATGAGTTTGCAAATTTTCAGAATTAAATCCACCTAACCTTCCTAAAACGTACCAACTATCAAAAACGCCATCTAAATAATTTTTTTCATCTTGAGTTGGTGATTCTGAAAACCTGATCCATATCCAACAATTAAAGGGATCAACTTCCCTAAAAATAATATTCATATTGACTAATATCTTTTTAGATCTACAGCTATTATAAGTAAGTTATTACTAGATTCAAATTCATACCTATAACTTAATTAATAATGCTTGATTTAAAAGAAATATCTTATCAACCCCAAACTGGTGAAAGAAAAATAATAGACAATTTAAATTTAAAAGTTCATGAAAATGAAATCATTTTAATTTGCGGCAATAGTGGTTCTGGGAAAACAACACTACTCGAAATAATAAGCGGATTAACAAATCCACAAAAAGGAAAAATTACTTGGAAGAATGAAATTTTGTCTTCTAGACAAAGAAGATGGTTTTGTGGAGTAGTATTCCAATTTCCTGAAAGATACTTTATAGGTACAACCATTGGGAAAGAATTAAAAATAGGCCATAAATCTTTAAGAGAAAAAAATATAGAAATAGTTTTAAATAAAGTTGGTTTGAAAAAAATTAATCTGACTCAACCACCAGAACAGCTAAGTGGCGGACAACAAAGACGGTTAGCTGTGGCAGTTCAACTCCTTAGAAACCCCTCAATTCTTTTACTTGATGAACCAACTGCTGGATTAGACTATTCAATGAGAAATGATGTGAAGAATTTAATTCTTGATTTAAAAAATAAAAATACAATTATTATTGTTACTCATGAACCTGCCTTATTTGAGGGAATTCCTTCTAGGATATTATTCTTGGAAAAAGGGAAAATCAAAAATTTTATGAAAGAAAATCATGCAGGATAGGATAGTTCGGGCTACTGCAGCCAATGGAGGAATAAGATTAGTTGCGGTCTTAACAACAGAATCTTCTTTAGAAGCAAAAAAAAGACATGGCCTTTCTTATTTAACCACCTGTATCTTAGGCAGAGCATTTAGTGCTTCACTGCTTTTAGCAAGCTCGATGAAGATAATGCATGGGAGAGTTACATTAAGAGTTAGATCTGACGGACCTTTAAAGGGATTACTAGTTGATGCAGGTAGAGACGGTAAAGTCAGGGGTTATGTAGGGAATCCTAATTTAGAATTAGACTTAGTCAAAATAGACAACAATAAATATTCTTTTGACTTCACAAAAGCATTAGGTACAGGATATTTAAATGTTATTAGAGATAGCGGAATTGGAGAACCATTTACAAGTACAGTTGAATTAGTAAATGGTAATATTGCAGAAGACTTAGCTTCATATTTATATCATTCAGAGCAAACTCCTTCTGCGGTATTTATTGGAGAAAAAATTCAAAATAAAGGTTTTATTTGTAGTGGTGGCCTATTAGCTCAAGTTTTGCCTAAAAAAGATACTGACCCTTTACTAGTCTCACTACTTGAAGAAAGATGTAAAGAAATTAATTCTTTTAGCGAAGACCTATTTCAGTCAAAAGACAATCTTCTTTCGTTAATAAAAAATATATTTCCTGATATTGACGATAAATCAATATCTGAAAAAGCTCGTTCCCAAGAAGTTAGTTTTAAATGCAAGTGTTCCAAACAAAGAAGTTTAAATGCAATGCAAATGCTTGATAAGAGCGAGTTGGAGGACATCCTCAAGAAAGATGGCAAAGCAGAATTAGTTTGTGAATTTTGTAAGAATAAATATCTTATAAATTATGACGAAATTAAATCAATGATAGAAAATCAATCATAAGAAAATCACTCCCAACCATAAAATAACCATCGCCGGGATACTTTGAATTTTTTGTATTGATAAAGAATTGTTTGATATTTCCTGAATGAAAGAATTAGTTTCAAGTAAACCACCGAATATTAATCCTATCGAAAGAAAGGTGACACTCCAACCTAGAGAACCTATAAATCTTTTCCCCGACTTAATTTGAGTATAGGTAAGTATTAATGTTGAGATAGAAAGCAAAAGTCTATTATTCAAGTCTGGACTGATAAATAACAAAATTAAAAATAATATCCCAACAGATATTTTTATTGAAAGATTATCAAATGATGGGGTCGTTATTTTTGGCAAACTATACTGACTTGAGTTCTTAGAGTTATTATTTAAATTTTTTATCTTAGAAAGTAGTGGAAAATTATTATTGGGAAATTGATTAATTTGCTTTTCTTTTTTTGAAGCACTCACAGCTTCATAGCTTACATTTCCTGATTGCCTAGCTTTCAAACTCCCCATAAGTAATTGATCGAAGGAGGATTCTATTTTCGCTTTTAAAATTAAATCTTCACCAGCTTCTTTAACTTTAAGATCTCTAGCTCTCTGAATATCCTCAAAAGAAGCATCCTCTTTCACACCTAAAATTTCATAAGGTGATTTTTCTCTATTGTTTTTACTACTGTTTGAATCCAAATTTTTTTACCAATACTAATAGATTAACCAATTTTATAATTCATTAAGGCTTTATAAAACAATTGGTTCGACTCCACTAACAACGGGGGCAACTTTGTTTAAATTTAATTGATTATTATCTTCAACAAATTGATTTAGATTCCATTCATTTTTAAAAAGAATAACTGGCCTATTCCAACAATCTTTAACTATTTTACAATTAAATATTCTGCCTAAATTTTCAATAGCTGGCCATCCATCAGAAACCCATCTAGCCAATTGATATGGCATTGATTCAAGATTTGCATCTACACCATATTCATTTTTTAATCTGTGAGTTACAACTTCCAACTGCAATTGACCAACAGCTGCGAGTATAGGGTCTCTTTTACTCTCATCAAAGTCATAAAGAATCTGAACAGCGCCTTCTTCACGAAGTTCATTCACACCCTTTCTAAAGTTTTTAAATGCTGATGGATTTGGATTTCTTAACCAGCTGAATATTTCAGGACTAAAGGATGGTATACCTTCGTACTCAAGATGAGTTCCAGTATAAAGAGTATCTCCAATAGAAAACATACCTGGATTATTCAAGCCAATAACATCCCCAGGATAGGCATCATCAACTACTTCTCTATCTTGACCAAATATTTTTTGTGGTCTTGACAATCTAATTGTTTTCCCAGTTCTGGAATGTTTAACTGACATATCCTTTTCAAACTTTCCGCTACAAACTCTTATGAAAGCAACCCTATCTCTATGTTTTGGATCCATATTTGCCTGTAGCTTAAAAACAAACCCACTAAATTCATCACACGCAGGTTCAATATCCCCTTGATTACTATTTCTTGAAGTTGGCTTTTGAGCCATTTTTAAAAAGCTATCTAAAAATGGTCTTACACCAAAATTAGTCATGGCAGATCCGAAGAAAACAGGGGTTAAAAGGCCATTAAAAACTTTTTCTTTTTCAAATTTCGATCCTGCCTCATCAAGGACTTCCAATTCTTCAAGTGAGTTTTCAAGTAAATCTCTCTCTACATATTTTGATAGCTCTTTATCTTCAAGACTTAATCTTTTCTCATTCGATTGTCTCCCTCTTACGGCTTTATCAAATAAAATTACTTCTCTCGAAAATCTATCAATAACTCCTCTAAATTCCTCTCCACTCCCAATTGGCCAATTAATAGGTAAGGTATTTAATCCAAGTTCTGATTCAATTTCATCAAGTAAAGAAAATGGCTCTCTTCCTGGCCTATCCATTTTATTAATGAAAGTAAATATTGGTATTTTTCGCATCTTGCAGACTTCAAACAATTTTCTAGTTTGTGGTTCTAGTCCTTTAGCAGCATCTTCTAACATAACTGCATTATCAGCAGCAGCTAATGTTCTATAAGTATCTTCAGAGAAATCTTGGTGGCCTGGTGTATCTAATAGATTGATTACTGATCTTTCATATTCAAATTGCAGTACAGTTGATGTAATAGAAATACCTCTTTGTTTTTCAAGTTCCATCCAGTCTGACGTAGCTTTTCTTTGATTACCCCTAGCCTTTACTGCTCCTGCTTGTTGAATAGCACCTCCATATAAAAGGAGCTTCTCAGTAAGAGTAGTTTTCCCTGCATCTGGATGTGAAATAATGGCAAAATTTCTCCTTTTATTTACCGCATCTAGTATGTCTTTATTATTTAAAATTTTAGTACCTAAGTTCATCTATATAATATAAAGCCCTTTCAATTAGTTCTTAAACATTACCATAGACTATTAAATATTTATCACTGTCTTCAAACACATCTAAAGAAGGTAAATCGTTCTTTAAAATAAAATCCTTTAACTCTCTCAAAGTATAAGATGCTCTTAAAGATGCATAAAAATCATTCGTTAAAATCTCATTATATTTTGTTGCACATTGCGCTTTAAGTTCTAAAGCAGACTTTTCATCCAAAGGCCTTATTAAGTCCTTGTGAAAATTTATAGTGATATTACAAGATAGACTTCTTATGGTATTAAAGAAATCATCAAGATGTGTGATGTGATGAATCAAACTATTGCTTACAAGTAAACTAATTTTTTTATTAAGAAAAGAATTAGTTAATTTAATGTCTTTGATGTCAGAACAAATGTAGCGTAAATTTTTAAATTGTTTTTTATTAGTAGAAATCTCTTTGTTACGTTCTGCTCTCAAAATCATCTCTTTTGAACCATCTATTCCAACTACTTCAGTATTAGGCCATTTTACTGCTAACTTCTCAGAAATATTTCCAGGGCCGCATCCTAAATCAACTATTAAATCTTTCTCACTTAAAAAGATATTTCTTTTCAAAAGATAATGATTAATCTGATTTATTAGATTAACTTCCCCTTCTGAAAAATCAGCTTCGTCATAAGAAATGACCTGTTCTTTTTTTTTCATTAATTCAGGTTCAGGTATTCTTTCCATATTATTTCCTAAACAAAGATTTCATAATAAACATAATTCTACACAAACCGTTAAATAGTGGTAAGAATGGTTGCAGACGCCACAGGTAGAGTTATTCTTCCAGTACGGGTTATTTACATACGTTTTTTATCGTGACTGTTGCACCAAATAAAGCTTCTTCTGAGAGCAATTCCAATAATCTTAAAAAAGATGATTTTCCCAAGACTGCGCCAGCTGCTTATCCAGTCTTTTTTAGATCTTACAGTAGGAAAACTTCCTCTGGCAAAAGGGAGAGCTGGAGCGAAGTTGGTGAAAGAAATTTAACGGGCTTAAAAGAATTAGGAAAACTTTCTGATGAAGAATTGATCCTAATGAGAGAAATGCAAAGTAACCAAAAAGCACAACCTTCAGGAAGATGGTTATGGATTGGAGGAACTCCTTGGATTAATAAGAACCAAAATTTCTCAGGAGCTTACAACTGTACTTCAACAAATTTAATTGATTGGGAAGCATTCGCTTTGATGATGGACTTAGCAATGATGGGTTGCGGGACAGGTGCAATAATTGAGCCACATTTTATCAATAATCTACCTACTGTAATTAACAAAATAAATATTAAATCAGTAAGTGAAGTTGGAATAACTCCTAAATATCAAAGAGAAGAAAAGTCATCATTAGAAATCAAAGGAAAAGATCTTCACATTAAAGTTGGAGATAGCAGAAGAGGCTGGGTAGATAGTTATAAATATCTTCTTGAGGCATCGAGTAACGAAAGTCTTGAAAGAGAAATTGATGTTTATATAAATTTGGAAGATATAAGACCTGCTGGAGAATCATTAAAAGGGTTTGGAGGTATGGCAAATCCTATTAAATTGAAAGATCTCTACTCTAGAGTCGCATCTCTTCTTGGAAAGGCCATTGGTAGAAAGTTAAGTACCGTAGAGTGTTGCTTATTAATTGATGAAGCAGCTGTAACCATCGTTGCTGGGAATATAAGAAGAAGTGCTGGAATGAGACAATTTTCTTCAGATGATAAGCAGGCGGCTTCCGCAAAAGAAAACCTATGGAGTCAAGATGAGAATGGTAACTGGAGAATAGATCCTGAAAAAGATGCCCTTAGGATGGCTAACCATACAAGGGTTTACCATACAAAACCCTCTTACCAAACTGTTTTGGATGCTGTCACAAAACAATTCCATTCAGGTGAGGGTGCTATTCAATTTGCTCCAGAAGCAATAGCAAGGTCAAATGCAGATATTCTCAAAGATGATGAACTGAGAAAGGAATTTATTGAGATCTATTCAGAACAAGGTAAGGATGAAGCGAGAAATTGGATAAATATTAGTTATGGACCATTTTCTGAAGAAGAGCTTGATCATAGGATGAGCAGATATGGGCTTAACCCTTGTGGGGAGATCTTGGGAAATGATTTCCATTGCAATTTGGCTGAAGTTCATTTAAATCAGATTGATCCCGAAAATTTTGAAGAGCAAAAAAAGGCTTTTAAAGCAGCAGCTCTCTCTGTAGCATGTTTACTTAATCATGAATTTGAAGTTGAGCGTTATAGAAAAAGTAGAGAATTTGACCCTATTGTTGGGGTAAGTTTCACTGGATTATTTGATTTCTGTGTCCATGCATTTGGGACCCCATGGTTGAAGTGGTGGGAAGCGGGAAGACCAGATAGTGCGGAAGGAAATTCTTTCAAAGAGAAGGAAGCTAAATTCTTAGATTCTTGGAGAAAAATAGTAAAAGAAACTGTTTGGGAATATTGTGATAAACATAATCTAAGAAGACCAAATAGATGTACAACTGTTCAACCAGCTGGGACTAAAAGTCTTCTTACTGGAGCTGCTCCAGGATGGCATCCACCAAAAGCACAAAGATTTATAAGAAGAATAACTTTCAGAAAAAATGATCCAATTGCTTTAGCTTGCATGGATTATGGTTATTCTGTTGTTCCTTCTCAATCTGATAAAGATGAAAATGGCTGCTTGCTTGATAATCCATTTGACCCAAGATGTACAGAATGGTTGGTTGAAATCCCTACAGAAGTTAGCTGGGCGAATATAGAGGGTGCAGACCAAATAGACATCAATAATTTCTCAGCATTAGCTCAATTTGATTTTTATATGCAAGTGCAGAAATTTTACACAGAGCATAACACCTCTGCAACCGTAGAATTTAGAGAAAATGAAATCGAGGATTTAGCGAAGGCTATCCATAGTGCAATAGAAAATAATGAAGGCTATATTTCGGCAGCTTTACTAGCTCGATTTAGTGCTAACGCAACTTTCCCGAGATTGCCTTTTGAACCAATAAGTAAAGAGGAATATATATCATTGCAAAATAAAGTAATCGAAAGAAAAGTTAATAATGATTTCTTTGACGCTCTCAATAAATATGATGTTGGAGAACTATCTGAAGCGGGGCCAGCAGGATGCGATTCAGATAAGTGCCTGCTTCCTTTGGCCAAACCAAAAGATTAAATTTTAAATTATTTGTAAAAAAAAATATAAAATAGTTTTTAAAAATTTAATTTATGGCTAGTTCTTAAATAAGGAAATAAATTATTTATGACATTAAGTTTAAATATTGGGAACTTATTTAATGATTCCTCTAGTCATGCTTTAGTGGATGAGCTAAGAAAAAGAACAACAGAAGAGGAAATATTAGACTTTGAAGCAAAATTTAACTCCAAAAATGAAAAAAATCTACACATATATATATGTAGATTTCTAAAGAATAGATCAATATCTAGGGGACTTGCCTCTAAATGGTTAATAACAATAATTAAAAACAAAGAATCAAAAATTAATGCTTTGCAAAAATTAAATAATTAAGTAAGTGCTGAAAGTTTCCATAAAGCAATTCCAAAAATTGAGAATCCCATAATAAAAGTAAAAGCTAAAGCATTTACCAATTGAACCTTATCATTCATTCTGTTTGCGAATGGTAGTAATTGAGCAAATAATGGAGTCTCTTCAACTATTGCAGATTTTTTTACTGTAGGTTTTTTGCTTCTAGAAAACATAAAACAAATTTTATAATCTTAAGAATTTTACATTTAAATGTTCATTAAATAAAAAATACTTCCTAAAAACGAACAAAATGTAACCTGTCATTAATCACATTAGACTAAAAATTAATTTTTTTATCAAAAGCCTAATCTATCCGAAATATTTTAAGTTTATTTATTAAAATCCTAGACAAATAATTTTATTGGATGTTACTATTAATTTGTAGCAACCGCTACCAAAACGTTCAACTTGCATTTAGCAAGCCGCAAATCGACTTAAGCCAAGGAACGGGGACTTAAGCGAAACCGGAGCTCAAAAAATGACTCTAATCTACAGAGGACAAAAGTACATCCAGAACAAAGAAGCAGCTAAGAAGCAGCATAACGAACTAACTTATAGGGGCAAAACTTATACAAGCTAGTTCATTTATCTGATAAATAAAAAAAGCCACTCAAAGTGGCTTTTTTTATTATCTAATGTTTGACCTAATAAATTGAGCACATTTATTTCCTAATGATCAATTCACAAGATGTTTCTAATTCAAAATGTATATTTAATCTCATAAATATATCTTTTAGAAACTTCTTGTAAAAACAATATCTAAAATCCCTAGAGAGATAATTACTTTATACATTATTTCAAACATTCTACCAATATGATTTAATAGCAAATATAAATTTGATAAGTATGGCAGACCAGAAACCCTTGTTTAAAGCACCTTATGACATAAAAGATGTAAGTGCACTTTTCGCTATAGTTGCTTTTGTTTTAATAATCGCAGCCATAATTGGTAACAACTTATTTGGTTTATTTCAATCAAACGTTAATTTTGGTTAATTTATTTAAAGGGATATTTTAAGGTAAAATTAGTAATATTTTAAATTTCAGACTTTGAGAATTTTAACAACCATAGGAACCAGGCCTGAAGCAATAAAAATGTATCCTGTTATAAATCTTCTTAATCAAGACAAAGATATTGAACACAAAATTTGTATAAGTGGACAACATGAAGATTTAATCAATCAAATGCTTGAGATTTTTAAATTAAAAGCTGATTATAAACTTGAAGTAATGCAGGATAAGCAGCCAATAGAAGAATTATTTGGAAAAATAATTAGAGAAATATCATTAATAATTGAAAAATATAATCCTAATCTTATAGTCGTCCATGGAGATACACTTACAACTTTTGCCACGACCATAGCAGGTTTTTTTAAAAAAATTGATGTTGCGCATGTTGAAGCAGGCTTAAGAACTAATAATATTTATTCTCCTTGGCCCGAAGAGGCCAATAGACGGTTAACAGCAGTTCTAGCTAAATACCATTTCGCTCCCACTGAAAAGTCATCGCAAAATTTAATTAAAGAAGGTATTAATCCCGAAAGAATTTTAGTAACTGGCAATACAATTGTAGATATGGTTAATAAGGTTACTAGGGAAATAGAAGTTAAAGGGAAAGATACAGGGGTTTTTAAAAAACTTGATTTTATTAATGAAAATAAAAAAATAATTTTAGTTACTTGTCATAGAAGAGAGAATATAGGTGAAGGCATTAAAAATATTTGCAAAGCAATAATTAGAATTTCTCAACTCAAAATGAACTTAGAAATTATAATTCCAGTCCACCATAATCCCTATATCAAAAATACTATTGTTGAATACTTAGGCAATAAAAATAACATTAACTTAATAGAACCATTAGATTACTTCTCCTTCGTAAATCTTATGTATCAATCAACGCTTATTCTTACAGATTCTGGGGGAATTCAAGAAGAAATATTTACTTTAAAAAAACCAGCTCTGATTTTAAGAGAAAGCAGCGAAAGGGAAGAAATTGAAAAGTATGAATCAGTTAAGTTGGTAGGAGCCTCAGAGGAAATAATTTTTAATAAGGCATTCGAAATGCTTTCAAATATTGAAAAATATAGAAATAGTTTCCCTGTAAAAAATCCTTATGGTGATGGCAAGGCCTCCGAACGAATACATGATTTCTTAAAAAAATTAAGATATAACTAGCATGTTAAAAAAAGAATACAAAGAGAATTTACAAAGCAAAGCAAATTCCCTTGTGAAAAGTGGATTTTTTTCATTAACAATATCTCTTAAAGAAAAAATTTACAAAAAAACTAAAGAAATATCTGATTTAATTGATCTACTTGAATTATGTTTACTAAACGTCACTAAAACAAAACTTGCTAATAAAAATTTTCTAGAAAAAATAATAAATCAAACTACTAAAGATAGACAGAAAATGATAATTTCTGAATATTTAGCTATGTGCACTTTATTAGATATTTATTTAAGTCCATTGAAGGTTAAAGAGAGAACCCCAAAAAATAGAAGAAAAATTAAACTTCTAGTGATTTTACATAATTCACTTCCTTACTCAAATGGAGGTTATGCTATCAGGGCCGATGGGATTCTTACTGCATTAGAGGATAAAGGATTTGAAATCATAGCCTATACAAGACCTGGTTACCCTCTGGCAGACCAATCTTCATCATTTCAAGTTAAGGAAAATGATCTGATAGAAAATAAATCAAAAATTGACTATAAAAAAATAAAGACCCAAGTAAAAAGAATACATGCTGGGAGTCCATTTATTTATATGCTTGAATCATATAATAAATATTGCCAAATAATAAATAAACATAATCCAGACATTATTTATGGACGCTCAACATTTTTAATTTCTTTCCCTGCCCTTTTAGCAGCAAGAAAAAATAACTTACCATTTAGCTATGAAGTTTCTGGGCTATGGGAGTTGGTTTACCAGTCTCGATTAAATACCTCAAATAAGAAAAGAAATAATAAATTAAAATCATCAATACTTCAAACCACAAGGCTTGAAACCCTTACTGCAAATAAATCAGATAAAGTTTTTACTCTAAATAAATCCATGCAAAAAATTATTATTGATAGAGGAGTAGATAAAGAAAAAGTCTTTTTAGCTCCAAATTCTGGTGATACAAATTTTTCGAAAAAATTTAACTTAGTAAATTCTCTTAATAAAGATAAAACAATATTCAGATTTGGTTATATAGGATCATTTCAATTTTATGAAGGATTAGATGATTTAATTAAAGCATTTGATCTTTTAGATAAGTCTAAATACAAATATAGAATCGAACTTTTACTTGTGGGGGATGGTCCCTGTATGGATGAAATAAAGCAATGTCTAGAAAATTCTAACAGCAAACAATCTATAGTATTAACTGGGAGAGTAGATAGAGTTAAAGTAATCGAGTATTACAAATTGATTGATATTTGCATTTATCCGAGAAAATCAAATACCGTCACTGAAGCTGTATCACCAGTAAAACCACTTGAATCAATGGCTATAGGGATTCCAATAATTGCGTCAAGTGTTAATCCCCTAAAAGAAATTTGCGAGTCCGAAAGAGGAATAGTTTTCGAGAAAAATAATATTGATGATTTAGTTAAAAAACTAGCCTACTCTATAGAAAATCATGAAAAATTAAAAATTAACGCAGAAAATGCTAAAGAATGGATTAAAAAAAATAGAAATTGGGCAAAGATAACTGAAGTTATCTCAAATGAATTGTACACTTTAATTAAATAATTATGTTTATTAATACTATTCAACTAAAAAACATCAATTTAACTCCAGAAAATAAAAAATTTAAAACTAGACGTGAATTATGGAAGGCAGAAACAGAAGGAATAACTTTGTCAGAAATTCAAGCTAGAGAAAAAATCAGCTACCCTCTTCATGAATATCAAAGGCAACAATATATTTTAGATAGAATAAAAAAGTATGAACCAAAGAAAATACTAGAAATTGGCCCTGGCCGCTGTGTATTAGCAGGTTTAATTGCAGAGCAACTTAAATACCAAGATTTAACACTTGTCGATATAACTGATATCAAGAAAAGAGTTCAATCTATTCCATGGTTAAAGAATAAAGTCTCTACAAAGATATGCTCAGTTACCGAGCTACCTTATAAAAATAAAGAATTTGATCTCATAATCGCTGCTGAGATATTAGAACATATACCACTTGAATATTTTAAAATTGGATTAAAAGAAATCAGGAGAGTATCAAAAAATTATATTATTACTATTCCTTTCTCGGAGAAAGAACCCATATACAAAGGACATAAAATAAGGTTTCCTATTGATGCCATTAAAGAACATTTCCCTAAGGAAAAAAAGACTATTTTAATTAAGCCCAGGGGTTGCGATGTAATTTCCTTAGAGTCATCAAAAAATGGAAATTTTAATAATTTAGTCTTTCAAAATGAGAAAAAACGTGGAAAAGATTATGAAATAATTAAGACTATAAATCTGCTAGAATATTTTTTCAGCAAATTAAATTATCACTCTTCAAATTTTTTAAAAAAAGTTGGAATAAAAAAACTAACATCTAAATTTATTTCTAGACTTTCAAAAAATATAAAAAAATTATTTAGGAAATTAATTGGGAAATTTATTTCTAGACTTTTTAAAAATATTAAAAGGCTATTAAAGAAATTAATTGGGAAATTTATTTCTAGACTTTTTAAAAATATTAAAAGGCTATTAAAGAAATTAATTGGGAAATTTATTTCTAGACTTTTTAAAAATATTAAAAAATTTTATAGTAAGTTTATGTGTAAATTTAAAAAAATATTAAAATCTTTTCTTAATTAAAAATGGACAAAATAGCAATTTTTTATGGTCATGCAGCCAGTAATCTGGGAGATCTTGCTATTAATAATGGGACTTATAATTTAATAAGAGGAATATTTCCTACTTCTTTAATAAATTTTATATTTTTAGATGTTAATAATAAAGACTTCATAGAAAATGCTTTTAAGCCTTTTAAGAGTGATGCTTTAGTTAAGAAAAAAGTAATCTATACTGAGCAATACGATATATTAAGTATTTCAAATAACCCAAAAATATTTTTTGATATATGTGATGTAACTGATTATGACCTAATAATAGTTCCATCTGGAGAATTTCTTTTTAGTACTTTTAAAAACGAAAATATAAAGAATATGTTTTGGAGATCAATTCCATGCATAGCTGCAAAATTATTAAATATAAAATTAGTTATTTTACCTTGCACTTATGGTCCCTTTGAAAAATATTATTCACAAAAAATAGCAAATTTAATATTATCAGAAAGTACTAAGTTTGCAGTCAGAGAAAAAAATTCAATAAGTGTTTTACAAAAAACAATTACTAAAAATAAAATAGATTTATTATTGGATTCAGCATTTTTTCTAGAAAATAAATCAGATTCTTTTAAAGGAAGAAAAAATAGAATAATAGGGTTTTCTATAAGATCATCCAAGATTGGGATTAGATTAAGTAACAAAAAATTATTTTCTGATAAAGGCATTGAAAAAAACGAAGATATTGCTTTTGAATTCTTTCTAAGAATTTGTCAAAAAATCCTTCAGGAAACAAAACATAAAATTTATTTTTTTATACAGACTCGAAATGACATAAAAATTACCAATCAAATTTATAACCAATTACAGGAATTAGATGCTGTAGAAAGATTAAAAATCTTTACTCCTAATGACGTTAATGACTATTTAGAAAACTTATCAATTATTGACCTAATGATTTCAAATAGGTTTCATGCATTAATTTTAAGTTTAATTAATAATAAAAATATCATTGGAATTTCTGACTTATCTGCTCATGGTCATAAGGTTAAAGGTCTCTTAAGTACTTTTGATATAAACCATCAATTTATTTCATTAGATCAAAAAAGTTTATATCAAAATATAAATATTGCTTTTCAGCTTATTAATAAAGAGGAACAAAATACAACAGAAATTAATAAAACAATAATTAGAATGAAGTCTGAAACGAGAGAATGGTTTAAAAAACAAGTTATTTCAGAACATTATTTTGAAGACAACTTTTTTGAACATAAAGTATATCTAGATTATTTTGCATTAAAAATAATAAATGAAAGAAGTTATAGAAAACTAACCGAACTTAATATCAAAAACTTAACTTTAGAAAATAAACTTCAGAATAAAATTAATCAATTAGATCTTTTAAAGACAAAATTACTTGAATTCCAACCATACATAATAAATAATATTGAAGAATTAAACATACTTCATAATAAAATATTCAGACTTAATAAGAAATTAAAGAAATCCAAAAATCAACAATATAATAATATTTTTTTAATTAGGCTTATTATCAGAGCCGCAAAAAATATTAAAAAATTTTTCAGAAAAATCTATAGAAAATTTTTCAGAAAAATCTATAGAAAATTTTTCAGAAAAATTTTTAGATATTCTATTTTAAAATTAAAAAAAATCATAACTTTAAGATTCAAATAATAAAGATTTTTATTAATACTTATCTCTGAAAAATAATCAATTTATAAATGTAAAAATAATTCTATATTGTTGAAAAAGTTGTCATATCTTTATACTATATTTAGATTGGTTTGAGATATTTTTTATTAAATGAAATTCAAAAAGATATGTATCATTGGACTTGGATATATTGGACTTCCAACTGCAGTAGTCTTTGCTAAAAAAGGTATCGAAGTTATTGGAGTAGATGTTAATAAAAAAACAGTCGATGATCTTAATCAAGGCAAAATAAATATTAAAGAGCCTAAATTACCAGAGGAAGTTAAATATTTGGTCTCCAAGGGACTCTTAAAAGCACAATTAAAACCAACCCAAGCTAATGCCTTTTTAATTTGTGTTCCTACTCCAATAAATGAAAAAAATGAGGCAGATTTAAGTTATTTAAAAAAGGCTGCTCTATCAATATCAAAATATCTTAAAAAGGGCGATCTGGTGATAATTGAATCTACAATTCCAGTGAATACAACTATAGAAATTTCAAATTTATTGGCCAAGGAAAGGAAAGATTTACAATTCCCTAGTAGAAGAGATGATAATCCAGATATTTTTATAGCTCATTGTCCAGAAAGAGTAATACCAGGAAGAATGTTAGATGAGATAATTGAACTAGATAGAATAATTGGAGGAATCTCAATTTTATGCTTACAGAAAGCGATTTCGTTATATGAAATATTCTCAAAAGGTACTCTTTTAAAAACAAATAGTAGTACTGCTGAACTTGCAAAGTTAACAGAAAATAGTTTTAGAGATGTCAACATTGCCTTTGCTAATGAAATCTCAATGATATGTGATAAAAGTAATATAGACATAAATGAACTTATCAATTTATGTAATTTGCATCCCAGAGTTAATATTCTTGAACCAGGGTGTGGGGTTGGAGGACATTGTATTCCAGTAGATCCTTGGTTCATCGTTCAGTCATTCCCAGAAAATACCGATTTAATAAAATCTGCTCGTAAAGTTAATTTAGAAAAAAAACAATTTATAATAAATAAAATTATTTATGCATCCAATAAAAACAATATTAAGGAATTAATTATACTAGGAATAACTTTCAAGCCAGATGTTGATGATATAAGAGAATCTGCGGCACTTAAAATTGCCGAAAAATTAATTGAATACAATTACAAAATAAGCATTATTGAACCAAATTTAGATTCTCTACCTAAAAATATTAATTCATGCGATTTAATAAATTTAAATGTGATTGAAGATAGAGATTTTCTAAAAAATAAATTAATAGTAGTCCTAGTTAAACATAGCCAGTTCTACAAATACGCTAAAAAAATAGAAAAGCAGAAGTACGTAGATGGATGTCAATTAATTATAAAGTAACCTTAAATATAATTATCTTCGAAATTCCTAAATCAAATCTTTTGAAAAATAAAACTTATCTAAAGCCAAAAATTCTATAAATATTTGGATTAACTCATACGATTAAAATATTTAATTATTCGTTATTGATAAGCCTTAATTTCAAGAATTTTTAAGGTTATTTAATTTAAAATGCTTTTCCACAATCCCAGCTGTACGTGACCATGTTCTCTCTTTTTCTATCCATAAGCGGCCTTGTTTACCCAATTTTTTTCGAAGTTCAAAGTTATGAATTAATCGAGAAAGCGCCTCGACTAAACTATCAATATTATCTTTTTCGAAAATAAGACCTGTTATTCCATCATTAACTATATCTTTCAAGGCAGAAACTGAAGAAACTACTATAGCTTTTTCCATAGCAAGAGCTTCAAGTGGCTTCATTGGAGAAACTAACTCAGTAACCAACTGAGATTTCCTCGGAAATGGGGTAATATCAATTAATGAATAATATTCTTCCACTTCTTCATGTGATACTCGACCAGTCATTATCAGAAAATCATGAATATTATTATTTCTTGCAATTCTATTTATCTCTTCTGAAATAACAGGCGAGTTATTAGCCGATACTCTTTCATCTCCAACTAAAAGAAGACGAAATTCAAAACCTTTATTCTTTAATTTTACTGCAGCTTTAACTAACATTTCTAAACCCTCATATTGAACAAAGCTTCCTACATAGCCGATAACAGGAATATTAGAAGGAATATTTAGTTTATTTGCCAATCTTTGATTAGGTTGCCTTGGGTAAAATCTAGATGGATCACAAGAATTAGGGAGAAGAGTTATTTTTTTTTCATGAACACCTCGGTTAATAAGTTCATTTTTCATTTGTTTAGTTAGGGTGAAAATATGATCAGCATTTTTTGCTACGTATGTTTCCATATTCACCATTTGTTGATATCTATCGTTATATTTAAATTGTGGATCCTCAGAGACGCGATTGATCTCCCAAAATCCCCTGACTTCGTAAAAGAATGGTAACCCTAACCTTCTAGCTGCAATCAAGGCCGGAAAACTAGTATAGTAGTTTGATGCGGCCATAATAAATTGGGCACGCTCTTCAATAAATATCTCTGTTAATCTTAAAACCGAATCTATAAGATATCCATTATCCCTCTTATCTTTTTTTCCCCTAATTGGTGATTTAATTCTTCGATATTTAACACCATCTATAAACTCTTCAAGAAAAACTTCTTCAATTTCAGCAGACTTATTTTCAAATGGGAAGCCTGGTCTTGTAATTAGAACAGGATTAATTATCCCATTCTTGGTTAACCCATCAGCTAAACCTTTAGCTCGTGTTGCGTAACCACCAGATGAGTATGGCAAGCTATTATGAAGAATATAGCAAAGTCGATTAGGAGTAGATTCAATACTATTACATTGTCCAAATAATTTATTAAAAATCCTACTGCCAGTATGGGAAGAACTTAGTACCATATTCATTATTGCTTCATACGTATTTGTTATATCCTCAGTTAAATGATTCAATTTATATCTTGAAGCTTTAATTTCTTCTCTTTTAGATTTAATACTATTTCTTAAAGCGTTTATTTCTTTCTTCTTAGTTTTTAAATCTTCTATTTCTTTTTGAGAAGTGATT
The DNA here is from genome assembly GCA_003281585.1 of Prochlorococcus sp. AG-347-I15. GTDB lineage: Bacteria > Cyanobacteriota > Cyanobacteriia > PCC-6307 > Cyanobiaceae > Prochlorococcus_A. The sequence goes on from QCBN01000005.1 coordinate 58,116, forward strand.
GTTTCTTCTTTTTTAATATCAATCTCTATCTTTAAATTTCTTCTTTTGTTTTGCAGAGATCTTATTTCTTGTTTTTCAGAATCTATCTCTTCTTTTAAAGAAATTATTATTCCTTTTTGCTTTTCTAATAATTGATGAAAACTCTTTTGATGAATAAACTTTGAATTTTTGGTAAGTTTGAATATTGATCTAATAATTAAAGGCTTAGATAATTCATTTTCTTTTTTTTCTGCAGATAAATAAATTAAACCATTCTCAATTTTTAAGTCGCTTACCAGGAAATTTGAAGGCAATAAATCAATAATATCTGAAATACTAAAAACTTTTTTGTGACCGTCATTTGGAAAAGAACTTAGAGGAGTTGTTACTACTATTTTTCCATTTTCTTTTGTATGTTTAACTGCAAAACTTATAATTTTCTCAGGACTTTCTTGATGTTCTATAACTTCACTAATTATTACAGTATCAAATAATTTTATTTGTTTGTAATTTGCGAAATCAGCTAAAAAACCACTAAATCTTTTTTTAACTTTTATTGTCTCTTTTTTAAAAACATTTTTTGAGAACCCTAATGAAATTAGATTAATGTCTGCACCGATAACTTTAAAACCTTTTTTAGCTAAAAGAAGTGATACTATGCCCTGAGTAAAACCTATATCTAAAACTTTTGAACCTTTCGCCTGACTTACCATCCAATCTACTCTTAAACAAGTTTTAGATTCACTTAAATTACATTCTTTTTCTCCAGAATGAAGTTTATTTTTTTTTTTGAAGGAAGGGTTTTTCTTCATGTATATTTTTAGATTATTAACATTTTTCATTGGGCTATTTTAAAAATTAGAGAAGCCTAATTTTTTAAAATAATTTGAAGATATTCTAATTATATCATTATAAATTAATCATAATTTTAATAAGAAAAATGACTTCATGTAATATTTACTTGATTGAAAGTTAATTTATAATATTAGCCCATTTTTTGAGAATGCCTTTTCAAATGTTTGTTGATAAGAACGGAGTACCATATGGCGAATATGGAATTTATAAAGGTCTAAATATAGGAAGACAGACCAGCATCCTATCAGTAGCTGAAAGAGGTTTATATTATTGGAATAATTTCTTAAAAAAAGATTATGAAGACGATATCCTTCTAAGTTATGACTGGAATATGTGGCCTAAAAATAAAAATTTTCAACCTTTAAATAAGTCACAAGCCGAGACATATTTTATTAATTGTATAAATTTCTTGATGACAAATGTTCAAAGTTTTGAAGTTTTTTCTGCATGGATTCACCCTTATCAATTCTCATTTAATACAAGTAAAAATTGGAAATCATCACATGCTCAAGCTGTTGGATTATCCCTTCTTGCAAGATCCATGAAAATGAATTTAGATAAATGCTCATTAAGTGATATTGAGATACTTTTAGAAGCATTTAAAATCCCAATTAATAGAGGTGGTTTATTAGATAGTACAAAAACAAATCAGATATGGTATTCAAAAATTGCATGCGCGAGTAGACCTTCACCTTATGTTCTTAATGGTTTTATGTTTACAATTATTAGTCTTTATGATGTTTACAATCAACTAAATTGTAGAAAAGCATTAGAAATTGCCAATAACGCACTAACTACACTTACTAATAGTTTAGATTCTTTTGACTGCGATGGATGGTCTTATTATTCTTTAGCGGATCGCAAACCTTGCACAATTCATTATCATGAAATTCATGTAAAGCAATTAAAAATTATCTATGATTTAACTAGATTAAAGGAATTAGTCTATTGGGAAGAAAGATGGCGCGAATCGTTAAATAAAAAAAAGAGTGTAAACTAGGGCTGCGCTTTATTTAAAATTATAAATTTAGGTTTTTAAGAGTAGCAATAATATCTGATTTACCATAATCAGCCTGATAAATTTGGAGTTAAATATATAAGAGATAAAGAAGATGGAGGTTTAATTATTGACGATGATTCCGGGCCAAGACACCCAAAAGAGAGACAAGAAATTAGAAAATATATTCGCAAAGATGATCTAGCCACTAATAAACAAGGTGGATTTATTCTAACTATTACGTCCTAGGATGTCCAACTAAGGTCGGATCCTGTCAAGCTAAATTTAATTACATATTCTAACTGCTTAAAGCTACTGCTACTAGGTGAGTTAATAGACTAAGACCTCTTTATTAAACTGTTATTATTGATATCAAATGCAATTGAATAACCTTCTGGGAAGGTGGTCGCGTGGTTTAAGGCTCTAGTCTTGAAAGCTAGATTTCGTTTTTGTTATACCAACGTTTTAGGAGATAACTTGACGTGCAGTTCCGGATCAGTTCCGAAAAATTTAACCATATTTTGATATAATAAAAAGGCTTAAAATTAAATATTTTTTGCCTGGAGGGGTGGTCGAGTGGTTTAAGGCTCTAGTCTTGAAAACTAGCGTGTCTGCAAGGGCACCGTGGGTTCGAATCCCACCCCCTCCGTTCTAATAAAAAGCAACTGAAATTCAACCAAATAATATAAACGCCTTTTTGATACGTTCTTGTTAAGATGAAGTTTGTTTTATTATGAGTAAAGGATTCGCCGCAGATTATTTAACATCCAAAAAATTGAAAAAAAAAGTTATTTCAAATGAACCTCAAGGAAGATTGATATCTTGGTCTCCTTGGCCACCAGCTAATTTTCAGACAAGATATCCAGCTTTCCCTTTTGTTCTTACAATTTTGATTATAGTTATCGGGCAGTGGTATCTATCTCTTCTAAGATAACTGAACATGGTTTTTGTATTTAAATTTCAGATAAACTGAATTTGAGAATTTATTTTGTTTTTTTCAATTTTATTATTAGCCCATCTTCAGGCCGCAATAATCCCAATATTATTAGGAATTAGATCTATCAAAAAATTCAAACACATTCGCAAAAGCGAATTAATACCTTTAGGTTTTATTTTTTTAGGATTGGCATCGATTTCTGAAATGATAGATCATACCCAAACATCTTGGATTTATGTAGATCATTCCTCTCTTTTCAATTGGTTATTTTATTCTTTTCTATCTTTAGGTCTAACATGTTTATCAATATTAGTTATAAAAAGTAAATTTATTCAAAAAACTACTTTCTGCATTTCTTTATGTTCAATAATCACATATTTTTTATTTGATAAAACTATTGCTCTTCTTTTTCAAGTAATATTAAGTATCATCCTTATTATTAATTGGCAAAGAGTTTTTAAAGATTGGCTTTTTATCCTTTACCCAATATTTGGTATTTTTTTTACCACTTTTTTTGGGACAAGGCTCTCAATTAGTGGCGATCAATTTTGGCATGTTTTAATAGGCCCATCTGGAACAATTAGCGTTCTTACCTTTTATTTAGTGTTAAAGAGATCGGAAAAAAAATTTACTTAATATTCTTATGAAAATATTTGTATTTATAAGTTTTATAGTTTGCTTAATCACAATAATCTCTCCAGTTGAAATCTTTGCTGATACGGCACTTGATGTTTATATGAATGATTTTTATTCTAAATCGAATGAAGCTAGCCAGATCCTTAAAGAAATCGAAAATAGCCTAAAAGAGGGCTCAAGAAAAAAGGTATGCTCTAGGCAAAGAGAGGCAGCAAGATTAGGACTACTAGCTAATAAATCATTAATTAAAGCCTTTGAAATAGAGGGGGCTAATCCACCAATGCAAGCAATACAAGCAAGTCAACAAAGATGGGAATCTATTCTGAATGAGTGCTGAATAAAGTCAGTAAATTTATAAATCTTTTTAAATTTGCATTCTTACAGATTTACTAATTAAGGGAATTTCAGGTTCAACCCCCTGAATACATTGAGAAATCGAATAAATAAAAATACATAGTGTAAATATAAAAATTATTGATCCTAATTCAACTATGGGAAATATTTTCAAGAGATATGAAATTATTATCAAAGCAATATCAATAAGTAATGCTTGGCATGCGTTATATCTAATGAAATAGGGAACATTTGGATTTCTTACTAGTCCAGCGAACAAAATTATAAATAATAAAAAACTACCAAAAGGCAAAGATTTTTCAATTATTGTTATCGGGAAAACTAGAAATAATAGTACTTTTAAAAATGAATATTTATAGAACAAATAATATCCAAAAGGTATTGATGCCTTTAATGGCAAAGTATACAAAAATACTGAGGAGAGTCTCTGTAATATTTGATTCAATATATTATTAAAGTTTCGTATTCACATTTTAGCCTAATTTTTCTGAACTTAATAAATGACTTAGCCTCGAAAAAATCAACTTTGGCAGATGGTTATTCAATATTAGATAATTGATTAAGGTTTATAATTCAAAATGCGTATCCTACATACAATGTTGAGGGTTGGAGATTTAGATAAATCCATTGATTTCTACGTCAATAGATTAGGAATGAATTTATTAAGAAAAAAGGATTACCCTCATGGAAAATTCACTTTGGCATTTGTTGGTTATGGCTCAGAAAAAGAAAACACAGTAATTGAATTAACTTATAACTGGGACAAAAAGTCTGAAGACTATGAGCTTGGTGATAAATATGGTCATATAGCTATTGGAGTAAAAGATATTCATCTAATTTGCCAAGGATTAGAAAATAATGGTTGTAAAATAACAACCAAACCTAAAACAATGAAAAACAGTACTACTGTCTTGGCTTTTGTTGAGGATCCTGATGGTTATAAAATTGAACTTATTGAAAGAGATTAAAAGCTCAGAAGTCTCTAATTAAATAAACAAATAACTAAAATTTTAAAAGAGATTGAATTATCTAATATATCGTTGTCAATTAACGATAAAACAACTCTAAAAACATATTGGATAAATTCTGCAGTTTCAATTTTTTTAAAAGATTATATCTAAGATGAGGAATTATTAAAGATAAAACTGGACAATTATTTAATCTATATTAAATCTAATCAGAATACATAGACAATCTATACAGATTTATATAATATAGAATTATCGCATAAAGCTTATGCCTAGTAATTGGTCAAAAATAAGAGATGAATGGCTTGATAGAACCGCTGTTGCGAAAGATGATGCTAAATGGGCATTAGAAGCTTTAATTAATTCTGAAGAAGAGTTATTTGAAATTGAGCAGAAAATAAAGAATAAAGAGGACGCTGTAAGCCAAGTAAAATTTTTGAAGAAAAAGGTTAAAGAAACTATTTCCTCTAAAGAGATTAGTCTCGATGATATTGCATTAAATACTTCAAATTCAAACAAAGTACAGATCTCAGTACCATCAAATCTTACTTATCTTTTGAAAGTTTGGGCCGCAGCAGAAGGAAGAGATCTATCAAGTGTTGCTTTTCAATGTTTAGAAACTGGTATTAGGGAAATGAAAAGCAAAGGTTCAATACCTTCAGTAGCGGTAAATAGATATGACTCGGCCTGTCAAAAGAGGATTGCACTAGCAGAAGTAAACAATCTATTGGAGAAATACGAATTAGCTCAGGATGAAATCAAATAATTATGAATAACAGAAAAATCATTAAAAGATACAAAACATTAATATCATCAAGATTTAATGTAAATACTTCTGTAGATAAATTCAAAGATGGAATAATTTATACTCTTTATTCTGATGAATTTAATTCACTTAAAGTTGGTTTTGCTGAAAATGATAAGGTTCTAGAAAAAAAATTATCAAGTGAAGCATTGATATTATTAGATATGAAAAAAGGCAAGAAGAAAGATCTATTTTTATTAAAAACCACTCTAAAAGAACTTGGCATCAAATATTCAGACAATTTTTATTTCAAATACTCAAGATCTCTAATGAGACATTTATCTACTTTAGGTTGGCCTGTTGGAAGATCACTTTATAAACAAAGAAAGATTAAAAAAGAACTTGTATGTACATAAATTTAAATTTAATCGCACTCTAAAGTTTCTCTAGTTTCTCTATTTGTGATTGGATTAGTTCCAGTGGCACTTTCACAAAATTTCCTAATAATATCTTTTGGCAAAAAAACATTTGTGAAGTCTGCGCCTTGTATTTTTACATTTTCAAACTGGGTACTATAAGCAAAAGAATCCTCCAAGTTAGTATTTGATAAATCTGTCCCATCTAAAACGGCTGAGTCTAAAGTTACTTCTCTTAAGTTGGAGTTACTTAAATTAGTATCTTTAAGTTTTGCTCCATAAAGAGTCGCATTTTGGAGCTCACAACCTGATAAATTTGCGTCTTGTAAATCAGTCAAATAGAAAGTTGCTCCTTTTAAATCAGATCCAGAAAAATCAACCCCAACCAAAGATTGTTTACCATAATCCAACGCAGCTAAGGTTCTAGAAGGAAGGGTTAAAACAACTATTAAAAAAGTTAAAATTATAAATCTCATTTTTTTGAGTAGCATTTCAATAAATTCTAACTTCTTAAGCTGAAATCTAAAAATTAATTATTTACTGAATGCTATATTTATTGAAATAGCAAATCACAAACTAGGTTTTGGATATAAGTCCTTATGAAGCGATTGTTGTTGGTTCTGGAGCTACAGGAGGAATAGCAGCACTTACATTGGCAGAACAAGGGATCAAAGTTTTAGTAATAGAAGCAGGGCCTCAAGTTAAAAGGCATGAAGCAAGTAATAATGAGCCAAAAAGTACATTAAAAAGATTATCAGGAGTTTTAACAAAAAAACATGCCAATCAATGCCAACATCCTGGTTATTGGAAAAATAATCCTGACTTATATTCAAATGAATTGAAGCATCCTTATGACTTCCCCAAAAAAAAGCCATTTCTTTGGACCCAAGGGAAACAATATGGGGGGAGATCATTAACTTGGGGAGGTATAACATTAAGACTTTCCTCAGGTGACTTTCATCCGGCTAAAAAAGACGGATTCGGACCAAACTGGCCTATTTCATATGATGAACTGTCCCCACACTATGATTTCATTGAAAATTTCTGCGGCATCTATGGACGAAAAGATGACATTAAAGAAGTCCCAAACGGTAAATATATTGGTGAAATACCTCTCACAGAAAACGAAAATGTTTTTGGTAGCAAAGTAAAATCAAAATTAAACTATCCATTTATCCAATCAAGAGGATTTGACCATAATTCATCAGTAAAAGAAAAAAAATGGCCCAAGTCCTCTAGCTTAGGAAGCTCCTTAAAAAAAGCTTTAGATACTGGAAATGTACAAATAATCTTTAATTGCCTAGTGGAGTCTTTTGAGATTAACAAGGCAACAGAGCTTGCCTCAAAACTAACGATCGTAAATCTAGAAAATGGACAAAAAGAAGTATTGAATTGTGATTTAATTCTTCTCTGCGCATCAACAATTTCAACGTTAAGAATACTCCTTAACTCAGAATACAAATCAAATTCCTCAGGGTTTAAAGATAATTCTGGGAAATTAGGTAAATACCTTATGGATCATGTATCTATCTGTAGATTTTTTTCAGTACCAAAAACAAAAAACTTAGATAAACCATTAGATAATCCTCCCGATCTTTCTGGAGCAGGCAGCTTCTTTATTCCATTTGGTTCAAATTTACCAGAAATTGACGACATGAATTTCCATAGAGGTTATGGAATCTGGGGGGCAATTGATAGATTAGGAATACCTAAATTTTTGCAAAAAGACAAAAACGAATCCATTGGTTTTCTTATCGCTCATGGAGAGGTCCTTCCTAGAGAGGAAAACTCAGTTTCTCTCTCAAAAAAAACAGATGAATGGGGTATCCCAATTCCCTACATTGAATTCGAATGGAGCGAGAATGAGTTAAATATGGCAAAACATATGGAAAACACAATACGAAATTCAATAAAAGCTGCAAATGGAGAAATGAAAAATATTGATGAACTAATGAATATCCCATTAGGGAGTTTACTTACAAAAAATTTGATCGCGCTTTCAGATAGTCCTCCTCCTCCTGGATATTACATTCATGAAGTAGGGGGAGCACCAATGGGGATAAATGAAGAAAATAGCGTAGTTGATAAATTTAATAGATTATGGAGATGCAAGAATGTGCTTGTACTAGATGGAGCATGCTGGCCCACATCATCTTGGCAAAGCCCCACACTTACAATGATGGCTTTAAGTAGAAGAGCCTGTTTAAATATCAAAAAGACTTAGAAGGTGTAAATAATTGATTTAAATAAATTTCAGAGACAGAATTATCTGTACATCCATTTTGAACGAGAAAAGTAGCTAATGCTGAATTTATAAGCTTATATTGATCCCAAGTTGGGTTACTTAATACGAAATCTTTCATAGTGTTATAAAGAGTTTCTGAAAGCTCTGTCTCTAAAGAGACTTTATTTGATGAACATTCGACAAGTTTTTTATCAGTTAAATTTGATTGTCTGTTTTGATCCATAAATCTATATTTCTTTACAAGAATATGATGATACTTTTTTCTAAAAACATCAAAAAAAACCTGTTTGTAAACTTTTCAAATTATCAAATGAGACTCATGTTATAAGTCAATTTTTAAGAAATTTACTTTTTAAATAATGAAATTGATTAGATCTTAAAGAAAAGTCAACAATAATGTTGAAGTCCTGTTTTTTTAAAAAACTGCTGGGATTTCTAATCCAATGTGGATTTGGACGTGGAAAACAACCTGTAAATTGTGGAAAATCTAGCTCAAAATACTTTTAAGATTTTATATTAGAAATACTTATATAGATTGAGTCTATTAAGACTTAGTCGAGAAAGAGACAGGTGATTCAGTTATTTTCAACGGATTTTCTTAAGATTTGATCTTCATTAAGCAAGCGAAGCGTGACAGGTCCCAAAGGGTGTTTTGAATTTGGATAAATACTATGGTGATGATGGTGATTATGTTCATGATGATGAGCCTCAACATGTTCGTTTTCTAGGTAATCTCCTTCCCTTAGGTTTGATTTTTCATGATTATGAGTTGTAATTTGATTATGTATTTCACAAGCACCATTACATTCAGGATCACATAAATCACAACTGATCCCCAAGCCTTCTACATTGTCATGATGACTTTCTTGTACCATTCCAACTTCTTTTTCAAAGCCAAATAAATTTGATCTATATTTACAAGTTGAGCAATTCATAAAATTCTTACCTTCGTTATTAAGAATCTCTTCAATCCTTTCTACAAAAGTATCGACTACATAAGACTGTGACGCAAGATATTTTGCATGTATAAATGAAATATTTGGATTATTAATCGCAACTAAATCACTTTGCCTTTTTATTCTGGTGACAAGGACACCTGAGAAAAGAAAATAAGGGAAAATAATTATATTTTTATAACCAAGTCTCACAACATTTTTCAAGCCAGGTTCAACGAGAGGGAAAGTTACTCCAGAAAAAACTGTTTCACCCCACCCTAAACCAATACCCTCCACGATCATTCTCGTTATTTTTGAAACATTGGAATTCGCATCTGGGTCAGAAGAGCCTCTACCAACAACTACTAATAATGATTCTTCAGGTTTGAGAGTATCATTTTGCTTAAATACATCTTTTACTCTTTCACAAGCTGCACTAATCATTAAATTATTAATTCCTAATTCTCTTCCATAAATTATTTCAATACCTGTTTTACTTGAATAATTCATAAGCAAGCTAGGTATATCATTTTTTACATGGCCCGCAGCGAAAAGCATTGCGGGTATTGCAATTACTTTTTTTATAGAAAGATCTTTTAACTTGTCTAGAGCATCAACAATCGAAGGGTTAGCGAATTCTAAGAAACCATATTCAACTAAAAATTTTGGATATCTTTTTTGGATGAACTTAGTTAATTCTTGAAATTCAGTAATGGCAAGTTTATTTCTACTCCCGTGTCCACAGATAAGTATCGCCACTTGATTATTTAACTTCGAATCTAAATTATCCAATTTCGAGTTATTACTTATACCATAATAGTAAAGAACAATATCACGTAGTGAAAAATAATAATAACTTGCTTGAAGTTCCAAATATTAACTCAAAGGATGCAAAATTAAAAAAATTAATTTATGAAGTGAATAATTCCTTATTTTGTGAGAATAACTATTCCAAGGAAAAATTCGAACACCTATGCGTATGTAGTGGAGGTACAACCTCTAGTTGTGCGAAAAATGGTTTTACAACTCTTGATCTAAGAAAAAATCACAGCAAAATTCACCTAGATAGAAAAACCAATTTAGTAACAATTGGAGGGGGAGTAATAATGGGTGATCTAGTAAATTATCTACAAACACATAATCGAAGTTTTCCAATCGGACTTTCTAAACTTCCTGGAGCAGGCTATATACTTACTGGTGGAGTAAGCCCGCTAAGTAGAGCCTACGGATTAGCCATTGATAATATTGAATCAATAAAAGGTTTCTTGGGTAATGGAACATTTATCTCTTTAAAAAAAAATCAAATAACTCCTGAAGAACAATTGATTTGGGAAGCAATTAAAGGCGCAGCACCCTTTTTCTCAATTATTACCGAAATAGAACTTAAAACTATCCAATCTAATCCTATTAAGGTTATTGAAGGATTTGTAAATCTAAATGAACTTTCAGAAATAATAAAACTATCAGAGGAATTTCCAGAAAATATTAGTCTTCAATGGATTTATGCCCAAAAAATTTACATTTATATTTTTGCTGAACTCAAAAATAATTTGGAGGATAAAAGAACAGAAGAATACCTAATGCTTCTAGACAAATTTCCTGCTCTAGAAAAACAATTTTATGAGAACTTTAACAAGATAAATTTCTTCCCAAAGGAATTGAATTTGTATGAGCTGAATGCAAGTAACCATTCTGAGGTAATTAGTCTTCTTGGAGAAGATTTAAAAAATGATATCCCAATTTTCATAAAATGTTTGGATGAAATTATGAATAATAAACCTAATAATTCCTGTTATATTGCTTCTCAACAATTGGGTTGCAAAACTAAAAAGTTAAATCATGGTCATGGCTCAAGCTTTTTTGTTCATAGAAAAAGTACTTGGAAACCATGGATATATGCATCATGGAAAAAAAATGATCTTCAAGAAAAAGAAGTCGCTTTGGAATGGATTTATAAATCGTGGAGCAAGCTAAAAAAGTTCTATCCAAATATTCACTTAGCCCAATTGCATAATCATTTGGATTCACATGAAGAAGAAATTACATTAGCCTTTGGAAATAGAATAAATGAATTAAAAACTTTAAAGAATATTTTTGACCCACAAGGTATTTTGCCTCCTTTATAAGGTAACTTCATAATTATAAAGAAAATTAAAATGTCAAATTTCTCAAGATATTTATCTAAAAATTGGTTAGATGATCCAAAGTCAAATATTCTCTCAGGCTTAGTTGTTGCTTTTGCAATGATTCCAGAAGCAATTGCTTTTTCAGGTATAGCTGGTGTAGATCCTAAAGTTGGCCTTTTTGGTGCATTTTGCTTATCTATAACAATTGCCATTGTTGGAGGTAGAAGGGGCATGATCACTTCTGCTACAGGTTCAACAGCTCTTTTGATGACTGGACTTGTTGCCTATGGAGAATCACAAGTCCCTGGATTAGGAGTCCCATATCTTATTGCAGCTGGAATATTAACAGGAATTTTCCAAATTCTTTGGGGATATTTAAGACTTGCCTACCAAATGAGGTTCGTGCCAACAGGAGTATTAAGTGGATTTGTAAATGCACTTGCACTTTTAATATTTCAAGCACAACTACCTCAGTTAGGAATTGGTATTAAAGAATCAAAAGAATTAGTTGAACAAACTTTAAGTCAATATCCAGTTAACTCTCAGATTCCAGTAGTTTGGATTCTTGTAATCCTAGGATTAGTAATTATCTATGGGCTTCCAAAAATCACAAAAGTAATCCCATCTCAACTTATCGCAATAGTAGTAATAACTCTTATAAGCATATTCTTTAATCTAGATGTACCAACAGTTAGCGATTTGGGTAAATTACCTGATGGATTACCAAGTATTTCTCTTCCTTTTGGATCAATAGAAAATGGAAAAGTACCTTTTAGTCTTGAAACATTAGGGATAATTTTGCCAACCTCACTCGCAATATCTCTCGTGGGTTTAATGGAAACCTTTTTAACTCAAGACATTTTAGACGATGTAACTGATACAAGTTCTAATAAAAATAAAGAAGCAAGAGGACAGGGAATCGCAAATATTGTGGCATCTTTATTTGGTGGAATGGCGGGATGTGCCCTAGTTGGGCAATCTGTAATGAATACTGAGAATGGTGGTAAATCAAGATTATCAACCCTCTCCTCAGGTATATCACTCTTAATTATGATAATCCTCTTGAAGTCTTGGATTGGGGCAATACCTATGGCTGCTTTAGTGGCAATAATGATAACGATCGCAATAAGTACGGCAGATATAAATGGATTAAAAAATATTAGAAAGATACCTAAAAGCGATACTGCAGTCATGCTTATGACTTTTGCAGTTACTATGCTTACAAAACCTCATAATCTTGCACTTGGAGTTATTGCAGGAGTTGCATTAGCTGCAATTCTTTTCAGCAGAAAAGTTGCAAAAGTTATAACTGTCTCAAGAGCAAATGAAAATTATTTAACTACCTACAAAGTAAAAGGACAATTATTTTTTGTAAGTAAAATTTATTTTCTACAAGGATTTGATATTCATGAACATCCAGAAAATATAGTAATTGACATGTCTTTAGCTCATATTTGGGATCAAAGTGGCGTTGTTGCTCTTGAGCAAATTATTAGAAAATTCCAGAATGGTGGTTCTAAAGTTGAAATTGTAGGATTAAATAAAGAAAGTCTTAACTTATTTGAAAAACTTGGTGGCGTAAATAGCTCTCATTAAAAAGTTAATTAAGACTAACTTGTTGATAACAAAACCAAAGCCATTGCTGAAAAAGCAAATTCCTATGAGATCTCCAAGCAGTTTTTGAGCTATTTAGATCAAAATTTTCAGGAGGAGGAACATCTCCCTTTTCTTTGTCTCTTTCAATTTCACTAATAATTCTATGCACCGTGTATTCAGGATGACCTAAATGCATAAGTTGTTTTTGATCATAAGATTCAAATATTGTGTATCCAACGTTTTCTCCATAAGCCAACAAATTCAATTTCCCTTCTTTTTGGGCCTTCTCCATTGCCAAATCTGGTAATCCAGCAAATCTACTTTGAGGACAAATAAATTCATCATCTTGTGTACCCATCAAAGGGTGTCCAGGAACAAGACTTTTTAAAGGGAATACCCCAAATAATTTCCTATCAAAAACTTTCTTATCAACCCCTGCTAAATAAGCCAGCGCAAAGCCAGCCCAACATAATCCAAGAGTACTCGCACAAGAACTTCTGGCTTCATTTACAATTTTCACAAATTCCTCCCAATACTTGACCTGCTCAAAGGCTAAGTGCTCAATAGGTGCTCCAGTAATAATTATTCCATCTAAAGGTTCTGGATTATTTGCTTCTTCCCAAGTAATGTATAGATTATTCAGATGATTAAGATCCCATGTTTTATAAGAGTGAGTTCTAAGCTTTATCCAAACTGGTTCAATTTGAAGAGGAGATAAACCAAGTGGGTGTAGTAAGTTAAACTCATACTGCTTGCCAAGAGGCATGATATTTAAAATACCAATCCTAAGAGGACGTATATCCTGTCTTTTTGCCAATTCTGGTTCGATCCAAGATATATGATTTTTCTCAACATCACTTATCTTGTGATAGTTACTAGGAATTATTAAAGCCAATAAATCTCCTTTCCTATATGATTTGTGAAAGTGCTTGTTCGAAATCTGCTTTTATATCATCAATATGCTCAATTCCTACAGATACTCTTACCATAGTGGGAGTAACACCTGCAGATAATTGTTCTTCTTCAGATAATTGCTGATGAGTTGTTGAAGCAGGATGAATTACTAATGTTTTTGAATCCCCCACGTTAGCAAGGTGGCTCGCTAACTTTAAGGAATCAATAAATTTTACTGCATTTTCATAACCCCCATTGAGAGAGAACATAAGCATACAACCCATTCCCCTTCCAGTAGTATATTTTTTGGCACTAGAGTAATATGGATCAGATTCTAGACCGGGATAATTAACACTACTTACATTGGAATTAGAATCTAACCATTTTGCTAATTCAAGAGCATTAGAAGTTTGTCTTTCTATTCTTAAACTTAGAGTTTCCAAACCCTGCAATAGCAAGAAAGAATTAAAAGGACTTTGAGCTGATCCCCAGTCTCTGAGGCATTCAAGTCTTGCTCTTAACGCAAAAGCTATATTTCTGTTACCAGGTACTCCCAAAGATTTACAGATATCGCTACCAAAACCAAAAGCTTCCCAATGAACGAGCCCATGATAAGCAGCACTTGGCTCACTCATTAGTGGGAATTTACCATTTCCCCAATCAAAGGTTCCGGCATCAACAATAACCCCACCGATGCTTGTTCCATGTCCACCGATCCATTTCGTTGCACTCTCTACAACAACATCGGCTCCAAAATCAATTGGTCTTATTAAAGCACCACCAGCACCAAGGGTATTATCCACTATTAGAGGAATTCCATTTTCCTTCGCCAAAGCAGAAAGTCCCTCAAAATCTGGGATATTGAACCTAGGATTTCCCATTGATTCGACATATATTGCTTTTGTTTTTTCATCAATTTTATTTCTAAAACTATCGATACTATCGCCATCTGCAAATTTAACTTCTATTCCTAATCTTGGAAATTGTACTTTAAATTGATTGTAAGTCCCACCATATAGAAAAGATGTAGAAACAAAATTATCCCCTGCTGTCATGCAGTTCACGATTGCCAAGAATTGAGCAGCTTGACCTGAGGATGTTGCAAGTGCCGCCATACCTCCCTCCAAAGCTGCCATCCTTTTTTCGAAGACGTCTGTGGTGGGGTTCATAAGTCGAGTGTAAATATTTCCAAATTCTTTTAATCCAAAAAGATTCGCGCCATGCTCGGCGTTATCAAAGACATAGGAACTAGTTTGATAAATGGGTACTGCTCTAGAATTTGTAGTTGGATCAGGCACTTGACCTGCATGTAACTGAAGAGTCTCGAACTTTTGGTTGCTCAAAATTTTTAAATAATCCTTATTATCTATTTAACTTAAAAAAGTCCCAAAAAAAAACAAAAAAAAGATAAATATTTATAAATCCTTTTTTAATGAAGGGTAATTATCAGTCATATATAACCTCAAATCCTCTTTTATCGCAGATCTGAGTTTCTCAATATTTGCAGAATCTATTATTGGAAAAGTTTTATTAGCTTCAGGATCTTTTTCAGTAATTGATTTCCAATTCTTACCAACATTTTTTTCAGAGTTGTTTAAAACATCATCAAAATTGAAAACCTTATCGTTGTTTTTAGCTTGAAATTCACTAAAAGCTTTGTTAATGAGCTCCTTTCTATTTTCAAATAGATTTTTGGCTTTTATAGTATCTGTAAGACCCATAACTGGTTGTAATTCCTTAAGAAGTTTTATTTCCTCTTCAATTAAAAGTGTCCAAACACCATATTTATTTTTTGGAAGATAAGAATTACAAAAAATATTAATTTCATCAAGGTAATAACTTAACCATAAATAATATGATTTTTCCTCAATAGTTTTTTTAACTGATATCTTTTTATTTTGTATCTTTGGGAGTAACTTTTCTGCCTTCTTTAAAAACTGTCTGTCTTCTCTTTCTAAATTTATTAAACCCCATCTTTGACTGTAGTCCCATAAATCTTCATATCTTGTTAAGTCTTCTTGATTCCAACCAAGAGCTTTCAGTTCATGAGAACGATGTGATAATTCCTTTTTCAAAAAAACCTTTTAAAACCATAATAATTCTAACCCCGCGATCAAGATTAGTAAATAAATGAAGAACTTAGCTTTTTAGTAAATTAAATAGATAATCAATTATCAAAATATTTATTTATAATTTTCAATACATTGATATAGCTTGGATAATCTTTAGAAATATGATCATTACATTCATTTTTTATAAGATCGTTTTTCTCTTTATCAATGAACAATTTCTTGTAAAGTTTTTCAATATCATTAAAAAGATAATCTCCTTTTAATTTTTCATTTAGTTCTAAAGATAATTCAGATTTCACAGATTCTTGGCAAAAATTGGTGATCTCTTCAGAACTAATTAAAACCTTATAAATTTCTTTTTTTTCTTCTGAATTAGCATTAAAGCATAAATAAATAAGATTAATCATTGAACAATTATTATTTTTGATTTTGTATTCTTTATAAATATCTGGCCAAAATTTTAAAGATTTTAAACCTTCCAAACCCCCTTGACTCAGAGAGTATTTATTACACCAATTTACAAATTCTGAGACATCTTTTGGACATCTATTGAGTTGCAAAAGCATATCTGATAAAACTTGTCCTGCTTGAAAATTACGTGTTGGTTTTCCTTCAGTTGGTAGAGTCATACTCCCTAAGACATCGGCCTTAACAGCATTTAATTGAGAAAAAGTATAATCTCCTTTTTCACAAAATTTATCATTAATTATTTCCTTTGCACTAATTATTTCTTCACCATAACCAAGCTCTTTTAATGAAAGATGTTTATTTTCTAATTTATTTTCTTTTCTAACTTGTAATGATACTGATGCGGCCTGATCTAAACATTGAGTTAACAAAATTGTATTAATACTAGGTAGCATTCCTGGCTTATCGGAATGAAAGTTATTTACAAAACCTGCAAATATGGATGAGATATTTTTTATTGATTTTATATATTGACATTCAATATTATGAACTCCAGGAGAAACTTGAATTTTCGGGGACAATTGATTCAAAATGCGAGCCCCTATTAAAGCAGTAAGGGCATTAGGATGGCAGAAATTTGCGGTAAAACTATCATGAGGATTTCGTAAAGCTCCGTGACGATGAAATCCTGTAAAAAAAGCTAAATCAGGATATTTATTACATAGGATAAAAGGGTTTTTACTTTTATTGTCAACGCAAAAAGAACCGACGAGACAGCCAAGAACCACATTTTCTCTTTTTAAAGTTTTTCTGAGATCTAAAGCATGTTTAACATCATCTTTTATGTGATTACTGTTTGAAGCAAGAATAACTATCTCACATTCCAAGAGAAGATCTTTTAAATCAAAAGACTTTCTTTTCCCCTCTAAAGAATAATGTCCCATACTCTTAATCTTTTCAAGAATCTCATTATCCATATCTGAAAGAACATCGTTTGAGAAAGCACCTAACAAATCTCTATCTTCTCTAGGAGCTAAGAGAATATTATTTGATTTTCCATGCATAGCACAGTTGTACGCTAATGATGCAGGATATAAACCAACACTGTAGAATCCAACTTTGCTGTTCTCTATAGCTTCAATCAATGAATAAAAATATTTTTCATCATTTATGTTTTCTATGAAATTATTCTTCATTTTAGGAAATTCTTGATAATTTTTTTTAATTTCTTACCCCTAACAACATTTTTCTACATTAGAGCAATTTTTGACCATAGCAAATTATTTTTGTAAATATTGAATTTTTTAATTTATAATTTCACATAAAAGAAGTTTAATAAAAAGAGAAATAATTATAAATATGGAATATATGGCAAGTAATTTAAAGGTACAAAAACAATTAATTACCTCACAAAATATCTTATTTATTCAAGACATTGACGGAGTTTGTATCCCTCTTGTTAAAAATCCAATGACAAGAGAGTTAGAATCAAAATATATTTATGCAGTAAAAGAATTTGCCGAGGAATTCTTTGTATTAACTTGCGGTGAACATGAAGGCCCTAGAGGCGTCAACAGAATAATAGAAAGGAGTATAGGTAGCACTACTGAGCCTAAAAACAAAGAGCTATATTTAAGAGGTTTAGCTGCCTGTGGAGTAGAATATCAAGACAGCGATGGTCAAATAAGTTTTGAAGGAGTCTTAGAAAAAGAACTAAATTTTTTATCAAAAGTACCTAGTTTAATGAGACCAAAATTTAATTTCATAGTTAAGAATATTTTTCCTGAACTTAGCCAAGAAGATATCAATTTTCACGCAGTAAAATCAATATGTGAAACACGCTTCTCGCCAACGATTAATTTCAATAGTCTATTTGATTTAGTTCATACAGATTCAGATAAAAGAAAGCTTATTCAAGTTAGTTTTGAAAAAATGATGAATGAAATCATTTTAAAAGCTGAATCCGAAGGCTTAAAAAACTCATTTTTCCTTCATATTTCACCAAATTTAGGTAATAAAAATGGTAGTGAAATAATTAAACTTTCTTCTCAAGATGATATCGGATCAACAGACATACAACTACTTATTAAAGGAGCAGTTAAAGATTCTGGAGTTTTATTTCTTTTAAATAAATTTATTGCTGATAAAACTGGTAAAGCTCCTTTTGGAAGAAATTTTAATTTTAGAAACTCTCCAAATTCTATTACGGAAAAAATTGATTTATGCAAAAGAACTATTCAAAAAGATGATATGCCTATGATTGTAGGAGTTGGTGACACAGTCACATCAAAAAAAAATAATGATGAAAAAAGTTATTTAAGAGGCGGAAGTGACAGATCTTTTCTAGAATTAATACAAATATTAGGTAATGAATTTGGGATTAAAAATAAAATAATTTTTGTAGATAGTAGTTCTGGTGAAGTTGAAAGACCCTCTACAAAAAAAACTGGTTTAATAGGGATCAGTGATGTTAATGACAACTTAAAGTTTGACATAGTTTTTACAAATGGTCCCAAAGAATACATAAGTTGGTTTATTGAACTTGCTAGTAAGAGATCAAACTTTAAAAAAAATAGTTGACTTTTTAATTTTCAAATGACAATTTATAAATAATAGATTCATGAAAGAAAAATTCCCCTCAATATATAAAGAACCTATAGAAACATTGCAAATTAACATAGGTTATAAATGCAATCAGGCTTGTAAGCATTGTCATGTCAATTCGAGTCCCCTAAGGACTGAAAAGATGTCCAATAAAATGATATCTATTATCCCAAAGATAATTGAAAAATACAAAATCAAGACTTTAGATATTACAGGGGGTGCACCAGAACTGCACCCAGAATTTAAAAACCTAATAACCAGTTTGAGCACAAAAAAAATTGATATTATTGATAGGTGCAATTTGACAATTTTTTTTGAAGAAGGTTATGAAGATCTTCCTCAATTTCTTGCAAAGAATAAAGTGATAATTACTGCTTCGCTACCATGTTATGAAAAAAATAATGTTGATTTTCAGAGGGGGGTTGGGGTTTTTGAAAAAAGTATTAATGCCATAAAAATTCTTAATGATTTAGGCTATGGGAAGAAAGAAAATGAATTACAATTAAATCTTGTTTACAATCCTGTAAGCCCAATTCTTCCACCTTCACAGGAAATATTGGAGAAGGATTATAAAAAAATACTATTCGAAAAATACAATATCGTTTTTAATAATTTATACACAATAACTAATATGCCAATAAATAGATATGAAGAATCTCTTAGAAGAGAAGGGAAACTAAATACTTATTACAAATTACTAAAAGAAAATTTTAATGAAAAAAATTTAGAAAATCTTATGTGTAAAAAGACAATTAGCGTAAATTGGCTAGGAGAAATTTATGATTGTGATTTTAACCAACAGATAAATTTCCGAGAGAATAAAGGACCAAAGACACTTTTTGATCTATTGGATAAATCATTTAATTTTAACTACGGGGTAGCTGTAAAAGAACATTGTTTTGCCTGTACTGCAGGTGCAGGGTCAAGTTGTGGAGGTACTTTAAGTTAAAAACTGCTAAACGCAATTAGGACAAATAGCTCTTACATTTAAAGAGGATTCAATTAATTTAAAACCATTAATTTTTGCAGCAACTTTGCCTGCTTCTAAAACTTCGTCATTTTCGAATTCTTCTGTCCTTCCACACCTAATACAAATCAAATGATGATGGTCCGGTTTGTCGTTACTAAGCAATTCATATCTGTGTCCACCTTCACTAAGTTCTAATTCATGAAGCAACCCCATTTGTACTAAAAGTCTTAAAGTTCTATAAATTGTTGCCAGTGAAACTTTGGAGCTTGTTTTAACTAACTTTTCATGAACCTCTTCAGCACTAAGATGCTTTCCAGAACCAATATTTTCAAATAAATTAAGAACCTTTAGCCTCTGCGGAGTGAGTCTCTTCCCATCTTTATGTAAACCATCACCAAGAGGAGATGTAATGACATTGTATTGCGAGGATAAGGACAAAATTAACCAATGGCTATTCTCAATAATAACTCTAGATGAGAGTAAAACAACTTTTTAGTTTAAAATGTTTACTAAAGTTCTTCAAAATATTATGTTAGATGTAACTTTAAATGTTGATGATGAATGATCAAGAAATCTATTCTGATAAATTATCATCGAAAGTAAACGCCTTGCTAATTATTGATATTCAGGAAAAAATAATAAGACCAGTTTTCAATAGAGATTCAATAATCAAAAACATCAAAAAGCTATTAAATGCTTACCAAATTTTAGAAGAAAACATTTTTATATCTGAACAGAATCCACTCAAATTGGGGGTAACGATGCCTGAATTATTGCCCATAGCAGGATTTAGAAAATTTGAAAAAATGGATTTCAGCCTAGCTAAATTAGAAGAATTTTTAAAAGAACTTAAAAATAAAAAAATTAATAATTTGATAGTTTGTGGGATCGAAACGCATATTTGTATTCAACAAACAGTCTTAGATTGTTTACAAAAAGGATTTAAGGTTATTCTAATAACAGATGCTATGGGAAGTCGAAATAGGATAGATCATGAAATAGCATTACAAAGAATGACTCAGAGTGGGGGAATCTTAACAACAACTGAATCAATGATTTTTGAATTATGCGAAACTGCGGATAGAAAAGAATTTAAAGAAATTAGAAATATAATAATGAGTTAATGAAAAAATAAGACTGGTTTGTTGTTTAGAGATAATTTAAAATTTTATTAGAGATAAATTTTTAAGGTTTATTTGAATATGAAATTAGTTACTGAAAACTTCCTTCTGGCAATATCTATTTTTTTTATTGGAACTTTATTCTCGATAATAATTTCTAAACTTTCAAAAATATTTTTTAAAAAGATTTCCAAAAGAACAAAAACAAATTTCGATGATTTTATTTTTGAGGTGATCTCTGGAATTATAAAACCTATTGGTTTCCTCCTCTCATTTTATTTTTCAATTGACTATTTTTTTGCTGATGAAATAACTTTTATCTCTGTCTTATTGAATATTTTAAAATTATTTATATTAATAATCATCATAAAAGCTCTCAACAAAGTTTTAATAAGATCTTTAACAGAATCGACATCGAAAATTAATGATTCCTCAATTATTTCGATGGTATCTTCACTAACTCCATTGATAAAAGCATTAACATGGACTATTGGCTCAATATTTTTCTTACAAAATATAGGTGTTCAAATGACTGCTATTTGGGCTTTATTAAGTGCAGGGGGAATTGGAGCAGGATTAGCTTTGAAAGATCCAGTTCAGGAGTTTTTTGAATATATAACAATTTTGCTTGATAAACCTTTTCAAAAAGGTGAGTTTATAAAATCTGATGGAGTCCTCGGAATGGTTGAGAGAGTGGGAGTAAGATCCTCAAGGATAAGAAGTATTAATGGAGAAGTAATAGTAATGAGCAACAGTGCCCTAACAAATGGAATAATTTCAAATTACGCACAAATGGAAAAAAGGAGGTTAGTGCATAAATTGGGAGTTGTTTATGAAACCTCTCCAAAACTTATGAAATTGATTCCAATAATAATTAAAAAAATAGTTGAAGAGACAAAAGATGCGTCTTTTGATAGATGTCATTTCACAGATTTCGGCGACTTCAGTCTTAATTTCGAACTTGTTTATTACATCCCAACAAATAATTATCTCGCTGCAATGGAAGCTCAACAATCTATAAATTTAAGAATTATTGAGGAATTTGCGATTAATAATATAGAGTTTGCATTCCCAACTCAAACCTTAAATATTGAAAGTAACAAAGCCAAATGATCTACAAATCTCTTCACTTAAAATCCAGAGTTTTGAAGCCAACTCAGAATTATTTGCCTCATCACTAACCTTACTTTCAACTAATTTATGTTTTTTAAAAGATATAAGTTTATTACTTAAATGAACGTAGCCAATATTATTAAAATTTGAATCAAAAACAATTTCAGAAAGAATCTTACCAGCATTCTCTACTCTTTCAGAAATTCCTAAAATATTTTTTGCAACTTTAGAAAAAATAAAATATCCAGAGAGATTAAAACGTTTGCTATATCGAAAGAAACCTGAATCATCATTTGGTATTACGAGACCAGGCGCCCACGTAATTACAGAAGTTTTACTAGAGGATATTTTTAATTTTTTTTCAAGTTCTTTAGCAAACAAAATATTACATAACTTACTATTTTTATAAGATTCATCAGCATTAAAATTTATAAATTTACCAGTAACTTTCTTTCTGAAGTCAATTAGATTATTAAGCCCTGCTTTCTTTCCTATATTTCCTCCTGAGCTTTTAGGGTCGTGAACATCTGATGATGTAATAATGATTCTTGACTCTTTATTATCTCTAACAAAATCTTTTAAGACGTTAACCAAGTAAAAATGTGCAAGATGATTTACAGCAAAAGTTAGTTCTATGCCTTGTTTTGATACTTTAGGGTAAGGAGAGCCTGTATATTGCAATCCTGCATTTAAAACAACCACATCTAAAATAATCTTTTTACATATAAAGTAATTTTTTATTTTTTTAATATTCTTTAGATCTGAAAGATCACAATTTTCAATAATATTTAAAAATTTACTAAGGTAATTTTTGTCAAAATATTTTTCAAGTGTTTTTAGAAATTCATTCTTTCTAAAATCGTTTTTTATTACAACATATAAATTATTCTTCATCTTTAGTAAATTAATAACGGCAAAAAAACCTATGCCTGAATTACCTCCAGTGATTAAAATATTTTTATTTTTAACCATTTAAATTCCCATATATTTTTTAATCATAAAAAATAAATATGATTTTTTTTGTTTTGTAATCTTATAAATTATTGTTAAAACACTGAAAACTTAGTCACTAGTAATTGAGTAATTTGATTATTATAAATCTACTCTCATTACAAGTATTGGATGAAATATAAAAAACCGATCGCAGAAATAATAGCTTGTTCCATAAATTTTTTTAATCATAAGATTTATATTTAATGTCAAAAGAAAGCATGCCAGATGTTCTTGTTTTGGGCGCAGGGCCTGCAGGCATGGCAATTGCATCAGCTTTAGGAAAGGAAAAATTAGATGTTGAAGTTCTCTCTCCAAATGGACCAGATGAACCTTGGCCAAACACTTACGGTATTTGGGGGGAAGAAGTTGATCAACTTGGGCTTCAGGATTTACTTGAATACAGATGGAAGAATACTGTAAGTTTTTTTGGGCATGGCGCTTTAGAGGAACAGGACGACGAGAATAGAGCCACTGAGCATTCTTTAGATTATGGACTATTTGATAAAAAGAAACTCCACAATTTTTGGTTTAATGAATGCAATAAGTCTTTTATTAAATGGCATCAAGGCTTTGCAAACAAAATACATTATGAAAAATATAAAAGCACAGTAACTACAAAAGATGGCAAGACTTACTCTGCAAGATTAGTAGTAGATGCAACAGGATATGACCCTGTTTTTCTTAAACTAAAATCTTGCGGTCCTTTAGCAGTACAAACTTGTTATGGGATAGTGGGTAATTTTAGTAAACCTCCGCTTAAAAAAGGACAGTTTGTATTAATGGACTATAGAAATGACCATCTTAATGAAGATCAAAGAAAAGAACCACCTACTTTCCTTTATGCCATGGATATGGGAAATGGAAAATATTTTCTTGAAGAAACATCTCTTGGTTTAGTAAATCCTCTAACAATGGAAAATTTAAAAGAGAGACTGGAGAAGAGACTATCTTATCGAAATATCTCTATCACAAGCATGCAACACGAAGAGCTTGGTTTGTTTCTTCCAATGAATATGCCAATTCCAGATTTCAAACAACAAATACTTGGATATGGTGGTGCTGCTTCAATGGTACATCCTGCATCTGGATACCTAATTGGTAATGTTTTAAGAAGAGCTCCACTTGTCGCAAAGGCAGTATCAGAAGCAATTAAAAACAAAAATCTTAGTACTTATCATATTGCTAGAAAAGGTTGGGAAACTTTATGGTCAAAAGAATTAATTAGAAAGAAATCACTTTACCAATTTGGATTAGAAAAACTCATGAGGTTTGACGAAAAACTATTGAGAGAATTTTTTGGCAGTTTTTTCCAACTACCTAAAAATCAATGGTATGGATTTCTAACTGATACTCTCTCCTTAAGAGAGATTGTATATGCGATGTGCATAATGTTTATAAAGGCTCCATGGAGTGTAAAGAAAGGTCTGATGATTATGCATGGTAGAGAGTTTAAAATGTTGCTTAGGATAATATTTCCAAATATATAGTTTCAAAATGAGGACAATACTTATAAGCGGAGCTAGTAGAGGTATTGGATTAAATATTGCTCATAAAGAATTAAAAGAAGGCAATAGAATTAGTGTTGGCATAAGAAATCTAGAATCACTAAAGGGAAGTGTTATTGATCCAAATATATGGCCAGAAGGGAGAATCATAATTAACGAATATGATGCATTAAACAAAATATCAGCCAAAAATTGGATAAGAAATACCGTAGATAAATTTGGAGGATTTGATTCAGTAATAAATTGTTCTGGAGTATTATCGAAAGTTCCTTTTTTATTCAAAGATGGCGATGAAGAAGATATTTTAAATACACTAAATATCAACTTTTTGGCAATTTGGAATTTATGTAGGCTTTCTTGGGATCACTTATGCGCCTCAGGCAGAGGAAGAATTATTGTTTTAGTTTCAATGAGTGGGAAAAGATCTAAAGGGGATTTAGCCGCTTATTCTTCCTCAAAGTTTGCTTTGATGGGATTATGCCAAACAATGAAAAATAAAGGTTGGGAGAAAAATATAAGGGTTTCAGCAATTTGCCCAAGTTGGGTAAATACAGAAATGGCTCAAAATATCTCTTCTCTAGACAAATCAAGCATGACACAACCTGAAGATATTGCTGAAATATGTTCAACGATTCTGAAGTTACCTACCCAATCAGTTCCATTTGAAATTGCATTAAATTGTAATTATGAAATTTAACCTAAATTGAAAATTAAGTAAGCCATTGAGAGCATCGCAATTGCAATAAATAAACCTTTTATTCGATTAGTTAATAATGAAAAAAGAGATAAATCTTCAGAAAAGTATCCGCCAAAACTACCTGTAACAAATAATATAACCATTGGTAGAGATGCCATTCCGAAAGAATAAGATATAGATTTTACAAATCCAAAATTTAAATAATTAAAAATAAAGGAACTTAATAAAAACAATAAAAAAGATGCAAATAGAGTAATGGAAACTTCAGCATCTAAAGTGTGAGGTAAGTTACCCTTTAATTCAAATTGCTTTTTACATTCTCTAATTTGTCTTTTAGAAAACTTTAAATAACCAGTTTCAGGAATTCTTTGAGATTTATATTTTCTTAGTAATCTTGCTTCAAGAGTTTCTGGCTCCTTCGTCATAATTGATGTTAATAATTCATCTGGCTTCAATTTCTTAATTTTCTTTTCAAGATTATCCGTTTTCCCAATCCTATAAAGGTCTCCTACTCTAATGAGGTAAACATATCCCGACATTTGCGTTGTAAAATTAATTCTGTTCTTTCTTAAATAATACTAAAAGAATCAAGGAAATTTAAAGTTTTTACAATATGAAAAACGATATTTTATATTCATTTCGAAGATGTCCATATGCAATTCGTGCAAGATGGGCCCTGTTACTTTGTGAAATAAAAGTAGAGATAAGAGAAATTGATTTAAAAAATAAACCTCTAGATTTTTTAAATAATTCAAAGACGAAAACCGTTCCATTACTGATTAAAAAAAATAGTGAAGTTATTGAAGAAAGTCTTGAAATCATCCTATGGGCTCTCTCAGAGTCAAAAAAGGAAAACATCAAATTAATTTATTTTCCTGAAAACAAAAAGGAAGATATTTTTAAATTAATTAATGAAAACGATAACGAATTCAAATATCATTTAGATCGATTTAAATATGCCACAAGATATAAGAATAGTGATGAAGATTTTCATTTCGCAAATGCGATTAAATATATAAAGAGATGGAACGAACTTCTTGCAGAAAATAAATACTTTTTTGGAGATAGCCCCACAATAGCTGATTGGTCTATTTGGCCTTTTGTAAGACAATTCAAATTAGCTTGTGAAAGTCAAAAAAGAACAAATTATTTTGAATCCTCAACAAAAAAGTGGTTAGATTCATTTGAGAAAAATAGAGAATTTCAATCCTTAATGTATAAATACGAATTATGGAAACCATATTCTAGGAAGAATTTTTTCCCATATAATTAACTTTCCAACAACTTCCTTTTCTCAATTATTCTTGCTAACTCCAAAAAATATCCTGCAGTCCTAAATTTGCCTATATTTTTTTCCTTAAAATCAATATCGCTTCTAATTTCTGCTGTCTCCGCCATAAGCAAATCTAATTCATTTGATCCAAGACTATACAATTCACCAAGTTCTATTTCCCTTCCGAGTAAATGACTCCTAAACCACTTCCCTTTATTTTCTTGAGGTGGAATATCGTAGGGAGTAAATGACATTAAAATAAAACTTAAATCTTTTACCATTCTAGAGTTATTATAGAAACTTTTTCATCTCTACTTTATTAAAAATCAATGCAATAAAAAGAACTCCGAATGTAATTAGAGCACAAATTTCTGTCCAATAATCTAACCCAATTTTAGAAATCATTAATGGCGCAAGAACTGTGAATAGTCCCCCAGAAAGAATTAACTGAGCGAATAGCTGTTTTGATGTAAAAATTGGTAAAGTCTTAGAAATATTTTTAGGATCTGCAAGCCTTAAAAGAAGTAACCCAGAAGCTACTACACCTGTAGAATTTCCAAACTCTATCAAACTTTTTTCAAACCAATAATCATCAAAAATAAAGAATGCGAAATAAGCAATGCAGATTAAATTCCAAAATAAACCGAAAATAGTAAACACTAAAATAAGTATCCAATTATCAAAAACAACTGCAATATCTAAACTCGCCATAGCTGTAAAAATCAATAAGTCTGTGGATAAAATACCAATCTCCCTTTGCAGAATATTTGATATAAATTCTGTATTTTTGGTTTTCTCTAAAATATATCTAATAAGGAGCGAACCTATAAGGATAAAAGGGAATACTGGTAGTGAAAAAATAATTTCCTTCGAAAGATCACCAAAAGAACTTGAAATATACCTTAAAAATTTAAGTAGTAAAAAACCAAAAGAAATTGCCAAGCCAGAGAATCCAAGATTTATTATAAAAATTCTTAAATCTGCAAAAATTCCTGTCTTATTTTTTTCATTTAGAGTATCTTTTTGTTCAAGAATTTCCTCGGTATCTGATAGGCCTAAAGTTCTCCCAAGAAAAATAAATATGCTACCCAATATTGAAGAGGATAAAAGACCCATTGTTGCCATAGCCAAACCAAGATCTAAACCATTTGGGAAACCTAGTTTATTAAAACTTTCACCGATTATTGATGCGGCTCCATGACCACCCTCAAAACCTACCTCTATTAAACAACCCATTAGAGGATTTGCATCCATAGATGGAGGCAGAAAGTATTTAACAACGAGTCCACCGACAAAAAATTGTCCGAAACCTAGTGAAAGAGCTAATAGAAATTGATTAAAAATTGGTTTAACTAGACCATTTATATTAGGGATAGGTCTTCCCATCATTAAAGTTGCGAAGACTAATGATAAAAGAGGAGTAGGAAAATTACTCCAAACATTGATTGTTTCTTTTGGTAAAAAGTGTATCGCACCAAATGGGCCTAAAGATATACCTATAATTCCTGATATAACTGCAATCGGTAATCCAAATCTCTCAAGTTGAACAGCTAATTTAAATTTCCTTCCAAAAATCAACAAAAAAAATATAATTAATAATCCCAAAAAACTTATTAAGAGAGAATTTGAAAAAATATCTTTATTTTGTAGAGAAAAAATATTCAAAGATTTCAAAAACATATAATTATCAATCTAAATTAATAATCAAAACTTTTCAAATAAAAAAGGCCCTTTATAGGGCCTTTAATTTAAAGATTAACTTGGGAATTTAATCCTTGAGAGTAATTGTGGCACTATCAATATTACTAATAGCATTAGTAACTCTCTTGAAATCAAAGCCTAATGCTCTTAGAGCATGCCAAAGATGACCTTGAATAAAGAAGAAACCAAAGTAGTAGTGTACATTTGCTAACCATGCCCTTGATGTAAACTCACCATCAGGAAGATCAACAGTATCAATCCAATATGGAGAAATACTAAACTTCAATTCTAGTGGTTCACCAAAATATTCAACAGGATATACAGTTGTATTTGCTGCACTCCAGAAAGCTGCAATAATAGCCATCCAGCCTATACCTGCTAATGACCAAGATAGAACAGCTTCGGCTGATAGAAGACCTTTACCTTTAAACTTAGTAAATTCTCCTACTTGCTTAGTAGCAATATGCCATGCACCGCCTGTTATCTCGACAAAAGCTAAGAATGCATGACCACCCATAACCTCTTCTAGACTATCGATAGTCAAAAAGTCAGTTTGATGATTCCAAATTTTTGCTAAGTTTAATTCGTATTCAACTTGTCTTACAGCACCAATAGCTGGATCATAAATCCCATGGACTCTGGCCCATTCAACGAAAGCAATAACCGCAAATCCTAAGAAGAGGAGATGATGTCCAAGAATAAATGTCAATTTGTCAGGATTATCCCATTCAATATTGAATTTTCTTGCTCTAGCAATATCTGAATCTTCTAAATTTCCTGGAAGAAGTAGAGAGTGTAAAAGTCCTCCAGCTGCTAAAACCATAGAAGAAACTAAGTGTACAATTGCTATCGCAAGTACAGGTTTAGTATCTCCCATCGCAACGCCATTAGCGTCAAACCCTATTCCTAGAGTTGCTAAGTGTGGAAGAACAATTAAAGGTTGATGACCCATAGGAACACTAGGATCAAATCGTGAAAGTTCAAAAAGGGTGAAAGCACCAGCCCAGAAAACAATTAATCCTGCATGAGCTACATGAGCAGCGATAAATTTTCCGGAGCGATTAGCTACACCTGAATTTCCAGCCCACCACCCGTAAGTGGTATCTGGATTACCGTAGGTTTGCATTTAGGAAATGATTAGCTTAAACGTTTTGAGAATACTTTAATTTTCATCAAACGGTTGAATTCACAACAAAATTGTAAAAATTAGTAATCCTAAGAAATAAAAAAATAATTAATTTCCCAAAACGATTAAATATAAAATAAGTCAGATTTTAACAGTAAAGTTATTGCGAGAGAATTAGATTACATATCAAATTAAAAGAGATTTAAATTTGATTTTTTTTTATTAAATTTCTTTTTGCTGACATTAAACGATTTTTTGTTTCATTAAACCATCCTATTTATTGCCTCATTCTCAAACAATTATTAAATATGAGATAAGACATTTAATATTATGACTACTTCTCAAGAGTCTTCTAGAAAATTTTCACTAGAAATGAAATCAGAAGTTCATTACAAAAAGGCTGCGAAATCATACAGAAAATCAAAACAATATATAAATATGCTTAACTTATATCCTACTTTGCAAAACACTCTAATCGAGTGTAAGGATGAGAATCTAATAGAATAAAGATCTTATATATTTTTACAAATCAATAAAAAAATTTTTTTTTTAGGCTGCAATATTATAGTTTTCTTCAAAATAAAATTTATTAATTATTTTTCTGCACATTTTTATATTATAAAGAGCTTTGGGTTTCCAAGGTTTTTTCTGACCGAGTGGAGAGCTTTTCCAATGAATCCCAGG
Organism: Prochlorococcus sp. AG-347-I15; assembly: GCA_003281585.1. Taxonomy (GTDB): domain Bacteria; phylum Cyanobacteriota; class Cyanobacteriia; order PCC-6307; family Cyanobiaceae; genus Prochlorococcus_A. The sequence goes on from QCBN01000005.1 coordinate 88,066, forward strand.
CTTAAGTATTCCATTTTCACGTAAAAAAGA
>QCBN01000006.1 GCA_003281585.1 Prochlorococcus sp. AG-347-I15
AAAATATATTTCAAAACTCTGAAAAAAAATTTACTCAAGATTTTATTAAGATAAATAAAAAAATTTATGCACGCCACCGAGTAAAACCTTTTGAAATTGAAATATGGAAAAGCAAAAAAACAAATGATGATAAAGAACTAATAATTTTTATGCCAGGCCTTGGAGGCGAAATTAATAATTTCAAATGGATAGGTAACGAATTGACTAAAAGAGGGTGGCCAATAGCATTCATAAATCATAGAGGAAGTAATTTAAAAACAGTCAATGATGTACTCGAGAAAGGGGAATCAATTCCAGGAAGTGCAGACTTTTTCTTATATAGAATTAAAGATTTAGATGCTGTATTAAAAGCACATGAGAATGGGGAATTTGGTTTGCCAAATAATTCTTATATCTTAATGGGTCATTCACTTGGTGCTTTAATAGCATTTTTATATGAGGGTAACAAGCCAACTGATCAACTTGAGGACAGATGTGATTCGGCATTAGAAGATTTTGCAGTAACTAATTTATCAAAACTACTTCAATGTCAATTAAGCGAAATACCATTCCCTGAGAAAAATAATGCATATAAAGCAAGTGCGATAATAGGTTTTAATTCCTTTGGCAGTTTAGTATGGCCAAAAGAAAGTGGTGCTGGTATTAAAATACCAACTCTTCTTATAGGAGGAACATATGATTTTATTACTCCATTAATGAATGAACAATTTGAGGTTTTTTCTGCACTAAATAATCCATCAAATAGGTTTCTAATTATTGAAGGGGCAAGTCATTTCTCTCCAATTAGAATTAATAATAGTTTTGAAGAAGAAAATAATAATGTCTTCAAAATAAGTGAATATTTTATAGGTTCAGATCCAATATTAGTACAAGATTTATCTGCTAAATTTATAGTCAAATTTTTAGAAAATATTAAGAACCAAGAAGTGCCTACAGTAATTAAAAACCAAAGAGATTTGGGACTTGATTTTCATTTTTTAGATATTAAAACTGTAAAAGAACTTTCAAAAAATTAGTACTCTATTCGTGGGTCTAAATACGCGATTAAAATATCTATAAATAGATTTAAAGAAACTATGAGCATAGAAGTAAAAATTACAATGCCTTGAACCAAGGTATAGTCTCTCTGAGAAATTGCTTCATGTAATCTTAAAGCAATACCTGGCCATGAAAAAGTTACTTCGAACAATAAGGCGCCTCCAGCTAATGATGCCATAGTCAAGCCAGAAATAGTGACAATTGGCAATAGTGCATTAGGCAATGCATGATTTAAAAATATTTTTTCCCTCGATATCCCTCTACATAAAGCAGCATTTACATAATCACTTTTTAATGACTTATCCAAATTTACTCTAAAAGAGCGACTGAATATACCACTCAAAAGAAAGCCTAGTGTAATAGAAGGAAGTGCGAGATGATAAAGGCTATCTTTCAAAGAAATAATATTATTTGAAAGAATACTATCTAAAACTAGAAAACCTGTAATTTGAGGTTTTTGCTGAAATATTGGAAATCTACCTCCAATTGGGGAAATATTTAAAAACACAGAAAAAAATAATTGCGCTAACATCGCACCCCAAAAAGGAGGGATAGCATATGTGGCAATTCCTAATATTCTCGAAATATAATCAGTCTTTTTACCTCTATTTCTCAAGCCAATTAATCCCAATGGGAATCCTATTATTGTGGCACTTAATATTGAAAAAAATCCAAGCTCAATACTCGCAGGCAAGGACTTAAGAATAATATTTAGGACTGGCTCTTGAGTACTAAGAGATTGGCCAAAATCTAAGTGCAATATATTTTTAATATATGAAAAATATTGATTTATTAAAGGTTCATTTAGCCCCAATTTATTTCTTAGAAATTCCCTTGAAACCTCATCGGCACCAGATCCAAGTATGGCATCGACAGGGTCGCCAGGAGCAACTCTTAATAAAATAAATACTAAAGAAGAAATTATCCATAACATTATTGGTATAAACAAAATTTTTAATAAGGAGTAATTTAGTAGTTTATTTAAATTTCTACTCATCAATTAACTTAAGATCACTCAATGAAATTATTCCTGCACCATTAAAAATAGGTTTCGATATTTTATTCTGAGACCATGCTTTTTGAGAGGATATCCAAATAGGAATATAAGGGATTGAATTTGCTGCTATTTTTTCAATTTCATCAAGTTTTTCTATTCTTTTAATTCCACTTATTTTTTCACTCTCAAGAAATAAAGTTTCAACTTTATTAGATCCCCAAAAACTACCGCTGTAAACTGATTCGCCTTTTTTACATATGTCATCAACTATTTCATTACAACTTAAAAGAGGGGTGAGATAGGCTTCTGGATCTGAATAAGCTCCAGTCCAATCGAGAATAACTGCTGTATAAATTCCTGAACTTAGATTCTTATAAACTGTTGTAGATTCAACCCCATTGAGTTCAATATCAATACAATCTTTCAAAGAATTTTTAATTTCTTCCTGCCATGTCAGGGCAATAAGCTTATCAGCTGGCACATTCGATCTATAAGTAAGAGGTATTTTCAGAATATTTCCATTACAATAATTTTCTTTTTGCAATAACCTTCTCGCTTCTAAATAGTCATATTTAGGCCACAATTCTTGATTATCTTTTTTTAATATCGGAGGAATTATTGATCTTGATGGCTTTCTTAATCCATAACTAACTTTTTTACTAATTAATTTTCTATTAAGACTTTTCGCTAAAGCGAGTCTTAAATTAAGATTATTTAAAGGATAAGTACTGGTTCTAAGGCTTATAAAACTTAATTCAGTAAAAGGACTATTACCTTCTTTAAACTGTTTATTTTTGCTTAAATTACTTAGACTTTTTCTCTGACTATCATCAATTGAATTTGATAATAGTACGTCAATTTGTTTACTTTTTAAAGCCCCAAAAAGAGAAGATGAATTTGAATATCCCACAAAACTAATACCCTTATTTAGAGCCTTTTCACCCCAATAGTTCAAATTTGGTTCAATTAATTGGACTTCATTAGAAAAACTTTTCAGGACGTACTTGCCAGTACCAACGAATTCTTCATTTAAAAACTTATCAGAATATTGTTTATAAAATGTCGGAGATATTGGAGTTAAATTTACTGATGTAAGTAATCCATTTAAAGAACTTGACGGTTTATTTAAATTTATAATAACTGAATATTCACTTGGGGTTTCTATTGATTTAATCTTATTTCCTAAAATGTAATTCATAGTTCCAATTCTTTTAAATCTATCAAAAGTAAACTTTATTGCATTTGAATTTAGTGAAGTTCCATCATGAAAAAAAACATTCTTTCTTAAATTGATGGTTATTTGAAGTCTATCCTTTGAAATAATTGGCATCCCTGATGCCAATTCAGGCATTAATTCTCCTTTGGAATTTAATTCATATAATGTGTCTCCCAGAGAACTGATTAATTGAATTGCTTTAAGAGTATTAGCTCTAGCTGGATCTAGAGATTCAATTTTTCCAGAACTTGCTACTATGATTTTTTTAGATATTCTTTTTGAGCCGCAAGAATTCTGCAAAAAAGAAATTAAAATAATAAATATTGATAAAAAAACTTTTTTTTTCATGTTTCTTAAGTAGTTAATTATTCTGTAGAATTATTTGAACAGAAAATTTGCATAGTTATATGACTTATTTCTAAAGGAAATGTTTTTTTAGAATTACAGGCAAAAGGCCACTCTCTCACCCAACAAATTTTTTTACTTATATTTATTCCAATTACTTGAAAAGTCTTGTTACTATTCTTAATTTTTACACAAGCACCTTTATAAAGGTTTTCAGAAGAAATTAAATTACCATTTTCATGTTTGTTGTGTAATAGTCTAGAGTGAATCATTAATGTGCTTAAACCAAACACTTACTTTCTTCGGTTTAACAGGCTATAAAGAAATTTGCAAACTTTTTTTTTAAATACAACTTAATTGACTTGCAATAATTTTGACTTCATTTAGCGAATTTATTTCATCTTTCGATTTCTCAAAATCTCCATTATTCACTTCATGAGTAATAACGACAATTTCAGCTTTGTCCTCACTTGCATCTAGTTGAACAATTGATTCAATTGATACATTATTCTTTCCAAAAATATCTCCAATTTTTCCTATAACACCTGGACTATCAAGACAAATAATTCTAAGGTAATTTTTTTTATTTATTTGTGAAGATTCTATAATGTGACAGTTTCTCCAGAAATCAAAAGATAATAATGGATCGATTGAATTATTATTTTTTACTGAGGCGGCATGAAGATTTAATATATCTGATACTACTGATGCAGCAGTTGGACCACTCCCTGCACCTGGACCATACAACATTATCTCTCCAAGAGGATCAGCCTCTATCAATAAGGCATTATTAACTCCCTTAACTGTTGCCAATGGATGAGATTTTGGTATCAAAGAGGGGCCTACCCAAATATTTAAAGCAAGTGAATCATTATTATTAATTAGTCCCCTTTCAGAGAGCGCTAAAAGTTTTATTTCAAATCCTAATTTATTGGCGTATTCGATATCCTTGAGATTTATTTTACTAATGCCCTCAGAATGAATATCCTCTCTTTTGATTTTCCCTCCAAATGCAAGTTCACTAAGAATTGAAATCTTATCAGTAGCATCATGGCCCTCCACATCTGCAGTTGGATCAAATTCTGCATACCCAAGACTTTGGGCCAGTTTTAAAGTTTCCTCATAATCAGCTTTTTCATTTGTCATTTTTGAAAGAATAAAGTTTGTTGTGCCATTTATTATCCCAAGCATTTTTTTTATGCTGTTACTTTTTAATGATCTTTTTAAGGGTTCAATTATAGGAATCCCCCCGCAAACTGCCGCCTCTGACAATATATAAACTCCTTCTTTAGATGCAGTTTTGTATATTTCTTCTCCATATCTTGCAATGACTGCTTTATTTGCGGTAACAACAGATTTACCTAGTTTTAATGATTGCAGAATAATATCTTTCGCTAAATCAACCCCACCCATTACTTCAACAACTACATCTATGGAGGGGTCATGAATTAATTTAAATGGATCATCAGTTAATAAATTATTATCCAGCTCAATATCCCTTTTTTTGTTAAGATCTTTAACTGCTATTTTTGCAATTTCTATTTCTTTTAGAATTGGATGAGAATCAACTTCAGAACTTAATATTTTATATATCCCTGAACCTACGGTTCCAAAACCTACAATCCCAATTTTGCATTTTCTCATTTTTTATTTCTTTTGACTTTGAGTTTAATTTTATATTATTAGGCCTACAAAAATTCATTTGCTTGAGACTGCATTTTCAACAATATGTTTAAAAAACCATTTGAACGAGAAGGAGTTAAGCTTGATCTCAAACCAGTATCTTCAATAAATTTCCTATCTATTTTAACAACCTCATTAGGTGTTAATTCATTTAAGCCAGTAATTAAAAATGCTAATAAACCCTTGGTTATTAGAGCATCAGAATATCCTTCCCAAAATAATTTACCGCCTTTAATATTTGCCTTAACAAAAACTTCTGAAACGCATCCCTTAACTTTATTTTCTTCAACAAGGATTTCATTATCTGGTTCTTTTAATTTTTTCCCTAACCACAAAATGTATTCATATTTTCTTTTTGGATCTTCTGATTTCTTCAACTTTTCTACTAATTTTGATAAATTAATGTATTTTTCCTGATTTTCCATTTTTTAAAAACTATAAATTAATCTCTTAATCAGTTCTCTATTATACAAATATTTCTTTTTCTGTGATGAAGCCTGTCAACGGAATATCCCAAACAGCTTTAGTTAATGGAATAGTACTTACGCAATTAGAAGCTAATACTCCAAAGCATGGAACATTACTCCAATTTTTATCTCTTCTTAATTTATCAAAATAACCTCCTCCATATCCCAATCTTATTAAATTTTTATCCACTGAAAGACATGGAACTAATATAATACTTATCTGCTCATAACTTAATGGGAAAGAATTAATTGGACTTAGTATCCCCTCAGAGTCTTTGTTAAGAGGTTTTTCATCCCATGGATAAAATAACAACTCTTTTTTATCATTACATCTGGGCAATGCCAAAGAATATTTTTCCTTAAGACTTCTTATATCAACTTCATTTTTAAGCGGCCAATATATTGCTATGTAACCAATATTTTTATATTCTCTCAAATATGATTTAACAAACAATTTTACATTCTTTTCAACATTTTCGATTTGATTGAGGGAAATATAATCTCTAAGTTTTCTAAACTTATTTCTTTCCAATTTCTTTTTTTCACTTATATTCATATCTAATCTTCAGTTGAAACCTTCTTCATTTAGTTTTGTAAGTGCTATGGCCAATGCATCCGCTGAATCATCAGGTTTTGGAGGTTTATTAAGTTTTAAGTTGTACATAACAGCATCTAAAACTTCTTTCTTAGAGGCATTTCCAGAACCTGCAATAGTTAATTTTATCTGCGCAGGGGAATATTCACTAACTTGAATTTCTTTAGAGGCCAATACCATCATAATCACTCCTCTAGCTTGTACCACACTAATAGTAGTGCTTGATCTATAAAAGAAAAATTTTTCTACCGCTGCTACATTTGGATTCCAATGATTTATTAATTCATTAAGATCTCTGAAAATCTCATAAAGCCTATCTCCTTCTTTTTTATCTTTACCTGTCTCAATAACGCCACAATCTAGCAATATCTTTTTTTCATTATCTATTTCTATAATTCCATAACCAACTCTAGCTAATCCAGGATCAATCCCAATTATTCTCACTGAAATTAAGCTTCTGCAGACAATTGAAATTTGGAAAGATTATCTTTTTCATCTAAATCAAATACTTTACAAAAGGCTTGAATAACTCTTTCACCTGAATCAACTTGCTCTAGAGGATCTTTTCTTAGTCTATGTCTTAAAGAACAAGAAATAACTCTTGCTATGTCATCTTCTTGGACTTCAGTTCTGCCCTCAAAAGCTGCAATTGCCCTCGCCGATCGATTGGTAACAATATCTCCACGTAAACCATCAACATCAAGTTCTCCGCAGATTGCTGAAATATTTAATCTGAGATCATCGTCCATTTGTACAGAGTTTAAGATTTCTTGAGCTTTAATAACTTTTTGTTGGAGTTCATTCTGCTGTTTCTCAACATTCAATGAAAACTCATCAGGGTTGTCGTCAAAAGAAGTTCGTTGATCTACCACTTGAACTCTTAATTCAGCATCTCTAACTGTCTTTACCTCAACGCTCATTCCAAACCTATCCAATAGCTGAGGCCTTAATTCACCCTCTTCTGGATTCCCTGAACCAATAAGAACAAACCTCGCAGGATGTCGAACTGAAACTCCCTCCCTCTCAACTGTATTCCATCCGGAAGCAGCCGAGTCTAAAAGTACATCTACAAGATGATCATCAAGCAAATTCACTTCATCTACATATAGTAAACCTCTATTAGCTTTTGCCAATAATCCGGGTTCAAATGCCTTAACACCTTCACTCAAAGCCTTCTCTATATCGATAGTTCCACAAAGCCTGTCTTCAGTAGCTCCTAAAGGTAAATCAACCATAGGTACTTGTTTTTGAATACTCTCTAGATTTTCTCCTAGAACAATTCTTTCCAAAACTTCTTTACTCTGCAAGTCAGGATCAACTAAAGAACTATTATAGGGATCATCTTTAACAACTTCTATTGCTGGCAACAAATCAGCTAAGGCTCTAATAGTAGTGGACTTTCCTGTCCCTCTATCACCCATTATCATCACTCCTCCAATTCTTGGATCAATAACATTTAATAAAAGTGCTAATTTCATTTCTTCCTGTCCAATTACAGCAGTAAAAGGAAAAACTCTTCTTTTTTTTGTTGTATTCACAATTTTAATTTTCTTAAATATTCAAATAATCAATAGATGTTACTTCAGAAAATGTTTTTAGTAAATATCTCTATTAAATTTAAACTTCTGAAAGTAAAAGTCTAATTTAATTAATAAGTCCCTAATTCTTTTTTGAATTATTCAAAAACCAATTTATTTGATGAATAATTCCTCTTAAAACATTTATTTCGTGCATTGATGTATTTGCCCTTAAAATATAATTTTTAAATTTACTTACCTTAGCCTTTGAGGTATGTTTTAAAAGATAACCAACCCTCAGCAGCATTTCTTCTATCTCTACAAATGAATCATGTATTTGTTTTGATGATGCAAGATTAAAAACTTCTAATTCTTTATTAAAATTTCGTTTATGAGGCTTATTTAATTCATATAAAACTATTGAAACTGCGTGAGAAAGATTTAAAGAAGGATTATTTTGAGAAGTAGGGATATTAAAAGTTTTATTTGCCAAAAGTAATTCACTATTAGTTAAACCTCTATCTTCTCTTCCAAATATAACTGCTAAGTTCTTTATCTTTTTAAAAGATAAAGTCCAATTTAATATATCTTCAGAAGTTTCAAAAAATGAATTTTTACTTATATCAATCCTTCCACAAGATGCGAGAACTAAATCGCAATCAAAAATTGCTTTTTCAAGATTATCAAATATCTTACAATGATCAAGAAATCTTTGACCTTTGAGTGCCATTTTTTTTGCTTCTAAAGAGAAAATATCGCATTTTGGAGAAACAATTCTTAATTCATCAACATCAAAGTTGGAGCATAATCTGGCAACACTTCCAACATTTAAAGGTCCCTTTGGTTCAACTAATATTACCTTTAAATTAGAAAAATTTTTCTCCAAAATCATTCAAGGCTATGAAGATATTTTAATAAATTGGACATATTTACAGGGTCAATTTCAAAACTTGGCATAGGAGGGGTAAGGCCACCAGTAACTTGTTTGATTATCTCTTTATCATTCAAACGTTTAGTTATTGAATGTAAGTCTGGTCCAACTAATCCTCTTGCTGTAATTCCATGACATCCAACACAATTTACCTTAAAAAGAGCATCTCCTTCTTTAGCAGAGCCATTAAGATCAAGAGTTTCAATAATATATTTATTATTTTCGTACTTATTTACGAAAAGTATTAAAAAACATATCAATAAAACCACAAAAACAATAAACAAAACTTTAAAGAATTCTCTCTTAAAGTTCCTTTCTGCTGCAGATGATGAAGATGTTGACACAAAAAATAGTCTACATGTAACAATTGTGTATAAGAAATTCAAAAAAGGCAAAAAAATGATCGAGCCTCTTCTATGTGGAATTGTTTTAGGGTTGGTTCCAATAACTCTTCTTGGATTATTCGTAAGCGCTTGGAATCAATATAGAAGGGGTTCAGGCATGTTGGACGTTGATTAAAAATGTTAATCTTGACTGCCCATAGTTTCTTACATCTATAGTTTCCCATAAAGTACTTTTTTTAATAATTTGGTTTGGAGAATGTTCACAAATAACTATTGAATTTTTTTTTAAAAAATTACAATTAAATATTTGACTTAAAACTAATTCATGGAAATCCGCATTATATGGAGGATCTAGATAAACAAAATCAAATTTTAATTTGTTCAAATTTATTATTTTAGATGATAGGTTTCTATTGTAATTTGGTTTTGTCCAGTTCAAAACGTCTTTGCAAATAACATCAATATCATTTTTCCTCTTATCTATATCCTGCAAAGAAAGAAAATTTTTTAAGCAAATTTTTGAGTTGTTTTTGTCTTTTTCAATTGCAACTATTTTTCTTGCGCCATGATTATATGCTTCACAAGATATGGCCCCTGTTCCACTAAATAAATCTAACCAGTTACAATTTTCAACTTTATTGTTAAGTATATTAAATAAAGCCTCTCTAACTCTCAAGGTTGTAGGTCTTGTGTAAATATTATTTGGACTTTGAAGTCTTTTACCACCTATTAATCTTAAGTTTGTCTTCATCCTTAAATTATAGATTTATTGAATATTACAAAGCCATCTTCTCAAAAGTTTTTCTCCGGTTTTACCAGATTTTTCTGGATGAAATTGACAGGCCAGCAAATTATCATCCTCAATCATTGCAGTTAATTTTTCAGAACCATAATTAACCTGAGCTGCAATAATGTTTGGATCATCTGGGATTGCATGGTAGGAATGTACAAAATAAACCCAATTATTTAATTCTTTTAGATCAAAAAAAGTATTTCGTTTTGTAGGTAAAAGTTGGCACCAGCCCATGTGAGGTATTTTTTGATTAACAATATTAGGTATTTTTTTTATTTTGCCCTTTAAAATCCCCAGCCCTTGAACTTTACCTTCATCACTAGATTCAAAAAGGAGTTGAAGACCTAAACAAATCCCTAAAAAAGACTTTCCACTATTAATCCAAATTTTCAAATCAGATATCAAATCTGTTTTTATAAGATTAATCATCGCAGGATCAAACGCTCCAACACCAGGAAGTATTATCGCCTTGCAATCTTTTGATTCATTAAAGTCATTAATTAAAATTATTTCTTCCCCAAGACTTTCTAGAGATTTTGTTACGGAGTGAATGTTACCCATCCCATAGTCTATAAGTCCAATTTTATGCAAAGCTCTTTTTTATAAATGCTTAGTTAATGTGCTCGAAAGAGTTGCTTTTGGTACGGCCCCTACCACAGTATCAACTTTTTGACCCCCTTTAAATATCATTAATGTTGGAATACTTCTAATTCCATATTGACTTGCAACATTTGGGTTCTCATCTGTATTTAATTTAAAAACCTTAATTTTTCCTTCAAAGTCTTTTGAGATTTCTTCTACAACTGGTGCAACCATCCTACAAGGGCCACACCATGGTGCCCAAAAATCAACCAATACTGGCAGATCACTTTGCAGTACATCTTTGTCAAATGAAGAATCAGTTACGGCTGGAGCTGATGACATAATTTAAATATTCCTTTTAAAAAATTTAGCAGGCAATTCTTTCAAGTGATGATTTCATTACAGATAAAATAATATAAGTAACAAAATATCTAAAAAAAGCCCGATTAATCGGGCGATTTAGTGTGTGAGGAGTATGGGGTTTCCCCCATTAATTAATAATAACTCCTAATACGAATTTTGTTCAATTTAATAATTACATTCACTAAGTTTTTATTATTTTTTCACTAAATAAACTATTTTCCCATCCCAAGCTGTTGAGCTTTCTGATAAACCTTACCCTCTGTAAGAAGCGATGGTGCAATTACTATTTCAACCTCTTGCATTTCTTTGATATTTTTAGCCCCAAGGGTACTCATTGATGTTCTAATAGCACCTAATAAATTATGAGTACCATCATCAAGCAAGGCTGGTCCTTTTATTATCCTTTCTAAAGATCCAGTAGACCCAACTTCAATTCTAGTCCCCCTTGGCAATATAGGACTTGGAGTAGCCATACCCCAGTGAAATCCTTTACCTGGAGCATTAGAGGATTTAGCTATCGGTGAGCCAATCATTACAGAATCTGCACCACATGCTAGACATTTACAAATATCTCCACCCGTCACAATCCCTCCATCACCAATAATAGGGATATAACGACCACTTTCTTTAAAAAAGTCATCTCTTGCAGAACTACAATCGGCAATTGCAGTTGCTTGAGGGATTCCAATTCCTAATACACCTCTTGAAGTACATGCCGCTCCAGGGCCTATACCAACCATTAACCCCGCAATTCCAGTTTGCATAAGAAGTTTAGCGACTTCATAGGTAACACAATTACCAGCTACAACTGGGACTCTCATAGATTTGCAAAGATTCTTAATATTAAGGGTTTCCTTACCTCCCATACCAAGATGCTCAGTTGAAACAACAGTTCCTTGAAGGAAAAATAAATCAATTTTGGAATCATTGAGTGTTTCTGTAAATTTAATTGCAGCTTGAGGAGTTCCACTAAAAGCAGCAATACCTCCTCTTTCTTTAACCTCATTTATTCTCTGTAAAATCAACTCCTTTTTAACAGGTTCACTGTATATCTTCTGCATTAGTGGTACAAAATCATTTTTTCCAACTGATGCTATTTTGTTTAATATTTCATCAGGATTTTCATATCGTGTTTGGATGCCCTCCATATTAATAACCCCTAGTGCACCTAATTTGGTAAGTTCTACTGCTGTATTAACATCAACAACGCTGTCCATAGCACTAGCTATAATCGGAACTTCTCTTTTAAAATCGCCTATTAACCAAGAAGGATCAGTCAAATCATAATCCAGTGTTCTTTTGCCAGGAACTAAAGCTATTTCATCAATGCCATAAGCCCTTCTGACTTTTTTATTTAGACCGAGTTCAATATTCACGGAATTTTTTCATTTATTCAGATTAAATTAACAACTAAAGGGGTAATAAGCCAAGGTTTGTGCAAAAACAAAAGGTTTTATTTTGATTTGTGTGTAAATGTGAGTATTTGGGAATTAAATATATCTTTTTTTTTATTCATAATGACAATCACCGATTATTATTAAATAAAGGTTTTTTATATGTCTGATATTGTAGATTCCGGCAATTCTGGATTAAACGAAGATAACGATCGAATTATTCAAACCGACTTAAGAAATGAGATGTCGCGCTCTTATCTCGAGTATGCGATGAGCGTAATAGTTGGACGTGCACTTCCAGATGCAAGGGACGGATTAAAGCCTGTTCATAGAAGAATTCTTTACGCGATGTATGAACTCGGTTTGACCAGCGGTAGACCTTACAGAAAATGTGCCAGAGTTGTTGGAGAAGTACTTGGTAAATACCATCCTCATGGTGACACTGCTGTCTATGATGCTTTAGTGAGGATGGCTCAGGATTTTTCCATGAGGATGCCGCTAATAGATGGTCATGGAAACTTTGGTTCTGTTGATAACGATCCTCCCGCAGCAATGAGATATACAGAATCACGCCTACAGTCTCTCACAGATGAAAGTTTACTAGAGGATATTGAATCTGAAACTGTAGATTTCGCTGATAATTTTGACGGTTCTCAACAAGAACCATTAGTTTTACCTGCAAGAATACCTCAACTGCTTTTAAATGGATCATCTGGTATAGCAGTAGGAATGGCCACTAATATTCCACCCCATAACTTAGGAGAATTAATTAATGGTCTCAAATCAATAATTAAAAACCCATCAATTGAAGATAGAGAGCTTTTTGAACTAATAAAAGGTCCTGATTTTCCCACTGGGGGTCAAATCTTAGGCAGGGATGGTATTAGAGAAACTTTTAAAACGGGAAGAGGTTCAATTACCATGAGAGGTGTAGCAAATATTGAGCAAATCAAATCAACTGGCAGGGCAGAAAAAGATGCCGTAATAATTTCAGAGCTGCCATTTCAAACAAATAAAGCAGCCTTAATAGAAAGAATTGCAGACTTGGTTAATGAGAAGAAATTAGATGGTATTTCTGATATTAGAGATGAAAGTGATCGAGATGGAATGAGAATTGTTATCGAGCTAAAAAGAGATGCCTATCCACAAGTGGTTTTAAATAACTTATTTAAGTTAACACCTCTGCAAAATAATTTCAGTGCGAATATTCTAGCTTTAGTAAAAGGAGAACCAACAACTCTTTCACTTCGGAAAATGTTAGATGTTTTTCTAGATTTTAGAGTAGAAACAATAAAGAGAAGAACTGGTTTTTTATTAAAAAAAGCAGAAGATAGAGATCATATTGTTAAGGGCCTATTGCTTGCCTTAGGTTCTATGGATGAAATTATCAATTTAATAAGATCAGCAAAAGATGCAATTTCAGCTCGAGAACAATTACAAACTGATCATGAGTTATCTTCCACACAGGCAGAAGCAATCTTACAGATGCAATTAAGAAGATTAACAGCTCTAGAGGCAGATAAAATCAAAGCTGAACATGATGAATTAACTGAAAAAATAAACCTATATCAACAAATACTGAATAGTAAAGAAAGAATTTTTCAAATTATTCTTGAAGAAATTAATAAAATCGATGAAAGATTTTCATCTCCAAGAAAAACAGAAATACTAGACTTAGGTGGTGGTCTAGATGATATTGATCTTATAGCCAATGACAGGTCAGTTGTTTTATTAACTGAAGCAGGTTATTTAAAAAGGATGCCCGTTAATGAATTCGAATCTACCAGTAGAGGGTCAAGGGGCAAAGCAGGCACAAAGACTCAAGGAGATGATGAAGTCAAATTATTTATAAGCTGTAATGATCATGATACTCTTTTACTTTTCTCTGATAGAGGAGTTGCTTATGCTCTCCCAGCATATAGGGTTCCTATGAGTAGCAGAACCGCAAAAGGTACTCCATCGGTTCAACTTCTACCGATACCAAGAGAAGAAAAAATAACTTCACTAGTTGCAGTAGATTCTTTTGATAACGATTGTTATTTATTAATGCTAACTAGGTCTGGATTTATAAAAAGAACTTCGCTTTCTGCTTTCTCAAAAATTCGCTCAAATGGATTAATAGCAATTAATCTTGAAGATGGCGACGCTCTAACATGGGTCAGATTATCAAAAGAAGGTGATAGTGTTTTAATTGGATCAAGAACAGGAATGGCGATACATTTTAGATTAGATATTAATGAGTTAAGACCACTTGGCAGGACTGCGAGGGGAGTAAAATCTATGAACCTTAGAAAAGGAGACAATTTAGTATCTATGGATGTTTTGACTTCTGATTTAGTTGATCAACTGGCTAAAAATGATGATCTTACTAAAGAAATTGATGAAAATCTTGAAGTCAACTCTTCACAAGGTCCCTGGGTATTAATAGCAAGTGCTTTTGGACTAGGAAAGAGAGTTCCTGTAACTCAGTTTAGATTACAAAAAAGAGCAGGGATGGGTTTAAGAGCGATTAAATTTAGAATTAAAGATGATGAGTTAGTTTGTTTGAAGGTCCTCGGAGAAGGAGAAGAATTACTTTTTGTAACCGAAAAAGGAGTTATAGTCAGAACAAATGCAGATAAAATTTCCCAGCAATCACGAGCCGCTACAGGAGTAAAAGTACAGAGGTTAGATGAGGGTGATCATTTATCAGAAGTAGTATTAGTTCCTCATGAACAATTAGAAGAGACAGAGCAACTCAACTCAAGGAAAGAAAATTAAGAGAAAATGCTTTATTAGATAATATGAAAATACTTGATATTTTAATTTTAGGTTCCGGTCCTGCAGCATTATGTTTAGCTTCTGAATTAGCCAAGCAGGATCTAAATATAAAAGGTATATCAACAAAATCTCCAAAGGAAAAATGGGAGAATACATATGGTATATGGGCATCTGAATTAGAGGAATTAGGATTAGAATCATTGTTATCTCACCGATGGTGCGAAACAGTTAGTTTTTTTGGAAACGGAGACAATAAAAAAGGAAATATTCCAACAAAACATAATTATGATTATGGGTTAATAAATCAAGAGGCCTTTCAAAATGAACTTCTAAAAAAGTGTAAAGGAATTGAATGGTTAAATGAAACAGCAAAAGATATTACGGAGAAAAATAAACTATCTGAAGTGATTTGTTTTTCAGGTCTAAAAATAAAGGCAAGGTTAGTAATTGATGCAAGTGGTCATAAAAGTAATTTTGTAAAAAGACCACTTCAAAATGAAATCGCTCAACAAGCTGCTTATGGAATTGTTGGTAAATTCTCATCTCCACCGGTTAACAAAGAACAGTTTGTTTTAATGGATTTTCGTCCAAATCACCTAAGCAGTGAAGAAAAATTATCTTCTCCTTCTTTTCTTTATGCAATGGATCTAGGCAATCAAATATTTTTTGTTGAAGAAACATCATTAGCTAGTTATCCCGCATTATCGCAAGAAAATCTTAAAAAAAGACTTTTTAAAAGACTCGATAGTAAAGGGATTAAGGTAAGTGAAATCTTTCATGAAGAGAACTGTCTTTTTCCAATGAATTTACCTCTCCCATTTAAAAAACAATTTGTACTTGGTTTTGGAGGGGCTGCAAGTATGGTTCATCCTGCATCAGGATATATGATTGGGTCTTTACTAAGAAGGGCTCCACTCCTTGCAGAAAAATTAGCAATCTTTTTAAAAGAACCTCATCTAAGTTCACTTGAGCTAGCAACAAAAGGTTGGGATGTCCTGTGGCCTTACGAATTAACGCAAAGGCACAAGCTTTACCAATATGGTCTCAATAGATTAATGAGTTTTGATGAAAGTAGATTAAGAAGCTTTTTTTCAAATTTCTTTAGATTATCGACTAAAGAATGGGTAGGTTTTCTAACTAATACTCTTCCTCTTCCAAAACTAATCTATGTAATGAGCAAGATGTTTATAAATTCACCTCTAAAAGTAAAACTAGGAATGCTTAAGTTAAATTAATATTTTATTTTCGCCAATCCTCAATATTAATATCTAGGAAAACTTTATCTTCTTCCTCTATATCTTCAAGGAATTTCAGATTAATACAAGAGTTATTTTTAATCATTTCAACTAATTTCCAGAATCTAAATAAGTGTCTCTCTATCCTTTCTTTAGCAAGCTCAGTGGTAGTCCCTGCCCTAAGAATAAAACTCCAATCAGAGGATTCAGAAAGAAGTAATTCTCTTGCTGCTTGCTTAAAAAGTCTTGTAGATAAGTCACTATTAAATTTTTTATTACACAAATCAACAAATGTTGAGCCTGCTTTAGTGATTTCCGGAACAATCCACGCATTAGCATCATTAATCCAGTAATTATGGTAACCCCCTTGCCCCCAGCTTGATGGTGAAGGGTCGCAAATCTGAAGATTTGGACTTGGCATTAAAAACTCCTTTAAGTTTGTAAGTCTAATTGAGTATTTACTAGAATTCTTCAAAATATTTTTTAAAAATATTGGTCCCTCATACCACCAATGGCCAAATAACTCTGCATCAAATGGTGCTACCAATAAGGGATTAAAGGAAGAAGATAATGCTAATTTTTCTAATTGTTTTAATCTCGATTGAAGATAAGCATCTGCATGCTCCTCAGCCTTTTTTATTGCTTCAGTTTCTAAATAGAACTCCTTTTTACCTAAGGGTATGTTTTCATCTGTTATTTTGTGAAATTTTAAACCCAAAGGTCTTTTACTTGAAATCCCTTTTTCTTGAAGCTTGGTGGTAGGTAATTCCCAACCCAAATCTTTATGAAATTCTCTATAAACTTTATCTCCTGGGAATCCATCCTTTGCAGACCAAACAGGCAAGGTTGACTCGCTGTCTCTTCCGAAGAAAGCGACTCCTTTTTTTGAGCAGATTGGAGCATAAACCCCATACCTAGGCCTTGGAGTAGCATTAAGAATACCGTGACCATCTAAAATAGCGTATCTAATTCCAGAATTGAATAGAATTTCATCCAAATTTTCATAATATGCACATTCAGGCAACCAAATACCTAAAGGCTTATTTCCAAAAATATTTTCATGACTCCTAATAGCTGTTTTAATTTGTCCTTTTACAGTTTCAGGGTTCTCCCTTAGGATTGGTAAATATCCGTGTGTAGCTGCACAAGTAAGAATATCCAAGTTTCCTGACTTATTTAAAACTCTAAATTTCTCAATTAAATTTCCGGAACATTCTCTCCAATATGAATATTTGTCATTGAAATTATTAATTAAAAAAGCAGAAGCATTTTTTTCTTTTTGTGGCAACTCACATAAGAAATCATTCCTTGTCTTAATCCAAAATGGGAAAGTTTCTTGAATTTGTTTATTACCAAGAAGTGATAATAATGTGGGAGATAAACTAATAGTAAGTTTTGTATTAAAAGGATTTTCTTTTTTGGAAGATTCTATTGATTGAAGTAGTGGTATATAACATTCCAAAATCGCCTGAAATAACCAATCTTCTTCTAAAGAGTTTTTTTCATTTTTTCTAACGTAAGGAAGATGAGCATGCAAAACTATCGCTAATTGGCCTAAAACATTTCTTTTTGGGTATTGGCCATTCATATTTTTTAATTTTTTGTCAGAAAGTTTAGAAAAAAAATAACCTTTTATAAAAAAGAAGCTTTAATTTTAAAACAATACTTTAATAAATTAATAATATAAATTTTTTTCCAGAAATTTTAACCAATATTGTTAAGGAATAATCCTATAACTCAAATTTACTCAATTAAAATCTAGTCAAATTTTTTTTATTAGCTTAATATAAGTTTAAATGATTCAAGAAAATGTCCAAAGATCCAGGCAGAATTTTGATCTTTGATACAACTCTTCGAGATGGAGAGCAATCTCCTGGCGCAAGCTTAAATCTTGAGGAAAAACTTGCTATTGCTCATCAATTAGCAAGATTAGGAGTAGATGTAATTGAAGCTGGATTCCCATTCGCAAGTCCAGGAGATTTTAAAGCTGTTAATAAAATTGCCAAAGCTGTAGGAAAAGAAAATGGTCCAATCATATGTGGTTTAGCTAGAGCGTCCGAAGGTGACATAAAAGCATGTTATGAAGCAGTAAGCCCAGCTCCTAAGAAAAGAATACATACTTTTATCGCCACAAGTGATATTCACCTTAAACATAAACTTAAAAAATCTAGAAAAGATGTTCTTCAAATAGTTCCAGAAATGGTTAATTATGCAAAATCATTTGTAGATGATATTGAGTTTTCTTGTGAAGATGCCTCGAGGAGTGATCCTGATTTTTTATACGAAGTAATTCAACTTGCAATTTCTGCAGGAGCGACAACAATAAATATCCCTGATACTGTTGGATTTGCAACTCCTAGTGAATTTGGAAAATTAATTGCAGATATAAATAAAAATGTCCCAAATATTGATGAGGCTGTAATCTCGGTTCATGGTCATAATGATTTAGGTTTGGCAGTGGCCAATTTTTTAGAGGCAGTAAAAAATGGAGCAAGACAACTAGAATGCACTGTTAATGGAATTGGTGAAAGAGCTGGGAATGCCTCTCTAGAAGAATTAGTAATGGCATTGCATGTTAGGAAAAGTTTTTTTAATAGTTTTTTCAAAAGAAATGCAGATTCACCAACTCCTCTCACTGCTATAAGAACAGAAGAAATAACAAAAACATCTAGGCTTGTTTCCAATCTAACTGGAATGACTGTTCAACCTAATAAAGCTATTGTTGGAGCTAATGCTTTTGCCCATGAATCAGGCATTCATCAGGATGGGGTCTTAAAAAATAGACTAACTTACGAAATAATCGATGCAAAGACTGTTGGATTGAGTGATAACAAAATATCTTTAGGGAAACTTAGTGGAAGAAGTGCCGTGAGAGCAAGATTAGAAGAGATGGGGTATGACTTGAGCCGGGAAGACTTAAATGATGCTTTTGCACGTTTTAAGGATTTAGCTGATAGGAAAAGAGAAATTACTGATAGAGACTTGGAAGCAATTGTAAGTGAACAAGTACAGCTCCCAGAAGCCAAATTTCAATTAAGACTTGTACAAGTAAGTTGCGGTAATGCATCTAAACCTACTGCCACAATTACACTTCTAAATACGGATGATAATACGGAGGATACAGCTGTATCATTAGGCACTGGACCTGTTGATGCTGTATGTGAGGCTCTAAATAAGCTGGCTAAAGTCCCTAATGAATTAATTGAATTTTCAGTAAAGTCCGTTACTGAGGGTATCGATGCTTTGGGGGAAGTAACAATAAGAATAAGAAGGGATAATAAGATATACTCTGGACATTCTGCTGACACAGATGTTGTGGTTGCTGCTGCTAACGCATATGTTAATGCTTTAAATAGGCTTGTATTTTCTGAGAAAAAAAATTCAATTCACCCACAATTTGATAATTTAGAAAATCCTGAGAAAACATTTATATCTAGTCCTACAAATTAAATTATTTCTTAGGATTATTAAGCTGCAATAAAAATAGTCATCCAATAATGTAGATTGAAATAACAGTTTAAGCAGTAAATAATGAGAGAAAGGTTACTTGGATATTGGGCACTTTCTTGGGTTGGATTAATCAGCAATATAATTGCACTTCCAATAATCGCACTAATAATAAGTTATGGGCCTCCACTAAAAGTTGCGAATATAACTCTTGCCATTAGTCTTGGATGGCCTGCTGCGATTGTTGGAATTGTCTCTTCAGCAGCTCTTTTAGCAGAGAGAAAATGGGGAGTAACTTTAACTCTAGTTTCTTTATCAATGGTAATTTCAGGCATGGGTCCTTATTCAGTGGTAAGACTCATAACACTCCAAGACATTTATGGAATTGGCGGGTTTACTCTTTTAACAACATTATTAAGTACGTTAGCTCTCTTATATTGGTGTAATCCAAAACATCGAAGAAGTATTAGGCTATAAATTACTTAATCTATAATCTAGGAAAAAGTATTATTCTTGCTAGTTGGATACTGAATTCTTCTATGTCTTATTCTTTTCCATACATTCAAGAATGCCCTTTTTATTAAAAAAATTTCTGCCTTCGATAAGTTACTATCTTTTAATTGGTTATCTTTTTGACGTGAGTAGATAATTTTAGAAATTGTTTCCAAGGCTTCTTTATCTGAAGCATTAATATTCATAGCTCTCAATGCAGCTTCACATCCATCAGCAAGCATTAAGATAGCTGTTTCTTTTGACTGAGGTACAGGGCCATTATACCTAAAATCATTTTCATTAATCTTGATATTTTTTTCTTTAGCCTTGTGAAAAAAATATCCCATTTTTAAGGTACCTTGATGTTCTGGGATGAAATCTACTATTGGTTTAGGTAGTCTATTTTTTCTTGCATAATTTAAACCTTCATCAACATGTGCCTGTAATACCTCTGCACTTTTAACAGGATCATCTATTTCGTCATGTGGATTTTTTGAACCATCCTGATTTTCAATAAACCAATTAGGGGCATGCAATTTACCAACATCATGATATAACGCTCCAGTTTTTATTAGATCAATATCGCCACCAATCATTCTTGTTGCTTCCTCTGCTAAACCACATATAAGTAAGGTATGTTCAAAAGTACCAGGAGCTTCAAGAGATAATCTTCTAATAAGAGGTTTCTCTTTATCCGCTAATTCGAGTAATCTTGCTTTAGTTAGCAGTCCAAATATCGATTCAAAGATAGGAATAAATAAAATAGTAAAAAGCATTACTATTGCTAATAACAAGGAATCAGAAAATATATCTCCATTAGTTAAAACAAAATCTTGCTTATCATTTAAAAGTGATAAATTATCTTTACCTATCAATATCCATTGACTAATAAACGACCCCATGGATACAAAAATTGATAGTTGAAGTAACTGAGCTCTACTTCTTATTCTTCCTCCAAGAAGAGATACTATTGATGCACAAACTAATAAAATAAAAAATAAATTGTTATTGATAACAATTTCTGGATCAGGCCAAAAAAGACTCGCTATTGATACCCATGTTAAAGCTGTTATGCTTCCCATTCCTTGAGATATTATTAATGCCGGAGGAATTATCATAGATAATGGACTTATGGTTGAAGCTAAGGCTAATTTCGTAACTTGTACTGCTAAAAGAAAAATAATGATCAAGAAGATCTGTCTTGAGGAGATTGTGGGATTCTCTTTTTTTGCAACTAATATCAAAACTCCAGAACTAATAAGTATTTCAGTAAAGGCCAAAAACCAAGAAAAAATATCTGCAATATTTAAAGGCGAGATAAGAAGTAGTTTATAAGAAGAAATTATTGAAATTAAAATGCATACTAAAAAAATTATGAGATTATCTATTCTTGAAATTGTAATTGGTTGTTTTACTGGGACTTGACTTCTCCTCCACAGATAAAACAATTTCTTTAAGGTAGTTATGATGTTTTGCACAGAATATAGATGAATCTATTTGAATAATTTAAAATTATAGGCATGCTAGGTGTAAAAAGGAGATGTTTTTCTAAATGTCATTAAAATTAGACGGTAAAAAATTATCTCTTGAAATTGAAGAAAGATTAACTGACTATATCTCTAGCAATAAAAAAATTGCAAAAAGAGCTCCCGGTTTAGCTGTAATTAGAATAGGTGAAGACCCCGCGAGTGGTGTTTACGTTAATAACAAGGAAAAAGCATGTTCAAGGATTGGAATAAAAAGCTTTATCTTTCATCTAAAAGATAGTGTAGAGCAAAAAGAAGTTGAACAATTAATAGTCAAACTTAATTCTGACAAAGATATTGATGGAATGTTATTACAACTTCCTATCCCAAAGAAGTTTGACGAGCAAAAACTAATCAGCCATATTAATCCAAGCAAAGATGTAGATGGACTAAATGAGATAAACATCGGCAAACTAGTAAAAAATGAGCCTGCGATGAGATCATGCACGCCAGCAGGAATTATTAATTTATTAAGATCCCAAAATATAACAATTGAAGGTAAAAAAATTGTTGTCATAGGGAGAAGTTTGCTTGTTGGGAAACCCCTATCGCTTATGTTGTTGAATCTAAATGGCACAGTAACAATTACTCACTCTAAAACATTAAATTTGAATAAAGTATGTAAAGAGGCCGACATTCTAATTGCGGCTGCAGGAAAACCAAATCTTGTAGATTCGAGTTTTGTGAAAGAAGGAGCAGTAATTATTGATGTTGGAATACATAGATTAAAAAGTTCCGATAAAAATCAAACCAGATTATGTGGCGATGTATTATTAGAAGATGTCATTTCTAATGTATTTGCTTACACACCTGTCCCAGGGGGAGTTGGACCAATGACAGTAACAATGTTACTTGTAAATACTATTTTTAGCTGGCAAAAACAATTTGGTTTATCATCGACTCTTAATGACCTTTTGCCATAAACTCCAAGATGAAAATTTTTTTTACTAAAGGTATAAAATGACTGAAGTTATAGATAGTATTTCTGATTTTGAAAAATATCTTAAAAACACAAAAAAGGTTGTAGAAGAAGCACTTGATTTTTCCTTGGGCCCTGAGAATCCAGAAATATTAAGAGAATCAATGAGATATTCGCTCTTAGCTGGAGGGAAAAGAATACGTCCAATTTTATGTCTAGCATCTTGTGCACTGGCTGGAGGAGAACCGTCTCTTGCAGTTCCTACTGCGGTAGCAATAGAAATGATCCATACAATGTCCTTGATTCATGATGATCTACCCGCCATGGATAATGATGACTTGAGGAGAGGTAGGCCGACAAATCATAAAGTATATGGAGATGCAATAGCTATTCTTGCAGGCGATGCTTTATTAACAAGGGCCTTTGAAATGGTCTCTTTAAGAAGCCCTGGAGTCGATCCAAATAGATTATTAAATGTAGTTGGCGAATTATCTCTGGTTGCTGGAGCACCAGGCCTAGTCGGGGGACAAGTTGTTGATTTGGAATGTGAAGGCAAAGAAGTAGACCTTGAAACTCTCGAATATATTCATCTTCACAAGACTGGGGCTTTGTTAAAGGCCTGCGTAAGAACAGGCGCGATGATCGCAGGAGCTAATGAAAAACTATTGAAAGCTCTGACAACATATGCAGAGGGAATTGGTTTAGCCTTCCAAATCATAGATGATATTCTTGATTTAACTTCCAGCAGTGAAAAGCTTGGTAAGACTGCCGGCAAAGATCTTTTAGCTGATAAAACTACTTACCCTAAATTACTTGGAATGGAGGAGTCAAAGAAAAGAGCATTTGATTTAGTTGAAAAAGCAAAAAAATCAATTGAACCGTGGGGTGCAGATGCAAAGTATTTAATATCTTTAGCCGACTTTATTACAAATAGAGACAGATAATTATTATTAATTTATGTCTGAGTTTTTTCCCTTTTTTAATAATTCAGTTCTTTTCTGGAGCCTATTATCCTGTTTGCTAGCTCAATTTTTTAAAATTGTATTCAATTTCTTTTCAACTGGAGAGATAAGATTTGGAATTATGTTCGAGACCGGTGGTATGCCCTCAAGTCATTCCGCCTTAATAACTGGTGCTACATCTGGTATAGGTTATGAATTAGGATTTGATAGCTCAATATTCGCATTATCAGTTGCAGTAGCATTAATAGTTATGTATGACGCAAGTGGTGTTCGAAAATCAGCTGGGATTCAAGCCGCAGAAATTAATAAACTATCAAAAAAACTAGACCCTCAATCTGAATTACTATTAAAAGAAACCCTAGGTCATACAAAAATTGAGGTCATGGTAGGGAGTTTTTTAGGACCATTAATCACTTTGCCTGGAATGTTTTTTTTAGGTTCTCCTCTGAAAATATTTGCTTTGATAATAAATTAAGAATGCTTTGAAAAAGTAACTTGGGTGGCATCTATAAAGTTTTTTGCGACTTCTGGAGAACTTGGCAAATGTAAGTGAATCCAACTTGCATGTAATTTTTCATCAAAAAAGCCTTCATTTTTGTATTCAGTTTTCCAAGATTTAATTTTCCATGGGGAAGAAAGTTTCTTCTGATGCTCTACTTTTCCAAAATCAAGTTCAGATAAATTATTTTCAATTTCCCAATAATGAAATTCATGTCCTCTAATTAATTGATTTTGTTTAATTATCGGAGTATCTTTTAAACCCTCAATGTATCTATAACCTACTGAAAGTCTACTTTTTATCGATCTAAAAGGCAGAATTCCACTCATTTTATGATAATTACCATTTTCGTCTTTTATGAAGTCTCCTAAAATCATCATCCCTCCACACTCAGCATATATAAATCCATTTTTGCGGAATTTCCTTAACGAATTTAAACTTTTTGTAGAGTTACTTATATGATCAGCATATTTTTCAGGGAATCCCCCAGGAATAATTAAAGAAGAAGCCTCATTAGGTATTTCTTCATCATCATAAATACTCCATGAAATCAATGGTATGCCTATTTCACTCAAAAACTCCTTAGTTTCAGGATATTGAAAATGAAAGATTTTATCTTCTGCAATTGCTATAGGTTTACTTTTTTCAATTTTAAAATCTTTAAAATTGACAGAATTAAATATTTTTTTTTGAGGAGATTTCAGTAACTTAATAAGAGAAAATACATCAAGATTTCTTTCGGCGAAATTTGCAAAATATTCAACATCAATTTCTTGTCCATTATCCATTGGAGATATCAAACCTAAATTAGCTTTGTTTAAAGTTATTTTTGAATCAGATGGTAAAAAGCCAAGAATATTGATGTCTTCATTTTTAAAAACTTCTTTGATTAATTTTTTATGTCTATCTGAATTAACGTTGTTAAATATAATTCCTGCAATTGACAACTCACTATCGAAATCTCTAAAACCTCGAATAGTCGCTAAAAGAGAAGCTACTTGACCTCTAGCATTAAGAATAAAAATTATTGGAACATTAAGAAGTTTAGAGATATTTGCTGTGCTGGAATAGGTTGTTGACCCTAATCCATCAAATAGACCCATTGCTCCTTCGATTAATGAGAATTCATATTTCAAAGAATGTTTAAAAAAACTTTCTTGAACCCATTCTTCACCACTTAAAAAAATATCTAAATTCCTACAAATGGGTTGGCCAATTGAACTAAGTTGTTGTTGATCAAGATAATCTGGACCAACCTTGAAAGTTTGTATCTTTATACCTTTTGAAAACGCCCAACAAGATAGCAAAAGCGATAATGTAGTTTTCCCACTATCAGTTGAAGGAGAAGAAATTACACAAGGCATCTATTAGTTATTAAAACCATTAAATATTTGAAGAGCTATTCTAATAGAATTTTCAAAAAGAGGACTGGTATTACCTCTACTACTTCCCAGTAATTTACTAACATCATACTCTGATGTAGAAAAAGAATTTGGAACAACTTGCTCTATTAATTCCATATTAGCCATTCCCCCTGCTTCAAGTCTCATACATTCCACTGATTCACAGCCAAGTATTACACAAGTGTTATTTTTTTGAACCTCACTAATTTTTGAAATCAGCCTCAATCCAATAACTTGTCCTAAATGAATACTTGGATTTCCCAAAGATAAGGGATTAATTGATGCAGAAATTATTTCGCCATTAATTCTCTCAAACTCAATTTTTGTTGATTCTGTATCCCTTTCAACTCTTAGAAATGACCAACCAAGTTTATCGCTAATCCATGAAATCAAAAACAAAGCTTGAATCATATGATCTCCTGCGATATCAATGTCAATATCAGTAATATGATCTAAAATTGATCTTCTCGAAGGAGGATCAAAAATCATTGCCAATGATTCCCTCCAATCTTTCAATCTAACCCAATTCAAATCATTAATAGCTTTATTTGAATTATTTAATTGATTTAAAACTTTTAAACATCTTTGAGGCGATCCAAGAGCAGTATCAATTATTATCCTTAGACCATGATTAGCAAAATAATCGAATATTTCAGGCGATTCATCCAAGCTTCCATTCCACCACAACCATGAAGGTAATTCATCAATAAATAATTCATCAATTATTTTTAATCCTTTATTAGATATTGAGGCCGAGTCCCCCCTAATAACAACTAAATCCCCACATATAGGTTGCATAGCTGGAGCATCACTTAATGGACAGTAAGCGGATACAAAAGTTTTGATCTCTGAATTTTTATTTAATGTTGGCGCTAAAGTTATTAATCTTCTTGGATTCAATGTACTTATTGAAGACTCAAAAAATTGTCCTCTTAAATCTTCAAAGTTTTGATTAGAAAAATTTTCCTTCAACAAATTCAATAAATCTTCACTATTGAGGGAAGTAGTTATAGGAAGTCCCTGATCTAATATAAATTTTTTAGCAACTTCAATTATCTCTGGACTTAAATTTCCAGTAATTGGTCCATTTACTAATCCTTTTTGAACCAAACATTGTTCTAGCCAAGCAGGCTGCCAGACCATTAATGTAAAAGTATTAGCTCCACTAGTATCTTTATCTTCTGAAATCCATAATTTATTAAGGTAATTAGAAATTTCCTGATAAGGGAGTTCTAAAGGGGTTTGAAGTGTTAATTGAGGTTTCATTTTTAAGGTCTACGCCAGAAAATATTATCTTTTGAAATTAATTGATCAGACTCCGGAGGTCCCCACGTCATAGATTCATAATTATAAATAGGTAACTTCCAAGGAGAATTATCCATCAATTCTATTAATGGCGTATAAAGTTTCCAGGCTGCCTCTACTTCATCACTTCGAGTAAATAAGGTTGGGTCAGAAAGCATTGCATCAGCTAATAATCTTACATAGCCTTCATCTGAGGGTTCACCAAATGATTCATCATAAGAAAATTCCATCTCAACAGGTCTTGATTTCATTCCAGAACCAGGAGATTTTACCTCAAATTTGAAAGTAGCGCCTTCATTTGGCTGAATTCTAAGGATAAGTTGATTTGGGGCAGGATTTATTATTGTTGATTCAAACAAATGAACAGGAACGTCTTTAAAAGTCAAGACTATTTCTCCAAGTCTTTTAGGTAGTCTTTTACCTGTCCTCAAATAAAAAGGAACCCCTTGCCAACGCCAGTTATCAACGAAAACTTTCGTCGCAATGTAAGTTTCAGTTGTACTATTACAATTGACACCCTCTTCCTGCCTATATCCTTTGAGTCGATTTGAAATATTTCCTCCCTCTCCATATTGACCTCTTATGCAACAATTCCATGGTTCATTTTCGTCAGCAAGTTTTGAAGCTTGAAGAACCTTAGCCTTTTCATTTCTTATTGCTTCTGGTTCAAACTTTCCAGGAGGTTCCATAGCAGTAACCGCAAGCATTTGAGTCATATGATTTTGAAGCATATCCCTTAAAGCTCCAGAGCTTTCGTAATAACCTGCTCTATCTTCAACACCTACTGTTTCAGATGAAGTAATTTGAACACTTGATATATAATTTCTGTTCCAGATTGGTTCAAAAATAGTGTTAGCAAACCTCAAAACAAGAATATTCTGAACTGTCTCTTTACCTAAATAATGATCAATCCTATAAATCTGACTTTCTTCAGCGCAACTTTGAACAATCTTATTCAATTTTTTTGCACTTGAATAATCTCTTCCAAAAGGTTTTTCAATCACTAAACGACTTTTCTTAGGATCATCTAAAAGTCCAGCTGCTTTTAGAGCTTTACATCCACTTGCATAGAAATTCGGAGATACTGATAAATAAAATGTTCTATTCCCATGAGTAGCTTGTGTTTTATCAATTTCATTTAATCTTCTAGAAAGCCTTACGACATGATCACTTTGTTGTAAGTCAACTGGTTCGTAGAAAAGATAATTGGAAAATTGTTCCCACTCCCTTTCTTTCCCAGATATTTGTTTTAATAGCTTTACTTTCATCTTTTCTTTAAACTCATTATCAGTCCAAGGTCTTCTCGCACAACCAACTATTCCAAATTCACTAGGAATTCTTCTTTGCAAATAGAGTTCAAATAAGGCTGGTATTAATTTTCTATGAGTAAGGTCTCCACTAGCGCCAAATATTACTAAGCATTGTGGAGATATGACTCTTTCCTGCCGTAAACCAAGTCTTAGAGGATTACTTAAAGTTGAAGGCATATTTTTAGTATTCTTTATTTAAAATCCACTTTTTTTCAAATATTAGCTACATATTGTGTCTAAACCAAAAAGTATTTAGTAGGTGAAATTGAAATCTAAATATCAAAGATTTAGTAGGTTTCTACGTGCCATCTTCCTGCTTTTTTTAGTTGAGGTCTTAATTCTGACCAGTTCAAGCCTTTTTCTTCTGCTGCCTTAGTCATTGCTTCATCTATTCCAGGTTCCATCCCCTTTAATCCACAAAGATATATATGTGTCTTTTCATCTTCAATCATATTGAAAAGTTCATTGGCTGACTCTAAAACTCTGTCTTGAATGTACATTCTTCCACCTTTTGTATTTTGCTGCTCACGACTAATCGCTTTTGTATATTTAAAATTATCTGGGTTATCAGCAAGGTATCTTTGTAGATCTTCTTCGTATAACAAATTAGCCGATTTTGGAGCACCCATAAATAACCAAGCTTTACCCTTGAAATTCCATTTATTTTTTTCTTTTTCAGTTGCCTCGAACATTCTTCTTAAATAAGCCCTCATTGGTGCTATTCCAGTTCCAGTAGCCAACATAACGATGTTTGCGTCCTCCTCCTCTGGTAGAAGCATCTCTTTACCTACAGGACCTGTTATTTTTACTTTATCTCCAGGTTTAATATCGCATAAATAAGTGGAGCAGACACCATTAATGGTTTCACCATCTTTTTCATACTGAAGCTGTCTTACACAAAGAGAAACTGTATTTCCATTAAAGTCATCCCCATGTCTGGTACTGGCAATTGAGTAAAGTCTTAATTTATGTGGTTTTCCATTAGCATCTTCACCAGCAGGCATAATACCAATACTTTGACCTTCAACATAATTTAAAAATGGATCACTATCTTTAAGGTCGAAAGTTATGTGATTAACTCTACCAATTGCTCCTTCTTTTAGAAGACTGTAGTTTTCAACCACTGTTCCTTCATATGGTGTTTTAGGCCTATAAATATTTACTGGGACATCTGCATGTTTTTTCTTAATTACTTTTGGAGCTTCTGTTTTTGGAGCTTCTGTTTTTGAAACATTAACTTTTTTGGGTTCCACAGCTTTTGCCTCAGTTTTTTTTGTTTTAGCTTCTTCAACAAATTTTAAAGCTCTTTTATTAAAAGTTGTGAGTATAAAATAAAAAACAGCTATCACTACTGGTATATGAGCTAATCCGCCTGCGATTACTTTTGCTTGTGAATACATTTTTAAGATTTCTTTTATAAAAGATTATCAATTTGTAGTTTAATTTGTAGTGATTTCACAAAAATGGTTACGTTTTGAGATCGGAATAAATAAATGAATTTATTTTTATTTTTCAGTATTTGTTGTTTTTATCTGTATAGTTACACAGAAATAATTTTTTATCTTATTAAAAAATTCATTTATGAACAATCCTCAAGAATCAGTAGATCATTCTAAAAAAAATGATTACAGGACAATTGAGCAAACCATGGAAAAGCTTTCCGGCGGAACAAGGAGACTTGCTGCTCAACTAACTACTTCTGCAAGTTTTGATTCGTTATGGAATGTTTTAACAGATTATGATCGATTAAATCTTTACATACCAAATCTATTGTCAAGCAAAAAAATATACCAAAAGAATAATAACGTCCACCTTAAACAAGTTGGGGCTCAAGATTTCCTTGGCATGAAATTTTCAGCAGAAGTTACTATCGATTTATTTGAAGAGAAGGAGCTCGGGCTTTTAAAATTCAGTTTAATTAAAGGAGATTTCAGAAAATTTGAGGGTAGTTGGAAAATTAAAAATATTAATGATACTTCAAAAAATTCATTAGTATACGATCTAACTGTTCAAGGCTGTCAATGGATGCCAATAGGGATGATTGAGAAAAGACTAAAAAGAGATCTTTCCGAAAATTTGATGGCCGTCGATAGGCAAGCAAAATCATCAAGAAATTAGTTTTAATTTTCAATAATAGCCCCAAGGGGATTCGAACCCCTGTCGCCTCCGTGAAAGGGAGGTGTCCTAGGCCTCTAGACGATGGGGCCAGGAAATTAGCAGAACAGCTTATTAAAAATTAGGAGTAAGGCTAACCTTTCGTCAAGTATTGTTGCTCTTTGTTTTGTCCTTGCCACACAGGAACTGTAAAATGGAAACATGAACCAACACCAATTTCAGATACTACCCATATTCTTCCTCCATGGACTTGTACTATTCTTCTGCAAACAGACAAGCCAATACCAAATCCTGAAGTTCCTTCAGAAGTCTGTGGCAGTCTAACTCTATCAAGAAAAATTCTTTTTTGTTCGCTCAATGGAATACCGGCACCTTTGTCACAAATTGTTATTTCTACCCATTGATTTGTCTTATGGATCATTGTTATTTTTATAGAACCAGAGTCTTTTGAAAATTTAATAGCATTTTCAATTAAATTTAAAAAAACCTGCCTCATTCTTCTTTGATCTGCAAATACACTCGGCAGATCAGATGGAATATCAGTATCAATTTCAATATTCCTTAGTCTCCAGAATTTTTCTAGTTCAAGAATAACTTCAGCACTAATATTACCTAAGTCAATTTTCTGAGGATTAAATAACGCCTCCCATTTTGTTGTTCCAACCTCTAAGAGATCCTGAGATAAAAGCTCAATCTCTTCTAAACGTCTTTTTATTACCTCTTGCAGTTTAGAAATATCAATTTGTCCAAGTTTTTGACTTTGAACAGCTAAAGTTGCAGCAGTTAATGGAGTTCTTAATTCATGCGCCACCATTCTTAATAATCTTTCCTGAGATTCTATTCTTTTTGTTAATGTCTCATTTTCTTGTCTTAAAACAAGCAGTTCGTCTTCCAGAAGAAATTCTTTTTGAGTTCTTATTGAATCAATTTTAGATGGTTGCAAATTAATCCCTAGATTCTTTGTTAGGCCTTCCTGTTTCCACCTTGGTAACCATTTCTGCAACTGAGAAAAAATATTACTTCCAGCAAATATTTGCTTTGGACCTGGGGAAAGCTTTATAAGTGCAGGAATAGCAACTAATCGGTGCAATTCGAGTAATTCCGGCTGTTCGGTGGGTTCAGAGATCTGAAGAGATATCTCAAATACACAATCATCTGATTCTAAAAAAGCAATCAAGGACTTAATGTCACTACTAGAAAGTTGATTTCTAGCTGCTACGAGTATTAATTCTAGCTCTTTTTTATCATTCAAATGATTGCCCCTGAAGTGTTGAAAAGCTGTTAATCCTTATAAACACATTAAGATATTTATAATTATTCTACAGATTAGCTATGAAATAAATAGGACATATTTATATATGGTTGTTATCAATCAAAAAAAAAATCTAAATTCAGGTGAAAATAATTCTCCAGAAATTAGCATTAACAGTAATTTAAAAAGATGGTTTTCTAGAAATATTGGCTTATGGAAATCAAATAGGACATATTTCCTTGATGAGGGACAAAAAACTTATAACCTATGCATGAATATAAATATACAAGCTCTAGAGAACAAATCAGAATGGGAGTCACACTATAAATTCACGTGGTATCCAGAAAAAAAATACAATTTCTTTGAGGAGAATCCGCAGTATAAAGAACAAGGAGAAATGCAAGCATTTCTTAGGGGGCATCAACTTATAAGAGAAAATTTTTATTTAAGTAATGTTAAAGGGATATCAAATATTAAACAAGTTGATGAACATGAAATGATTTTTGAATCTACCTATAAAGATTGGTATATTCTTGAACACACAAGACTAGTAGATTCAGACAACTATAGATTCCGGGTTATATATTCATGGAACAAAAATAAGCTTGAAATAGTAGAGAATCACCATGAGATAAAAATTATTAAGTAAGTATTCTTTATCAATTAAGATTAAAACTAGGGATGTTATCTTATAAGAAATATTATTGGTAGATGTGTTTTAATTTTTATTCAAAAAAACTTATTAAATTTTTAGGAGCTAGCCTTTTTTTATCCTTCACACTTTTTGAGATTGGTACAATAAATAAACAAATTAAAGCCGAAAAAAATTTAGTTGCTGCCACAGAAAAAGATCTGTTCCTATATCGACAAATGGGCGCATCCTATCTTTGTATTGCTTCAAAGGCAGACGTTGATTTTAACAAAGGTCTCGGCATAGCAAGCGCAACTTTTGCAAATGTAATAATTGGCAAACATGGTGGGGTTATTAAAGAATTAGGAAATGAAAAACTCAACCAAAAGAAACTATATAACTCAGGCACATTTCAAATTGTTGGAAGTGCACTTAATATTTGTCCCGAAAACATCCCAAATGATATAAAAAATGATTATGAAAAAAGATTAAAGCAAATTATTAAAGAAACCAAAAAATAATTTCATTGATTATCTAAACATTGAGCTGACAGAACTTTCTTCATGGATTCTCCAAATAGCTTCACCAAGCATATTTGCGACGGAAAGGACCTTTAATTGTGGGAAATTATTTTTAACAAGAATTGGTATACTATTAGTCACAATAACTTGTTCAAATAAATCCTCAGCACTTAATCTTTCATAAGAAGGAGGGGAAAATACAGCATGTGAAGCACAAGCAAATATTCTCTTAGCACCTTCTTGTTTTAATAAACTCGCTCCAGAACAAATTGTACCTCCAGTGTCTATCATATCGTCTATGAGAATAGCTGTTTTACCTTTAACTTCTCCAATGACTGTTAAACTTTCAGCAATGTTATGAGCTGCTCTTCTTTTGTCAATTATTGCTAGAGGAGCATCTTTCATTTGTTTTGCAAACGCTCTTGCTCTGGCAACTCCTCCGACATCTGGAGAAACAACAACAACTTCCTCTAAATTTAAAGTTTCTAAATAATCAATCAAAACAGGTGATCCGTAAATATGGTCACATGGTATATCAAAATAACCTTGAATTTGAGCAGAATGCAAATCCATAGCAAGGACTCTATCTACACCTGATTTCTCAAGCAAATTAGCAGTGAGCTTTGCGGTTATTGACTCTCTACCAGAAGTCTTTCTATCTGCCCTTGCATAGCCATAATATGGGATAACAGCTGTTATTTGCCTCGCAGATGCCCTCTTGCAAGCATCTACCATAATCATTAATTCCATTAAACTATCATTCACAGGAGCGCATGTAGGTTGTACAAGGAATACATCGCAACCTCTAATTGATTGCTGAATCTGAACATAAAGTTCTCCATCAGCAAATTTTTTGGATATTAACGGCACATTCGTAATCCCTAAGTAGGATGCAATTTCTTCAGCTAATTTAGGATTTGTTGTTCCAGTTACTAACCTTAATCTACTATTAGTAAGATTAAACTTAGATTCTTTATTCTGCACTGCCGTGATAAAACTAGTCACGAAATTAGCAACATAAAACTATATACTTATCGTAGTCGTTTATGCGAATTTCGCAAAAGATAATATCTAGATCTTTTCAAAAGTTATATCTTCTTATCGCAAAACATTATTTTAATTGGATCAAAAATATGAATTTTTCTCATTCTTTCAGAAAGATTCTTAGATTATTATTTGTCAATAAAAAAAAATTTGTATATCGTTGGATTTATATAATTAAAACAATTTGGATTGTAAAGAATCAAAATATAATTTAAATCAATGTATAAACAAAAAGTTCTTAAAAAAAAATCACTAGGCATACTCATGCATCCTTCATGTATCCCAGGAGGAGAAGTATGTGGAACGTTTGGTAGAGGGGCTAAAGAATGGATAAAAAAGCTTGAAAGGCATGGGATTGAGTACTGGCAATTTTTACCTCTTACACCCACAGACTCTACAGGCTCTCCATATAGTTCACCATCAAGTTTTGCACTTAACCCATGGTTTCTTGATATGGATGATTTAATCGAGAAAGGTTTTATCTTCATTTCAAAAAAAGAAGAATTAAAACTTGCAAATCAGAGTAAGAATTATTTTGATTTTAATGCAGCCGACTCTTATTCAAAAAAATTAGGTGACCTTCTTTTGCAAGGTTGGAACTCTCAAACTGAGGAGAGAAAACTTGATTTTTATAAATGGACTAGTAAGAATTCTTGGGTCGAGGATTATTCATTATTTACTGTGATAAGAGAAGAGTTTAATATGATGCCTTGGTGGCAATGGCCCCAAGAATTTAAATTAAAAAATAACAAGTTTTTAAAATCATGGATCAAGAAAAAAAATGAAAAAATAATTACTAAAAAATTAATGCAGTGGCATTTAGATAAGCAATGGAAAGATATTAAAAACTTTGCAAAATTATGTAATGTTAATTTAATTGGAGATTTGCCATTTT
The DNA here is from genome assembly GCA_003281585.1 of Prochlorococcus sp. AG-347-I15. GTDB lineage: Bacteria > Cyanobacteriota > Cyanobacteriia > PCC-6307 > Cyanobiaceae > Prochlorococcus_A. The sequence continues at coordinate 34,582 of QCBN01000006.1, forward strand.
ATGTTTCTTGGGACAGCGCTGATGTATGGAGTAATAAATCACTATTTTCAATTTTTAAAAGTGGATCTTTAATATTTCAGAGTGGTGTACCTCCTGATTATTTTTCATCCACAGGACAATTATGGGGAACCCCTACTTACTTTTGGTCAAAACATAAAAAAACTAATTTCAATTGGTGGAGAAGCAGATTTAAAAGGCAATTTGAACTTATGGATTTGTTGAGGTTCGATCATTTCAGAGGTTTAGCTAGCTATTGGAGAGTCAATGGCAATTCTAAAACAGCAATTCAGGGAAAATGGATAAGATCTCCAGGGAGAGCTTTATTAAACAAGCTAAAAATTGATTTAGGGAGAGAATATCTACCCATTATCGCTGAGGATCTGGGTGTCATAACACCAGATGTAGAAAAATTAAGGAATAATTTTGAACTCCCTGGAATGAAAATATTACAATTCGCTTTTGATGGTAACGAAGACAACCCATATCTGCCAAGGAATATAAATGGAGAAAATTGGGTTGTTTATACAGGAACACATGACAACTCTACTTCTATATCATGGTGGGATTCTCTAGAAAGTAACTCTAAAAAAAGAATAAGAGATGAGTATAAATTTTCAGAAAATCCTTCATGGAGTCTAATTGAAATTGGTATGAAAACAGATGCTAATCTCTTTATAGCTCCCATACAAGATATATTATCTCTAGATGACTCGAGCAGGCTAAATATACCTGGTACCATAAAAAATAACTGGAAATGGAAATTGAATCGTTCATTAGAAGAAATTGAAGAAAATATTACAATTTTTAGTGAGCTAGGAAATAAATTTGGAAGGACTAGAAAATAAGTTATTTTAGGAGATTATTTTTCTATATTTTTATTTTCTATATTTTGAATCTCAATAATATTCACATTTAAAATAAAATATCTTTTTAAGATAAATATAGTAAGTATTAATATAAAAAAATACAATAAACTTCCCTGCCAAGTATTTAGAAGGTCAAATTTAGTTATAAGAAAATTTGGTTTTTCTTTCTTAAAACTATTCTTTTCTCTGGTTGCTAATTTTACTAATGTATTTTTTTTTAATATTAAGCATTCCTCTAGTTTAAATAAGATGGATCTTATAAAGGGAAACTTTGGTCTAATATTTTTTTTATTATTTTCAATAGAATTTATTGTTTGTTCAGGAATTTTTGAAATCCTTGATAATTCTTTTATTGTTAGATTTTGTTGGATTCTTGCTTCTTTTACTAATTTCGCAATTTCTACATAATTATCAACTACTTCATAAGTTAAGACTTTATTATTTTCAATTTTTTTGTTAAATAAAAAAAATTTTTTTAAAAATTTCATTCTAAATTTTCAAATATATTAATTCTTTGACTATAAATTTTCTAAAATTAAGTACTTGTTTTATTGTAACCATTAAAAATAATAAGTAAATTTATTAGATATGTATATTAAAAACTAAACTGGAGAAATAATATTCTGAACTGCACTTTTTGCAATATTCAAAGGGCTAAAAGTATCTCTAATTAAATCTAAGAGTCTTTTCGCATCAGTAAATTCTAATTTGTCATCTTTGATAAGACTTAAAAGCAGATTTTTCCGAACTTCGTTTCCTTTTTTACTAACAATTAATTTCAATCCAGCATTAGCTACTGGTATGAGGTCTGAATTAATATTCTCAGAATCTTTAAATAAAATATTTAGTAAACTTTCAATTTTTTCTATTTGAATTTGACCTTTTTTATCAAAAACGACCTCTAAAAGTATGTCTAAAATCTCTTCAGAATTATCGGTCAGTAGTTTTTTAGCAATATATGGATAAGCTATTTTTAAAATTTTAAATTCAGGATCTAACCTTAGTGCTAAACCTTCTTGACTGACAACAGCTCTAATTATTAAGGCAAACCTACTGGGAACTCTGAAAGGATAGGAATACATTAGTTTTGAGAATTTATCAGTTACATTTTTAAGATTAAAATTACCAACCTCAGCGCCAAAAGATCCTCCTAGAACTTCTTTTAATGGTTCAACAAGTTTTTGAAGATCTTGTTCTTTGGTTAAAAAACCTAACTTCTGGAAGTCTTCTGCTAGAAGATAATATTCTTCATTTATTATGTGAACAATTGCCTTAATAAGAGTAAGTCTATCTGAATTTGTAATAGTATCCATCATTCCGAAATCAACATAAGCTAAATTCCCACAATCTGCATTTCCTCCTTTTAGAGCAAACATATTTCCTGGATGTGGGTCTGCATGAAAATATCCAAATTCAAATAATTGCTGCAGCCCACTAATGACACATGTTTTTATAAACGAAGCAGGAATTAAGTTATTTTCCTCTAGTAAAGCTCGATCTCTTAACTTAACTCCATCAATCCAAGAAGTTGTGATTACCCTTTTGGATGAAAACTGTTTTTCTAATTTAGGAATAAAAATATTTGGATTTTCTTTGAATAAATTTGCAAATCTTAGAGCATTTTCGGCCTCTTTTTGATAGTCAATTTCATCAAATAGTGCCTTGCCGAATTCATCTATTATTTCTCCAATTCCAACACCTATATTTAATGGTAAGAGCGGGGATAAAAAAGTTCCTAAAAACCTTAAGATTACAATATCCCTTCTTATGAGAAAGTGTAAATTTGGCCGCTGTACTTTCACAGCTAAATAAAGATTATTTAATTTTGCTTTATAAACTTGACCTAAGCTTGCTGAAGCAATAGGACTATCTGGAAACTCTTCAAATAATTCATTAGCAGGAGATCCAAGTTCCTCTTCAATCATTTTTAAAGCAATTTTGTGATCAAATGCTGGAAGATTATCTTGTAATTTTGTAAGTTCTGTAAGCCAATCTTGTCTAACAAGATCTGGTCGAGTTGATAGTGCTTGGCCTAATTTGATAAAACAGGGGCCTAAATCCGTTATGACATCAAAAAGATATTTCGAGAGATTTTTTTGTACATTTTTATTTTTACTGTTACCTTGAAAAAGTATTCTTAAAAAAAGGAAAATAAAAGTTAAAAGGATATATAAAACTCTTGGAATAAAAATCCATGGTCTCAAAATCAACCAAAGTAAGTCATCTTTTGCTGAATATTTCGAATAAGATCTTTTCATTAAAGTTAATAAATAGCAAAAATGATTACCCCTTAGAACATTCTATATATGTCAATAATACTTTATGAGCATTTCATCTTTTCTAACTAAAAAGTTTTTAAAGTCTTTATTCTTTCCCGCGCATAACAGAGGGGCAGCTTTACCAAAGAAATTAGTGAAGTTATTAAAATATCCACCTGGATATTGGGACCTGCCCGAACTACCAGAAATAGGCTCCCCACTATCCCAAAGCGGATTAATTGCTAAATCTCAAAGAGAGTTCTCCGACAAATTTGGGGCTAAAGGATGTTTTTTTGGAGTTAATGGAGCTTCCGGATTAATACAATCAGCAGTAATTGCAATGGCAAATCCAGGGGAAAATATCCTTATGCCTAGAAATGTTCATATAAGTGTCATAAAAATCTGTGCGATGCAGAATATAAATCCAATATTTTTTGACCTAGAATTTTCAACCGAAACCGGTCATTACAAACCAATTACAAAAATTTGGTTAGAAAATGTATTTAAAAAATTAAATTTTGATGAGAATAAAATTGCAGGGGTTATTCTTGTAAATCCCACTTATCAGGGTTATGCCGGAGATTTAGAACCCTTAATAGATTGTTGTCATCAAAAAAATTTACCTGTTTTAGTTGATGAAGCCCATGGTTCATATTTCCTTTTTTGTGAAAACCTTAATTTGCCAAAACCGGCCTTATCATCAAACGCTGATTTAGTCGTCAATTCATTGCATAAGTCGCTCAATGGATTAACTCAAACGGCGGTACTTTGGTACAAAGGGCATCTAATAAATGAAGGTAATTTAATTAAAAGTATTAATTTACTACAAACTACCAGTCCAAGTTCCTTATTACTTTCTTCTTGTGAAGAGTCTATTAGGGACTGGCTTAACAAAAAAAGTTTATCAAAATATCAAAAAAGAATTTTAGAGGCAAAAAGTATTTATAAAAAATTAATTCAAAAAAATATTCCTCTTATAGAAACTCAAGACCCATTAAAAATTGTAGTAAATACCTCTAAGGCTGGTATTGATGGTTTTACTGCTGATGATTTTTTTTATAGAAATGGCCTTATTGCCGAATTACCAGAAATGACGTCTCTCACTTTTTGCTTGGGATTTGGAAATCAAAAAGATTTTCTTAATTTATTTGAAAAGTTATGGAAAAAATTAATATTAAATTCCAAAAAATCAAAAAATTTAGAAGTGCTCAAATCGCCCTTTAAATTAGTTCAAGCTCCCGAAATTGAAATTGGGATTGCTTGGCGAAGTGAGACTCGCAGTATTCCTTTCTCCCAATCATTAAATAAAATATCAGGAGATATTATTTGCCCTTATCCTCCTGGGATACCTTTACTAGTTCCTGGAGAAAAAATTGATATCGATAGGTTTAATTGGATAAATAATCAAAGTTTATGCAATAAAGATCTGGTAAATTTTAATATAAGAGTCATATAAACAAATAAGTATCATATGAGATTAAGAAGCGGGTTACTTATAGGAATTTTTGGTTTAATTGTAGTTTTGTTGGGGGGATGGTTTTTTACGTTTGCAACAGCTTTGCTTACATATTTAGCATCATTAGAATTTTTTAGAATGGCAGAATTTAAAGGAATAAAACCAGCTACAAAGACTACATTATTTTCATCTTTCATTATTATAATTTCTACTTATCTCGAGACCATTGGTTTGCTTGAGAGAGAAATATCAAATTCAATTTTGCCAATTTGTTCAGTTGGAATATGTACTTGGTTACTTTTGCAACCAAAACCTGGAACAATTTCAGATATTGCAGCCTCTATTTTTGGTTTATTCTATTTAGGTTTTTTACCTAGTTACTGGATTAAGTTAAGGGGATTAGATTCAGTGATATTAAGTTCAAATAAGGGTTTTATATCGTTTGAGAACTTGTCAAATACTACAGGTCTTCATTTAACTTTAACTTCTTGTTTTTTAATTGTAGCTAGTGATATTGGTTCTTATTTCATTGGGAAGTCATTTGGTAAAACATCTCTATCTCCAATATCTCCGAGCAAAACTATGGAAGGTTTAATTGGAGGAATATCCTGTTCAACTTTACTAGCAATATTTTTCGCATTTTTAATGAATTGGGAAAATCCATTATTTGTTGGAATAATATATGGAATTTCAATTTCTCTTATGGCATTAGTTGGAGATTTAATTGAATCTATGATGAAGAGAGATGCAAAAATAAAAGATTCCGGAACTTTTTTACCGGGACATGGAGGAATTCTTGACAGAATTGATAGTTACATCTTTACTCCATCTGTTTTGTATTATGTTTTTATAATTCTCAAGTATCTAAGTATCTAAATTAATTAAGAAATCTTTTATTCCAAAAAATAATCTTGGATTATTTTACTAGATAATGATGGTAGATCTACATGTGGAAGGTGTCCACAATTTTGTAATCCTACAAAATTTAATTTTTCAATAGTTCTTATTTTTTTAATCTCTTTTTTTCCAAGAATTCGATCATTTTCTCCACATAATGTTTTAATTGGGATATTTTGGATATATTTTTGAGTCCCTGCAAACCCACCACTTTTTGCAAATGATGCAAGTGAATTCCTCCATCCTTTACAACCTAAATGAATTGAAGCAATTTGCTCTTCCATCTTACCAACACATTCATCTGGGAAAGCAAATGCTTGTCTACAAAGACTTTTTCTGACCTGAGGCAATCCAAGAAATGAGGCTCCAATTTGGTTGAGAGGGAAAGGGATACTCTTAGGTTCTCCAAACAATCCAGCGGGGGACAAAAGGAGAATTTTATCAATAGAATCAGGAATTTCAAAAGCAAGTTTTAAAGCTGTTGAGCCTCCCATAGAGGCACCAATAATTTTTAGATTCTTTGTAATCTTAAAGGTCTTAAGGAGATCAATTAAATGTGAAGTTATTTTCGAGGCATTGTATTCATTTGTTGCGCACCTGGGACTAAAACCAAAACCCAGCAGATCAGGAACAATAACTTGAAAATTTCTTTTTAGTGATTTATATATTCTCCTGAATTCTAAAAAACTACTATCAAAGCCATGCAGAAGAAGTATAGGTTGACCTTTTCCTCCCATAACTACTGGGAATTTTAAAGAATTCCAGTTTTGGTTAAGTTTTATCCACTTAACATCATTTGCCAAATAAAGACCTAAAGGGTCTAGTAGTGACAATTTGGCACTTTCAAAAAATTCAGCATTTAAATCACTTAATTTTTCAAAATTGCTCTTAGTCAAAAAAATGTTTATATTTTAATTTTTTGTTGTTCAAAATTTGAAATGACCTCTATTATATCTTCTTTATTAATTTCAAAAGGCAAAAAGTGAATCTCAGATTTATCTCGACAAGTAAAATCAGCAATTTTCTCTAAATTATTATTATCAAAAACATTTATTCCAAGTTGTCCAATAGTAGTTGGCAAATTTAATTCTTTCATGAGTACAAATAATTGTTTAATTGATTGATCAGCTAATTTATTATTATTTTTCATTTCTTCTAATCTTAATTGCAATAATAATCCAACCCCAACAATCTCACCATGTAAGAATTTATTAGGGGCGATTATCTGAGTAATTGCATTATGAATAGCATGTGCTGCTGCAGTCCTACATTTTTCTCCACCAAGACCACCAACTAATCCTGCTGTAAGTCCACATGCTTCTACAGTATTTTGCCAAGAAGGATTATTTTCAAATTGACTCTTAAACGCTTTTTCTCCATCTATTAATAGTTGATCTCTTAGAACTCTTGATATCTGAATTGCTTGTTGAACAAGACCATCATCTATTGTTGAACTTGTTATTGAGGATTCATACCATTTTGCCAAAGCATCTGCGATGCCACTTGCAAGTGTTCTTGATGGGGCTGTTTGAATAAATTTATAATCATACACGAGGATTTTTGGACAAGATCTTAATGCAAAATCCTCAATAAATTTGCCTTCTTTTGTATAAATATTCGATAAAGCTGTCCAACCTGCACATGTGGAAGCGCTTAGAGGTACTGTAATGCAAGGAATATCAAGATGATCAGCTATATATTTTCCACAATCAAGAACTTTGCCACCTCCAACTGCGATGACAGAATCATGATTATTCTTTAGGATAATTTTCTTTACTCTTGAAATATCTTCATAACAGCAATCAAATTGCAAATTAGCAGAATTAGCATTGAGGTTTTGATTTTTTAAATCAGTAAAAATTTTATTTCTCAGATTTTTAGTATGAATCCCTCTACCTAAAATTAGTGGAGTTTTAGTTAATTTAATAATGTAAGGTAAAGATTCTTCCCAAGCATAATTCCCTCTAAATAAAGTTTCTGGAGAGATTGACTGCATATTAACTACAAATAACTAAAAATTAGCACTCGCCAACTCTTGAGGAGATTCTTCAGAAGAGATATTGATTGTAACTTTTTTATTATCATCTATATCAACTAAGGCTTTATCACCATCTTTTATTCTCCCTGAGAGAACTTCCTCTGCCAAACTATCTTCTAGCAAGCGCATAACAGCCCTCCTCAATGGTCTTGCACCATAAGAAGGATTGTAGCCTTCTTCAACAAGTCTTTCCTTGAATGATTCAGTTACGCTTAATTTAATGCCCTTATCTTGCAATCTTGCAAAAACCTCTTGCAACATTATTTCAGCAATTTGTTTAACTTCGTCTTTAGATAGTTGCCTAAATACAATTATTTCATCAAGTCTATTTAAAAATTCAGGCCTGAAATACTGCTTTAGTTCTTCATTAACTAAAGATTTAATTCTATTATATTGGCTATCTTCAACAGAATCACCAGAGAACTCAAATCCTAAACCGCCACCACCTTTCTCAATCACTTTAGAACCAATATTAGAAGTCATTATTAACAGTGTGTTTTTAAAATCTACAGTTCTACCCTTGGAATCTGTAAGTCTGCCATCCTCAAGTAATTGCAAAAGTAGATTGAAGACATCTGGATGAGCTTTTTCTACTTCATCAAATAAAACAACTGTATAAGGTCTTCTCCTGACCGCCTCGGTAAGTTGACCACCCTCATTAAAGCCAACATATCCAGGTGGTGACCCAATAAGTTTACTGACCGTGTGTCTCTCCATAAATTCTGACATATCTAATCTGATCATTGCTTCTTCGCTACCAAAGAAATATGAGGCTAAAGATTTAGTCAATTCAGTTTTACCTACGCCTGTAGGACCTGAAAAGATAAAGCTTGCGATAGGCCTATTTGGATTTTTTAAACCAACTCTTGCTCTCCTTATAGCTCTAGAAACAGCTTTTACAGCTTCATCTTGTCCAATAAGTCTTTGGTGAAGTGTCTCTTCCATATTAAGAAGCTTTACTGATTCGGTTTCAGTTAATTTTTGAACAGGTACACCGGTCCAAGAAGCAACAATGTGAGCTACATCTTCTTCACAAACTAAAGGGTTTTGTAAAAATTTTGAATCATTTTTTAACGAATCTTTATCAAGACTAGATTCATCCTCAAGTGTAGATTCTTTTTTATTTTCGAGTACTTCCTTAATTTTTGCAGACAATTCCATCTCTTTTTCTCTTAATTGACCAGCTTGATCAAAGTTTTGGTCCCTCACGGATTCTTCTTTTTGTTTTTGAATTTCTCTTAATTCTTTATCTATTAACTTAGCTTCAGGTGGAAGTTTAGAGTTTATTAAACGAACTCTACTTCCAGCTTCATCAATAAGGTCAATTGCTTTATCAGGCAAAAATCTATCAGATATATATCTATCCCCAAGGTGAGCTGCAGCTTCTAGAGCATCGTCTGTAATTTTAAGACGGTGATGTTGTTCATAACGTTCTCTGAGACCCTTTAATATTTCAATTGTATCTTCAATAGATGGTTCACCAACCATAACGGGTTGGAATCTTCTCTCTAAAGCAGCATCTCTCTCGATATGTTTTCTGTACTCATCAAGTGTTGTTGCTCCAATACATTGGAGTTCTCCTCGGGCTAATGCTGGCTTGAGTATATTTGCTGCGTCTATAGCTCCTTCAGCAGCTCCAGCACCAATTAAGGTATGAACTTCATCAATGACAAGTATTACATTACCAGCAGATTTAATTTCTTCCATTATTTTTTTTAATCTTTCTTCAAATTCACCTCTATATTTTGTTCCAGCGACTAGTAGACCTATATCTAGAGTTAAAACCCTTTTATCCTCAAGAATATCTGGAATATCTCCAAGCTGTATTCTTTGAGCCAAACCCTCAGCAATAGCTGTTTTACCTACACCAGGTTCTCCAATAAGAACGGGATTATTTTTAGTCCTTCTACCTAATATTTGAACTACACGATCTATTTCTGCATGACGGCCAACGACTGGATCAAGCTTTGATTCACTAGCTAATTTTGTTAAATTAGTTCCAAATTCGTCAAGAGTTGCCGTTTTTAAATTACCCTTGGTTGAATTAGCTCCACTGCCTACTTCAGCTGTTTCACCAAGCATTCTAATTACTTGTGTTCTAACTTTTGTAAGGTCTATACTTAGATTTTCAAGAACCCTAGCAGCTACTCCCTCGCCTTCTCTTATTAAACCTAGTAAGAGATGTTCAGTACCTATATAATTATGACCTAACTGACGTGCTTCCTCTAATGACAATTCCAGGACTCTTTTAGCCCTAGGGGTAAAAGGTATTTCAACGGCTACAAATCCTGAACCTCTACCAATTATCTTTTCAACTTCTATTCTTGAGTCTTTTAAATTAACGCCCATAGACTTAAGGACCTTTGCAGCAACGCCCGTACCTTCACCGATTAAACCTAGTAGTATTTGTTCTGTTCCAACGAAATTATGACCAAGTCTTCTGGCTTCCTCTTGGGCAAGCATAATGACTTTTATTGCCTTTTCTGTAAATCTTTCAAACATTTGAAGACTAAATTCTTATTAATAACCTACCAGTAATATGTCAGTTTTGTGTTCAGAATGAGCTTTTGTGAATACCCAAAATTATATTTTTATGGATTAAATTTAACTTTTTTAGTGGTATATCAGTAAAATCATAGTATTTTCCAGCATTCTGGTTATCCGAACAATAAAATTTTAAAAATTATTTAGTTGTTAAAATTTTTTCTTTTAAGAGAGCATCTGAGCCATCCTTATAATAATTTCTTCTTATTCCAACAGTAGAAAAATCAAAGCTGCTATAAAATTTCTCTGCTGGAACGTTGATATGGGAGACTTCTAAAAATAATTTATTAATATTTAATTTTTCACATTGTTTTATTAAGTACCTCATGAGGTAAGACCCAAAACCTTGATTCCTGAATTTCTGACTTATTACAAAAAAATTTATTTGAGCTTCATCAAGAACCACATGAAAAACACAAATTCCTATAACTAAATTTGAAAGTAATAACCCAAAGACTTTTATACCTTCTTTTTGAAATTCCTTAGCCCATTGCTTTTTGCTCCATAACGAAATTGTATTTGAATCTAATTCATAACATAAATCAATATCATTCTCGTGTATGTGTTTAATGGATATCATTTTATAGTAGATAAATAATCAAATAAATTTGAAATTAAAGTTATTATAAAATATGACGATTTTTAGAAAAACTCAAATTCAAATTCTCCCATGGAAGAACAAAAATCCTTTTTGAAACAAAAAATTGACCCCAATAGTCCAAACAAAAATATCGTTCCTGTTACAACATCCATCGATAATGATGGGAAGTTATTAATTGCTGGATGTTCAATAGAAGGATTAGTTAAAAAATATGATTCTCCTCTTTATATTTTGGATGAAATCACTTTAAGAAACTCTTGTAGAGCTTACAAAAAAGCATTAGACAAATATTACCCAGGGAAATCTCTGCCAATATATGCCTCTAAAGCAAATAGTTCTATCTTCATGAGTAGTCTTATTTCCTCAGAAGGTTTAGGACTTGATGCGGTTTCAGAAGGAGAATTATTAACTGCTCTTAAAGGTGGGGTCCCAAATGAAAAAATTGTTTTTCATGGTAATAATAAATCTGACAGAGAAATTGAGTTTGCAGTTAGAAATAACATTCAAGTAATCGTAGATAATGATTATGACTTAGAAAGATTAGAGAAAATCTCAAATATAATCAATCGTGATTTAGAGATAATGATTCGCTTTACGCCTGGGATAGAATGCCATACACATGAATACATAAGAACAGGTTCATTTGATAGCAAATTTGGTTTCGGAATTGAATATTTGAGTAATTTGTTTGACAAAATCAGAAAGACAAAACATCTAAAGTTGAAGGGATTACATGCTCATATTGGTTCCCAGATTTTTGAACTGGACCCACATAGGGATCTTGGAGAAATCATGGTAAAGGTTATTTTAGAAGCCAAAAAATTTGGCCATGATATTGGGAAATTGAATGTAGGAGGAGGTTTAGGTATTAAATATACAGAGAATGACGACCCGCCTTCAATTGATCAATGGGTAGAAACAATATCCACCTCCGTTGTTAAATCTTGTAAAAAACACAATTTAGATTTACCTATATTAATGTGTGAACCTGGAAGATCTATAGTATCTACTGCAGGTATAACAATTTACAAAATTGGGGCCTTTAAAGAAATTCCTGGGATCAGAACGTATTTATCTGTTGATGGTGGGATGAGTGATAACCCAAGACCAATAACATATCAATCAGATTATTCTGCATGTTTGGTAAAAAATCCCTTTAATATCAACTCGAGGAACAAATACACTATTGCTGGTAAGCACTGCGAGTCAGGCGATGTATTGTTTAAGGAGATAGAACTAGCAAATTGCAAATCCGGAGATCTTATTTGTGTATTTGGGACAGGTGCCTACAACAATTCAATGAGTTCTAACTACAATAGAATCCCAAAACCCGCAACTATTTTGGTTTGCGATGGTGAAGCAGAAATTATTCAAAAGAGGGAAAGTCCAGATGATCTTTTGAAATATGATGTTTTACCTGATCGCTTTATTAAACAAAATTAGGTACATTTAAGTTAATTTTATATTTAGTGTGAAATTCTGGGGGATTATAAATTTAAAGCTTTTATTAGATGTCCTATTCGCTGTTGGTTTTGGACTTTTATTATTTTCTAGAGTTAAAGAGCAACGAACATTATGGCTCCTAAGAGGATATTTGTTTTTAGTCTCATCCGCATGGTTTATACAAAGATATGCATTCCTTCCTTTAACATCAAAATTAATTGATGCTGTAGTCCTCGCTTGCTCGCTCTCACTAGCGATCCTATGGCAAGGAGAATTAAGAAGATTAATGGAATTATTAGGCACTGGGAGGCTAGCAGTGTTACTAGGGAATCCACCCAAGGAATTTAGAGCAACATCAACTACAATTACTCAGTTAGTTGAAACTGCAGGTAAACTGTCTCAAAGTAGGAGAGGGGCCTTAATCGTTGTGGATTTAGGGAGTGATTTAAGGCCCGAAGATTTTTTATATTCAGGTACAAATATCGAGGCACAATTGTCAACTGATCTTTTGATAAATCTTTTTGCAACAGATACACCTTTACATGATGGTGCGGTTCTCGTGAAAGGCAACAAAATAATATCTGCTGGTGTAATACTTCCTCTGTCGAGGCAAGGTATTAGTAGATATGGCACAAGACATCTTGCTGCATTGGGAATTACAGAACGATTTGACAGGTGTATTTGCATTGTTGTTTCTGAAGAGACCGGTACTTTATCATTAGCAAACCAGGGCAAACTTGAAAGACCAATTACAAGCAGCAGGTTACAAGAACTTCTCGTAAATTTGATTGGGAATCAAAACTCTTTAGGAACAAATAAATCATCTTTAAGTAAATCTGCTATGTACCAAAAAACAAATCCAAGTGATACTATTATCAATAATATCAATGAAAATGAGTCTAATAAATCAGAAAATTTTACCAACATAAAGGATTAACTAATGAGTTTGGAAAAAGTAATTGACAAGAAAAATACTGACTTATTTAAAGGGGTAGATATGCAAAAAGTCCCAGAACATGTGGCAATAATCATGGACGGGAATGGTAGATGGGCTACAAAAAAAAGATTGCCTCGGTCATTTGGTCACAACAAGGGAGTTAGTGTACTAAAAGAAATTCTTAAAGTATCAAAAAAAATAGGTTGTAAAGTGCTAACTGTTTATGCTTTTTCAACTGAAAATTGGACAAGGCCAACACAAGAGGTTGATTTCCTCATAAATCTTTTTGGTGAAGTTTTGAAAACCGAAATTGAAGAGATCCATCAAGAATCCATTAAAATAAAATTTATCGGGGATTTAACTCCTTTCCCAGAGACTCTAAAAGAAATAATATATAGTTCAGAATCTCTAACTAAAAACAACAATAAATTCTTATTAAATGTTTGCGTTAATTACGGAGGCAGACAAGAAATAGTAAAAGTTGCAAAAGAATTAGCTTTAAAATCTTCTTCTGGTGAAATAAAACCAAATGAAGTTAATGAAGAGTTATTTAATTCGGAACTATTAAAACGAGGAATTAAAGATCCTGAGTTACTAATCAGAACAAGTGGAGAAAAAAGGATCAGCAATTTTCTATTATGGCAATTAGCCTATTCAGAAATTTACATATCAGACGTACTATGGCCAGACTTCAATGAATTTGAATTTCTAAAAGCAATAATTGATTACCAATCAAGGAACAGACGTTTTGGAGGTATAGAATCATTAACAAATGAATCTTTTGGAGATTCTCAATATTCTTCATAACAAAAATGACTATTTCGAATAATAAGTTTTTAGGAGAAATTAGGTTCGATTGGAATAAAGAGAAGATATTGGAAATACTTAATATGCCTCTGATTAATTTAATGTGGGAATCACAAATCGTTCATAGGAAATTTAACAAATACAACATTCAATTAGCTTCATTGTTCAGCGTAAAAACTGGTGGATGTGAGGAAAATTGTTCGTACTGTAGTCAATCAATTTACAGTGCTAGCGAAATCAAAAGTCATCCACAATTTCAAGTTGAAGAGGTTTTAGCAAGAGCTAAAATAGCAAAAAATGAGGGTGCAGATAGGTTTTGTATGGGTTGGGCATGGAGAGAAATTAGAGATGGGAAATCTTTTAATGCAATGTTAGAGATGGTTAGCGGTGTAAGAGATTTAGGCATGGAAGCATGCGTTACCGCTGGGATGCTTACAGAAGAACAAGCTTCCAGACTGGCTGATGCAGGTTTGACAGCGTATAACCACAACCTTGATACTAGTCCTGAGCATTATAAAAATATTATTACGACTAGAACTTATCAAGACAGATTAGATACTATCAAAAGAGTGAGAAATGCAGGAATAAATGTTTGTTGTGGAGGTATAATAGGATTGGGTGAAACTAATTGCGATAGAGCATCTCTTTTGGAAGTGCTTTCAAACATGAATCCGCACCCTGAAAGTGTTCCTATAAATTCATTAGTAGCTATTGAAGGTACTGGTTTAGAAGATAATAAAGAAATTGATTCTATTGAAATGATAAGGATGATAGCCACAGCCAGAATTCTTATGCCTAAAAGTAAAATTAGATTAAGTGCAGGGCGAGAAAAGCTTTCAAAAGAGGCCCAAATTTTATGTTTTCAATGTGGGGCAAATTCAATTTTTTATGGAGATGAGTTACTAACAACTTCAAATCCATCTTTTCAATCAGACAGAAATCTTCTTAAAGAGGTTGGAGTATCATTTAACAAAGATTTTGAAACTTGTGAAAAAACATTATCTTCTTTATGAAAGACAAAAATTATAAAATAGTTTCTCTTTATTCTTTCTTCCAATTCCAAGAGAACTTAATTCTTGATCTCAAAAATAAATTATTAGAAATCGAAAATGAAAAAGATCTTTCAGGTTTATTAATTTTTGCAAGTGAGGGTATTAATGGAACTATTTGTGCTGAGAAAAATGTAATTGATATTGTTATCAATTTGCTTAACAAATATACAGATAATAGAAATCTGAATCTGAAAGAAACACTTTCTAAAAAGAAGGTCTTCAAAAAATTAAAAATAAAAATTAAGAAAGAAATAGTTACGATGGGTGTCCCCGAAATAAATCCTTCACAAGATAATGGGACTTATATTGACACAGCTAATTGGAATAAGTTAATTGAAAATCAAAATACAATACTCATTGATACTAGAAATCATTATGAGGTTTCTATAGGAACATTTCAGAATTCTATAAACCCAAATACAAGAAACTTTAGAGAATTCCCCAAGTGGGTAGATGATCATTTAGATGATCATTTAGATGCCCATCTAGAAAATAAAGAGTCTACAAACATAGCCATGTTTTGTACCGGAGGTATTAGATGTGAAAAAGCTACTAGTTTTTTAAAAAAGAAAGGTTTTAAAAATATTTATCATCTACAAGGGGGGATTTTACAATACCTTAAAGATGTAAAAGGTGAAAAAAACTTATTTAAAGGTGAATGTTTTGTTTTTGATAAAAGAGTTGCCTTAGATCATGAATTAGAAAAAGGTTCATACTCTATTTGTCATGCATGTGGAATGCCAATTTCAATTCAAGATCAAAAAAGAAAATCATATAGAGAAGGTATTCAATGTCATTTCTGCATAAATCAATTCAGTGATGATGATAGAAAAAGATTTGAAGAAAGACAAAAACAGATCGACAGATTAAAAGTGGAGAATCATAAAATCTATCAGGACTAATTTTCCAAAATCATGAAAGTTGAAGAATTAGAAAAATTAGCAGGTGCTATTGGATTATTAATTAAAATTCAAGTCAGAGAAACTCTTGGATTATGTTTTTTTAGAATTGTTATAGCAGAACAGAAAGATAATATTATAAAGATTTGGGCCGAAATGAAAGGTTGGACTTATTTACATAAACAAGGTATTCAGCTTGATACATTAAGAATCCTTAGTAAAGCGCCTGCTTATGTTTCGGAATTAATATGGGCAACAACTATGGCTTGGGCAATCGAAAAAAAATCAAGCAATAAAGCAAGACTTTTAGCTATTTTTGATAGTGAAGGTTATAGTAAAAAACTTGTAAGATATTTCAAGATAATAGGCTTCGAAATTGTAAAAGAAGTTGGTTCAAGTCCAGTAGATCTTTTATTAAGATTGGTCTGGGGAGGAGCCGGTACACTCATGAACGGTGAATGTATTTCAATATTGAAAAAACTTGAAAAGAAACTCTCTTTAATTGAGCAAAGTTAACCCGCATGATAACTACTTCTAACTAAGGGGCCAGAAGATACTTTCTTGAATCCTAATTCCTTAGAGAAGCGATATAAATATTCAAACTCAGATGGATCCCAATATTTCTTAACTGCCAAATGATTGAATGAGGGCCTTAAATATTGGCCAATTGTAATTTGATCACAATCTATTTTTTTAAGATCATAAATTGTATTTTTTATTTCATCCAATGTTTCCCCAAGCCCTAACATAATGCCTGATTTAGTTTGAATATGAGGAGCAATATCTTTTGACTTTTTGAGTAAACCAAGGGATTTTTTGTAATTTGCACCTCGCCTAACTTCTTTTTGAAGTCTTTCAACAGTTTCAAGATTATGATTAAAGCATATTGGATCTTTTTCTAAAATCATCCTTAATCTCTCAGTCTGAAGGTTATTTGTTTCATCAAGATTTTTGCCTCCACCCCATAAATCAGGAGTTAAAACCTCAATTTTAATTGTTGAATCAATTTTTCTAATCTCATCAATTGTAGATATAAATAAATTTGCGCCATGATCAGGAAGATCGTCTCTAGCTACAGATGTCAAAACAACATATTTCAAATTTAGTACTTTTACTGCTTCAGCAACTTGAGTACATTCATCAATATTGATAGAACTAGGTTTACCTTTATTTACCTGACAAAAAGCACAGGAACGAGAACATATCGATCCGCCCAGTAAGAAAGTAGCTGTTCCTGAGGCGTAACATTCTGCCCTATTTGGACATCTTGCTTCTTCACAAATAGTATGAATATTTGATTTTTTGATGAGTGTTTGTATTTTTTCGAATTCTGAAGCTTTACTAATAGGAAATTTAATCCAAGAGGGAAATCTTAAGATTTTTTCTTTCTTGATTAGATTATTATTTTGCATAGTTTAATTTAGTTTTGTTCTTCCTTCTAATGCCCTTGCAAGTGTAACTTCATCCACATATTCAAGTTCACTGCCCATTGGGAGCCCATATGCAATCCTCGTAACTTTAGTAAAAGGGGCTAACAATTTTCCAATATAAAGACTTGTTGTATCTCCCTCAACACTTGGGGTCAATGCCAATATGATCTCATCTATTTCAGAATTACTAACTCTTTCTACCAAGCTTCTTATTTCTAAGAGTTCGGGGCCAACAGAATCCATTGGGGATATTAAACCACCAATAACATGGTAGACACCTTTAAATTCTCTGGCGCGCTCTAAAGCAAGCAAATCTTTGGTTTCTGCTACTACACAAATTAGTTTTTGATTTCTTTCAGTATTTCTACAAATTTCGCATTCATCTTCTGAAGTCAAATTGAAGCATTTTTTACAACGACCAACATTACTATGAGCTTCTAATAGAGCCTTCGAAAAATCCCTTACTGTGCTCTCAGGTTGTTTTAAAATAAACAAAGCCAACCTTTGGGCTGTTCTTGGACCAATCCCCGGGAACTTCTCAAAATGGCCAATTAATCTTGAAAGCGGTTTTGTATAGGTAATCAAAATTAAACTATTTCTAGAAATAATTTAGACGTAAAATTCTGAATTGCCATAATTGTTTGCTTTTAATGTCTTATTATATTTTTAGTTAGTAATTTCAAACAAAATGAAGAATATTAAATTTAACCCTTTCAAATATTTATTTCTGATTTTTTTATGTTTAACACTCAGCGCTTGTAGTGGAGGTCTCAATGCAGGATTAGAAGCTTATCAAAGCCCTGATGGAAGATATGCCTTTTTATATCCAACAGGATGGACCAGGGTAAAAGTCGATGGAGGGCCTGAAATTATTTATCATGATTTAATCAATGGTAATGAGACATTAAGTTTAGTAATTTCGGATGTAAATAAAGAAGTTCAACTAGAGCAATTGGGAAGCCCAAGTGAAGTTGGTCAAACATTAATTGATAAAGTCATTGCTCCCGAAGGTTCAGGCAGAGAGGTAAAACTTATAAACTCTAATAGAAGAGAGGCATCTAATCATATTTTCTATGATTTAGAATATCAATTAAATTTAAATGAGCAGGGCAGGCACGAACTTGCTACCGTCGTAATTGATAGAGGAACACTTTATACTTTTGCTGTAGGAACAAATGAAGAGAGATGGAATAAAGTTGATAAAATTTTTGGCAATGTAATCGAATCATTTAACTTTCTAATATAATTTTTAGAAATTAATACTAAATCCCTACTTGAACATTCCATAAATCTGCATACGTTTTATTCTGATCTAATAGTTTTTCATGTTTTCCACTTTCAACTATTTTACCTTTATCAATAACAATAATATTGTCAGCATTTTTTATTGTACTTAATCTATGAGCTATTACTATAGTTGTTCTTTCTTTTGTTATTTTAGATAATGATTTTTGAATCAAAGCCTCTGTTTCATTATCAACTGAGGCTGTAGCCTCATCTAATATTAATATTGGAGCATCCTTTAAAACAGCCCTAGCCAAGGCGATTCTTTGGCGTTGACCTCCTGAAAGTCTTTGCCCCCTTTCTCCTACTATAGTTTTATAACCGTCTGGCAACTGTTCAATAAATTTATGAGCTTCAGCAATCTTTGACGATTTAATGATGTCTTTAAAACTTGGGTTAATTGAGCCATAAGCAATATTTTCTTGTACGCTGCCATGAAATAAATAAGTTTCTTGACTTACTAAAGATATACACTTTCTTAAATTTCTCAAATTTATTTCCTTAATAGGAATGTCATCCAAGGTTATTGAGCCATTATTACTATCATAAATCCTTAGGAGCAATTTAATTATTGTACTTTTCCCAGAACCTGTTAAACCAACAATTCCTAATGTTGAGTTTTTTTCAATTTTGAAATTTATATTTTTTAAAGTTAATTCTCTACCAGGATAATTAAAATTTACATTATTAAAAATAATTTCACCTTCAATATCCTTAGGTTCAATTTTTATTTTTCCACCTTTTATTTTTATAGGCGTATCGATGAGATCAATTACTCTATCTATTGAAGCCATAGATCTCTGAAAATCATCTAAAACATGCCCCAAAGTAGTTAAGGGCCATAATAGTCTTTGTGTAATAAAAACTAAAAAACTATAAGTTCCTACATCAAGTGTCTTATTCCAAGTTTGGAAACCTCCAATTAAAAGAATCGCTATAAAAGCAAATAAGATTGCAAATCTTATAAGCGGTATGAAAGCAGAGGATAATTTTATTGCAGCCTTATTACTTCTTTGATAATCGAGACTTTCTTTATTTAATATATTTAGTTCCCATTTTTCTTTAGTAAAACTTTTTATGGTTAGAATTCCACTTAAATTATTATTAAGTCTTGATGCTAACAGTCCAGCTTTATTTCTAACATCTCTATATTTTGGAGCAAGATTCCTTTGAAATTTAATTGATCCTAAAAATATTATTGGTATAGGAAAGAAAGCAAATAAAGCAATTTTTGGAGCTACAAATATCATAGTGCCCCCAATTATTAAGACAGTTATAAATAATTGAATAATCTGATTAGCCCCTTGGTCTAGGAACCTCTCGAGTTGATTTATATCATCATTCAAAATCGATAATAGTCTTCCAGTATTATCACTTTCAAAAAAATCCATATCTAATTCCTGGATATGCTCATAAGCTTTAATTCTTAATTTATGTTGCGATATCTGAGCCAAATTTCTCCATAAAATCGAATATAAATATTCAAAGGAGGATTCACCAGACCAGACTATTCCTGAAGCAAATGCAAGAAAAATCAATTGTGCTGGAACTTCTTTTATCCCAAAACCAGCAATCCATGAATTCTGTTCCTTTACAACGATATCAACGGCAAGACCAATTATTACAGGGGGAGCTAAATCTAATATTTTATTAATTATAGAACTAAGAAAAGCAAAAATTAGTAACCTTCTTTCTTCAATCAGATTTAAATAAAGTCTAATTATTGGATTTTGATTATTCTTAGACCTCATAAAGTAACAATTAAATTTTTCTATTATGATTTAAATTTTCTTTGGTTTCTAATTTACATTTTGTTTTTGCATCTTGATGACTTGAAGTTTGTGTAAATTCTTCGTAGTAACAATCACAAGTTTCATTCGCAATTTCTTCACTATATACCATTTCTGCTTTCATCATCTCCTCTTTGACACTCTGAAGACAAAATAATTTTATGATTGAATTGTGTTTCGTTTGAGCTAAATAGTAACTATTAAAAGAGTTCAATAGGATTATCAGATTCACAAAAATAAAGAATTTATATTTGCTAGCTTTCATTATCCATACCTAGTTTCTGACTTTAATTTTTTTTAATTTATTTTTAGTTTCTCTATGCAGATCTCTGGGTAAATCTACCAAACTATAATCATTAAAAATCTGTATCTTACCTATGGATCTTCCATTTATATTAGTTGAATTACAGATTGAGGATATAATATTTGCAACTCGAACCCCATCAAATTTACCAAAGTTAAATTTGTAGGTTTCAAAAGAATCATTTTGATAATTATTTCTTCTATTTGTATTCCTTGTACGACTAATATTATTATTGTTTCTATTTGATCTATTTCGATCATTATTATTTTGTTTATGAATCCAAGAATCATCTTCATAAACAAAAAATGATTTATTGCCTAGTACTAAATTAATCGCCGCCATTGCAATATTTGAGTCATCCATAGAATATTTTTCTTTTAAATTATCTAGTACATCAATAATTAAAGCTTTATTTTCTTCATTTTCATATTTAGCTAAAGAACTCTCATTAATATTCTCTATAAGTTTCTCCATCCTTTTTTCATTTATTATTTTATTACTTGGGATATTAATTTCTTCAATCTTATTTCTTGTTGAGTTTTCTAAGTTTCTTAGAAAATGTTTTTCTCTTTGATTAACAAATAAAATTGCTTCTCCTGATCTGCCTGCCCTTCCAGTTCTTCCAATCCTATGAGTATATGTTTCCTTATCAAAAGGAAAATCATAATTAACAACAAGTTTTATCCTCTCAACATCTAATCCTCTAGCGGCAACATCAGTAGCTACAAGGATATTAATAAATCCTTTTTTCAATCTATCTACAGTATTTTCTCTTTGATTTTGAGGTATATCTCCATTAAGTACTGCTACAGTATGACCTGAATTTTCTAAAGCTTCAGCTATTGAAGTAGTAAGTAGTTTTGTCCTAACAAAAATAATTACTCCCTCGTTATTAAGTTCTAGTATTCTTTTTAAAGCATCTAACTTATGATGCCTTTGTACATATAGAAATTTTTGCGAAATTAATTGAGTTTCTTTTTTTACACTTTTGATTAATATTTCGGCGGGATCATTTAGATATTTTTTTGCTATATTTCTTATCTCACTAGGCATTGTTGCTGAAAATAATACCATCTGCTTATTTTCCGGAAGTTGATCTATTATCCATTCAATATCTTCAAGAAAACCCATATTTAACATTTCATCTGCCTCATCTAAAACAAGACAATTTATATCTTTAATTTTAAAAGTCCCCTGCCTTATATGATCCATTATTCGGCCTGGGGTCCCAACTACTACGTCAACTTTTCTTTTTAATGCAGAAATTTGATTTCGATAGTCGGTACCTCCATATATTGCAACAGTCTTAAAATTACTAGATTCAGAGCTATAACTTTTAAAAGATTCTGCCACTTGAGTTGCTAATTCTCTTGTAGGAGTCATAACTAAAACTTTGGCATTTAATTCTTTATTATCTGTAAGTTTTTCTATTATTGGTAATGCGAAAGCTGCAGTCTTTCCTGTTCCTGTTTGTGCTTGACCTAGTAAATCCCTGCCTAACATTAGTTCGGGAATTGCAGCTTTTTGAATGGGAGTTGGATTTTTATATCCTTTATTTATTAACGAGTTTAAGATCGATTGATTAAAACCAAAATCGAGAAATCCATTCTCATTATCATCTCCTTTCGATACTTCCAATAATTGAGATTGAATTTCTTTATTGTTATCTAAGTTTTTGAACTCTATTAGGGAAGAATCTTGATTCTGAGACTTTTCCTGCTCACTACCAAGAGAGTTATTATCTTTTTTAAAAGCCATTTTAAATGCCTAATAATCTTCTGATTAGGCATTCAACAAATATTTAAATTGACTTAAATTGTTGATTAGCCTTACAGAGCCGAATTATTAATCTAACATCTTAGGGTTAAGATATTACTAATTTCTCAAAAATAAAATTTAATTTAAATAATATATATTTAAAGATTTTTTAGCTCTTGTAACAGCTGTATAAAATAACCTTCTTTCAAAATTATCTCTGCAAAAGAAATTTTGATTATCTTTTT
>QCBN01000007.1 GCA_003281585.1 Prochlorococcus sp. AG-347-I15
TTTCATCATTTTCATTTTGTACTGAACTATGGATTAATAAATCATTTAAAGAATCAATCCCAAATCTATGGACCCACTTAAGAACAATATTTTCTTTAAGCAAAAAATTATTTTCTGAAGAGGCTTTTTTAAAAACTTCTATTAGATGATTTTTTAAAAGCATAAATTTATTAATTTAACTTCTTATTTAACAGAGGCCTTATGATAATCAAGGATAAAACTGTTAAAGAAAATAAAATTGATATACAACTCTTACAAGTTAAATCACCATATGGAGCATGTAAAGCCACTAATTCTAAATTCATAGTTTCTGTATAAGCAGTCCTAATAGGTTCGATCGCAAAAGTTAATGGATTTAATGAAGCCAACCACCCAAGCCAATTTGGCATGAAAGAAATTGGAGCCAAAGCAGTACTTGCAAAAAGAAGAGGTAAATTTATCACAAATATAAGAGCGATTAATTCAATATGTCCGGGCAAAACAAACGCTAAACATAAACTTATTGATGTCACAAAAAGAACTAATAGAATTAGTGTTGTAAAAACAATTCCTAAACCATATAAGTTGGGCCATCCATATCCCAAAGTGTATGAAACAACCATTATTACAATACTCTGAACAAAGCTCAGTATTGTTATGTAAAAAAAAGAAGATAAAACTATGGATAATCTACTGGTTAAAGGAGCGACAAGTAATCTATTAAGAAATCCAAACTCTCTATCAAACATTAAAGGAAGACCAGAATTTAGGGCTCCACTAAAAGCAGTAAAGACAATAAGTCCTGCTCCTAAAAAATTCCCATAAGAATCAACTCCTGGTAAAAAACCTTCAGGAGCTTTAGAAAATAATGCCCCAAATAAAAAAAGCCAAATTATAGGTTGTAATATTCCAGCTAAAAGAGTTGATGGTCTTCTTTTTAATTGAATAAATAATCTCTTTGTTAAGGCAAATGTTTCTTGATATAAAAAAGTCAAATTATACTGTTGTAATTCCATAATTAGCAGTAATTAATTTTATTATAGTTAGTTAACCAGAATTTTTTTATCGCATTGATTGCTTTGATTCTTTTTTAAGGTCTCTTTTACCTGCCATAGAAATTTCGGCATCTAATAATGTTTTCCCGGTTGCCTGAAGATATACATCATCCAAGCTTGGCTGACTTTGGGTAAGAGAAAAAATTTCAAACTTTGAGAAGGCCAATTCCACTTTGAGCTTCGTAAGTAAATCTTTTTCCTTATCTGCTACAAAATTTATCGAGAAACCTTGAGCTTCATTTATTATAATCTGACTAATTCCATCTATTGAAGATAAAATTTGGCATATATTTTTTGCTTCTTCCTGATTACTAAATTCTCTTACTTTCAAAGTTACTCTATCTCCTCCTAATTTATTTTTCAGTTCTGTAGGAGCCCCTTGTGCTATAACTCTTCCATCATCAATTATCACTAATTTGTCTGCCAATTTATCTATTTCATCAAGATAGTGACTGCTTAAAATAATAGTCATTCCATTATTTCTCAAATCTTTCAAAAGTTGCCATATGATATTTCTACTTTCAATATCTAAACCAACTGTAGGTTCATCCAATATTAATACTTGGGGCAAATGTAAAAGTCCAGCTGCAAGATCTATTCTTCTTTTCATTCCCCCTGAATAAGTTCCGCACTTACGATCAATCCAATCATTCATTTCTAATTGATCTATTAATTTCTTTATCCTTTCAAATTTTTTGTTTTTATTGATGTGATATAAATCTGCTTGAAAATCCAAAAGCTCTCGTCCAGTTAATATTTTATCAAGTGCAATATCCTGGGCAACATAACCAATTAATTCTCTAATTTTTCTTGAATTTTTTATCAGATTAATATTATTTATTAAAACTTCTCCACTATCAGGCTCTATTAAAGTAGCGAGTATTTTTATAAGTGTTGATTTACCAGCACCATTTGGACCTAGTATCCCGAATAATGTTCCAGCTTCAATTTCCATTGATAAATTTTTTAAAGCCTTGATTTCTGAATAAGATTTTGAGAGCCCTATAACTTTTATATAATTCATCAAACTTACTATTTCTTAAAAAACATTTTACATCTAATTTAATTACTAAGCAGGGATACTATGTATAAAAATATTTGCATAGATTGCTGCTCAAATTCTACGGATAGTTGGGTTCTGGAAATTAATAACAAAAGACAAATACCAAACATATAGAGAATAGACCACCTAAAAAGAGACTTTGCTCTTGAAAGATCATCAGGAGATTTCTTTAATTCATTTATTAATTGCAAGAGTCTTCCATTAAATGGCAATAACATAATTCCGTATAATAAGCCCCCTTCAGGTAAAGCAAAAACTCCCATAATACTCATTAAAACTGTTGCCCATCCATAACGAGAAATCGCTTTAGCAGTAAAAACAGATCCTTTAACAGAAGGGAGCATAGGAATACCAACAGATGCGTAATCATCCTTCAACAAAATTGCAAGTGCCCAAAAATGAGCTGGGGTCCATAAGATTACTAAACCAAACAACCACCAACCACTAAGACCTACATGCCCTGTAGCAGCAGATGCTCCTACTAAAGGTGGTATCGCACCAGCAACTCCTCCGAAAACAATATTTTTTGTTGTACGAGGTTTCAAAATAACTGTATATAAAATTACGTAGCTAAATAAACCAAGAAGAGTTAATCCCGCAGCCAAATAATTTACACCACTTACTAAAAGCATCGAAGCTGCCAAAGTACATGATACGGCAGCTAAAAATACAGTCTCAGATGACAACTTTCCTGCTGGCAAGGCTCTTTTGCTAGTTCTTATCATCTTCTTGTCTAATTCCATTTCCCACAAGCAATTTAGAGCGCCTGCTGCTGCTGCTGCTAAAGCACCGCCTCCTAAAGTACAGATAAGTTTGGGTGAAGACAAAGGCCATTCTTCTGTTAAAGCCATTCCTCCTAAAGTTGTTGCCAATAAAAGTGGGATTAATCTAGGTTTTGCGACTTCAAGCCAAGGCGGCAAAGTTAATCTTTTTCTTGAAGGTACAACTTCATCTCTAATTGGTGATTTATAGTTCAAGTTTTCCAAGTTACTACTATTCATGAATTGATACCAACCATTTGAGAATTTAGGGAGTGGTTTAGACTTTTTTTAGTAAAAGGATTTCTAAAAATTAATGTTGTTAATATCGCAATAAATAAAGAGGCGTTAAGTTGATGCCCAATAATAAAAATAGGTTCATTCAAATTTGTTTTAAGACTTAAAAGACCCAAAGCAATTTGGGAAAACAAGAGAACGATAAGTGCTGAGAGATATTTCCAATTTTTATTAAGCAAACTTCTCTTATAAATTGAAGTAGCAATAATTAATAGAATTGAAAAAGAAATTGGGAAAGCAAATAATTTATGAATATCTAGAATTAGACATTGTTTATTAAAGGATAAGCAAAGATGTGCTGACCAGGTTGATGAAAGCCTCACTCCAATAAAAGATTGCATCAAAGTAAGTAAAAGAGGAACTAACAATAATAATCTCCACCAAATAAATGGCTCTTCTATTTCATCATTTTCTAAATTTTGATTTATTGAAATTGTTGTGATGAGGAGTAGAAAAGCTATTAAAAGATGGCCTGTAACAGTATATGAATCAAGCAAGTTTATTACTGTTAAAGCTCCAAAAGATCCTTGGACGATAACAAGAAAAAGTAGTAATGAATAAGTTTTAGGTAACCAATTTGGAATTTCATTTTTCCAAATAATTGAAAGGGCAAATTTGAAAAGAATTAATATTCCAACCAGAAAAGCATCTAGACGATGAAACCACTCTAGAAATACTCTTAGGTTCATATGATTAAAGGGCAAAAAAGATCCATAACATAATGGCCAATCTGGGCATGCAAGTCCCGCCTCCATAACTCGCGTAGCACCTCCAATTACGATTAGTGCGATGAGTGCAAGTACACTATGACTTCCCAACCTTTTAAAAATTGTCAGATATTTTGATTTATATAATTGGTTATTAATCAAATGGATAAAACCTATTATTTTGCATAATAAATTAGATTCAAAAACCAAACATTAATTAAAAATTAATATGTTTAATTTAAAAAATAATATACGAATTTAATCTTTTTTCCCTGACAATTAACTCTAAAAAGTTATTAATAATACGCCTTTTATTTCATAAATCTTAAGAAGTTGTGAATTTAAATGTTTTTCTTTTAACAAAGGATGCAGGATTAAAAAAATTGAATATCTTGAGGATATAAATTCAAATTTTTAGAGATCAATTGTTAAATAAAAACATTTATTTAATACTAATTATTTCACTCGTTTTTGCTATATCTTTTTGGATTGGTTTTAATGTAAATTTGCTTCCAGCTGAAGCAAGTATTAATGCCCCAATTTACGATGAACTTTTTAAAATTCTTTTCATCATTGGATTAATTATTTTTATAGGAATGACAATAGCAGTTATTTATAGCTTATTTAAGTTTAGGAAAAGAAATGATCAGATAGGCGACGGTATAGCTCTAGAGGGAAATTTAAGCTTAGAAATCGTATGGACAATTATCCCTTCAATAATTGTTTTATTAATAGGTTTATATAGCTACAACATCTACGATCGGATGGGAGGGATGAAAGAACTAAATCATAATCACGAAATGATGAGTTCTAACACTGAGAAAATATGGGCTGGAATAAGTCAAACTTCTGATAATGAAATAGCAATAAATAATTTATCAATTGAAGTTTCAGCTATGCAATTTGCATTTCTATTCAATTATCCCAAAGGCAATTTCATATCAGGAGAACTACACGTTCCTGTTGATCAAAAAGTATCAATGAAAATGGAATCCAAAGATGTCATTCATGCGTTTTGGGTCCCAGAGTTCAGAATTAAACAGGATATTATTCCTGGGCAACCGACTATTCTCAATTTCACTCCTACAAAAGTAGGAAAATATCCGATAATTTGTGCAGAATTATGTGGCCCATATCATGGTGGTATGAGAGCCTCCATAATTGTTGAAGAAGAATCTGATTACAACGAATGGTTTAACAAAAATAAAAAACCAGAGGTAAATTTATGACAATATCAATTGATCCACAAAAAACTAATAATGAAAGTCTTCAACCTAAAGGCTGGGTTAGATACTTTAGTTTTAGCCTTGATCATAAAGTAATTGGAATACAATATTTAGTCTGCGGTTTTCTTTTCTATTTAATAGGAGGAACCTTAGCAAGCGCTATAAGAATTGAACTAGCCAGTCCAATGTCTGATTTTATGCCAAGAGATGTTTATAACCAAGTTTTAACTTTACATGGAACAATAATGATATTCCTTTGGATAGTGCCTGTAGTTAACGGTGCTTTTGGAAATTATTTAATTCCATTTTATGTAGGTGCGAGAGATATGGCATTCCCAAGATTAAATGCCGTAGCTTTTTGGTTAATTCCTCCTTCAGGTTTGATGCTGGTAGCAAGCTATTTTGTTGAGGGTGCTGCTCAGGCTGGATGGACGGCTTATCCACCTTTGAGCATAACTACTCCTCAATCGGGACAAATTATTTGGATTCTAAGTGTTCTATTACTTGGAGGCAGTTCTATATTTGGTGGAATAAACTTTATCGCGACCATTATCAAATTAAGAAGGCCAGGATTAAAACTTATGCAATTGCCAATGTATTGTTGGGCAATGCTTGGCACAAGTCTATTAGTTGTTTTGTCAACTCCTGTTTTAGCAGGCACTTTAATTCTGCTTAGCTTTGATATTATCGCTAATACAGGTTTTTTTAATCCTGTTTTAGGTGGGAATGTCGTAGTTTATCAGCATTTATTTTGGTTTTATTCTCATCCAGCTGTATACATCATGGTTCTTCCTGCATTTGGTTTAGTTAGTGAAATACTTCCTGTACATGCTAGAAAACCACTTTTTGGATATACAACAATGGTCTTTTCAATAATGGGGATAGTAGTTTTAGGTTTAGTTGTTTGGGCGCATCACATGTTTACGAGTGGAACGCCCCCTTGGATGAGATTGTTCTTTACTATAGCCACAGCATTTATTGCTGTTCCAACAGGTATAAAATTTTTCAATTGGGTTGCAACACTATGGGGAGGGAAAATTTCTATTAATAGTGCAATGTTATTTTCTTGCGGATTTATCATAAATTTTGTTTTTGGAGGTATTACAGGAGTTGCTTTGGCACAGGTCCCTTTCGATATTCACGTACATGATACCTATTTCGTTGTAGCCCATTTTCATTACATAGTTTATGGAGGTACTGTTTTTATTATTTTCTCTTCAATCTATCATTGGTTCCCTAAAGTAACTGGAAAAATGCTCAATGAAAA
The DNA here is from genome assembly GCA_003281585.1 of Prochlorococcus sp. AG-347-I15. Lineage (GTDB taxonomy): Bacteria > Cyanobacteriota > Cyanobacteriia > PCC-6307 > Cyanobiaceae > Prochlorococcus_A. The sequence continues at coordinate 6,353 of QCBN01000007.1, forward strand.
ATTAGGAATTTTACATTTTGTCATTACCTTTATTGGATTTAACTTGTGTTTTGCTCCTCAACATTGGCTTGGTTTAAATGGAATGCCTAGAAGAGTTGCAGAATATGATCCTCAATTCCAGTTCGTTAATCAAATTAGTAGCCTTGGGGCTCTTTTAATGGCTATAAGCACAATTCCCTTTTTAATTAATGTATTTCTTAGTGTGAGAAATGGAAAAGATGCTGGAGATAACCCTTGGAATGCTCTTACACCTGAATGGTTAACATCTTCTCCACCTCCAGTTGAAAATTGGCAAGGAGAAGCTCCATTAGTGGAAGAACCTTATGGTTATGGTAAAGAAATTTCTGAACAAAAATAAAAATATATGACAACTCTAGATAGCTCAAAAGAAATTCAAAAAAATAATTCTGAAGTTAATGAAACACATGAAGACTTCAGAATGTTTGGTCTTATAACTTTCCTAATTGCGGATGGAATGACTTTTGCTGGATTCTTTGCTGCTTATTTAACTTATAAAGCAGTTAATCCGTTACCTGATGGTGCTATTTATGAATTAGAACTACCAATACCTACACTTAATACAATTTTGTTACTTGTTAGTAGTGCAACTTTCCACAAAGCAGGCAAAGCACTTTTAAAAGATAAAAACTCTGATTCCCAAAAATGGTTATTTTTTACCGCTTTTCTTGGAATTATATTTTTAATATGTCAACTATTTGAATATTTTCATTTACCTTTTGGATTAACCGATAATTTATTTGCAAGTACTTTTTATGCTCTTACTGGTTTTCATGGATTACATGTCACTTTAGGAACTTTAATGATATTAATTATTACTTGGCAATCGAGAATCAATGGAGGAAGATTAACTAGTCAAAATATGTTCCCATTGGAAGCTGTTGAATTGTATTGGCATTTTGTTGATGGAATATGGGTCATTTTATTTATAATCTTGTATCTTTTATAAAAAACTAAATTTAAAGAATTAAATATATTTTTTATTAATTTATATTGCCACAGCTCTCCTTTTTAGTAAGAATATATAATTAGAAATTCTTCAGATAATGCTAGAAGGAAAAGAACTTCTTAAAAAAGCAAAATTATTAAGTAAAAAATCTGAAGATGATATAGCAAAAGGTTGTGGATACGTAAGTCCTAGCGGAAGAATCTTAAGAAAAAGTTTTTATAGAGCTCTTGTCGAAGCTAAGGGTTACAAAATAGGAAATGGTCGTCAGGGGAAAAATGGTAATAAAGCTTCAAGAGGCAGGCAGACAGAATTCAAAACTAAAGTTCATGGAAATGGGAACCTATTAATTGGTCATGCTTACACCAAAAAATTAGGTCTAGAACCTGGCCGGGAATTTAAAATCGATCTTAAAAAAGAGTCAAAAACGATTTATCTGATTCCGTTAAATTAAAAAATATATTTTACCAACCGTTTTCTTTAAGCCACTCCGAAGAAATATTATTTGAAGATAAATCTTGATTACTATTTTTATTAAATAAAAGTAATTTCTCTACATATTTAATTAGTGCATCTGCCTCAAGGTTTACGCTGTCACCTACATTTAATTTATTCAGATTTGTGTTATGCCAAGTGTGAGGAATTATCGCAATAGTAAATATTTCTCCTTCCTGCTCATATTTTGCAATTGTAAGACTTATACCATTTACGCAAATACTGCCTTTATTAACTACATATTTCGAAAAATTATTATTTTTCCACTTAATTGTTAAAAGCCAGGATTTCTCTAATTTTTCTATATTCTCAACTCTTCCAAGACCATCAACATGTCCACTAACTATATGCCCACCTAGACGGTCAGACACCCTTAGAGCGGGTTCCAAATTAACAATCTGATTTAGGTTCGACTTTACTCCTAAAGTTGTCTTTTTTAATGTTTCCTCACTAACATCAACAGTAAATTTATTTTGAAAAATCTCTTTAACTGTCAAACAAATTCCATCAACAGCTATACTGTCACCTATTGCCATATCAAATAAATTATCTAGAATTTCAATTTCTAAAATATGTTTTTCTTGTTTTAGTTTTCCAATTGATTGAATTATTCCTGTGAACATAGATTTAAGAAAAATATTTTTGCAAAATTTTGTATTTACTTTAATTTACTTTTAATTATTTTCAACTATAAATAAATTAAAGATTAAAAAAAGAAATTGACAATATTTTAGATGATTATTAATTCACAAAAAAGATCATTTGGTAAAGGGGCGAAAGTGAGCTTATTTACCTTAGGGACAATGCGAGCAACTGAAAGTCTTGAAAAAATGTATAGCATAATAAAAAATGCATATTATGTAGGAATTAACCACATAGAAACAGCACCTTCTTATGGTGATGCTGAATCACATATTGGGAATTCAATAAAAAAACTAGCATTAGAAGACAACATTCCAGAAAAAGACTGGGTGATTACTACCAAAGTTTTACCAAAAGGTGATTTTAACTTTTTAAAAAAAAATTTTCAAAATTCTCTTAAAAATTTAAATCGCGAGAAAATTAATAATCTTGCAATTCATGGACTGAACTTAAAAAAACATCTAGACTGGGTTCTTACTGGAGAAGGTAAAAAATTCATATCTTGGATTCTTGAGAAGGAACTAATTGATCAAGTTGGTTTTAGTTCACACGGAAGTTATTCACTAATTAAAGAAGCAATTAACTGTGAAGTTTTTAGTTTTTGTAGTCTTCATTTACATTATTTAGATCAATCTAAAATTACATTGGCAGAGGAAGCTATAAAAAAAGGTATGGGAGTATTAGCAATATCGCCTGCTGATAAAGGTGGTAGATTATATTCTCCAAGTAATATTTTGTTAGAGGCCTCAAAGCCTTTTCATCCATTAGAACTAGCGTATCGATTTTTGTTGGCAAAAGGCATTACAACCTTATCCTTGGGGGCGACAAACAAAAAAGATTTTGAATTTGCGCATAAACTTAGAAACTCCTTCAAGAAGCTTACAAAACTTGAAAAAAGCGCCCTGAATAAAATTGAGAAAGTTGCTAATGAAAGGTTAAAATCAACCAAATGTGAACAATGCAGATGTTGTCTTCCATGCCCAAATGAAATCCCTATTCCAGAAATACTTCGTTTAAGGAATATATCTATTGGTTATGGCCAATTGGAATTTTCAAAAGAAAGATACAATTTAATAGGAAAAGCCGGACACTGGTGGGAAGAAAAAAATTCCTCATTTTGTCAAGAATGTAATGAATGTGTTCCTAAATGTCCTAGTCAATTAGATATACCAAATTTATTAAAGCAAACCCATAACTTATTACTTGAAACTCCGACAAAAAGATTATGGGGTTAAAGACTTATTCCAGAAATCTTTAAGATTAATTTTTTGTTCATTTGTTAGGACATGGAAAGACCAACTATTTTCCCAACATTTCTGAGAAGGGCCCAAGATGGAGGAGATCTCAGATTTATATTTACTTTGTAAATAATCACTATTGAATGGTAGATACCAACCCTGACTTACTAATTTATCTACTATTGATTTATTTTCTAGAGATTTAATCCATTTAATTAATATCGCATTATTTAGATTTGATCGACTTAGTAGAAAATGCCACATCAAAGGTACGCCTTGGTTTGGGAAAACTAAAGAAAGTCTTGGATCTATTTTTAAATATTTTGAACAGAGACTATAAGGAACTATTGCGACACAAGCATCAGAATTAATTAACCAATTGAGCATATTTTTATCATCAAATAACATTGCTTGGCTTTTGAGTTTTTTTAAGGAATTAGATGAATTAATTTTTTGAGAAATTGACAGTATTATTCTGGGACTTTTTGGAAAAATAATTTTCCCAGTTAATTTTTTAGAGAGAAGAAAATCCCAAGAAGTTCTGGCTGGATTTATTAATTCTTTATTGTTTTTAATGATAATTGTATAAGGTACTACGCCAATAGGAAATAATTTACTGCTCTGATTTTGATTAAAACTTTTCAAAAAATTTATCGATCTCTTATCCAAATTTTTGATCAATGGATATTGATTTATTTTTTCAAATTCTTCAAAATTTATACTAGTAATCCATCCATCGTTTATTAAAGTAAAGTCAGAATTGGAAATTGTGCGTCTATTTTTTTGTAGGTGGATACTTTCAAAATTAACTTTTTCCTGCTTCCAATCTTTTGGAATCGTATCTATAAAAGATTCTGGATAAAAAGAATTTTGAAGTGCAATTTTTATTTTACTACTATGATTACTGCAAGAGTTTAAAAGAAATAATAGCGAAAACTTACCATAATTTAAAAAATCTCTTCTGCTTACAAATTTTGAAAACATTCAGCAATCCTTCTCTAAAGAAATTTGACCTAGGCCCTTCATCATTTCCAGATTTTGTTGACACAATGAAACTATTTCATCATTTTTAAATCCATCTAAGAAAGCAAGCAATGATATTCCACCAGCACCTACACCCTCTTTTACATGTCCTAATTCATAATCCTTCAATTCTTTGTATTTTGAAGATTTAAAATTTAAAGGACTTGCTAAACCTAATAATTTGACATCATATTTTTCATTAATTAGATTTAATAAATCATTTAGAGAATCATCTTTCAAAAGCCACCCAGTTGTTGCAATAAAAACATCTTCAAAAAAGTCAACTTCATTTTTTACATCTATGAATTCTAAGACAAGCAAAATGATCGCTATCATCTGACTTCCCCCAGATAATATTACAGGTTGTTTTGCTAACCTAGCACCAATTAATAAACCCATTGAGAAAGCTTGGAAAGGATCACCTACCGCCGCGACAACATCAAAAGAGTCAAAATCAGTCTCAAGATTTGCATTTAGAAGTCCTTTTTGAACTACTTTTCTTCTTAGTTCTCTTGGAGCTTTAAACAAACTACTCCCTACTAAATTAGACACCCGCAAACCAAAAGCCTCCATTACTGCCTGAGCAGTTGTGGTGCCCCCTGGTACAGATTCAGAAATTAAGATGGGTTGTTTTGAAGATTTTCCTATAGCTAGACCTCTTTCATAGAGATTTAAAACTCTCTCTTTGGCCATAGATTTGCCTGTAGTAAGACAATTTGATGGACCCAAATTTTTATCTTCAACAACCAAATGATTAAAGTAAGGCTTTTCTTCTATTCCCAGAGGAACAATGACTGGATAAATGTTTATAAGCTTTGAACAAACATGGCTTATCAGGGCCGGTGTTACTCCTGCATTGAGAAGAGGCAATTTATATTTATGATCTTTTGAAGCACCCTTAATCAAAAATTCGGCATCTGCGAGCGCAGTTTTTCTCCGTGATTTTGCATTAATACCTGCAGCGGAAATTCCAGGAATTTGAGATGTATTAGTACCTGCAATTACAAGAAATATTTTGAAGTTACTTATATTCTTTTTCAGTATGTCTATCTTATTAAGTTGATTTTTTTTATTGGATTCATTACCAAATAAATTTATCCCTAGTTCTGTTTTATACAATCTTAATTTTTTCATTTATTTAAATCAAGTAAGCCATTTAATAATCTTGGAGGATCTGGGATAGTTAATTTAAATCTAGGTAACAGATAATAGGCAACTATATGTACTGTTAATACATAAACTATTTCTTGAAAAATTATTAATAAAATTGCACCTAATTGGATACTCAAAATTGAGGGATATAGAGGCAAATTAAATAATCCAATAAACTTCTCAATTAGACCATAACTAGCTCTAGTAATTAAAACCCAAAGATTATCTCCAACCAACGTAGATAATGCTATTACTCTTATTAAGAAACCAAGGGTTCCAATCACAACTCCTACAGTTAAACTAAGCTTCCAACTCTTTTCTTTAAACCAACACCACCCTAACCAAAAAGCCAAGATCCCATAAGGAAATAAAAATAAAGTTCCTCTAACAGGACCCATAATTATGAATAAAAGTAGAAATTGTATTAAGAGGCCTTCCAATGCAATTTTAGTTCCTCTTCTCAAGTGCAACAAGATCATTGGGAGGGGTAAAATCAACCTTAATAAAGCTCCCCCAATAGGTAAATAATATAGAGCAACCCATAATAAAGATGAAAGAGATGCTAAATATGAGGTCTCGACAATATTTAATGCTTCAGTTTTTGTTGTTATTTTCATTTGTTGTTGAATATTTTTAATTAATTTTTATTCATACTTTTATTTCTTGAATCTAAGATACGTTCAATCTTCTCTATTTCAAAATTTAACTCAGAATTACTTAATATGGAACTTAACTCCTCCGTGGGATCTTTTGGATCTACATCTTTTAAGATAAGGATTAGTTTGTAAGATTGGAGCCCAATTTTTCTATTTTTTGAAAGATTCTTTATTTCGCTATTTTTTTGTTTTGGTCTCTTTTCTAAATTTATATCCTTTTTATTTTCTGGAACATTTTTTGGCTTTCCTAATTTTTTAATTTTTTTATTTTTTATACCATTAATTTTTTTGTTTTCTTTTTCTAAATTTTTATCCTGTTTATTTTTAAGAAAAGTTTTTGAATTTTCTAACTGATTTTTATCATCAATTTCTTTGTTTTCTTTTTCTACAATTTTTTTATTTCCTAAATTATTTTGTAAATCTTCATTTTGGCTTGTTTTTTCTAAATCATTAAAACTACTTTCTAGAAAATTTCCAATCGTTCCTCCAGAGCATGATTGCAAGAAAATTAAAAAAATTAATAAAAAAAATTCTTTTTTTTTAAAAATCATATTTTTTCCTAACTTTTCCTTTTTCTTGTAGTTTTTTTAATTAGTTTTGTTTTTTTTGAAATAGATCCTTTTTTATCTTTTAATTTTGCTTCTAAAAGAAATACAGCATCATCTAGCGATAATTTTTCTAAGTCAGTATCCTTAGCAATCGAGACATTAGTTTTACCACATTTTAAATAGACGCCATATCTTCCATTTAATATTTGGATTTTTTCTTTAAATTCTTTCGATTTTCCAAAGTCTTTAAGTACCTCTTGACCACCTCTACCCATTTTTGGCATCGACAGAATTTCTAATGCTCGTCTTATATCTATTGTAAAAACATCATCCTCTTTCTTCAATGATCTGTTTTCAGATTCATTTTCATTTTTAATCCATTTAATATAAGGTCCAAATCTTCCTCTATCAGCCTCAACCACTCCCCCTTCAGGATGAACTCCTAACAATCTAGGCAAGCTTAAAAGTTCAAGAGCCTGATCTAGATTTAGATCATCAGTTTTTAACTCTTTAGGTAATGAAGCTCTTCTTGGTTTAGCTTTATCTTGATCATTATTTCCCAATTGTACGTAAGGTCCATAAGGGCCAAATCTTAAAAAGACTTTTTCCCCAGTTTTTGGATCAGTTCCAAGATCTGATGGGCCACTTAAGATTTGATCAACTTGCTTTATGTCTAAATCTCCAGGAGTAATATCCATTGGAAGATTACCTTTCGCCTGAATTTCATTACCAGATTCATCAATTTTTGTACCCTCTAGCCAAGGTCCGTTAGAGCCTATTCTGACTACACAAGGAAGGTCTTCGAAATCAACTTGTCTATAAGCCTTACCGTCAATATCACCCTCTGTTTTCTGAACTTTTACCTCCAAACCATTTTTACCTTTATAGAAAGTTTCGAGGTATGGGAGCCACTCAAGATTGCCTGAAGATATTTCATCCAATGACGATTCCATTTTTGCAGTAAAGGTAGTATCAACCAAATCAGGAAAATGTTCTTCTAATAGAGCAGTAACAGCAAAAGCAGTAAACGTTGGTGCCAAAGTATTGGAAGATATATTCGCATAACCTCTATCCACTATTGTCCCAATAATGCTTGCATAAGTAGAAGGTCTTCCAATTCCTTCTTTTTCAAGAACTTTAACTAATGCAGCCTCTGTATATCTTGCAGGAGGTTTAGTTTCATGAAAAGTAGATTCCTTATTGGTAACTTCAAGACATGTCCCAGTTGTTAAGTTTGGGAGAATAATTTCTTGTTGTTCAAGGGATGAATTTGGGTCATCACTTCCCTCGACATAAGCTCTGAAGAATCCTGCGAAATCAATACTTTTCCCACTCGATTTAAATAATCCATCCCCCACGCTAATCTCAGCATTAATCATTGTTAGCCTAGCTTCCGCCATTTGACTAGCTATAGTTCTTTTCCAAATTAATTCGTAAATAGATAAGTCTCTACCTGTTAGATTAGTTTCCTTTGGAGTCTTAAATACCTCACCTGCCGGCCTAATAGCTTCGTGTGCTTCTTGAGCATTTCTTGCAGTTGAATTAAATTTTCTTGGTGAGTTAGATAGATATTCTTTTCCATACATAGAACTAACGCATTCTCTAGCAGCTCTTGTGGCTTGTTCGGAAAGATGAACTGAATCAGTTCTCATATATGTTATGAAACCTCTTTCATATAGACCTTGTGCACATCTCATAGTTTCTCTTGCAGACAAACGAAACTTCCTATTTGCTTCTTGTTGTAATGTGCTAGTTGTAAATGGAGGTACTGGCTTACGAGTGGATGGCTTTTTTTCGATTTTTGAGACTAGCCAATCCTCTGAGGAAAAAGTCTTCAATAAATCATTTACTTGTTCTTCTCCAATTATTAAGGATTTGTTTCCTTCTTTTAATTTACCGGTTTGTTCGTCGAAATCGGAGCCGTTAGAAATTCTTTGACCGTTTAAACTGAATAATTTAGTTTCAAAAGTAACATTATCTTTTACGAGGGAAGCTTTAATCCCCCAGTAACTAGCTTTTTTAAAGGATCTTCTTTCTCTCTCTCTCCTAACAAGAAGTCTTACAGAAACTGATTGAACACGACCAGCAGATAGTCGGGGGGCTACCTTCTTCCAAAGTAAAGGAGATAATTCATATCCAAAAAGTCTATCCAAGATTCTTCTTGTTTCTTGAGCCTGAACAAGTTCCATATCAATTTCTCTAGTTTGGTCTAAAGCTTTATTAATTGCCTTCTTCGTAATTTCATGAAAAACCATTCTCTTAGTTGGTATTTTCGGCTTAAGTATTTGCAGGAGATGCCAGCTAATACTCTCTCCCTCTCTATCTTCATCAGTTGCCAGTAATAGCTGGGTCGCGCCTTTTAATGCATCTTTCAACTCTTTAACAACCTTTTTCTTATCTTTTGGAACTATATAAAGTGGTTCAAAATCTTCTGTTGTATTAACTCCTATCCTTGACCATTTTTCCTTTTTAACAGCAGCTGGAATTTCAGCAGCTCCTTTTGGAAGATCTCTTACGTGTCCCATTGAAGCGAGAACTTCAAAATTAGAAGGCAAAAACTTTCTTATAGTTTTTGCTTTTGTGGGACTTTCAACAATAACAAGTGTGTGATCCAAGGTTTATTTCAAAAATTGGTGTTTTTGTTCAGTTAGGGCATATTATGATTATTTGAAGTTTTTTCAAGTAACTTCTTCTTAAAATTTCAAAAATCATACCCACAAATTATAATCAAGTTAAGATTAACTCTTAGACTCTTACAATCAAACATCTAATTTAATCCAATTTAATAAAGTGCCCAACGAAATCTTTACAATTAATTTAAATGCTCAAGCCATTATTCCAGAGGCTTTTATTTTATTAGGTATTGTTGGAACACTTCTCGTAGATTTAGCTGGAGAAAAAACCGCATCAAAATGGGCACCAATAATTTGTTATTTATCAATTGGCAGCTCTCTTATTAGTTTGGCATTGCAATGGAGTAATCCGGCAGAAAGCGCATTCCTTGGGTCCTTTAATTCAGATAATTTGGCAATCGCATTTAGAGCAATAATTTCTTTATCTACCTTAGTATCTTTACTTATAAGTTGGAGGTATACAGAACAAAGTGGTAGTCCAATTGGCGAGTTTGCCGCGATAGTTCTCTCGGCCACCCTTGGTGCAATGCTTTTGTGTGGATCTACTGACCTTATAAGTGTATTTATATCTCTGGAAACTTTATCTGTAGCAAGTTACTTACTTTCTGGTTACCTCAAAAGAGATCCAAGAAGTTCAGAAGCAGCCTTAAAATACCTCCTTGTTGGTTCAGCTGCTGCTGCTGTCTATTTATATGGATCCTCTTTCCTTTATGGATTAAGTGGTTCAACAAACTTAGCGACCATAGGTTTAGAGATTATCAATAAGCCATCCTTCATCACTTCACTAACTCTTGTATTTGTCTTATCAACAGTTGCATTTAAAATTGCAGCTGTTCCCTTTCATCAATGGACTCCTGATGTATATGAGGGTTCACCTACACCTGTAGTAGCTTTTTTATCTGTTGGTTCAAAAACAGCGGGCTTTGCATTTGCAATAAGAATATTAAGCACAACTTTCTCTTCTTTTGACGAAGAATGGAAACTTTTATTTACCATTTTGGCCATATTGAGCATGGCACTAGGAAATGTTGTAGCTCTAGCTCAAACCTCAATGAAAAGGATGCTTGCTTACAGTTCTATTGGACAGGCCGGATTTGTAATGATTGGAATAGTATCTGGCACACAAGATGGTTTATCAGCTGCTGTTTTATATTTAGCTGCATATTTGTTTATGAATTTGGGTGCATTTTCTTGTGTAATACTTTTCTCACTAAGAACTGGTTCTGACAGAATTCTTGATTACTCAGGACTTTATCAAAAAGATCCTCTCATTACATTAGGCTTAAGCCTTTGTCTTCTCTCTCTTGGAGGTTTACCTCCAATGTTAGGATTTTTTGGAAAGATATACTTGTTCTTTGCAGGTTGGGCAAATCATCAATATCTATTAGTAATAGTTGGATTGGTAACTTCAGTTATTTCTATTTATTACTACATTTCAGTGATAAAAATGATGGTAGTAAAAGAACCACAGGAAGCCTCTGAAATAGTCAAATCATATCCTGAAATTAATTGGGGAATTGTAGGATTACCTCCGTTGAGAATTGCACTTTATACTTGCGTCGCAGTAACTGCTCTTGGAGGAATCCTTTCTAACCCTCTTTTTAAATTGGCTAATACAGCAGTTTCAGAAACTCCTTTCTTACAAGATATTATTGCTACAGCAAACAATATTTCCTAGAAGAATTCTTCAACAAATGTCTAAGAAAGTCGCGAGTTTAGAAAATATAACTAAAACATATGGGAAAGAGGATTTAACTGTTAGAGCCTTAGACAGCATAAACTTAGAAATTTATAAAGGTGATTATTTAGCTGTAATGGGAGCTAGTGGCTCAGGCAAAAGTACAGCTATGAATATTATTGGATGTCTAGATAGACCATCTGAAGGTATTTATAAATTAAATGGTATTCCTGTTGAAAATTTATCTGATGATGAGCTCGCAGAAATTCGTAACCAAAAATTAGGCTTCGTTTTTCAACAATTTCATCTTCTTTCAGACGCAACTGCACTTGAAAACGTAACTTTGCCGATGATTTATGCTGGTATTGATCCTGAACAAAGATTAGAGCGAGGTAAAAATGCCTTAAAAAAAGTTGGCCTTTCAGAAAGAATGAATAATCGTCCAAATCAATTATCTGGAGGTCAACAACAACGAGTTGCTATCGCGAGGGCTATTATAAATAATCCCGCAATTTTGCTAGCAGACGAACCTACTGGAGCACTAGATTCAAAAACCACTGAAGATGTATTAGATCTTTTTGACAAACTGCATGAATCTGGAATAACTATAGTTTTAGTTACCCATGAAGATGAAGTTGCAAATCGCGCAAAAAAAATAGCCAAATTTAAGGATGGAAGAATAGTTGAATTAAAAGTTAATTAAATTCAAAACCTTCTAATTACTTTCAGTTGAGTTTCATTCTCAATTCTTAAATTCCCATTGGAATCAATATCTCTAATTTTCCATGTATTAGGACAATAACCACTAGGTAAAAAACTTTTATTAAGAAACTTATTTGCAGATTTAATCACATATTCTTTATTCTTATTAAATTTAGTTGAATCATAAAAAGCTTTAAGAACTTTAGCTGTCCAATAATGTTGATTAATATTCTTAGTTTTAAGTACTTTGGATAATGAAATACCTTCCAATGGAGTGGAATTTAAAACATTCATGCCAATTCCCACTCTTACATAGATAATTTCTTTGCCTCTTGTTATGACCCTTGGTAAAAATCCAATCAACTTTTTTGAACCAAAAAAAATATCATTTGGCCATTTCAAACAAACATTTATATTCTCTTGTCTAAGCATCTCACATAACTTAATACCTAAAGACAAATTAAATATTTGACATTCAAATTCTTTTGAAAATATTGGGTAAGCTGCACTTAACCAAATCCCGCCTTTTGGTGAAATCCAAGTTTTTGAGTTTTGGCCAATCCCTGAGAACTGTTCTCTTGCAATTATAGCTACAGGCTGATTTTTCTTTATTTCAGAATATTCAAAAAAGTTTGTTAGCTCATTTTCTGTACTTTTACATTTTATTTTGTAATGAAGTGTCCAGGTTGGATATTTACCCTGAATTTTTTTTAAATAAAAAACTGTCTTAGCTGCAGGTCCAATAACTTTCACAAATTTTTTATTAAAACAACGAGCATCTTTTTAAAGATTAGATTAACTTTAGTCTTAATAAGTAAATTTTACAAATTGGACAAAAAGTATTTGCCAATAGTGAATAGAAGGAATCCACATCCATTAAAAATTTGCCTTGATAATTTCAAAAAATCCTTGGGAGACTTTGATAAACTCTCTAAAATCAACGAAAACTGGAAGAACTTAATCGGATTAGAACTATTTCAAGAATGTAAACCATTAAATATTGAAAAAAAAATACTTACTATTGCAGTAAATCATCCACAGTGGCGCCAAGCTTTAATCTATAACAAGCACAAATTAAAAGAGAGAATCGAGAAAATTGGAATAACTTTGAATGAAATAAAAATAATACAAAATTATGAAATTAAAAATAAAAATATCAAAGCTAATAATGCAAAGATAGTTTGGGCAAAGCATCCAAGCAGAATCAATCAAAATAATATGTGCATTTGTACCCTTTGTAATTCCCCTACTCCTGAGGGCGAAATCAAAAGATGGGGAAAGTGTTCTTTTTGTTGGAGAAAAATAAAAAACTAAATTCTTTATTTAACTACAATTAATATTCCCATTTGCCCCCCCCCAAATAGTCCTATATTCAGCTTTTTTAAATCCAACTTCTTTAGCAATATTTATAAGCTCTTTTTTCTTTGGAAAATTACTAATACTTTTTTCAATATATGCGTACTCCGGACCTAAATTAAAAAGCCGCGTAATGGTTACTACAATTAATCTCAAATAAATTTTCTGAAAAATATTGGATAAAGAATTTCTTGTTGAGTGATTAAAATCCAAAAATCCTGCCCTTCCATTATCCTTCAAAAGATCAAAAACTTTTTTTATTCCTTCTTCAACATTACTTAAGTTTCTAAGGCCATATGACATGCAAATCCCATCAAAATTTTTTGAATAATCATTAATTTCTAATACATCTTTAATTTCCCACCTAATAAATTTATTTTTTTTAAGCTCTGATTTTTTTTTTGCAATATTTAAGATATCCTCTGCACTATCAATACCAGTAATTGAACCCCTTGGACTAACTCTCTCAGAAATTAAGAATGCTAAATCTCCAGTTCCACAGCATAAATCAGCCCAATCTTCGCCATTTAAAGGTTCCAATAAATTAACTAATTTCCTTTTCCATAATCTGTGCAGCCCAAAACTTAATAGATTATTTAAAAAGTCATATTTATAAGAAATTTTATTAAATATATTTTTGACTTCGATAGTTTTTGTAAATTTCATTTTTAAAATTTTATTCATATGGTCTAATTGGAAGATTTTTTTCGAGAAGGAAAGTTTTTATTTCTTTTAGAGTAAGTTTCTTATCATGAAGTAATGATGCTAAAAGTGCGGCAGATGCCCTGCCTTCATTGAAAACATCATAGATATCTTCTAAACAACCTGCCCCTCCGGAAGCAATTACTGGGATATCAACAATATTTGCAACAGATTCTGTCAAATTTAAATCATATCCATTCTGTGTTCCATCACCATCCATTGAAGTAAGCAATATTTCCCCTGCGCCTAACTCCTCAACTTTCTTTACCCAACTTAATACATCTATACCAGTATTTTCTCTCCCGCCTTTCACATATACCTCCCATTCTCCAACCTTATCAACTTTTCTTCGAGCATCAATTGCTATAACGATGCATTGATTACCAAATTCTCTAGAACTTTCAGAAATTAAATAGGGATTTCTTACGGCTGAGGAATTCAAACTCACTTTATCTGCTCCTGCTCTTAAAAGATCATTAATAGAAGAAACAGAATCTATACCTCCACCTACTGTAAAGGGAATTTTTACTGATTTTGCTGTCCTAGAAACAAGGTCCACTAATGTATTCCTATTTTCCACGCTTGCTCTAATATCTAAAAATACTAATTCATCTGCGCCTTCATCAGAGTACCTACAAGCCAATTCAACAGGATCACCTGAGTCTCTCAAGTTAACAAAATTTACACCTTTAACTACTCTGCCATTGGCGACATCTAAACAAGGAATTAAACGAAGAGCTACCATTTTAGTAAAAATTGTCCAAATGCTGTTAATCTTGCATAATAGCTTCCATTTTACCTCTTATGGCTGAAACAAAATTATTACCTAAAATCGGTAGTAAAATTAAAATTAACATTAACAAAGTAAAAGATAGACTACCAGCTAAATTAATTGATCAAATATCCTCTAATCCGAAAGCCGTAATAACAGGCTATAAAATGACAGACGGCAGGAGTATTGGGATCACCGCAAAATTTCAGAATGGTGAGCAAAATTGGTTTTTCCCAGAAGAAATTGAGAAAGGTTAAAGAGTAAAGTGAATGATCCAAAACAACTATTAGGAATTAAGGGTGCCTCTGAAACATCAAGCATATGGAAACTCCGTATACAGTTAATGAAACCCATAACGTGGATCCCTTTAATATGGGGGGTTATTTGTGGAGCAGCTGCAAGTGGGAATTTTGAATGGACATTTAGTAATGTATTAGCTTCATTGGCATGTATGTTGATGAGTGGACCGCTTTTGGCTGGTTATACCCAAACCATAAATGATTTTTTTGATAAAGAAATTGATGCAATTAATGAACCAAATAGACCAATTCCTTCGGGCAAAATTTCAATTAAAGATGTAAAAATACAAATCTGGGTATTACTTATAGCTGGTTTAATAGTTGCTTTTCTATTAGATTTATATGCTAAGCACAGCTTCCCCTCCGTCTTACTTTTGGCATTAGGAGGTTCCTTTGTTAGTTATATATATTCTGCTCCACCACTCAAATTAAAACAGAATGGTTGGCTTGGAAATTATGCATTAGGAGCATCATATATAGCTTTACCTTGGTGGGCAGGACAAGCCTTGTTTGGTAAATTAACTATCGTGACGGCGATACTAACACTTGCTTATAGCCTCTCAGGACTTGGAATTGCTGTTATTAATGATTTCAAAAGTGTTGAAGGAGACTCAAAGCTAGGCTTAAATTCTCTACCAGTAGTATTTGGAATTAAAAATGCAAGTAGAATAAGTGCAGGACTAATTGACATTTTTCAATTAGCAATGGTTATAGTATTAATCATTATCGGTCAACATTTAGCCTCTGTAATTTTGGTTTTATTGGTAATTCCACAAATTACATTTCAAGATATGTGGTTACTAAGAGATCCTTTAAAGTTTGATGTCAAATATCAAGCAAGTGCCCAACCGTTCCTTATAACTGGAATGTTAGTTACAGCTTTAGCGATAGGACATAGTTTTTTAGTTGCTTAAGGTGCAAAAGATTAAATTCAAATCTTTTGTTTTAATAATTCCAATATTAATTTTTTCTGGAATATCTCTATATTTTTTTAGTCTAATATTTAGTACCTTAAAATTTGACGTTTCTAAAAATAAAAAGTCTCGGGAAACAAAATATTCTTACGTAATATCATCTTCTGATAATAAGATACTAAGCAAATTAAGCCGCAAATTTGAAATAGATAATAGTTATCATAAAATTCCATTTTCTCTTAAACATTCTTTTATATCTTCTGAGGATAAAAGATTTTATAAACATAATGGAATAGATTTAAAAAGTATTTCTCGTGCCCTTATTCAAAATATTAGAAGTGGTTATGTTAAAGAGGGAGGAAGTACGATTACACAACAAGTTGCTAGATTACTTTTTCTAAATAATGATTTAAGTTTTCAAAGAAAAATCAAAGAAATATTTATATCACTCATACTTGAATTTAGATATGACAAAAATCAAATTTTAAAATTATATTTAAATAATATTTATCTAGGATCAGGAGCATACGGGGTAGACGAGGCTGCCCAAGTTTATTTTGGAAAATTTATAGAAGAATTGACATTATCAGAGATCGCATTAATTGCAGGATTAGCTCCAGCTCCATCAATTTATTCACCTTATCAAAATTTAGAACTAGCTATTAAAAATAGAAATAAAGTTCTTGAATCAATGTATGTAGATGGATATATTTCTCTTGTAAATAAGAATAAGGCTATTAAAGAAACAATAAAGTTAAATTATCAAACAGCTAATAATTTTTTAGATGATAAATTACTAATAAACTTTATTCTTCAGGAAACAGATAAAAAAATTGGAAGTAAAAATGATTATAAGTTTTTAAGAATTAAATCTTCTATCAATAAAGATTGGCAAGAAAAAGGTCAAAAAATATCAAGATACACAGGGCCTAAAGAACTTGAATTTGGTCTGTTATCTATCGAATCAAACACAGGACTAATTAGGACAATGATAACCAGCAAAAATCCATCAATTAATGAATACAATAGAGTAATTTCATCTGTAAGACCTTTAGGTTCTACTTTTAAAATAATCCCTTATGCTGCTGCATTAATAGAAGGAATAAAATTAAGCGATAAATTTGAAGACTTACCAATATGCTGGGAAAGTTATTGCCCAAAAAATTTTTCAGAAGACTATAGAGGTTCAATATCTTTGATTGAATCATTTAAAAGTTCATCAAATATCGTTCCAATATTAATAACAAAAAAAATTGGCTTAAAAAATATTATTAATTTAGCGAATTCATTTGGACTAGGTTACGAGCAAGAGTTTGATGAATTCCCATCATTAGCTATTGGCGCCTACGGAGATAATCTTTTAAACATCACAAATGCATATTCTGCAATAAACAATAATGGGAAGATTCAAAGCCCTGAAATCATAGAAAAAATAGAATCATTTAAAAAACAACCTATTTGGGAAAATAAATCTATTTCCAAGGAAATATTAGATTTAAAAATAAATAAGAAAATAAATAAACTTCTTGAAAAATCTGTAAAAGAAGGAACTTCAAAAGCAGCCTTCATAAAAGGTAAGAAGATTTATGGGAAAACAGGAACATCTGATGGAAATAAAGATCTCTGGTTTATTGGTTCCATTGATAACCTTACAACAGGGATCTGGATAGGTTACGACGATAATAAGGAATCTGATTTATCTAGTGGGAATGCAGCTTATTTATGGAAGAAGTTCATATCTGAAATTTATAAAATTCCAATTAAAAAATAAATTATATTTTTAAGATTTATAAGAAATTATTGCAGAATAAAATCCATCACCAGGATAATCCAAGCTAGGTAAAATTTGCTTTTGGCTAACCAATTTTAAAGTTTTGTTTTTTTCAATAAATCGTTCAATTAATAGATTATTTTCATCAGGACAAATAGTACAAGTCGAATAAACTAAAATACCATCTTTTTTTAAAAGAGGGAAAATACTCTCCAAAAGTTTTTCCTGTAATAAAGTTAAAGATTTTATTTTTTCTTTACTTAAAGACCATCTAGAATCTGGATTCCTGGAAAGAGTACCAATGCCTGAACATGGAGCATCTAATAAAATCTTGTCAAAATAAGATATAAACTTAGGATTTAATTCAATCAAACTAGTAGCATCAGCCTTAAGGGTATTAACAGATTTCAAATTTAACCTTTCTAAATTTGATTGTAGTATTTTCAATCTTTTTGCTGATCTATCTACGGCAATGATTTCAGCACTATCATTTGTTAATTCTGCAAGGTGGGTAGACTTACTTCCTGGAGCTGCACAAGCATCTAAAATCTTTTCACCTTCTTTTGGGTTTAAGAGAGGTGCTATCCACTGAGAAGATCTATCTTGAATTGTCCAAAGTCCATCACTATATCCTGGTAAATTTTTTACAGATCTTGGATTAGATTTTAAAGTAATTCCATTATGTAAATCTTTAATAATTTCAGCATCAATTTTATTTTCATGAAGTACTTTCAAAAAGTTATCTAAATTAGTTTTTAATTGGTTAATTCTCAAATCAATTGATGGTTTTTTATTAAATGCCTTAATGATATTTTCACCCTCGCTATTGCCGACCCATTTATAAAGATCCTTCACAAGCCATAATGGGAATGATTCAAGATATGAAATTCTTTCTTTTCTATCAGAAGATAATTCTGGAAAGATATTTTGTTCTAATTTTCTTGATGCATTTCTCAATATCGCATTTACAGTTCCCGCTAAACCATTTAAATCTGTTTTTTTAGCTACTTCTACAGTGGTAGAAATAGCAGCAGGAAATGGGATTTTATCCATTTTCAATAGTTGATACAAACCTATATGTAGAAGCCATCTTAACTTTGGAGGCTGCTTTTTATGAGTAATTTTTGATGTATGATCCGTCCAAAGATCAAGAAATTTTCTATATCTTATGCATCCAAAAGATAATTCCGTAATAAAAGCTATATCAAGAGGATAAAATTGATAATTTTTTAAAACCTTTTCAAGAGCATGATCAGAAAAATCACCAGAACTAACTTTTAATAAAATTTCCCAAGCTGCCTTTCTTTGTAAATATCCTTTGCTCAAAATATAATTAATTTTTTAAAGATAACTTTAATATACAAAAAATTCAAAAATTTAAACTACTTTTTCAATTGCAGAATTAAACCAAATAAAACCTAAGATAGAAATAAGTGAAAGATTAAATCCTAAAAAAAGAAAGATATTTAAAGAATGGATTCTTTCTCGAAAAAATATTTTTTTTTCTTTTTGATACTTCATTATTAAAATAAAACTTATTCAGGATTTCAAACGGCAACCAATATTGATAGATCCTGCATCAAGCATTCTTCCTAATTTAATTGCTATGGATTCCTCCAACCTAGTGAAATTAGATTGATGGGTAGTTATCCAATCTAATTCAGAAAAAGTGATGATTCCCGTCGAATTACTTTTTAAAAAAAGTGTTCCAATTTCCATTAGATAAATCTAATTTTTTCTAAGTTAACATCCGTACTTAATATTTCTTCATAACATAATGTTCTTTTAATTTTTCAAAGACAACTGTAGGTTATTACTTATAACTTATTGAATATCTCTTAAAAATTTATCGGCCGTTTTTAAGTGATTATTTAATTTTTCCTCTGACATTTTATCGAGATTTCTCGTTAACATTGCCAGACGATATTGCTTTCTAAAAAAGCTTTCATTATCTTTAATAAATTTCCAAAATAAGCCATCCCATATTTCACACCATGTGCCACTTTTAAAATTAGACATTTTTTTTACATAATTAGAGCTTGATATATATGGCTTTGTTGAAAAGATACCACCATCACTAAACTGACTCATTCCGTAAACATTTGGGACCATAACCCAATCATAGGAATCAATAAACATTTCCATAAACCATTTATAAACTTGGTTGGGGTGAATTCTACATAGAAGCATAAAGTTGCCAACAATCATTAGCCTCTCAATATGATGACAATAACCAAATTTAATAATATTTTTTATAACAACGTCTACTGGTTCAATTCCTGTATTTCCTTGATAAAAAGATTTTGGAATTGGCTTATCTTCAAAATTCCAAAAATTACTATTTCGCATCTTTGTTCCGTACTTTTTATAGACGAGGCAAATAAATTCTCTCCATCCAATAATTTGACGAATAAAACCCTCTAAAGAGTTAAGAGGAACATTATTATTTTTTGCAAAAAGTAATGCTTTATTTACTACCACATCTGGGGTTAATAAGCCGCTATTTAAAAGGGGAGAAAGTAAACTGTGCCATAAAAAAGAATTTTCTTTAGAAATAGCATCCTCATAATCTCCAAATAAGAAAAATCTATATTTAAAAAAATCATTTAACCATTGATCTGCCTCTTCAAAATTAGTTGGATATAAAAAGTTATTACTATCTCCAATAAACTCAATATCAAAATTGGCTAATGACCTTTCTGCATTAACTACAAATTTATTTTTTTGTAATTTAGGTATATCGGGTATATTTATTTTTTTTGGTAATTTTTTTCTGTTCATTTCATCGAAACTCCATTTACCACCTTCAGGTGAATCATCAGGATTAACTAATATCTTTTGGCTCTTTCTTTGATTCTCATAAAATCTCCCCATAAGAGGTTTTTTTGCATTTGATGCAAATAAATCTTTTAAATCTTCATTGCTCATAAACATAGGAGAAGGCAAAATATTTAAAACTAAATTATTACTTTCAACAAAATTATTAATCCTCTTCATTATTAAAAAATCATGAGGGTCAATGAGATTTATTTTCTGATATTTATTTTTAATAAATTCCGATAAGTAATCAACTGTAGAAATATTATTCTTGTTTTCGATATATAAAACTTTAAAGCCAGATATTTCTAAATAATTTTTATAAGCGAGCATAGATGCTCTATGAAAAACTAACTTATTTTTATGGTTAATTAATTTATGAAATTTATCATTTCCAAAAAATAATGAGTCTTCCAAAATCAAAACTTCACAATTTATTTTTAAGATTGGGCTTTCTCTAAAAAGTTGATTCGGGAAAATAATTGATACTTGTTTCATCTTTGCGACTTCCTGTTACTGCATCTTTTTGAACAGTAGATAACATCATCCCAACAGTTTTTCCATTTTTTACGCCACTCAAACGGCCTATTGCAAACAGGACAAGTTTTAGTAGAAAGATTTTTCAAAATTTATAATTTTCTTTTATGCGTAGATTTAAATCTAGTTGAATCTTTAAGGGCCATATGTTTTGTGTTTCTTCCCGAAACCCTCTTTCTCCAGACTTTGAAAGATTTTGGTTTAAGATTTTGACGCATAATTTTTATCGCATCTTCCTCTTTTAAACCAAATTGATACTCGATAGCTTCAAAGGGTGTTCTATCTTCCCAACACATTTCTATTATTCTGTCTATATCGATACTTTCCATATTTATTGTTCACATTGTGAGGTACAAAGTTTTTCAATATCGGATCTACCTGTAATTTGAAGTCTATATTTTGCCCAATATCTGTAAACCAATCTCAATAATGGAGATAAGAGCTTAATCTTCAAGGGATAATAAACCCAACCTAAACCAACTAATTCATAAGAATATGCAAGTACATCTAGTCCCCTAATAATTTCACCATTTTCAATAATCCCATGCAGGTTTGACATAGCTTCTGAATATGAGATGTCATTAAAACGACTTCGATCATAATCCTTACTATTAATATCTATAAATGCAATTTGATTTAAGGTATCTCTTTTTTTAAGAAAATTTGTTTCTCTCAAACAAAGCGGACAACCACCATCGAACAAAAAAGTTAATTTATTTTTCATATTTATATTCAAATATAGAAATTAAATAACTTTTTTGTGGAATAAAAATATTTTTTTAGAGTACAAACTTTATAAAGCCTTAATAATTGCCAGTTCTAATTTATAGAAAATATATTATCTTATTAATTAATAAGCCATTGATTAAGGGATACATCAATGGTTTAAAACTATTTATGATCAGTCGTCAAGAAGATGAACTCCTTCTCCTACATCAGGAGTAAATTTACAATATTTTTCAAAAATAAGTCCAACACCTCTCATTTTCTCTCCTAATTCATCGTTAAATTTATTCCATTCTTCCGATTCACGATCAGGCAAGTCCCACCCTTGTTTTTCTACCATACTTGTTATTACTGTATAGTCCCATTCTATGTATGCCATTGAGTTAATTTAAACTACCAAAATATTATAAACCAAGAGATTTAATAGGTAATCAATATTTTTTGAATATAATCTAAAAGTGTGAAAAAATTATAAATGTCAATTTTGCCAAGAAGATTTGAACGAATCAAAAGTGTTTTAGATCGCAGAATGAAAAACTTGACTGTTTTAGTTGAGGATGTCAATAAACCACATAATTTATCTGCGATATTAAGATCATGTGATGCAGCAGGAGTTTTCGAAGCAAATTTTATTAGCAAAACGAATTCCGTTAAGACTTTTAATAGTACTGCTCAAGGAAGTCAAAAATGGGTAAAACTGAATAATCATGAAAACACTATCACGGCAATATCTGATTTAAAGAATAAGGGTTTTAAATTATATGGAACGACTCTTAATAGTGAATCAGTAGATTATAGAAATTTTGATTATTCTCAAAATACATGTTTTGTTTTAGGAGCAGAAAAATGGGGACTAAGTAATGAACTTATATCAATGGTTGATCAATCAATTTTTATACCTATGAGAGGTATGGTTCAATCTCTAAATGTTTCAGTTGCAGCTTCTATATTATTATTTGAAGCTGTTCGCCAAAGAAAAAATAAAGGCATATTGCCCGCTAATGGAGAAGGGTTAAATATGAATGAATATCAAAAAACACTTTTTGAATGGTGTTACCCAGAATTAGCTGCGGTGTATAAAAAATCAGCTAAAGAATATCCAAAGTTAAATGATCAAGGAGGACTTGATCCTATTACAGATAACTAAATTTATTCAGAATTTTGACTATCAAAAATTTCTTCAAGGTCCTCTCCTATAAAAGAAAGACCTAAAACTAAAAAAAACATTGCCAAACCTGGGAACAAAGCCGTCCACCAGATACCTGTAGGTAAAGCGGCAAGAGCCAGATTTAAATCACTTCCCCACTCTGGGACATCTGCAGGAACGCCAAGGCCTAAAAATCCTAAACTTCCTAATACCAAAACAGCATCTGCAGCATTTAGGGTAAGCAGAATAGGCAATGGTGTTATTACATTTGGGAGAATATATTTAAAAATAATTTTTTTAACATCAGCTCCTGCAACTTTAGCTGCTTCCACATAAGTTTCGGATTTAACCAATATTGTTTGATTTCTGATTAATCTAAAATATTGAGGAGAGTAAACAATACACAATGCCAAAGCCGCGTTAAGGATACCCTTACCCAATACAAAAGCCACAACAACTGAAAGCAAAATTACGGGTATTGAAAAAATAGTATCCATTATTAGTGATAAGCATTTATCAAAAAAACCACCAAAATATCCACTTAATAATCCCAATGGCAAACCCAAACTTAATGAAAAAAGAATAGCTAAGAATACAACTTCTATCGCTAATGATGATCCTTGCAAAGTTCTTAAGCAAACATCTCTTCCTAATCTATCTGTGCCACAAAAATGATTAAGAGAAGGAGGGGCAAAGATATCATTGCTTAACATTGAAAATGAATAGCCAAAAAAATTATTGACCTCTAAAAACTTCATTATTAAAACAACAAGAAGATAAAAAAGTACAATTAAAAATCCAGCTTTTCTGATATTTGCGCCGACACGATTAAATGAGTTAATATCCAAAATCTTTTTTTAAAGATATAAATGAAATATACCCAATTCTTTTAAAAATAAATAGCTATAAATTTTAAATTAAAAGAAATTATTGGTTTAATTTCAAGACTGCCATAAAAGCTTCTTGAGGGACTTCAACTTTACCCATTGCCTTCATCCTCTTTTTACCTTTGGCTTGTTTCTTTAAAAGTTTCTTTTTCCTAGAAATATCCCCTCCATAACATTTAGATAAAACATCTTTTCGCAAGGCACTTATGCTTTCACTTGCAATAATCCTGCTACCGATTGATGCTTGAATAGGTATTTTAAATTGTTGTTTTGGAATAAGTTCTTTTAATTTCTCAACTAAACTTCTGCCAATTCCATAAGCCTTATCTTTATGAACAATAGAAGTTAATGGATCTGCTCTTTCTGAATTTATTAGAACATCTAATCTAACAAGGTCATTTTTTCTATAGCCAATCAAATGATATTCCATTGATGCATAACCTTGGGTTCTACTTTTCATTTGATCAAAGAAATCTGTAACAACTTCTGCTAATGGAATTTCATAAATCAAGGTAACTCGATCTGTCGTGATGTATTTCATATCTATAAATACTCCCCTTCTTTCCTGACATAAACCCATTAATGTTCCATTAAATTCATTGGGAGCATAAATTTCCATTTTCACATAAGGCTCTTCTATTGATTCTCTAAGTTGTGGATCAGGAATTGTAGAAGGATTATCAATAAAGATATGTTCCTGCTGATTTAAATTAACTTTATAAATAACTGATGGTGCCGTTACGATTAGATCCAAGTCATATTCTCTTTCTAATCTTTCTTGAACAATCTCCATATGAAGAAGCCCTAGGAATCCGCACCTAAATCCGAAGCCCATTGCGCTACTGGTTTCGGGCTCATATTTTAAAGCTGCATCAGATAATTGTAATTTTTCTAGTGATACTCTTAAATCTGGGAATTGATCAGCATCAGTCGGGAATAAGCCACAAAAAACCATAGGATTTGCTGTCTTATATCCAGGCAAAGGATCATTGGCAGGTGAATTTAAAAGAGTAATCGTATCTCCTACTCTCGCATCAGCAACTGATTTTATAGAAGCAGCTAAATAACCAACTTCTCCTGCATGTAATTCATCAACTTGCTGCTGATCAGGCGCCATTATTCCTATCTCATCTAGTTCATAATTTTTCTTACTTGCCATTAATAATATTTTTTCTCTCTTATTTAGAGACCCAGATATCACCCTGAAATAAACAATAACTCCCCTGTACGGATCATAATAAGAATCAAAAATCAATGCCTTTGTAGGTAGTTTAATTTCATCTTGAGGAGGAGGAACTCTTCTTACGATTGCTTCCAAAATATCTTTAATACCAACTCCAGTTTTTGCTGAACAATTTATTGCATTAGATGTATCAAGTCCAATAATTTCCTCTATTTCTTGTTTTATTTTTTCAGCATCAGCCCCTGGTAAATCAACTTTATTTAAAACAGGAATTATTTCAAGATTATTTTCTAAGGCAAGATAAACATTTGCTAAGGTTTGAGCTTCTACTCCTTGACTTGCATCAACAACGAGCAAGGCGCCTTCACAAGCTTGAAGAGATCTACTAACCTCATAAGAGAAATCAACATGCCCTGGAGTATCTATTAGGTTCAAAACATATTCTTGGGAATCTTCAGCTTTATATTTCATCCTAGCGGCCTGTAACTTGATAGTAATTCCTCTCTCTCTTTCAAGATCCATACTGTCCAAAAATTGTTCTTGCATATCCCTTTGCTGCACAGTACCAGTGTCTTGAAGTAACCTATCTGCAAGGGTAGATTTACCATGGTCAATATGAGCGATTATGCAGAAATTTCTAATTTTTGAAACCGATATATCAGTCATATAGAAAGAAAAATTCTCCTCTTATTACATCTTGATTAATATTAGCTAATTAGAATTATGGATGGAAACCAAAAATGGAATTATTTCTTTTTTTAATTTCTTTTATGAAGGTACTGTAATTTTCAGAGACTGATAGTTCTGGATGAATTAAGTCATTTATTTTTTTCTGAAGATTATGCTTTTCGTTTAAAAATAAAACAGATTTTTTTAGAACCTCAACCATAATTGAAACCGCAGTACTTGCTCCCGGAGAGGCTCCCAACAAAGCAGATAATGATCCATCAGATGAATTTACAATCTCAGTTCCAAATTTCAAAGAACCACCACCTTCAGTTTTTTTAATTATTTGGACTCTTTGACCAGCATTCTTTAAATACCAATCAGAAGGATTAGCTGATGGCATCATATTCTTTAAATTCTCAACTCTTGAGGTATGGTTCTTTAATGATTGTGATATTAGGTAATTAATTAAATCGTTATTCTTGAAACCAACGTCTAACATAGAAAAAATATTATTCTTTTTAATTGAACTAAATAAGTCAAAGTATGAACTTTGTTTTAGAAATTTCGTTGTAAAACCAGCAAAAGGTCCATATAAAAGAAGTTTTTTATTATCAATCCATCTGGTGTCTAAATGAGGCACAGACATTGGAGGCGATCCAATATCAGCCTTACCATAAACTTTTGAGTTATGTTTTTCTGTTAGATCTTTTTTCTCGCAAATAAGCCATTTCCCACTAACAGGAAATCCACCATAACTTTTTGCTTCTGGAATTTTTGATTTTTGTAAATAATTAATTGTTTTTCCACCAGCACCAAGAAAAACGTAGCCAGTTCTAATTGAAGTTTTTCTACCTTCAGAACTGATTTCTAGTTCCCATTGTTTTTTATCAATTTTCTTTAAATCTACTAATTCCGTTTTGTATCTAATTTCAAAATTTTTGTTTAAGGAAACTAATGACAAATACTCTTTAGTTAAAGCCTCAAAATTAATATCAGTTCCTCTATCTATTCTGGTAGCAGCAATTTGAGT
>QCBN01000008.1 GCA_003281585.1 Prochlorococcus sp. AG-347-I15
GCTAAATCCTATCTAGAAGAGTTTATTCCTTTAATAAAAAACATTAAAGACGATCGTAAAATTGTCATTGCTCCACCTTTTACAGCTATTTCTACTTTTTCTGATCATTCTGATTTTAATTATATAGATATTTCTAGTCAAAATATTCATTGGGAAGATAAAGGAGCATTTACTGCAGAAATATCTCCAAAAATGCTTCTTGAACATGGTGTCTCATATGCAATTGTTGGACATAGTGAACCAAGGAAATATTTTAGTGAAAGTGATGAACAAATTAATAAAAGAGCAGTTTTTGCTCAATCTAGTGGACTTACTCCAATAGTTTGTGTAGGAGAAACATTAGAACAAAGAGAAAGAGGAGAAGCTGATAGAGTCATTACTAGACAGGTCGAACAAGGATTAGAAAATACAGATCCCTCTAATTTAATTGTTGCCTATGAACCGATATGGGCTATTGGCACTGGTAAAACATGTGAGGCAGAAGACGCTAATAAGATATGTTCTTTGATTCGGCAATTAATAGGTTTTGATGATGTAATTATTCAATATGGAGGATCTGTTAAACCTAATAATATTGACGAAATCATGTCAATGAGTGATATAGATGGGGTGTTAGTTGGGGGAGCTTCATTAGATCCGAATAGTTTCGCGAGAATTGCAAATTATCAATAAGAAAAATCCATGGCCAAAAGGCTGGGGCCAAAAAACTTCAATTATGGGAGTTATTAATTTAACTCCTGATTCATTTAGTGATGGTGGGGAATTAAACTCTTCAAAAAAAGTTTTAGATCAAGTAAATCATTTCTTAAGAAATGGTGTTGATGTTATTGATCTAGGTGCTCAAAGTACAAGACCTGGGGCTGAAGAAGTTGGTTCTAGTATTGAAATAAAAAGATTGATCCCATATCTAAAATTAATAAAATCTGAATTTCCAGATGTTTTAATTTCTATTGATACTTTTAATTCTGAAGTGGCTTACGAAGCTCTTTTAAATGGTGCTAATTGGATAAATGATGTCACGGGAGGAAGAAGAGATATAAAAATTTTGGATGTAGTATCAAAATTCAACTGTCCATTTGTCATAACTCATAGTCGTGGTAATAGTCAAAATATGAATCAACTCTCCAATTACCAGAATGTATTGAATGATGTTACGTGCTCGCTTGATAATTTAATAAAGAATGCTTTAGAAAAAAATATATCTGAAAGAAATATAATAGTGGATCCTGGAATTGGTTTTTCAAAGGATATCATTCATAATTTGGAAATTTTGAAAAACTTAGATGTATTTAAAAAATGGAAGTTGCCAATTTTGATAGGTGCATCTAGAAAGAGATTTATAGGAGAAATTTTGAATGAGAAAAATCCACAAGAAAGGGATATAGGAACACTTGCAATAAGTTGTCTTTGTTCTCAATTTAATATTGACATTGTGAGAGTTCACAACGTTAAACTAAATTACCAAATCCTGAAAGTAGCTGATAGGCTTTACAGAAAATAACAAGTTTATTATTCTTTAACTCCTTCGATTTTATCCTCTACCTCTTGGTATAGTTCTTTCAACTGTTCTATATTCTCATCTGAAGTTTCCCAATATCCCCTACCATTGACTTCTAGTAGAGTTCCAACAATTCTTCTGAAACTATTAGGATTAAGATCCATTAATCTTTTCCTCATCTCTTGGTCATTTATAAATGTTTCATTAGTTTCTTCATATACAAAATTATCTACTTGACCACTTGTCGCACTCCAACCAAGAGTGTAATTAAGTCTGTTAGAAAGTTCTCTAACTCCTTCGTAGCCAGATTTGAGCATACCTTCATACCACTTAGGATTTAAAAGTTTTGTTCTTGAGTCTAATCTGATAGTTTCTCCAAGTGTTCTAACCTGAGCATTAGAAGTGGTTGTATCCGCTATGTAGCTACTTGGTTCTTTTCCGTCATCTCTTAATGTCTTGATCAATTTTGTTGGATCCGAATCAAAATAATGACTAACATCTGTTAATGAAATCTCTGAAGAATCAAGGTTTTGAAATGTAACATCTGCTGTTTTCATTACTGACTCAAATACTTCTCTTTTTTGATTCATCTCACCTGGATTATCAGCATTAAAAGCATATGTTTTGCGAGATAAATACATTTCTTGTAATTCATTTTCTTCCTCCCAAGTTGAATTTTCTACGGCTAAATTTACATTTGAACTGTAACTTCCACTTGCATTAGAGAATACTCTCGCTGAAGCTTCTCTGATGGAAGTGCCTTCTTTTTCTGCTTGTTCTAGTGAATGTTTCCTTACAAAATTAGATTCCAATGGTTCATCAGCTTCAGCTGCTAATTTGACTGCCTGGTCTATTAATGCCATTTGATTGATAAATAGATCTCTAAATACTCCTGAACAGTTAACTACGACATCTATTCTTGGCCTACCTAATTCTTCTAAA
Organism: Prochlorococcus sp. AG-347-I15; assembly: GCA_003281585.1. Classification (GTDB taxonomy): domain Bacteria; phylum Cyanobacteriota; class Cyanobacteriia; order PCC-6307; family Cyanobiaceae; genus Prochlorococcus_A. The sequence goes on from QCBN01000008.1 coordinate 2,441, forward strand.
GGGATTAATTCTAGTTTGTTAATTCTTCCAACAGAATCTGGTTTTGGTTTTACCCCAACAAACCATAAGATTTGTGCCAGTGACTCTCCGTAAGTTTTGATGTTATCAGTACCCCATAAAACACAAGCTATTGTTTCAGGCCAAGTTCCTTGCTCTTCTTTCTGCCTCTCAATTAATTTGTCAACAACAGACTTCGCTGAAGCTACCGCTGCTGTAGTTGGGATTGATTGAGGATCAAGTGCATGGATATTTTTACCACTGGGCAAAACACCTGGATTTCTTATGGGATCTCCACCTGGTCCAGGTAAAACATAATTTCCATCTAGTGCTTTAATGAGGCTATCCATTTCTTTGTCTGCGCAAACCTGTTCCAGGCAGAAAAGTAAGTAATCAAATAATTTATTTAATTCTTTCTGATTAATTTCATTAAATCCATTAAATCTACAGACTCTTAGCCAAGGGGTAGGTAGATTTAGACCAAAAACTTTAAGTAAATCAAAAAGTTTGGAAAGAAGTGATTTTTCTAAATAAACTCTGCCGTCAACAATTTTTAAAGAGTTGACCATCGCAAAAATCGACTCTCTTGCTGTCTTTATGATTCTTTCGTTTAACTCTACAAATTTAAGTTCACCTTTATTATTTCCATCATAAATTTGTTCAATAGTTAGTCCGATGGATTCTGCAAGTAATCCAGGAAGAGATCTTAATCCTTCTTGTTCTCTCTCTAAAGATGCAATATTAACAAGTGTTGCAACAGCTTCTTCTGCTGTTGGAGCTTCTCCAATAGTATGGAGACCGCAAGGTAACAATCTACTTTCAATCTCCATCAACTGTTTATAGACATTACCAACAAATAAATCTCTTTCATCTATTGAAAGTTCTTCTACGTTTTTTGGAGGAAGCTCAACATCTTTATCAAGATTACATTGTTTCGAAGTCTCGACTATTGCATTAACAATTTGAATACCCCTGCTATTTTCTCTTAATTGTTGATAAGAACCAACGAGTTCACTTAGCTCTTTAAGTCCTTTATAGAGTCCTGCATTTTCTGCTGGAGGAGTTAGATAACTAATAGTTGAAGCGTATCCTCTTCTCTTAGCAATTGTTGCTTCAGAAGGATTATTAGCAGCATAGTAATACAAATTAGGTAATGAACCAATGAGAGAATCTGGATAGCAAGTTTCACTCATGCCCATCTGTTTTCCAGGCATAAATTCAAGTGAGCCATGAGTTCCAAAATGGAGAACAGCATCAGCTCCCCAGATTTTTTCTACATAAGTGTAATATGCAGCAAAACCATGATGAGGACTTGCACTTCTTGAATAAAGTAATCGCATGGGATCACCTTCATAACCGAATGTAGGTTGAACTCCTATAAAAACATTTCCAAAATGTTTTCCGTAGATAAGAAGATTTTGTCCGTCGCTATTTAGGTTCCCGGGAGGTTTACCCCAATTCTCTTCAAGTCTTTGTGAATATGGTGTGAATTCTTCGTATTCTTTTACTGACATCTTATGAGCAATATTTAACTCTGGAGAGCCATCCATCGCTTCAGGATTATTAATTACTTTTTCCATTAATTCTTTTGAATTACTTGGAAGTTCATCTATTTGATACCCTTTCGATTTCATTTCAAGAAGTACTCTATAAATTGAACCAAAAACATTCAAGTATGCTGCCGTTCCAACATTTCCTTTGTCTGGTGGAAAACTAAATACTGTGATGGCTAATTTTTTATCCTTTCTTTGCTTAACTCTTAAAGTTGACCATTTTATTGCTCTTTCAGCGATTACATCAACTCGATCTTGGAGCGTATGGGCCTTACCTGTAGCATCATCACGACCTGAGAGAATAATAGGTTCAATTGCACCATCCAGCTCTGGAATTGCAATCTGAAGTGCTACTTGAACTGGGTGTAAACCTAGATCACTATCTTCCCATTCTTGAGTGGTTTGAAAGACTAATGGAAGTGCAACCATATAAGGTCTGTTTAGTCTTTTTAAAGCTTCAATAGCTTTAGGATGATCTTGTCTTGCTGGCCCACCAACTAGTGCAAATCCAGTTAGAGATACAACTCCATCAACTATAGGTTGATCTTTATTTATTGAATCAAAATAGAATTCATTAACAGGTTTAGAAAAATCTAGACCCCCACAGAAGATAGGGATTACTCTCGCACCTCTATATTCCAATTCTTGAATAACAGCAACGTAATGAGCATCATCTCCCGTAACTATATGGCTCCTTTGAAGCACTAGTCCTATTGTTGGAGTTTTGTCATCCTTGAGGTTTATATCTTTTCTATTAATTTCCCAATTTTGATATTCTTTAAGACTCTCAAACATACAAGGTGCGAGAGGATGCCAAATTCCTAAATCTGGGAATGTTTCAGGGTCTTGAATTTTGAATTCTTCTATTTGATCTTTTATGTTTTCTGAAACGGCGTACTTTTCAGAAATCATTAACAAAAAGTTTTTTAAGTTCTCAGTAGTACCACCTAACCAGTACTGGAAACTCAGAATAAAAATTCTAGCATCTTGTGCTTTTTCTACAGGTAGATATTTAAGTATTGAAGGTAGAGTATTTAATAATTTCAACATTGAATCTTGAAAGCTCGCTCCATCAGATTCTTTTTTCTTTTTTATTAAATCTCCAATAATACTTTTAGATTGACCAAGTTGGGCCATACTAAATGAACCTAATTTGTTTAATCTCATCACCTCTGGCATAGAGGGAAAAATAATTGATGCCTTAAGATTGTCTTTATATGGAGAAACTGCATCAACTACTTTTTGAGCGAGATCTTCGATGAAAATTAGAGAAGCTACAAATATGTCTGCATTAGCTATGTCTTCTTTAAAATCTTCAAAATTACTATCATTTCTAAGTTCTTCGATAAGATAACCACTAAGGTCGATACCTATTGGCCCATTAATTTTGTTTATTGACTTTGCAGCTTCCGTTAAGGAATTTTGGTATTGTGGCTCAAGGACAACATAAACTGCTTTTATTACAACTTTGTGTTTGTTATCCTCAACAGGAGATACTCTGCGGTTTGCTGAGCGGACCTGCGTAAACATTGATTTCTTTAAGTATTTCTACCAGCCTACGAATGAAAAGACGTTATTGTGTGCAATATAAATAGCGTGTAACAACCTTTAAAAAAAAATTTTTTAAAAAAATGATTGAAAATTCTAAAAAACCCATACCAGTACTTGTTTCCGGAGCTTTAGGCAGAATGGGTAGCGAAGTTGTTAATACGGTATTAAATTCTACAGATTGTGAACTGGTTGCAGCAATCGACATAAATGAAAAGAACAATGGCTCAAATATTTCTGAATTATTAAAGATTAAAAATTGTGATGTTTTAGTTTCAAATGATTTTGAAGGAACTTTATGTTCTGTTAGTCAAATTTATAGAAATAAAAATATCAAACCTGTCCTTGTTGATTTTACTCATCCTGATTCTGTTTACGAAAATACCAGATCAGCAATAGCATATGGTATTTCACCAGTGGTCGGAACCACAGGACTTTCTCTTTCGCAAATAAAAGACTTATCTGTTTTTGCCCAGAAGGCATCTGTTGGTTGTGCCATAATTCCAAATTTTTCAGTAGGCATGATACTTCTTCAGCAGGCAGCATCTGTAGCCGCAAAGTTTTATGACAATATTGAATTAATTGAGATGCATCATAATCAAAAAGCTGATTCTCCTAGTGGAACGTGTATAAAAACTGCAGAAATGATTGAAGAATATCCAAAGAAATTTAATCAGAATTTAGTAAAAGAGTCTGAGTCATTGAAAGGAGTACGGGGTGGGCTCAGAGATTCAGGAATTAATATACATTCTGTACGATTACCAGGATTACTCGCTCATCAGTTAGTAATTATGGGATCTCAAGGTGAAACTTACACAATTAAGCATGACACTATTGATAGAAAGGCATATATGCCAGGAGTTTTACAGGCCATTAAAAAAATTGGTAATTATGAAACTTTAGTTTACGGACTTGAAAAATTGATTTTTTAAAATGTTAATTCCAATTAATTCAAGTCAAATTTCAAAACTTATTCCTGCAGTTGGTACAGGAAGTCAATTTAAGTACGCGTTGGGGAATCCGAGAAAAATTCTTCAAAGAGTAATAGTCTCTTCAATTGGTGGATTTATCTCATTAATTATTAGTTCTACTGGAGATCAAACTAATAATTTCTGGTTATTCTTATGTGTAGGTTTCTTTTTGTATATCATCTGGGGCCCAATTCTTGAATCAAGTAGAAAAAACTTACAAGTAAGAAAATATAAATTTTTTTCTTTATTTGATGGTTATGTATCAGATATCTATAAAACAGAAAAGATTGAAAGCTCTAGAGAACAATCTAATAGACAAGGTCGATTAGAAGTTATCGAAAACAAAAGGACTTGGTTAGTTCTTGAATTAGAAGATGAAGATGGTTATTTGGAAAAATTAAGTTTCCCCATGGAAAACAGGCACAGTCAAATTAGAGTTGGTTCGAATATTAGATGTTTAATAACATCTGATAACCGTAATTTTGACAGAAATTTTTATTTGACCGATGCTTGGCTTCCTGAAATTAACTTATGGGTTGGTGAGTACCCCTATTTATTAAGACCAGCATTTGAGGAAATTTGCTATATTTATCTGAATAGATAGTTGATGCTTATACAATCTGATGAAAAATATTTTCAATTTTAAAATTGTTGGATCAGGTCCCACAGGTTTATTACTTTCAATTGCACTTTCAAAATTTGATTGCAATATTTTTTTAACTGATTTATTAACAAAAGATAGATTAATTGATAAAGATAAAACTTATGCAATTACTCACTCAACAAGAAAAATCTTATCTAAATTCAGACTTTGGGAAAAATTAGAACCATATTTATTTGGTTTTGATACTCTTTCAATTTCAGATAGCGTAACTTCTGCTTTTACCAATTTATCAACTTCTGACTTAGATGATGATATAAGTTCTGCTGAAAATATTGGCTGGGTAGTTAAACATTCGGATCTTATGAACGTATTTTTTCAAGAGATTGATAATTATGAAAATATTTTTTTTATGACCCCGCAGAGATTGTTAAGTAAAAAAATATTATTTGATTATCAATTCTATTCAACAGGAGCAAACTCACTTGAAAAAAAGTTCTTAGATTTTGTTGACATTAAAAAATCTTATAATCAGTCTTGTTTAACTTTTAAAGTTTCTCTTAGAGGCCATTGTGAAAAGCGAGCTTATGAAATTTTTAGAAAAGAAGGCCCACTTGCATTATTACCTTTAGATAAAAATTTATATCAAGTGATTTGGACTTCCAGTACATTAAAGGCAATTGAAAGGTTAAATTCTGACAAGAATTTTTTAATGGATAATTTATCAACAATCTTGCCAGATGAATTTAAGTTAGACCAAATAATTGGCGAATTTAATATTTTTCCTGTTTCATTATCTTTAAATTTGCCAGTTTTAAATTTTAAAAAATTAGTTTTTGTAGGAGATGCATTTCATACATTTCATCCTGTTGGTGGTCAGGGACTTAATACTTGTTGGAGAGATGTTAATACTATTTATGATCTTTTTAATAAAAATAATGCTATAACTAAAATTCAATTGATATTATTTAAATTTAAGTATTTTTCAAGCAGGATTTTAGATATCATCGCAACTATTTTTATAACTGACTCATTGATATCAATTTTTGCTAATAAAAACGTTTTTTTATTTCCAATAAGGAAATTTTCATTTTTACTTTTAAATAAATTTCTTTTTACAAGAAAATTAGTCCTAAATAAAATGACTAAATCTCTCATTTACTCAAGTATTAAATAGAATTCATGAATAATTATGTATCTAGTGAAATGATAATTTATTTATTTAATGTATTAGGTTTAGATGAATCTACTATTGAACTTGGTATAAAATTATCTTTAAAAAATAACACTCCATTACCAATATTATTATGGAGTTATGGAATGCTAACTATTGAAGAACTAGATAAGTTATATTCATTTTTATTTCAAAAAATGGATTAATAATTCTGTTATAATTCACCCATACATAAATAAAGAACAATTACAGTTTTAACTAGAGGAAATCAGGTATCAAGAAAAGCTATAGAGAAGCTTGATTTATTATTGTTAACACTAGAAACTATTGACTTAAATGGTATCCAGTCCTTCTACGCCTTATCAAATAGACTTAATCTAAATAATGTGATACCAAATAAAGTGACTTTTTGGAAATTAAGGAACAATAATCCCTTAAGAAAATCTTATGTTACTAACAATATTAAACTTAACGAATTCGATGCCTTAATCAGAATTACAGTTGAAATGTCTAAATATTTATATCCTTACATCAGAGAGATACTGAAATCTAAAGAAGATATTAAAGCGAATTCAGTTATTTGGAATGATTTTAATAAGAGATTTATTGAGTTGATTAAAGAGAGATTTAATATAGATAGTCTGAGAGTGAAAAAGATTTTAAATCAAGCTGAAAATGAAGAGATTATAATAAAATCTTTGCTTATTTTATCTTTTTGCATTTCAAATCAGGGTTATCAAAAGTTGAAGAATTTTTTATACGATTTTTAATATGATGCAAAATAAATTGTCATTTCATCAATCTTCAACAAGTCTCGAAATAATCGGATTGCCAGATTATTCCAATAATGAAAATAAAGATCAAATATCTATAATTTCTCAATGGAAATTAACCATAATTGATAAACCACTTATTGAAGGCAAAATTGAACATTTGGGGCCTATTATGAATGCTTTTTATATTTATTCAAATCTTTTAATCAAAAACAAAATGCCAATATATGAGTCTAAATTAATTGATATAAAAGCTGATAATCTTTACATACATAATATTGTTCTAAAGAGCTCTAAACCAAATGTAAAGCCTTTAGTTTTAAAGATTGGTAATTCATTGCTTTCAGATACCATAAATTGTTTTGATCAATTAAATGATTCGCCAAACGTAAGAATTAGGAAAACTGACGTATCTAATTACATACCTAAAAAAGGAAGATTTGGTTTAAATAAAAAAGTTAAATTTTTCAATTTCTTTATTCCACCGTTTATTGCAATTTGCTCTTTAATTCTATTCTCTTCTTCTTTTATTTATTTTTATAGTCCTTTTGAAAATATCGAAATAAAAAAACGATTAAATCCTGAATAAAGACCCATTAGCATCTTAAATACAAACACGATACTATAGGTTAATTTCTTTTTAGAGTAATTACAATTTATTCTTTGAGCTTTGATGTATGGCAGATTTAAAGATCCCAAATTTGAATATTAAATCTGATAAATATATTTTTAAAAAAAAATTAAATTTAAGAAGGAAATCTAAAAAAAGACTATTTAGTGAATCTTTCTTTTTGTTTATTCTTAGTATTTTATTAGTTTATGTAAATTATTTAATACCTAATAAAAATTTGCTGTTACAAAACCTAGCTAATAATATTAATAAATCTTTTTTATTATTAATTGATCTCTTTTCATATCTCTATGAAATATTCTTGGTGGTTTTTATTTTTGCTTCTTCTTTTATAGCTTTGATCCTAATAATAGGTTCTTTTAACAGGTTATTTAGGGTATCTAAGAGAAAATCAAAACAAATAAATTATAAATAATCTCAAATAGGTTGCATTAGGCCACCACTTCCTGAATCAGAATCATCATCATCATTTTCTGTTTCTTCTCCAAATAATGCAAATATACCGAGCACAATAGATGAAAGAATAATTGAAAAGGGTAAAATCGAAGTTTGGATTCCGATGTCTATGTATTCACCCATGAAACAAAAAAATTTTTATAAACCTAACTTAAATCAAACTGATTCGCGGATTTTAAATAATTATTTAATAATTTATTCTTGTTTCATAAGAAGTTCTTTATCGAAATTCTTTATTTCTCGTTCAAAGGATCCGAACCACAACATTAGTTGATCAATTTGATTTTGAATTTCAGTTGCACCTAAACCCCTTATAGTAATTACTGATAATTGTTCGCCTTCATTAAAATGAAATTTATTTTGAACACTACTTGCTAAAGAATTTTTAAGAATTTTAAAAGTAGAATTTTTTAATTTTGTCTCTATCAGGATATTTGGCTTTTTGAGCTTGATCTTATTAAAACCACATTTTTTAGATAGTAATTTTAGTCTCATTATCATAATTAAGGACTCAACAGGTTTGGGTAAGTTTCCATATCTATTCACCCAGTCTGTGGCTAATTCAGTTAATTCATCATTATTTGAACATTCAGTAGCAGATTTGTAAGCCTCAAGTTTCTCTTCCCTGTTTAATATCCATGTTGCAGGTATAAATGCATTTATTGGTAGATCAATTTGCGTGTCGTTAACTTCAGGTATTTCTTGCCCGCTGATTTCTGTAATAGCCTCATGAAGCATTTCTATATATAAATCATATCCAATAGCATTAACCTTTCCACTTTGTTCTTCTCCTAGTAAACTACCAACACCTCTTATTTCCATATCTTTCATTGCAAGTTGGTATCCACTTCCTAGTTCTGAAAAGTCTTTTATCGCTTTCAGTCTTTGTTTTGCAGTGTCATTAATTTTATTTATATTTGGATAAAATAACCAAGCATGCGCTTGTACACCGCTTCTGCCAACTCTTCCTCTAAGTTGATAAAGTTGTGAAAGGCCAAATTTGTGAGAATCTTCAATAATGATTGTATTTACTCTAGGGATGTCTAATCCACTCTCAATTATCGTTGTGCATATCATTAGATCCACTTCTCCATTATTAAAAGCAATCATTGCATTTTCGAGCTCCGTTTCGTTCATTTGCCCATGAGCAACAATAAATTTTAAGCTCGGAAACATAATTCTTAATTTGTTTATAGCTTGATCAATATCAGAAATTCTTGGAAGAACATAAAAAATTTGACCTCCCCTATCAAGTTCTTGATTAATTGCAGTTCTTATAACATCCATATCTATTTCAGATAAATATGTTTTTATTGATCTTCTTGATGGAGGAGGAGTATTTAGTAAGCTCATTTGTCTCAGTCCAGATAAGCTCATATAAAGAGTTCTTGGAATTGGAGTTGCAGAGAGCGTTAAAACGTCTATATTAGTTTTAATTTTTTTAATTTTCTCCTTTTGTCTTACTCCAAACCTTTGTTCTTCATCAATAACAAGTAGTCCTAAGTTTTTAATTTCTATTTCTTTTCCTAAAATTTGGTGCGTTGCCACAACTAAATCAATTTTGTTATTTTTCAAACCTGAATAGATTTCTTTCCTTTCATTAACGGTTTTGAATCTATTGAGCAGTGATACTTTTATTGGGTAAGGTGAAAATCTATTATTTATTGTTCTCCAATGTTGCTGAGCTAGGATTGTTGTGGGTGCTAGTAATATTACCTGCTTGCCTGATGTAATGGCCTTAAAAATAGCCCGAACAGCGACTTCTGTTTTGCCAAATCCTACATCTCCACAAACTAGTCTGTCCATTGGCTTATTGCTTTCCATATCAGATTTTATTTCTTCTACAGCAGTAATTTGATCAGGTGTTGGTTGATAAGGGAACGATTCTTCTAATTCATCTTGCCAAGGTCCATCTTCTGGGTAAATGTGCCCCTTTAATTTTTCTCTCTTTGCATAAAGTTTTAAAATATCTACAGCAACTTTTTTGATTTGTTTCTTATTTTTCTCCTTTATTCTTTCCCATTCTGTCCCTCCTAATTTATTTATTTTTGGCTTTATTTTTCCGCTTGATCTATATCTGTTAACACTACCAAGTTGATCAGCGGCAACACTAATCTTCCCGTCTTGATACTGAATGACTAAATAATCTCTAGAATCTCCAGTTATATTTATTTTTTCAATTTTTAAAAATTTTCCTATTCCATGATTTTTATGAACTATAAAATCACCGGGACTAATCTTATTTACATTTATATTTGAATTGACACTTCTTTTTTTTCTTCTTATGAATACATTATTAAAAAGAGATTGTTGTGAAAATAATTCTTTATCTGTTATCAGGACAACCTTCCATATAGGAAGATAAAAACCCTCGATTTCATAATTGTTTTTATTTTTTAAAATTAAAGGAGTTGAATTGTTAATTGACTTAAATGCTGCATCAATATCATTAGGATTGTTTAAGAAGTTTGCATTACATTCGTGCTCAAAAAGTAATGTCCTAGCTCTCAATGGCTGTGCTGATAATATCCATACTTTTTCATTATTTTTTATATTTTTATTTAAATCATTGGATAATTTTCCTATATTTTTAGAATATGAATTTAATCTTTTATCGTTTAACAAAAACCTATTATTAATATTGACTTTAGATTCAAATTCATAAAATTTTATTAAAATAAAATTACCTAGTGAATTTAATATTTCGTCAAACTTTAAATGCAAATTAGCTTTGGCCTCTAAATTAATATCATTATTTTTAAGGTTTTCATTTAATTCATACGCACAATTATCAAAGTTACTTTGTGAATCTAGATACCAATTATTCGCAAATTTTTTACAATCTTCTAATTCATCAATTACAAGAATTGTTTCCCTATTTATAAAATCTATTATATTTGAGGGTTGTTTTTCAATTATTCCTAAATAACGATCAAGATTATTTTTCTTTATATCTTCTGAATTAAAAATACTGTTCTTAGATAAATTATTTAACTTATCTTTTATTAGCAAATCAAATCCAGCTTGTATTATTTCAATATTATTGATACTTTCTAATGTTTTCTGAGTATGGGGATCATATTCTCTTATTTTCTCAATTACATTATCAAAAAATTCTAATCTTACAGGAAACTCATTATTGACAGGATAAATATCTATTATTTCTCCTCTCCTACTCCAGAATCCTTCTGTTGAGGTTACATTATCCTTTATATACCCCAGCAATGTAAGTTTATTTGCTAGTTCTTGAATCTCGATTTGAACCCCTTTTTGCAATTCTAATTTGTTTTCAATTAATAAGTTTTTATTTATTAGATGAGGTTGTAGTGCTCTCTCTGTTGATATAACAATATTAAGGTCATTTTTCTTTTTTTTTATCAATTTGGATAAAACAGTAAGCTGACTAAATTCAATCTCTTTGGATTTATTAATTGATGCGTATGGGAGATGTTCTGTTGGAGGATAATATAAAACTGCTTTATCATTTATACTTTCAAAATATCCAATCCATTTGTAGGCAATTTCTTCATTAGGACAAATTAATAATATATTTTTTTCCTCTTTTTTTGCGATGCTATCTATGATTATTGATTTTGCATATCTACTTGAACCAACTATATTTAATTCATTATTTTTTGAAATTCTTTTTATTAATTCAAAAGTAATTTGTGAGTTAGAAATATAATCAACTAAAGTATTTAAACTCATTTATAGTTATCAATCTTGATTACAAATATTCGATACATTATATTAGATTTTATACTGATTGTGAATAATATTCGATGGATTCTGCCGCAATAAATTCTTTCATACCCACACTAGATCAAGTAGACAGTTGGTACGAAATATTTACACTTTTACCAATATTAATTTCTCTAGAATTATTATTATCGGCTGATAATGCTGTAGCACTAGCTTCTCTTACTAAATCCCTCGACAGTTCAGAATTAAGGTCAAGAGCCTTAAATATTGGGATAACAATATCTCTATTATTTAGAATTATTCTCATCATATTGTCTAATTTTCTTCTCAAGTTTATTCTTATTAGGGTTTTTGCTGGTTTTTATCTAATATATTTATTCTTCTCAAATGTTTTTTTAAATTCAGATATAGAAAACGATGAGAATGGTAAAGATAATAAAAATAATAATTTTAGGTTCTTAAGAGTTGTAGCACTTCTTTCAATTACTGATTTTGCATTTTCTATAGATAGTATTACTACTGCAGTAGCTATCAGCGATCAGTACATATTAATTATATTTGGAGCAGTTATTGGTGTATTAGCATTAAGATTTACATCGGGAATTTTTCTAAAACTTCTGGATATATTTTCTAGATTAGAAACAGCTGGTTACGTAGCAATTTTGATTGTTGGGATTAAGCTTTTACTAAATACGTTAATTAAAGAGTCTATTCTTCCAGACTATTATTTTTATGTTTTGATTCTTTTTGCTTTCATTTGGGGATTCTCTAAAAAGGAATCTAAAACTTAATCTGAGAAATAATCACCTACTGTTGGCTTTAACTGTTGTATCAATTGATTTTTTCTAGATATGTTTTTGCCTTCAAGTTTAGCTTCTAACAAAATAATAGGATCAGTTTTAGTTGAAATTATTATTCCTTCATTTTCTATGACAGCAAGAATAATACCTGGTTTTGAATAATTGCTCATTAAAATGTATTTTTCTTTTTTAATTTCATCACTACTTAAAACTTTGATTTTAATTATTTTTAGGTTCTTACCTCTAAAAGTTGTATTTGCTCGTGGGTATAATGCTTTTATTTTTTGAGAAATTGTAAATGCCTCATTACTCCAAACCACTTTATAATCTAATTTTTCAATCATTCTTGCGTAAGTAATTTCTCTTCCAAGAGTATTTTGTTTTGTTAATTTAGGATCGGTATTTTTATTAATATTATCCTCGATTAAAGATGTAGCATTTAAAAATAATTTTGCAGATAAAATACTAAGTTTTTCCGATAGTGTATTGAAATTATCGTCATTACCAATTTTAATTTTTTCTTCCAATAATAAGTCGCCAGTATCTAGTCCCTCGTCCATTTTCATAATTCCTACACCAGTAAATTCATCGCCTTCTATAAGTGACCATTGGATTGGGGCTGCACCACGCCATCTTGGAAGTAATGAAGCATGTGCGTTCCAACATCCAAATTTTGGGATTTCTAATATCTCTTTGGGTAATATTTTCCCGTAAGCTATAACAATAAATAAATCACAAGATAGTGATTTAAGTTCATTTATAAAATGTATATTGTCCCTGATTTTTGTTGGAGTATAAATTTTTATAGATTCTTGCTCGGCAAAGCTTTTAACAGGTGAGGATATTAATTTATTCCCCCTAGATCTTTTCTTATCGGGTTGGCTAACTACTCCAATTACATCGTGCTTAGATTTAATAAAAATTTCAAGGCTCGCAATTGAATATTCAGGTGTCCCCCAGAATATAATTCTCACGCGTCACCAGTTATTGATAATTCATCTACCCATATATGTGGAGAAATTCCACTTGTCGTTACTTCCTGGTTTGATTCAATATTTACTATATTCTTCAAAAGATATTTGATATCCCCCGCTACAGTTGCAGATTCTATTGAGATTTTTTTACCATTTTTATAGAGCCATCCATCAAATGGAAGAGAGAATGAACCTTGACTTGCTCTGACACCTGCGTGGATTGCATTTAGTTCTTCAATATAAACAAATTCTCCCTCAAAAGTAGAGTGATCTAATGATGTTTTTAGATATGAGTTTTCCTCTGATTTCTCTACTACTATCCAATCAGGAGAAACTGAGACTTTTGATCCTAGCCCAGCGTGTCCTGTGGGGATTGTTTTAAATATTCTTGCAGTTGATTCAGAATGTATAAAATTTTCAAGTCTCCCTTTGTTAATTAAACATAGTCTTTTGGTCGGAGTTCCCTCTCCATCAAATGGTGATGAAGAAATATTCTTTTCGTGAAGACCATCATCATAAATATTAAGTGCTTCTGTAGAAAGTTTCTCTCCAATAGAATTTTTATTAGATAAGCTAACTCCATCTAAAATACTTCTAGCATTAAACATTGAACTAAAGGCATTAATGATCGTCAAAAAAGACTCTGGGGAAAAACATATTAAATATTTGTCAGTTTTAATAGATGAATAATTTAAATGAGAAATTGTTTTATTAGAAGCGTCTTTGATACACGACTCTATATCTATATCTTCAACTCCATATCCAAGTTTTACAGAACCCGAGCTACGAGGTTTCTTATTTTTCTCTGCTGCTCTTGCATATAAATAAAGTACAGCTTGACTTTTGGAATAACTCCGAAAGGCACCATCACTATTTGCATAAACTCTCTCATAAAAACTCTCAGATAGACCATTATACGGAACAGATTTTATGGATTCATGGCTTTTTAATAGTTTTACTTCCGCTTCTCTTAAAAGAGTAAGTAATTTTTTTATTCCAACAGGATTTCTTTTTTTTGAGTCCTTAACTTCAATAGGATCCTTGGCTAGTGGTGAGAATTCTGTTCTTTCATTCTTGTTGCCAAAATCTGATGCAATATTTGCTTGATTAAGAGCTTTTTTAATACCAGATTCACTGATATCACTAGTTGTTGTAATACCAACTAAATTAGATTCGTTCCAAACTCTTATAGTTAAAATTTGCTTTTGTGATGCCTTAAGTTGTTTAGCCTCACCTTTATCTACTTGCACAGAATAATCATTAGAAAAGCTTGCACCATAATCCCATTTTTTAAGATTTAGAGAATCTGCCGCTTCAGAGATTTGAATAGTTATTTCTTTTGAATTCATATCCTATCTTCCGCCAACAGTGATTGAATCAACCTTAATATGAGGTTGGCCAACAGTTACGTTGACACTTCCACTGATAGATCCACAAAATCCAGGAGCTAATTCGAGGTCATTTCCGCACATTGATATTTTTGGCATAACTTCTTTAGCCTCACCAATCAAAGTTGCTCCCTTTACTGGATTAGTTAATTTTCCATTTTTAATAAGATATCCTTCCTCTACTGCAAAATTAAATTGTCCTGTAGCACCTACACTGCCCCCACCCATTGATTTGCAGTAAAGACCATCACTAATACTATTGATTAAATCCTCTTTCGAGTGCTCACCTTTAGCTATATAAGTATTTCTCATTCGTGAAGCTGCAGCAAAAGAATAATTTTGTCTTCTTCCACTTCCTGTTCTTTTATGGCCAGTTCTTAATTCACCTGCCCTGTCGGATATGAATTTTTTTAAAATTCCATCTTTTATAAGAACTGATTTTTCGGGTTCCATACCTTCATCATCCACTGATAATGAACCAAAGGATCCTTCTGAAATCCCTTCATCTATTGCAGTTACAGATTCATGTGCAATTTTTTCATTTAATTTATTCTCAAATGGTGTTGTTCCTCTCTCTATTTGAGTCGTTTCAAGTAAATGACCACAGGCTTCGTGGAATATAACGCCACCAAATTTATTAGCTAATACAACAGGCATTTGTCCTGCATCGACATAATCTGCATACAACATGTTCATTGAGCTTTCGAATACATCATTAGCTGCTTTTTCGTGATCCCATAATCTGAATTCATGAGGCATTCCTGACGATCCAAATCTTCTACTTCCACTAGATCTATATTGGGCATCACTAGCAATCACGTTGAGTCCAACTGTTTGATGCAACCTAATATCTGAGACATAGGTTCCATCGCTGGAGGCTATAATCACTTCCTGTAGATTTCTTGAGTAACTTCCTTTTCTAGTTATTATTTTATTATTTTTTTTAAGAGACTTTGTGCTGACTAATAGTTTTTCACTTATCTCATGAATAGATGGGACTTCATTAATCCATTTTTTCTTAGATAAACTATAGTCCCTATGTTTATCTAGACCGTTAAATACTTCTATTTTTTTATTATCTGTTATGTCTAACATCTCAATAGCCTGAGATACCGACCTCATCAAGCCATTCTTTGTTAAATCATTTGTACTTACAAATCCGTCCTTTTTATCTTTGAAGATTCTAATACCAGCACCCCTTCCAAATGATGGGCTTACACTTGTAATGAAATCCTCTTCAGCTAGAACGCTTGAGTTGTCTGTGTTCTCTATAAATATTTCTACAAAATCGGCCCCAAGTCCCATCCCATAGAAAATAACTTCTTCTAATAAATCTTTATTGCAACTACCAAAAATGATTTCATTTGATTTGATTTGTGACGAAAGCATATTAATTTATAAATCTTCTCTGTATAAAAGATTATCTAATCGAAGGTTGGAAATCTTTGCTATCAAGAGGTTTTAATAAGTATAGTCTTAATAACTGATAACCGTTTGATAAATATTTAGGTAATTTTTTAATAGTTTTAGAAACTTTATTTCGATCACTGCTTGCGATATCGGAAAGAACCTTATTATTCTCTACTATTTTATCTAATCTTCCATAAAAAGATTTATCATAAACGTCCATTACTACAGGGAAAACTCTAGCTGCCGTTTCATTTGTTTTATTAATAACAAACTGGTCGTAATCCTTGGCATCTAAACCTAGTGAACTGTAGAAGTCTTTTTTAATTCCCAAATCCCTTGCATACATAGTTGCAAATACAGCTAATAGAAAAAACCTTGACCATAACTTGGATGTCAATGGAAGATTATTCAAAAAATATCTAAATCTATGGAAGTAGTCAAATAATGGATTTGTGAAGGTAGAGCCGCCAATTGTAATTTTTTGACTTAAAGATTTAACAGTACGAGGTTGTGCTTTCATCAGTGCATCAAAGAAATCCCCATGTCTATTTTCATCCTGGCACCAATTTTCAAAATAGTTAAATAGTGGAAAAATTTTGCTATCTGGATTTTTTTCAAGATGCCTATAAATTGCAATGTATCTCCAATAACCTATTTTTTCAGATAAATAAGTAGCGTAAAAAATACTTCTTGGTGGGAAATAGGTGTAATCCTTGTTTGCTGTTAAAAAACCTAAATCTAACTGTAATCCAAAATCACTCATAGATTTATTCAAGAAACCTGCATGTCTAGCTTCGTCTCTGGCCATATGGGCAAAACATTCAGCAAGAAGAGGATTTTTGTCTTTAATCCTTTTGCTAAGCTCCTTGTAAAGTAAAAAACCTGAAAATTCTGAAGTACAACTCCCCTCGAGAAAATCAACAAAAAGCTCTCTTGTCTCAGGATCTAATTTTTCTGCAGCACCTTCAAATTCACTATTTCTTACAAAATGATGTCTATTGTAATCTTTCCTAAATTCCTCACATATAGCTTCCAATTCCTCCTCGTTTATTGATAAATCCATATTTTCCATAGCCTCAAAGTCTGTTGTATAGAATCTTGGGGACAAAATTGTTTCTTTTGCTGGTATTTTTCCATTATTAATATCTTTTTTATTTTTTGATTCAACAGTTGATTGAGCCATCTTTTATTTGGTTTATTAATACTATTATTTACTATGATTTGTATTTTCGAGGGAAAAGTTAACTTGGTGTTATTGTTTTTCTAATTAACTCCTATTAACTTTTGCCCATTCAATCTTTGAAGGACTCTTGAAATAATTAACTTTAGGGTAATTCTTTTTTCGTCAATAAGAAAAGATTCAATAATACTTGGTTTTTGATTAGGTTTTGATAAAGAAATACTTTTTAATGAACTAATGTCATCCTTCTCAAAGGATAACCAAAAGTTACATGTATCTTTAATTTCACAATTTATTACCCAACATTTATCTCCAGCAATAGGTCTATTTGTGTTAGTGAGGTTAATGTTGTTTATTTCTAATCCTCTTTGATTAATTTCATCAGTAAGTGAAGGAATTAGGTGTAGGTTAATAAATTCTTGGAAAGGCTTTTTCTCTATTGGGAGTTCTTTTTTGGGTTTTGTTATAGGTTTTTCTGGAGTATTAATTTCATTTTTTATAACAACTTGAGTAGCAGAATCACCATTATTTATATCTTTATTGATAACTTTTTCTGATTTAGGCCCTTTTATTTCCTCAGAGTTTGAATTAGGAGTATTGCCAGATATATCTTTATTTACTTCATTATTTTTGTCTAAATTCTCTTCCATAAAAAAAACTATTTATTTCATTATAAATTAAAAAAACATTTTTAATTAATTTATTTTTCTACCAATCATTATCAGCACTATCCCAGTCATCTTTAATATCTTGATTTGAATAACTTTGATCTTTTTTAAAATTATTATCATTCATATTTTTGACTACTCTGTAATTAACAGAAATTGTTGGTTGGGTTTCCCTAATATCCCTTTGTGGCGGCATCTCAACATTTGGTTCCATTTCTTCCTCATTATTATTAGATACAAAATCATCTTCCACATTTTCTAAAGTTTTTTTTCTGAAACTAGCATTAGTAATTGTTTTATTCAATAAAGTACTTACAAATAAACCAGAAAAAAAAGAAATACTGATTAACTTACCTATACTCACTTCTTGGAAGTTCCATTTAAAGTATCTAAATGAAGTCTTCTGATTATTATTTGTATATAATAAAATTTGAAGAATAATTATTAAAATAAAAGTTAAAAGTAAATATTTTTTTTTAAACATAATTATAAAAGGTTACCTTAAATTTTTTTGTTAATATTCCCATAATATATTTTGTGAAAATTTATTTAGGTTAATTCTAAATCAATTTGATATTTAAGAATATCGACTTTTATTATTTTTACTTCTATTGCATCTCCAACTTTATATGATTTTTTGGATTTTCTTCCAATCAACAGATTTTGCCTTGACCTGTATTCATACCAATCATTATTAAGAGTGCTTACGTGTACTAAACCCTCTACATTTAGTTCTGATATCTCAACAAAGAAACCATATGTTTGCACTGATAAAATAAAACCACTATAAATATTACCTAGTAATTTTTCTGCTTTTCTGACTTTTTTTATATTTATCATATTAGATTTATATTGGTTAATTTTGTACTTGAATTCATTAAGTTTATCTATCACAAACTTGTTAAATAATATTTCTAGATTTTTTTTAATTGATGAATTAAATATATCCCAATTTACTGTTTTTAATGAATTACTCTCAGATATATTAATTTCATTTATATTATTTTTCTTTGATTTCTTACCATTTATTATCATATTAAAAATACAGTACTGATTTAAAAGATTTGTGAAGTCAAATCCTGGAATTGTCCATGGAGAAATAAATAATTTTTCTGATTCATCATTATCAGAATCTTTAGATATCAACTTTATTTCATTGTCCTTAAATTCATTCATTAGAAGTTTATGTAAGATTCTTTTTTTATTATCGTCGTCACATAATTTAATTACCTGACTAAATGTCAAATTGCCATCCTCATTAAGCTCTACATCATTATCAATAAATTCTGAATATTTGATAATTTCATTAGCATTAACGTAATCTATTCCATTTGAGATATATCCTGCACTTTTTAAGCCATATTTATTTGAATGTTTGAACCATATTAAATTAGCTTCATATAGTATTGGTGAAAGGTAAGTTTGGCAATCTTCTTTATTTAATGATTCAAAATATCCTTTTGAATATTCAGCAGGATTGTGAATAAAAAATTCTTCTAGTGCTTCAATCTTATTTAGTGGCGCAGGAATTTCCACCTTACCCTCCAAAAGATGGTTTTCTCTGAATGAACATGAAATTTCTAGTATTTTATCTAAATCTTCGACATATTCCTTTATAGGTTTTAATACCCGAGAGGTTATTCTTGATTTGCTTTTCCTAGATAGAAGCGCTTCAGTTAGATCACTTCCAACAACAAGAGTACATTTAACTAAAGTAAGATGAAATGACCAATCAATTATTTCATTATCACTATTTAAATTAATACAGAGGCTTATTGCTTCATTCTTTTCACCAAATTTAAATTCAGAATTATTTCTTATGCCTTCACCAAGGTAATTTTGCCAATTATTTAATAAGGGTAATGATTCAGAGCCTTTGAATAATATTTCTAGAGATTTTTTACTATTTAGATCTACTCTTTCTGCAAGATTATTTGTATGTATCCATAATTTAGTATTTTTATTTTCCCCCTTCTCTATTTGAATCATTGGGAGCATTGGAGAATTATTAGAATTCCAACTTTTGAATAAATAAGAGTTTTTATCTGTAAGGTCTATCCTCTCCCTTTGTTCTATTTTTTTTGATTCAATATGATTTAAATCGTATGATTTAATGATATTGCTTTTAGATAAAACAAAGTCTGTATCATAGTCTTCATTATTGTTTAGTTTTAGTTCTTGTATTACATGACCTAGTCCTTCTTCTTGACCTATGGGGAATCTATCAATCTCAACTTTTACTATATTCTTATTGTCTGGATTGAAAGTGTATTTTTTATCCTCTTTTGGAAGTTTAATTTTAGAAAGGATCCTATCGTCTATTGGGATTGCATATATATCATTGTTTATTATTTCTACCTTAGAAAGAAGTATTTGATTTGATCTTTCAAGAATACAATCAACTATTCCTTCAGGTGATCTTCTTCTATATCCCTCTTTTATTATCCTTACTAAAACTTTATCTCCATTCCATGCATAGTTGAGTAGATTTTCTTTAATGTAGATATCTTCTTTATCTTTTCCTCTTACGGCAAAGCAATAGCCTTTGCTACTACATCTTATTTTGGCGACAAGATGATCATTATCTTTTATGCAAGTATATTCATCATTTTCATTTTTATTAATTATTTCAAGTTTTTCTAGAGCTGTTAAAGCAATATTTAATTTATCCTTGTCAGATTTCTTCGTTATTTTTAATAATCTACATAATTTTTTATATTCTAACCCTTCTGAATGATTAAGATTATCAATTATTGAAGATGATGTGAACATAATCTAAATGAAATTATAAATTAATTTAGAGGTATACACTTCATTATTACACCTTATTATCCAAGCTTAAAACTAATTATTTTCTTTCTCTTCTTTTTCTTCTTTTTCGATGATGAAAGAGTTGATAAAAAGCCTTATACCAATTATGAAAAATGTAATGGACGCTATTGACTTAAGAACTACTTCGGGTAAAAAACTTGAAATAGAACCACCAGTTAAAGCTCCTAGTAAACTTGCAAAAACAAGTGCTGAAGAAGATCCCAGAAAAACTGCTAATGGTTTATTTGAATTGCCACTTATGGTTAAAGTAGCTAATTGAGTTTTGTCACCTAATTCAGCTATGAAAACGGTTAAAAATGTTGATAGTAATAAACTTAAAATCATTTATAAATAATTTTTGAATGTTTCATAAGCTAAAACTATACTTATCAATATCATTAAAGTACCAGTAGATAAGGCAAATTTGCTAGGAGATATTTTTTTTGATACCCATTTACCAATAAGAACTCCTACTATGCTAGAGCTTATTAATGCTAGTGAACTTCCAACAAAAACAACTATTGGCCTGCCCGATTCAGCAGAAAGCATTAATGTGGCTATCTGAGTTTTATCGCCAAGTTCAGCAATAAAAATTGTTGTAAAAGTCGTTATAAATATTGAAAAAAAACTTTTTTCTAGATTGTTTTCTTTTTTTTCTAATTTACTATTCATTTTCCTGAAACAGCAATTCTAAAAGTTTTCATCTCTTTACTTTGATATCCATAATTTGATGAAATATGTTGTTTGCAGCAATCTATTAAAAATTTATCACCAGATTTCAAATATCCTTTAAATGAAGTTGAAAATTCACTTACCCGGCAGAAATGTGGTCTGGTTTCATAAATTAAACATTTTTTATTTTCTCTGTCCAGATTTTTGCACCAACCGTCTTTAGCTGTCATAGAATCTATCAAAGCTATATCTTCTTTGTTGAGTTTGTTAGCCAAATCGCTTCTTTCGTTCAAGTCGAATTTACAACAAGCTCCACAATTTTCTATACATGTCCATGATTTCATAATTTAATTCAATCTTGTAACGTATCAGTACAGTTTCGTCATTTATTTGTAAAAATAGTATCACAAAACATATTCACTAATCATGGCAACACTTATTCCTTTGGCTGTAGTTGCGTTAGCAGGACCAGCAATAATTGCTCTTGTATTTTACCGCAAATAAAAGAAATTCTTTTTAGTGACCTATCTGGAGGGTGTTTATTGGGATTTAGATGGTACCATCGCAAATACTGAATTAGAGGCCCATTTACCTGCTTTCAATAATTCTTTTAATGATCTAGGTATTGATTGGAATTGGGATATTAATACATATATAAAACTTCTGAAGATAAATGGGGGTAAAAATAGGATTGCTTATTACGCTAAATCTAATAATGATAATTTCTCAAAAGATTTAATTCTCAAAATTCATGAAACAAAGCAGTTTCATTATTTAGAAATTATAAAAAAAAATTGCGTTAGTTTAAAAACTGGTGTTTTTAGATTAATAAATGAATTACATAGAAAAAAAGTAAGACAATTTATTGTTACTTCAAGTTCAAGAATTCAAGTCAATCTACTTGTTAATTATCTTTTTAATGGCTTCAACCCTTTTGAGTTCATTATTTCAAGCGAAGACGTTGAATTAAAGAAACCAAATCCATTGCCATATTTAAAGGCAATCCAATTAAGTGGTATAAACAAAAACAACTCAATTGTTTTTGAAGACTCCAATCCAGGATTGAAATCTTCCTTGGCAGCTAACTTGCCAACAATATTTGTTCCTTCAAATATCCCAATTGTTCTTGAGGAAAATATTAAATTAGATTGTATTTTAGATAGTCTTGGTGATCAGAATAATGTGGCAAATGTAATTAAAGGCCCTAAACTAAAAAAATCATACGTTGACTATAACTTTCTAAGTGATTATTTAGCGTCTTTAAGCAATGCAAAAAACTAATTTTTCAAGAATTACCTACCAGTTAAATAATTTATTTTTTGGTTTCCTAAGTGATACTTGGAGAACAAAATCTATTGGTCTAATTTCTGTTTTGACAGGTTATTTTTTGTTCGCAAATTTTATTACAAAATTTATATCTGAAGGTAAAAATGAGTTGATAATGGTCCCAATAATTATTATTTTTATTGAAATTATTATAAGAATTAAACCTACCGCAAGTTCAAAATTTTATTACTTATGGACCGTAGTTGATAAATTAAGAATTGGTGCAATTTATGCCGTTATACTTGAAGCATTTAAATTAGGATCTTAAAGGCTACTCTTCTTCTTCTTCTTCAATAGGATAAACAAATCCTTGAGCTTTACCAGTTAAAACTGATTTACCTAAAGATATAGCTTTTTGAGCTGCTATTGCTGCTTTACCTTTCCAAACAGCGTGCCTTTGGTTCCTTTTGCTTTTTGATTTTTTCTTCTTTGGTACAGCCATTCTGTTTCTTTATTTCCATATAATAATATAACCTTTAACTGGTTATCTCCAAAACTTTTGAGTATATTTTGTTTATATACGTCAATTTTTTAAATAAGCATATATGCTTTATTAATCACTTATAAAGATTAGTGTTTAGATCAAAATTCTCATATTCAGATTCTAAATCAAGTTATTCGGATCTTCTAGAAGATATAGAGACGGGGAAAATAGAATCAATATTTTTCTATCCAAGGCAGAGAGAAATTGATGTTCTGTACAAAAATGGAGATAAATTTAAAATACCTATCCTTTACAACGATCAATTAATCCTTGAAAAGGCGACTGAAAATAAGGTAGATCTAACTATCAACAATAGTAGAAAAGAAGCCTCAGCTGCTAATTCATTTGCTTCAATAAGTCTTTTCCTGATTTTCATATTAGCTATAATCTTAATCTTGAGGAGCACATCAAAATTTGCTTCCAGAGCGTTTGGTTTTACCAAAAATCAAGCTAAATTTGTAACTATTGATGATGTAGAAACGAGATTCGATGATGTAGCTGGCGTCCCTGAAGCTGCTGAGGAATTAAAAGAGGTAATAACATTTTTGAAAGAACCAAAGAAATTTGAAAATCTTGGAGCAAAAGTTCCTAAGGGTGTTCTTCTAATAGGCCCACCAGGAACAGGTAAAACGTTGTTAGCTAAAGCAATTGCTGGCGAATCAGGAGTGCCTTTTCTCTCAATATCGGCATCAGAGTTTGTAGAACTTTTTGTTGGTGTTGGAGCAAGCCGAGTTCGTGATCTGTTCTCTAAGGCTAAGGAAAAATCTCCTTGTATAATTTTCATTGATGAAATTGATTCCATTGGTAGGCAAAGAGGGTCTGGGATCGGAGGTGGAAATGATGAAAGAGAACAAACCCTTAATCAGCTTCTAACTGAATTAGATGGTTTTGCTGATAATTCTGGGATTATTGTTTTAGCAGCAACAAATAGACCAGACATTTTGGATTCAGCATTATTAAGACCAGGTAGATTTGATAGGAAGATTGAAGTAATGCTTCCAGATTTAGATGGAAGAAAAAAAATTCTTTCAGTTCACTCACTTTCTAAACCTCTTTCAAGCAAAGTTGACTTAGGATATTGGGCTTCTAGAACAGTTGGATTTTCGGGAGCAGATCTTGCAAACTTGATGAATGAGAGTGCTATTCACTGTGCAAGAGACGAATCTAAATTAATCAGTGATTTTCATATAGAAAATGCTCTTGATAAAATTACCATTGGCCTGAGAAGCTCATTAATAACTTCTCCTAATATGAAAAAAATTATTGCTTATAACGAAGTTGGTAGAGCAATTGTATCTGCTGTGAGAAATGGAATTGAATCAGTTGATAAGATTACGATTATACCCAGATCTGGATCTATAGGGGGATATACAAAAATATGCCCTGATGAAGATGTAATTTCTAGTGGATTGATTTCAAAAAAATTATTATTTTCAAAAATTGAAATTGCTCTAGCTGGAAGAGCTGCAGAAACGATAGTTTTTGGTGAAGGTGAAATTACTCAATGCTCCATAAATGATATCTCTTATGCGACAAATATCGTAAGGGAAATGGTTACAAAATATGGATTTTCAATTATTGGTCCAATTTCAATGGATTCTGATAATAATGAAATGTATTTAGGAGATGGATTATTTAGAAGAAAGCCTCTCATAGCAGAAAATACCAGTTCTAGAATAGATAATGAAATCATAAATATTTCTAAAATATCGTTAAATAATTCAATAAAAATATTGAAAAAAAATAGAATCTTACTAGACAAATTGGTTGATATACTTTTAAATCAAGAAACTATAGATAAAAAAGTATTTAAATCAACAACTTCTAAATTGTTGAAAGTTTGATTTAATTGCTTTAAATTTTAAAAAATATTTTCTTGATAATTAAAAACAATACAACGAAGTTATTAGTTACACTTTCATTTTTACTTATTCTTCCATTTGTACAAAAACAATGGTTTAATTTATATTCACTCAATATTAATGATATTTCATTTTATTCAATTCTTTACTATTTGAGCGGAGCAATATGTCCATCTTTGGTGTATTTAAACTCTTTAAAAAACTTTACATACTATAATTTTACTAAGGATAAATTTTATAGTTTAAAAATAATTAAAGGAAAAAGATTATTATTCTTAGTAGGAATAAATTTAATATTTCTCTCTTACTTAATAGCTGTTTATATATATATAAATTTTGATCTTATATTTAATTTATTTTTTGAAGGAATTAATGTACCAAAACCGGATTTCCCACAGTTAAGTTTTTTCATATTTTTAATTTCTGTCCTATTGATTTTTAAGAAATCTAAGTTCCTGTTAAAAAAAATAATATTGGTAAATTTTATTTTGATTTCTCTCTATCTTTGGCATCTTCAAATTTATAATATTAATATTGTTGATCAGTTTCATATTTATGGATATTTAGGTTTAAATGACTTAAATTTAATTAATATTTTTATCCTAGTCGCAATAGAAATTTCATTTTATACGTGGTCTTATTTATCATATAAAACTAATTTGAGCGATTGGATCGTGCCCAAACCTCAAAAAGGGGATGTTATTCCCTTTTTGAATATATTTATTTTTTATTTTTTTATAATTATTTACTACTCAATACTTACTTAAATGTTTCTAATTCTTCTAAAGTGCAGAAAAATATTCCTTACTACCTTTGGGGTCCTCTAACATTGTTTTCTCCCCGGGGGTCCAGTTTGCTGGACATACTTCATCGGGGTTTGCCGCAACGTATTGATAACCTTGAAGAATCCTTAGCGTTTCATCAACATTTCTACCTACAGGAGCCTTGTTAACAGTAGTATGCATAACTACTCCTTCGGGATTGATAAGAAATAAACCTCTATCAGCTTCCCCATCATCATTTAGAACATTGTACGCCTGGCAAATTTCTCTTTTTAAGTCAGAAACTAACGGATAGTTAATATCACCTATACCACCTTCATTTCTTGGGGTTTGTATCCAAGCCAAATGACAATGTTTGCTATCAACTGATACCCCAAGTATTTCCGTATTAAGTGCCGAGAAATCTTGGTATCTATCACTAAATGCAGTGATTTCAGTTGGACATACAAATGTAAAATCTAGTGGGTAAAAGAATAGAACAACCCATTTACCTCTTAGACCTGAAAGTGTAATCTCCTTAAACTCTTGATCATATACTGCTGTAGCACTAAAGTCTGGTGCTTCTTGGCCAACTCTTAAGCTCATGAAAAAATTTGTCCTTATTTAAATTATGTATGGTCTTAATGACCGTAATAAGTATTATAATTTTATTAATAATGAATTAGCAAGTTTTTTTTTAATTCAATGAAATGGCACTATTCCTTTACTAGGAAATTTACAATTTTGAATCACAATAAACTTTTAAAAAATCTCAAAAAGGAGTTAATTAAATATCCCATTAACAGGCTTGACAGTAAAAATTCGAATTAAAAGAAATTTTATTTTATTTAAGATTCCTTAAAATTTAACTCTTTATAATAAAAAATATTCTTTTTGATATTTTTTATTATGGCTAAATATATTGAAAGACTAAAGGAAAAAGTTAAAATAAAAAAATTTGATTCTAATCAGCCAATTGGAGCTTGGATTTTCGTTGTAATTTTGAATATAGTTGGATTTGCGGGTTATTTTTACTTAAAGGTAAATCATATACAACTAGGTAGTTAAATACTTATCTTATTTCCTTCTTAATTGAGCGACAAAAATTTTTTAGTCTTTCATTTCTCGTTAAGTCAGGTAAAGTCCAAATTGATTCTGTCTCAGGTAATGGATCTTTGCTCCATTCTTTAAATTCTTCCATTATCGAAGCATTATTTAATTTTGATGTATACTGCTTTCGTTTTTTTAAATATTTTCTTATCACTGTAAGATTTGCCTCAATATATTCCCTCATAACAAATACTTAGTCTTATATTAATTTATCATCTGGCAAGTTCTACTTTAAAAAAAAGATTAATTAAACATTTTGAACTACTTGAAAAAGTCCAAACGAATAACCTCCTATTAGAATCCAGCCAAGTACGCTTGATATTATTGTAGATCTTCTATTATGTCTCCTTAAAGCTGATTCAATCATTTCATTA
>QCBN01000009.1 GCA_003281585.1 Prochlorococcus sp. AG-347-I15
TCATAAAATCAAGCAAAATGATAAATCCAACCAAAAAAGAAAAAACTATAGGTATTACTGGAGCCTCAGGTGCGCTAGGGAAAGAATTAACAAAGTTGTTTCGTCAAAAAGGATATAAAGTGATTGGATTTACTCATAGTAAAACTAATTCTGAAATAAATCGTGAATCTCCAAATGAATGGATCAAATGGGAATGTGGGCAGGAGTCGTTATTAAAAAAACAATTAGAAAATATAGACATTTTAATTTTGAACCATGGTATCTATGATTTGAGTAGAGAAAATGCCAATTATGAAAACTCAATAGAGATAAATGCTTTAAGCAAATTCAAATTTTTAAATTTATTTGAAGATATTGCTCTAAGCAATGATTCACTAATAAAAAAAGAGATTTGGATAAATACATCTGAAGCAGAAATATTACCCGCCCTAAATCCGTCATATGAGATTAGTAAATCCCTTATTGGCCAATTAGTTTCTTTCAAAAAAAATCTTCTGGACAAAAATACAAAGAAAAAATTAATAATAAAAAAAATTATCTTAGGGCCTTTTAAATCAGAACTAAATCCTCTCGGAATAATGAGTCCCAAATTTGTTTCTAAAAAAATTTATGATTTAGCCAATTCAAAAAATTATTTAATAATAATTAGTCCAAACCCTTTAACCTATATACTTTTCCCATTGAAAGAATATTTTAATTTTTTGTATTGCCAAATTATCTATAAGTACAAATCTTAGTGTCTAGAAATCTCGATCTGTCAATATTTCAATGCCATCTTTTAAAACAACTATTGTATGCTCCCATTGGGCCGATAGTTTTCCATCTTTTGTTATTACGGTCCATCTATCATTTAGCGTTTTGCAAAATTTAGTCCCTTCATTAACAATAGGTTCCACAGCTAATGTCATTCCTTCGCGAAGGACAACATTGGGCAATTCTTTGGTCCGAAAATTAAATACCGATGGTTCTTCATGAAGATTTCTTCCAACTCCATGACCTGTATAGTCTTCTACAACACTAAAGCCATTTTTTACAACAATATCTTCAATTTCCCCGGCCACATCTAGAAGTGTATTCCCTGCCTTTATTTTCGAAAGCCCCGCATACAATGCTTTATGCGCTATGTCACTAAGTTTTTGAGCCTTTTGACTAACTTCTCCTACACAAATTGATATACAACTATCCCCATGGAAACCATCTAAATATGCCCCTGTATCAATTTTAACTAAGTCACCATTTTTAATAATTTTATTTTTATTTGGAATCCCGTGGACAACCTCATTATTAATACTAGAACAAATACTAGAAGGGAATCCATGGTAGCCCTTGAAGCTTGGCACAGCTCCAAAACTTTTTATCCTCTTTTCTGCGAAATCATCTAAATCTTTTGTACTCATTCCAGGTTTAATTAAGTCATTAATTTCCCTCAAAACAGTTGCTACAATCTTGCTAGATTTTTTCATCAGGTTTATTTCCCGTGAAGACTTTATTTCGATTCCTCTTCTCCTCTGAATAAAAGGAACTTGATCATAAGTTTTGGAATTATTTTTATTTAACAAAAGATCTGCAAAATGTCTCATGGGAATAAATAATAGTAGTAGGTAAATATCTTCAAAATAGCCTTTATAATCTTGGCTACCTTAAATCTATCAATAACAATGGGGAAGAAACAAAAATGAAAACTTTATTTAATTCTAGGCAATTTCATAAGTCTTTGGCGCCATGGGTTTTTCTTCCATTATTTATATCTTCAATTACAGGTCTTCTTTATAGGGTTTCAAAAGATTTACTAGGTTACTCTAGAGAACAAGTTCATTGGTTAATGTCTCTCCATGAGGGCGAATGGCTTGGAGATTATGGTGAACTTATATACGTAATATTGAATTCCCTTGGAGTTTTATGGATGCTCTTAACAGGATTCCAAATGTTTTCAAAAACAATTTCATTTACCAAAAAGGTTACTAAAGGCGAGTCAAAAGGTTAAGATATAGAACTTGTAGGACAATAAAGACCAAAATGGCTAAAGAGAAACAAGAGAAGGAATTAGAAACCGGTATTGAAGCTGACGCATCAGTTGATGTATCAGTTGAACAAAAAGAAAAAAATACGGTTTCTGAAACTACCCAAACCTTAACTGCATCAAATCTTATTAAGGAATTTGAGAATGAACAATTAAAAAAAGAATTACCTGAAATATATGTTGGGGACACTGTTAAAGTTGGAGTAAAAATTACAGAAGGTAATAAAGAAAGAGTCCAACCTTATGAGGGCGTTGTCATAGCAAAAAGGCATGGAGGTATTAACCAGACTATTACAGTTAGAAGAATTTTTCAGGGTATAGGTGTTGAAAGAGTATTTATGCTACATAGTCCACAGGTTGCTTCTCTAAAAGTTGAACGTAGAGGTAAAGTAAGAAGAGCTAAGTTATTCTATCTGAGAGATAGAGTAGGAAAAGCTACTCGCGTAAAACAACGCTTTGATCGATAAAGTTGTAAACTAATCAACTTATTGATCACAAAGACGCTTATAATCATCTAAATGCGTCGTTAGTTCAGTTGGTAGAACGCAGGTCTCCAAAACCTGATGTCGGGGGTTCAAGTCCTCCACGACGCGTTTGATCAACATTATGTAAATTATTTTTTCATAAGATGGAGTTAGATCTTCAACCTGGGGACGTTGTTAAAGTCCTCGAATCAGCAGCTTTAGGATGGGTTCGTGCAAGAGTTATCAGAGTTAAGTCTGGTGGGAGAGTTGTCGTACAAAGTGACCAAGGCAGAGAATTTACTGCTAGAGGCAATCAAGTTAGGTTGATAGAACCCGCTGGTTTTAGACCTCAAAAATAAATAGTTTTTTTAACTAAGGCAGATGAAAAACTAATTATTTCTGTAAATCCACAAATTAATAAATTTTTTTTATTACAACCCCATTAATTAAGTATTATGATCTGATAATTTTAAGAATGAAGTTCTAAATTAATTTAGAACAAAACTCTGGGACCGTAGTTCAACTGGTTAGAGCACCGCCCTGTCACGGCGGAAGTTGCGGGTTCGAATCCCGTCGGTCCCGTTTTTTCTAAAAGAAATTTGGAAAAACGTTTAAGACTAGCTCCGAGTCCAACGGGTTTATTTCATATTGGGACGGCGCGAACAGCACTATTCAACTGGTTGTATGCACAAAAAATAGGTGGAAAATTTCTTATCAGAATAGAAGATACCGATTTGCTTCGTTCTAAGTCTGAATATACAAAAAATATATTAGAGGGCTTGAAATGGCTTGGACTTAAGTGGGATGAGGAACCTATAAAGCAAAGTGACCGAATTTCAATTCACAAAAGTTATATCAAAAAGCTATTGGAATGTGGAGCTGCATATAGGTGCTTTACAACGGAAGGTGAAATATCTGAATTAAGAGAAGAACAAAAAAAGAAAGGATTACCTCCTAAACATGATAATAGGCATAGAAGTCTTTCAAAAGAAGAAATGGAAACATTCATATCCCAAGGGAGGACTTCGGTAATAAGGTTTAAGATTGATGAAAAAATTGAAATTAAATGGGTAGATCAGATAAGAGGCGAAATAAAATGGCAAGGGAAGGATTTGGGTGGTGATTTAGTTTTGTCAAGAAGGGCTAAGGGATATGAGATTGGAGATCCTTTATATAATCTTGCAGTTGTAGTTGATGATAATTTCATGAATATTACTCATGTTGTAAGGGGTGAAGACCATATCTCGAACACCGCAAAACAAATATTGATCTATAAAGCATTAAATTTTAATTTACCGACTTTTTCACATACACCCTTAATACTGAATAGTGAAGGGAAAAAATTATCTAAAAGGGATTGCGTTACCTCAATCGATGAATTTAGAGATATGGGATATTTACCTGAGGCCTTATCCAACTATATGGTCTTTTTAGGTTGGTCTCCAAAATCAGCCGACAGAGAAATACTTTCACTTGATGAAATATCTGAAATTTTTGACTTATCAGACATAAATAAAGCTGGGGCTAAATTCAGTTGGGAAAAACTCAACTGGATTAATTCTCAATATATAAAAAATATGGAACCAATAAAGTTAAGTGAGATCATGAAAAAATACTGGGATGAAAATGGTTGGGAGCCGCCATCTCAAGAATGGGCATGTAAATTAGCAATTTTGCTTAGAGACTCTATGACTCTTTTAAAAGATGCTATTGATCAATCAAAACCATTTTTCTTGATACCTACAATTCAAAAAGATGGTATAGATTTTCTGGAAAATAAGGATAGCAAAGCATCTCTAAAACTAATCTTAAATTATTTAAGTGAGCAAAATACTATAAAACTAGATAAAGAGAAAGCTAAAGAAATAATTAACGAAATCTCAAAAATTTATAATGTTAAAAAAGGGATATTAATGAAATCATTAAGAGTAGCTTTTTTTGGATCTCTCAGTGGGCCAGATTTAATTCAAAGTTGGCAACTTTTCTCAGAGATTAAAACTGATAGATCTCGAATTGAAAGATGTCTTAAATCAAATTAAATTATTTTTTTTGTTCTAATTCAAGCTTAGTCACCAAAGGTTTAGCTGAAAGACCTTGGATTCCTACTGTCATTAATATAGTAAGAAAAACTAAACCTTGGAGACGACCAGCACCAAGGATACCAGCCTGCTCTAATCTGATAGAGAAAAGAGAGGCTACTGCTGCGGTAACAATACCCCTAGGGGCTAACCAGGCTAAAAATATTTTTTCTTTTAAGTTCAATTCTCTACCTATTGTTGCTATCCATATAGAAATAGGGCGAACAATTACCATCAACATAAAAACGCAAATAATCCCTCCCCAGCCAAGCGGACTTAATTCACCCCAAGAAACGTCAGCAGCCAAAAGAGGGAAAAGAACTGTTATTGCTAATTGAGCTAATTCACCTATTAGATTATCCAATCTCTCCTTATCTATAACTTCTCTTTTGCCAACGATAAAACCTGCGGCGACAGAAGCCGGCAAGCCTGATTCTGGCAAATAATATTCGCAAATTCCATATACAAGGAAAATAAATCCAAGGGTAACCTGAAGCTCAATACCAAATGAGGATTCATTTTTTATTTTTTTTAAAATTTCTGATAGTAACCATCCTGCACTTAATCCGATTAAGACTCCTCCCCCTAATCTTTGCATTAATGCTATAAAAACATCGTTAATCCCACGAAGGTCCCCTAAAGTCAGTTCTAAAAGCAGTAATGCCAGTACTGCACCAATTGGTTCAAGCAACAACCCCTCAGCTTTTAAAACTTCCGAGAGTGGGGAAGCTAATTTTATTTGTTCTACCAATGGAGAGACAACTGTTGGTCCAGTAGCTAGAACTATGGCACTATATATTCCTGCGACTTGCCATGAGAGGCCAGCAAGCCAATGAGCAATGAAAATTCCAGCTGATAATGAAATAAAAAGTCTTACCAATGAAATTTTCAAAACAGTATTTCTTATATTTCCCTCAGGCAGTTTTAAATTTAATCCCCCTTCAAAAAGAACCAAGCAGACCAATAGCCCCACAATGGTTTCAAGCCCTTGCCCAAGATCTAAAGGCTCAACAAGTCCTAATCCTGATCTTCCGATGAATAATCCAGAAAGCAATAAAATAACAACACTTGGGAATCCTGTAAAAGAAGAAAATAATCGAGCGAAAGCACCTGCAAATACAGTTATCCCCCAAAGTAATCCAAGCCTCTCAGGCGTCATATAAAATTATAAATAATTTAATTATTAATTATTTTGATTAAATCAATAATTTTATCTCAAGTCCAATAAATACAATACTTTTTAATTTAATTCATCGGCTTAATAAAGAGAAATTTTTTTAAATCTTTAAAAACTACTTTTAAAAAAATTAATTTTTTTCTATTAAGAAAACTGGCTTATTAAAGCAATAATTATAAAGATAATTCCTATACCAACAGTTGCCATCCTTCCATTCCATATTTCAGCTTGTGGGGTAAAACCTCTTTTCCACAAATTAAGTTCCTTTTTATCAACGAAATTTTTTGTCTCTTTAATCTCGATTTTAGGTTGTTTGTTCATTGAAATTAGAAAGGAGGATTTTCTTCATAAAGGGTATTTGCTTGTTCAATTGATAGTCTTCCTGCGACACCTAACTTAAGGGAACTGAAATGATCCTTAAATTTGATCCTGAACAACGCTGCCGCTCCAATCATTGCCGCATTATCTGTACAAAGATTAAGGGGAGCTAAATGAACTTTAATAGATTTTTTACTAGCTTCACTAATCATCATTTTTCTTAATGTATTGTTAGCAGCCACTCCTCCAACCACAACAACATTCTCCAAACTATGATCATCTGCGCATTTTATTGTTCTTTCTACCAAGACCTCTGCCACTACTCTTTCAAAACTTGCAGCAATATCTGGAATTGGCACGGTATTCCCATCCAAATTTATTCTCTCGACTAATCTTAATACGGCAGTTTTTAGACCACTAAAAGAGAAATCATATTTAAGAAATCCACCTTTTTTATCAGAAATCCTACATTTTGGTAAATTAAATTTCATTGGATCCCCATTTTTAGCAATCTTTTCAATCGCCGGTCCTCCTGGATAACTAAGACCTAATAGTCTGCCAACTTTATCAAAGGCTTCTCCAGCAGCATCATCAAAACTTTTCCCAAGTCTTTGCATTATCCTTCTTTCATCAACCTTTATTAATTCAGTATGCCCGCCGCTAACAAGAAGTGTAAGAAAGGATTTCTTTGGATAGTTTTCTGAAAATAGAATTGAGGATAAATGCCCCTCTAAATGATGAATTCCTAAAAATGGTTTTGAATGTAACATGCAAAGTGATCTTGCAGTTATGGAGCCAACTCGTAAACAACCAACTAATCCAGGAGCTACAGTTGACGCAATATAGTCAACTTCTTCAATTTTGATTTTTGATTCTTCTAAAGCCTTATCTAAAACAAAAGGTAATAATTCTAGGTGCTTTCTAGCTGCAAGTTCAGGCACAACTCCTCCCCATTTTGAATGATCTTCAATTTGAGAAGCAATTATATTTGAATGTATTCTGAAAGTATCGCCAATATTAGAAACTATTGAGACAGATGTCTCATCACAACTTGTTTCAATAGCTAAAACTTTATGCATTTTTGATTCAACTTGTTCTATTTTAATATTAATTTCTTACTTAACACACTTTAAGTAATTAAAGATTGCAACTTATGAAATTCTTTTTTTCAATTATAACCTCAGTTTTTCTGTTCCTCGGAATTACTCCAATTGCTCTAGCTGCAAATGGGCCTGCTTTAAACGCAGATAGAGCTAGCACAGAATTTACTGCTTCAGCCCTAACAAAATGCTCTGAAAATCCTAAATTTATCGAGAGAGCAAATTCTGCAACTACTCAAAAAGACATCGCAAGATTTGAAAGATATGGAAAAGCATCATGTGGAGATGATGGTCTTCCACATTTAATAATTGGACCTCCTCTTGAGCCATGGGGAGCACTTTTAAATAGAGGTCATGAAGGAGATTTACTTATTCCTGGAGTATTGTTCATTTACATTGCTGGAATTATAGGTTGGTCAGGAAGAGAGTATCTAATTGAATCAAAAAAGACTAAGAATCCGGCAGATCTTGAAATCATTATTGACCTAGACTTAGCCAGAAAATGTCTTGTTAAAGGAGCGCAATGGCCTCTTCTTGCTAATAAACAAGGTAGAAATGGAGATTTAAGAGAGAAAGATAACAATATTACACTTAATGGTCCTCGCTAAACATCTTTAAAAAACTTTTATAAAACAAATGTTCAAAATTCTAAACACAAAATTTGTCAGATCTGCCCCAGTAGTAGCAGCGATTTGGCTAAGCCTTACAGCTGGAATAATTATTGAATTTAATAGGTTTTTCCCTGATTTATTATTCCATCCAATGAGCTGATAAATAGAAAATAATTATGTTTTTATTAACTTGATTATTTTTTTTGCAGTTTCATCAACATTGTGATTTGTTAATGCAAAATCAAATTGATTTGAGACTGAAATCTCATAACTAGCCCTTGAGAGTCTTTTTTTAATCGCCTCTTCTTTTTCCGTACCCCTATTTCTTATTCTTCTCTCTAACTCTTCTTTATTAGGAGGAAGTAAAAATATTGACAGTGAATTAGGAAACTTATTTTTTATTTGCCTTGCACCCTCTACTTCAATTTCAAGTAGTACAGTAAATCCTTTTTTTATTTTCTCATTAACAGATGACAAAGGAGTTCCATAGTAGTTACCCGCGAATTGAGCCCATTCAAGGAATAGGTTTTGTTCAATCATTTCTTTAAACTTTTCTTGTTTTAAAAAATAGTAATTTTCCCCGTCTTTCTCTCCCTCTCTAGGTTCTCTAGTAGTTGCAGATATTGAAAGCCAAATATTTTTATCTTTACCTAATATTTCTTTAACAACAGTTCCTTTACCTACCCCGCTGGGTCCAGTAAGGATAATAAGTTTTTTTTGATTTTTCATATTAAATTTTTTACAGTAAAATAGACATCTTGTGAATTAAAAAGGAATAATGCAAAAAGGTGTTCCACAGATAATGGATATTACATCTATTAGATCTGTCTTGCATTATTTAAGAAAGAACATCTTACCTACAAAGTTTGAGACTGCTCAACAACCAGAGCCTAATACAATTCAATTATGTTTCAGAGGCGTTGATTCTCAAACATGGTTGGAAGTTTCATGGAATGGAGACTCTCCAAGAATATTAAAGATAAATAAGCCAGAAAAGATTGGGAGAGAAAGCACACTTTCCAAACAAATAAGATACGGATTAAAGTATATGGCTTTAATTTCAATTGATCAAGATGATTTCGAGAGAGTTATAAAATTTAGCTTTGCGAAAAAACCTGGAGATAAAATTAATAAGTATTTAATTTTTGAATTAATGGGGAAACATAGTAATATTTTTTATCTAGATAATAACCATAAAATAATTGCCGTTGGTAAACAAATTAAATCAAGTCAATCAAGTTTTAGAACAATTTCAACAGGATCAATTTATTCTGGCCCTCCAGTCAATCTCAAAAAACAACCTAGAGAAGATGAGTCTTTTCAATCATGGAAAAACTCAATTTCGATAGTACCTGAGTCTTTGAAATACTGTTTAATAAATACCTATCAAGGAGTAAGCCCTATCCTCACAAAACAATTAGAGGTTGTTAGCGCAACTGTTAATTCAGAAATAATGGAAAAAAATATTGATTTCATTAGCAACTCAGACTTAAAGGAGATATTTAAAAATTGGAAGATTTGGATAAACAGGTTTAAAAACAATAACTTTAACTTTTCTATATTCAACAAAGATTTTTATTGCGTTTGGTTTTTTGATAAGGAAATTAATTACAAAAATAAAATAGATTTATGTGCAAGCTTAGAGAATTATTATGATTATCATCTGAAACAAAAAAAACTTGAGTTATTGGGCAAGAAAATTGAAGGAATAATTTATAAACAGACCAATACTGAGAAAAAGAATTTAAATATTCAATATGATCTTCTCGCAAAATCAGAAACCTACGAGGTATATAAGGAAAAAGCTGACAATATATTCTGTTCAAGTGAAATTAAAAAAAGAGATATTATTAAAGGACAAAAACTATATAAAAAGTCAAAAAAACTAAAGAGATCTAGAGAATTGATAAAAGAAAGATTAAGTATTTATAAAACCAATATAGAAAGATTAGACGAATTCACTACACTTCTAGAAAATTTAAATTCTTTAAATTACGAAAAACTTTTTATTAGAATCAAACTACTAGAAGAAATTATGGAAGAAATATGTAACGAGTTTAATATCAATATTAAGAGGAAAAGAGATGATAACAAAAGTACATCTGAGATAGAATCTGCGCCAATACAAGTTGACACTCCCACAGGCTTGAAGCTTCAGGTAGGGAGAAATATGAGGCAAAATGACTTAATAAGCTTTAAGTTCTCAAAAAAAGGTGATTTATGGTTTCATGCACAGGAATCACCAGGCAGTCATGTGGTTTTGAA
This sequence comes from Prochlorococcus sp. AG-347-I15, assembly GCA_003281585.1. Lineage (GTDB taxonomy): Bacteria > Cyanobacteriota > Cyanobacteriia > PCC-6307 > Cyanobiaceae > Prochlorococcus_A. The sequence goes on from QCBN01000009.1 coordinate 10,034, forward strand.
GTCTTCATCTCAAGTAGCATCTGAACAAGATCTTCAAATAGCTGCAGATTTAGCAGCTTTGTTTAGTAAGGCAAAAAGAAACCTTAAAGTTCCAATTAATTTAGTGAAGATTAAAGATTTACAAAAAATCAAAAAAGGAGGACCGGGTTGCGTTTCTTTTAAAAATGGAGAAATTATTTGGGGAAATCCTACAAGAGGAGAAGATTACATTAAAAAAAATCTTAAACTAACAATTTAGTTTATAATAAAAAAAATTTTTAAATCTAAATGTTTGATTTTCTTTTGGGCACTCATGAATTTTTAGGAAATCATAGTTTTCCAGAATTTATTGTTGGATATCTATTTGGTGCTGCATTAATAATTGGAGCCCCTACTGTTTTCTTACTCCTCGCCTTCGTTAGCGCTTTAATGAAAACAAATGGGAAAATGGCTGGATACAGAGAATATGAAACTTATGGTGAATCATCGCTAAATGATGCCCCTCCTTTCTTATTACCAGATCCGACTAATCCTAAATTAAGCAAATAATTAAATTTATCGAAAAATAAACTAGACTTTGGCATAAGTAGTTTTAAACCTTTTTCTTACAAAATCTTTAATAAATAATAATAATGAAAGGTTCAGGTCAAAGTAAAAATAAATTAACCGATTCGATGACGTTTAGTGATCATTTAGAGGAGCTTCGTAAAAGATTACTAAACTCAATTTACTCAATAATTATTTCAATATTCTTTAGTTTTCTCATCATAAAGCCATTAATATCTTTTTTAGAAATCCCAGCTGGGGATATTCATTTACTACAACTTGCTCCAGGCGAGTTTTTATTTGTCGCTATTAAAGTTGCAGGTTACAGCGGATTGATAGTTTCTATGCCGTATATTTTTTATCAAATAATATTATTCATTTCCCCTGGTTTAACAAAACAAGAAAAAAGCCTTATCTTGCCCGCAGTTTTTGGTTCAGGTTTTCTGTTTTTTTTAGGATTAATTTTTTCATGGTGGATATTAGTCCCTGCGGCAATAAAATTCTTCATTAGTTTCGGTGCTGATATTGTTGAACCAACTTGGTCTATAGAAAGATATTTTGATTTTGTTCTCTTATTAATGTCCAGCACTGCTATAGCTTTTCAATTGCCAGTATTACAATTTATTCTTGGTTCTCTTGGAATAATCACAACAGAAAAAATGATTTCGAATTGGAAGATAGTTGTAATTTCATCAGCAATATTGTCTGCAGTGATTACCCCTTCAACAGACCCATTGACTATGTCATTGCTATCTATATCGATTGTTTTTTTATTTTTTGTGGGTACTGGATTAACTTACTTATCAGAAAATCTTAAGTCAAAAACTCTTTCATCTTCTCATTAAGATTTAATTGCAAGCTGACAGCTCTACCTAATCTTGGCTTAGCATTAACTTTCTTTAGCCATTCCCTCACTTCTTCTGAATAGCCGCATCTATTTAAAATCTCGATTTTATCAGCTATCGATTTTTTATATTCATCTTCACTTAAAGGGAATGATTCCTGTCCAAGAAATCCCCACATCATTTGAAAATACACAAATTTTCCTCTTCTAAAGAGTCTAAAATCATATTTTTTTCCCCAACGATGAATCAAATAATGTATAATTTCCTCTACTTGCAATGGGGTCATTTAAATCAATTAATTAAGACTTCCTAAACTTTTACTTTAAATTATTAAAAGTCCTATCTATTTGCAACAGAAATTGAACAATTTGCTCCATAATAACTAATAAATAACAGAACCAAGTAACGAATGACTCAATTAAGTTCCAATGATGTCCCTTCTATGGGTCGAAGGCAATTTATGAATCTTCTTACATTTGGTACTGCAACTGGTGTAGCTTTAGGAGCCCTTTACCCTGTAGCGAATTATTTCATGCCTTTAAGAGCAGGCGGTGGTGGAGGTGGAACTTCTGCAAAAGATGAATTAGGGAATCCAATAACTAAGACAGGTTGGTTAGCTACCCATCAAGCAGGAGACAGAAGTCTAGTTCAGGGTCTAAAGGGAGATCCAACTTATTTAATAGTTAATGAGAGTGGGGAAATAGGAGAATTTGGTTTAAATGCAATTTGTACTCATTTAGGTTGTGTTGTCCCATGGGATAGTGGCGCTAATAAATTCATATGTCCTTGTCATGGCAGTCAGTACGATACTAACGGGAAGGTAGTAAGAGGGCCTGCGCCTTTATCTTTAGCTCTAGCTCATGTCGATATTGAAGATGATGCTGTACTCGTCAAACAATGGTCAGAAACTGACTTTAGAACTAATGAAAATCCATGGTGGGCATAAAAAAAATGAAAGGTCTTAAAAATCAAATCATGAAAAAAACAAGTTTATTTATCTGTACTCTGCTTTTCATTTCAAGCATTGTATTCTATCCAGAGATCAGTTTTGCTTATCCATTTTGGGCTCAGCAAAACTACGAATCGCCAAGAGAAGCCACAGGTAAGATAGTTTGTGCAAATTGTCATCTAGCTCAGATGCCTACAATTGCAGAAGTTCCACAATCTGTTGGAGCAGACAGTGTTTTCAAAGCTGTAGTCAAAATACCCTACAAAAATGATTTAAAAGAGATAGGGGCAGATGGTTCTGAAGTCCCATTACAAGTTGGTGCTGTTGTAATGCTGCCTGATGGCTTTAAACTTGCTCCACAAGAAAGATGGACTGAAGAAATAAAAGAGGAGACAGAAGGGGTTTATTTCACTAACTACAGTGAAGAGAAAGATAATATCATTATTGTCGGACCTTTACCTGGCGATACCAATAAAGAAATCGTTTTCCCTGTACTTTCCCCTGACCCATCCACTAATAAAGAATATCACTATGGGAAATACTCGTTACATATTGGAGGCAATAGAGGTAGAGGTCAGGTATATCCAACTGGAGACAAGAGCAATAATGTAGTATTCACTTCTTCCACCGCAGGAACTATAAATTCAATAGAAACAATTGAAGATGGTAGCTATCAAGTCAATATAGAAAACGATAATGGTGAAATAACTACTGAAGCAATACCTGTTGGTCCTCAACTTATTGTAAAAGCGCAAGACAAAATTAATATAGGTGACCCTCTTACTAATGATCCCAACGTTGGCGGCTTTGGGCAATTAGATGCTGAGGTTGTACTTCAAAGCCCTTATAGAGTTATTGGATTGATTGCATTCTTCATTGGTGTAGGCCTAACACAAATACTTTTAGTATTAAAGAAGAAACAAGTAGAAAAAGTGCAAGCAGCAGAGGGTATCTAACTTTCTCTAAATGCTTATACTTCAAGCTTTTATACAATCTCCAGGAGAAACTTTTTTAAATTTAGGATTTATAACTATTAGATGGTATGGACTTCTTATTTCGTTTTCAGTTTTAATAGGCCTATTTATCTCTAAAAAACTTGCAAAGGCAAGAAATATTAATCCAGATTACATTAGTGAAATAGTTCCATCATTAATAATCTCTTCAATAATTGGAGCTAGAGTTTATTACGTAATTTTTGAGTGGAGGCAATATAACGGAGAGAACTTTTTTACTTCTTTTTCACTATTCAATAACATCATTCAAATACCTTCTTTTCTTGCCGTTTGGGAAGGAGGTATAGCAATCCATGGAGGTCTAATTGGAGGATTAATATCTATTATCTATTTCTGTAAGTCGAAAAAAATTAATTTAAAAACCTTTATAGATATCTTAATACCCTCTATTATTCTTGGACAATCAATAGGAAGGTGGGGAAATTTTTTCAATAATGAAGCCTTTGGAGTTCCTACAAATTTGCCTTGGAAATTATTTATACCTATCCAAAATAGGCCTTTAGAATTTATTAATTATGAATTTTTTCATCCTACATTTCTCTATGAGTCATTGTGGAATCTTTTGATTTTCATCGTCCTTATTATTATCTTTAATAAACAAAGTAAAACAGATTTTTTCAGGCCTGGCTTTATTAGCTTTCTTTATTTAATAAGTTATAGCTTTGGACGATTCTGGATTGAAGGTTTAAGAACTGACCCACTATGCATTGGTGGACTTCCACCTTTCTGTGATGGCGGTATAAGAATGGCTCAATTTATAAGTATTTTTCTATTTTCTACTGGATTAATTGGAATATTTTTTTTAAGATTGAGAACATATAGTGGGAAAAATAGAAAGAATGGATAAAAAAATATCCTTTGTTGGTGTTGGTCCAGGCGATCCAGAATTATTAACTTTAAAAGCATTAAAAAAGATAAAAATTGCTGATGTCATCATTTGGACTGATTCTCTAATTCCTGAAAAGATTTTAGATTCTGCTAAAGAAGGTTCTGAAAAAATAAAAACGAGTTCGCTCAACTTAGAGCAAATTACCTCAATTATGATAGAAAAATTTCAGGAAGGAAAGACTGTTGTAAGGTTGCATGATGGAGACCCTTGCCTTTATGGAGCAATTAGAGAACAAATCGAAATTTTAAAAAACGAAAAAATTGCAATCGAAGTCGTACCTGGAGTAAGTGCTTTTCAAGTCGCTGCTTCATATCATGAGGCTGAATTAACTATCCCTGACATAACGCAAACAATAATTTTAACTAGAGCAGGAGGGCGAACGGTGATGCCTGAGAAAGAATCTCTAAGAGATCTTGCGAAACACAACTCCTCTTTATGTCTTTATCTAAGTGCTAGGCATGTAAAAAGGTCTCAAGAAACTCTACTTGAGTTTTATCCCCCAGAAACTAAAGTAATTGTTGGATTCAGAGTATCTTGGGATGATGGTTGGACATCATTAATAGAGTTAAAAGATATGGAAAAATTTTCTATTGAAAAAAAATTAATTAGAACAACAATTTACATAATCAGTCCAGCAATTAGTTCTTCTCATAAAAGATCCAATCTTTATAATCCATCCTATAGTCATCTATTTAGAAATAAAAAATCTTAAAGTTGATAGAACAATATTAATAACTATAATTAGTTAAAATTTATTCGCTTTGGAAAAAATAAAGTCTTTTACAGAAGACAACAACAAAAGAGAAGATTCTTCTTTAATAAGAATTGGAAATTTTATTAAAGAGGCCAGGTTGAGTAGAAATCAATCTATTGAAGAATTGGCTTCTGATTTAAAAATCGGAGTTCATCAACTTGAAGCCATAGAAGAAGGTAATGAAGAAAAGCTACCTGAAAAAGTATTTATCAAAGCAATGGTTCGACGGATTTCCCAGAAACTGAAACTTGATACTCAATTTATAATGAATGAATTTAAGACAGAGAGGAAAGAAGTAAAAATTGAAGAAATAGTTGAAGAAGTCTCAAATACAAATTATAAATCTAGAGAATCTAAGAATCTGAATCCAGCAAGTTTCGCAATATTTATTTTAATTTCCGGCTTTCTCGGACTAATTGCATCGTCCTTAATTTTTAATTTATTTTCGGACTCTTCTCAGAATCAAACTCCAAAACAAGAACTTATTAAAAAAACTAAATAACCTTTAAATCTAAATTCTTTAGTTCTTTTATTACATTACTGCATAATCCTAAGTTCCATTTTTCAAGTAGAAGATCATGATTTCTATCAAAAGGTAGAAGTTCAAATGTAAGAATATTTTCCTGTAATTTTATTTGAACAGAGGAGATTACCTTATCAGGTCTTTGATCAAGAGATGCTGCTAGTCTCAAAATTAATGACATTTCAAGAACTAATGTTTTATCTTCTTTGGATATTAAATTTTGCCAAGACTCATGTCTTTTCTTGGGTAAAGTCTTTCTATGGTATCTAGCAATTGAAGCAATAATATTTGTTTCTGATTCAGAATATCCCAACAACTCACAATTTTTTATTAAATACCAAGAGTGTTTGTGATATGAACCAACATTTACGTATTTCCCACAACTATAAAGATTAGAAGCTGCCCAAAGAAGTTCTTTAGCTTTAGGGTCATTATCGCTATGAAAGATATTTTTAGTCTGATCATAGATTTGAAAGGCAAGATCAATAACTTTCTCAGCTCTCGTATTATCCACTCCAAACTTACTAGCCTGATGAACTACAGTTGTTTTTCTAATATTGCTTTGAATATTTAATTCGTTTTTAATTATTCCTTTACGAAGCATCCAATCTACAACCAAACCTTCTCGAAGCGCCCTCTCACTTATTGTTAATTCATTAAAGTTCAACATCTGCATTGCAGTGTTTAATATCAATGCACCTGGAATAATTATTTCTGCTCTTCTCTCACTTAATGAAGGTATTTTCTTGATTTCCGAAAATGGCAATTTAATTAGTTTTTCCAATACTTTTTGTAAATCTTCCCTTTTAAATTTATAACCATGCAACTTTTGTTTAGATTCTCCCAAATCATCTGAAATCAAATTTCCTAATGAGGTTGCAGTGCCACTGGTCGCAATCATAGATAAAGGCTTGTCCCCCTTAGATCTACTCTTTATTTTTCGAACAGATGGTTCTAAAGAGCCTTTAATAAAAGTTGTTAGAAAACTCGATCTTTCTGAATTTATAGACTCTTTATTTAAAAAATCATTTTTAAGTCTTACCGCACCAATTCTCGAACTGGTAAGGGCTATAGCATCTTTTTTATCTGCAAGTATTAATTCCGTAGATCCTCCTCCAATATCTATGATTACAAAAGATTGATCTTCAAAAGCCATCCCAGAAAGAACACCAAGGTAAATTAGTCTGGCTTCCTCAGAACCACTTATCATTTCTATTTGAATATCAGTTTCAAATAGAACTCTTTTAATAAAATCCTGACCGTTTGGAGCTTCCCTAACTGCACTTGTTGCTGCTGTTACTATTTGTTTTACTCCGTTACTTTTACAATATTCCTTAAATCGCTTAAGAGTAACTAATGCTCTTTGGATTGATTCTTCAGTAAGATTACCCTCCTCATCCCTTTCTCCAAGACGAGTAGTTGATTTATCAGTGAATTTTATTGAAAAAGATTTTAATTCTAGATTAATTTCTGCTACCAAGAGATGTGTAGAGTTAGTTCCAATATCTATAGAGGCTACTAAAATTTGCTTTTCTCGAAAATATCGTAAATCTTGTTCCATTATCATTTCTTTTTATAAGATGCAGATATCCTTAATCCATTAATTAATATACCCAAGATTGATTGTTAAATAATAGAAATCATCAAATCCTAGTAAGATTATTTAAAGTTATGAAATATACAATAGGTCGTATGCAAAATAAAAATCGACAAATTAAATTAAATACTTTTTTTGAATTATTAAGGTGGAATAAGCCGACTGGGAGAATGATCTTACTTATTCCTGCTGGATGGAGTTTATATTTAACCCCAGATGCTAATCCAACATTTTTAATGTTGCTAAGAATTATCCTGGGAGGACTTCTAGTAAGTGGATTAGGTTGCGTGGTTAATGACATTTGGGACAAAAAAATTGATCAAAGAGTTTTTAGGACAAAAAATAGACCTCTAGCTGCAAATAAAATCGGTCTTAAAACGGCTTATTCAATTCTTTTCTTTTTAATTTTATGTAGCTTCTTTTTAACTTTGTCACTACCTCAACCGGGAAGAAACCTTTCCATTTCACTTGCTTTTTTAGCTTTACCTATTATTTTAATTTATCCTTCTGCCAAAAGATGGTTTAAATATCCTCAATTAATCTTATCCATATGTTGGGGTTTTGCTGTCTTAATTCCCTGGGCAGCAAATGAAGGGCATTTGAATAGTATTGTTTTATTGTTTTGCTGGCTAGCTACCATTTTTTGGACTTTTGGCTTTGACACGATTTATGCTTTAGCGGACAAAAAATATGATATAAAAATTGGAATAAATAGTTCAGCTGTTAACCTCCAGAACAATACAAGAATAACTATTCAAATTTGTTATTTTTTAACTTCAATTTTTCTAGCATTATGTGGATTTATTAATCAAATGAATTTTATTTTTTGGCCAATTTGGCTAACAACAACAATTTTAATGCAGAGAGATATACTAATGGTATTTCCTGAGGAAAAGCAATCAATAAAAAATATAGGGAATCACTTCAAAAATCAATCAATTTATGGAGGAGCACTTTTGTTTGGAATTATAATTGCCTCATAAATTCTAAATATGGTTTTTAGATTAAAAAAAGGGGATCTAATAGATATTTTAACTCCAGGCTCCTTCATTGATGAAGAAGAAAATTTTCAAAAAGGCATAGAAATCTTAAAAAACTGGGGCTTGGAAATTAATGAAAATAATTCTCTATCAAAAAAATTTGGTTATTTTGCAGGTGATGATCTTACTAGATTTGAAGAACTGGAAAAAGCACAAAATAGTAAGCTAATAATTTTTGCAAAAGGAGGCTGGGGTTCAGCAAGACTATTAGAAAAAGAACCTTCTTGGCAGAATGGTTTAATGCTTGGATTCTCAGATACAAGTTCTTTATTACTATCTAAATATTCTCAAGGATTTACAGGTTCTATTCATGGGCCCATGGTTACTGGCCTTTTCAAAGAGCCAGAGTGGAGTCTTGAGAGATTAAGAAATTTACTTTTTGAAGGATATGTTGAGGATATAAGAGGAATTCCTTTAAGAGGTGGAAAAGCGAAAGGAGAAATTATAGTTTCTAATTTAACTATTGCTACTTTTTTAATTGGTACCAATCACTTTCCAGATTGCAGAGGAAAAATAATAATTTTTGAAGATATTAATGAAGATATTTATAAAATTGATCGAATGTTAACTTACCTCAGGATGACTAAAACAATTTCTGAAATTGCGGGTATTGGATTCGGAAGTTTTTATAACGATTCCTGCGAACCTGAATGGAGAGATTTACTAAAAAAGTGCATTATTGAAAGACTTCAAGAGTTTGATTTCCCTATTCTTTTTGACCTCCCTATAGGCCACATTTCGGGAAATGCTTGCATTCCTTTAGGATACAAAGCCACTTTAGATGGCGATAATGGCATTCTTAGTATCGATATGCCTTTTAATTAGGAGTTTTTCACAAAAAGTTTTGCTATTTTCAAATCTATAGGGGATGTAATTTTTATATTTGAATAAGTTCCTTCAATAATCTTAACTTTCCAATTTAGCTTTTCGAAAAGTGAAGCGTCATCTGTCACTTTCCAATTTTTTTCAATTGCTATCGCATGGGCTTTTTTTAATCTGTCTACTAAAAAGCCCTGAGGAGTTTGCGCTGCCCATAAATAATTTCTATCTGGTGTTTCCTTAACAAAACCTTCATTATCAACAATCTTTATTGTGTCAGTTACCTTAGTAGCCAAAATAACAGCTTCATTTTTATCTAATTGCTTGGCGCATTGATCTATTAATTCATGATTAATTAGACATCTAGCACCATCATGAATTAATACTTTTTCAGCATCTTTTGGTAGCTCGTTTAAACCATTAAAAACTGATTTTTGTCTAGTATCTCCACCATTAATCCAATGAACTTTATCGGCAAAATTCTTTGCTGAATTTAATAATAATTTTTTATCTTTTGGTTGCCCAATTATTCCAACCCAGTTTGTGGAGCTTGCAGAAAATACAGATTTAAGTGTCCAATAAATCAAAGATTCTCCCTCTAAATCAATAAGTAATTTATTTTTCCCAGCTTTCATTCTGCTACCGCTGCCTGCAGCTGGTATTAAAAAGTTCACGACAAAAGGCCTTAATATTTCTAGACAATTATAAATAAAAGCAATATCTTTACACAATTAGTACTACGATTGAAAATTATAAAATTTCACAATGTCTAATACAGATTCATTATCAGGAAAAATTGCTTTAATAACTGGAGCTAGCAGAGGCATTGGTAAAGAAATTGCTTTAGAACTAAGTCGCTTAGGAGCAGAAGTTTTTATTAATTACTCCTCCTCCGATGAAAAAGCTGAAGAAGTTGTAAATTTAATAAAGAATTCAGGAGGTAAAGCTCATAAATTAAAATTTGATGTTTCAAAAGAGGTTTCTGTCAGTTCAGCTTTTGAAGAAATAATTAAAATTAATGGCAACATTGATATCCTCATTAACAACGCTGGCATAACTAGAGATGGACTATTGATGAGAATGAAATCGGAACAATGGGATGATGTACTAAATACAAACTTAAAAGGAGTTTTTCTTTGTACAAAATATGCTTCAAAATTTATGATGAAAAAAAGAAGTGGTAGCATCGTAAATATTTCATCTGTTGTTGGCATAATTGGCAATCCTGGTCAAGCAAATTATTCTGCAGCCAAAGCTGGAGTTATTGGATTTACCAAAACTTGCGCTAAAGAATTTGCCTCGAGAGGTATAAATGTTAATGCAATAGCTCCAGGTTTTATAGAAACAGAGATGACTGAAAAACTTAATACTGAAGAGATTCTAAAAGTTATTCCTTTAGGGAAATTAGGAAGTTGTACTCAAATTGCAAACTTAGTGTCATTCTTAGTTTCAAGTGATGCAGGAAGTTACATTACAGGTCAAACAATCAGTGTAGACGGGGGTATGAGTATTTAGTTATGTACTTTCATAAGGCTGACCTAATTCATCTCTCAGCCTTCTAATTTTTTGTAAAAGTTTTAGTCTTCGACTTCTAGCAGTTAATGTCAAGAAAAATCTTAGAGGAAAGTATATCAGTGTCATAGCAATCGCGAGGACTGCAGTAAGAGTAAAAATAAGATTATTTGTTTCTTCCATAACTTAAAGATACTCTTATTTGAGTTAATTTGTATGTCTAATTAAAAGAAATTCGGCTTTCCCCACTTAATTAAATATCCCTTAAAAATGATTCTATGGGAGATTAGAATAAGACAAAAGATCGAGTAAACATGGCTAAACAGTTAAGTTTTTCTAATGAATCAAGAGAAGCGCTAGAAAAAGGTGTAAATTTCGTGGCTAATGCGGTAAAGGTTACAATTGGGCCAAAAGCAAAAAACGTAGTAATAGAGAGAAAATTTGGTTCGCCAGATATAGTTAGAGATGGGTCCACAGTTGCTAAAGAAATTGAGATTGAGAACCCTATTGCTAATTTGGGTGCGAAATTAATAGAACAAGTTGCGTCCAAGACAAAAGAGAGTGCAGGAGATGGAACAACAACAGCCACCATTTTGACTCAGAAGATGGTTCAAGAGGGATTAAAAAATATTGCTTCTGGTGCAAGTCCTATGGAATTAAAAAAAGGTATGGAAGCAGGCCTGGCCTTTGTTCTAGAAAAGTTAAGTTTCAAAAGTATTTCATTAAGTGGTTCTGATATCCAAAAAGTTGCAACAGTTAGTGCTGGAGGTGATGAAGAAATTGGATCTATAATTTCTAAGGCAATTGATATTGTAACTTCTGATGGTGTAATAACTGTCGAAGAATCTCAATCACTAGATACAGAATTAGATATAACTGAGGGAATGTCTTTTGATAGAGGCTATAGTTCACCATATTTCGTAACAGACCAAGAAAGACAAGTTTGTGAACTTGAAAACCCTAAAATACTAATAACTGATCAAAAAATTTCGACTTTAGTTGATCTGGTTCCAATACTTGAAGAAATTCAGAAATCAGGCTCACCTTTTCTAATTCTTGCTGAAGATATAGAAGGAGAGGCTTTAACCACCTTGGTTTTGAATAAGAATAGTGGAGTGTTAAATGTAGCTTCTGTAAGAGCTCCGTTATTTGGCGAGAGAAGAAAAGCTGCCCTTGAAGATATTGCTATTCTTACTGGAGCTAAGTTAATTAGTGAAGATAAATCGATGACACTTGATAAAGTATCGATTAATGATTTAGGCAAAGCAAAAAAAATAACTATCACGAAGGACAAAACTACAATTGTTGCCTTCGAAGACACTAAAGATTTGGTTAAAGCGCGAGTAGAAAAATTAAAGAGAGAAGTTAAAATAACTGACTCAGAGTATGATCAGGACAAAATCAATGAAAGGATAGCAAAACTAGCTGGAGGAGTAGCACTTATCAAAGTTGGAGCTGCTACAGAAACAGAGATGAAGTACAAAAAGTTAAGAATCGAAGATTCCCTTAATGCTACGAAAGCTGCTATTGAAGAGGGTGTAGTTTCTGGAGGTGGACAAACTTTAATTGAAATATCAGATGACCTTTTAAATTTAAGTCCAATATCTTCCGATGATTTAAGAACAGGGATAAATATATTAAAAGAAGCCCTTTTGGAACCTACTAAACAAATCGCAAAAAATGCTGGTTTTAATGGTGATGTAGTTGTCGCTGAAATTAAAAGACTTAAAAAAGGTTTCAATGCTAATTCAGGAAAATATGAGGATTTAAAAGATTCAGGAATATTAGATCCAACCAAAGTAATAAGATTAGCTCTTCAAGATTCAGTATCAATTGCAGCTATGCTCCTCACAACAGAAGTTGCGATGGCTGATATTCCAGAGCCTGAAGCCGCCGCCCCAGGAGGACCAGGTGGAGATCCAATGGGAGGCATGGGAGGCATGGGAGGCATGGGTATGCCAGGAATGGGCGGCATGGGTATGCCAGGAATGGGTATGCCAGGAATGGGCGGCATGGGTATGCCAGGAATGGGCGGCATGGGCATGCCAGGTATGATGTAAAAAGCTAACTAGCTTTTTTATCTTTATTAATCCATTTTCTTAAATTTTTAATATTAGGTAGTGGTAATTTTGAGGTTTTAGTATATTGATTTATTTGATTAGAATCTTGTTTAGTATTAAAGAATTGATTATTATTAGAAATTTCTAAGTAATTTGATTCACAATTTGTTTTTTCAATATTTTCAACAGTTTTTGATAATTCAAGTTTA
>QCBN01000010.1 GCA_003281585.1 Prochlorococcus sp. AG-347-I15
AAGATTATATTCTGAAGCTACTAAAACTTTTTTAAAAGCAATTGAAAATTATGAAAATGAACCTGATGAAGCCAAAGCGATAATAAATAATGCTTTAGGATTTTCTTATGCTGCTCAAAATGAATTTAAAAAAGCAATTAAACACTATAACTCTGCAATAAAATCACTTCCAGAATATCCCATAGCCCTAAATAACCTCGCATCAGCACAACAGCGTTTACTTGAGTACGACTTGGCATATGAAACTTATCAAAAGGTTTTGGTGATAGATCCAAAAAACAAAACAGCGATTAAAAAAAGTAAGGAGTTAGAAAAAAGAAACAATTATAAACCTTATAAAGGTATTAAAGATAAGGGATTCTAGATATGGAAAATTATTCTTCTTTACTAATTGGTGGAAAACAATTTTCCAGTAGATTAATGGTTGGTACTGGCAAATACAAATCTACTCAAGATATGGTGGAAAGTTTGTCAAATTCTGAAACGGAAATTATAACCGTCGCTGTTAGAAGAATTAAAAATGATCAGACCGGAGAAAATTTACTCGAAAAGATCAACTGGGAAAAATACTGGATGCTTCCTAATACAGCTGGTTGTGTTAATTCCGATGAGGCAGTCAGAATAGCAATGTTAGGTAGAGAACTTGCAAAATTATCTGGTCAAGAAGAAAATAATTTTGTGAAGTTAGAAGTTATTCCTGATAAAAAGTATTTGCTACCAGATCCAATAGAAACTCTTAAAGCAGCCGAAATTTTAATAAAAAAGGGTTTCGCTGTACTTCCTTATATCAATGCAGATCCTATTCTTGCAAAAAGACTAGAAGAAATAGGTTGTGCAACTGTAATGCCATTGGGCTCGCCCATAGGCTCCGGACAAGGTTTGTTAAATTTATCAAATATAAGGATAATTATTGAGAATGCAAAAGTGCCAGTAATAATTGACGCAGGAATTGGAGTGCCTAGTGAAGCTTCTCAAGCTATGGAAATTGGAGCTGATGGTGTCTTAATCAATAGTGCAATAGCACAAGCTGCAAATCCTCCTCTAATGGCTCAAGCGATAAATTATAGTGTGAAAGCAGGTAGGCAAGCTTTTCTGGCAGGAAGAATTAAAAAACAAGACTTTGCAGTAGCAAGTTCGCCGGAAAAAAATATCTCTATCTAATTCTCTTTATTTAGAAAAGTTTAAAAAGAAAGTAAAAATTTATTATTTGCTTTTAATTATCTTATTAAGAAAGAAGATTTGAAACTATTTACAATGTTTTTTCGCAAAGTGGAAGCACACTGTAGTAATTTAATAAATATATTATGAATCTTTTAATTCTGGAGTTCTGAGTGAAAGTTATTGTTCTAGGTGGAGATGGTTTTTGCGGTTGGCCTTGTGCGGTGAATTTAGCAGAGCAAAATCATGATGTTATTATTGTCGACAATTTAAGTCGTAGAAAAATTGATATTGATTTAGAGGTAGAATCTTTAACTCCAATTGCTTCGATAACAGAACGACTTTCTGCATGGGAAGAGATTGGTGGTAAACCTATGAGATTTCTTAATATGGATATCTCTAAACAATATCAAAAATTGCTTAATTTGCTAATTGATGAAAAACCAGATTCCGTGATCCATTTTGCAGAACAAAGAGCAGCACCCTACTCGATGAAATCCAGTTTCACCAAAAGATATACAGTAGATAATAATGTTAATGGCACCCACAACCTTCTTGCTGCAATAGTAGAGAGTAATTTAGATATTCATGTTGTTCATTTAGGAACAATGGGAGTCTATGGATATGGATCACATAGAGGTGCAACAATTCCAGAAGGTTATCTAAAAGTTGAAGTTCCTCAACCAGATGGAAGCCGATTTGAAGAAGAAATATTACACCCTGCAAGTCCAGGTAGTGTTTACCATATGACTAAAACCTTAGATCAATTATTATTTCTTTACTACAACAAAAATGATCTTGTAAGGATTACTGATTTACATCAAGGCATTGTTTGGGGAACAAATACAGAAGCAACTTTAAAAGATCCTAGATTGACAAACCGATTTGACTATGACGGAGATTATGGAACTGTTTTAAACAGATTTCTAATGCAAGCTGCAATTGGATATCCATTAAGTGTACATGGGACGGGCGGGCAAACAAGAGCATTTATACATATAAAAGACTCTGTAAAATGCGTACAACTTGCTCTTGAAAATCCTCCAAAATCTGGAGAAAGAGTCAAAATCTTTAATCAAATGACTGAGAGTCATCAAGTTGGAGAACTAGCTAAAAAAGTTGCTTCTCTAACAGGAGCTGATATTAATTATTTACCAAATCCAAGGAATGAAGCGGTAGAAAATGATCTAATTGTTGATAATAAATGTTTTATAGAATTAGGTTTAAACCCAACGACTCTTGATAATGGCTTATTAGAAGAAGTTGTTGAAGTTGCCAAAAAATACTCCAATAGATGTGATCTTAAGCGCATACCTTGTGTTTCATCCTGGACTAAAAAACAAGCTGAGGCAATAAAGACAAATTAAAATTTCTAAAATAGTTACCTTAAGAAAGTGAAAATTGCATTGTTTACTGAAACTTTTTTACCTAAAGTTGATGGCATAGTCACAAGACTGACTAAAACGATTGAATTTTTAATAAAAAATGGTGATGAAGTTATAATTTTTTGTCCAGAAGGGTGTCCTGAATCATATATGGGTGCAACTGTAGTTGGAGTTGCTGCGATGCCATTACCCTTATACCCAGAGTTGAAGCTTGGTTTACCGGGTCCTGCAGTCTCAGATAAGTTAGAAAAATTTAATCCAGATTTGATACATGTTGTTAATCCAGCTGTACTTGGCTTAGGTGGCATATGGTTAGCGAAAACTAATAATATTCCTTTAATTGCCAGTTACCACACTCATCTTCCAAAATATCTTGAACATTACGGTATGGGTATGTTAGAGCCACTTTTGTGGGAATTACTTAAAGCAGCTCATAATCAAGCCTTGTTAAATTTATGTACTTCCACCGCTATGGTCAATGAGTTAAAAGACAAAGGTATTCAAAGGACTGCTCTATGGCAAAGAGGAGTAGATACTTTCAGTTTCAGACCAGATTTGAGAAGTAAGAAAATGAGAAAAAAATTATTTGGGGAATATAACGACGCTAATTACTTATTGATTTATGTAGGAAGATTATCAGCAGAAAAACAAATTGAGAGAATTAAACCAGTCTTAGAAAGTATTCCTAATGCTTGCCTAGCACTCGTAGGTGATGGACCATATAGAAACCAGCTGGAAAAAATCTTCGAAAATACAAAGACTAATTTCATAGGATACTTATCTGGCGATGAACTTGCTAGCGCCTATGCCTCTGGAGATATATTTTTATTTCCATCTAGTACAGAAACACTTGGGTTAGTTTTACTAGAAGCAATGGCAGCAGGATGTCCAGTTATCGGTGCCAACAAGGGCGGGATTCCAGATATTATTAGCGATGGGATTAATGGTTGTTTATATGATCCTGATGAAAAAGATAATGGGGAACAAAGTTTGATTGAAGCGACAAAAAGAATTCTTGAGAATGAAGACAAAAGAGAGTTTATGAGAAAAGAGGCGCGAAACGAAGCAGAAAAATGGGATTGGAATCAAGCAACACTACAACTGCAAAAATATTATGCAGATACTCTCAAAGAAATAGATTAAAATTAATCTTAATTATGCTACGTGTGGAGGCGTGGGATTATTATACGAGCTTAAAGGAAGTATTAGAGTAGCTATGTTTTGATTCTTTTCAGGCCTTTTTTTCTTTGAAAATTTTTTACCAAAAGGTACTCTTATAACATTAGTTCCCTCAATAGAACAAATGTTTGAGTTATCTCCTGAAAAATTATTGACAAAATTTGGTAAATCTACGTTTTTAACTGGCAGGTGCTTAACATTACCAGATTTAAAATCTTTGGTCATAGCTTCAAATACCCCAAAAAATTTGATGCTTGAATATTTTAATAAAAAAATTTAAAAAAATTCTATAAGAAAATATTAAATTTTTATTCTCACTGATAATAACTAAGTAATTAAAAGGACGCTAGTCCTTTAAGCACATTTTTTTTCTTCGAAAGTCTCGCCTTGATTTACATTACAAGAACAAATTAAATTGCGATCGCCATATGCATTATTGATCCTAGAAACTGAAGACCAAAACTTAATATATGTTGGAGTTTTATAAGGAAAAGAAGCTTTTTCTTTTGAATAAGGATAATGCCAATTATCAGCGATTAATTCTTTCAGCGTATGGGGAGCGTTACTTATTACATTATTATTCTTTAATGCAACATTTTTTTCTATTTCGCTGATTTCTTCTCCAATCAGTAGCATAGCCTCGCAAAATCTATCCAATTCAACCAAACTTTCACTTTCAGTAGGCTCTATCATTATCGTCTCTGGAACAGGCCAACTTATAGTTGGGGCATGAAAACTATAATCTATTAATCGTTTAGCTAAATCATTTACACTCAAACCAGTTTTGGATTTTAAATCCCTAAAATCTAAAATACATTCATGTGCGACAAAATTATTTTTTCCTTTATAAAGAATCTTGAATTTATGCTTTAAAGAATGCGCAATATAATTTGCAGATAAAATTGCATGCGCAGTTGCTTTCCTTAAACCACTAAGACCAGCCATTTTTATGTACATCCAACTTATTGGAAGAATACTTGCACTCCCATGCTTGGCAGAAGATACGTAATTGGAACTAATAGATAGATCATTATCCATTAAAGAATGAGTAGGAAGAAATGGGCTTAAAGTTTCTGATGCAGCAACTGGACCTACTCCTGGACCACCACCTCCATGTGGAATGCAGAATGTTTTATGTAAATTCAAATGACAAACATCAACACCATAATTCCCCGGTTTACATAATCCAACCTGAGCATTCAAATTTGCTCCATCTAAATAGACAAATCCTCCCACAGAGTGAATTAAATCACATATCTTTCTGATTTGTAATTCAAAAACTCCATGAGTAGAGGGATAAGTCAACATAAGAGCCCCTACTTGGTTATCAAATTTCTTGACCTTGATTGACAAATCTTGAAAATCAATATTTCCTTCGTCATCACATTCAACAGTTAACACGTCAAAACCTGCCATAACTGCACTAGCAGGATTTGTTCCATGAGCACTTTTTGGAATTAAACATTTTTTTCTAAACAGTTCACCTTTTGATTCAAAATAAGAATTTATTGCCAATAAACCTGCAAACTCTCCTTGAGAGCCTGCATTTGGTTGAAAAGAAACTGATTTTAAACCAACAATCTCACTTATCCATTTTTCTAGGTCAGATATAATTTTTGAATAGCCTTTAGTTTGATCTGGTGGGGAAAAAGGATGAATGGAAGATAAATTAGCCCAAGAGACTGGATTTAACTCTGCTGCTGAATTTAACTTCATGGTACAGCTTCCCAATGGCATCATCCCATCTACCAAAGAAAAATCTTTTTCTGCAAGTCGGAATATATATCTCATTAATTCAGTTTCACTTTGGTAATTTGTGAATATATCCTGCTGCATCCATGTACTGGATCTCAAAGCTAAACTTTCAAGATGAAATTCTTTATCAAATTTTATATGCTCTAAATCTTCTTCTTTTTCTATAAGGTTTGCTATAAAAGTCAAAATATCTTTTATTTCTTTTTCATTACTAAGCTCATCTAAAGAGATCCCAAAACCAGTTGAATTTTCAATAGTTGATCCCAACGGCAAAATTCTTAGGTTATAGCCATTTTTTAAAGCTTCATTATGGATCCTCTGGGAGTGCTTAGAATAAACATCAACACTATCGAATCTAATCCCATCAGGAATATCAAAACCTAAAGCAGCTAAACTTGATTCTAGATTTATTCTCAACTCAACTAATCTCTTAGCAATTTTCGTTAATCCAGAGGGTCCATGATAAATAGCATAAAAAGAAGAAATTATGGCTAACAAAGATTGAGCAGTACAAATATTACTAGTGGCCTTTTCCCTTCTAATATGTTGTTCTCTTGTTTGCAATGCTAGTCTTAGTGACTTTTCTCCATTTTTAGATAGAGTTTGCCCAACTATTCTCCCGGGTATCAGTCTTTTATATTTTTCGCTACAAGCAAAATATGCTGCATGGGGGCCACCAAAACCCATTGGAACACCAAATCTTTGCATACTCCCCACTGCTAAATCAACACCAAATTCAGAAATTGGTTTAATCAAAACTTGTGCTAGGGGATCCATACATGCCGTAACAATAATTTCTGATCTATGTGCCTGGGATATTAAGAATGTAGGATCATATAATTGTCCATTTTTACCAGGTAATTGCAACAACATTCCAAAAACATCATCATGATTAGGAAGTTTGCTTTGAGAAAAGCGTTTTAAGGATATTCCCAAAGGTTTTGCTCTGGTTTGTAGAACATTAAAAGTATGATCAAAAACATTTGACTCCACTAAGTACACTTTTGAAGATTTATTTTTTCTTGCGGAAAAACTCATGGCCATAGCTTCTGCTGCAGCAGTACCCTCATCCAACAAAGATGCATTGGCGACAGGGAATCCTGTTAGTTCACAAACAATAGTC
This sequence comes from Prochlorococcus sp. AG-347-I15, assembly GCA_003281585.1. Classification (GTDB taxonomy): domain Bacteria; phylum Cyanobacteriota; class Cyanobacteriia; order PCC-6307; family Cyanobiaceae; genus Prochlorococcus_A. Next base: position 6,601 of record QCBN01000010.1, read on the forward strand.
TGAAAATTAAATAGAGCTTCTAATCTTCCTTGTGCAATTTCTGCTTGATATGGAGTATAAGACGTATACCACCTTGGATTTTCAAGAACATGTCTTTGGATTACTTTAGGCATATGATTGTCATAATAACCAAGGCCTATTAGTGATCTCATTTTAGTATTTTTATTAGCAATCTCCTCTAATTCGTTTAAAGCCTCAATTTCTGAACAACCTTGGGGTAATATTTCTGAAGATTTATCTTTAAGCTGAATATCTTCAGGAATAACTTGATTTATAAATTGATCAATATTATTAAAACCAAGCTTATTCAGCATGATTCTTTCATCATTATCACCTAACCCAAGATGCCTATCAATAAACAAATCAGACCCAAATTTAGATGTCATATTAAAATATTTTTCTTTAAAATAGCTCTTTTTAAAAAGTTTGCCTTATTTTGGTACAACCTTTGATTGATATTCCTCAGAAGTCATTAAATCAGCAATTAATACTTTTGATTCTGGTTTCAATATGACTAACCAACCGTCTCCAATCGGATCATTCTGTAAAAGCTCAGGGTTCTCAATAACACTTTCATTTACAGATACTATTTCCCCTGAAAAAGGCAGATAGACTTCCTCTACGGCCTTAACTGATTCTATTGTTCCAAAAGTCTCGCCTTTCTCTAAAGTCGCCCCTTCATCAGCTAATTCAACAAAAACAATATCTCCTAATTGATCTATAGCGAATTCACTAACTCCAATTTTTAATAATCCGTTTTCTTCCAAGACATACTCATGAGTATCAGCATAGTGGAGGTTGTCTGGAAACTTGTAAGACATGATTAAGTAGATAAAGGAAGTAGAGAATCCTTTGAGATTAATTTTTCATCTAATAATTCAGATAATAATCTAATTAATGCAATTTTGATGTGAGCTATGTGAGAACCACCTTGAACGAAAATATTGTAAGGATCTCTTAGAGGGGCATCAGCAGAAAATTCACTTGTACTACCTTCAATAAATGTACCTCCTGCCATCAATAATTTTGAATCATATCCATCCATTGATGATGGAACAACATTCAGAAAAGAATCTACTGGTGAAGAATTTTGAAAAGATTGACAAACTTTTTTTACTAAATCAGGATTATTCAATCTTACTGACTGAATAAGATCAGATCTATAAGTTGCTGGCTCTGGTAAAACCTTAAATCCCAAATTTTTAAAAACTGCTGCAACCATATCAGCACCTTTTAGTGATTCATGAACAATTTGTGGTGCTAAAAACAAACCCTGCAAAATTAATCTTCCTAGTCCAAAATTTATTCCTGCAGAAGAACCAATGCCTGGTGAGGTTAATCTAGAACATGCCATCTCAACCAACTCTGCGTCTCCTGCAACATACCCACCAGTAGGAACGATTGTTCCTCCCAAATTTTTAATCAATGATCCAGCAATTATATTTGCCCCTTTAGAAATTGGTTCACTGTCTTCAACAAGCTCCCCATAACAGTTATCAACAAAACATATACAGTTAGGATCAAGAGAATGTATAAAACTACAAATTTTCTCTATCTGATGATTCGTAAGAGACCTTCTCCAACTATATCCACAACTTTTTTGAATGAATACTAATTTGCATGAATTTTCTTTAAAGGAATGAACAATTTTTTCTTCAAAAGAATCAAAATTCTCGCAGATATTTATTTGCTTATATTCAATCTCAAAATCTTTAAGTGAACCTTTTCCTCCTCCCCTTATTCCTATGACTTCTTCTAAAGTGTCATATGGTTGTCCTGTGAGAGATAACATTACATCTCCAGGTCTTAAAATTCCAAATAAGACAGAACTTATTGCATGAGTTCCGCTTACAAATTGCATCCTAACAGCTGCCTTTTCAGCAAGAAACAATCTTGCAAAAACCGCATCAATTTTTTCTCTAGATATATCATAATGACCACTACCAGAAGATTGATGGAAATGACTAGTAGAAACTTTTTCTTCCTTAAAAATTGTCAAAATATTTTCTAATTTCTGGAAAACCTGATTGGACCTTTCTTGAAAAACTATACTTAAACTCTCTTCGACAGAAAGAACAACGTTTTCAGCGAGTTTTAAGTTATTGTTTAGGGTCATTTATTATGAAAACTCATGTTAATTTTCAGAAGCTAAATTTCTTAATTCTGCGAGGAAAGCATTAGGTCCCTTACCCTTAAAATAAGAAAGTTTTTTTGAAGCTTCATATAAATCGAGAAGTTCTCCATCTAATTCTTCTGCCGTATAATCTCTAATTCCTGCAATTACCTCAGCAAAACGTTCTCTACGGGCAGATTTATTAACAGCATAGGCTTCCATTACCAGAATTTTGCATGATCTCCAAGCCTTATTCTGACAAAAATGCACTGAAAGAGCATCACTTAAAGCAGAAGCTTCTTCGTCTTCTATGTACCAGTCAAAAGATGAAGGTAGAGATTTTAATCCTGAAAATATCTCGAATAACTCACCGGCCGACAATGGATTACCAGAATCATTTTTTAGGGGTAATGCAGACTCTTCCAAAGATTTCCATAACTCTGGGTAATCACTTTCAAAACGATCCCTGATTTTTTCAATACCTTGATCAAGAATCGTATTAACCTGAGCTAAAGCAAGAAAAACTTCGGGACCTGGCGAAGATAACTTCCCATTCCTAAGATTAGAAATTTGCGAATTATGAACTTTACCCAAATCAAGAACTTCAGAAAGTAATGGCAAAACTCTGTGAGACCATCCATTTCTTTCATGCCAGAGGTGTATCAAATGAGCCATAGCCCTTCGACCTCTAGATAATTTATCGCGATATCCAAGACTCACGGATAATTAAACTTATCAATAGTATAGTATGATAATATTACATATCGGTAATTTTGAAAATAGTATTTCAATATCATGAATTCAGTGATTTTCCAAGAAACAGCAAAATTAAAAAAACCTGTTCCAGCTGAAAAAGTTATAGAACTTTCAGAAAAATTACTGGAACCTTCCAGTCATTCAAAAAGATATCCTCCAAGACTACATAAAACGTGGGGAACAATAATTTTTATGGTTGCAATTCATATTCTTTCTCTTGTAGCTATACAACCAAAATTTTGGAGTCTCCCTGCAGTCACATCATTATTATTTTTTTACTGGGTAACTGCTTGTTTAGGAGTCACTCTTGGATATCACAGATTGTTATCACACAGATCGTTCATTGTTCCAAGATGGTTAGAAAGATTTTTTGCTACCTGTGGAGCCATAAGTTGCCAGCATGGACCAATAGATTGGGTAGGTTTACATAGGCATCACCACTCCTTTTCAGATACTGAAGTAGATCATCACAATAGTAAAAAAGGTTTTTGGTGGAGTCATATGGGTTGGATGTTTAAAGACGTAGAAGCACTAAAAGCTGTTCCAAAACTAAGTGCAGATTTAATCAAGGATCCATATTATAGATTTCTAAATAAATATTTTTTATTATTACAAATTCCTATTGGACTTTCTTTGTACGCAATAGGTCAAAAATTAGGAGTTGGAGGATGGGCTCTAGTACTTTGGGGAATTCCATTGAGGCTTGTGGTTGTTTATCACATAACCTGGCTAGTCAACTCCGCGACGCATTGTTGGGGTAAAGCACCATTTGAAAGTGGTGATTCATCTAAAAACAATGCGTGGGTTGCTGCATTAACATTTGGAGAAGGTTGGCATAATAACCATCATGCATTTCCCAATTCGGCAAAACAAGGATTATTTAGAGGTCAGATAGACCTAACATGGGAACATATTAAGATTCTTGCGAAATTTGGTCTTGCAAAAAAAGTAAAGTTACCCTCTAGGTCTTATTATTAACTATATTGTTCAATATTTTCATGGCTAAAAGAATACAAATCGCATTAACTGAATCAATCGCATCACTAGGTAAAGAAGGTGATCTAGTTGAAGTAGCACCTGGATACGCAAGAAATTTTCTATTACCTTATGGCAAGGCAATGAATGTAACACCAGCAGTCCTTAAACAAATTGAAAGGAAAAAAGAAAAAGAAAAAATCGCTGCTGATAAATTAAAGCAAGAAGCTTTAGATTTCCAAACTGCATTATCTACAATAGGTAGGTTCACTATCAAAAAACAGGTTGGAGAAGATGGTGTCCTTTTTGGCACGGTTACCAATGGGGATGTTGCCGAAGCGATAGAAGCGGCAACTAAAAAAGAAATTGATAGGAGAAACATTACTGTTCCCGATATTCATAATTTAGGTTCCTTTACTGCAAAAATAAAATTACATTCAGAAGTAAATGCAGAAGTAAATATTGAAGTAACAAGTTAATCAATTTGTTGCATTATCTTGAAAAGTAGCCAGAGTATATATCTAAGCAATTAAAGATATGGTTTCCGTACCTTTTCCAAATAATGGGCAAAATAAGAATTTTAAGAAGGATTTTAATAGTGAAAATTCTGGATTAGTACCTCCTCAAAACGTTCAAGCAGAGGAAGCTGTTCTTGGTGGCATACTTCTTGATCCAGACGCGATTGGAAGAATTGCAGACTTAATTAAACCTGAAGCTTTTTATATAAATGCCCATCAAGAGATTTATAGAACAGCATTAATGTTGCATACCCAGGGCAAACCAACTGATTTAACATCAATGAGTGCTTGGTTAGCAGATAATGGATCACTAGAAAAAATTGGAGGAAACAGCAAACTGGTAGAACTAGTTGAAAATGTTTCCTCTACAGCTTCCATAGAACAAGTTGCTAATTTAATTAACGACAAATTCATGAGAAGGCAACTTATCAGATCTGGAAATGAAGTGGTTCAACTAGGTTTTGATCAAACTCAAGATACTAATGAAGTTCTAGATAAAGCAGAGCAAAAAATATTTGAGATCAGTCAAGAAAAACCTTCAAAAGGCCTGACTCAAGCAGCTGAAATCCTTACAAGTACTTTCAATGAAATAGAGTCGAGATCATTAGGTACTTCAGTAGCTGGTATTCCAGTAAATTTCTACGACCTTGATGCGATGACCCAAGGTTTTCAAAGAAGTGATCTAATAATTGTTGCTGGAAGACCTTCAATGGGAAAAACTTCAATAGTTCTTAATCTGGCAAAAAATGTTGCACAATCGCAAGATTTACCTGTGTGTGTATTTAGCCTTGAAATGAGTAAAGAACAATTGACATATAGATTGCTCTCTATGGAAGTTGGAATCGAGAGTGGCAGGCTAAGAACAGGAAGATTACAGCAAGATGAATGGCCATTACTCGGAGAAGGTATTAATTCATTAGGTCAATTACCAATATTTATAGATGACAAGCCTAATTTAAGTGTTTTAGAGATGAGATCTCTGTGCAGAAGATTAATAGCTGAACAAAAAAAAGAACTTGGATTAGTTGTGATTGATTACCTCCAGTTGATGGAAGGATCAACCCCTGATAATAGAGTGCAAGAACTTTCACGGATAACAAGAGGTCTTAAAAGCATGGCCAGAGAATTAAAAGTACCAGTAGTAGCTTTATCTCAGCTTAGTAGAGGGGTAGAATCTAGAACAAATAAAAGACCAATGTTAAGCGATCTAAGAGAATCAGGATCCATTGAACAAGACGCAGATTTAGTATTAATGATTTATAGGGACGAATACTATAATCCAGAGACTGAAGATAAAGGAATTACAGAAATCATTGTCACTAAACATAGAAATGGACCCGTAGGAACTGTTAAATTATTATTTGAACCTCAATTTACGAGATTTAGGAATTTAGCCAATTAAATCGCTCCTAAAATGCAAGATCATCTCTCTACAAATGAATCTTTTGATGTCATCGTTATTGGCGGAGGACATGCAGGGTGCGAAGCAGCTATAACAGCAGCAAAATTAGGATTTTCTACAGCCTTATTTACAATCAATTTAGATAGGATTGCCTGGCAACCTTGTAACCCTGCTGTTGGGGGCCCGGCAAAAAGTCAGTTAGTACATGAAGTTGATGCATTAGGTGGAATTATTGGTAAATTAGCTGATGAGACAGCTATACAAAAAAGAATATTAAATGCGAGTAGAGGTCCAGCTGTATGGGCATTAAGAGCTCAGACAGATAAAAGAGAATACTCAAAAAAGATGATTGAAATACTACAAAATACAGATAATTTATCTTTAAAAGAAGCAATGATTACTGAACTGGATATTGCAAAAACTGAACAAATTGGATTGAACTCAAAAAAAATCTTAAAAAAAAGAATAAAGGGTGTAAAAACATTCTTTGGTAGTTATTATTCAGCAAGATCAGTTATCATCACAGCTGGTACGTTCTTAGAAGGAAGAATATGGATAGGAAATAAATCAATGTCAGCTGGTAGATCGGGCGAACAAGCAGCACAAGGTCTTACTCAGAATTTGCACGAAATTGGTATCAAAACAGAACGTTTAAAAACAGGTACTCCAGCAAGAGTTGATAGAAGAAGTATCATTTTTGATGAATTAGATATTCAACCAAGTACTGCAGCAGATAAATATTTTTCGTTTGACCCAGATATAAAAAATAATATGCCCCAAGTTAGTTGTTACATCACAAGAACAACTACCAAAACACATCAACTAATTAGAGACAATTTACATTTAACTCCTATTTACGGCGGTTTTATTGACAGTAAGGGGCCAAGATATTGTCCATCAATTGAAGATAAAATCGTCAAATTTGCTGATAAAGAATCACATCAAATTTTCCTAGAACCAGAAGGAATTAATACCCCTGAAATATATGTACAAGGATTTTCTACAGGTTTACCCGAAAATATTCAATTAGAACTTTTAAGGACCTTACCTGGATTAGGTGAATGTAAAATGTTGCGACCAGCATATGCTGTGGAATATGACTATATACCTGCAACACAGCTCCAAACATCACTCGAAACGAAAGAAATTGAATATTTATTTAGCGCCGGACAAATTAATGGAACGACTGGTTATGAAGAAGCAGCAGCACAAGGATTAGTTGCAGGAGTCAATGCGACAAGAAAACTAAACAAAAAAGATCCAATAATCTTTACTAGAGAAAGCAGTTATATAGGAACAATGATCAATGATTTAATTACAAAAGATCTCAAAGAACCATATAGAGTTCTCACTAGTAGGAGTGAATATAGGTTAACTCTCAGAGGAGATAATGCAGATAGAAGATTAACACCATTAGGTTATCAAATAGGGCTAATTACCGAGAAAAGATGGTCGGCCTATCAAGAAAAAATGAACCTCCTCGAAGAAGAGAAATTTAGATTAAATAACACTCGTTTAAAAAATACCGATGAAATATCAAAAAAAATAGAATTAGAAACGGGATCAAAAATCAAAGGCTCAACAACTTTGAAAGAACTCTTAAAAAGACCAAACTTTCATTATTCAGATCTAATTAAATATAATTTGAATGAAAGAAATCTAGGTTCTTCAATACAGGAAGGTGTTGAAATAGATATTAAATACGAGGGTTACCTTAAAAGACAAAAAAACAACATAGAACAAATAAATCGTCAAAGCTGTAAATGTCTGCCTCAAGAAATTAATTATGAAAAGATAGAGACATTATCTTTAGAAGCTAGAGAAAATTTGAATAAGATAAAGCCAAAAAATTTTGGTGATGCTTCAAAAATTCCCGGTGTAAGCAAAGCTGATTTAACTGCATTACTTGTTTGGCTAAAAATAAGAGAAATAAAAAAAGAAAAGGCAAATATTTTTGTCGAAAAAAAGTTATCATCTTAAAAGGATTCCGTCTGAGCACTGAATAATAAACTTTTTAAATCACCAAAAATTTTATGGGAAGAAAAAGCCTCTGCTTTTTTAGTGGAAAATTCATTACCAAAAATATCTGGTCCATGGAAATTAATGCTGCTTGGAGATGGAAGTCCAACTAGACATTTACAACTTTTAACTAATCAAGAAACGAAAATTAAATTAATTTCAATGCAAGTAGATCCTCTATTCATCGCAGAGGGCCCTAAAGAATTAAATCAGTTAAATGGACCTTTAATTAGAAGACAAGTATGGATTAAAAACAATAATAAAAACCTAGCATGGGCTGAAAGTTGGTGGAATGCAGAACAAGTGAATGAAAATTTAAAAGCCAAAGAAGAACCAATTTGGAAGAATTTGACACAAGACAGATCAGAATTGTTTAGAGAAGTTGATAGAATTTCACTTGTTAATTCAAATTGGTTAGAGGATCAATTTTGTTTTAAAGGTCCATTCTGGTCAAGAAATTATAGATTTTTTCGAGACAAAAAGCCCCTAACAATTATTAGAGAAGTATTCAATCCACATTTAGAAAGCTTATTAGGCTATTCAGGAATTAAAGAATTTACGAAACTATACTCTTCTTCTTCTTGATCTGGGAAGATTTCTTGATTTTGATTGAACTTGTTGGCTTGATTGATCTCTCGAAGTATTAATCTCTTTTTCTGAAGCTCTTTGCCATCTTTCAACTTTGAGATCCATTTCATCAGGCCAATCTTCGTCCTTACTCTCTTTCACATAAGGTAATTTTTTTTGCTCAGTTGTCTGTAAATTTTTTGGTTGCCTTAAAGATAATGCTTCTAAAGGTCTTTTTGAGTGATGTTTAGCAGATTCATAAGAATTTGATTCTCTGGAAAATGTCTTAATATCCCTATTATTATCGTAGAAATTCTCATCATTCCAATCATCATTATCTTCATCAAAAAATAAATCCACTTTTTCAGATACCCATCTTCCTACTTTTT
>QCBN01000011.1 GCA_003281585.1 Prochlorococcus sp. AG-347-I15
TTCTGCAAATCTCTGGTCAGGTATTAAAAAATCAAGCTATGTTAATGCATTGCTTACAGGTACAAAATGGGGGGATATAGATCCCGACAATGGGGAAAAAATTAAATTTTTATATTATTTATCGGGGAAAGGAGATGTTTATCAAAATAAGTATAAGCCCGTAAACATGTATAACTATGAAAAAAATGCTATTAAAAATGCAATGAATGCTTTTTCTGATGTAGCTAATATTTCTTTTCAGAAAACATCAAATAAAAAAAAAGCTAATGTCAAGTGGGCTATTTTAAATAATAAGGACAGCCTTAAAAGCGCTGGGTGGGCTTATCTCCCAGACGGCTATAGTGATTCAGGATTAACGACTGTTAATTATGAAGTGTATGAAAAATATGGATCAAAATCACTTAAACCTGGGAGTTATGATTTTATTACCTTTACTCATGAATTAGGCCATGCTTTAGGATTAGGCCACCCACATGGCAAAAATTTTTCTTATGGAACATTCCCTGGAGTAACTAAAGGGGCTGGGAATGATTTTGGCTCTCATAACCTAAATGGAAGTCCTTGGACAGTAATGACATACAATGAAACTAATAAGAAAGGTAAATATAATCCAAAATATGCAGCCTTTAGTGGATTCTCAACAAATATTGGCGCCTTTGATATTGCAGCGATTCAATATCTTTATGGAGCAAATAAAAACAAAAATAAAGGTAATAATGTCTACAAACTAAATAATAAACTAAATGGATTTAAATGTATTTGGGATACTGGAGGTGTTGATGTTATTGATGCAAGCTCAGCCTCTAGCTCCTCCACTATAAATTTAAAAAATGCAACTCTAGAAAAAGAAATAGGCGGTGGAGGCTTCGTATCACAAATTAACGGAAAATATAAAGGTTATACTATTGCTTATAAAACTCAAGATAAAGATATAAAATGCATTATCGAAAATGCAATAGGTTCTAAATTTGATGATCAAATAATTGGAAATGATACTAAAAATAATATCAATGGAGGCAAAGGTAATGATTTATTAATTGGAGGGAAAGGAAACGATAAATTAGTTGGTGGTGAAGGTAAAGATATTTTTAAATTATCTACAGGTAAAGGATATGATCTAATCAAAGATTTTAAAAATAAACAGGATAAGATTTTTATTGGATCAATGAAGAAATTAAAGCTAAAAAATAAAGGCAAAGATGTATATATATTTAAAGGTAAAGATTTACTTTCTAAGGTAAAAGGAGCTAAAGGAGAATTGTCTAAAAAAGGGAAATATTTGGTTTAATTGAAAAATCAAAATACACAGAAAGCTGATTTCTGTAATTTATTCTTCTTAGTTATTTTCAACCTTTCCATTATATCTTTACCATAAGAAATCAAGGTTTCTTTGCCCTTCTGCATTAATTTTATTTTCTTTGCAGCACGACAATGAGCAAAGTTAATTTCATCAACCTTATTTTTAAAATCTTTGATGAATCCAATAGACAATTTTTAGAAATTTTTTAAATAGAATACCTTTTTAACCTATTTTGCCTTTTTAGTTTTAAGATATATGAAATTCAAATTACAAATAAAATGACTAAATTTAAAGATGGTTTTTTAAGCGAAAACTATTACCCAGATAGTAATTATTATATTGAAAAGGACAATACTTCTAAAGATGCTCCATTTTCAGAAGATCAAATATCCAATATGGGGGAAAATTTTGAATGGCCAAATAGCTATTGGTTTATTGCTGAAAGAACAAATGGACGGCTGGCAATGATAGGCTTTTTTGCTGTCATTATTAACTACACCTTATTTGGATGGATTGCATATCCAATTCTTTAAATGAGTAATACTAATTTTGATAAAAATAGTGTGGATGATTTTGGAACACATCGACTTCAATATGCTGCGTTTGTAATGACTGCATTTGTTATTTATTTTGGTTGGGCTTTTTAATGATGCTAATTTTCACCATTTCGCTGTAAAAATATTCAAGTTCTGGAATTGCGATGGATATAACCCTCTAAGTTATTGCCTAATGCGTTTGAAAGTAGACTTTGATCCTAAAAAATAGTCTCTAAAAATATTGGTCTTCTTTCAACCTTCATCTAGTAGCTATTTATATTTTTTTCTTGCATTTTCTATGGATTCTACACTTTAAACTTACCTAGATAACTTAATACTTCTCTTATAAAAAAATCCACAAGAAATCATCATTTCATCAATACTTGGTTAATTCTTAGGGACATCTTCAAATGGTTGAAACAATTTTTATTCTCGATCTATCTTATTTAATTAACATAAATTTCTTCATTACCTACCTTTGGATAAAAGATAATTTAAAAAAATACCTCCAGAAACTAATAAACCACTTATGGCTAGAAACCCAAATAAATCTATTATTGATTTATCGGTATTTATTTTCAGAAAAGTTAAAGCAAAAGCTAGTGAAGGGAATAACAATACTGCTTTTGGAATAAGTGCCTGATTCCATTTCTTTATATTAGTATCTTCTTTGTTTAGTTCTTGATACATCTTTTCTAACTTTTTTCTTTCTCCTTCCATTAAATTAAATAAGCAATAAACAAATAACTGCTCCAATACTAAAAATCAATCTCCACCTCTGCGAGTTGATACCATTTAAGAAAATCTTTTTCCCCTTTATCGCATAATTAAAAGCAAGTTTCTATATTACCCTTTTTATGGTGGAATTTAGTAGCAATTTTTCTGTACTGATTGCTCCTCCTCCTGTTTTGGGAGTTGTTTTGTGATTAATTGTTATTTAGCATAAAGGGACCAAACCACCTTTTTTAATGTCTATTAATACAATTCTTTTGCTGTTATTAGTTATCGCAAATTATACAAACTTATTTTTAAATTTTAAAAAAAGAAGATAATGAAACGCTTACTATTTGCATAAACAATATTTATCAATTGACAATCGATTTTTCAATAATCTGCAATGACAAAATTTTTGCATTTTGAATGAAATTTGATTCTATTAAGTAAAAGGTTATTTTTATTATGCAAATCTCATTTTTTACAAAAGTAGTTCTGTTTTTAGCTCTTTATTGTATTTCTGATTTATCGATTAAAAAAAATATTTTAAAAAAAGTAATGATTAGAGCTAATAGAGCGAAAAAAGTTTAAAGTCCACAATCTATGTTGTAATCGTTATCAATATCTTTTTCCCAAACCCTGGCAAGTTCTCTTAGAAGAGTTTTTACTTCCATATCTGTTGCTCCCGATTTGTCTTGGAATTTAGAGCAAATTAACTTAAGTTCGTCATAAGTTTGTTCTAGCAATATTGTTTTTTGATTTGGTTTAGCCATTTAATTATTATCCACTATTTCTCCGCCATAATCTCTCGCTATTATATCTAAACACCTAAAAATTTCTTTATTTTTAAGAAGGTCTGTTTGTTCCAAATAATTTAGAAGAGTTCTTATTTGTTCAATAGTATTTTCTTCTAATTCCTTCATTGGTAGATATTTGCCATCATCTAATTAGGATAGCAATTATCTCTAAATAACTCTAATTTTCTAGATTCTATTTTCATAGAAAAAGCTCTATTAAGAAAGTCCTTTAAAGATTTGCATTTAATAATTTTTAGTTATATCTTATAACTCTGCCAACTAGTGAAAAAAAGGTTTTTTTGATCATTAATATGTTTTCGAAGAATTTTCGAGTAATCGATTTAATTCTATAAGTTCTTTTTTTGTAAATTCGCGATATTTGCCAGTTGGTACGTCTAACTTAATATTCATTATTCTTACACGCTTTAATGACCTTACTCTATAACCTAAGGACTCACACATTCTCCGAATCTGACGGTTGAGACCTTGAGTAATTATAATTTTAAATTTTTTTTGTCCCAATTGTTTTACAAAACAATTTTTAGTTTTGGTATCTAAAATTTCAACTCCATTACTCATGTTCCAAAGAAAGTCTTCATTAATCGTACGGTTAACGCTTACGATGTATTCTTTTTCATGATTATTTCTTGCTCTAAGTATTTTATTTACGATATCTCCATCGTTAGTTAAAAAAATTAATCCCTCACTTGGCTTATCCAATCTTCCAATCGGAAAAATTCTTTTAGGGTATTTGATAAAATCTATTACATTGTCTGGTTCTATTTTTCTATCAGTTGTGCAAACAATCCCAACAGGTTTATTAAAGGCTAAATATATATTTTTATGTTTAATTGATTTAATTATTCTTTGACCCTTAACTTCTACTTGATCACCCTCTTCTACCTTGGTACCAATTTCTGTAATTTCACCATTAATGGTTACTTTCCCATCTTCAATTAATTTATCTGCTTCTCTTCGAGAACAAAACCCGACTTCGCTTAAATATTTATTTATTCTGGTAGCCATTTTTGAGGTTTTCATTTTTTGCATTATTAATTAATGCCCCCTTATTTTAGATCGATTGTCAATTAATAAGAAGACCCTCCTAATTCCTCAAGTAATTTATATTTATCTCTTTTCTCATACCACTTATTTAAATCTTCATCACTTACACTCCTAAATAAAAATAAAGAAATCTTTTCTAAATAATCAGCAACATAAATTCTAGAAATTGGTTTTACATAAATAAGAACTATAGTAATTAAAACTAACAAAAGCTCACTTAAGAGTAATCGTTTCATTTATTCCCAAGTTTTCATATCGGTAGTACCTTGTGATCTTTGCATCCAAGAATATTTCCAAGTGCCATTTTCATTTTTAAAAATGCATGTATATGTTGAAAGATCTTTATTTTGATTTCCTTTATAACTGAAGATTTCATTTAAAGTAAATACTGCGTAAGCTATATCACCGTATATTTCAATTTTATGCGTTTTGACAAGTGATGATGACTCCGCCACTAAGTCTTTACTATTAAACATACCAACTAATTCTTTTACAGAAATTGGATTTCCACTTGGTCTGACTGCTAAAAAATCTTCAGTAGTATTTGGTATTAAGAAAGAGGAATCCTCACTATTTGCGTATCCCTCTATTAAATCTTCAATTGATTTAGTATTTGTCATTTAAAAAGTACTAGTTGCTTTTATTGTAAATCGACTGTCAATTTAGAACTGAAATTAAAGACCTAGCTCTCTTCTCTCCAAACTTCTTTAGTTTTCATCCAACCCTGAGAAAGTAATCTGGCATAAATTTCTCTAGCTAAATCTATATCTAAGGAAACAGTTGTTATCATTAAAGGAGGATTCTCTCCCAATACGCCAACTATTTTTCCGGTATCTATAAACATAAACTCAAAAATTCCATCAATACACTTATCATTTTTTATAAATCTTTTAACTTCTGTCTTTTTAGAATTAATCAACCAATGAGATTTAGCCATGATTATATATTTACTCTAAACTTTTGATTTTCTGGTTCCTCCATAAGTATATTGACTTTCTCTTGAAACAAAGTGCCAACAACTTTTACAGCAAAAAATCCATTTTTTGTAGTTTATAGATTTCACCCTGTAATGAATTACATCTACACTATTGCATAAATCACAAACTTTCATTTATCTAAAAAGTATTTGGTTAAGTTATTTAGCATATAAAATATTATTCATGCATTGTCTCATAGGAAGATGAGTCAAAAATATTAGAATTCCCTCTCATCATTTTAAGAAATTACATATCGAGGATTTTGTCTCTTGATTCATAATTTAAATTCTCAATATATGGATATGGGATAATATGGACCTTTACCAATAATCCAATAAACTGACTTGTTAAAAAATTCTTTAATCAAATAAAAAAATATTTATACAATACTAACACTAAAATCAAGTACTACCCTTTGGGTTAATAGGAATTGAATTCAGTTCTTTAGTAATGCCAAAGTAACCAAAATGATCCTTACTTCAAATAACTCCTATTTAATTACTGCTTAAATAAGTATAGCTTTCGTTTAAAACAAACTCATTTGATCAGTTTCTTTTTTCTTTACATCTTCTACTAGCCATCCATGGGGTGACCAAACCATCATTTTTGAAAGTAACCCAATCAATTCATCTGAACCTTTAACTTGTTCTGTCCATTGTTCTTCATATCCATCAGGTACTACAACAGGCATACGATTATGTAGAGGTTTAACTAAAGCATTTGGTTCGGTCGTTAAAACACAGCAACTCTCAAGTTCAGCACCATCAGGCGAGGTCCACTTGCTCCAGATTCCTCCCAGCCAAAAAGTCTCATAATTCTCCTTTCGAATACGATATTTTTTTTCAAAAAAACCACTAGCCGGTATTAAGCACCTTTTATGTTTCCAACTTCCACTAAATAATTTTTTTTCTTCTAAGGTTTCTAATCTTGCATTAAATGGTCTTGGTCTCTCTTTATCAAATGGATCTTTAGCCCAAGGAGAAATAAAGCCCCATGTCATAAAAGTAGTTTTAATTTTGCCTTCGTTTTTAATTACAAGGACAGGATCAGTTGGTCTTATTAAAATTTGAGTCTCGTATTTAGTATCAAGCCCCTTTGGATAGTCTTGTTTCAAAACCTCTGGCAACTTTTCAAACTTAGTTTTCAGCTCAAATCTTCCACACATTTATCTTTAAAAATCTTTCAAAAAGTTCATAAAATCTAGTAGTCTTATCATTTTAGATTGGCTTTCTATAATAATCAAATGAAAAACAAATCCTATTTTTTTGTGATCATGGGAATTTATTCATTTAATGATTAAGAGAACATTTAGATATTTGAAAAACTTCCTCAAATTTAATTTGAATTTTTGATAATAAGTTCATGTTAGATCCAATTCTATATTTATCAATGTTTTTGGGACTTGGGGGGGTATATGTGCTAATCTCCTCTTTCCATGATGATGATGATGATGATGATGGGGAAGTATTCTTTATAAACTCGGAAATATTAACCTAACTGTTTAATTAAATCGTAAAACCTTAAGAGTTTAGTTAATAAATTTGGCAATTCAATTTTTATTGTTAATTAATCCATAAATACATAAAAGTGGATTGACTATCAAAACAATCCAAAATGGAGGAGGAGGTCCTCCATCAACAATTGACCCAGCATTAAAAGTATTAAATAGGGCTACTGCTAAAAAGCAAAACATTAAAACTAATTCACCTGATAAAACTTTTCTTAAAGAAACTTTATCTTTTATAGAACTACAAATAATTAATAAAAAACCAATTCCTAAATTACTTGCTGCAACAACATCAGCAGTGCCTCTTACAAGAAGTAATGTTTCACGTGAAGCATTGCCCACAATAGTTTCTACAGAAAAAATTAGTAGGGAAATAAGTAATGCTCCCAACATTATATGAAGTACTCCAGTAGTTTTTAAAATATTTTTTAACTTCATACAAAAGGTAATAAATTACTTTTTATTTTAATTCGACTGTCAATGTAAATTTTATTAAGCCTTTTTTTAAAAAATAATTCTTAAATTTAGTAGATAATCTTATAGACATATTGCTTATGTATAAGTTATTCAAATCAACTTAAGTAATAGATTTTACCAAATAAGTTTGAGTGTTTTTAAATGAATATTTTTGTCACTAGAAACCCTCTAAAAAGTACTTTTTCTTGAAATAAAGATTGACAAGACAACCATTAAAAAAACTTCTATAAAACATTAACTTCATTTATACATATGTTCCTGACAAACAAAACTCGTTTAAAAATTAAGGATATTGTTAAGAGAATTTCAATAGATGAGGAAGTTTCTCTGGAAGAAAGAATTTTTGTAGAAAAGTATGCAAAACATAATTCAACAATATGGACATGGCTTAAAAAAGCTAACAGCTTAAGAAGATATGGGAAACAAAATGCAGAAGGAATAAATGGACTTATCCAATCACTAGGTCTTGATGGTTTAGAAACTGAAAATCATTTTGATCCAAAGAATGATGATATTGCCGATTGGTTTAGTGGATCTCCAGATTGGATTAGGAGGAGTTAATGACACCCTTTAATGAAGATGAACTATTAGTAAAAGTTTTTTCGACTTAGATATCAATAAAAAATCTAATATTTGAATGATTTATTATAAAAGAGTTTATATTTATGGTTTGAGTATAGCGTTACTTTGATGCTTATAAATTTGAAAATTTAATTATCTTTGATCTAGCTTTTAAAAGGAAAAAATATTGAAAGGGATAGGAATAACTAACTTAATTTTTTAAATATTAAATTTACCCTAGCATTTTATCCATATTAAAATTCAATCGTTGATCCTATATCCGTATATATTTGTACCTCAAACCGTACATTCTTCTCTGTCAGATAATGAGTGCGGCTAGTTAGAACTTAAGTGTATTAGGGAGTGGTTTAAATGCCTTCAACACCGATCAAATCTTGTAATAAATATGTGTTGAGTTACAAAGATTCATTAAATAATACACATGAAGTAGGCTTCTATGCACGTGATGCATACGATTGTCTAATGCTCGCGAGAGAATTCAATTCTTACGTTCATGATCATCCAGGATCTGTGATCAGAATCCAACAAAAATTTTGAGGTTATTCAACATGAAATTCAAAAAATCACCATTCTCAATTCAAGATAAAACTGTAAGAAACCGTGATAATGCCACAGATTATCCAACTCTTGCCGATTTAATGAGAGAACAAAATATCCTAACTGATAAAGCAATTACAGTTCATCATAGAAGAGATTTAGACTCTCTCGGTTAGTTTACGAATATAGCTAGTTACTAATCATTAAAATTTATGATCATAAATAATTCGTTTACGTTTCATTCATAATATAATATTTCTTACTTATGCGTTACGTTCTATAGCCTTGTATCCGATATATTTCTTAATTGCGAATATTGCATCTATATAATTTATGGATTCAGTTGAAAGCTTTTTTATTAAATTGTATTGCTTTATATTTCTTGAGAAGAAAATTATTCCAGTAAAAATAGCTCCTAAACTTAAAAGGTTAACTATTAATTAGAGGCTGCTGCAATTTCTTTATGGACGGAGAGAAATTCTTTATCTGTTAAAACGGGTGTAACTTCAATTTCTACGCCAAAATTGTCGACCCAAATACTACCCCATTTCCAAATGTTCTGATGGTTTGAAGATTCAACTATTGCCCAACCATTAGCTCCCTCAGGATTTACTACTCGATTAAGAACTTTAAAACCATCAAATTCATCACCTTCGCATCCTCCTTCAACAAAACCCGCAAAAGCTTCGGCCCCTTGCATGTGACTTTCTTGATCTGGAAATTGCCAGTGTACGATGTAAGTTTGCATGAATAAATTATTTTTTTTAATTATTAATTATCGAATTTAAAAATTAAATAAAAAGTCTTTAAACACTAATTAAAAACGTATAGGTCAAAAGCCAAAAATAACAAAAAAAAAGACTCTTACGAGCCTAGGTGATGGGGACTCCTATAATGACAAATTAAACGGAAACAAACAACCCCATCAATAGGTAATTTTTATTACTTACAAACACCATATGTAGTGCTAGGATTTTATAAAGTTGGGTGATGGGGATTATCCCGCTTTTTTATTGGGGCAAAGCTAACGCCCCTTTTTAATGTTTAAAATTAATCTTAATCTATAAAGATAGATGTAGGACAAACGTACTTGAAGCTTTAGGAAATAGTTAAAGCCCAATTTCACAATTAATATGATTTTGATTTTATACAGTTTTTTTAATAAACGATAAGGTAAGCCAATAACGAAAAGCTGAAGAGATGCACATATCAAGGAATCAAGAAAAGAGTATAAAACTAATAGATTAAGGATGGAAAAAACTTAAAGATTCAATAGTTTTTATTAATAAGAGTGTGGATAGGTACTTTACCCAAAATTTGACACTTTTAAATAATAATTGCTAGATAAGCTTCATAATGGAATATTTACCATGAAAAAAGACATTTATTCAAATATTAAGGATTCAGATGCCTTGGAAAGTTTTTTTGAATGTATAACTTCTTGTAGCATCAATAGTGAGGGAGTAGATTGCACAACAGCATGCTATGTAAAACATTTAGAACCAAACAATATTGATTACCCTCTAAAATTTTCATAAGCAAAGCTTATTGATAATTGATATATTTCATTGATGTTAACTCCTCCTCCACAAGTTATTTTTGGATTATTACTTTTATCTATAGCAGTAGTTCTAATCTGGGATATTAGATACAATCCTTTTGGAGAAGACGAAGACAGATTTTAATATTCAACTAGGAAGCTGATTTGTAGGTGGTGCTTGAAATCGCCGTTTCTTTTTTTTGAGTGTTTTGTAAATTACTAAAGACCCTAATAATAACAATGTTATAGCTATTGAGTTAATCATATCAAGTAGTTTTATATATATAAAAACAAATATTTCCTAAATATCAATGATTAAAGTTATTTTTCAAAAAGAAATTCACTATAGACTAATTTTTAATTTTTAGCTTGGACATTAGGTTCCGAAAACTACCAAGAGAAAAATGCTAATTTGACGATAAGCAATTTCTATACAATAAGAAAAAATCACTTTTTCTTATTTCTCATTTGATATTGCATAACAGCTTTTAGATGTTGTACTTCTTTTTCTAAAGTCTCAATTCTTTTTTCTAGTTCCTCATTAGTTGCCATATTTTTTAGAGATAAATTTCTTGATATTTATACTATTAAAAATTAACTTGTTACCCATTGCAAACTTCAAATAAGTATTAGAGCCTATTGATAGGCATAATTTATCTAGATAAATTATGCAAAGTATAAATTTAGGGGGAATTTATGAGTGGAGATTATGAGACACTAGAAATCAATCAACCTAAAATTACATATTTTCAGAAAAGATCCGAAAATAATACAGAATGGTTAGATGAATTAATCAACCAAATTGAAGATATGAAAAATAATATATCTAAATCTGCATAATGAAAGAAAAAACTTGAAGGAGTTAGAGAAATTTGCAAAAGAAAATGGTTACAATTACGAACTAAAAGATATATATTTAAGGGAAGTTTTTGACAGAAATAAAGAATACGAATGAGATCAAATTTTCGACCAAACATTCGACCAGCTACAAACATTATTTTTGTTATTGGTACTTTTGCTATTGCTTTAAAGATTAATCCATTAGCAGAGGTCTATCAGGGAAAAATTTTATGTATTAAATATTTAAAACATCAAATAAATCGGGAAAAACTTATTAAAAGACTAAAATTAGTTAAGCAAGCAAATCAATCTAGTATTTGCGATTCTGTCCTTAAAAGTTAAATATGTGTATTATTCTTAGAAATTTTAAATTTTTTATTTTTTTATTTTTCTTATCTATAAATTTCAATAGTTATTCGCATGCACATGTAAGGGGTACATTTCTTTCTAAAGAGGACGCCGAAAAAAGATCTTTAGAACTTGGTTGCGAAGGAATACATAAGAATCAGGATAAATGGATGCCATGCAAAAACGAAAAAGAATTACATATCTATTTGAGGAAATAGATGGAAAAATCAAAAACCAATCAAAGAAAAATTCACAGAAAAATAGCAGCAATTTCCGCAATCCCCTTACTAATTACTATTGTATCTGGGACTGTTTATAGTATTCTTCAACCACTTGGAATGGATGCTTTTTGGTTAATAAAATGGCATACAGGTAATTTTGGCATTGTTAATTTGCAACCATTTTACTCAATATTTCTTGGTATAGCTTCAATAATCTCAATATTATCTGGCGTTAAACTATTACAGAAAAAACCTTAGATATATTCTAAGTCAAGCCAAAATCTAACTAATTAATACTTTTTAGGCCCCCACTTACTAAGAAAATTATCGCTCCTAGTACCATTGTTGCTACACCCATATAAGGGTATTTCTTAATTCTTGATTTGGTAGTTGGAAGCCATGAAAGGTATCTGTCAGATTTGTTTAATTCAACTTTTTTTTGTCTAGGTGGCAATCCTAATTCTTCTCTTCTTTTAGCTTCTCCCATAATCTTGAATATCTTTATCTATCAATATTAAAAATTAAGTTCTAAACCTGCGAGTAAACTTTATTAGAAAAAAGAGGTCCTTTAGAGATAAAAAAATTATTTAAAGTTTATTTAGCCTTCTTTAAATATAGATTCTTTGTATTTGCCTGATCTGATGTAAATAATAAAATTAATATAGTGCCAACTAGAAATGAAAAAATCATTGTTAAACCAACTACTTCAACCATTTCACTAGGCAGATAATTTAGAAACATTAATGTATAGATCTCTTATCTTAAACTTAGCAATTGTATTTTTTATGTAAAGTAATTATTCCTGCTTAAAATTAATAAAGAACTTTTGAGACTATATAATCTTTATTTAATTTTAATTTTTTGGTTAAATCTTATCCTAGTCCCTTACAATTTTCTTACTTTCTATTCCTATTTTCTTTAGCAATTTCAGGTAAGGTAAGGCCCATTTAACAAAATTAAAAGAAATAGTCTTATTTTTTGTAAATGCTGATTCTGTTTTAAAACTTAGTGAGGCTAATTTAGAGAATTTGTTAAATGTCTCTGCTTATAGATTATCCACATACAATTTTTTTAACATTTAGATCTTTCTTCTGGGGCAAATAATTTTCAATAAACTACAAAACTTGATCTAACATTGATTTATTGTGTGATTTATTAAATTGTTTTTATTTCTTTTTAAAAATCTTTATTTTCATCTAAACTATTGAGTTAAATTTGTTATCTATATAACTTATTGCAATAGTAGAAACATCAAAATTACGTTCTTTTAAGAATAGATAATTGGATAAATAAATTTATAATTACATTGTTTTCATAAAAAAAATAAGAGAGGGATTAACCCCTCTCTTATTGATCAGTTTCAAAAAAGAATTTAATTTTTTGAGTCTTTCAATTTCATTTCTTTTTGTGTTTTCCTGATTCTTTCTTCGAAGACGGATCTTCTGTATGGATTAACTTCTCCACTTTTAGTTGCCAAAAGTTGGGCTTCATATAGCCTATTGGCTCTTTTGATTTTTTCTCTTATTTGTAAGAGGTTATTCATGGTCTTTTGCAGTTAATGAGAATCCCGTTCCCTACTCCCATGTCATGCGTCCAGAGATATAAACTTGGATGAACGTTAATGAACGATAACATCTTAAAAAAAATTCCGCGAGAGTAATTTTTACTAAATTTTTTCAAAAAAATAAATATTGAAAAGATAGGATAAATAAGCTTTTTATACTACTTAAATTAGGATAAGAAAATTGTTTGCGACCCGTCATTATTATCTTTAATCACTATTTTTTTATTTGGAAAAATATCTGATAAT
>QCBN01000012.1 GCA_003281585.1 Prochlorococcus sp. AG-347-I15
TTTATCTATTTCATCAACTGGTTCATTTGTGATAAGAAATTTTCTAAGATTTACTGGTATAGATGGAATTGCTAATTCAGCAATTTCCTGTTCTCTTTGACTTATATCAAATGAAACAGATGGTCTGCTCAAACTGTCTCTTAAGCCTTGTTGCCATACAAAAAAAGTTATGACTAAAGAAATTAAAGCTAAGAAAAGTTTTGTCTTAGAAATATCTTTAAAGATCATAATTCATTATAAAGCGGAAAAATATAGTTAGACATAATTGAAATTTCTAATATTTATATACCTATTTTTATCACGCCATGAGATGATTAAATTATCATAATTTTCAAATTAATATAATGACTATACGATTAGTTTTGGTTAGGCATGGACTAAGCAGTTTCAATGCAAAAGGATTAATTCAAGGTAGAACAGATGATTCATTATTAACTGAGGAAGGTTATAAACAAGCCCTCAAAGCGGGAAAAGCATTATCAAAAATAAACTTTGATAAAATCTATTCTTCCCCTCTTTTGAGAGCTGCGGAGACTGCAAAAACAATTAAAAAAAGCTTCAATGAAGAACAAGATATTATATTTGATAAGAATTTATTAGAGGCAGACCTTAGTGAATGGTCTGGTCTAAATATTGATGAAATAAAAAATAAATTTCCAGAAATTTACCCTATATGGAAAAATGATCCTGAAAATCTAATTTTAAAAAAAGTTGATGGTGCAACTTATAAACCAATTCAAGAGTTATTTGATCAAGCGACCAATTTTATAGAAGATATTTTGAAAATTTATTTTGACAAGGATGATATTAACATTTTAATTGTTGGACATAATGCGATTCTTAGATGTTTAATCCTCTTGTTAATAGGAAAGCCTAAGCAAGGTTTTAGAAAAATAAGGTTAGAAAATGCTTCTTTCTCAATTATCAATATTACAAAAACTCATAATTCTTATAAAACTCAAATTGAATGTTTAAATCAAACATCTCATCTTAATAAAAATATTACTAGTCAGATTGGAGATTCAAGAATATTTTTAATAAGGCATGGTGAAACAAACTGGAATAAAGAAGGTAGATTCCAAGGCCAAATCGATATTCCTTTAAACGACAATGGTAAAAATCAAGCTAGAAAAACTTTTGAATATTTGAGAAATATTTCTTTCAATAAAGCATTTTCAAGTTCAATGCATCGGCCTTATGAGACTGCACAGATAATTCTTCAAAATAACAAAGATTTAAAAATTGAAAAAATAGATTCACTCGTAGAAATTAGCCATGGATTATGGGAGGGTAAACTAGAGTCAGAAATAAAAGAAAATTGGCCTGTTTTACTAAAAAATTGGCATGATCAGCCTGAAGAAGTAATAATGCCCGAAGGTGAATCTATAAAAGATGTATCGGAAAGGTCAGTAAAAGCTTTTTACGAAATTTGTTCATCTCAAAAGGATAATGATCTTAGCCTTCTGGTTGCTCATGATGCAGTTAATAAAACTCTAATTTGCAAAATCCTGGGGATTAGTTATTCAAATATTTGGATGATAAAACAAGGAAATGGTGGCATAACTATAATTGACCTTTTTAATGACCCAAATAAGCCCCCTGTAATTAGTGCTCTAAACATTACTACACATCTTGGAGGAATAATTGATTCAACTGCTTCAGGTGCACTTTAAATTAAAACACTTTAAAAAATTTATTTAAATGAAGTCTGAGTCAAAAAGGCTTTATTTATTGAAAAATCCGACTTGACTAATAGGCCAAAATCTGAAATATGCTTTACCAATTATTTCCTTTTTATGAAGAAATTTACTTCCAGGCCAATATCTTCCGTCCCAGCTATTTGACCTATTATCGCCTAAAACTAAAAAATGATCTTCTGGAACTTTTATATTTTCAAATTTACCGCAATCATTAAAAAGGGATAATGAGCATTTATAAAAGACATAAGGCTCAGGAATTGATTTATTATTTATTATTAATTCACCCTTCGTGTTTACACTCACAATTTCTCCTGGAAGTGCCACCACTCTCTTAATATACGCATCGCAAGCTTGATCCCTCAAACCAGGAATAAATGAAATGGGAGGGAAACTCATTAAAAAACAATATCTTTTATTTGGTAGAGGCTTAGATCTTAATGAAATTAATTTTTCGTCAAAGGAGTAAGGTGAGTTAAAAACAACAATATCTCCTCTTTTTGGTAAAGAGTTTCTTAGCGAAAATTTTTCAATAATTAACCTATCGTTTATTTGTAATTCTGGGAGCATTGAGCCAGAAGGGATATAACGAGGTTCCGCGACAAATGATCTACAAGAAGAAACAAAAAAAGTTAAAAGAATTAGTAAACCCCATTCTTTAAAAAAAATTTTAATTAAGGCAGGCATGAAATTAATAAAGTCTTGATTTTTTGAACTTACAAAAATTGTTTGGTATATTCACTTTCATTAAAACCCAATATTACTTTTTTTCCTTCGTAAATCAAAAATGGTCTTTTTATTAATTTTCCATCACTTAAAAGAAGTTTAATAATTTCTTCCTTTGATAAGCCATAAATATCAATATTAAGACTTTGAAAGGCTTTACCTCTTGTATTAAAAATCCTTTTCTTATCAAAAGAAAATTGCTCTAAGGCTAGATTTAAATAATTAACCAGTGGTGGTTCTTTTACAATGTCAATTAATTGGAATTCTAAGTCTTTGCTTTGAAGCCATTTTGCTGCTTTGCGGCAAGTAGAGCATTTTAAATAACTATAAAAAACTATTTTTTTTAATTTAATTTCCAATGTTTGATTTCTTAAGTACTTTAAAGTTTTTCTTTTTTAGTGGTATACAACTTTTCAGTAAATTTTCAACCACATCAAAATCCCTCCAACCATCAATTTGAACTGTTCTTCCATCAAGTCCTTTACTTGTCCTAAAGAATTCAGCAACGTCTTCAAGCTGATTAGGAGCAATTTGATTAATACTCACTATATTAGCCTGTCTAGGATTAGCCATAGGCACACACAAAAGTTTTCCATCATATGCACCACAATCATGCATATCCAAAACTCCAATAGGTCTAGCTTTTATTAAACAACCAGCAAAAGTAGGCTCATCCATTATCACCATTGCATCAAGAGGAGCTCCATCATCAGCGAGGGTATTTGGGATAAAACCATAATCAAAAGGGTACCTCACTGAAGAATGCAATACTCTGTCTAAGGCCATTATTCCTGCATCAGAGCAATATTCATATTTATTCCTACTCCCAGCAGGTATTTCCACAACAATATTTACTATTCCCTTCATTGGCGATGGAGGTATTGAACTAAGGTCCATCTTTTTTAAAATTGTGATTATGAATTATCTCGTTTTCTTGAGATAAAGGTCTGCCAATTAAAATGCCTATTGAAGGTAATAAAATTGTCAAAAAGGCAAAAATAATACCTAAAGATGTTATTGATAAACTCCTTATACTTAAGGGGTCATCATCATCTCTTTCAAAATCACTTCTAGCAGAACCAAGAGAAGATTCTTCGCTTGATTTATTTTGAATAAACTGCTTTGATTTCGTGTAACTCAAGAACTCTTAATTGGTAGAGATTAAGGAGATAATTAAACAACATTATCCTACATTTAAAATGTCAATAAATCAAAACATTGACTAGTAACTTTTTAATTACTCTTTTTCTAGCAAAGACCTAATAGATTTTAGTTCGTCTAATATTTGTACTAGTATATTTTGAGCAGCGGAGGAAGGTGTATTAAAGACCTCTACAGTAACCTCCTTAATTCTTAAAATATCTTTTGCAAATCTTGCTACTTCATTAGGATGGAATTTTAAAGGATCTTTTTGATCAGTTCTAAATTCAGGATTTAATTTTCTTGGATTAAAGCTAGGGTTTAGATTTCTTAAATCTGTATTTGTATACCTATAGACAGAAGCTCTTGATCTGTTTAAGAATTTTTGAACTTCATCAATACCTACCAATTCCTCTTCGCTAGAAATATTGGAATCTATATTTTCCATAAACTTAAGAAAATGTTTTAGTAATAATGAACTTTAAAAGAGTATGAACTTCATTACTGAAGAAGTTAGCAGAAACAATATTTTTAGACTAGCCGCGTTCAGGGACTCAAGACACTTTAAATTATTTTTTCATCTTAATTGATAAAATTAAATATTATTAAGGATTTTTTTGTATGCGCGTGACAACCTCATTTCCTCTGGGGACACTTCGTGACACACCTTCTGAAGCTGAGATTATTTCACATCAATTACTTTTAAAAGCTGGATATATTCGCAGAGTTAATAGCGGTATTTATGCATATATGCCATTAATGCTTAGAGTTATTGAAAAAATATCCGAAATAATAGAGAGAGAACTTAATAGTATTGGTTGTACAAAATTACTTTTACCCCAACTTCATCCTGCAGATTTATGGAGAAAAAGTGAAAGGTGGGAAGGATATACTGCAGGGGAAGGAATAATGTTTAATCTCAAAGATAGACAAGGTAAAGAATTTGGTTTAGCTCCAACTCACGAAGAGGTGATCACGAGTATTGCATCAGAGACCATCAAATCCTATAAGCAATTACCTCAATGTTTTTATCAAATTCAAACAAAATTTAGAGATGAAATAAGGCCAAGGTTTGGATTGATGAGAAGTAGAGAATTTATAATGAAAGATGGTTATTCATTTCATTCTTCAGAAAACGATCTAGCTTCTTTCTATGAAAAGGTTGGCAATGCTTATGAAAATATTTTTAAATCTTGTGGACTGCAGACAGTAGGGGTTGAAGCTGATAGTGGAGCAATTGGTGGTGCTTCCTCTAAAGAATTTATGGTCACCGCTGATGCTGGGGAAGATTCCATTTTGTTTACTCAAAGTGGTTCTTATGCTGCAAATATTGAAAAAGCTGTTTCTCTTCCCTCTGAACCTATTCCACTAAAGGGTGATATTGCAGAGTGGTTGGAGACACCTCAACAAAAAACAATCCTAGAAGTTTGCGATAATAATAATTTAGACCCTAGTCAGATTATTAAAGTAGTAATATTCCTTGCACAATTCGAAGGTGAATTTGAGGTCCCAATTCTTGCATGCATAAGAGGTGATCAACACATTAATGAAGTAAAGCTTTTTAACTTAATCAATAAACTTCATAATTTCAATCTCCTTAATCTTAAAAAGATTGAAGATAAAAATAATATCGAAAAAAATCTAATTGATTTTCCCTTAGGTTTTATCGGACCAGATTTAGATAATAAAACTATTAAAGCTAATTCTAATTGGGATAAAAAATGGACCAGAATAATTGACCATTCTGCAAGTGGCCTTTCAAAGTTCATAAGTGGTGGAAATAAAGTTAATTTCCATAAAGTTTTTCAAGAATTTTCTTTTACTTCGAAAGACTATCTAATTGGGGATATCAGAAATGCTAAAAAAGGAGATAGAATAAGTATTAATGATGATGAAGAACTTAAAGAAAAAAAAGGTATCGAAATTGGACATATTTTCCAACTAGGTCAGAAATATAGTGAAAAATTAAATGCAAAGTTCTCTGATAAGGACGGTCAGTTAAAAAATTTATGGATGGGTTGTTACGGAATAGGAGTGACAAGAATAGCTCAAGCTGCTATCGAACAGAATCATGATCAAAAAGGAATTTGTTGGCCTATCCAAATTTCTCCTTTTGAAGTTATTATTATTCCAACAAACCTAAAAGATCCTGTTCAAAGTGATCTTACTGAGGAAATCTATAACAACTTTTTAATCAATAAAATTGATGTCCTTCTTGATGATAGAAACGATAGAGCTGGAGTTAAATTTAAAGATGCGGAATTAATTGGTATTCCTTTTCAGATAATTATTGGCAGAGATTCTATTAATAAAGAAGTAGAACTTTTTTGCAGAGCAAATAATACTAAGCTTAAAATTAGTACTGATAAATTGTTAGAAACATTTATTTCCGAATCTGGAATAATGTACAATAAAAAGTCTTGAGGCTTATTTTATTGGGAGCTAAATTATGTTAATGAAATTGACATCAAAATTATTTTTTAAGAATGTTACCCAAGCCATATCTTTTGCAATATCCTTAATTGTTGTTTTTACACTATTTAGTTCTCCTTCCATAGCGGCAAAAACCTCTATGACAGGTGACTACACAAAGGATACAATTTCAGTTGTTAAAACATTACAAACAGCTGTTGATACTCCAAAAGATTCTCCAAATAAAGATGAAGTAAGAAGTGAGGCTCTTACCCTCATAACTGACTATATTTCCAGATATAGAAATAGAGGGATGGTGAATAAAACGCAATCATTTACCACAATGCAAACAGCATTAAATGCTATGGCAGGTCATTACAAAAACTTTGCAAGTAGACCTTTACCAGATAAACTTAAAGAGCGTTTAACAAAAGAATTTTCTCTTGCTGAAAAAATGGTTCTAAGAGAAAGTTGATACAATTCATTTACTTTTTAAAAGTAAACCAAGATTTTTGAATATATTAAATATTCGCACAAAAATAATGCTCTTCTAAAATTGGCCAATGTTGTTGTAATCGGAGCCCAATGGGGTGACGAAGGAAAAGGTAAAATAACAGATTTACTTAGTCGTTCGGCAGATGTTGTCGTTCGCTACCAAGGGGGAGTAAATGCAGGTCATACTATAGTTGTTGATGATAAAGTCTTAAAATTACATTTAATTCCCTCAGGGATACTTTACAAAAATACCTCTTGTCTAATTGGGTCTGGAACTGTTGTAGACCCTAAAATCTTGCTGAAAGAAATTGACATGTTAATTGATAACGGAATTGATATCTCAGGATTAAAAATTTCATCAACATCGCATGTAACAATGCCCTACCACCGAATATTAGATGAAGCCATGGAGGCTGAAAGAGGTTCAAACAAAATAGGGACAACTGGTCGTGGGATTGGCCCAACTTATGCGGATAAGTCACAAAGAAATGGCATTAGGATAAGAGACTTGCTCAATAAGGAAAGGCTAAGTGATGTGATCGAAATTCCATTAAGAGAAAAAAACGGTCTACTAGAAAAAATCTATGGCATTAAACCACTTAAATTAGAAGATATTGTTGAAGAATATCTTGACTATGGGGAAAGATTATCAAAGCATGTTGTTGACTGTACGAGGACTATCCATGCAGCCTCAAAAAACAAGAAGAATATTCTTTTCGAAGGCGCTCAAGGGACTCTACTTGACTTAGATCATGGGACTTATCCCTTTGTCACCTCATCAAACCCTATATCAGGAGGCGCATGTATTGGGGCTGGAGTAGGTCCAACGTTAATTGATAGAGTCATAGGTGTTGCAAAAGCTTACACCACAAGAGTAGGTGAGGGGCCATTCCCTACTGAATTACGAGGAAGTATTAATGATCAACTCTGTGATAGAGGCAGTGAATTTGGAACCACTACTGGGAGAAGGAGAAGATGTGGGTGGTTTGATGGAGTTATTGGTAAATATGCTGTATCCGTAAATGGTCTTGATTGTTTAGCCGTTACGAAACTTGATGTGTTAGATGAATTAGATGAGATTCAAGTTTGTATTGCATATGATTTCGATGGAGAGGAAATAGACTACTTTCCTACAAATTCAGATGACTTAAAAAAATGTAAGCCAATCTTCAAAAAGTTAAAAGGTTGGCAATGTTCAACTGCAGATTGCAGAAAACTATCTGATCTCCCAGAGAATGCTATGAATTATCTAAGATTTTTAGCTGAATTAATGGAGGTTCCAATTGCCATTGTCTCATTGGGGGCAAATAGAGATCAAACTATAGTAATTGAAGACCCTATACATGGTCCCAAAAGAGCATTGCTAAGGTAATTTAGTTCCAAATTAATGAAGGAATCCTTTAGACATTTTGAACATAAAAAAGTTGATCTCATTGGTCTTGGCAACGCAATAGTAGATATTATTGTAAATATTGAAGATGAGTTTCTTGAGATAAATAATCTAGATAAAGGATCAATGAATCTAATTAATTCTGATGAATCTCAGAGATTGTTAGAAAATTGCAAAGTGATCAAACAAATTTCAGGTGGTTCCTCTGCAAATACCGTTGTTTCTTTAGCAGAATTAGGAAATCATGTGCAGTTTATAGGTAGAGTGAAAAATGATCAATTTGGGAATTTCTTTTCTGACGATATAAAAAAAAGTAAAACAATATTTAATACTCCACCAACTATTGAAGGTGCTCCAACAGCGCATTCAATTATTTTGGTTACACCTGATGCACAAAGAACTATGTGCACTTACCTAGGAGCATCTGTAGAGTTTGAACCAAAAGACATTGACTTTAATGTAATTAAGGAAAGTAAATACTTATATTTAGAAGGATATTTATGGGACAGCGAATTAGCTAAAAAAGCTTTTATTAAAGCCGCCCAAATTGCAAAACAATCTAATACAAAAATAATCCTTTCTTTGTCTGATTCATTTTGTGTAGATAGACATCGTGAGAGTTTCTTGGAGTTAATTGATGAATATGTAGATATTGTTTTTTGTAATGAATCCGAGGTGTTAAGTCTATTTAAAAATGATAAATTAGCAAGCTGCCAAGAAGATCTATCTTCCTTATGTGAATTAGTCATAGTAACTCTTGGAAGCAATGGTTCTCTCGTAGTTAACAAAAATAATGTTGAAATAATTGAGTCAATAACGAAAAGCAAGATTATTGATACTACAGGAGCGGGAGATATATATGCGGGGGGATTTATCCATGGATTAATAAACAATTGTTCCCTAAAAAAATGCGGAGAGATAGCTTCAATTTGTGCGGGGCAAATAATTACGCAATTAGGATCTAGATCGGATATTGATCTTAAAGAGTTAATAAAATAGATTAATCAAATAGTCTTATTCAACCAATCATAATATTTCATCTCAGCATGGTATTTTTTGTAAATAATCTGAGGGACATCATATGTGGAATTTTTCTTTACGAAATCAATTAAACAATCTTTAAATTCTAGTTTACTTTTTATTGTGATTTCAAACTCTTTAGTTTCTTCAATATCATCATCCCACTTATAAGTTGAAAAAATTTGCTTTATCGAAACACAAGCTGCAAGTTTATTTTGTATTATTAATTTAGCCATTCGCAAAGCATTTGCGTTACTTGATTCAGTTGTGATCATAACTAATACTTCCATAATTAATTAAGCGTCAATATTTTTAATTATGTGATTTATCAAGTTGTGATATTGATCAAAAGAGTAAGAATAATCATTTTTAACTTTCGGCCTTTTAACCAAAAATAACTTCATCTTACTTCCAGAAACTATACTCTCCCAGTTTTTCTGAGAATAACTTCCAGATTCTCTGCATAGAACATAATCTATCTCCCAAAAATCACAAAGTTTTTTTTCTAAAATGTTTTTATTATTTTTACTCGGTTCAAGTATCGCTATATTTGCATTTTTAATACATGATCCAAAAGCTTTAGTTATACTCTCATAGGTTGGAAGTACCCTTGTAAACACATTTGCTTTACAATTCACATAATAACTAGCTGTATCGTTTAGGAATCTTGATCCTATTGCAAGAAGAATATTCTTATTTTCTATATCAACATTATTTATATCCTTTAAATGATCAATATAAATAAAATTATTAGTGTTATTTATTAGAGATTTCCTCTCAAATAGTAAAAGAGGTATATTAATTTCTTTACATGCATTATTAAGATTTTTAGAAATTATTACGGCAAACGGATGAGTAGCATCGACAACGCATGTGATTTTATTTTTATTTATGAAATTAATTATTTGATCTTTATTATTTAATTTACCCGTAATGATATGTAACTTTGGATTTTCAATATAAGCTTGCCCTGCTTTATAAGTTAAAACACTTGCAAAGACTGAATAATTAAGTTCAAGAAGCCTATTAGCTATTACAGGTCCATCCGAAGTTCCTGATAGGATCCAAACATTTTTATAGCAATTTTCTTGATTCTGCATCAGTATGTCTTTAATTAAATAGTAAGTAATGAATCATTGTTTAATTCAGGCGGTAATTAGTAGCGCTCCCCAAATGAGGTATACCAAAGAAAACCAAACTCCAATTGCAGAAATGATTGTTAATTTTAAAGGATTACGTAGTGAAGATCCAACAAGAAATCTCAAGATCATAGGATGGGGAAATATTGCCCAAGAAATGGTAGATGAACTAAAGGAAGGGCAAAATATTGTTATTGAGGGACGCCTAAAGATGAATTCTGTCACCAGAAAAGACGGAACAAAAGAAAAGCAACCAGAACTAACAGCCTCAAAGATTCATCAAATCTCGCCAGTTGCAGTTATTAATTCTGATCAAAAAGAAAATAAAGATTCATTTGAAAATAAAGAAACCACCAAAAAATCTAGTTGGGATAGTTCCCCTTTAGTACCTGAAGTTGACGAGATACCTTTTTAAATCAAAAACCAACATTATTTTCTTGAACACTTATAATAAATTTGCTTATTTTTCTTTCAAGCGCGGCAAGTTCGCTTCTGATTTCTGGCCATTTTCCCTTATCAAGATTTTCTAGTAGCCATGCTCTATCTTGATCAAGTTTAAAAATCAAATCTCTTTGATTTGCAGTATTAGGATCTTGCATAATACTTGTTAGCCGAATTAAAACTCATTCTACTAAATCAAAATGAAGAAGTACTTATCGCCTGGGAACCTAATCGTAACCGCTGGGGGTATATTAGCTTTTGTTGGAATGACTGCTTATTTTACAGACTCAGTGAATTTAAGTGTACCTACTTTTTTTTATGGAGTACCTATTTTTCTAATTGGATTAGGCTTAAAGACTTCCGAAATACCTCCTGTAGAGTTGTTTGACAAGACAAATTTTGCGACAAATAAATTTAATAGACCAAAAGAATTAACAGCACTAGTTAAAGATGTTACAAGATGGAGGTATGGGATAAAAGCTCATCTTGAATCGTCATTAGAATCTTTAAATTTGTGGGACGAGGATAACCCCCCTCAATTAAAAGAAATAGAAGAAATTACAAAGGAAGAAAAAAATGGTCTCAGAATGCGTTTCGAATTAAACGCTGTCCCTCTAGAAAAATGGATTGAAAAACAAGAAAGATTAAATAGATTTTTCGTCAAAGGTCTTGAATCAGAATTTATTATCGACGATAATAAAAAAGAATTTGATTTTATTCTCTTTTATTGAATATAGGGATATATTTGTAAAAAACTAATTTCTCAATTCAATTAAGTTTAAATGAATTTTAGTAATGAATGATTCTCAAAGAGTATCAATATTAAGCGAAGCACTTCCATATATACAAAGTTTCTCAGGTAGAAAAATTGTTATCAAGTATGGCGGTTCTGTTATGGAAAATGATAATTTAAAAAATGCTTTTTTTAGAGACATAGCTCTTTTATCAACAGTTGGGGTTTGTCCGATAGTAATTCATGGAGGTGGACCTGAGATTAATAATTGGTTAAAGAAATTAGAAATATCTCCTAAATTCGAAAATGGATTAAGAATTACTGATCAAAAAACGATGGAAATTGTTGAGATGGTCCTAATGGGTAGAGTTAACAAACAAATTGTAAAAGGCATTAATAAAACTGGATCCTTAGCTGTAGGAATATCAGGTCTTGATGGCAACTTAATTCAATCTAGAGAACTAGGAGATGGGAGCCATGGGTTAGTAGGAGAGGTTACAAAAATCAATCCTGAAATATTAGATCCTCTTATTTCTAAAGGATATATCCCAATTATTTCTAGTATTGGATCAACCTTGGAGGGTATTTCCCATAATATCAATGCAGATTTTGTTGCTGGAGAAATTGCTGCTGCCATAAATGCAGAAAAACTTATTCTTCTTACTGATACTCAAGGGATTTTAAAAGAAAAAGATAACAAAAATAGTCTCGTTGAAAAAACTAATCTCAAAGAGGCAAGAGATTTTATTGATAAAAAAATTGTGACTGAAGGTATGATTCCAAAGACAGAATGCTGTATAAGAGCTTTAGCACAAGGAGTCAAAGCAGCTCACATAATTGATGGAAGAATAGAACATTCATTACTTCTTGAGATTTTTACAAATTCCGGAATAGGTACAATGATAGTCGCCTAACCCATGAAAACTTATGAGCAAGTTTTAGAAACAGTAGAACTTGCTTTAGCTAAAGGTGAGTATCATTATTGTATTGAATTTCTTTTGCCCATAATCGAATCATTTCCTTTATCAAGCAAAAAGGGAGTAAATTTAAGAACAATCTTAATTACTGCTCTTTGTGGTATTAACAAAAAAGAAGAGGCTAAAAGGTTTTGTAAAGAACTTCTAAAGTCTTACGATAATAAGACGAGAGAAAATGCAAAATATTTGATGGAAGTTATAGACTCTCCTGACATTAAAAAGCCAGAAAATTGGAACGTACAGTTTGAAAGCGACCCATCACTCAATAAAAAATCTCTTAACTCACTGCGCAAAAAAAGAGAAGTATTGAAGAAAAAAAAATTTATTAATGTAACTGAGACACCAACTGGTGAGACAAAACCCTTTCAGAAAGGCTTTTCATTGGTCATTTTTTTTATACTATTATTATTAATTCCACTTTTAAGTGGCTGCGTAAAAATCGAGGATACCCTTGATCTCAGTGAACTTGATTCAATAACTAATAATTTAGTGATAGAGAGTAAATACATAAAGAAATTTCCTTGGCAATTAAAATTTGAAGAGAAGATGAAAGATATTTTTCCTGAAGCAGAAATTGAACAAGAGGAATCAACCTTTTCTTTGAAACATAAAAATCTCAATTTAGAGGATACAAAGCAAGTTCTTAAAATCACCCAAAATACAGCTGGTGAGCTAGCGGGAGAATCAACAAATATAGAAATTAATACTACTCAAAAAAACTTCATTTTTTTTAAAAAATACTTTTACAGGTTAGATTTGGATCTAAATTCTATTAAAGGCATTGATAATTTAGAACTCATTTTCAAAATTATTCACCCTAATAAAGCTATCCTTACCGATAAAAATAATTCAAATTTA
>QCBN01000013.1 GCA_003281585.1 Prochlorococcus sp. AG-347-I15
TCCCCAATCTAGATCCGTCCAGGTATCATTTTCAAATTCATTAAATTCAACATAACCCCAATCTATATCTGACCAGGTGTCATCGCTGAATTCACTATATTCAACATAACCCCAATCTATATCTGACCAGGTGTCATCGCTGAATTCATTATATTCAACATAACCCCAATCTATATCTGACCAGGTGTCATCGCTGAATTCACTATATTCAACATAACCCCAATCTACTTCTGTATATGTTGTAATAGAAAATTCTGTATACTCAATTGATCCCCAATTTAAATCTGACCAAGTATCATCACCGAATTCACTATATTCAACATAACCCCAATTTATCTCTACGTATGATGTTATGGAAATTTCAGTATAGTGAACAGCACCCCAATCAAAAGTTGAGTAGGAATTTTCATCAAAAGACTCATAAATATCTAAAAAATCACTTGCTCCACTCCAAGTTAAATCATCTTCATCAGAGGAAATATCGTTTATAGCTAATAATTCTGTATCTTCATCCAATGAAATCCCATCAGCCGCTGCACCCCAAGTAACAACACTCCCATCATTTTTTAATGCCGCAAAACTTCCTTTGGCTGTATATATCCCAGAGACATCACTAATTAATTCAGCTGCAACACTCGAACTATCTCCTCCATAGTCTCCATGACCCCAAGTAACAACACTTCCGTCATCTTTTAAAGCGGCGAAGGCAAAAGCATTTGCTTTTATATCAACAACCCCACTATCCAGTTCATCGGTCAAACCTACATTATTATCCCCGCCATAATCTGCATCACCCCAAGTAACTACTGATCCATCATCTTTTAGAGCTGCAAAAGCCTTCTCAGTTGAAAAAATTTGTTCAACACCACTATCAGTAACACCCATATGACCATCTAAATCTCCATTTTCATACCATCCACCTGAATTATCATTTAATCCTCCATAACCTCCATCTCCCCAATGAAATACAGTGCCAGTATTATTTTCAAAGTGCGCATCATTTGCAATGACGGCGAAAGCTCCAGCAGTTGCTTTTATATCAACTATTCCACTATCTAATTGGGTAGGATTCATGCCAGTATTATTATCCCCTCCAAAATCTGAATCACCCCACGTAACTACTGATCCATCATCTTTTAATGCTGCGAAGGCCTTACCTGTTGAAAAAATTTGTTCAACACCACTACCAGTTACACCCATATGACCATCTAAATCTCCATTTTCATACCATCCACCTAACTCATCATTTCCCCCTCCATAATTAGAATCCCCCCAATGTTGCACGCTGCCTGTATTACCTTCAAAATACAAATCATCTTTAGTCACCGCAAATGCAGCATCAGTCGCATATATTCCTGTAACGCCACTACTCAAATCAAGAACAGTTTCTCCTCCATAATCAGAATCTCCCCAAACAACAGCTGAACCATCGCTCTTCAAAGCTAAGAAAGCACCATTACTAGCTACAATATTTGTGACATCACTCGCTAAATCAACCCCACTACTATCCCCTCCGTAATCTGAATCACCCCAAGTAACTACTGACCCATCATCTTTTAATGCCGCATAAGAATACTCGTTTGAAAAAATTTTTTGGACATCGCTAGATAATTCAACTTCAACGAGGCTACTATCCCCACCATAATCTGAATCACCCCACGTAACTACTGACCCATCATCTTTCAATGCCGCGAAAGAATTTGGATTGGAATATATTTGAACTACTCCTACCGATAAATCTGCAGCGACTGCAGAAGAGTCACCGCCACTCGAAGCATTTCCCCATGTAACGACTGATCCATCTGTTTTTATTCCTGCAAAGGCGTTCTCATTAGGAAGCTCATTGTGGGTTGAAGACCAGTAAGTCACTTCAAATAGGGTTTTTTTGTAATTTTATTAAATTTTTTTTAACTTTAAAAAAAAATTTAGATTTTGATATTTTTCTAGTTTTTAAAGATCCAAAAAAATTCTTGGAATCAAAGCTTAATTATTAAAGTTAAAGATGCCAATACAAAAAAAAATCTTTTAGCATTAGATTTGCCGCTCCAGTAGCCCCTCCTGAGCTATAGCTTGCTATTACTTGCACCTATTGGGCTCCTTTTGCCCCTTTAGTCGTATACTTTCTTTTGGTCTAATATCTCCCTCTTGTAACCCTCAGCAAGCTCATCATTATATCTGCACTCTTCAATTATTTTTACTATCTCGGAGATAGCTATAGTTTTTCGATCTTGAATCATTTAGTAGTTATTTTTAAGCAGCATCATATTCTTCATCTTCAAGCTCTCTCATAAATCTTTTATCTAATAAGTAACTGTCTATAAGCTCTGCTGCCAGAACTATCTCAGCAGCATTTTTAGATATTTCTTGTGGATCTTTGTCTAATAAGTAATTGTCTATAAGCTCTAGATTGTACTCGTTTTCTTTAATTGGTTTATCGCTTTCTAATAGCTTTCTTATTTGTGTAAATACAAGCTCTTGATCGTATCCACTTTCTCTAATTTCTTTCAACATTTCGTTAGGAATTTCCATAATCGTCAACCCCTTAAAAACTTCTCTATACATATAGAAACGTATTTCGAATAAAAATCAAATTTTTGCAAATCAGTAAATCAAAATTATCTACTGAAAATCATTAAAGGAAGCTTTGGGCCGAATAGCTTTAGCCAAAAGTCATACTAAGTTTTGATGACTATGATAATTATAAAAAGTTGATTAATTCTATTCAGTGAAAAGTTATCTAATTTCTGGTTTAGTTGATAAATATAGAATAAAAATATCTCTCTTTGCCATTTCTCCAAATCACGCAATAAAGGTTTTTCAACAAAAATATCCGAAAGCAGAAGATATTTATGTGATACAAAATCTTTTTAAAAGAGGATAATTTTAATCCCATTTTCAGATGCACTAAGGTCGTTGAAGAGTCCCTCCAAGAGCCCCTCCTAACTGATATCACGCTATTTCAAGCAATATCTAGGCCACTTTTTCTGTCTCAAAAATGATCCATGATCAGATAAATTTCCAATAAAAGCAATAGTTCTCACGAATCTCTTAAAAAACATCTCTTGTGCTTTGGTAGCAGTAGGTCGCAGGTTCGAATCCTGTCGCCCCGACTCTTAAAAACCAATTCATACTAGCGAGTTACCCAGACTCGCTTTTTTATTGGAAAATCTTACAGTAGCAAGACTCTTCAATCATCTTTACTATTCCGAGTTTGATCGACATGTCTAAGCCCAAAAACAATTTTATTTATGCTATGGTCTCAAAAATTTAAAAATAATGGTGAGTTATTATAGTTTTGGAAAAATCGGAAATAACTCTCCTATCACTAAAAAAAATTGGTTAAAAGATTTCCATGCTGGAGGTCATCAACCTTACCCAGTAGGTACTTACGATCAAAAAAAAACTAAAAAAAGTTGGTGGCTGAACGGCTCCTTTAATGGAACTGAATATCAAATCAATTATAAAGGGAATTTTAAATACGAAAAAAATAGTGATGCAGCTATAGGAAAATGGAAAATAGTAAATGTTTATTCAAAAAATAAACTTCAGCTAAAAATTAAAGTAGGCCCTCCTTTTGTTAAATACAACCATGATGGATATGAAACAAACAGTTTGAAAGATACATTTAAACTACTTAATAAAATACATGCAAACATTTTTTCTAAAAATGATTCTTTTTATAGTGGTTCTGGAAATGATGTTTTTTGGGGATATGCAGGAAACGATAAAATTTCTGGCGGAGATGGAAATGACTATTTAGTTGGAGGGAAAGGTAATGACAAATTAATTGGTGGAAAAGGAAAAGATACTTTTAAATTATCTTCCGGCAAAGGATATGATCTAATTCAAGATTTTAAAAATAAACAGGATAAGATTTTATTGGATCAATCAAGAAATTGAAACTTAAAAATAAAGGTAAAGATGTTTTTATTTATCAAGGAAAAGATCTTTTAGCAAAAGTTAAAAAGGCTGAGGGACTCCTATCTATAAAAAGAAAATATTTGTTTAAACAAAATCCAATAAATGTCCTCATTAATTCTTTTTTGTTTCCCTATAGCATGCTTTTATATCATTTTGAGTTGCAAAGATAAATTCCAGAAAATTGCAATTAATTAGAAAGAAATCTTATGGGCGTTATCCTCATTGGACAATGACTATTAAATATTCTTGGAAATTTTCAAGAGCTTTGGCAGAATTATCATGACCCAGTTCATGCAACTTATGGAATTATTGGAGTGATAAGTATTGTTGATGATTTAAAATCGATTACTAAATAAATATCAGTAAAAAGAAACCCCTCCAGAAATTCCAACTACTGAAAGGGTTATTAAATCGATTCGCAACTATATTGAATCAATCTATGTCTTGCAGCAAACGTAGAGTATTCTTACGAGGTTTGGCCTCAATTAATTCATAGCAAAAATTTTTAAACTCCTGCTACTTTTTGTTCCGCTTGTCGTTTTTTTAGAATTGAATAAGCTTGTGAAGCCCATTTTCGAGAAATATCAAATTCAGCATCTAATATTTCTCCAAGTAATTTGCCAATTTTAAATACTTCTACTATGCCTAGATAAATAATTACCAGCGCCTTAGTTATATTTACTGCAACAGCTGCTATCTTTTCAATTCTTTGATCTAGCATTTGAACTTATCCAAGTCCACTCAAATTACCAGTTGTTAGAAATTATGCAAATGTTTTTTCAAATTAAAAATAACTTCTAAAAATACTGGTTTTCTTCCAACCTTCTTCTAATAACTGTTTATATTCTTTTCTTGCAGTTTCAATAGCTTCTACTCTGCTGCCTTGCATAACTGGTTTACTACTTCTCTTATAAACACAGCCATAACTAATCATAATTGCATCAATAGATGGCGAAGGCTTGGAATCATCCTCAAATGGTTCAAAAACTTTTATTCTTGATTTGTCTTTATTTATAAGAGTAAATTTCTCCATAAATTGATAATAGACAAAAAAACAAGTGTAAAGCTGAACTTAATTTCAAAAAGGCGGACAAATGCCAACAATTACTTCCTAATTTTTTCTGGACAAATAACGCAACACTTCGTAAAGGATAATTTATAGCTTAAAACCTGGTGATGGTTATTGGGTGTGCGGTTCTTTGGGAGCACCTGGAAGGGAGTTGATTTAAGATAGTTAATAGGTTTTGCAACTTTTTTTGAGCCTCAGTTAAAGCTTTTTGCCTGATTCTATGTAATTTATCGTGTTGAATAACAAGATATCTTGGAGAAGTTAGAAATGAATTTTTTTTAAATAACTCCAGGAACAATTTGCCCAGTTGTTATGTATGCTCCCACAAGAGCAATTAAACCGACAAGAGCAAATTTACCATTTAGATTCTCTGCTCTTATTTTTTGAGGATCAATATTTCTTGATTGATTTTTATTTTCCATTTAAAATACTCCTGGGATAAGCTGACCTGTTGTTAAATATGTTCCCACTAAGATCATGAAAGCCATCATTGCTGGTCTTCCAATGGCTCTGTTGAGAATATCTTTATTTGAGTCCATTAAGATTAAGATATATTAATAAAATATTACTAATTGTAAATAAAATATGAGGTTTGAACGTATAAAATGATTCAATGCTACAGAAATGTAGCAATTTCTAGGTTTTAAAACAGTTTATTGAAAAGTAAACATTTATATTTCTGGAATTTCCTAAAAGCAACTCTATTGGTTTTTAACCATAGCATTTTGATTAGTCAACCAAAATAGAAGAAAAATAAAGAAAGATAATAATGCGCCTGAGAGAATTGAAATAAAGAAGAATTGCGTCGTTAATTCTGAATCAAAGAAATATAAATACATTTATATATCTCAATGAATATGTTCTGCGTCATTATGATTATGACCATTGTGACCATGCGCAATTCCTAATTCATGCATCCTGGCATGCTCTTGGATTGTATCCCTTAATTTATAAGAGGAGGGTCCAACTGTTGTATAAATTCCATAGCCTATTGAACCAAAAAGTAAAAGTCCAACACTGCCGAAAAGTAAAAATAAAGTTGGATCTTTAATTGTTCCTAACATTTTCTACAAGTAAAATTACTCAAATAAACATAAAGATATTTAAGGTTTTATTCAAGTTCAAAGTTTATATATCCATGCGGGAAAAAGCATCCTTAAATATAAATAATTAATGATCAAATTGTAATAAAAAAAATAAATATTTAAACTAATAATCACAACGATTATATTTAAAAAATATTTTTCAAAGCAAGAAATATAACACTTTCAGGTTTTTAAATATTTAAACTCATTGATAATAAAGAATTCTAAATTTTATCTTTGATTTAACTAAATTTACTATGATTTGTATTATTTGATGTTGATAAAAATTAGATCTCTAAACTAATTTGTATTTAATTCAATGGTATAAGTAAATGGAAGTTTTGCTTTTTGCACTTTTTTTCATTAGCGCACTAGTTTTCTTTATTGCAGGTAAAGATGATTTTGGAAGGACTGAGAGTAAATTAATAATAAAGGAAGAACCTAATACTAAAGAAAAGGATAAGGTTGCAAAAGAAATAAAGAAAGAGGATAAGATTGCAGTAGAGGGGAACATTGAACCCCAAGCGGAACAAAAAGAAGATTCTTAATTAAAAGGTGAAGTGTTATTAGTTGGAGCTATCAGTAGGATTTCAAAAAATATACCAGTTAAGGCTATTGGCAAAACCCAGATTCCAATAAACCTATGATCAAAAAATCTCAAATGATCTCGACCCTTGAAAACGCTTTGTAAAGAGGTAAATAGAGTTTCTGGCTGTTTATAAGATGGACCATTTTTAGAAGGAGAATAAGGTTTAACAAAAGCAGAAGCAGCGTAAAAAGTTGCAACCTTTCTAATAAGATAAATTGGCAAGACCCATATAGCCACAAATCTTCCACCTAACCATTGCCTTGCATTAGGAAGGGCATACTCTTTTATAGATTTATTTTCAGGGATTCCTGATTCCAAATCTTTATAGATATTTTCTAAAGTATTTTTTTTATTTAATTTATTAATCATTAAAATTTGCGTATAAATTTATTTAAATTAAATTTTAATATATTAATTTATCTAAAAGTTAAATATTTAATAAAAATATTCTTAACTACTAAAATAACTAAAACGTAGTTAAGAATATTTTCTCTGGCTAGGTTCATAAAGACGGAATATATACCGTTGTAGATTCGCCAAATATCTACATATTATTTATAAATAAAAAACTAATTTTTAAAAAGTAAAAAATATACATAATAATGCATAATATTTAATACTTAAAAAGTGTATAAACGGATTTAAATTTATATCACATACTGTTTGAAAATTATTTAAACCTCATTTTCTAAGATTGCGAAAAAGAAAATGAGGTTAAAGGGAGGTTCTCATTACAAACCGTACTTATCAAAGCTAGCGGCTAGTAGATTGCCCTAATATCTACTTATATATTTATATAATGATTTTCTTAATTTAGAAAGATTAATTTTATACAGACGACTGTTTAATATTTTATGTAATTATTATTTATTAAAAGCTAATTAATGAACTAACTATGTTCATCGATAGATGGAAAAAAGCATAAAGAGCAACTGCAAAAAATAAAAACTGTTCTATGGGAATCATGACAATTTAGTAAATAAAAATAGATAAATTAAAATTAATTTTTTGTTAAAAAAATATTTTCTAAAATATAACCTTGTTCTATTGATTCATTTTGAAGATTTATTTTTTTTGGGAAATTATTATTCGGTGAATTAAAAGCACCCCATTTTCTTAGCCAAAATAGGGTATAGAAGAATGCAATGACGAAGGGGGCTCCTACAATAAAGAATCTTATATCCATTGAAGTACCTAATTAATAAGATTTGAATTGCATTGCCAAAATAGCTCCTAGAAAGAAAACAGTTGGAATGCCTAAGGCGTTTACTGCTGCAGTTCTCACAGTAAATACTGGATAACCTTCCGCCGGCCGGCCTGTATCTGGAACTAGTGCAGAATCTTCCCACACTTGATAGTTTTTGAAAGGAGCAAATCCCTTCTTAGGTAGTCCTAATGGTGTAAGTCTAAATACATCCCATTTACCTAACCAAAAA
This sequence comes from Prochlorococcus sp. AG-347-I15, assembly GCA_003281585.1. Lineage (GTDB taxonomy): Bacteria > Cyanobacteriota > Cyanobacteriia > PCC-6307 > Cyanobiaceae > Prochlorococcus_A. Next base: position 8,101 of record QCBN01000013.1, read on the forward strand.
ACTGTAAATATCCATGAAAATACTATTGGTGTAATAACAAGTACAACTCTAAAATCCATTTCTATAAAGTAATTAAATAATAATTTGGTAATTATTGTGCCCTTTTTAAATCAATAATTTATTAAATCATTAACTTATATTTATACAAAAACACTTAATAACATTATTTTTAATCATAAATCACAATAAAATATGATTAATTGATTTTATTGAAGTATATTTTATAAATTGCGATATTTAGATATTTTTTTTGATGTAAATTTTAGTTAATTAGAAAACACAAATATGGAAACCTTTAGATTTTTACTTTTTGGTTTTGCAGGAGTTAGTGTAGTTTTTTGGGTGGCAATAATAGCTTTATGGCATGCATACATGTTTCCAAGATTCTTTAATGAAGATAAAGGTTTAAATTCTGTTATCAATCAAGAAATGAATATTTCAACAGATCCAATTTTGGGCAATTTGGTTAACAGCAATAATTTCAGAAACAGAGATAAATATTCAATGAAAAATTTGGTTATCGCAGACTTTTCATCTGCAGGTAATAATTTCAAACTAAATAAACTCTACACAATAGTAATGATTGGAGTTACTTTTGCAAGTTTTATTTTTCTCACTTATGGATTAAGCAGTTCAATAACAACGACAAGTTAAATGGAATCTATATATGTAATTGTTTTTATTTCTTGCTTTGTTTATTTAATTTTTGACTCTTTCAAAATATAAATATTAGATAGATTGCTAATGTTTTTTACCAGCTAATAAAATTTTTCTTCTTATAAAGAAAAATACTAATGTAGTTACTATCATTACAGGTGGATGAAATGATATTGAATTTAGATATTCGAGGTAATCAAATGATTCCAAAATTTTTGCTCGTAATTTCCTAAAACTATATTTCATCTCACAAATTTTTATTGATTTAAATAGATCAATATCTTGTATAAAATGCTAGTTAAATTTTTCTCTATTAATATTTTGCGGACAAAAATGCGGAAAATATTAGTCACGATTTTATGTTTTATTTATTTGATTGACAGCCGATCTAAAATTAGGGACAACTAGCTCTTTTTTTTTATGTCTTGTTCAGTTACTTCCGTGTTTACTTTTAAAATTGAAAGCACTTTCGATGAATGGGCTGCAATATTTGATAGTGCAGAAGCAGATAAAAGGCATTCAGAATTTGATATTAAGCCACTTTTCAGGGGAGTAAGCAAGGAAGATCCTCAAAAAATAATTGTTATTCATCAAGCTCCAGAAGGTAATGTTCAAAAATTTGTGGAAGCCAATGGTGACTGGATGGCAACTCATAGAGTTGACTTATCAACAATGGAGGAAACCTCTTGGACTGCTTCATTAACCAAGGACGATTGTTGCGATTAGCAAATGAAAAGACTGCTATTGATAAACAAAAAAATAATTCAATGAGGTAAATTATTGGATTTTATAAAATATGTTTTCTAGTATCATCCAAAAAGGGCTGCCAAAAAATGAACAAAAAATATTGGTATAAAATTGATTTTTCGAAAGCCAGTAAATCATTAGCCGCAAAAAATAATGTAAATTTTCATTTCTGGGAACATTTTCTATATAGTTCTAAATTACCTTCCTATTCTTCCAACAGCCTCAATTGATTTTTTTAAAATTTCTCCTTTCAAGGGAACGAAACCTAAGGTGGGAGCTTTTGATTGGTATTCATCGCTGAGCAATTTATAGAATGTATCTTGAATTGCCTTAGTATTTCTTCCATTACCTGTTTCATAAGCAAGTATCCAAGTCAAGGTTGCTATTGGATAAGCTCCTTTAGCAGTAGGATTC
>QCBN01000014.1 GCA_003281585.1 Prochlorococcus sp. AG-347-I15
AAGGCGATAAATACATAAAGAATGGTGATTTTGATAAAGCCAAGGATTATTATTTAGATGCAAGAAAATTAGCTAAGCAACTCGCATCTTTTTATTCTGATCTAAATTCATCGTTCAAAGGAATTGATGCGAGGATACCAAATGAAATGCAAAGGAAAGGTAAGGAAACATTACAAATTTTGGCAGAATCAAATGAGAGATTAGCCTCTTTATATATAAAAACTGAAAAGCCTGAAGTTGCAGTTCCGCTACTTGTTGAAACAATTAGAATAATGTCTCCCAATAGCAGAGAAGGTAATGAAGCTTATGAAAGATTGATCCAACTAGGATTTGTTGAAACAAAATTTAAGGGATAATTAAAATTAATTATGATTACTAAAGTAGAAGTTATTAATCTAATCACCAAACAACTACCAAATTCCCAAGTTGTTGTTGAAAACATTAAGGGAAATGATCATTTGCAGGTTACTGTCATTGCGCCTGAATTCAATGGATTATCATTAGTTAAACAACATCAGCTAGTTTATTCTGCATTAAAAGAAGAATTAGCTTCAGAGGCTATTCATGCTCTGGCATTAAAAACAGGAACACCAAATTAAATTATGGACAACTTAATAAAAGAAAAGATACAAACACTGATTGACTCTAATCCAGTAATGGTATTTATGAAGGGCACCAAATTAATGCCTCAATGCGGTTTTTCCAATAATGTGGTTCAAATCCTTAATTCATTAGGGGTAGAATTTAGTACTTTTGATGTTTTAAGCGATTTCGAAGTCAGAGAAGGTATCAAAGAATATTCTAATTGGCCGACTATTCCTCAAGTGTACTTAAAAGGAGAATTTCTTGGTGGTTCAGATATTCTTATCGAAATGTACAATTCAGGGGACTTAAAAGAGAAGATAGAAATTGAATTAGCGTCTTAAGACAATTAGTAAGTATAAATACTGATTTACTTAATAAAAATTAATATTTTAAATCCTTTTTTTATCAAAAAAACCTTTATTTTCATCTCCCTCTGGGTCAATAAAACTTGATGGATCTAAGATCCATCTCTCAATTAATCTTTCTAATTTATCTTGATCTCTCTGCTCTAAACTATTGCAATTCCTTAAAGCTTGGAGATATCCATCACTATATAATTTAAGATCAGATGGTGTATGAAAACGAGTAACTAAGTCTTGGCAACTATCGCAAATTGATTGAAAATGACGAATTGCTTTAGGATTTTCAAATGATGTCATAATTCGATAGATTCTGATTTTTTTTTAGCATTTGTTATACCTTATTAAGGATGATAAAAAATTGCCTGGCCCAACAGTAATTAAGAATGCAATCAACTGAGCAAATCTTAGCTTCAACGCATGTCAGTTCACAATTGCCAATGAGCTCACAAACTCCTTCAAGAGTTCTAGTCGTTGAACCGCACCCCACACTTAGAACTGTACTTGTACAGAGACTTCGTCAAGATGGTCACCTTGCAGCTGCAGTTGGATCGGCTGCAGAAGCAGTTGACTTATGCAGAGAACAATCACCTGACTTACTAGTAAGCGCAGAAATACTTGAACAGAATACTGCAATGAGACTTGCTCAACAACTGGGGTCTTCTGTTATTGTTTTAACTGCAAGATCAGGAGTAGAAGCATTAGTCAATCTTTTAGATGAAGGAGCTGATGACGTTCTCAGAAAACCATTTGGACTAGAAGAACTTGCTGCAAGATGTAGAACTCTTTTAAAAAGAGGAAGAATAGGTTTACAAGAAAAAGTAGAGGTTGGACCTTTGGAAGTTCATCTTCTTTTAAGACAAGTAACTTTAAGTGAAAAGCCTGTAGAATTAAGTCCAAGAGAATTTGCACTGCTCTGCGCTCTATTAATGCCGCCTGGTATGGTAAGAAGTCGTCAAGAGCTTTTAAGGATGGCCTGGCCTCCTTTCAGTGGAGGGCCAAGATCGGTAGACACTCAAGTTTTAACATTGAGAAGGAAATTAGAACAGGCAGGATTAGGAGAAGGCGGAGGTATAACCACTGTAAGGCAACAAGGTTATAGATTCAGTATCGATAATATTTAATTTAGAAAAGCAATGATTTCACCAATAATCATTAAGATTGATAGATAAGTAAGTAATTTATAAGTCCAGAGAGGTGATATAAAAGATAAATAATTAGTAGGGATACTAGTTTTTTTAGAGACAATTAATAAAAGTTTTTCAAGATTTTCCACCCTTTGTGGAACAAGAAAATTTTCATCGTCATTAGTATGAAAGTAATATACCTTACTACCCTGACTTGTGGGCAGACATTTGATTGACTTTATATCACTCCAAGAAACCTCCCAATTTTTTTTTCCTAAAGTTGTTGAAATAAAGCTAGTTTTATATGAGATTTTATCTTTGCTAGTTTCTACATAATCGTTTGTGATATTGATAATTAAGTACAGGCCAAAGACAAATATAATGATAGATGGGATTTTTAATTGATCAATTGAAATAAACGGCATAGGAATTGTAAGCGCTAGATATAAGGAGATTAATGAACTTTTTACAAAAAAAAGAGTTTTAAACTTCTCTATCATCTACTTAAATACTTTTTAATCTGGCAATTCGAAACTATTTACTTTTAATTTTGAACCTATTTTATGAGCGCAAGCAAAACCACTAAAAGCTACTGCATTTAAACCTTGACCAGGAAAACATGAATCGCCTACGCAATAAAGGTTTTTTATTTTTGTAGTATTGAATGGCATAGGTAAAAGTCCAAGCAACTTTTGATTAGGAATTGGCCCATAAGTTCCATCATATCTGCCGAGAAATTTTCTATGAGTTTTTGGTGTGCCAATTTCTCTATGATCAATGTTTTGATCTAGATTAGGTAAAAGCCTTGATATTTTTTCAACCAGAAATGAAAAATATTCTTCTTTCTTCTTAAGATATTCTTCCCTTGATAGATTTTCCCATTCATCTATTGATGAAGGGGTAAATGCATGAATGATGTGCTTTCCTTCTGGAGCTAAAGAAGAGTCAAGCAAGGTAGGTATAGAAACAAAAATCACCCCTTTTTCATTTTCTAATTCATCCCAATCCTCAACAATAATGTGGTGGCAATTAAAATTATTGCTTATTAAAGTTTTTTCTACACCAAGGTGAATTGAGACAAAAGATGGGGATGGTTTATAGGTTTCTGACCACCTATATTCACTTTTTGGCACATTTTTATTTGCAACTAATCCCTTCTTTTTATCTTTCAGTCCAAACGTATCCCATCTGGTGGAATTGGATACAATAATATTTGAGTAAATTTCTTCTCCATTTAAAAGCTTAACTCCTACGGCTTTTTCATCCTTTAAAAGTATTTCATTTACGAAGGCTTTATAGCGAATTTCTCCTCCTAATTTCTCGATACCAGAAACTAACTTTTCTGCAATAGTTCCTACTCCCCCCTTTGGATAATTTATACCTCCAGCATGCCTATCTGTAAAAACCATTCCCGCATTAATCATAGGAGTTTTAAGAGCTGGCATTACTGACCAGCAAAAACATTCGATATCAATAAATCTTAAAAGTTCCGGGTTTTTTATAAACCTTCTTGCAACATCTCCTGCATTTATTGGTAACCATCTAGCTAAACCTAAACAAGATAATGGAGATTTAAAGAAAACTTTAAAAAGATAACTAGGATCCTCTATCGATAGAAGAGGCATTGAATCTAAACACTTAAATACACTTGCGCAAGTATCATAAAATTTCTTGATACCTTTTTTTTCTTTCGGGAATTTAGCTGATAATTTACTTATAAATTTCTCATAATTTTTATCTACAGAAATATTAAAATTATTTGGGAGGTGATATTCCAGTTGCACTGGATCAGGAATAGTTTCACATTTTTCATTAACATCTTTTAGAGCACGAGTTAATAAATTGGTATAACCTTTTTCTCCAAATCCAAATATCATTGAAGCACCAACATCAAAGGTATAGCCATTTCTCTTGAAAGAGCCACCACTACCCCCTGGAATAATATATTTCTCAAGGACTAAAACCCTAACTCCCTTAGCCGATAATTGTGATGCTGTTACTAAACCTCCTATTCCAGAGCCAATTACAATTGCATCGAAATTTCTTGTATTCGTATTCATTTTCAAAAGTTTAAGATGCTCATTTTAATAAATCTCGAGAAGTGTGTGATCTTTTTCAAAATATGAGTCTAATATTTTTTTAAATCCATTCAAGGCTTCTGTAGATCTTTCTTGATAGGCTTTATACCTTAATCTTTTATCTTTTATCCTGTTATTTAGTTCTGGAACCAAACCAAATGATGCAGGCATTGGCTGAAATTTACTTTTTTTCTGATTAGACATTATTTTATTTCTATTACTTATGAAATTCATAAGAGAACCAATCATTGATTCACTTGGAAAACTTACTGTTTTTTTACCCTTGGCTAATAAAGATGCATTTATTCCTGCTAGCAATCCCCCAGCAGCTGCAGCTGCATAACCTTCCGTACCTGTTAGTTGACCAGCAGCGAAAAGATTTTCTCTTTTCATAAATTGCAACGTTGGCAAAAGTAATTTTGGAGACTCTAAAAATGTATTTCTATGCATTACTCCAAAACGTACAAACTCAGCATTCTTTAGTCCAGGTATCATTCTAAATATTCTTTTTTGCTCTGACCATTTGAGGTTAGTTTGAAAACCAACCATATTCAGTAATTTCCCTTCTAAATCTTCTTTCCTTAATTGGACAATTGCATGGGGTCTCTTTTTTATTCTATTTTCCTTATCATACAAATCTCCCCATTTTGGATTCCACAACCCAATAGATTTCAAGGGGCCAAATCTCATTGTATCAACTCCCCTTCTGGCAATTTCCTCGATGGGTAAACAAGCTTCAAAGAATTTAGCAGATTCTTTTTCAAAGTCTTTTAAGATAGCCTGTTCTCCTTTTATAAGTTCATTCCTAAATTGAATGTAATTATTTTTATCCATGGGGCAATTAAGATATGCTGGATCTCCTTTGTCATATCTACTAGCTTTAAAGACAATCTCCTGATCAATAGTATCTCCATAAATTATTGGACTAGCGGCATCAAAAAAATGACAGGCATCAATACCTGTAAAATCTTGAATCTTATATGACAACTCATCTGAGGTTAATGGACCAGTAGCCAGGATAGTAATATTTTCTTTACTTGGGAAATCCAGTTGTTCAAATCTCTTAATTTCAATTAAAGGATGATTCGATAAAACTTCCGTCAATGCGCTACTAAATTTAGATCTATCAACTGCCAAAGCACCTCCAGCTGGGACAGAAAATTCATCTGCTTTATTAACTATTAATGAATTAAAAACTCTTAGCTCTTGTTGCAACAAACCTGCAGCTCTATCTGGACTTAAAGCACCAAAACTATTACTACAAACCAATTCTCCAAATTCACCAGTGTGATGAGCTGGAGTCGATTTAAGAGGTCTCATTTCAACTAATTTAACTGGTACTCCAAAATTTGCTACTTGCCAAGCAGCTTCTGATCCTGCAAGACCTGCTCCAATTATTATGACTTCTTTTTCTATCAAATTTGATTAATCCTTTCCCAAAAAGTCTCTATTGAATTGTTCTCTTGCTGGTTTTTGTATATTAAATATCACCCAAGCTAAAGCAGCGATAATTGGAGCAAAAACTACGATTGTTCTGAGCATTTTAGAAATTCTGTTATCTAGCTAATATTTTACCTGTCAATTGCGAATATAGAGGGAAATTTTAATTTTTCATTTTATAAGTTAAGAATTGTTTTTCTATTTTTCAACTTGAGATAAAAAGTTGTTTTTTTTGCCTTAAGAAGGGATAATTTCATATGTACTCAATTTTACAAAATGGGTCGCTAGCTCAGCGGTAGAGCATCCGGCTTTTAACCGGCTGGTCCTGAGTTCGAATCTCAGGCGACCCACATCTTAAAAATTGAGTTCAACCTTTTTAAATCAATAGTTAAATAGATATTCATCAAGAATTAACTATAAACAAATTAAACTAATCAACTTTATATGTTGGTTTATTAATGATTATTTAGGCCATTTATGTAAACAAATGAAATTTGTATGAAACTAAGATAGATAAAATAAACCAATTTAATTAATGATTCGAAATGAACATCAAAATTTATACGGCTTAGATGAATCTTGAATCATTTCTTTTCGAGGATCAAATTTCAAAAAATATTAGCCATACTTATTAAATCCTAGAGAGATATTGGCATCATTTTGTTTTAAATCAAATCTAAAATTCGAATGAAGAATTACATTAATAAAATCCTTCAAGAAATTATCAAGTAATAAATTATCAACACATTAATGTATCAATTTTGCTATTTTCCAATATTTAAAAAAAATAAAATAAAAATACTTTACAAAGCTTTACAATTGCTGTTACAATAATATACAAATATACTTTATTATCATGACTCCAGAAGCAGAACGTTTTAATGGTTGGGCAGCAATGTTAGGTTTCGTTGCAGCAGTAGGTGCATATGTAACTACAGGCCAAATCATTCCTGGATGGTTCTAGGTTTAACACCTAGATATTTTTTGGGTAATTTTTTAGCAAACCAAACCACTTAATTTCTAAAAAATTCTCTAACTAATCAAAATCCACAATAAATAGCAACTATTTTAATGAAATTACACTTTTTTAACCTGTTTTTCATTTGAATTTTGCTTAGAAAAAATAGGTAATTGTCAAAACCCTTTGCCTCATATTATTAATAAATTACTTACAAAGTTTTGGATGATTAATACAAATTCTTCAAAGCATTATCTAGTTATTTATTAACATTTACTCAAGCCTTGATAACATCAAGGTTTTTTTTTCCCTCATCGATATTATCTAAGCAAGTTGAACATAAAAGATGCCCCTTTTTAATCCAAAAAGTCTTAGTTGATCTCTCAATATCTTTTCTACAAATCAAACATTTAAATATTGGTGACATTAAATTAATAAAGAATAAATTTTTGTAATTTTATTGAATTTTAATATTCGTTTTTTTACTTACAAAATAAAATATAGCAATATTATCTGTTCATACAAATTTCCATTTGTCTAAAAAAAAAGACCTGCTATCAAGCAGGTCTTTTGGTGTGCAGTTTTTTTCTAAATTTCTTATTTAGAAGTTATTTAGAAACTAAAGCTTGTTGTTACAACTACACCTGTTTCATCATCACCAGCTGTTTCAGCAATGAAAACACCAGGAGTGATTGTCATACCATCATTTAATGGGTATGAGTATGAAAGTTCATACTGATAGAAATCATCAGCATCTGTACCTGTTGAAGCCATACCTATACTTACTGATCCAGGACCAACTTCTTCGAATGTAAGACCTGCGAAGATTGCATCTGCATCATCGTCATCAGTTTCGTAACCAACACTTATAGAAGGGAAGCCTTCTGGTGCAAGCATTGCGTTAACAGTCCAGTAAGTAGTAGCTTCATCATCTGTATAAGCAACTGAAACACCATAAGTGTCAGCTGTATAAGCAGCTTCTACACCAAGAGTATCAGCACTTTCTTCTGTAAATAAACCATCAGTACCTGTACTACCAGCAGCACCACCAGCTAAGGTGAAACCATTATCGAAGTCATATGCGATAGCAAAACCTGAGTCAGCAGAACCACCGACGTTGTTAGCGCCGCAGTCACTTACAAGATCAGTGAATGCACTGTAAGCACATGCTCCAGTATTCAAGTCATCAACACCTACACCGTCACCGACGATTACAGTAGCTCCACCAAGAGGGAATGTATAAGAAACTCCATCAAGTGTAAGAACGTCATCAGTTCCGTCTCCACCCATGTAAGCATCGACAGCAGTAGCATCAGCATTACCGCCAATAATAGCTACGTCTAATGAATCTTCACCAGTAAAGGATGTTGATAGACCCATTCCAAAATCATAAGAGAATGTAACAGCTTCTCCAATAGCTGAATTCTCTACAGAACCTACATAAAATGTAGATCCAAATGATGCTGATGTTGTTCCAGAAAATGAAGTCTCATCGACAAAACTATCAACTAGGCCTTCTCCACCAGATAAAAGAATAGGTTCTTTATCTAAATCTGGTTTAAAAGAATTTGAATCAAGATCAATTTTGTTTTGATTGTAGTTAGAAATAGTATCTAGATTAATCTCAGTAGATTTTGCAGTCATTGGTGTTATTAAACCCAATAATGCTGGTGCTACCAATAAAGTTTGGAAAAGCTTCATAAATTACTCACACAGATAATTTTGATTATGCGTTTAATTTAATTTAAATAATAAGTATAAGCAACTAGAAGTAGACAAATTTCCATTTGTCTAAAAAAAAAGACCTGCTATCAAGCAGGTCTTTTGGTGTGCAGTTTTTTTCTAAATTTCTTATTTAGAAGTTATTTAGAAACTAAAGCTTGTTGTTACAACTACACCTGTTTCATCATCACCAGCTGTTTCAGCAATGAAAACACCAGGAGTGATTGTCATACCATCATTTAATGGGTATGAGTATGAAAGTTCATACTGATAGAAATCATCAGCATCTGTACCTGTTGAAGCCATACCTATACTTACTGATCCAGGACCAACTTCTTCGAATGTAAGACCTGCGAAGATTGCATCTGCATCATCGTCATCAGTTTCGTAACCAACACTTATAGAAGGGAAGCCTTCTGGTGCAAGCATTGCGTTAACAGTCCAGTAAGTAGTAGCTTCATCATCTGTATAAGCAACTGAAACACCATAAGTGTCAGCTGTATAAGCAGCTTCTACACCAAGAGTATCAGCACTTTCTTCTGTAAATAAACCATCAGTACCTGTACTACCAGCAGCACCACCAGCTAAGGTGAAACCATTATCGAAGTCATATGCGATAGCAAAACCTGAGTCAGCAGAACCACCGACGTTGTTAGCGCCGCAGTCACTTACAAGATCAGTGAATGCACTGTAAGCACATGCTCCAGTATTCAAGTCATCAACACCTACACCGTCACCGACGATTACAGTAGCTCCACCAAGAGGGAATGTATAAGAAACTCCATCAAGTGTAAGAACGTCATCAGTTCCGTCTCCACCCATGTAAGCATCGACAGCAGTAGCATCAGCATTACCGCCAATAATAGCTACGTCTAATGAATCTTCACCAGTAAAGGATGTTGATAGACCCATTCCAAAATCATAAGAGAATGTAACAGCTTCTCCAATAGCTGAATTCTCTACAGAACCTACATAAAATGTAGATCCAAATGATGCTGATGTTGTTTCAGAAAATGAACCAGCCTCAAGATTATTGAATCTAGCTTCTAAACCGTCAACACGGCTATTTGTAACTGCAATTTCTTCAGCAGCGTTAAAATCACTAATAGTGACTTCGTTTGCAGTAGCGGACATAGGAGCAAGTAAGCCTAATGTCGCTGGTGCTACTAGCAAGCTTTTAAAAAGCTTCATAAATTTCCTCACACGAAATTTAAAGGACAATCTATACTAATGTAGGATTTATACTAATTTCAAGTAGCAACCGATACATTTACTTAAAAATTGTGCCAGT
>QCBN01000015.1 GCA_003281585.1 Prochlorococcus sp. AG-347-I15
AATTCCATCTTTTTTACTTTTTCTCTTGTAGGTTCTTTTTTCGTCCTTGATAAACCTCTTAAGGCAGAGGATGCTCCTGTTTGTCCTGATCCATCAACTACTACAATTTCAAGCGTTTATAATATGTTTGACGAAAATGATCCTAACAGTTTTTTTGGTCTTACAGGAGGAATGTGCCGTGGCACTCCAGATTCGTATGGTGTAACAGTTTTTAAAATGGGATTTTGTAAAAAAAATCCAGGCAATCCAAGCGGTTCGTCAATTTTAGAAGGCTCAAACCCTGATTACAGTTCTTGTACTTGGGCTTATGAAAATTCACGTGGTGAAGTAGCCGACTTTAGCGCTGGAGGTAGTATCGATTTATCTGAAGCTTTTTCATCTGTGCCAGCAGTAGGCACTTACCCACATGCTGTCATGCTAATTTCCAAAGATTTTAGAATTAAAGGTAAATATGGACCGATCGCCGGCGAAACTTACTATAGCACTAGCACATTTGAAAAATCATCTACAAATAAAAGTGATTATGCTGTTACCACTGCTCCTTTAAAATCTTTTGATGGGCCAGAAAAATGTACAGCAACAACAGAGGGTGAAACTGTAGTTGGAGGAACAATTAGTGCCTATTTATTAGATTCAACTGGAACTATATTAGTTAGTGATTCAAATGATACAGGAGCACCTTGTTCTGGAATGAAGAGATTATTAGGGGTAATGAATATGTCAAAAGACTTAACAATTTCTCGTACTACTAAGGGATTAAAAATGACATTCGTGGTAACTGACAATGGTATGAGTGTTATTACCAATGGGGAAGAAGGTACACCGCCGACTGAGATAATAATGGATTCTGGTCCATTTAGTGTTTCTTTTGAAACTTTTTAAGACTTAAAATTATTTTGAAATAATTAATTACTAAAAAGTTTATTTTGAAGACTGAAAAGACAAGAAAAACTGAAGAAGTAATATTATCTTCTCCATAATTTAAGACTAAAAATTGACTTTTTATATAAAATTTAGGAATTTAGTCTTTTATAGATGACTGTTATGAACTAAGATCTTATGAGCGGGGCGTGGCGCAGCTTGGTAGCGCGGGTGCTTTGGGAGCATGCCTTTTTACTAACGAGACCGATTGCAATAACTGACTTTCTTACTTTTGTTACAGACTAAAAAGCGACGGAAAGCGACAAAACTTTAATAGCGCTGGTGCCTTTGAGATAAGTTTATATCTAGGTAATAACAAGTCCTACTGCTCTTGAAAGAGTTAATCCAAAGATATCTAAAACTACAAACCCATTAAGAATTCGAATCATTCGAGCTACATCTGTTTCACAAACACCATGCTCTGTCGTATCGCTAACAACAACAGAAGCGGTTTTTGCGAAATAACTAAATGGAGTTGGCTTTTTATCAAAAGTAATAGCTTCTTTACCTTTGCCTATTCTTGATAAATGATTCAGTCTCCAGTACCACCATGAAAATCCTATCAATACTATTGGAACAAATAAAACTAATTCAACTAGAAGTAAAACTGGATCTTTAAGTGGTGAAACTAGAAGCAAATTCATCGATACAAGTTCCAAAAACCATGCAAAGCTCAAAATTATGCCATAGATATCACTAGCCAATCTTGATTCCTTACCCAAAAGTCCCCAAATTATTAACCCAATAATAAAAATCAAAAATATAGCTCCTAGCGGATGTTCATAGTTAGTAAATGAATCCAAAATCAGATGTATATTTTCCAAAAGTTTTTTAACTGGGGAGTCTTCAACATCATCAAGGTTTAAATTCCTGTCAAAAGATACTGAAAAGAAGAAAGCTACCGTGAGGATATATATCTCAAGTGGTTTAAAAATTCTTTTAATCATTAAAAAAAATAATTACATAACTATAAATTAAGTTATCTAATAAAAAGATTAAATTAATACAATTTGGAACCGCGACGTAAAAATTAAAGTGCTTTATTTATTAAGACTTAACTAAAATTACATATTTATTTCTAGCGACAAAACACTAATTTCTATAGCGAAAAAAAGCGACAAAAATCATTTTCTAGCCTCAAAAGTGGTTTTTTATAAAAAATTTAGCAATTTGGTCTTTTATAGATGTCTGTTATGAACTAAGATCTTATGAGCGGGGCGTGGCGCAGCTTGGTAGCGCGGGTGCTTTGGGAGCACTAGGTCGCAGGTTCGAATCCTGTCGCCCCGATTCAGTTATAGCAGTAAGTCTCAGCTAATAATATATTTCCCTCAAAAAAGCTTTCCCTCATATTTCCCTCAAATAATGAATTTTCCTTTTTTAGATAGATCTCCTTTAGCTCCTTTTACCTTTGCTAATAAATCTTTTCCTTTATAAATATAGACATCTTTACCTTTATTTTTTAGCTTTAATTTCTTCATTGATCCAATATAAATCTTATCCTGTTTATTTTTAAAATCCTGGATTAGATCATATCCCTTACCCTTTGATAGTTTAAAAATATCTTTTCCTTTACCACCTATTAATTTATCGTTTCCTAATCCACCAACTAATAAATCATTACCTGTACCACCATTAAGAATATTAGATCCTTTACTGCCATATAATTTATCGTTACCTCCTCCGCCATTAACATTCTCTATCCCAATCAATATATCCTTCCCATCTTTTGTATTTTGTTTTTTGGTAGTAGATAAATTAATTACATTAGATTTTGAACTAAACACTGCTGAATCTTTTCCTTTACCACCTATTAATTTATCGTTTCCTAAACCTCCTACTAATAAATCATTACCTGTTCCACCATTAAGAATATTAGATCCTTTACTTCCATAAATTTTGTCATTACCGGCACCACCATTTACATTCTCTATCCCAATTAAAGTATCTAAGCCATCTTTTGTGTTCTGTGTTTTAGTCGTAGATAAATTAATTACATTAGATTTAGAACTGAAAACAGCAGTGTCGTTACCAGTTCCTCCGGTAAGAGTGTCGTTACCAGTTCCTCCTGAAATAGTATCGTTACCAGACCCGCCAATTAATTGATCGTTTCCATTCCCTCCATTTAAAGTATCAGCACCTGATCCACCTGACATGGAGTCATCATCTGCTCCACCGTTAAGGGTGTCATCACCTGCTCCACCGTTAAGGGTGTCATCACCTGCTCCACCATCGAGGGTGTCATCACCTTCATCCCCATTTAAGGTATTAGCCCCTTCGTTACCTCTAAGTGTGTTATCTAAAGAATTACCAGTAGCATTAATATCACTTGATCCTGTAAGTGTTAAGTTTTCTACATTAGGAGAAGCTGTATAAGTAACAGAAGCCTGTATTTCATCAGTTCCTTCTGAAGAACTTTCTGAGATCGTATCACTGGTACTGTCTACAACATAAGTATCATCACCTGCTCCTCCTGACATGAAGTCATCATCTGCTCCACCATTAAGGGTATCATTGCCATCTCCTCCATACAATTTGTCCCAACCATCCCCAGCAACTATTTCATCACCACCACCTAAGCCAAATAAAATATCATTACCCGTATCACCATTTATTGTTTCTGCTGTTCCATCTCCTGTTATGGTTTGACCATAGAAATCAGAAGCAGTTGGAGTCATTGGAAAATAAGCCAATAGCTCAGTTGCTTGAAAAAACATAAGATCTAAATTGGCTTCAGCGCTAACATTCCAGGTAGTTATATCTTCCTCAAAACTTGTTGATTCATAGAACATAGCATTGTAATTGGTTCCATTACTTACATCCCATTTACTAATATCCGCATTAAAAGCATCCGTTCCATAAAACATCAATGAAAAATCAGTCCCATTACTTACATCCCATTCCCCAATATCTTGATTGAATATTGATGAACCCTCTGAAATAAGAAACATTGCAGAAAAATTACTTCCATTACTTACATCCCAATCCCCAATATCTTGATTAAAAGCTGAAGAGTTTTCAAACATCTCAGAAAAATCAGTTCCATTACTTACATCCCAATCCCCGATGTCTTGATTAAATTTCTCGGCTTTATAAAACATCAATGAAAAATCAGTCCCATTACTTACATCCCATTCCCCAATATCTTGATTAAATCTTTCTGCCGCATAGAACATCTCTGAAAAATCAGTTCCATTACTTATATCCCACTCACTAATATCCCTATTGAAATAAAGAGCCTCCCGGAACATCTCATGAAAATTGGTTCCATTACTTACATCCCAATTACTAATATCAGAATTAAATGTTGTTTTATCAAAGAAGAGCTCCGAAAAATCAGATATTGCACTTACATCCCAAGTATTAATATCTCCATAAATGGTATTTGCAGAGGCCTCATCCGAACACCATAAATCCACTGCAGTTTGCAATTGTGATTTAGTTGAAAATTCATATGATGAAGACATTTCTAATAAATTTTCAGACCCGCAAGTTTGCTAGATAATAACAATAATTTTTATATAACCTTATAAAAAAATTACCTAAATAAAAAATAAACACTCTGAGGTTAAAAAATTAGTTCCCTCATATTTCCCTCATATCAAACCAAACTAGTCCGAATTAGTCCACACTTTTTCTCCAAAAAGTCCTGATATAGCTATAAGTCTTAATTATAGCCTTGTTTGTGCGGGTTCTTTGGGAGCACTAGGTCGCAGGTTCGAATCCTGTCGCCCCGATAAGTTATAGTAGTAAGTCTCAGCTAATAATATATTTACCCTAAAAAGTAGAGTGCCCAAAAAGTGCCCATAGTTAAATAACTTTTAATAGAAATCTGCGTTAGGAGTAAACGTTTAATTTAAAAATAAAATCTCTTCGTAACTTTTTTATCAAGTCTTCCGTTTATATAAATTTTATTTTCTTCAACATTTTGATATTCCCAACCTAATAATTGCCTTGTTTCTTTATCGTATTGACAAAATCTAGAGTTTCTAGGGAAAGTACCCCAAGGACTTCTCGACTTATAATTAATTCCATTATTTGTCCACTTATCGCAAGCCCTTTTTGCTTCAGTAAAAGAACCATATCTTCCAAACCAATTTAACCAATTTGCTTCAACAGAATTAGGTAAAGCGAGGGCTGCTAGTAGTGTGATTAGTAAGCATTTCATTTACTCAATAAGTTCAAGATTATAAACATTATCTACACAGTTGTTATCAATATCCCATTGTTTTAATTCTGGTTGTTCAAGCATTGCGCCAAACTTTTCTAAATCAGAACAGTTCATAAGCATCATTGCTTTATGTTCATTTACTTTTACAATCTCTAACTCAGAACAAAAAACATATCCTTGTTCTTTATCAACTTTTTTCACCATCATTTCAAATTCAGAAAAAGGACAACCAAAAGTCGAAATAACTAATGTATTAGGCATAGAAAAAAAGGAGCTAATTGCCCCTTATTGTAAATCGACTGTCATTAAAACTACATAGACTTTGTGCCCAAAAAGTACCCAAAAAGTGTCCAAAATAGTTCCTTAACACAACAATCACTTTAACTGCTAACTTAAACCAAACCAAAAGCTGATTTCTTAAGTTTATTCTTCTTAATTTTCTTAACCGTTGCTAATAAATCCTTACCAGCATAAATCAAGGTGTCTTTACCCTCCTGCTTTAATTTTATTTTCTTTGCAGCACCACAATAAGCAAAGTTAATTTCATCAACCTTATCTTTAAAATCTTGAATCACCATTGATCCTTTTCCTTTTTTAAGAACAAAAGTATCGTTACCTTTACCACCTTTTACATTTACGTTCTTTTTCAAAAGTTTACCAGCAGTTGTAATCACATCATCATCTTTATCTCCTTTATATGATGATTTTTTCTTGAGAACATTGATATCCAATTCTGCTTTTTTTAATTTATCTAATTTCTTAACAGTGGATGATTTTGTAAGAATTTTAAGATCCCCTTTATCCCATTCGTTTGTTTGGACCTTACCCCAATCAATATTATTCAAATTAGCGCTGCTTTTTAAGACTTCTTTATACTCAATTTTTCCCCAGTCAATTTTTTTGTAATCATCATTTCCAAATTGTTTCATCTGCACTTTGTTCCATGCTGTAGATT
>QCBN01000016.1 GCA_003281585.1 Prochlorococcus sp. AG-347-I15
ACAGAAGAAAAAAAAAGTACGCATAGGAAAGCCTCTAGCAACATGTATCGAACTTACTAATCTTCCTTCAATATCTTATGAAGGATTAATAGATGATGATGTTAAGTTTATTGGATCAACATTAAATATCGAAGAGGAGAATTTAATTTCTTCAGTAGGATTATTGGATAATATCTCAGCTGAAAAAAGAATCTTCAATAAAGACTTACTCCCAGGGAAAGGTTTTGATCAAATTGAAGAATTGGTTAATGATGATTTTGAAGGTCTGAATATTTTAGAGACAGCTGGAAGTCTTCATGAGGGTATGATTTATGGCTTAAGTCTCCCACAACTAGCTAAGGATTTAGATGCGAAAGTTTTAATTGTGAATTTATGGGAAGATTGCAAAAGTGTGGATGCATTACTTGATGCGAAAAAACAATTAGGTGATAAATTGGCTGGAGTCGTATTAAACGGAGTTTTGCCGCAAGAAGTCGAAAAAGTTAAGAATGAAATAGTACCCTCTCTTAAAGATCTGGATATTGAAGTGTTTGGAGTGATGCCTAAATCACCACTTCTTAGAAGTGTCACCGTTGGTGAACTTGTTAGAAGACTAGACGCTAAGGTAATTTGTTGCCCTGAAAAAGATCAATTGCTTGTTGAAACATTAAGTATTGGTGCAATGGGGGTGAATTCTGCAATGGAATTTTTCAGGAGAAGACGAAATATGGCTGTAGTTACTGGAGCTGATAGAACAGATATCCAACTTGCTGCTTTGGAGGCTTCGACGCAATGCCTTATTTTAACTGGTTTAGGAGATCCTTTGTCACAATTGATTCATAGAGCAGAGGAATTGGAGGTGCCAATTTTAAAGGTGGAATTAGATACTCTTTCCTCCGTGGAAATAATTGAACAAGCTTTTGGTCATGTCAGAATACATGAATCAATTAAAGCTTCTTATGCTATTCAATTAGTTCAAGAGCATGTAAATCTAAAAAGAATTCTTGAAAAGATTGATTTTCCCTGCAATTTTTCAGATAAATGCTAATTTCAAATATAGGAACTTTATTATTTTGAGTCGCTCTTTAGATCTACCAGCAACTGAAGGTGTTGATGCCTTAGCTCAAGAACTTGCAAAACTCCAAGATAATGGGAAAAGGAGAATTGCTTTTTTAGGTAGTAGACACGTACCGGTTGTAGATATTCACCTAATTGAGTTGATAGCAAGGTCGTTAGCAGAGGAAGGACATAATATCCTAACTTCTGGATCTCAAGGTGTTAATGCAGCTGTTATTCGAGCTGTCTTAGATATTAATCCATCATTATTAACTGTTTTATTACCACAAAGTCTTGATAGACAAATACCAGAAATTAAGGATCAACTTGAGAGGGTTATGCATTTGGTTGAAAAAAGTGAAAATGATGAATTACCTTTGCCACTTGCAAGTAGTCTTTGTAATCAAGAAATTATTACTAGGTGCGATCAATTAATATGTTTTGCCTTTCACGATAGTGAAACTTTGCTAAATAGTTGTAGATGCGCAGAAGAAATGGGAAAAGTGGTTAGTTTGTTATTTTTTGATTAAATTAATCGATTTCCCCTTATTAAAAGATGATTTATGCTAATAATATTTAGCGTTCAATAATTTACAATGGCAGAAAGTTTTTCATTCGATGTAGTTTCTGATTTTGATAGACAGGAATTAGTAAATACTTTGGATCAAGTAAAAAGAGAAATTTCTCAGCGTTATGATCTGAAGGGCACAGACACTTCAGTTGATTTAGATAAAGAAAATATTTTTATAATCACCAATAGCGAGCTAACCTTAAATGCTGTTAATGACATAATTAGACAAAAGGCAATAAAAAGAAACTTATCTTTAAAAATATTTGACTACGGTGAAATAGAAATGGTTAGTGGTAATAAAGTAAAACAGGCAATTTTATTGAAGCAAGGAATTAAACAAGAAATTGCAAAAAAAATTAGTAAAAATATTAGAGATCAAATAAAGAAAATTAATGTCAGCATCAATGGCGAAACACTAAGAGTTGCTAGTAAGAGTAAAAATGATCTTCAATTAGCAATTAAGCTTGTTAGTGAGCTAGAAGAGTCTTTGAACATTCCTCTAAAAGCTAATAACTTTAGATAAGATCATTTAAAGATTATTTTTTGAAATATGACAGATTACTCAGAATCTCTCATTAAATCATTGATTGAGAAAGTAAAAGAATATCCTCGTTTTTCAGAAAAAGAAATAGAGAAATTTTGTTGGATGGCAGTACATGAATATAAGCATGGTGTTTTACCCTCTGAATATGATATCAGGGAAATAGATGAGGAACTTTATTTAAAACTTTTGCAAGAATTTAAATCAAATATTTAATTAACAATATCTACTTTTAAATTTACAATTATTAAAAAAATATTTTAATTAAATGCCTTATTAATGCACTATTTAGTCTATTTAAATATGATTAATTAAGAAGAAAAAAATTAATGTCAACATCGTTTAAAAATGTTACACCAACAGGTCCTGGTGGGACAGCAACATTATTGATTGTATTGTCTTTTACTGGCTTTCTGTTACTCACCCAATCTCTTTTTGTGGTTCCTTCTGGACAAGTTGCAGTTGTTACAACATTAGGGAAAGTAAGTGGCCCCTCTAGGAGAGCTGGTTTAAACTTTAAACTTCCATTTATTCAGTCTGTATATCCATTTGATATAAAAACTCAAGTTCAACCCGAAAAATTTGAAACTTTAACTAAAGATCTGCAAGTTATCAGGGCTACAGCTACTGTGAAGTATTCAGTAAAACCTAACGAGGCAGGAAGGATATTCGCAACAATTGCAAGTAGAAATAGCGATGTTTATCAAAAAATTGTTCAACCATCTTTGCTAAAAGCTTTAAAATCAGTCTTTTCTCAATATGAGCTAGAAACAATAGCTACTGAATTCGCAGTTATTTCTGAAAAAGTAGGAGACACTGTTGCAAAAGAACTGAACTCATTCGATTATGTAGATGTTAAAAGTTTAGATCTTACTGGATTAGAGATTGCTGAAGAATATAGAGCTGCGATTGAACAAAAGCAAATAGCCGGTCAGCAATTACTAAGAGCAAAGACAGAAGTTGAAATTGCTGAACAAGAAGCACTTAGATATGAGACATTAAATAGAAGCCTCGACGATCAGGTTCTTTTCAAATTATTTCTCGACAAATGGGATGGTAGTACACAAGTTGTTCCTGGGCTGCCAGGTTCAGAAGGAGGCTCTCCGCCGGTAATAGTTGGTGGCAGAAGATAATTGTTTAAAAAAACTTTTCTAAAAAAAAGTAAATGATTAACTTTTTATTGCATTAAAAGATTGATCAAAAGCCTCGATAGTTTTATCAATTTCTTCTTCGCTATGAGCAAGTGATGTGAAACCAGCTTCAAAAGGGCTTGGCGCTAGGTAAATCCCCCGTTTAAGCATCTCTCTATGCAACTTACCAAAAAGTTCGGCGTCATTTGTTTTCGCTTCATCAAAGTTTCTCACTGGACCATCACATAAGAAAAATCCAAACATAGCGCTTACACTCCCACCGTTAATAGCTATGCCATTATTTTCTGCAGATTGAATAATTCCTTCAATTAACCTAGATGTTGTTGAGCTTAGTCTATCGTAAGTACCTTCCTGTTTGAGTAGTTCAAGAGTTTTGATACCAGCTGTCATTGCTAGGGGGTTTCCACTCAAAGTGCCTGCCTGATAGACCGGACCGGAAGGAGCTACCATTGACATTATTTCTTTCTTGCCGCCATACGCTCCAACAGGTAGACCTCCCCCAATGACTTTCCCAAGAGTGGTTAAATCAGGAGTCACTCCAAATTTTTCTTGAGCACCTCCGTAACTTATTCTGAATCCAGTCATTACTTCATCAAAAACTAATAAGGATCCATTCTCAGTGGTTAATTCTCTTAATCCTTCCAAGAATCCTGGTTCTGGAGTAATAAATCCAGCATTACCAACAATAGGTTCAAGAATTACCCCTGAAATGGCATCAGGATTTTCAGAAAATAATTTTTTTACTGCTTCAAGATCGTTGTAGGGAGCAGTAAGTGTATTAGCAGTTGTTGTTCGTGGAACTCCTGGGGAATCTGGTAAACCTAAAGTGGCCACACCTGATCCTGCTTTCACCAAAAACATATCTGCGTGTCCGTGATAGCAACCGTCAAACTTAATAACTTTATCTCTACCTGTAAATGCTCTCATAAGTCTCAAGACAGCCATACAAGCTTCAGTTCCACTATTGACAAATCTAACCATTTCCACAGATGGGACTGCATCTATAACCATCTCAGCAAGTTTATTCTCTAAAACGCATGGAGCACCAAAGCTAGTCCCTTTCTCAATCGCCTCCTGTAATGCAGTTGTAACTTCAGGATGGGCATGACCACAAATAGCAGGCCCCCAACTTCCTATGTAATCAATATATCTATTTCCATCAACATCCCAAGCAAAAGGGCCCTTAACTCTATCAAAAACAATCGGCTGACCTCCCACAGACTTAAATGCTCTTACTGGAGAACTCACTCCTCCGGGCATTAATTCTTTGGCAGCAAAGAAAATTTCTTCTGATTTGGTGCAATTTAATATGTCAGTCACAATTTAACTAAATGATGCTTAAAGAAAAACTTGTCATGTTCTAAATTAGAAATAAGTAAAAATTTTGTCAATCAGATTGAAATTCTACATTATGATATTTTTATTGCGATAGTTTGGATTGTAAATTATTAATTTTCAGGAAATCATGATAGAAATCTTAATCAACCTAGATAAGTCTTTATTAATAAGCGTTTTCAGGTATTAAAAAAATTTTAATTTGTTTTATTTATATTTCGAAAAAATTTTCCTCATCCTCAAAAAAATCTAGATTTGTGTCGTTCAAGTTAAGATCAATCATTACAGGGGCATGATCACTAGGGCGTAAATTCCCTCTTGGCGAGCTGTCTATGACACAACTTTTAAGTTTTGATGACAATTCTTTACTTATGTAGATATGGTCTATTCTCCAACCTTTGTTTAATTCATATGAGTTATTACGGTAATCCCACCAACTCCAATGACCAGTATTTTTTTCAAAAATCCTGAAAGCATCTATTAATCTCTCTTTCAGAACATTATTTAGTGCATTTCTCTCAATATCAGATGCCATTATTCCTCCTTCATATTTCTTTGGATCATGAATATCTATGTTAGATGGGGCAACATTAAAATCACCCATAAGACAAATTAATTCGCCTTTTTCTTCTTGTTTATCCAAAAATTTAGCTAAACAACTTAACCAATTAATTTTGTATCCGAACTTACTAGATTCTAGTGAAGATCCATTTGGGACATAGACATTTATGATCTTAATGCCATTTATTTCAGCTGAAATTAATCTTTTTTGATCTTGGAAAATTTCGATATTTTGATCGGAGTCTGTAAAACCGCAGAAACCTTTTTTAACATTTTTTGCTTTTATTTTGGAAATAATAGCAACACCATTATATGATTTTTGTCCGAAGACCTCAACTAAGTATCCTAATTTCTCAAAAGGTTCAACTGGGAAACTATCATCCATCACTTTTGTTTCCTGCAAACATAAAATATCTGGATTGACTTGATTCATCCAATCAATTATTTGCGAAAGTCTGGTTCTTATGGAGTTAACATTCCAAGTTGCTATTAACAAATTTCTACCAA
>QCBN01000017.1 GCA_003281585.1 Prochlorococcus sp. AG-347-I15
GAGTTAGATCAGAAAATAAATTTTATTTTGAAAAAAATCAGACCCAAAATAAAATTAGTGCCTCAATACCTTTAGAAATAAAATACAAAGAAGAAATTAAGCCGAGATATAATTATCAGATTAAAAGAGCATATGATAATGAAAATTTAGTTAATACTTTTGATAAGGGTTCAATCGCAATGGTTAAAAATGGTAAGAATAATTCTTCTTCTACTGAATTTTTTTTTGTAACTAATAAGATACCTGAACTAGATGGAAGATATTCAATTTTTGGCAAAGTTGTTAGAGGATTGGATGTTCTTGAAAAAATCAAGAAAGAAGACTATATCAAAGAAGTTCAGATATCTAATTAAATTTCTAGAGAATATTTATTAATTTTCAACATTTCGGTATTAACTCCTGATGACCGTTTTAGAGCTACCTTTCCAGTCCTAGCTATTTCAAGGATGCCATAAGGCTCGAGTAATTTCTCTAAAGCAACTAATTTTCCAGGATCTCCAACTACCTCAAGAGTTAAGGCTATATCTGATACGTCAACAACTTTTGCACGGAAAATTTGTACTATATCTAAAATATTACTCCTGGTGTCTTCTTTAGATGAAACTTTTAATAACATCAATTCCCTCTCGACAGCCGCGAGATTAGTAAAATCTACAACTCCCAGAACATTAAATAACTTATTAAGTTGCTTAGTCATTTGTTGAAGTGTTTCATCATCACCTTCTACAACCATTGTTAACCTTGAAATCCCTTTGGATTCTGCAGGGCCTACTGCAAGACTATCAATGTTGAATCCCCTCCTAGCAAAAAGACCTGAGATTCTACTCAATGCCCCAGATTCGTCTTCTACGAGAACTGATAATGTGTGTTTCATATTTTAAAAAGTTTTTAAATCTCTAATCCATTCATAAGAGAGTTTATTGAATACTGAAGGATCTTCATCATGGATACAATGCCCTGAATTTGATACTATTTTTAATTTTACCCATCTATGGAAATTTGCAATCTTTTTACCAACAAATAAAGGTATGAAATTATCTTTTTCGCCCCAAATCAATAAAAAAGGAACTTTTTTAGAGGCGCTAAGTTTTCTCAAAAGATAAGAAGCATGAAATTTTTCATCTCTTGAAGACATTCCAATACACATGGCTCTTAGTGATCTGGCTGAAGTTTTCCTTAAAGCTGGTTTTGTTACCAAATCTATTAGTTCGCTATCAATATTATCTTTTTTGAAATAAGCAGAATTTAGCCCCAGTTTTATGACCCCTAATTTGGTGATTAAAAATAAAATAATCTCCAAAGGGAAAAAGATAAAAAATACTGTTATGAATTTATCTCGAAATTTTTTAAATGATGATTTTTTTGTTATGAACTTTTTATTTTCCTGAATTTGATCTGGCAGAGGTGATGCAATAACTGTTGCAATTTGATCTTCTGTTGAGACAGCACATGTTAAAGCCACAAGTGATCCGAGCGAATTGCCAATAAGAATTACTTTCCCAGAATTCTTTGGTCTTATCACCTGTTCAATAAAGTCTTTCACTTGATTACACCAAATCTCATTATTTAATTTTCCAATTTGTCTTATCCCAGGTTGATCTGAATCTCCAAATCCAATTAAATCTAGAGAATATGAGGCAAAATTTCTTTTTGCGAAAAATTCTAAATTGTTCCTCCAATGTTTTCGACTGGCACCAAATCCATGGAGGAAGATAATTGGAATTTCATTTTCTTCGCCTGAGACACTCCAACAAACTTTAAAACCATTCCAATTCCAATAATTGGGAAAATTAATATTTTTTTCTTTAAAATTATTATTCATAATATTCAAAAATTTTCAAGTTATTTGCATTATCTACTTTTTTAACAAATAAATGTATATTGAATGTAAATTATACTAATCATTCGATTTTACTATGGCTCAAGAAATTTTTAGTATTGCTGCAGTTTTTTGGATCCTGATACCAATAGGATTGGTTGGTGGTGCATTGTTATTAAAGTTTCAGGGAGATTGATTCTCACGAACATATAACAAATTGAGTTATGGTCTAAAAGTTAAGTAAATCTTAAATATGAAGATTCTTTTAGTAGGAGCAACAGGAACACTTGGAAGGCAAATAGCTAAGCAAGCTATAGAAGATGGACATGAAGTTAGATGCTTCGTAAGAAACCCAAGAAAAGCTTCCTTTCTACAAGAGTGGGGTTGTGAATTAACGAAAGGTAACTTGTTGAATTCTTCTGATATTGAATATGCATTACAAGATATTGAAGTTGTTATTGATGCTGCTACTAGTAAACCGGATGACCCTAAAAGTATTTATGAAATTGATTGGGATGGAAAGGTCAACTTATACAATGCTTGTGAATCCTTAAATGTAAAAAGAGTCATATTCCTTTCAATACTCTTAACAGAGAAATTTAGAAATGTTCCATTAATGGATATTAAATATTGTACTGAAAAACTTCTTGAGAAATCTGATTTAAACTATACAATCTTCAAATGTGCGGCTTTTATGCAAGGAATTATAGGTCAGTTTGCAATTCCAATTTTAGATAGTCAAGCAGTTTGGATGAGTGGAACTCCTACTAAAATCGCATACATGAATACTCAAGACATGGCAAAAGTTATTGTCGCAGCAGTTAATAATCCAAAAACTCATAGAACATCATTGCCATTGGTTGGTCCCAAAGCATGGGATTCAAACGAAGTCATATCTCTATGTGAAAAATTTAGCGAAAAGAAAGCTAAAATTTTTAGAGTTTCTCCCTTTCTAATTAGTATCACTCAAAAAGTTGTTTCCTTTTTCCAAGATTCTTTAAATGTTGCTGAAAGATTGGCTTTTGCCGAAGTAACTAGTAGTGGTGAGTCATTAGATGCTGATATGAGCAAAACTTACGAAATATTGGAACTTAAAAAAGAAGATATGACATCACTAGAGAGTTATATAAAGGAGTATTATCAGCAAATTCTTAAAAGATTAAGGGAAATGGAAGCAGATCTAAATATTGAAGAAAAAAAGAGATTACCTTTTTAATATTGCAATTTTAGACTTTTATAGTATATTTGTACTATAACAACATTACCGAACTATGTCTGTTTCTAAGTCTAAAAATCTTGAACGAAAACTAGATAATTTTGCAAAAGAAGCAAAAAATGAATTAAATAATGTTTGCGGATCTCCATTATGGGAAAGCCTTGGATTTGTTTTTTTTGATCAATTAAAAGATTCTGAAAAAATTGCGAAAGCAAATTTTTACTATGGTCAACTTCAAATAATTAATGAAATTAAATTTTCAATTTGAATTGGATTTCATATTTTTGCTTATGTGATTTTTCTTAAATCAATTTTGACCAATCTTTTTCTGATACTATGAAGTTAGTAAAAGATTAATTAATGATTGAAACTTCAGGTGTAATTGAAAAAGAGCAGGGAAATGGATTTTATTTGGTTACCTTAGAACAACCTGAAGGACATCAATGTTTGTGTAGAGCTGCAGGTAAATTGACTAAATTTAGAATTAAATTATTAGCTGGAGACAAAGTTTTAGTTGAGATAAGTCCTTATGATCTCTCTAGAGGTAGGATAACTTATAGGGAAAGAAATGCTGGCGGTGCTAGACCTACTACTAACAAAAATAATCCTAAAAGGAATAATAAGTGAACCGTTATTTTAGATGATTTTTTTTATCGCTTCTTTAAACTCACTTCTTTGTTTAACACCTTGCCATTGTTTTTTTAATAATTTTTCTTTAAAAAGTTGAACTGTTGGTGTGCCGTTAATACCAGCTTGTTTTGCAATATCTTGATCTTTATCGATATCAATTTCAACCCCAAGCACTGCACCATCAAATTCTTTAATTACTCTTTTTAACTGAGGTTTCAAAACATGACATGGGCCGCAACTTGGGGAACTAAAAATTACTAAGATAGGTTTTTGACTTTCGTGATAAAGTTTCCTTAGTGCATAACTCCCTTTTTGCCATTCAGAATTTGAATTGAAAGTATCTTCATTAACTTCTTCTTCATTAAAATCTGAAGAATTAAGTTTTTTTTCTGGCTCGGGTGTTTCTCTGGCTATAGTTTTTGCTAAATTTTTCTCTGCTAGCCACCTTTCGGTAGCTAATGCTGCCATGCATCCTGTTCCTGCAGCGGTTACTCCTTGTCTCCACTCAGAATCAACAACATCACCTGCCGCAAAAATGCCTTCAATAGATGTTTCTGGTCTACCTGATTTGCAAGCAATATATCCTTTATTATCTAGATCAATTTTGTTAGCTAGGAACTTAGTATTTGGCGTGTGCCCTATCGCGTAGAAAAGCCCTTTTATATTAATTTCCCCTTTACCTTCTTGGGAGTGAATAGTATCTATTTTCTCAAGCCATTCAGAACCATCAGCTCTATCAACTTTTGTGTTCCAATGGATTTTGATCTTTGGATTGGCTTTTACTCTATCAACCATCGCTGCGCTGGCCTTTAATTTTTCAGATCTAACAATTAAATGCACTTTACTGCCATACTTTGTAAGGTATGCTGCTTCCTCACATGCAGAGTCTCCTCCTCCTATAACAGCTAATTCTTCTCCTCTGAATTGTGGAGTTGCTCCATCACAAATTGCACAAGCACTTATTCCTTTACTCCAGAATTTATCTTCATTTATCACTCCTAATCTATTTGCGCTAGCTCCAGTTGCAATAATAATTGAGTTAGCTTTTATAGTCCCTTCTAAAGTTTTTAATTCAAAGGGATGTGAATCAGTATTTACTGAAACAACATCACTTTCATATAATTTAGTCCCCCATCTTTCAGCTTGAGCCTTCATAAGATCCATCAAATCGGGACCTAGTACTCCATCTGGGAATCCTGGAAAATTTTCAACAAATGTTGTAGTCATTAGTTGCCCTCCAGGAATTCCACCAGAATTAAATCCTGTTACGAGCAAAGGTTGAAGATTTGCTCTTGCAGCATAAATTGCAGCAGTATAACCAGCTGGTCCAGAACCTATAATTACAACATTTTCTACTTTTGAAGTATTCTCTTTTTTTTCCATTTATTTACTGTTTCCACTCTTAATAATAATAAACAAACCCAAACAATGGAGGATGGATTTTACTCTATCAATTTATTATTTAATCGTTTACTTTTTGGTCTAATAATTTTTGTAATTCCTTTGGGAATTTTAAAACGGAATCTTTTAAATTTTCGTTCTTTTCTCCAATATGTAATA
>QCBN01000018.1 GCA_003281585.1 Prochlorococcus sp. AG-347-I15
AATTTAAAAACTTAATTGATAGTGACTATATCTCATCAACATTTTTATATCTCTGTGGCCACTGCATGCACTTATCTCCAAAGCATTCATTCCTGAACTCCACATTCTTCTTATGGCAATATGCCTTAGATCATGAAATCTGAGAGTTTCAATACCGGCCCTTTTTCTGGCTTTATCAAATCCGTGCCTGGCCGCACCTTTTGTCAGATTAATAATTTTTCCTTGCCTTTCCGATAATTCTCCCAGAATCTTTTTGGCTTTACACGGGAGAGGAATAAGTCTAGGTGCAGAAGAATTATCTGTGGCGGAACAATTCTTTCTATAAATATAGATTAATTTTTTCTTCAGATCTATATTTCTCCAGGTCAGGCTCAATAGTTCGGAGCGGCGAAAGCCAGTTGCCAGTGCAAGCTTTGTGAGTCTAAGATGATTTTTGTTGGACATCTGAGAAAGTTCATATAAAAGTCTTTTTTCATCTTCATTCGTGAAAAAAGGAGCTCTAGTATCTCCTGTCCCTCTCACTCTCAATTGTCTAGCAGGGTTATCTTTTATTTCCACTCCTCTTTCATCTCTTGCCCAGTCGATCAATACTCTCAATATCCTCAGTTCTCTCATCACTGTATTTGGTTTTACCTTCACTAATCGTTCATCTCGCCAGATTGCGAAATGTTTTATCTGCAGATCCTTCAGAGGAATATTTCCAAGCCAGCTTTCTGCCGTCACTCTAAGGGGATATTTCTCATTCTCTGCACTTCGGTGCAGCAGCAAAGGACCATTTATATAGTCATTAATCGCCTCTCCCAGGGTGATGGGGATGTCATTTAAAACCTTTTTTGTTCTCTCTTCAACTGCATCTGCCCATGATTTGGCCAGATCTCTGGAAAGAAAAGTTCTTGACCTGGGGCCGACATAATTCTTCCTTCTGATAAGGACCTGCCAGCCCCTACCGCTTCTTCTGATTGTTGCCATTTCGGTGTCATCAATTGTGTGATGCACCTCCAGATATCCGCCTTTAAAACAGATAAGTGGACCCGAAAACGGACGTCCACTTCTGAATAATTTCTTTGTGCGATAGTGGTAATCTCACTGATACCAAGCTATCCAACGAGTGCCCTCGTCGGGACTTGAACCCGAGACCTCTCCCTTACCAAGGGAGTGCTCTACCGCTGAGCTACAAGGGCAATTTTAAAGTGGGCCGGGTTGGATTTGAACCAACGTAGGCAGAGCCAGCGGATTTACAGTCCGCCCCCTTTAACCACTCGGGCACCGACCCCCACTATTTGAACTTATCAGTTAATGGACACTTTGTGTGAAATTGTTTTGGTTTTTTTGTTTCTTTCTAGATAGCATTTGTAAAGAAAAGACTTTATTGAAGATGAATATCTTATTGATAAATGGACCAAATCTAAATCTTTTGGGCACTAGAGAACCTGAAATATACGGTAATAAAACATTGAGTGATATAGAAAAAGATTTAACTAAAGTTGCTAAAGAAAAAAGTATTAATCTTGAATGTTTTCAAAGTAATCACGAAGGAGAAATAGTAGATAAAATACAGGAGTCTGTAAAAAGTATCCAAGGTATTCTTATAAATGCTGGTGCTTTTACTCATACCTCGATTTCTATTCGTGATGCTTTAATTGGATCGAAAATTCCTTTTGTAGAGTTACATATTTCAAATATTTTCAGTAGAGAAGATTTTCGTAAAGAATCTTTTCTTACAGATAAAGCTATAGGAATTATAAGTGGATTCGGCATATCTAGTTATTCCTTGGCTCTTGAAGGAATCATTGGATATTTGAGTATTAAAGATTAAATGCTAGTCGATTTTAAAAGGCCCACTTCTCATATTAAATATTTATTGTCATTTACCTCAGATGAGTGGATCAAACTCGCATTATCTAATCCAATAGATATTCTTATTGACCATGCTCATTGTGAAAGAAAAGCAGCAGGAGTAGCTATTCAATTAATGTTTAGATATCCATCAGAACCAAATCTGGCAGAAGTTTTAAGTCCAATAGCGAGAGAGGAATTAGAGCATTTTGAAAAAATACTTTATTTTTTAAAGGATCTTGGACATTCTCTTGAGTCCTTAAAACCGCCTCCATATGGAGCTGAATTGTCCAAGCATATAAGAAAGGAAGAGCCTAATAGAATGCTTGATAGTTTCTTAATAGCAGGACTTATTGAAGCAAGAAGTCATGAAAGATTAAGCTTGCTTGCGCTGAATTATGAAGATAAATCTTTTAAATCGCTTTATGAGTCTCTTCTAGAGAGTGAGGCAAGACATTTTGGAGTTTACTGGAAACTAGCGCAAACTAAATTCTCTAAAAATCAAACTTTCAAAAGGTTAGAGGAATTGTCTGAAATTGAGTCAGCAATACTGTCTGAAACTTTTATGTTGCCAAGGGTCCATAGCTAAAGTTAATAAAATAAAAATGATAATAAAAAAGTTCTTAAGTTTACTTAATCCATATAAAACTGATTTACCAACATTAACCATCGTGGGTGTAGGCCCTGGAGATCCATCACTTTTAACAATTGCTGCTGTAGATGCAATAAAAAAAGCGAAAGTTATAGTTTTTCCAATATCAGATGATAATAAAAAGAGTTTTGCTGCGGAAATAGTCAAGAAATACACCAAATTTAAAAAAAATATCCCTATCATCTTTCCAATGGCTCGGAAGGATTTTGATCCAGACGAAATATGGTCTAATGCTGTAGAAAAAATTGTGAAATTTATACAAAATGGCGAATCAGTTGTTTTACTTTGTCTTGGAGATACTTCACTATTTGCAAGTTCTTCTAATATCTTGAGGTTAATAAAAAAAAATCATGCTGAAATTATTACCAAAACCATACCTGGTATTTCCTCTATTTCATCAGCAGCAGCTTTGAATGATTTTGATTTGGTAAAAAAAGGCGAGACATTGATCATCAAAGAATGCTCTTCTTCAGAATCTGAATTAACAACTCTAATTAGGGAAAGTAAGGCAAATAGAAGAACGGTATTGGCCATTATGAAAGTTGGCAAAAGATGGAATTTAGTCAGGGAAATTTTGAAAAAAGAGGATATCATTAATACAACATTAATAGCTTTAAGTGTTGGAATGCCTGATCAAATTATTCAATATGCATCACAATATAAAAAGGAATTTATGCCTTATTTTTCTTTAATTTTGATAAGGTTCGATTAATGTATAAAAAAGAAAAATTAGTTGAAAATCAATTTACATGGCCAATATGTAAGGATCTATTATTTCTTGTTCTCGAAGATAGGGTTAGTGATGTTTTTGTTTGTGAATTGGTTTGGGAAAGACTTTTTTATACTAAAGAAACAATTTTAAATAATTGGGTTTCTAGCGCATTAACTCCTTCTTATTGGTCAGAAAAATTTGAAAAAGCTCCTCAAATCATTTCAGAGCGACCAGCCTCAGTGCATTTGACTCGATCAATTCCAAAAGACTATAAACAGGGACTGAAAAAATTTCTTAATTTTAAAGGCTATAAGATTAATGAACTCTATCCAAGAAGAACTAGAAGAGCGACGGCAGTAAATTGGTTGATTTATTGGGCGATTGAAAATGATTTTTTTTCAAAAGATAATGGATTAATGCCGAGTCTTAGTTCACCACCTGTTAATCCAGTTAAAGGACATTTTGGCGATCCAGAAATCAAATAAGTTTTTTCGAATAAGGTAAATGATTCTATTAAAGGTATAGTTGTAATGGATACTACTATTTTTGGAGAGAAGAATTGATTCTTCCTACAATAGCAATTATCGGAAGACCTAACGTAGGGAAATCTACATTAGTTAATCGTCTTTGCCAAAGTAATGATGCAATAGTATTTGATAAACCTGGTGTTACAAGAGATAGAACTTATCAAAATGCTTCATGGGGAGGTAAGGAATTTCAAATAGTTGATACTGGAGGTTTAGTTTTTGATGATGATAGTGAATTTCTCCCAGAGATAAGGACACAAGTTTTCTTGGCTCTAGAAGAGGCTTCTCTAGCGTTAATGGTGGTAGATGGAAATCAAGGCGTTACTGATGGTGATTTATCAATAGCAAAATGGTTAAGAAACTCAAGCTGCAAAACAATTGTTGCTGTTAATAAATGCGAATCGACTACTCTGGGAATATCTCTAGCTTCAGAGTTCTGGAAATTAGGATTGGGGGAACCTAACCCTGTTTCGGCTATTCATGGTTCAGGTACTGGAGATCTTTTGGATCTCGTTATTGGTGAACTTCCAGAAAATAATGTTCAGGATGACGAAGAAAAGATAATGATGTCAATTATTGGTAGGCCTAATGTTGGTAAATCTAGTTTGTTAAATTCAATCTGTGGAGAAAAAAGAGCAATAGTTAGTGATATTAGTGGTACGACAACTGATTCAATAGATACGCTTATTAAAAAAGGTGTTCATAACTGGAAAATTATTGATACTGCGGGGATTAGAAGAAAGAAAAATGTTAAATATGGTACTGAATTCTTCGGGATTAATAGAGCTTTTAAATCTATAGATAGAAGTGATGTTTGTGTTTTAGTTATCGATGCTGTAGATGGAGTAACTGATCAAGACCAGAAGCTGGCTGGACGCATAGAAGAACAAGGCAGAGCTTGCATAATTGTTGTTAATAAATGGGATCTTGTAGAAAAAAATAGTTCAACAATTTATCAAGTAGAAAAAGAACTTAGATCTAAACTTTATTTTTTACACTGGTCTAAAATGATTTTTATATCTGCCCTAACTGGTCAAAGAGTTGATAATATTTTTGAGCATGCTCTTAATGCTGTAACTCAGCATAGAAGAAGAGTTACAACATCTGTAGTAAATGAAGTACTTAAAGAATCAATCAGTTGGAAAAGTCCTCCAACGAAGAGAAGCGGCAAGCAAGGTAGGCTTTATTACGGTACTCAAGTAAAGAATAAACCTCCCACTTTTACCCTTTTTGTAAATGACCCTAAATTATTCGGAATAACTTATAGAAGGTATA
>QCBN01000019.1 GCA_003281585.1 Prochlorococcus sp. AG-347-I15
CAAGATTGGATTGACCAAGAATTTGACATACCAAAATATCCTGAAAAATATCTAAGAAGAAGATCAATAGCACAACCAATTCTCAAACGTACAACCACTCTGGGAGAACTTGTAAGTCAGTTAGAGTCTATTGCTGAAGTTATAGAAACCCAAGATCTTCTACTAATGAAGAGAAAAAGAAATAAAAAATATTCAGATAAAGCTTTAATTTCTCAAGTGAAATCATTAGCGCATCGTGAGAAACTACCGGAAACCACTAAAGCACTAGGTAAATTTATAGATGGGTGGGAAAAAGCATTACAGTGGACAGATTTTGAATATCTAGTTGAGGAATGGCAAACTGTTGTAAAAAATGATTTAGATAAAGATCGTTTGGGGGTTTTTTGGGCCTTATTATTTTTATCATCTGAAAACAAAATTGAAATTAAACAAATTAACTCCTTATATGGCCCAATTCAAATTAAAAGAATAATTCCTGAAGGAGGTTTAGCTCAATTGCCTATAGATAATCTTGATGTACCCAAGACTTATCCTTCTGCTGTATAGGAGCTTATTTGTAATAACGTATAATCTTTAAAAAGAGGTTTTGAATTCATGAAGGCAATGATACTTGCAGCAGGTAAAGGTACACGTGTTCGGCCTATTACGCATGTTATTCCGAAACCGATGATTCCGATTTTGCAAAAACCTGTTATGGAGTTTCTCTTGGAACTCTTAAGAGAACATAACTTTAAGGAAATAATGGTAAATGTTTCTCACCTGGCTGAAGAAATTGAAAATTATTTTAGGGATGGGCAAAGATTTGGAGTAGAAATTGCTTATAGTTTTGAGGGAAGAATTGAAGATGGAGAATTAATAGGTGATGCTTTGGGATCCGCAGGAGGATTAAAAAAAATTCAGGATTTTCAAAATTTCTTTGATGAAACTTTTGTTGTTTTATGTGGTGATGCTTTAGTTGATTTAGATTTAACTCAAGCTGTTAAAAAACATAAGCAGAAAGGAGCTATTGCGAGCTTAATAACAAAGAAGGTAACTAAAGATCAAGTATCAAGTTACGGTGTCGTAGTTTCTGATGACAATGGACGAATAAAGGCCTTTCAGGAAAAGCCAACAGTTGATCAAGCTTTAAGTGACTCTATAAATACAGGAATATATCTTTTCGAACCTGAAATTTTTAATTACATACCATCAGGGGAAAAATTTGATATTGGTGCTGATCTTTTCCCTAAACTTGTTGAAATGGATTTGCCATTTTTTGCACTTCCAATGGATTTTGAATGGGTAGATATTGGAAAAGTTCCTGATTATTGGAGCGCCATTCGCAATGTACTACAAGGAAGGGTAAGACAAGTTGAGATACCTGGCAAAGAAATTAAGCCTGGAGTATTTACAGGATTAAATGTGGCTGCTAATTGGGATGAAGTTGATATCACTGGCCCAGTGTATATAGGTGGAATGACTAGAATAGAAAATGGTGCAACAATTATTGGGCCTTCAATGATTGGCCCGAGTTGTTGTATTTGCGAAGGTGCAACAATTGATAATTCAATTATTTTTGATTATTCCAAAATTGGTAAAGGTGTGCGTCTAGTGGATAAATTAGTATTTGGTCGTTACTGTGTAGGCAAAAATGGAGATCACTTTGATTTGCAAGATGCATCTTTGGATTGGTTAATAACAGATTCAAGAAGATCTGATATGACTGAGCCATCCCCTCAGCAGAAAGCAATGGCTGAATTATTAGGAACTGATTTGATTAAAATTCCAGATTAAGATTTGCTCTTTCAAGAATCTCAGGAATTAAATGTTCCGTTTTTACTGCCATAAGATGTATGCCATTCGCTATATAAAAAAAGTCTTGCGCTTGTTCAGCTGCAATTTGAATACCTTCTTCTAAGGGGTTTTTGGCATCTTTAAGACGTTTTAATATATTTTCAGGGATGTTGGCCCCTGGAACGTATTTGTTTATGAAAAGCGCATTTTTGTACGACTTCAAAAGGAATACACCTGCAATTACAGGAATCTCTAATGGTTGTGCTATTTTTTCACAAAATTCTATTAAATTTTCTCTTTCCATAACCATTTGTGTTTGAATGAATTTAGCTCCAGCCTCTTTTTTCTTTCGGACTCTATTTTCTAAACTTTTTTGACTTCTGCAATTTGGATCAGCCGCCGCACCTGCAAATATAAATGTTTTTTTATCGGGAAGTTCTCCAAAAGAAGGATCAATTCCTTTATTGAAGGCCTGGATTTGTTTTAGTAATCTAACTGATTCAAATTGGTGAACCGCTTTAGCATCTTTTTGATCCCCAGCTTTTACTGAATCACCAGTGATGCATAGGATGTTTTTAATTCCTAAGGCATTTGCCCCAAGAATATCTGATTGTAAAGCAATTTTATTACGATCTCTGCATGATATTTGCATTACTGGTTCTATCCCATTTTCCAGTAATAGTTTGGACATTGCCAAGCTGCACATTCTCATTACTGCCCTGCTTCCGTCGGTAATGTTAACTGCATGTACCTTATCTTTCAAAAGTTGTGCTATCTTAAGAGATCTTATGGGGCTTCCACCTCTAGGCGGCATTAACTCTGCCGTAATTACCTTAGAATTTTTTTCTAAAGTCTGCTGAAGTTTTGATTTCAATTGCTTTTGTTTCCTACTTAGTAACAAGTGCGACTGGATTGCTAAACTTAATTAATATAAAAAAGGAACTGTTTAAATGCAAATGGTTGAAGAAGAAGTAAACAACATTGATATGATGGGTCTCTCAACAAGAGAGATGGAAATCATTGATCTTGTAGCTGATGGGCTCACAAATCAAGAAATTGCAGTAAAACTCACTATTAGTAAAAGAACTGTTGATAATCATGTAAGTAATATGTTTACAAAAACTGGTTCAAAAAATAGAGTAGCACTTTTGAATTGGGCTATGGATAATGGAAAGATTTGTAGAGATGGTTTTAATTGTTGTTCCCTCCCAGATTCTGACCAAGGTTAGCAGCTGTTACTTTTTTTGTATCACTAGCTAAATCTATTAGGCAATAATTTGTAGAGCCTAACTCAAAAAGCTCTGCATATGCAATGCAAGCATCTTTGTCTGCATCTACAAATCTTAACATCCCTTCTTTGTCGTAAAGACCATACATTTGATGAAAATATATTCTTTAAAATATAAAGAAAATATAAAGGAAAGATGGTTACTTTGACTAGTTATTTCTGAGAGTTGTCAAATACCTCTAATTCCATTTTGAAAAAGGTTTGTTAGCAAGACTGAAATTGGAGTATTGTTTCAGTCCAGTAATTTCTTTGGATATGAAAGATGGAAGACTTAAATCCTCCTCCTCATTGGTAAGTTCGATTTCGGCAATTTCCAGTGGATAATTATCGTCTTTAAAACAATCTATAACCCAAGATTTTTTTTCAACTTCTAAAAAGAATCTTTCTTTCTTAATTATATTATTAATATTAGCCATTATTATTTCACCATCGCTTTGCGGAACTGAGTATTCAAATTCAAAGTTGGTAAAGCCTTTGATATGTTTTTTCAGTGCAATTTTAAATTCTTTGTCTGTAAATCTTATCCTGCTAATCCAATCATCTAAACTTTTTGATAAATATCCTTGTTCAATATAAATTTTTTTAGTTATGAATTCTTTCCAATTATCATTTTTTAAAAGAAATCTTCTTTCTATTTCTAAGGACATTTAATTTCTTGGATATTTTTGAGATAAATCACCTTTCCAATCTAGTTTCTTTATTAGGGTATTGTAATAGCTGGTGCTTTTTTTAAACTTTATTATTTTGCAGGGGGATAGACCTTTTTTGATCTCGCAATAACAATCTTCTTTAATGGTCATACATTTTGAACCGTCTCTCCATAATTTAATTTTCCCTTTATTTCTTTTTACAGGTTTAATTTTTAACTTACTTGTATTAGGTATGACTATTGGCCTGCTAGCTAAACTCATCGGGCATATAGGGTTAATTATCATTGCATCAATAATAGGGTGTACTATTGGGCCACCTGCAGCCATTGAGTAGGCTGTTGAACCAGTAGATGTAGATATGATTAATCCATCCCCTTTATATTCATTCACTTTCTCGTTATCTATTTCAATTTGTATTTGGTTGGTAGGAGAAATGTCATCTTCAACAGATTTAAAATAAAAATCATTTAAGGCACAGTAACTCTTTATAATTTTTTTCTCAGAATTTGTCTCGTTAATACAAACGGTGCAATTTAATCTATTACGAAGGTCAATTGTATATTCTTCATTTTCCAGAATCTCAATAAAAGATTTGTCAAAGAGAAAATCTTTTTCTTGCGTGAGGAACCCTAGATTTCCGCCAATATTAATGCTCAATAAAGGAATATCATAATCAGCTAAAACATTTGCACATTTCAGGAAAGTTCCATCTCCACCAAGAACTATGCCAATAGTTGGTTGTAATTCTGGATTACAAAGATACTTTTCTATTTCATCTTTATGAAAATCACTTGGAATTCTGTTTGATTTTATATTTTTTGCCTTGAGGACTTCTTCACAGAATTTAGAAGCCTCTTGAGCTATAGAACTTTCTGAACGATATACGATGAGCACTAATGAAAGTTTCATTTAATGCTTTTACCATTTTAATAAATTAAAACTTTCCATATCTACAGTCACCCTATTCCTATAAAGAGATAACAATATAGCTAATCCAACTGCTGCTTCTGCGGCAGCAACAGTAATCACAAAAATTGTAAAAACTTGTCCTTGAATTAAATTATTATCAATATAGGAAGAAAATGCCATCAAGTTTATATTTAC
>QCBN01000020.1 GCA_003281585.1 Prochlorococcus sp. AG-347-I15
GTAAAAGTACCTGGAGATAAATCTATTTCTCATAGAGCCTTAATAATAGGAAGTATTGCTAAAGGTGAGACGACTATTGAGGGGTTTCTACATTCTGAAGATCCACTTTCAACTGCTGATTGTCTTAGGAAATTAGGTGTAAATATACCAGAAATAAAAAAAAATGAGCCTTTTACGATTTCAGGATTGGGTCTTGATGGATTAAAAGAGCCCAAAGAAATTCTAAATTGTGGGAATTCGGGAACCACCATGAGATTATTAATGGGGTTACTTGCCGGCCAAGAAGGTAGAAATTTTATCCTAACAGGTGATATTTCTCTTAATGAAAGACCAATGTGGAGAGTGGGCAAACCATTATCGTTGATGGGTGGCAAAATTTTTGGTAGAGAAAAAGGAAACAAAGCTCCAATCTCAATTGATGGGAATAAACTAAAAGGGTGTGTTATTGGTACCCCTGTAGCGAGTGCTCAAGTAAAATCCGCAATCTTATTGGCAGGCCTCAAAGCATCTGGAACCACTTCTGTTATTGAACCAGCATCTTCAAGAGATCATACTGAAAGAATGTTAAAAGCATTTGGAGCAAACATCAGTATCAGAGGAGAATTAGGAAGAAATGTAGTTATCAAATCAGGGAGCAACTTAATTGGTCAAAGAATATTGATTCCTGGAGACATAAGCTCTGCTTCTTTTTGGATGATTGCTGCATCTATTGTTCCAAATTCAGAGGTTTTAATTCTGAATGTCGGATTAAATCCAACTAGAACAGGGATTTTAAATGTAATGGATTCAATGGGGTGCAATTATGAGATTTTAGATAAATCGACTATTGCAGGTGAACCTATTGGATCTATTAAAGTAAAGACTTCAAAAAATTTAAAATCATTCACTATTGAAGGAGATATTCTCCCAAAACTTATAGACGAAATTCCTATCCTTACTGTGGCTGCTTGTTTTTGTAATGGAGTTTCTGAAATTAAGGATGCACAAGAATTAAGAGTTAAGGAGACAGATCGATTAAAAGTCATGGCAAGACAGTTACAAAAATTCGGTGCTGAAATAATAGAAAAAGATGATGGGTTAATTATTAATGGGGAATCAAAATTTCATTCTGCAGAGGTAGACAGTGAGACAGATCATAGAGTAGCAATGAGTCTTGCTGTTGCTTCACTCCTTGCCAAAGGCACCTCAAAAATCATGAGGGCAGATGCAGCTAGCGTCTCTTATCCAACTTTTTGGGAAGAGCTTGCCAAACTGACTAACTAGGCTAAAAAGTTTTTGTCTGAATTAATAGAAGTTTTAACTAAAGATGGTAGTTACTCTTTAAGAAGTGTGTTTTTTCAAGAGAACTTCCATAGTTTGTTGGGCGCATTGGAGGAAACAAAGTTAAAGTTTACATCTACTTCTAATTTGCAAAGATTTAAGGGTAAATCTCTTAATGTTTTGGATATATGTTTTGGTTTAGGATACAATACAGCCTCTTTATTAGATGAATTAATTAAACAAAACTCTTATTTAAATTTATATGCTTTAGAGATTGATAAAAAGCCTCTTGAATATTCGCTGAGCAACAAATCTTTCCTGAAATTATGGGCTCCAAAAGTCAAAAGAATATTTGAATCATTGCACCGAAAACATTATTTTGAGGATCAATTTTTTAAATGTAGAATTTTATGGGGGGATGCTAGAGAAAAAATTAACATTATTCCTTCATCTACTAAATTCGATCTAATTTATTTAGATGGTTTTTCTCCCCAAAAATGCCCACAAGTTTGGACAATTGAATTTTTATCCAAGGTGGTAGAGAAACTTAATCCTCAGGGTTATTTAATAACTTATTCTTCTTCAGCAGCGGTAAGAAAGACATTAAGAAATCTTGAATTGGAAATTTTTACTATCAAACCATGTTTTAATAAAAACACTTTTTGGAGTCAGGGTACTGTTGCAATCGCAAAATCATATAAAAACAAATTGGAACCTAATTTCAACTTGGAAAAGTTATCTGCCATGGAAGAGGAACATCTTTTAACTAAAGCGAGCATTCCCTATAGAGATAAAGATTTAAACTCAAGTAAAGACGATATCATAAAGAAAAGATTGAATGAGCAATTATTATCAAATCTATCATCTACAAAGAAATGGAGAAAGAAATGGGGAATGACGAAGTCGTCCTTTAAGAGTTAGATTTATATATATATTCAAAAAAAATATGTTAAGTGTTGCGATATTGGCTGCAGGAAAGGGCACTAGGATGCAAAGCTCACTGCCAAAAGTTTTACATAAAATTTCTGGGAAAAGTCTTCTGCAGAGAGTAATTGATTCATGTGTTGAATTAAAACCTGATCAAATTTTCGTAATTACTGGACACAAATCAAAGGAAGTACAAGAGTCAACAACAGATAATAAAAAGATCCAATTTGTGCTCCAAGATCCCCAATCAGGAACTGGTCATGCTATTCAAGTACTTTGTAAAGCAGTAAAAAAAAATGTAGGGAAACTTTTAGTACTTAATGGGGATGTGCCTCTCATTAAGCCTGAGACACTAAATAAGCTTCTAAATTTACATGGTTCAAAAAATGCAGATGTTTCTTTAATAACCACTAAGAAAAAAAATCCTTATGGGTATGGCAGAGTTTTTTTAAAGGGGGATTTTATCGAGAGAATTGTTGAAGAAAAAGATTGCAATGATCTAGAAAGAGAAAATCCATTAATAAATGCAGGTGTTTACTGCTTTAACTGGGGTAAGTTGTCAGAAATAATTAATACCCTGAA
Source organism: Prochlorococcus sp. AG-347-I15 (assembly GCA_003281585.1). Taxonomy (GTDB): domain Bacteria; phylum Cyanobacteriota; class Cyanobacteriia; order PCC-6307; family Cyanobiaceae; genus Prochlorococcus_A. The sequence goes on from QCBN01000020.1 coordinate 2,770, forward strand.
AAGTAATAATAATCAAAAAGAGATTTACTTAACAGATACAATATCTTTACTAAAAAATTCCTTAAGCTTGGAGATAGAAGATAATGGAGAGCTTCAAGGAATTAATAACAGAATTCAACTATCAGAGTGCGAGGAAAGTATTCAGAATTCAATTAAAGAAAAGCATATGCTTAATGGTGTAACTTTTATAAATAAAGCAAGTTGTTCAATAAGTGAAGAAGCGGAAATTGGTAAGGATGTAATCATAGAGGCTAATACTCATATAAGAGGAAATACGAAAATAAATAGTCATTGCACTATCGGACCAAATACCTTGATTGAGAATTCTAATGTGGGATTACATTGTGAAATCTCTAATTCCACTGTTTATGATTCGCAAATAATAGATCATATAAAGATTGGTCCCTACAGTCATATAAGACCTAATTCCAAAATATCTTCCTTTAGCAAAATAGGTAATTTTGTTGAAATCAAAAATAGCCAATTAGAGGAAGAATCTAAAGTAAACCATTTAAGTTATATTGGCGATTCTATTATTGGAAGATCTACAAATATTGGAGCAGGTACTATTACTGCAAATTTTGATGGTCAGAAAAAACATCAAACAAAAATTGGTAAGAATTCCAGTATAGGTGCAAATACAGTTTTTGTAGCTCCAATAAATTTAGGGGAATCAGTTACAACAGGAGCTGGTTCAGTTATCACAAAAGACTCCAAAGATAATTCATTAGCAATCTCAAGAACTAAACAAGTAAATATAGAAAATTGGGAAAGAAAGAAATCCTAATCTAGTTAATTAATTCAATAATTTTTTCAAGTTGCCAACATCTGCTCCCTTTAATAAGAATAGAATCACCGTTTTTTGTAGATTTGTTTATCTCTTGAGGTATATCTTTAATATGATTTAAGACTAAGAATTTTTTCTTATCTTTAAGAAAATTGGTATAAATTTTTTCATTTTTTTTATCGCAAATAAATAAACACTTTTCTATATCTGAATTATTTATTAAGTTGAATATTTCCTTGTGATATTTTTCAGATTCTTTTCCCAATTCTTGCATACTTCCAAATATGAAAAATTTATTTCTCGGTTTTTCAAGTAGATTTTTAATGCATGCTTTTACTGACTCTGGCGAAGCATTATAGGATTCATCATATATTGTTGTTTTTACTGATTTAAGAATTTTGTTCCTTCCTCCTAAACTTACAAAATCAAATTTATTAAAACTCGCGAAATCAATGCCTAACTCTTTAGCAACTGCATAAGCAAATAAGAAATTCGAAGCATTATGAATTCCCTCAAATGAAATTTCAAAGGTATTTTCTTCAATTAAAATTTTTTTATTCGAAGGATTATAAAATCCTCGCAAATTATCATCTCTCTTAAAATTCTCTTTTTGATTCTCTTTATTTAAAAGCTCTACTTTTATTACTCTACCTTTCCAGTATTCTTTTAAAATTTCTTCAAGAAGTTGATCATTTGCTGGGATTATTATAACTCCTTTGGGATTTAAAAATTTACTAATTTCACACTTTGCATGAGTAATATTTTTTTTCGAGCCCAACAACCCAATATGAGCTGTACCAATATTAGTAATAACTGCAATATCGGGTTCACTATATTTAGATAAATTCTCGATCTGTCCAAGACCTCTCATCCCCATCTCAAGAACTAAAACTTTATCTTGTATATCTGTAGCAAGAATAGTAAGACCAACTCCAATCTCATTATTAAAATTTGCATGAGATAATTTAATTCTTCCAAGTTTATTTAAAACTCCACCAATCATTTCTTTGGTTGTTGTTTTACCCACTGAACCAGTTATTGCAACAATAGGGATATTTAATTTTTTTCTTTTTAGCAATGCTAATTTTTGAAATGCCTCTAATGTGTCATTTACAACCCAATGAGGAAAATTACCAGGAA
>QCBN01000021.1 GCA_003281585.1 Prochlorococcus sp. AG-347-I15
AATAACAAACCCATTACCTGTGCCGGCTTCTAAATCTGAAAGCTGAATAGCGGGGAAATCATCTGGGTGGTTGTCGTAGCTGGTACCAAAAACAACATTTGTGTTGTCAGTACCAAAAACAACATAAGAACTTCCTGATGCAGCATTGCCATTTGGATCAGCTTCATATGCCCCGATAATGACATCATCAAGGCCATCACCATTTACATCACCGGCAGCAGAAAGGCTATAACCACTGAAGTCATCAGCATCAACACCATTAATAACAAATCCATAGGCAGAAGAAGTATCTATATCTGAAATCTTTATTGTTGTTACTGAACTTGACACTTATTTATCTACAAAAATCTATTTTTCCCTACTCTAATAAAAAAATTTAAAAATTAAGATTTAATTGTGTTGACAAAATAACTTTGAGTAAATGGATTAAGTGGAGTAATATGCCTAAATTAAAAGCAGTATATTTGGTTTAGATTGAATAAAAATAATATTCTTTTAAGACAAACCACGAAGAACTACGCAATTAGCCCAATAACATTACATCTGACCACTATTTGACCACATTTCGAGTGGTCATATTTCAACCAATAAAAAAGACAGGCTGGGAAACCTGTCTATGACTTGGATTGTTAGAGTCGGGGCGACAGGATTCGAACCTGCGACCTAGTGCTCCCAAAGCACCGCACACCCCATTAGCATCACTAGGTTTTTAAGCTATAACTTATTTCTTGCGTGGTGTTGCGTATTTTGTCCTGACAAACTACGTCATATTTGTCCGCAATTTGTCCGTAATCTTTATTTTTTATTATTCCTAAACCAAATATTTTCCTTTTTTAGATAGGTCACCTTTAGCTTGTTTTACCTTTGCTAATAAATCTTTCCCAGAATAAATAAAGACATCTTTGCCTTTATTTTTAAGCTTCAAATTCTTATAGGATCCAATAAAAAGCTTATCCTGTTTATTTTTAAAATCCTGGATTAGATCATATCCCTTTCCCTTTGATAATTTAAAAATATCTTTTCCTTTACCTCCTATTAATTTATCGTTTCCTTTACCTCCAACCAATAAATCATTTCCTTTCCCACCGGAAAGAATATTGGATCCCTTACTTCCATAAACTTTGTCATTCCCTGATCCGGAATTTACATTTTCTATTCCTTTTAAAATATCAATACCATCTTTTGTATTCTGTTTTGTTGTTTTAGATAAATTAACTACATTAGATTTACCACTGAAAAAAACAGTATCAATTCCAGCTCCTCCATTAAGCTGATCATTTCCTCTGTCACCATATAATCTGTCATTACCATCTCCTCCCAAAATGGTGTCATTACCATTCTTACCTTTTAATTTGTCATTACCACCTCCACCATCAAGGAAGTCAGAATATTTTCCACCATTAATTACTTCTGCAGAACCGTCTCCCTCTATTTTTAATCCTTTGAGAACCAAGTCATAATCACCGTCAGAAAAACGTAGAGTATTTACGTTTTCAATGATGTCAGTTCCATCTCTGTCTTTAACTTTATCTCTTACTGTAAATTTGTTGTATCCAATCTCTGTAATTTTATATTGTTCTTTCTTTCCATTAAAAACTGCAGTATTATGGCCATCGTCTCCAAAGAAATAATCATTACCTCCGTTACCCTGAAAAATATCATCTCCTTCACCAGCACTACTAAATTGATCATCTCCTGCTCCTCCAATTATTTTTATACCCTGAAATGATATTTCACCATTATTCCAATCTGTAATATTGTCCACATTAAATATCAAAGATGCGCCAGATTCATCTGAAGCATCTATATAAAGTGGTTTTGCATTTTCATAACCACTTGAAATATTAAATACGAAATCAAGGTCATTATTAATTACTTTATCTTTAAGAACTATATGAGAAATAAATTGTCCACATCCAATATTAAATTGCTCAAAGTTTTTTGTATAATTAAAGAGATGATCATAAGTTTTATAATCTTTGATTTCAGTTAAGAATTCATCGAATTTCTCAAAGGAAAAATTATTCTCTAATTCATCATAAGAAATACTACTAACAAACTCATCATCAAAATGATAATGAGGGAGTAGACCTTTAAGTCCTCCTACTTCATAAATATCAAATCCAGATCCACCCTCAAAATAAATTTTATCGGGTAAAGGAATTTTATTCCACCAACCCGCACCGTCTGATAACGAGAAATTTACATGATCATTACCAGATCCCCCGTTAATGTAAAAATCATCAATAATAAAATCAAGCGGGTTGTGGAGTGGGATATTAAACGTATCGTTACCACCTTCACCATATAGTGTGTAATGATTTTCGTAATATATACCTGTCTCTTCGTCTAATGGTTTAGGGTGTTCATCTTCTTCAATTATGTTAAAAATATCCTTACCTTTCCCCCCATAAATGGTATCGTCCAGTATTGAGTTAAAAGTATCATTACCATTTTCCCCGTAAAGAGTATCTGACCCTAAACCTCCATTAAAAACATCATTACCGTGCCCCCCATATAATTTGTCGTCACCGGTCCCTCCATTAATTGTGTCATTCCCATTTTTTCCTTTGATTATGTCATTACCTGCACCACCTTTAATCACATCATTTTTTGATGTGCCTTTTATATAATCTGAACCATGACTTCCTGAGATGGTTGCCATTTATGAGAGAATTTGGCTTTCAAAGCATTTTAAATCATTAGTGTATGTATATTTAGTTTTTTGAAAGAAAAGAAGGATTAAGAAGAATTTAATAATACTGCGAAGAACTGAGCATTTGTCCGCTATTTGTCCGTTTTGTCTGCGGACAGATTTTCCCAATAAAAAAGCGAGTCTGGGTAACTCGCGAGTATGACTTGGTTTTTAAATGGTCGGGGCGACAGGATTCGAACCTGCGACCTAGTGCTCCCAAAGCACTCGATCAGCAAATTGCGACAGTACCTATGAGAACGAAGTAACGCTATGACTTTAGTTTGAAATATTTGTTATCAAAATGAGTCTCAAGAATTGTCTTATATGCAGCAAAGTGTTGCAAAGTTAAGCATTTGATCGCCCAGGGATCGCCCGGCTATGACCTAGTGTCATCAAGACACTAATAATTTTTACAAGCCAATCATTGTCACAATGTGGCCTTAAGTAATAAATATTGCAGGCTTAGCTTTTTTATGCAATTAGTAAGCGTTTTAAATGAGTGGCTAGGCTATATATCAAGAATTATTGATTATATCAAAATAATTTGATGTATTTCTTATTTCTGAATTTCGTCTTTTGTTTGATGCTATAAATGAATTGACTTTAATCTAAGTAGCTAATGAGTATTTTCAAAAAAACTCTCATTTTATCTTCTGCAATTTCATTAATACTTTCTCCATCTGCGATGGCTTCAAAAAGATTGAGTGGAGCTGGTGCATCATTTCCTTCGAAAATTTATACCAGGTGGTTTTTTGACTTAGCTAAATCTGGAGGCCCTAGAGTTAATTATCAAGCAGTAGGTTCTGGATCTGGAAGAAAAGCTTTCATAGACGAAACTGTAAACTTTGGAGCTTCTGATGATCCCATGAAAGATGAAGATATTGCAAAAGTTACTAGAGGATTAGTACAGATACCTATGGTTGGTGGAACTATTGCATTTGGTTATAACTACGACTGCGATTTAAAACTTTCCCAAGAAAAAGCAGCACAAGTTGCTATGGGAATGATTAAAGATTGGAAAGAATTAGGTTGTAAACCAGGGAAATTGACTTGGACTCATCGTTCTGACGGATCAGGTACAACTAAAGCTTTCACAAACTCTATGGAAGCTTTTTCAAGAACTTGGACACTAGGAACAGGTAAATCTGTTAAGTGGCCTTCAGGTGTTGGTGCTAAGGGTAATTCAGGTGTAGCAGGTGTTATACAAAATACTCCTGGCGCAATTGGTT
>QCBN01000022.1 GCA_003281585.1 Prochlorococcus sp. AG-347-I15
TAGAACTACTTTTAGTTTTAACTTTATTTAAATTGATCACTTCATCTGACACATTTTTGCCCGTTACAAAATAACTTTTAATTTTTTCTAATTCTTCTTTATTTAATCTTTTTGTTGCACCTTTTGCATTGATTCCAAGTTTCTTGCAGGCTAATAATATTCTATTACTTTCGACATTAAGATCTTTCGCAATACTGAAAATAGGAGTGTTATTAGACATTATTTTCTTTACGATGAAATCTATTATTTATATTATATTTATAAGTTAGAAATTAAATATATTTTTAATTATTATTAATTTTAAAAACATTTTTTAATTAGGCTACTTCATCTTCAAAATTATTTAAATCATTAAACTTCTTCTTCATTGTTGAATTATTTCTAGTTAATTTCTTTACTGTCAAATCTTGAGATTTGCTGTCAGCAGATAAAAGATGTTTTTTTGAGAGAACTAAAGCCTCTTTAGTTTTTTGTAAATGGCTTATTGATTTATCTATTTCTGAAATAGCATCATTAAATCTATCCTGGGCAAGTGAAACATTTTTACCAACTGCATTTTTGAATTGCTCAAGAGTACTTTCAAAATTAGTTATGTCAAAATTCTCACGTTTCATTAAATCAATTTGTGATTTGTATTTTAAGGTTTCCAAAGATGCATTTCTTAGCAGAGAAATAATGGGCAAGAAAAATTGAGGTCTTATGACATACATTTTTGGGAATCTATGAGAAACATCTACTATGCCAGCATTATATAGTTCACTATCTGGTTCTAGAAGGGATACTAGAACTGCATATTCACAAGATTTTTGTCTTCTATCTTTATCTAATTCTTTTAAAAAATCTTCGTTTTTTCTTTTATTAGTTCCATTTAAACTTTCATTCTTCATCTCAAACATTATGGATACGACTTCGGTTTTATTTTCATCAAATTCTCTAAATATATAGTCACCTTTACTTCCTGAAGTGGCATCATTATCCTTTTCGAAATATGAGTTTTTAAATGCAGAGGCACGATTCAGATTAAATTGAGTTTCGCAATGGATTTCTAATGTTTCTCCTATCATCTTTGTAGATAATCTAGATTTCATTTCTCTTAACTCTTGTATAGTTAGGTCCCTTTCACTAATTTTGCTTTTAAACTTTTCTTCAATTAATTTTTCATTAATTGAATGTTCAAGCTTCATCTTTTCAATGGAATTTGTTAATGATGAGTTTTCTTTTTCTAAATTAGTAACGGCTTCACTAATTTTGTTTTTTAAAGATAATTCTGAAATTAAAGACTGGTTTTTTATCTCAGTCTTTAAATTGTCTAGTTCATTATTAAGTGAATTAATTTTATTTGTTGCTTGATTTTTTAAATCATTTAAGGCACTTGTTTTTTTTTCTTCAACGATATTTAATTTTGATTCAAGAACTTTAATCTCATTCTCTTTAATTCGGTTTTGCTCTATTAACTGCATTTTTAATTCTTGCCTTAAAATTTCAAGAGATTTTTTATTATTTTCTTCAGCCAATAAAAGTCTCTCTTTTAATTTTTTATTGAATTCTTCATCTTTTATTTGAAGAAGTATCTCTTCAAAACTGCTGCGATCAATTCTGAATGATTTTCCACATGAGGGGCATTTTATATCTTTCATTTTTTAATTACAAAATTAATATTAGAAAGGATTTAATATTCGAATTATGTAAAAAGAATATTATTCTTGACTAAGAATAAACAATGATTCTTAGTTATGCATTAAAAAAAAATAAATTTTGAATAGAAGTTATATTAATCCAGATTCCTTAAGAATATTAATTTTATTTGCTAATTCTATATCTGAAGAAGATATTGAGCGATCTAAGCTTTTGTGGGAAGAAACTGTGTAACCACTATCATCAACAAATTCGTCTTCTGCATCTTTTAATTGAATATTATTATTTTGAATATCTCTGAAATTATCAGGTTTGTAAATATTTGATTTATTAATATTGCTATATCCAAAATTTGCAATTCCTCTGGCATCTAATGCTTCCTCAACTAATATTCCAACAACTTTAGATCTGCTTATAGATTCGCTCTTTGATATTTCATCAATAATTTCAAGTACCCTTTTTCTGGGAAGATATCCAATCCTTTTAACTTTATTTTCCATGATATTTTGTATATGTCATTATTGTAACACTTCTGTCAAATTGGTTCAGGTTTTTATTGGTAGTACATAGTGTAAAGTTAAGTAGTAAAAGATAGTATAGTTTTAAAGTCCTTTCAATGAAAGTTATGTCTTGATCAGTATTAGGGTAGTTTTATATATTTCTTTAATTACACTTTTAGTTAGGTCAAGATATTAAAATCTTTCTTATTTAAATTCTGAATCTTATGAGAGATAAACTATATGACAATGCTGATAGTTTTGCAATGTCATTTGACGAAGAATGGAAAAATATAGATTGTGAAGATTTACGATTAAAGATAGATAAAGTCTTTGAACTTTTATCTGACCATCCTTTTCTAGTTTCTAATCCAGAAAATGCAAGAAAAATGGCTGAATTTAGGATATTTTCATTAAAGAAATTTAAATAATTATTTTTTTGAAATTAATTGTTTAAGTTTAATATTCAAAACTCAAGATTCACATACTTGGTGAATTAAAAAATCCCTTGCTATATAAAAATACCGTAATACCTATGATTGGACCTATTCCAAAAATAAAAAGAACTAATTTTGCAGAATTTTTTGTTTCACCCAATTCTTGACTTTTATTTTTTGAATTTGATTGTAATTTTTTATGTTTTTTGTTTTTCATGAGTGATATATTACTATATTGCAACTTTAAAAAATTTTTGATGTGGTTTAAATCTTTAATATTTCTAATATAGTCAAATTTACTAAAGGATTCCAAAAACACAATAATGTATAATGATATATTAAAAAGCCAATATGAGTGCAACTAAGAGAGAGGAAGTTAGTTCTCACCTTAGATATATAAGGTTAGAACTTAGAGAGATGCATCAAATGCTTATCAAGGATGATTTGTTGCCAGATATAAGTGAAGCGAAGGAAGTTCATGCACAACTAGATGCTTTACTAGAATTGTTATCAGATAAAAGAGTAAAAACCTAAAAGGTTAGCTTGAAAATTTTAAATCCTTTGAATAAATTATAAATAATTAGTAGCTGACTCTATTTTTTTTCTATTATCATGCATTTCCTCTAGTTTATTGTAAATTTCTTTAATTTGAAGTTGCAATAAATCCGTTGAATGAATGTTGCTTAATGCTTCCATTGCTGATAGAAGGCTTTCCTTGGCTTCAATCAAGTGTCTACATTCCTTACTGCCTGCTTCGTATGACATAACTATAAAAATTCTATTATCACAAATATATTAAAAATTGTTCAGTATTGCTTGATACGCAAACTCAAGGAAAGCTTATTCTTGTTATTTCTAATACAGAATAGGCGATTATTTTTACTAAAATTTAATAAAACCCAATGCAAGAAAAAAAATCTAACGATTACGAGTTCTGTATTAAATTGGCTTTAGATAATGCCAAAAATAGAATTTCTATATTAGATAATTCTGATAAAAAGTGTGTTTTAGAAGAATATAAAGAATGGATTAGGGATGGTTTAAGTAAACATACAGTTTTACTACTTAGAGATGACCCAATTATCTAAAATAACTTAAGAACTATTTTTAATTATTTCCGTTAGAAGTAACTTTATATAAAAAATATAGA
>QCBN01000023.1 GCA_003281585.1 Prochlorococcus sp. AG-347-I15
GAAATAACAATTTCTTCTTCAATGATAGATTTTATTGCTTTAGAAATTATTTTTTTGTCATTGGCTTCTTCAAATGTACCCTGGACTAATTCCTGAATAAATAATCGATGAACCTCACTACTCCTTAAAAAGCTTTCTGTGGCATTAATAATGCCTTCAACAAGAGCTTCATCAGGTTCAGAATCATTTTCTGCCAGTTTAAATTCCCAATCTAAATGTCTTCTTTGCCAGCCTGCAGAGTGGAGACTGGGCATGACTGTCTGTGAATAAGTATCAACTGACATTTCATAAATTCTCTCTGCTAATTTTTCGCACCAGTCTTTACCATGTTTTTCTAGATTTTTCTGCATAGCTTGTCTTGGAACAGCATGACCACCATGATGACTGTGACAAACTCCATCAGGACATTCGATTGCTTTTATACTCATTGGATTTTTTAGTACTTATATATTCTAGATAGCTATTTTTTTGAGAAAAGAAAATATATTTTTAACAAAAATCCAAGACTTTTGACTTTCTTCAATTTATATTTAGTATGTTAAAAAAATAAATAAATTGACAAAGATACTTATTCCTTCCGAAACAAGCTCTGGTGAAAGGAGAGTTTCAGCTACGCCAGAAGCGGTAAAGAAATTAAAAAGCCTTGGATGTGATGTTTATATTGAAAGTTCAGCAGGAAAATTATCAGGATTTAGTGACTTATCATATGAAGAATCGGGCGGAACAATAGTAAACAACGTAGATCAAAAAATTTGGGGTGAAGCTGACTTAATATTTTGTGTTCAAACTCCATCAGAGGATAATTTAACTAAGTTAAAGAAAGGCGCTGTTCTTCTCGGTCTTCTTAACCCATATGGTAATAATGAGCTTCTTAGGATTATAAATAGTAATAAGATTTCAGCTTTATCACTAGAGTTGCTTCCTAGGATTAGTAGAGCACAATCTTCTGATGTTCTTTCTTCACAGGCCAATATTGCTGGATATAAAGCAGTTCTTTTAGCTGCAAGTGAGTTAGATAGATATTTCCCAATGCTTATGACTGCAGCAGGGACAGTCCAACCTGCAAAAGTAGTGGTTCTTGGTGGAGGCGTTGCAGGATTACAGGCAGTTGCGACGGCGAAAAGACTTGGAGCAATAGTATTTGTATCTGATATTAGACCTGCTGTTAAAGAACAAGTAGAGTCCCTCGGAGCAAGATTTATAGAACTTCCTGAAGTTGACGAAAAGCCAAGCGAGGCGGGAGGTTATGCAAAAGCTGTAACACCCGAATTTCTCTCAAAACAGAAGGCAACTTTAACTAAATATTTATCTGAAGCTGATGTTGCTATATGTACTGCGCAAGTTATAGGTAAAAAGGCCCCCGTTTTAATAGACTCACCCATGATAGAAAAAATGAGGCCCGGAGCAGTAATTATTGATTTAGCAGTTTCCCAGGGAGGGAACTGCGAAGGAACAAAATCAAATCAAACTATTATCAAAGATGGGGTAAAACTTATAGGAGCGGGTGAATTACCCTCTTCAGTTCCTTATGATGCAAGTTCACTTTATGCTAAGAACTTAACATCTTTGATAACACCATTTATAAAAGATGGTGTAATTAAATTAGATAAAGAGGATGAACTCATTTCTGGATGTTTATTAAGCGATGAAGGAGTTGTTCTTCAAAATAAAGTTTTTGAAAATTGAGGTTTTAAAATTATGTCTTTTATAAGTCTTCTTTGGGTTCTTTTACTTGGTAGTTTATTAGGCCTCGAGTTAATTGGAAAAGTACCTCCTACTCTTCACACACCTCTAATGAGTGGAGCAAATGCAATTTCAGGAATAACAATGCTTGCAGCCTTGACTTTAATTGTAAAGGCAGAAGGTAACGTACCACTTTTAATCATTGGTTCAGTTTCTCTTGGATTTGCTCTTTTCAACGTTGTAGGCGGTTTCTTTGTAACTGATCGAATGCTCGCGATGTTTAGTCGTAAACCATCAAATAAGAAGTAATTTTTAACATGAATCTACCTGTAATCATTAAATTCGTTATTGACCTTCTAGCAGTACTTTTACTCGCTTTGGGAATTAAAGGATTGTCAAAAGTAAAATCAGCAAGGGATGCCAATAGATTAGCTGCATTTGCAATGTCGCTATCAGTAGTAGGATTACTTTCTTATTATTTGGGTACTTCTGGAATAGCTATTCAGTCTTGGATTTGGATAATAATTGGATCAATAATAGGTAGTTTTTTCGGAGCAATTCTTGCAAAAAAAGTACCTATGACCTCCATGCCTGAAACAGTGGCATTGTTCAATGGTTGTGGAGGAATGTCATCACTTTTGGTGGCCTTAGGAGTAGCTATTTTCCCTATTTCTAATAGTGTAGAAAATCTTGATTTTTTTAAGTCACTCATTAATGAAGTTTCAATATCTGTTTCTATATTTGTTGGTGCCATAACTTTCACAGGTTCAATTGTGGCGATGGCAAAATTACAGGGTTGGTTGTCAACTCCAGGATGGACTCAGAGCAAAGTTAGACATTTTGTAAATATTGTTTTTGCAGTTGCTTCCTTGATAGCCTTTTTTGATTTGATAAACGGTAATACAAGTTCTATTTGGCTTTTAGTTATAGTTTCTTCTTTATTAGGTATTGGAGTTACTTTACCAATTGGTGGAGCTGATATGCCAGTAGTTATATCTTTATTAAATAGCTATTCAGGGATTGCAGCAGCAGCAGCAGGTTTCGTTGTAGATAGTCAGCTTTTGATAGTAGCAGGCGCAATGGTTGGAGCAGCAGGCCTAATACTTACTCAAGTAATGTGCAAGGGTATGAATAGATCATTGGTTTCAGTTCTTTTTGGAGGATCTTTATCTGCACAAAGTACAGCCTCTTCTGGTTCAGGAGAATATACAAATATAACTTCTTGCAGTGTTGAAGAATGTGCATTGACTTTAGAGGCAGCCAACAAGGTAATTATAGTTCCTGGTTATGGTCTAGCGGTAGCTCAAGCTCAACATACTTTAAGGGAAGTGACAAAAAAACTAGAGCAAAACGGTATTGAAGTTGTTTACGCAATTCATCCTGTAGCAGGGAGGATGCCTGGACATATGAATGTACTTTTAGCAGAAGCAGATGTTCCTTACGAACAACTTAAAGAGATGGACGTTGTAAATCCTGATTTTCCAGCAACGGATGTTGTTTTAGTTTTAGGAGCAAACGATGTTGTTAATCCTCAAGCTAAAAATGATAGCTCTTCTCCTTTATATGGCATGCCAGTTCTTGATGTGCAGGAAGCAAGAACGGTATTTGTAATTAAACGTGGTATGAGTGCAGGTTACTCCGGAATAAAAAATGATTTATTTGATTTGCCAAATACCTCAATGGTCTTTGGTGA
>QCBN01000024.1 GCA_003281585.1 Prochlorococcus sp. AG-347-I15
TAATAGTATTTCAGATGATCCAAGTAGATTAATTAGATGTGCAAAATATGCTTCAAGGTTAGATTTCAATATTTCAAATAATTCCCTCAAACAATCTCAAGAAACAGTTAGACAATGGCCATGGGGAAGTTCAGAAACTCATCAGAAAATGATTTACCCCCCTGCTCTAGGCATACGAATAAGGATGGAACTAGCTGAAATATGCAAACACGATAATTTGACTAATGTTATTTCGATAATTCATAAATGGGAAATTATCTCAATTTTAAATGAAAATATTAAAGTCGATAAAAGATTTTTAAGAGGACTAAATTGGATTAAGAAGTTAAAGGGAAATCATTTGCTTTACTTATTGAAAGATTCAGAAGATTTAGAAAAAGCATGTCAAAGATTTTTGGTAAATAATAGTGAGATAAAAATATTAGAAGATTATATAAATATCAAAAAGATGTTAAATACAAACCAAAAAAATTTCAATCATTTTTCTCCATCATGTTGGACAGAATTTATTGAGGACAGAAACCTTAACGATGAGACAGTCAAATTATTAATTTGTGATGGAGTACCATACTGGCGTAAATTGTTTAAGTGGTTATTTATTTACAAATTCATAAAATCAAAAAAAGATGGAGAAACATTAAAAAATGAAGGATGGGACCCAGGGAAGGAGATGGGAAAGGAAATCAAAAGATTAAGATATTTGGAAATTGACAAATTAAATAGAAATTAATTACATTTTTACAACCTCTCCAACCTTGTACCATTTATCCTTTAGAACATTTTCATATTTACGATTGCAACTAATCAACAAGGGGCCACATGTTTGAGGATCTAAAAGTAATGATATTCTCTCGTTAAAAGTCTCTTGATCTAATGAATTTTCGTTTAAAAAATTAATTATTCTTTTTTGCTTATTTACTTGATAAATTTTGTCAAAAATTTCTTTATTAGATTCAAAGAAAGTACTTTTAACATCTTTTCTTATTAAATCAAATACTCCAGGATAAGCTTTAAATGCAAATAAATCTAATAAAACTTTTAGTGGCTCAAGATTATTGCTTTGCCTATATAAATTAGATGATTCAACCATTTCTTTAAGATGTCCAATAAATCCATATCCAGTAACGTCAGTAGCCGCATTGATTAATGATTCTTTAAATTGATTTTGAAAAAGATAAATTTCATCAATCAAATATTGCTGACTCTTCACTAAATTATTAATTACTTCAGAAGAACTACCTAGCATATTAATATTTTGCATTTGACCGGCAAAGTAAATCCCAATGCCGAGAGGTCTAGACATCATAAGAATATCTCCATCATTCATTCCAGATTTGAGCCATGGTTTTGCGCCATTTTTTAAAATGCCTTGGACAGTTAAAGAAATATCTATTCCTAATGAAAAAGGTTTATTTACTAAACTTCTTGCCTCGAAAGTATGGCCTCCAAGTAATTCACCTCCATGATCCTCAACTGTTGATTTAATACCTTGAAGGGATTGAGAAAAAAGGTAACTCTGAAATTCTCTTTCAACTTTTGGTAATGATATTAAAGCCTGCGCGGATGAAAGTTTTGCTCCACATGCCCACAAATCTGAGAGAGCATGCAAAGTAGTAATTTTTGCATTAAGCCAAGGATCGCTTACCAAAGCAGGAAATCCATCTATGCTTTGCAAGATAATGTCTTTATTATTTTGATAAATCTCAACTGAATCTTCAGGCGATGAAGCAAACGAATTTAAATTAGAATTTATTAATGATTTATTCAAAACAATCTGAGGAATTTTAGCAGCACATCCCCTGCAATCATTCAATAAAATATTTTTTCCACCGCCTTTCATAGTTAGCCTTTTTAATCTGAACTTGTTAATAAAGTTCCGATCAATTTTATGCTTTAAAATCCAAAAAAAGACAGAGGGGCCAAAAATAAAATTACGATAAATAGCAAAAGCCTTTTGATGATGCCTTGGAAATATATTAACTATTTGTAATCCAATACTTTGAGGAAACCACTTTTTTAATGATCCTCCTTCTATATCCTTTTTTATATTTTTGACTAATGTATTTACAACTTTTACTGCAAAAACTCCCGATGCTGGTCTTTTTGCTGATTCTACAACTGCGCAATCACCAGCAGCAAAGATCCCAGAGAAACTTTTCAACTGCAAATTTTGATTTGTGATAAATCTGCCATGAGAATCCGAATCTAATAATTTTTTTTGTGCCCACAAAGGAGATGTATTTCCAGTACATAAAAGAATCTTGCCATAATCAAAATTAAGATTTTCAACTAAATCAATATTGGAATTCAATAAACTTTTTAGAATTCTATTATTAATTTTCCTTGAATCACATAATAATTTTAAAGATCTACCTTTCCATCTTTTTCGCAAAGCATATGATACTTCAATTGCAGCGAGTCCACTCCCAACTATTACAAATGGAAGTTCATGCACTGAATCAAGAATGTCCTCTTTTTGTATTAAGTCATAAGCCCTCAAAAAAGGTTTAATTGTAAAAGCATTTCGATTTTTAACTAGTGACTCAAATTCTTTTGGAATTATTGTTTGACTTCCATAATTAAGAATCAACTTCGAATAATTAACTGAGGGTCTATTACTTAAAACAATTTTCTTTAAATTAAAATCTATATCCTTTACTTCTTCTTCTATAAAAGATACTTTTGCACTTTTTGCTAAAGATTTTATATCTATTAAACTCTCTTCTAAAGAAATTGATTTCGAAAGCACTGATGGGAACATCGCTGAATAAACCAAATGAGAATCTCTAGATATAATTGAAACAGGAATCTCTGGCATTAATTTCGTACGCATTAACCATTTCTTAATTAAAAGAACATTTGTGTGTCCTCCTCCAATTAGTACTAGATGATTAAAAGTCATTTAAATCACAATGAATAAAGAACATTTATTACCAATTGAAAAATCAAGATTAGGAGTAATTGGTGGGAGTGGATTTTATTCAATGGATCAAATAGAGTACTTAAGAGAAATAGAAATCAATACTC
>QCBN01000025.1 GCA_003281585.1 Prochlorococcus sp. AG-347-I15
TTTATATCATCTTTTAAGTAAGGAATTTGATTTTGATGATAGTTCATTAAATACAAAATCATTTTCTAGTAAGATGCTCTTCAAAATATTAGCTATAAGATTCATACCACTATTAACTATTCTGTTTGGCTCAATTCTGGCTTTAAGAATATTATGGAAAGTAATATCTTTAAAAAAGTTTGGATGGAAAGAAATTGAATCATTAAACTTAGAATTAATTGATATGGTCTTATTGATCGCAGGAGGATTTGTGGTCTTAGGAGAAGTTTTTTCTCCTATATTTTCAATAAGTTTGGTTGAACTTTTCTCTAAAAATATTTCAAATGAGCTTTCTCAATCTCTGAAAATATTTTTTGGGTACCTCTTTATGGCTATTCCACCATTATTAATAGTTTATTATCAAATTAAATCCTTAAAGGGTGAATTTAATTTGAGAAAAGATTATTTTCAGTTTAAGTTCTCGTCAATAAAAGATGGAATCATTTATGGAATTAAAGGTTGGTTAACTATAGTTCCTTTTGTTTTATTGATTTCTGTAATTATGAACAGTCTGATTGATAATCAGAATGGTAGTAACCCTTTATTAGAAATTGTTCTAAATAATAAGAACTCTTTTTCATTCATTATTTTATTTGTAACAACTACTATCTTAGCTCCCTTCTTTGAAGAGATAATATTTCGCGGTATTTTATTACCAACTCTCTCGAGAGATTTTGGAATTATTTGGGGCATTATAGTTTCAGCTTTTATTTTTGCCCTAGCTCATTTAAGTATAGGAGAAATGCCGCCATTATTTGTTCTGGGAATAGGACTAGGGATTACACGAATCGTTTCGGGTAGTTTGCTTTCTTCAGTAATTATGCATTCTTTGTGGAATGGATTAACCTTCTTAAATTTGTTCTTATTAAGATCATAAAGAATTTAATTTTATTACTTGCGTATCAAACTAAAAGATGTTTATTTAACTAATAATGCTTCTTTTATTCAAAAATAATTTTTAGATGAGACTTTATGGTGAAAAATCTTATTTAAAAAAAAAAGTTTTACATGAAAGTCAAAAAAATTCAGAAAAAAAGATTTCTGTATTAAATATCAAAATAATACATCGAATATTTGACACCATTAATATCTCTTATGTCGTTTTAATCTGTACATTATTTTTCTTATCTTTCGATAGCCAAAGGAAATGGTCAAATACATATAAATCTTTATCTAAAACAAGGGCTATGAATAATAATCTTATTGATTATATTTCTCAAATAGAAGAGTTTTATATAAGCGAACTTGAAACTCTTAATACATATAAAAAAACTAAACCTGAAGATTTAATCTATCTTGATAAAATTGCAGAAAAAGAAGAAAGTTTATTTAAGAAAAATTTAAGTAGTTTCATTGAAGGTTTTAGTGATAGCAGATATCAAAGGGCATATTGATGAGAAAAAACAAAAAAATTGTTCGTCTAATACCCCTTGATCAAAGAAGATCTAAATTTCTCTATATTTTTGGCTTACTATTAATATTTTGTTTGTTTGGTAGGTTAGTTAAATTGCAAGTCTATAACGCTTCTGATTTGCAAAGGAAAGCTAGATTAATACATTCTTCTAAAACTAACTCCTTAAAAAAAAGGAGATCAATTGTTGATAGAAATAATAGACTAATTGCTTACGATAAACCGCTCTATAAATTATGGGCCCATCCTAAATATTTTAATTTTCCTGGTGATTCAATTAACAGAGTTCGCAGTATTGAAGAAGTTGCAAAAAAATTATCACCAATCTTGGATATTGATGATGCAAAACTCTTGAGGAAATTTAATAATAAAATGAGTGGCATCAAGCTTTTGGATAAAATTTCAGAAGAAAAGGCTGAAAAGATTAAGAACCTTCAAATAAGCGGGCTTGATTTGTTTAAATATTCTCAGAGATATTATCCACAAGGGGAGCTTTACTCTAATCTTGTAGGCTTTGTTAATGATGAGAATATTGCTTCAGCAGGTTTAGAGCTTCATTTAGATGATCAAATTAAAGTTATTAATAAAAGTAATTTAATAAAAAGAGGCGGAGATGGAACTCCTCTCCCGGATAATTCAGCACCAGGTGATTTTATTTCTGATTACAAAAGTTTAGGCCTAACTATAGATTCAAAATTACAGAGAGCGTCATTAAATGCATTATCAAAGCAAGTAAGCAAATGGGGAGCAAAGAAGGGATTTGCCATAGTCATGGATGTTCATAATGGTCGGATTCTCTCCTTGGTTACAGTTCCCACATATGATCCTAACAAATTTTGGCAGTATGATTCTGAACTCTTTAGAGCTTGGTATTCTCAAGATTTATTTGAGCCTGGTTCAACTTTTAAACCTATTAATCTTGCCTTAGCCTTAGAAGAGAAAGTAATCCATAAAGATGGAGTAGTTGAAGATATTGGAAAGATTAATGTTGGAGGATGGACACTTTCTAATTGGGACAAAAAAGGTAATGGATATATTGATTATCCAAAAGTTTTGCAGGTTTCAAGCAATGTTGGGATGGTAAAAATAATGCAAAATTTAGACCCCAAAATCTATTGGGATTGGCTAAAAAATTTAGGTATAAATAAAAATTTAGAGACTGACTTATTTGAATCAACTGCTGGCCAACTAAAAAGAAAAGATACATTTGTGAATCAATCAATTGAGCCTGCCGTAACTTCTTTTGGTAAGGGCTTCTCAATCTCGCCAATTAAATTGCTTCAACTTCATGCGGCTCTAGCAAATGGGGGCTTTGAAGTGACTCCTCATGTAACCTCAACTTTCAAAAAAAGATTTGATAAAAATCCAAAAAAACAATTTTTTTCAAACGAGGTCTCTAAAACTGTTCTTGAATGGATGGAGAGCGTAGTTGATAAAGGTAGTGGATCTGGAGTAAAAATCGAGGGTTATAGGTTAGCTGGTAAAACGGGCACTTCTCAAAAAGCCTTAAATGGTTCGTATACAACTAAAAAAGTTTGTAGTTTTGTAGCGATCTTACCAGTTGATGATCCAAA
>QCBN01000026.1 GCA_003281585.1 Prochlorococcus sp. AG-347-I15
TTAAATAATTTAGAAATTGCTATAAACAAATTAGCTTTCGATGAATTAATTTCAAAAACTAAAGAAATAAAAGATTTTAAAGGAGATAAAAAACTCAATCTTAACCGAGACAATAAAAGTCTTGAAAATCAATGGGAATTTAAATTTAAAACGAATGAAGAAAGTGAATTGTTATTTGGAAAGTCTTTATTGGAGATCTCAAATTCAATTGCGAAGCATAAGCAATACGATAACCCTGAGATATATAAATCATTGATAAAGGGGATAATGGATTTTTATTTAATTGATTATTCAAACTATTCTGTCAATGAGAAAGTAAACGAATTCTTAGATAAAACTAATGATTACAGAGTTGGACTTTTAGATAAAGATGATGAAGAATCAGTTGAGGAACGTCAAAAATTAAATAGATGGATTATTACTAAACTTTTAGAAGAAATAAATATAAGCTCGAACAACTACAATGTTAATTTTAATGATCCTCAAGAATTAAGTTTTCCCATAATACTTTTGGATGAATGTTCATTCCCGGTAATAATTTGGGAAAGAAATCAATCTAAATTCTTAACTTCATATACAAATAAAAACAAAGAAAATGATAAGGAACAATTCTTGGAAAAACTTCCTTATGAAAAAAAAGAAGAAATTCTCATAATTGATGCATCAACTAAAAAAGAATCTACGAAAGATGAAAATACAAAAGTTCTTGATCTGATAATGCCATTTATAAAAAAATATAAAAGTGAATTAATACTTGTTGTTTTAGCCAGTTTCGTAGCCCAGATGCTTACTGTATCTATTCCTTTAATTATTCAAAGAATCGTTGACTCTGTGATTTCACAAGGAAATATTAGAGCGCTTGGGGTATTCGGAAGTTCTTTAATCATTATCGTAATTCTTGAGGGTCTTATATCAATTTCGAGAACAATCATTTTTAGCAGGACGGCTAATTTAATAGATATTGGGGTAGGAATGCAGGTAATAGATAAGCTTTTAACATTGCCATTTAGCTATTTTTCAAAGCGTAATGTAGGAGAAACTACATCAAGAATTAATGAAGTTGAAAACATTAGATCATTTTTAACTGGTTCTGGCTTAACAGTAATTCTTGATGCAGTTTTTATAGTTATTTATATAGCAATAATGATTAGTTATAGTCTTCCTTTAACATTAGTCACACTATCAATAATCCCACTAATTGCCTTAATCACTATTTTCATTTCTCCCATTGTAAGAAGGTTGCTAAGGCAACAAGCAGTCGAAAATGCTAAGGTGCAATCTCATCTTGTGGAATCTTTATCAGCTATAGAGACTATTAAGGCTGAACAATATGAGCGTAATGTTATTGATAATTGGAGGAAGAATTACAGAAAGGAAGTAGGTTTAGGTTATAAGAAAGACATTGTTTCTGTTACTGCAGGAAATGCGGCAGAATTTATTGAGCAATTATCAGGTTTGATTGCTATTTGGTTTGGCGCCTACTTAGTGATTAACTCAAAATTAACAGTAGGTCAATTATTTGCGTTTAGGATTTTATCAGGATATGTAACAGGCCCTATCGTGAGGCTTTCATCAGTTTGGCAAAATATACAAGAGGCTCTCCTTTCATTTTATAGGCTATCGGATATCTTAAAAAGAAAATCTGAGTCTTATGAAGATCACCTACTTGAAACTGCTTCCCAAAACATAAGAAACGTTAGATTTAAAAATGTAGATTTCACTTATTCAGATAAGAATGAACTAAATTTAGTCCTTCATTCTTTAAGTTTCGATTCCACCAATCATAATCTACTTAGCATAGTTGGTGAGAGTGGTTCTGGTAAAAGTTCAATACTTAAACTTATTTCAAAACTTTATGAACCAAGTTCTGGGCAGATCTTTGTTGATGGAATAAATATAAATAGATTAAGTACCTATTCACTAAGAAAAGTAATAGCACATGTAACCCAAGATTCAATTCTTTTCGATGGCTCAATAGAAGAAAATATGCGTATAGGTGACTTGCCTGTAAGTAAAGAGACAATAAAGTGGGCATTAGATATCGCTTGCTGTGATCAATTTATTTCACTTTTAGAATATGGGATCAATACTTCTGTAGGGGAAAGAGGCCAGCTCTTATCTGGAGGACAAAGACAAAGAATTGCTATTGCAAGAGCAATTCTGCATAAACCCTCAATCCTATTACTCGATGAGGCTACGTCAGCACTTGATGTCGCAACCGAATTTAATTTATTTAATAATTTAAAAAAAGAATTACCAAATACTTCGATTATTTCTGTAAGTCACAAATTATCAAGTGTCGCTAAATTTTCAGATTATATTTTAGTTCTGGATAAGGGATATTTAGTTGAAGAGGGTAGTCATGAGGATTTAATCAATAAAAATAAATTTTATGCAAACCTTTTATCTTCACAAATAAAAAATTAAATGATAAATGATTAATTTTCAAACGAATAAATTTAAAAATTTTAAATTAAACGATTACCCTAAACTTCTTTTGAAGATTGTTTTGATTATAGTTGCAGGCTCTATTTCCTCTTTGTTCTTCATAAAAA
>QCBN01000027.1 GCA_003281585.1 Prochlorococcus sp. AG-347-I15
TCGATTTGGTACCGCTTTCGCAGCCCGCACCGAAATGGTTGCTTTACCCCCCTGCTGGAGCACTAGACGCTACGCCTAAACGTATTTCGGGGAGAACCAGCTAGCTCCTGGTTCGATTGGCATTTCACCCCTAACCACAGCTCATCCGCTGAATTTTCAACTTCAGTCGGTTCGGACCTCCACTTGGTATCACCCAAGCTTCATCCTGGCCATGGTTAGATCACCAGGGTTCGGGTCTATAAACACTGACTAACGCCCTATTAAGACTCGCTTTCGCTGTGGCTCCACCATTTTCGGTTTAACCTGCCAGTGCCTATAAGTCGCCGGCTCATTCTTCAACAGGCACACGGTCACCCGATTAGTCGGGCTCCCATTGCTTGTAAGCTCACGGTTTCATGTTCTATTTCACTCCCCTCCCGGGGTTCTTTTCACCTTTCCCTCGCGGTACTGTTTCACTATCGGTCACACAGTAGTACTTAGCCTTACGAGGTGGTCCTCGCAGATTCACACGGAATTCCACGTGCTCCGTGCTACTCGGGATACAGCTAGGTCAACTTATCTTTCGATTACGGGGCTTTCACCCTCTGTGGCACGCCATTCAAACGTTTCTTCTAGATTTGTTGATCCATATTGCTGTCCCACAACCCCGACAGTCAAGACTATCGGTTTGGGCTATTCCCCGTTCGCTCGCCGCTACTGAGGGAGTCGTTATTTACTTTCTCTTCCTCCAGCTACTAAGATGTTTCAGTTCGCTGGGTTAGCTCGCACCAACCTATATATTCAGTTGGCCGTACATGGGGTTGCCCCATTCGGAAATTCCCGGATCAAAGTGTGCTTCCAACTCCCCGAGACTTATCGCAGGTAACCACGTCCTTCATCGCCTCTGTGTGCCTAGGTATCCTCCGTGAGCCCTTTGTAGCTTGACCAATAACTTCATAATTGAAGCATCAGCTTAATAGAATTGTTATTAATGCATTCGCACAAATAATAAATCTGCATCATAAAGATGCTTATTGTCTTTAAAAATAATCTATGCAGTTGTCAAGGTTCTCTGAAAACAATGAAATTAATTCAATGAGTCCAGCATCTTAATGATTTCATTAGGAAGCTAGATTCGTTCAGAATTTGATCACTACTCAAAACATTTCCCTCATAAAATTATGACAGAGGTGGTAATCAGTGGAGGTAAGCGGACTCGAACCGCTGACATCCTGCTTGCAAAGCAGGCGCTCTACCAACTGAGCTATACCCCCAACATAGAGATATGGGCCATCCTGGACTTGAACCAGGGACCTCACCCTTATCAGGGGTGCGCTCTAACCACCTGAGCTAATGGCCCAGGAAAAGTGATGGGTGTGACCTAGAAAAACTTAGGAAATAAAATCCTTAATAAATTAAGAATGTGAGATACCGATCGACCTAAGGTGACAAAATAATATTAAACATTTTGTTGTCTCCCTGTTAGGAGGTGATCCAGCCGCACCTTCCGGTACGGCTACCTTGTTACGACTTCACCCCAGTCATTAGCCCCACCTTCGGCGTCCTCCTCCACAAGGGTTGGAGTAACGACTTCGGGCATGGCCAACTTCCATGGTGTGACGGGCGGTGTGTACAAGGCCCGGGAACGTATTCACCGCAGTATGCTGACCTGCGATTACTAGCGATTCCTACTTCACGTAGGCGAGTTGCAGCCTACGATCTGAACTGAGCCACGGTTTATGGGATTTGCTAGCTCTCGCGAGTTTGCTGCCCTTTGTCCGTAGCATTGTAGTACGTGTGTAGCCCAGGGTGTAAGGGGCATGATGACTTGACGTCATCCACACCTTCCTCCGGTTTATCACCGGCGGTCTTTCTAGAGTGCCCAACTAAATGCTGGCAACTAAAAACGTGGGTTGCGCTCGTTGCGGGACTTAACCCAACATCTCACGACACGAGCTGACGACAGCCATGCACCACCTGTCACTGCATTCCCGAAGGCACCCTCAAATTTCTAAGAGGTTCGCAGGATGTCAAACCCTGGTAAGGTTCTTCGCGTTGCATCGAATTAAACCACATACTCCACCGCTTGTGCGGGCCCCCGTCAATTCCTTTGAGTTTCACACTTGCGTGCGTACTCCCCAGGCGGAACACTTAACGCGTTAGCTACGACACCGAAGGGGTCGATTCCCCCGACACCTAGTGTTCATCGTTTACGGCCAGGACTACAGGGGTATCTAATCCCTTTCGCTCCCCTGGCTTTCGTCCATGAGCGTCAGTAATGGCCCAGCAGAGCGCCTTCGCCACTGGTGTTCTTCCCGATATCTACGCATTTCACCGCTACACCGGGAATTCCCTCTGCCCCTACCATACTCAAGCCTTTCAGTTTCCACTGCCATGAT
>QCBN01000028.1 GCA_003281585.1 Prochlorococcus sp. AG-347-I15
AGGATTTAATTTGGCTGTAGATCGAGAACTTTTAAAAGAAGTTACCCAAGAACTTTGGAATACTGTAAAAAAACTAAGACCTGAAATAGATCGGCAAACTCGACTTCAATTAGTTTTAAAGGCCTTATTAACTATTGGAGATTTGCCAGATCAAATGCAAGCTGCCATGGTAGTAGGAGTTTGCGCAGAAATGGATAAGAGCGATGTTGATAATGTTGAAACTAATTCACAAAATAAAGATTCAAGCGGCGTTGATACTTCTACAGGAAGAAAAGTAGTAAGAAGAAGTTCAGCTAAATAAACTTTAAACGATCATCCTTTAATTTTCTTTGATTCGTTTTTATTAAGTCTATTGAATAGATAATATGAAATTACAAGTAAGAGAGGAACGAATATTGAATGTAAAGTCATCATTAATTCTGTTTGACCCATTCCTATAAGATTTGACTCGTTTGGAAGTTGTTCTGACCAAGTGCCAACTAAATGCCATGCTTGAGGAATTGATAAGAAAAACATATGAGAGCTATAAGTTAAGTTTATGTTCAGATAAAGATTATCATTATTGAACGTTTTTGCTTTCTTTATTCTTATTTCTTAACTAAGTGATTCTAGAGTTATAAAAGGAACTTGATTCATAAATTTATTTTCTTAAGAAGAGTTTTAAATTCTTTTTTACCAATAATTTTTTCGGCTGCGTAAGCACCACTTGCTGAAACAGCAGGAATTCCAATACCTGGAAAAGTACTTGCACCGCAAGTAAATAAATTTTTCACTGGAGTTTTGCAACCTGGGAAAAGACCTTTTGCTGCAGATAATGCAGGGCCGTAACTACCGCAATAGGTATTGGTGAACTTTTTATGAGTGATTGGGGTTCCTAGCATCTTTAAATCAATCCTTTTATCTATATCAGGGATGAATTTTCGCACTGCATTAAGGAATATTGAACATCTTTCTTCTTTCAAATTTCTATATTCTAATTCCTTTGGATTAAGGTTTTCCCAAATTTCCCAAGGTTCATTTGCGGGAGTATATCCATGAAGAACATGTTTTCCTGCAGGGGCCATATTTTTATCTAAAACAGATGGGATTGAAAATACAGCTATATTTCTTTCTGCGGTTATACCTTTTTCCCAATCATCAACATGTATCGCATGTATGGGCAAATTTTCAAGACCATCAGCATGAAAACCTAGATGTATATGAAGGAAAGAATCACATTTATTAGGGTTCAAAACTTTTGTATTCCATCTTTTTGAAATTTCATTTGGAATTAACTTTTTTAAATTCCAAACATCAGTATTCGTGACAACAAATTCACAATCATAACTAGAACCATTATTAAGAGTTATGCCTGTAGCTATATTTTTATTGAAGTTTATTGTCTTTACTCTCGAGGAAAGAATTAATTCTCCTCCATTTTTTTTAAATCCATTAATTAAGGCTTTTACGATAGATTCACTACCTCCTTTGGGGTATTCAAGATATGAATTTGGTTCAAACCATTCGTTAAATAAAGTAGCCATCGCAGCTGTATTTGTATCATGCATTGACATACCACTTATCAAAAAACTCAATAAATCAACCCAATTTCTGAGAAAAGGATCCTCTAGATGATTATTTACTAAATTCCCAAAGCCTTTATTAATTTTTGGTATTTGATTGATATTAGGTAAAAATTTTGAGGTTAAATTTATTAGATCTAAGAAATTTATTGATTCGGGAGAAAATGAGAGTAAAGGTATTTCATTTATTATTTGGCTAAGAGGTTTTATTCCGGAAATAAATGATTCCCATTCTTTAACAGATTTCTCACCTCTTAAAGTTTTAATTGTTTGTTTAAAAGGTTCTTCCCCCACATCAAGATTAAAATTGCCCTCCGGGACAATTACTTGCCAACTTTTGTATTGAAATAGTTCAACTTCTTCTTCAAGTAATTTAAGAATTTGCCCTAGGGGATTAGTTGTCGGCCATTTACCTATTCCACTCCATAATGAAGGACCTGATTCGAAAGTATAACCTTTTCTTTTGAAACTGTGGGCAACACCTCCAGGTTGGGTATGTGCTTCACATATAAGTACTGTTTTGCCTGATAAAGCTAAAATCGAACCACAGCATAATCCACCTAATCCACTACCAACTATTACAACATCGTAATTGTTCATTAATATTTACTTTACTCTTCTCGTAAAACTGAAGCGTTTTAGACAAAAGTATTAGTTGAAGTTGTAATACTTAGAACAACAGCAAGGAAAAAGATGTATGGGACAATTTTTAGAGGTATGTATCCTTGACTTTTAGAAATAAAATCCATTAATTTAGTTA
>QCBN01000029.1 GCA_003281585.1 Prochlorococcus sp. AG-347-I15
ATCGGCCTGAAAAAAGAAATGCATTTAGGCCACAAACTATAGATGAACTCATTGACGCATTTGATATCGTAAGAAATGATGAAACTATTGGCGTAGTTCTCTTTACTGGTGCGGGACCTGACAAGAAAGGCATTTATTCTTTTTGCTCTGGAGGTGATCAGAGTGTAAGAGGTAAAAATGGATATAAAAATGATGAAGGGAAGCAGAGATTAAATGTACTTGAACTGCAAAGATTAATACGAAGTTTGCCTAAAGTGGTTATTGCTTTAGTTCCTGGTTTCGCAATTGGAGGAGGGCAGGTACTTCATCTAATTTGTGATCTCAGTATCGCCTCTGAAAATGCAATATTTGGTCAAACAGGTCCAAGAGTTGGTAGTTTTGATGCGGGTTTTGGATCTAGCTATTTGGCAAGACTTGTTGGCCAAAGAAAAGCAAAAGAAATTTGGTTTTTGTGTAGAAAATATAATTCTAAGGAAGCTCTTAAGATGGGCTTGATAAATGCAATTACAAAGATTGAAGAATTAGAAGCTGAGGGTGTAATCTGGGCAAGAGAGATTTTACGAAATAGTCCAACGGCTATTCGTATTCTTAAAGCTTCATTCAATGCGGAGAATGATGGGATTGCTGGTATTCAAGAATTATCTGGATACACAACACAATTATTTTATTCCACTGAAGAAGCTCAAGAAGGCAGAGATGCCTTTCTTGAAAAGCGTCCACCAGACTTTTCTGACTATAAGTGGTCACCCTAGTTTATTTTTTAAAAGAACTTTTAGAATAATTATCAATGAGAATTCTTCTTGCCGCTGCCGAATGTGCTCCAATGATCAAAGTTGGAGGTATGGGAGATGTGGTTGGTTCGTTACCTCCATCTTTGATAAAACTTGGTCACGATGTAAGGGTAATAATTCCAGGATATGGGAAATTGTGGAGTCTTTTAGAGGTATCGAAAGAACCAGTCTTTAGAGCAAATACAATGGGTAATGATTTCGCCGTATATGAAGCAAAGCATCCCATTCATAATTATGTTATTTACCTAGTGGGTCATCCAACATTTGACTCTGACCAAATATACGGAGGCGAAAATGAGGACTGGCGATTTACATTTTTTGCTAGTGCTACTGCAGAATTTGCGTGGAATTGTTGGAAACCTCAAGTTCTCCATTGCCATGATTGGCATACTGGAATGATTCCTGTATGGATGCATCAGGACCCTGAAATTAGCACTGTCTTCACAATTCATAATTTAAAATACCAAGGCCCTTGGAGATGGAAACTAGAAAAAATGACTTGGTGTCCTTGGTATATGCATGGAGACCACACAATGGCTGCAGCAATGTTGTACGCAGATAGAGTAAATGCTGTTTCTCCTACTTATGCAGATGAAATTAAAACCCATGAATACGGGGAAAGCCTTGAAGGATTGCTTAATTACATTTCAGGTAAATTAAGGGGAATTCTTAATGGCATAGATCTTAATGAATGGAACCCAGCCAAAGATCCAGTTTTACCGGCAAAATTTAGTATTAAGAATTTAGAAAACAGGCTAGAAAATAAGAAAATTTTGCAGAGAGAAATGGGTCTTGAAGTCAATCCTAAAAAATATCTTTTAGGTATGGTTAGTAGGTTAGTTGATCAGAAAGGGGTTGACTTACTTCTACAAGTTTCAAGAAGACTTTTAGCATATACCGATTCGCAAATAGTTGTTTTAGGGACTGGAGATAGATATTTAGAGTCAGGATTATGGCAACTTGCATTAGATTACCCAGGAAGATTCTCAGTATTTCTTACTTATGATGATTCTTTATCAAGACTTATATATGGAGGCTCTGATGCATTCTTAATGCCAAGTAGATTTGAACCTTGTGGTATTAGTCAACTACTTGCTATGAGGTATGGCTCTATTCCAATAGTAAGACGAGTAGGAGGTTTAGTTGACACAGTTTTACCTCATGATCCAGAAAATAATAGTGGAACGGGTTTTTGCTTCGATCGCTTTGAACCTATAGATTTCTATACATCCTTAGTAAGGTCATGGGAGGCCTTTAGGCATAAAGATAGTTGGAAATTATTGCAAAAAAGAGCAATGAGTCAAGAGTTCAGTTGGCAAAGATCCGCACTCGAATACGAAATTATGTATAAAGATGTTTGTGGAATAAAAGAACCATCTCCAGATTTTGCTGAAGTTGAAAAGTTCTCTTATGGACAATCAGCTGATCCATCTTTAAAAAAAGTATGACTTAATTTTTAAATGGAATTCTCTTTATCGGAAT
>QCBN01000030.1 GCA_003281585.1 Prochlorococcus sp. AG-347-I15
TTTGATCTATTTCTGGGGGTTGTTCTACATATGGATTGCTAAAGACATCCTGTAACTCTTTTATTTTTTTGTAATTTCCCTTTTCAGCTTCTTCATATGCGGGGACAACCATCCATTCGCGCCATGTATAAACTGGATTAAGGGATTTCATTGATGCCGATTTTGCTTTAATATTTCCCTCTTTCTTCAAGACTGATTGCCAGTTTTCAAGCCATACTTCCCACCTATTATTGAGCTCGTCATTAATTGGTAAATAGAAACAGTCTTTTAAAGAATCTAAGTTACCAGGGATTTCAGAGAGTTTACGGAACAAAATTGTATAGTCTGCTTTTGAAATGACCATGAGATTAAAAAATTCATTTATTAGATTTTCGTTGTAATGTTCTAAACCAAGCTTGTTTGCCCACATTTTCATCAATTCCTTATTCATTAATTCAGAAAAGTCTTTTTCGATTTGATTTAACTTTTCTTGATCTTGTTTGTTTTGTGAAATTAACGGACTAAGAGAGGAACAGAATGTTTTAAAGTTGATTGCCGCTGCAGAAGGCTGGTTAAAAAACGAGAAATGCTCACCGCCACCAGTCCATGGTTGAAATCTTGGATCAAATAATTCACAGAATCCAAAGGGGCCATAATCCAAGGTATAACCTCCAGCAGCACAATTATCACTATTAAAATTGCCCTGGCAATAACCAACTCGCATCCAGTTGGCCACAAGAGATATTAGTCTTGCTCTATATAAAGAAGCTAGTTTTATTACCTTAGTTTCAAATGAAATCGCAAATTCAATTTCATTTTTATAGTTTCTATCTATAAGATGTTGAACTATCATCATTAGTTCATTGAGGGCCTCATCATGAGCATTATTGCGAACGCGTCTTGCAAAAAGTTCAATCTGGCCAACACGTAAAAAAGATGGAGCTACCCTTGTTGTAATTGCCGCTTGATTATCAACCATGATGTCAGGTTCAAAATACTTGGACCCTTTGGAATACCACGGCCTCCTTACTATTTCTGTTCGTGAGACATAAAGTGTTAGAGATCTTGAGGTGGGGATTCCTAGGGCATCCATAAATTCCTGTGCAAGAAACTCTCGAACACTAGAGCGTAAGACAGCCCTACCATCTGCTCCACGACAATAGGGAGTTGGGCCTCCACCTTTTAGTTGCATCTCCATTCTCTCGTCATTGAATAAACCTTCAAATACAGAAATTGCTCTGCCATCGCCATAACCATTGCCAGTTCCAAAAGGACATTGTTGGGTATATTCAGTTCCGTAAATTGATAATGCATAACCTGTCGCCCAACCAACAGGACTCATTGGATAATCGGCAACAGAAATATCACCTGAGAAAAAACGGCAAAAACTTTGGTCTTTTGTAAGATCTGAGCTTAGTCCAAGTTCTTTAAAAAGTTTTTTGCTATGGGAAATATATTCTGGTTCTGGAATCGCTTTTGGAACAACTGGGACATAATGGCCTGAATATACTGAACGTGGCTTATGATCATTCCCATTTTTTATTGATTGAGGATCTGCTTTAAGAAAATTCATAAAAGAATAGTCAGATAGTTGAGAAAATTCAGAAAAATTTTCCGTAAGCTTTCCCTCTAATGGATCAGATTTGGTTGACATTAAATTTGTTATCTGTTCTTGATTTCGTTGTAATTTCTTTAAATTCAACACCTAAATATATTTTATATGTATTCTATTAAGGATGTTTTCTAAAGATACTTTTGAGATTAAATAGAATTTAAAATTTAATTTTTACTTAAAAAAGGTTCCGCACTACACTTATTTTCTTAGAAATAAACTTTTTATGAATTATCAACTTTTAATTGAATCATATTTATTTGGCACATCGCTTTCTGAGCAAGAAATAGAACTCTTAAGTCTGGAACTTGAAACTCAAATCATGAACATTGGTATATCAACAGAATTTGGCTGTCTTAATTCGGCTCCTTCTCATATTTGTGAAGGTCTTAATTTAAAAAAAGATACTCATTGGATTATGTGCCTTGCTGAAATATTAGATTTACATGAGCCTCTAGGATCTGGAAAAACAAAAAGTGTGGAGGTTTTCGATTTACTTCTCAAAAAAGGACTTGTTGTTGGTTAATTATTGAATTATTTGGTTATAAAAAAAATAAGTTTTTTCTTTATTCTGATATAATTGATTTAAAGCTAAAAAAATGAAAGATTCTGG
>QCBN01000031.1 GCA_003281585.1 Prochlorococcus sp. AG-347-I15
TTATTTTCTGGAAAAATTATTGATGCGATAAGAATGGGTAGAAGTTATACCAAAGAAGAAGTTATTGAATCTGCAAAGAAATCAAATGCTCACCACTTCATTCAACAGCTTCCTGAAAAATATGAAACTAAGATAACAGAAAGAGGTTCAAATTTTTCAGGAGGTCAGATCCAAAGGATCGCAATTGCAAGAGCAATACTAGGAAACCCATCTATTCTCCTCTTAGATGAGGCGACAAGTGCATTAGATGCAGAATCAGAATCAGAAGTTCAAGAAGGTCTTAATAGAGCCATGAAAAATAGAACTGTTATTGTAATTGCTCATAGATTAGCTACGACTCAAAAGGCAGATAAAATAGTTGTCTTTGATAAAGGTGAAATTATTGAGGCTGGTAAACATATTGATTTACTTAATAAAAAAGGGATTTATAAAGAATTATGTGAAAAACAATTGATTAACAAAGTATAATCCTATTTTATTTATTAAACATTAAAATCCATGAGTGAAAACACAAATAATTCTGGCAACCCAGTTTTAACATTTGATGGTAAAAAGTATCTTATAAATGATCTTTCTCAGGAAATAAAAGAATCTATAAAAAGATTACAAATAGCCGAAACTCAACTAAAAATGCATGAGGATACCTTGAAATTACTGTCAATTAGTCGAAATGCTTTGGCGAATCAATTAAGAGAAAAACTAAAAGAAATAGAGTAGATTTCTAATAATTATGGATTTCTTGTAGAGAGTAAGTATCAATATTATTATTTCGCAATGCCTTGATTGCTTTAATGGCAGCTTTAGCTCCAGGAATAGTTGTAAAAGTTGGAATATTATACTCTAGGGCAGCACGTCTTAAATATGCATCATCATGAAGTGCTTGAGATCCTATTGGGGTATTAATAATTAATTGAACAAGTCCCGAACGAATTAAATCCTCTATATTTGGTCTACCTTCATGTACTTTTAGCACTTCTTCAACTTGAATACCTAAATCAACCAAAAATGAAGCAGTACCTTTTGTTGCAATTAATTTAAATCCTAAGATCAACAATTCCCTGGAAATTTCTTCAAGGTTTTGTTTATCTAAATCATTAGTGGATAAAAAAGCTACTCCCTCAGAAGGAACACCATTTCCTGCTGCCAATTCTGACTTTGCATAAGCAATTCCAAAATCTTTAGCTAAACCCATTACTTCTCCAGTAGATCTCATTTCAGGACCAAGGAGTGTATCCGATCCTGGAAATCTTTTGAAAGGCAAAACAGCTTCTTTTACAGCCTGATATTTTGGAGAAAATTCTTTGGTAAAATTCACATCTTCTAATGTAAAACCCTGCATTAACTGAGTAGCTAGTTTTGCAACAGGTTTACCTATTGCCTTTGAAACAAACGGGACTGTTCTGGAAGCCCTTGGATTTGCTTCAAGAATAAACAATTTATTTTCTTTATTATTTAAATTCGTCACTGCAAATTGCAAATTAATTAGCCCAACAACATTTAGTCTTTTTGCAATTAATTTAGTCCAGTTCTTTACAGTCTCTAGAGTGGACAATGAAAGAGAAATGGAGGGTAAACAACAAGCTGAATCTCCAGAATGAATTCCTGCAGGTTCAACATGTTCCATCAGACCAGCAATTACAACAGAACCTTCGGAATCACATAAAGCATCAACATCTATCTCAATAGCATTATTCAAATATTGATCAAGAAGGATTGGATGATCAGGAGACACCTTCACTGCTTCAGAGATGTATCTCGATAATTCATTTTCATCTTTAACAATTTCCATTGCCCTACCTCCTAAAACGTAAGATGGTCTCACAACCAAGGGAAATCCAATATTTTTTGCTACGGTTTGTGCCTCACTTTGGTTACGAGCTATGCCATTTAAAGGTTGCCTGATACATAATTCCTCAAGAATTTTTGTAAATTCTTCTCTATCTTCAGCTAAATCAATAGAGATTGGAGATGTTCCAAGAATTTTTGATCCAGTTTTAACCCCATCATTAGATTTAAGCCATTCAAATAAAGGTAAAGATAATTTTAACGGAGTTTGACCACCGAATTGGACGATTAAACCATAGGGATTTTCAGCCTCTATTATGTTGAGCACATCCTCTAAAGTTACTGGCTCAAAATATAAAATATCGCTAGTATCATAATCTGTTGATACGGTTTCAGGATTAC
>QCBN01000032.1 GCA_003281585.1 Prochlorococcus sp. AG-347-I15
TTACAAAAAGAGAAATAGCAAGAGCATTCGGATTCCCAGATAAAATGAAAATATTGGAAAATTCTTATGCTGGATTTTCTGCTTTAGGTAATGCGGTTCATGTAGAAGTCGCAAAATTAGTGGCAAAGAATTTATTAACTTACGGGCAGTCTAATAAAGAAAATGTAACTAATTTACATTTGGAAAGTAGTACTTTTGATATATTATCTGCATGAGTAATGAAAGTATTGAAATAACGCCTGGAATGGGTGTTTATAGAGTTTTTAAACACTTAAAATATAAACCTTGGTTCGCCATTGCAGAATTCATTGATAACAGTATTCAAAGCTTTATATCTAAAGATGGTAAATATGGAACTACAAGAGGTGTGTGCAAAGTAAAAATAATTTATGAGCCTAATAGTAATTTTTTAAGTATTGAAGATAATGCTTTTGGAATATCTGTCTCAGAACATCAAAGAGCATTTACTGCAGGAGTTCCTCCTTCTGATACAAGCGGTTTATCTGAATTTGGTATGGGTATGAAGTCAGCATCTATTTGGTTCTCACCAAATTGGACCGTAACTACACAAGCGATAGATTCTAATTTGGAATACAAATATAGATTTGATTTAGAAGAGGTTGAGAAAACAAATGGTGTATTAACTCCTGAAATAACAAATTCAAAACATAAAAAGGGATATACAAAAATCGAACTTCACAAACTTAATATGAAACTTCCAGGACCTACAATAAAAAAAATAAAAGATCATATAAGTTCCATTTATAGATGTTACTTGAGAAGTGATAATTTAGTTGTTTCATTCAATGACGCAATTTTGGACTTTGAGGGTCCACCCGTTCTTAAAGCAGTTGAAGCATGGACTGAAGGAAATAAAACTGAAATAGTTGAATGGAAAAAGCCGATATCCTTTTCAATTAGTAATGGAGCTTCAGTTTCAGGATTTATAGCTCTTAGAGAGAAAGGCTCTTTTTCTCAGGCAGGCTTAAGTCTTTTCCGAAGAAAAAGATTAATTGAAGGTTCTGATGAAGATAAATATAGACCAAAAGAAATTTTTAAAGAAAGAAACTCTTTTCAATCCCTAAGAATTTTCGGGGAACTTCACCTTGAAGGTTTCGAAGTATCTCACACTAAAGATGAATTTAAATTTGGAGAGTACGAGGAGGAGTTTTTACATTTATTAAAAGAACAGATGGACTCTGATCCTTTGCCAATGACAAAACAGGCAAAACTATATAGATCTGAAACCAGTACCAAATCAACGGTAAATCAATTAATAAATCTTACTAGTGCAGGAACTAAAGATATAAGTTCGAAAATTTCTCAAATTTCTGAGGAAATAACAAAAGAGACTAAACCTCAAAATGTTTTTGAGCAAGTTTCGAATATTTTAAATAATGATACTCAAAAATATCAGGGCATAGAAGTAGGTAAAACTGTTTCAAATCTCGTTCAAAATCAAAAACTTAATCTAAAACTAGAAAATGAAGCAAAATATAGTTTTTCAGTAGCAGACATTAATTGGAATATAACCTTTGGAATTACTGATTTGCCTGAAAAGGGTCTTTACAAACTTGAATATAATGATGAGCAATCAAAAAGGCCTGAATCGAAAGATAAAAATATAAGAATCGTAATTTATAAAGATCACCCCTTAATAGTAAGAAGTTGTAACGAGAATGAACAGGCCTTTGAAGTCCTTACTTCAATTCTCATTACACTCTCTGCTACAGAAATATTAATGATTGCAAGTGGTTCAAGATTTGCTGATTTGTATAGGAAATCATTTAATGAATTAATTACTTCAATTATTAATAATCTTGGTAATTCATAATGACAGAAATTCGTCCTGCAAAATCTAATTTATGGGAACCAATAATTGGAGATACTTTTGAATCATTTCTTAAATTTGTAAGGGAAGAGCGAGGTATATCTGATGACCACTCTTTAAACATAATTAAAAATAATGCATTAAATATTTTAAAACGATGTGTTATTGAAGAAGATGAAAATGATTTTACGAAGAGAACAACATTACATTTGGGAGAAGTTCAAAGTGGAAAGACACTGACTATGTGTTCTGCAATTGCACTAGCTTATGATAA
>QCBN01000033.1 GCA_003281585.1 Prochlorococcus sp. AG-347-I15
ATTTGAATTAAATGGAGGATTGAACAAAGCTAAGAAATTTTATGATTCTCTACAAGTATCTAAAGGACCTAGTTTAGGTACAAAATTTACTCTAGTTTGTCCTTATGTTTTACTAGCTCATTATGACGAGTTGGATTGGGCTGAAAGTTTTGGTATACCCTCGCACCTTATTAGAGTATCAGTTGGATTAGAAGACCAAGATCAATTATGGAAAAGCTTTTCTGAAGCACTAAATAATTTCTAAATTCCTAGTATTTACCGTATAGAAACTTATATACTCTTTTTCTGAATAATAGTTAGTATTAATATATATTTTCTATATATAAATGGCAAAAATTTATGAGGACAACAGTTTTGCTATTGGAAACACTCCATTAGTAAAATTAAAATCAATTACTAAAAACGCGAAAGCTACAGTACTTGCAAAAATTGAAGGTAGAAACCCCGCTTATAGTGTCAAATGTAGGATTGGCGCAAACATGATCTGGGATGCAGAGAAAAGTGGGAAACTTACAAAAGACAAAACTATTGTTGAGCCAACTTCTGGAAATACAGGAATTGCTCTAGCTTTTACTGCTTCAGCAAGAGGTTATAAACTTATCCTTACAATGCCAGAATCCATGTCAATTGAAAGAAGAAGGGTTATGGCAGTGTTGGGTGCTGAAATTGTTTTAACAGAGGCATCTAAAGGTATGCCTGGAGCAATAGCTAAAGCTAAAGAAATTGCAGAAAGTAATCCTTCTCAATATTTCATGCCAGGTCAATTTGATAATCCAGCAAACCCTGAAATTCATTTCAAAACTACTGG
The DNA here is from genome assembly GCA_003281585.1 of Prochlorococcus sp. AG-347-I15. Lineage (GTDB taxonomy): Bacteria > Cyanobacteriota > Cyanobacteriia > PCC-6307 > Cyanobiaceae > Prochlorococcus_A. The sequence goes on from QCBN01000033.1 coordinate 809, forward strand.
ACCAGAAATCTGGGATGATTGCGATGGAGAAATTGATGTTTTAGTTGCAGGGGTTGGAACTGGCGGCACAATTACAGGAGTTTCAAGATACATTAAGCAAGAGAAGGGTAAAAATATTACTTCTGTAGCTGTAGAACCCTCACATAGTCCTGTTATTACACAGACAATGAACGGAGAAGAGGTTAAATCTGGACCTCATAAAATTCAAGGAATTGGAGCAGGATTTATTCCTAAGAACCTTGATTTGTCAATTGTTGATAAGGTTGAACAGGTAACAAATGACGAGTCAATCGAGATGGCTCTTAGATTAGCAAAAGAAGAAGGTCTATTAGTTGGAATATCTTGTGGTGCTGCTGCTGCTGCTGCTGTTAGATTAGCTGAACAAGATGAATATGCGGGAAAAACTATCGTAGTTGTTCTTCCTGATTTAGCAGAGAGATATCTATCTTCAATTATGTTTACTGAAGTTCCAAGCGGAATCATTCAAGAACCAGTCAAAGCCTAAATCTATTTTTTCTCCAGTAATGAATCTGGTGAAATATACATAGCATCGCCATAAGAGAAAAATCTAAATTTTTCTTTTATGGCTTTTTTATACAAATCTAATAATCTTTCTCTACCAATCATTGCACTTACTAATAGTAATAATGAACTTTTAGGAAGATGAAAATTAGTTAATAATGCATCAACTACCTTAAATTTATAACCTGGCTTAATTACTAAATCCACGTATTTCTCTATAGGAATAAGGTCATTAATTTCGTGAGAATAACAACTTTCAAGAGCTCTTACGCTAGTTGTCCCAATAGCAATTATTCTTCTATCAGTTTTCTTTATTTTTTTTATTTCCTCCACTACTTCCTCATTAACACTTACCCATTCTTTATGAAGTTTTAAGTTACTTAAATCTTCTTGATCAATTGGTTTAAATGTTCCATAGCCCACGTGCAAAGTTATCGGTAAAATTATTACTCCTTTTTTTTTAAGATTGGAAATAAGACTTTTGCTTAAGTGTAAACCAGCAGTTGGCGCGGCAACTGCCCCTGGATTAGTTGCATACTCAGTTTGATAACTATTCTCATGAAAAAATGATTCTTCTTCGGAATTTTTTATATAAGGTGGGAGAGGGATTTCCCCGTATTTATCAAGAAGGTCATTCATTGAATTGAGATCAGTTATATTTTCAGGAAATTTAATAAATCTTCCTCCAGTTTCTTCATCTACACCATCAACCATCAAATTAATATCTTGTGCA
>QCBN01000034.1 GCA_003281585.1 Prochlorococcus sp. AG-347-I15
TAGTTCATACCAGGAGATGTTTTATATTTTTTGATTCTAAGGTAATTATATACAAAAATTTGATTACGAAATAAAAAATTTTTTTAGAAGCTTAATTTTAAAAATTAAGATAAATTGGCAATTCTTTAGAAAAAAGAAAAAAATGAGATATTTCACCTCAAAAAATAAATTTCTTAGTTATATTTTTTTGAAATTACAAACCTGAGGAGCACAAGGTTAAATGACTCAACTAAACTTATTTGTCAATTCTATGCCTAGAGATTTGACAGAATTTATATTTTTTTTAATAGTAGGTTTTACTGCGGGATCCATGGGTTTAATCTAGAAAATTTGTAAGATAATAATAAGTCTTGATTAAATTTATCTTTTTCAATTTTTTTGAAATTTGATACATTACTTTAATACTGAGTTATAGATTAAATAGTTATTACTGACTCAACTGGAAATTTTAATTTTGTTCTACCTTGAAGTTTTTCTAATTCAACCACTGTTAATAATCCAATAACTTCTTTTCCAATTTTATTAACTAAATTAGCAACACACTCAACTGTCCCACCTGTAGCTAAAAGATCATCAACAATAGCATAAGAACTATATTTTTTAAGAGCGTCTTTTTGGATAGATAAAGAATTTTTTCCATACTCTAAGTTGTAATCTTCTTGAATTATTTCTCCAGGTAGTTTTCCCGGCTTTCTTGCAAGAATAATTGGTTTAGATGCTTGAAAAGCAATTGCAGAACCAAAAATAAAACCTCTAGCCTCTACAGAAATTATCGCCTCAGATCTTCTTATTATTTGATCTGAAGACATTTTAAAGATAAGTTCCCTAAAGACTTCTGGATCTTGAATTATTCCAAGAACGTCCTTAAATGCTATACCCTTTTTGGGAAAATCATTATAAGTCTTAATCAAACTCTCTAATTTTTTCATAGCAAATGAATGACTGAAATATTTTGATATGTGTAGTTTATTATCTAAAAACTAGACTTCTTTGGAAATTCATTAATAATTAAAAAAAATTTTACTTTGATGAAACTTTTTAAGATTTCTTCATTACTACCGCTAGCTTTGGGTTCAATGATGCCTATTTCTGCTAACGAATATCAATTTGACAATATCAAATATGATCAAATTGAAAATAACCAAAATTTATACGAGCCAAAAGACAAATTAGATAAATACATTATTGATGCATCTATTTATGCAACCAAATTTGTCCCTTTAATCAATAATGAGGCAAATGAAAGTGAATATACAAATATAATTGCCGATGATGGCAAAAGAGTATTAGTTGATGCTGGTTATGGTTTTGCAAATTCCAAAGCTAATAGCCAGATACAAAAAATTCCATTTTTTGCCCAAACAACTGTGAATATTTCAGGAGTCTCAGAATCAGATACTAGTTTCTCTTTAAATAGTTTGATGAAATTGGGAGAACTTGCAAAAGATAATGAAGGGGATATTAAAACTTTAGCGTTTTCTCAAAAGAGATTTTCAACTGCAACTAATGCAGACGGCTCAACCGCAAATTTAGGTTTAGGAATAAGGCATCGTCCTGATGATGTTTCTATGGTTGGGGCAAATGCCTTTTGGGATTATAGAATGACCGACTACAGCGATGCTCATAGTAGACTAGGCCTTGGGGGAGAATATTTTTGGAAAGATTTTGAATTTAGAAATAATTGGTATATGTCCATAACAGATGAAAAATCTATCACAATAGATAGCATCTCATATACGGAAAGGGTAGTTCCAGGATGGGATGTAGAAGTTGGCTATAGATTACCAAATAATCCAGAGCTCGCTTTTATTGTTAGGGGTTTTAATTGGGACTATAAAGATAGACATGATAATTCTGGAGTAGAAGGAACTGTTAGTTGGCAGGCAACACCACATATTGGTCTTGAGGCTTTTGTATCTAATGAAATTTCTGCAGCATCCACGACAGTAAACTCTGATTTACCTGGGACTGATGAAGTTTTCTTTGGTTTAAGGATGAACATAACTGGTACTCCCATTAAGTTTGAAAAATCAAATTATAAGAAAAATAT